>JBPCLP010000025.1:0-170837 GCA_051003195.1 Candidatus Sumerlaeaceae bacterium | reverse complement strand
TGTGGAAGGGCCATCGCTCATCGGATAAAAGGTACGCCGGGGATAACAGGCTTATCTCCCCCAAGAGTTCACATCGACGGGGAGGTTTGGCACCTCGATGTCGGCTCATCGCATCCTGGGGCTGTATTAGGTCCCAAGGGTTTGGCTGTTCGCCAATTAAAGCGGTACGTGAGCTGGGTTCAGAACGTCGCGAGACAGTTCGGTCCCTATCTGATGTGGGCGCAGGAATATTGAGAGGAGATCTCCCTAGTACGAGAGGACCGGGAGGTACGGACCTCTGGTGACGCAGTTGTGACGCCAGTTGCATCGCTGCATATCCATGTCCGGACGTGATAACCGCTGAATGCATCTAAGCGGGAAGCATACCTCGAGATAAGTGTTCCCGGGGCATAAGCCCCCTGAAGACCCCTCGGAGACCACGAGGCAATAGGGCAGAAGTGTAAGCACAGCGATGTGTTGAGCTGACTGCTACTAATCGGTCGTGAGGCTTAACAATTATTTCTTTTCTTCACCTGGAAAAGTCCAACCCAACTCAACGTTACTTCAAACTAATCCAAGTCACGTCTTGTTCAGCCAGCTTCTTACAAAGAAGCTAACCAGCCGCGCGTAAGCGCCGCACAACACACACACAAGTTTCCAGGTATCCCGGTGGTCATAGCGAGGGGGACCCACCCGTTCCCATTCCGAACACGGCCGTTAAGACCCTCAGCGTCGATGGTACTATGTGGGCAACTGCATGGGAGAGTAGAACACCGCCGGGTTTATTTTTTGCCGGAGCCCTTCGAGAGCAACTCTCGAAGGGCTCTTCGCGTTTGGTCGCTCTTCGCGTTTGGTGGGGTGCAAACGACCTTGCTTTCGCGCGTGTACACGCAGGCCGGAGAGGGCTAAGCTTCCGCAGCTTGTCCAGCCGCCCTTTTCAACCGGTCCCTGATTGCTGTCCAGACATCTCGATCGGGCGGCTCAGCGCAAACGATTCGGTCTAGATTCTCCGCGTCCAACTCATGCAGCGCAGCATACAGGCGCGTCGAGTACGCTACCGGATCCGCCGGCATTGGCCTTGTGACAAGCCGGGGATGGCTTCTATCCTGCGCGACAGCCATCCCGAAAGTTAACCAGCCCACCTTTCGACCAGCTTCCAGGAGTCTTTCGACACGCAACCATCCACTACCTTGAACGAGTTCCAATGGCGTCTTGGGCGAATAATGGCGAGGCAGCTGGCCGGGAGAGCTTAGAGGCTGGGTATCGTCCAAGCTGTTAACATCTTCAAGTACCGGCTTACCGAGAACCATCTCGAGCGTTGGCCGATCGATCAAACCGGGCCGCAGAATCCGCGGGACGCCTCCTGACAATGTCAGGACGGTGGACTCGATCCCGCCTTTGCACGGTCCCCCATCCAGAACAGCATCGATTCTACCGGAAAGCCCACTCAGAACATGTTTCGCTGTAGTGGGGGAAATCGCGTTGCTGAGGTTTGCGCTGGGCGCGGCAATTGGACAACTCGACTTATTAAGCAGCGCCAGCGCTACCGGATGGTCGGGTACGCGAACTCCCACCATGGCCGTGCCCGCTGTCACATTCGCAGGGATAGCATTTTTCTTCGGTAATATCAGCGTGAGTGGCCCGGGCCAGAAATAGTGGGCCAGCTTTTCAGCCTCGGCAGGCCATGAGCTGACCACCCGTTCGAGCTGTGCACGCGTTACAATATGAATGATGATCGGGTTAGTTGCAGGTCTGCCCTTGGCGGTAAATAGCTTTTCTATCGCAGCCGCGCTCATCGCGTTGGCGCCCAGTCCGTACACCGTTTCCGTCGGAAACGCGACGAGCTTTCCATCCAGTATGGCCTCGGCCGCGTTCGCGATCAATTCGGGATCCGGATCGAGCGAAGAAACTTTCCATGTTAGCGTGTCCACTTCCCTGGTTGTCCATCGCCGCCATTAGGGAATCCAGCATTTATTTGACATCCGCAATTCAGGACCCCTACCCACTCGACCCGGTTGTGAAGCTGTGTCGTCTGGCCGGGCGATTTGACCAGCCTGTCGCGGCCTCCACCTCGGTTTACCTCAATAGGAGCATTCTTTCGATGCAGTTCCCTTTCTTTGACCGTGCGCGGTCACGCTGTACTGTTGTACCTGTCTTACTTCTCGCGGTTGCCCCCACACCATTGCTGGCAGACACCTCCGCATTTACAATCACGGATGACGCGACCCTGGACAGCCAGGTTGCCTCGGCCCGGACAGAGTTCCTGGCAAGGCGGCCGTCCGTCAACTTTACCCGCTGCAACATCGTCGTGCTGGTGCCCGGTACCGGCGGCGCATGGAAGCGTGGGTCGTTTGGAAAAGATACGCTTTCCTATCCCGCGAGTACAGTGAAGCTCGCCTACCTGGCAGCCGCCATGTACTGGGAGCGCATCAATGGGGTGGCCTATAATTACCTGGATGCCAATGTGCGGCCGATGATCACCGTCTCAAGCAACTTTGACACGGGAGTCGTGGTCGACCGGATCACGGGCCAGGCTAACATTGTCGATGTGACTTCCACCGCGGATTCGCGCTTTCTGCCATTCTACAACAAGCGCCTGTTTCCCGAAAACTACCTGTCGAGCCATGGGTTGCTCGAAGGCATGACGGCCATGAACAAGACGTATCCCACCAACAGCAATTATGAGGGAGCCGAGCAAGTGAACATCGAGCAGTATCGCGGTGGGAACCGGATGAATCCCAAGCTCGCGGCCTCTCTGATGCTTGAAATTCAGAAGGGGGCGGTGGAGCCCGGCGCGACGAGCTATATGCGAGGCTTGCTGGCGCACAGCCGATTCGGCGCCTATGGTCCATTGGGCTGGGGCTTGCCACCGGGAACGATTTATGAAAATAAAATCGGCAACGCGTACGAAGATCTGAACGACATCGCTTACATTAAATTGCCCAACGGCAAGGAAGCGATCATTGCCGTTTACTCGAATGGCTACGTAAACGAAGACACTCTGCCGTCACCATATGATACTTCCGGACTCGGGCCACTGGGCGAGTTGCTCATTGAGCGCTGCGCCCTCGACACAGGAAATCCGGCAAAGATCAAAGTCGATAACAACAGCGCAAGCGTCTCCTACGTTGGTACATGGAGCACAGGCACGGGTGCGCGCGACAAGTGGGGAACCGACTACCGCTACAGGTCCGGCGGGTCCGGTTCGTCTGTCACGTGGAATCTCAACGTTCCATCCACCGGGAAATACGAAGTATGCGTATGGTATCCACAGGGAACCAATCGCACAACTGCGGCTCCATTCCGCGTTGATCATGCGGCTGGCTCCAGCACCGTGAACGTTAACCAGACGCGTGCGGGTGGCCGCTGGGTCCGGTTGGGAGACTACAATATTAATGCGGGAACTGGAAGCGTCACACTCACCGACAGCATTCCGGAGGGGTCTGCGAAAGTCGTTCTCGCCGACGGCGTAAAGGCAATCCTGTGGCCGGTCAGCGATATCATCGTAGACAATGCGAGCGCCGGTTTCACTGCATCCGCAAACTGGTCGACCGGCACTTCCGCAGCTGATAAATACGGGGCGGATTATCGCTACCGTGGCACCGCCGCTCTTTCCGATTCAGCCACATTTAACTACACGATACCGTCCGCCGGGAACTATGAGGCTTACGCATGGTGGACCCAGGGTACTAACCGTTCGTCAACCGCACCGTATGTTGTGACTACCTCCTCCGGTAACGTCACGGCAACCCGGAACCAGCAAAGCGGCGGCGGCGCATGGAACAGCCTTGGCACATATGCGATGAATGCGGGGGCAAATTCCACAAGACTGTCCTGCTGGACAACCGCAGGATTTGTCGTTGTCGCAGATGCAGTCAAACTGACTCCACGATAACACGCCTGCTTTTGGTTGGCGGGAATATTGGTTCCAGCGAAGCGAATCGAATCTTGGGGCGCGGCTCCCTGGAGCCATTCCTTTTTTCTTAGTAGCTATTCCGCGACGTTCTGTTCAGTCGGAATCCTGTAATACGCGTCGACAAATTCCTTAGCTCTCTCAGCGCTGTCAAACAGCACGGCCCCAACAGTGTCCAGGTGAAGGGTCGCTGCCGAATAAAAATATTTCACACGCGCTTGCTGGCGCGTGCGAAGGTTGACGTCTTCCATCACAGCCCACTTTGGTTCCGCGGTAACCTCGGGTACCTGGTATACTTCTCGAAGCAGATAGTTGTACGGACGCTGAAACCATTCGCCACTAAGATGCGTCAGCCGCCGCTGCGAGACGCCGCGTTGCGCCAGCACCTCTGCAAACGCACGTTGATCTTTTAGCGGGATGTAGTATTGTCCCTGCACTACAGGAGATGCAGCAATGGAGCGGAAAAGCCCGACGTTAAAAAGCATGTAAACGGTTACCACTGCAATGGTAGCAAGCACGCCAGACGAAAGCCATACGCGTCGAAGCCGTGATTTCTTTGCAACCAGCTGTGGTAACAACGCGGTGCTCAGCAGCAGGGCTGGAATAGCCGGAGTGAAGTACGTTGAATTTGCGCGTGGCGCGAACACACAGCCAATTATCGTTGGCACAAATATCCATGCCAGCAACAAGCCACTGAAACCTGAGCTGAGTTCCGCACCACCTCTGCCTCGGGCCAGCATCATTCCAGCGCAGGCGACTCCCACAAGTGCGGCAAGTAAAAGCAGCCCATCCGTAACCTTTGCGGCAGTTGTGAACCCGCTCAGCAGCGCCGTGTGCTTCGGCACGTCGCGCGCCTGCGCGGTGTTGGCAAACAGGTTGAATTCACCGCTCAGGCTTCCCTGCAGGCGCCGAAGCAGGGGTTCTGGCGGCGGCATCAGCGACTCAAATTTCTCGATATGCGCGGGCTTCTGCGCAGTCCCTTGCCCTTCGGTCCTGAAATAATCGAACACACTCGGCACTAGCAGAAGCGCAGGCAGGCAACCGAGTGCCAGCACTTTTCCAATCTGGGCGGCACTCCAGGAATTTCGCCGTGCGGCCAGCGCTGCACAAACCAGCACCAGCGGAAGGTAAACCACACCGCTGAGGTGAACAGCCAATCCGATCCAGGTGAGAGCTAATGCCAGTCCAATATCGTGCAACGGCCGGTGCCCCTTTAAAACAGCGCGAATCAAAAACAGCAGTACCCATGCGAAGATGGCGGGCATCAGCCACTGCGCCCAGATATTGCGACCAGCCACTACCATGTTCGGCATCAGCGCGTAAGCCGAGCAGGGAAGCAGAAAGCTCCAGCGCCCGATCTGCGAGCGGCAAATCCCATAGATTGGCAGGATGCCGGTAATTGTTAACAGCCCAAACCATGCGGTCGCCACTTCCGGCGAAGGTGAGACTATGAGCGCGGGCAGAATCGCCCATGGCAGACCCGGCGGATTGTGGAAGCCCAGGGAATTAACAATTCCAAGCAAAGGCCAATGCCCCCGGGCAATCTCGCGGGCTCGGAATAGTGCATCGGCGGTGTCGTAGCGAAAGCTGATGACGTCCAGGCGATACCAGCGCAGGAACAGCGCGCCTGCGCACAGCAAAAGCAGGATCAGAACGTCTGGGAAGGACTTGTGTTCTTTCGTGCTTTCCGGCTCGAGCATTGGATCCGCTAAAAGCTGATACTGGTCTGAACGTACAGCAGATTTGCTCCGTCGTTACGGTTTACGTTACTGGCAAAATCGCCATTCGCGAAAAAGTGAGCGGCACCTGCCTCCAGCGTGACGAATTTTGTCAGCTTATAAGTGACGATGCCGGCGAGTTCCTGCCCCAACCCGCGCCCGGAACGCCCGTTCACATCGCGACCAAGCGAAGTACCCCGACCATCGTACCACGAGTCGGTTTTGGAGTCCAGCCAGAAGCGGTGAAACTCCAGCTGCGCCTTCAGCTTGTCAGTGGGTTCGACGCTGCCGACCAACGCGAGTTCCCGTAGATTCTGCAGCCGAACCAGGTCAATAATTCCGTAGGGTGAGTGGCTGGCGCCGAACAGCGGGCTGAATGTGTTGGCCTGCCCGTCTTCAGCGCGGCGGTCACCGCTGGCGAGGTTTCCGATCAGTGAGAACTTCGGTTTCCATGGCCGCTCCCATTGGTAGTTCACATCCCCGTGCAGCATCCATGCGCGGATCTGGTCGGTACTGCGATGCCCGAACTGGTAGGCGCCTTCCATTCCGTAGCTCAGAGTGCCGCAGCCCTCCCGTTTCCACAGCGGCCCGTACATCGCCGAACCCACGGTGTAGCGATCTGTTGACCCAAAGACGCCATCCTCGCTGCGAACGGGACGCGGGAACGTACGATGATCCTCTCTGTCGCTTAAGCCCAGGAAATATGCCTCGATGGTATGGGGCTTAAACTGCTTCAGGGTAAAGTAGCTGCCGTAGAAGAACTCCTCCGTACGTCGGCGACCGCGCGACGTGTAGACCCGATCGCCGCGGCGGAACTCGTAGTAGTTGGGCTGTACGAGGAAGATGTCGGCGTCGAGATCTTCCGTGCGGTACGTCAGCCGTGCGCCGTCGTACCTGCGGCGAAGATTGACCCAGTTGGAAGCCTCTAACAATCTACGGTCGCGCCCGAGTTCCATTTCCTGTCGACCAGCGCGAATACCCCACGGTCCTTTGCAGGGATCTTTGAACTCGAAGAACAGCTGGTGCAGATCGACGTAATTTTCCTGCCCCTGAAATTCGCGCGCGTCAATCTCGCGGGCGTCTACCAGTTCCAGGAAGGCGCGCTGGAATTCGCCGTACTTCAGATCCCAGTTCAGCCGGGTTCGCAGGAACCCAAGCTTGTCATTGTCGCCGGTCTCATCGCGAAGATCGTAGTTATGACGATCTTCCAGCCGTAACCGCGTGTCGCCCCCAAACTGCAGCTTATATTCGTTGTTCGGCCCCCAGGTTACGGGTTCGAAGACGTGCGGCTTCTCCTCAGCGGATGGCTTTGTGTCCGTCGTCTTCGCGTCATGGGTGTTATCCGGCCGAACCGATCTCGTGGGCTGGGATGTATTCGGCTGAACGTTCTGCGTGTCGAAGTTGGAGGGTGGCTGGGCCAGGGCGGAACTGCCGAGGAGAACCAGGCACAGGCAAATCGAGGTGGCTGCCCAACGGCAGGCGAAGGAACGAAAGAGCATGGATCCGCGTTCAAGCCGCCGCTGATGCGATTTGCAAGTGCGATGTGTTTAGAGAATCAGAAAAGCCTTGGGTTGTGTGCGTGATTCTGCCCAGCTTGCGGTATTGTAAGATGAACCGGGATGCATGAAAATAATTGGGGAAACTCCCCGATTTACCTCCCCGATTTAAAGCCGAAATCCTGATCTGGCGGAGCTGGTTGGTTGTCCTGGTGTTCCTGTCGGCTGCCTTCGGAAGTCATGCGAACCGGGTTGCCGGATCAGCGTTTGACAAGCCGAAATCTACGGGTAGAGCACTTATCCAGCATGCGAATTGCAGAGGTACGTGGCTGTAAGGAGATTCGATGAAGAAAACGCTGGCAGCAACCAACGTCTACATCTCGAGCAAGACAGTTCGCATGCGCCTGCTTGCAAACAACGTCTACGAGTCTTCGGTCGTGGAAGGCGCGCGTGGTTTGCGTCGGCCCGGGAATTCGGCAGCGCGGCGCGTGGTGCGCAAGGCATCTTCCAGCCGTGTTTCGAAGAAGGCCGCCAAGGCTTCAAAGTCCATCGCATAACCAAGGCGCACCGCGTGGATGTACTCTGCCTTGAACTGCTTCATTCGCGGGCCGGAAAAGCGGTAAACCATCAGTGGATATCCCGCTTGTAGCGCCATAAGATCGATAAGCCATCGTGCAATGCGGCCATTCCCCTCGCGGAATGGATGAACGAGCAGGAGTTCCGCGTGGACTTCCGCGAGCCGGCGCGCCAGTTCGGGAACAGGTGCGGAGGTACAGGGCGTATGTTGACGCAGAAGTCCTTCTTCAAGGGCTCGCATGCCTTTTGGTACGTTACCATACGGTGGCCACTGGAAATTGTCCTTCGACAGGTTTACCATTCGGTATTGACCTGCCCATGGATAGATTCTGCCAAGCCAGTGCCGGTGCATGCTGCAAAGGAGTTCGGCCGTGAAGCGCGTGTCTTCTGTTATCACATTGGTGAGGAAGTACTCCTGCGCCTCGAGGAGCGACCTTGCCTCAAGGCGGTCCATGACCACGGCAGAAGTGATACCGAGCAGGTTTAGCAGGACCTGATCGTTAGATCCCGGCTGGAATTGAGTTTGTGAATTTTCCGGAACGTCGTAGCGGGAGCGTTTTGCAGGCACTGCCAGGTTCTGCGCCCTAGTTCAGTTCCATCCAGCACTTGAGGCTGGGTTTCACACCGATCGCGGCGTTCACCTGCTTCAGGCAGGTGTTCTTACGGTGATATTGCTCCGAATTCATTCTGGGGGTCGCGCTGGCGCTGGGGTGGGGTTTGCCCACGTCAGGAGCAAAGTCGTAGACGTAAGTTTGTTGCACGACAGCGGACTAGAACGCCAGCCCCGCCAGGTATGGCTCGAATTTCTTCTCCGGGCCAATGCCTGCGAACGTAATCGGCCGATCCTTGAGGTATTTCTCAGAAACCGCGCGCACATCTTCCACCGAGATCTTGTTCACCCGCTCGAGAACGTAGTCGACCGGAACGTACTCACCGAAATAGATCTCGCACTCGGCCAGGCGGCTCATGCGGTTGGAACTGTTCTCCATACCGAGCACGATGGACGATTTGATCTGCTCTTTGGCACTCTGGACCTCTTCCTCAGTTACATAGTCCGTGTAGATGCGCTTCACCTCGGCAAGGCACAGATCCAGGACCTTGCCAATATTGCGCGGGCTGGAGCCGCCACTTACCGCAAAGCAGCCGCTGTCCTTGAACGAAATATCGAACGTGCCGATGGAATAGGCCAGGCCGCGCTTCTCGCGTACCTCCTGAAAAATCCGTGAAGAGGTGCCTCCGCCAAGAACGGTGTTAAGAATGGCGAACGCAAACCTGTCGTCGTTGGTGCGATCCGGCGCGTCGGTACCCATGCAGAAGTGCACCTGCTCCAGCTTGCGATCCACGTTGTGGCTCTTGTACGCAGGTGTCGGATGAATGATAGGATTGCGTTCCCAGCCGTTTGGCGAAATCGGGTCAAACAGCCGGCGCAGCTGCGGCTCGACACGACGCAAGTCGAAGTTGCCGGCAATCGAGATGACGATCCGGTCCGGCGCGAATTCCTTACCCGCGAACTTCTGGATATCCGACTGCTTGAAATTACGTATGTTAGTCTCGCTGCCGAGAATGGGCCGCCCGAGCGGATTGCCCGCATACAGGTGATCCATGAAGACGTCGACCACCAGCTCGTCGGGCGTGTCATCGTACATTTTCACTTCTTCGAGAATCACGTTGCGCTCGCGCTCGATCTCCTCGGGGTCGAAAATGCTGTCGCGGTACATCTCGTAAAGCAGGTCAATGGCGCGTGAAAGGTTCTCGTCGACCACCTTTGCGCTCAGACAAATGTTTTCCTGGGTAGTGAAGGCGTTGACGTTACCGCCGATGAAATTCATTTCGTTGCTCAGCTGATACGCGTTCTTGGTGGAAGTGCCCTTAAAGAACATGTGCTCGATGAAATGCGACAGCCCACCCTCGGGCTCCTGTTCGTTACGGCTGCCCACATCCAACCACAATCCGACGGACGCGCTACGAACGTAGGGGATACGTTCGAGCACGATGCGAACTCCATTGGGGAGAACAATCTTGCGGATGTTTTCAGTGGTCATGTTTCGCCTCGAACTCCTCGTGAAGCTTGCCAAAGAGCGTCTTCAGTCCTGCGACTTGAGCAAACATAAATACCGTGATGAGGTACGGAAATTTAACATTGGCCAACGCCCGCCCAAAATTCGAGGCCCATAAGTCTAGTGATCATAGTAATGTAGAAAATACAAAAGAACGTTTGTTCAATTATTTTGATAACGACCTAACACCCTGCTGCTGCTGGGGTTAAGCGCTTCGTGCGCAAACTTCACGTGAGCCGGCGACAGGGCGCAGAAACTCGTTCCGCATGACCCCCGTATCACACTCAGAAAATTGCACAGCACGCACGCCAAATATTTCCCGCCTTCTGCAAGCTACTGATTTATAAGGGTTTATAACATTGCTAGCGTTGAAGCCTGGGATAAAGCGCCTAACCGCAGTAATCACAGTCGTCGAGCGCACATGAACGGATCCGCGCCGTTGGCCTACTCTTCGGGTTTACGCAAAACCACCAGGTTTTCGAAAGCGGCCCTATGGTCTGGGTAGAGCTCGAGCATGCGGGCGTAGACGGCACGCTTGCTGTCATCATCGCGCGCCAGGGTCGCCGCCAGGTTCAGCACTTCGAGATCGTCCGGCAGGATCTCGCGCGCACGGTTGAGGCACGAGGTAGCCTTGTCGTCTTCGCCTGCCATATAGTGGGAAATGCCCAGCCGCGCAAGGTACCCCACGTTATTCGGCGAGAGATCGACCAGGCGCTGCAGGGCGGGGATCGCGACCGCGGGCAGAGTGGCAAACTGGTCGGTCAGGCGAACGAGGATAGCTGGGTGGGCGTTGGCCGCCAGCTGATCTTCGAAGCGCATACGCGCGGGGCCATTTTCCGGGTTCTGCGAGTAAAACCACGCAGCGGTACGAAGTTCTGTGGGGAGATTCATACCGCAACAATTCTATGGGTATGAACAGATGCCAAGGCGCAAAGTGCATTCCCGGAACCTGGATTAAGACTCACGGTGCAGCCACCACAATACACGGTAACGGACCAGCACCCACAGCGAAATAAAGCCGTCGGACCAGTAGAGCTTTTTCCCTTCCGCGTGGCTGCGCGGATTATAAGTGATTGGCACTTCCACAATACAATGCCTGCTCCGGACCAGCCGCAGGGTGAGTTCCACCGTGAAGGACATATCGTTGCGGTCGAAGCTCATACCGTCCACAGTCGAGCGGCGGAACATCTGGTAGCACGTCTCAACATCCGTAAGCCGTGTCCCCCAAAGAAGATTGAGTGTCCAGTTCACCGTCTTGTTGCCCCAGTACTGGAGGAACGTCATGTCAGGCCGTCCGGTGAGAAAGCGCGAGCCAAAGACGATATCCGCCTGGCCCGCTGAAATGGGCGCGAGCAGTTTCGGGAAGCAGGCCGGATCAAGTTCGAGGTCCGCATCCTGGAAGACTAGCACGTCCCCTGTGGCCGCCGTGATGCCTTCGCGCAGGGCTCCCCCACGGCCGTTCTTATCCCGCTGGTAAATGGGACGAAGGTCGCCTGCGGCTGCTTCGCGCTCGAGGATTTCACGGCTGCCGTCGTTCGAGTTCCCATCGACAACGATAATCTCCTTGTCGATGGGCACGCGCCTCACCGCATCCAGAACAGTCGACAGCGTGCGCGCCTCGTTGTAGCACGGAATGATGACGGACAGCTTCACGGGTCGCCACGGTCGGGGTGCCCGGGCGCCCTGTAAACCAATAAGAAACTACACAACGGTGAAAGCCCGGCGAAGCTGGCTATTTGCGGGGAAGCACCGTAATCGCAATCGGCCCCCAGGACATAGCCTCGGCATGGTCCTCTGAAAAGGAAAATCCAATCTGCAGGCCCGGTGAACGCACGGAAGTGGCGGGTATTTCAAAGCGATAAACCTGCCCTGTACTTTTGGTGAGAGGCCGTGATGACCATGTCTGCTGGCCGAGTTGGCGAACATGTGCGAACGCAGGCCGATCCCCAAGCACGAGTGATTTGATGACAAGCGGCTCGCCAGCGAACGCAGTGGAATGAAAACGTGGAACCACGATTTTTGGATCTACGGTCCAGGTAGAAGAGGAACTGGAGACGTCTTCATGGGCGGCGAGTTCTTGTGCTCGGGTGACTAAGTCGCGCCAGGCCGGCATTGCTTTGCAGTTGATGGTTGCCAGCACGCCGTATTCGCCGCGGGTGCTGAGACGTCGTGCGTATGCCTGCAACGCGTTCTCAAGTGTGTTTGAAGATAGAACTGCCAGGGCATCGGCCGCGAGCTCGCGCGATTGTGTAGACTCGGCGGCAGCGCGGGTGAGCAGCTCCCCGGCTCGCGTGGCAGCAAGTTCCGCGTTACGGTAGCTCAGACTCCAGTTCATGCAGTCAATCAGCCACTGCAGACGAGCACTGCCGTTGCCCGCCCTCGGAAGAAGTTCAGTACACAGTTTGCGGATGTTGTGGAGTTGCGCTGCTTTCTCATCAATGCCTGGGCCCCATCCGAAGTTCCCACATTCTACCTGGCCTGCCCCCCCCACCCAGCGGTATCCCAGCGCATCGAGCTGTACATGAATCTCCGCCATGTCTGCGGCTATTTGCGACGAATAACAACGGCGGGCAAGATCCTGGAAGTACTCGCGTGCAGTAAGTCCAGGGTTCCACGCGGCGGCCATCAAATAGCCGAAGTTCTCCTCCAGATCGCGCGTGCGCCAGTGGATCCCCAGCACGCCCTGGCTGCCAGACTGCAGGAGGTCGCGCATAAGGCCTTCGTACGTGTGCACATAAGGTTGCGGGTGCCACTCATCGCCGTCGTTCTCAAGCCACGGGATCGGCCAGCGTTCGCGGTCGGGTGGTAGTTCGTGGTAGATGCGATCGATTCGAGTACGCGGAGCGATATGATCGAGCGACGCGAACACGACGCTCTTCGGCAGCAGCTTGTCGAGACCATGGTAATATTCCGCCGAAAGCAGGCGTTCATCGCCACCCCATCCCGAAATAACAAGTCGTGTGCGCGGATTCGCGTGGGATTTCATAATGGAGAGAGCATGCAGCGCGTATTGTTCGAGCCGGGCTCCTTCCATTGCGCGTGCGGATTTACCGGCCGTTGTTTCCTGCAGGAACGGACGCTCGCCGGCCGTACGCTCGACCACGCGCTTGAACACCTCCGTGCGGTTACGACCCAGCTCTGGAAGTTTGCTGTTCGGCGCGAGCTTGCCCGGCAGGATGTGCTGGCGATAATCACCGTAGCCCTGGACGCCCTGCGTTTCGGGCTGCCATAGCCATACGTAGTCGAGCATGGGGTAAAACTCCAGGAGCTCGCGCAGCCGCCCCGCGAAAGCATTGGATTCGGCGGGATCTGTAGGGTCCAAAGAAACCTCGAACCCGAGACACGTCTGAAGACCGCGTCGATTTGCGTAGTGGAGGGCGTCGCGCAGGATTTCCTTCTCGCGCAAAATCGCGACCTCCCGGGTACTGGAGGTCAGTGTGGAGTTGGCACCGAAATAGGGCTGGTCGAAAAGTTTCTCGGTTCCCCCAGCGAACTCCTTCGTCGGAACGGCGCGTGTACCCCATGTGGGCGAGGAGGTGTTCAGCAGCCGCTCGCCCATCGTCGTGCGCCCATCCTCGTCCTTGTACGCTGCGAATGGCTCGACATCGTAACTGTGAAACCCGACAAAGTTTGCTCCGCTGCGAATGAGCTGGTCAACGAGCGCGCGGTGATCCTCAGACTCCCAGGTAGTGGGGCTGTTAAAGAAATTATACCATGGGAGCACTCCGCGCACCCGCAATACCGGAGAGCGGACGATCGTTTCGCTCGCAAGCGAGTCTGGAAGGGAAGCCGGAATCGCTTCGCTTCCCAGGTAGAACCCATAGTTCAGCTCGCGTAGCAGCCCGTAAACCGCATTGACCACACCCGCCGGTGTCGCCCCCGCCACAATGACGACAGGCTGGCCTTGGACAGTTCGCCGCGCCAGGACATAGCCCTCTTTGCCGGCCGAGGTCAGCTCGTTTTCGAGACTGAGCGACTTTACGAATTCGTTTGAAGCTGGCGAGCCGACGAGAAGCGCAGGATCCGGGCTGGATCGCCATGCCGTGAGCGATTGGATTTTTGGAAGTGTACCGGTGACTTGCGCCAGGTACCGCTGCAGGTCGAGCACCGCGAGGTTTTCGGATTCGGTCGATCGGCTCCAGACGATTGTATGCCACGGCGGTGCAGCGCCCGCCGCGGGTGCAATATTCAACATCGTCATTAAGAGAGCAAAACAGCATGCCAGGAATTTAGACATTAAGATTCCGCCACTGTGCGAAGCACGATGGAGACAATTTCCTCGAGCTCGGAATTCTTCAGGTTAGGGTGCAGCGGAAGAGTGATCTGGCGCGCCGCGTAGTGGACGGATGCCGCGAGGGGGAACGCTGCGCGACCACCGGCCCACGCCGGTGGAAAACCATCGCCGAGCTCATGCATCTCGGGTATTCGCACGCCGCCGCCCACTGTTTTGCGATAGTAACTGAAGGTATGCACCGGTGGATAGTGGTGTGAAGTTTGCACACCGGCATTCGTTAGTGCGTCGCGAATTCGGTCACGCAGCCCCGCACCTGCACACACCAGCGGGAAGATGTGGCATGCAGCGCGGTCGATGGCTTCCGTCGATTCCGCAAAAGGCACGAGCAGGCGCGATTCATCGCCAAAAGCCTCGCAATATAGGCGATAGAGCTGTCGCCGGCGCTCGTTCCCCGCGTCGAGTTTCTTAAGCTGCTCGATCCCGAGCGCTGCCATGATTTCGGTGCATCGATAGTTATGGCCGATGGATACCACATCATAACCGTGCGACTTACTGCGATGGCGCTGGTAAGTAAGCGACGTCATTCCGTGCGAGCGAAGCAGGCGCAGTCCCGTCGCAATGTCGTCATTGTTGGTGACCAGTAATCCACCTTCGCCAGTTGCGAGGTTCTTGTTGGAAAAAAAGGAATAGCATCCTATGTCGCCAATCGTGCCAAGCATTTGGCCCGCGGAGTTCCTGGCGCCAATGGCATGGGCCGCATCTTCCACCAGCATCATGCCGCGCGCGCGGCTGAGCTTCAAAAATTCGTCAGTGCCCGCGTCGAATCCCGCATAGTGAACGAGACAAAAGATTGCCGCCGCGCCCGATGCGCTATCGATCAAAGCCTGGGCATGCGTCGCGCGCGCAGTTGGCGTTTTCAGGTCGATGATATCGCAGAACGTCGGCCGCGCGCCGGAGGAGATGGCTGCGTTGCTACTGGCGACAAATGTAATGTCCGGCACGAGCACCACGGGCTTGCGTGCGGTGCCACTCGACGTCGAAGCCACGCTGCTGGAGGAGTGTGAAGCAGCCAGCAACAGCTGGTAAGCAAGGTGCAGTCCGCATGTGCAATTCGCCACTGCGATCGCGTGTTTCACATCAAGGTACGCCGCGACTTGCGCCTCGAACTCCTCGGTTCGTGGCCCCATCGTTAGCCATCTGGAACGCAGCACATCAAGCACCGCCGCTTCTTCTTCCGGACCATAGTTAAGGTCGCTGAGGGGTACACGCCACATTCAGGCAGGTCGTGCAGTCGCAGGGGTCCTTGTCATCAAAAACCGTCGCAGAGCATTTGTCTGGCGAATGTCTGGCGCGTACACTGCTATCTTGATACGATAATCTGTGGTGCTGAGCTTTTGCCTCGGGAGGGTGAAATCATGATCCGGATTCAGTTTTTCAGCTTTTTGGTACTGCTGGTTTTTGCAGCGCAGCAAAATGTTTCAGCTTTGCCGGGCGACGTTATTCTTAAGATAGATAACCCTCAACCAGGTTTGCTCGACCAGTTTGGCGCGGAGGTTGCCGTAACCAGCAAGGACCTGGTGATTGGTGCTCCTTACGACAGCAACTCAACGGTAGGCGGCGGCTCCGTATCCATTTATGATGCGAAGCTGCTTTCGTTTCGACAGTTGATTAACCGCACCGGCCTGGATACCTTTACTTCATTCGGTGCCGCGCTCGCCATTGCCGGCCGTAGTGTCGTAATCGGCGAACCGCAGGGTGATTTTAGCCTGATTGATTCGGGCTATGGCTATCTTGTAAGCTTAAAAATTATCAATTATCAGCGCACGTTTGTGAACCCGGCATTAAGCGCGCAGGATTATTTCGGAACTGACGTCGCTGCTCGGAAAAAGCTGTACGCGCTGGGCGCGCCCGGAGACGACACGGTCACGTCCAACGCGGGCACGGTCTATGTCTTTGACCAGAAAACCTCCTTACCGGTCAGCATTCTTTTTCCTGCCAGTATCTCGCAGAACCAGGAATTTGGAAGCGCGCTCGCCTTTCTGTCCGGCAATGTGATAGCCGTGGGAGCGCCGGGACAAATTGCTCCCGCAGGGGCGAACGCAGGCGCAGCATATGTTTATGATGCACGCACGCGCCAGTATTTCGGTTTGATATTGGAGCCCGGCCGCCGACCCGGTGCACGGTTTGGTGCAGCGCTGGCAGCCAGCAAGAGGCTGCTGGCTGTGGGGGCTCCCGGTGAACTGACGAGCGGCGCGGTGTATTTGTACAATCTAAGCACGGGCGCGGCACCGGTGCGGTTCGATAATCCCTCACCTGATACCGGCGACCTGTTCGGGACATCGGTCGCG
This sequence comes from Candidatus Sumerlaeaceae bacterium, assembly GCA_051003195.1. GTDB lineage: Bacteria > Sumerlaeota > Sumerlaeia > Sumerlaeales > Sumerlaeaceae > JBPCLP01. Next base: position 154,516 of record JBPCLP010000025.1, on the reverse strand, counting down.
TTTGTCGGGAAGTCATACCTGCTGGTGGGAGCACCGGGTGACGATTTCGGCGGAGTCGATGCCGGCGCAGCGTACCTGTTCGACATAAGCACCGGCGCGGTGGTTCTGACCATTGTAAACCCGGAGAGCACACCGGGCGACCGGTTCGGCCATGTGGTGGCGTCGGATGGAAAGCGGCTGTTTATCGGATCTCCTGGCAATGTCGTGAGTGGTATTCTCAGCGCCGGCAGTGTGTTTGTCATCGAAGGTCCCTAGTGTGCCGAATCAGTAGTTCCTCACCAGACCAAAGAGCAGATTTGACCTCGATTCGGCACACAGAACAGATTACGAACTAACGGTGGACCACCCCTAGTGCGCCGTCCCGGAAGTTCATACTCATACTTCAGGAAGCTTTCGAACTCGGACGGCACACAAAACCAGTGAACGAATTAATGGGATATCACAATAGCCATAGCCCTCTTCCGTAGCCGTGTCTCTATAGACCCTGCCAGTCAAAAACGTGCCCGAGATGCGCGGACATTCTGGATTGCAACCGCTCGTATGTCGCCGGCGCATCAGACACTGGAACCACATCATAGAGTGTGCTGATTTGTACCGCCCCGATTTCCAGCAGGCGGAGAAATTCGTGTAAGTTGCGGTGCTCCGTCCAGCGCGCGTGCTCGTATGGATAGTCGATCCCCAGTCGTTCGTACTGTGGATCGCGGCGTCCGGGGCCGCCGGCGCGGGGAACAAGGATTCGCGCCTCCGTTTGAAAGAGGGATTCGCGAGGAACAGCAGCGTCGCAAAGTCCGACGATCGCTATGCAACCAGCGCGACGCACGAGAGAGCAGGCAAATTCCAGGAGATCGGACGAGCAGTTTCCTGCGGCAATGAGCACCGCATCGGCACCTGCGCCGTTAGAAGCGGACAGAACCTGGTCGTACAATTCTGCCGTCGACGCCGCGGTAGCAATTCCGCATTCTCCCGCCAGGGATCGGCGCTCGGCAACAGGCTCCAGGCCGAACACCTGGCATCCTGCGGCGCGGCTGATCTGCGCAATGAGGTTGCCGACCATCCCAAGGCCGATGACCGCAGTTATTTCTCCCAGGGCTGCTGCGGTGCTCCGGAACGCGTGCAGAGCAATGGCGCCGAGGCCACAATACCCCCCATCTGGTACAACGACAGACGCCGGTAGTTGAGCACACAGGTGTTTCGGAACCTCCACGATCGAGGCGTGGTGAACATAGGGGCCACCGTAACACGCCACGCGTGTCCCCGGCACGATTCCATCAATCGCGGATTCAAGCACTTCGCCCACAAGCTGGTAGCCAAGGTTGGCGTCCGCGGCCAAAGTCCCGCTCTTGCTGCGCCTCACAGTTTCGATCTCCGTGCCCACGCTGAGTCCGGAGAAGAGCGTGCGCACGCGCACGTGCAGCGGCGGAAGCGGGCCGAAGGCGCGCTCCTGCCAAACGACTCGTCCGTCAGCGGCGGCGAGGTAGCGCGCAGTGTGTTCGGGGGTCGACATTCGGTTGCAGCGTGGCGCCGAGATATCGGACTGCAAGATTGCATCCGTGTACGCAGAAGGAATTTTACATTGCACCTGCATGCTGTCAACGGCAGGGCTGCGTCGCCCATGGATGCGAAGCTCGACATACCGCCACTGCGGCGAGGACTGGTCCTCGGACTCGCGGCCATCTGTTTAGCGCTCGCGCTCGCCGGATGCTCGACAGAAAAGGCAGGCAAGCGCAAGGTCGTGCGCATGTGGACCTTTCCCATGCTCCCGGAACTTCGTGATCGCGAGATGTACGAACTGCTTGTTCGCGATTTCGAGAAGGAGCAGCCTGGAATTAAGGTCCAGATAGAAACCCTGCCCTGGGCCGGGCGCATCCAGAAAATGATCACGGCAGCAGCGGGCAACCGAACTCCCGATGCCGTGTACCTGAACCTGGATCTTGTGGCAAGGCTTGTGTCGGAGAAGTTGCTGCGCCCGATCGATGATAACATGACGAGTGAAGACCGCGCGGACTACGATCCCGCGGTGATGGATGGCATTACACTTAATGGTCACCAGTGGGTATTCCCGATTCTGCGGACGGTTACCACTTCGCTCTATAACAAGGACCTGTTTGCGGCTGCCGGATTAGACCCGGAGCGGCCTCCGGCCACGTGGCAGGAATTGGACGTTGCGGCACACAGGTTGACACAGGACCACAATGGCGACGGACACCCCGATCAATGGGGGGTCGGTTACGTGTTCGGGGGTGACACGCTTAATCTGACCTTTTGGCCGCTGCTGTGGCAGGCCGGGGGGGAGGTGCTGAGCCCGGACGGACGACGCGTGGCATTCGACAGTTCAGCCGGCATGGATGCTCTGAAGTTTATTGTGGGACTCTTCAAGGACGGGTGTATACCCGGTTCGTACCTGGCGGATGTTCCGGGCCAGGAATTTCCCTCCGGAAAACTCGGTTACTTCATGGGCGTTGGTCCGCTGGAGATTCAGCAGCTACGGCGCGATGCACCGAAGTTGCGATTCGGTGTCGCGCCGATACTCAAATATAAGCAGCGCGCGAGCTATGGCAGTATTGGCGGCTTCGGTATTTTTGCGGCATCCCGACATCCTGAGGAAACCGTGCTGTGGCTGCGCTTTCTGACCCGGACTGATAATATGAAGCGGTTTTGCCGCACGACCGGGTTTCTACCGCCGAGGCGGTCCGTTGGTGCGCTCTATTCAGATGATCCACTACTTAGCGCGCTGGAAAAGGAGGCGCAGTTTTGCCGTCCCGATGTGAAAAGCGTGTACGCGCGGCAGATCATGCAGGCGCTGGCGCCTGAGATCCAACAGGCGGCCCTTGGCAAGAAGACCGAGGAGCAGGCAATCAGGGATGGCGCGGCCGCTGCCAATGAATTTCTCATCGCGGATCAGAAAAAGTGAGCAACGCCGCCGCGCCAGTTGCTGCGAGCGTCTCACGTGCGGTCACCCCCGCGCGGCGTCTCAACGGCTCTGAAAAACTTTTCGTCGCATGTATCGTCGTGCCGGCGCTGATCCACTTCAGCGTCTTCACGCTCTTTCCCGTGATAGCCAGTTTCTTCCTGAGTTTCACCGACTGGAAGGTGCTCGGAACACCAAACCTCGTTGGGTTGGAGAACTACATCGAGTTGTGGCACAGCCAGAAATTCCACGAGGCGCTGAAACGAACTTTTCTGTTCGCGCTGTTCTACGTCCCACCAATGATGGCGCTGCCGCTGCTGATGGCGCTGCTGGTGAATCGTTCCACGCGCGCGGCAGGCTTTTTCAAAACTGCGTATTTCCTGCCGGTAGTTACCTCGTTTGTGGTCTTCGCCCTGATCTTCAAATGGACGTTCCAGGCGGATCCATCCTCGATGGCGAATGTTGCCATGCGCGGAGTCGGTCTGCCGCCGCGCCGATGGCTTCAGGATGCGCAACTTGCGCTGCCGCTGCTCGCCTTGCTCGGGCTGTTAAAAGGCGCCGCATGGAACATGGTGTATTTTATCGCGGGCTTGCAGAGCATACCGGAACCTCTCTACGAAGCGGCACGCGTCGACGGTGCGGGACCATGGCGTATCTTCCGGCAGATCACCCTGCCGCTGCTGCGGCCAACCATTTACTTCGTCGCCGTACTCACGACAATTGGTGCGTTCCAGGTTTTTGATTCCGCGTACCTGCTGACCCAGGGCGGGCCTGGCTACGCCACGACAACCATTGTCTATTTTATCTACCAGGCTGGATTTGAGAATTTTAGAATGGGCTACGCGTCGGCGTCGGCGTACGTGCTTCTGGCGATGGTGCTTCTGGTAACATGGGTGCAGAAGCGCTGGCTGGGCAAAACGGCGGACTGGTACTGACCATGCGCAAGCCCGTGCTGAGCAGCGTCGTATGGTGGGCGGTTTGCCTTATGCTGCTGCTGATCCTGGTCGGTCCATTTATTGTCATGGTCGCTGCATCTTTTCAGCACAGCCGTGCGTATTTCACCAGTGCATGGGACTGGGTGCCCACTCACCCGACGTTCAACAATTACCGCGTGCTGCTCAAACGTTCCTCTGTGCTCCAATGGACTTTCAATTCCTTGCTGATCTCAACAATTCCCGTCGCGATCAGCACCGCCATGTCGCTGCTGCTCGGTTACGTGTTTGCACGCAAGCAGTTCTGGGGGCGCGAGGCGATCTTCTGGCTCTTCCTAGCGTCGTTGATGATTCCATTCCAGGTAACGCTGGCCCCGCTCTACCTGTTGATGAATGCCTTTGATTGGATAGATACCTACTGGGTACTGACGGTGCCGCACCTTCTCAGCGTAACCGGCATCTTCCTGATGCGGCAATACATGCATACCATCCCCGAAACCCTGGAGGAGTCTGCCGCGCTGGACGGTTGCAACCCATGGCAAACAGTGCAGCATGTGATTGCGCCACTGAGCAAAGCCGCCATCGCGACACTCCTGACGCTGGGCTTCATCACATCGTGGAACAGCTTTCTGTTCCCGCTGATTTTTACGACGAGCGAGGCGATGCGTCCACTCACCGTCGGGCTGGCTACATTTGCCGACACGAGCGCCAGCTTCGGCTTGAATATGGCCGCCGCGACGATTAATTTTTTGCCGACCTTTTTCATATTTCTGTATTTCCAACGACACTTCGTCGGCGGCCTTGCCATGGGCGGAATGAAGCTATAGCCAATCGTTCCGGAGTACAGGTTCCGGATACAGGCTTCAGGATTCGTTCGGAGTACAGGCTTCAGCCTGGGCCACTGCACAACTCCAATAACGCGTTCCGGAGCCCACCAGCCACCAATCGTTCCGGAGTACAGGCTTCAGCCTTCGTTCGGAGTACAGGCTTCAGCCTGGGCCAACCGCACAACTCCAGTAACGCGTTCCGAGTTCCGCCTGCCACCGCATGCACTTCGCGCCCACGGCACGCTTTACGCTCAATAATTCATCATGCACGACCTTCACAAACTGGCAGAACGTATAGAACTTTATAGCCAGCGGGACAATATCCGACAGGCGCTTCGCCATCGTGACTTCGCAGCCGCTATCGAAGGCTGCAAGCTGGCCATGCGTGAAGCCCATTATCGCGCGAAGTACAACTGCGCGCCCATCGGACCTCAGGGACACGTGCGGAACTTTGAAGCGATCAAATCGCTTCGGTCACAGTTGTCGCAGACGACGCGCCAGCACACCCATCCAGGCTAACATCTGCGATTTGTTCCTGTGGCATCGTACGTCACGCTACTCATGCCCCCTCCGTTTCAGACAATACACATGCACATCGTTCGGCGCAAACCAATCTTCAAACGTACCACCCCTCACCTGAACCTTCTGTGGCTCCTCGAATAGCACGGCCCCCGCGCCGTCGGGAATGGTCAGGCCGGTGAACTTCACCTTGGCCGTCTCGCCCTCACGTTTTGCGGCCAGCACGAAGATTTCATCGCCAACTTCGCGAACGCAGAACTCGACGTCGTCGGCTCCCTCTACCTTCACCGGCATCTTCGAGTCTGCAATCACCAGCGCGGGATTAACACGGCTGTCCACGCCAAGTTCCTCCACCAGTGCTTTCTGCACTTTGCGCCAATACGTCCAGTTCCATTCCAGCGGTGCATCAGTCTCGTTTAGCGTCGATGGCAGCGCAGGTCCCTGCCAGTTCAAGCCCCGCGCTCCATTTATGACGGCGGCATAAGCCATATACCGTTGTTGATGGAAACTGGGGAACCGCAACCGCTTACCTGTCGATGCAACGCCTCCCCACGCCACCTGCAGCGTCATCCATGTTGGCTTGCCCGGGACTGCGGCGCGAATCCATTTCGTGCAATCCGACACCACACTCAGTTCCCGATTCCCAAAATCCGAGTGCCTTCCGGGCGGGTATGCGACCGGATAAATGTCTACTCCAAACACGTCACCCGCCGCGGCATAAGGCTCCAGCGGCAACGATGCCTTGGTCGGTGCCTGGATAATAATTACTGGATGGTGCGGATCCATCTCCTTGAAGATCTTGTAAGCAGCCACCAGTGGTTCGTGCGGCATTTTTACCCATGCCGGCTCGTCATATCCCTTCCATGCTCCAAGCCCTGGATGATCTTTGAACCGCGCAATCATTGCGCGTAGCTTCTGTTCTTTTTCCGTGTCGCCCGGTTTGATGCTGGGCAACTCGTTCATCGTCACCCAGCAGTGCATGCCGTGTTGCGCCGCGGCATCCAGGCACCCTTGCAGCCTGCGGATTGCAGCTTCGCCGCCCTGCGGTTCGTCTTTGCGCGCGGCGATCCGAAAGAAATTGGTGCCCGCTTCCTTCAGCTCAGCCCATCCATCTTTGCCATCTGGCGTCTTTCCCCCGGGCGGCGGCGGGATGCTGAATGAAATCACGAATTCTTTGCGACCATCAATCTGCAGCACGCCGTTTTCGTCGAAGGTGACCTTCGACGGCGCGCCTGGGGCATTAACGCAGCTGAAAATGAGCAGCGCAGCGGCACAACCGGATAGCCTGGAAATCATAGGTGGTCCTGGAAGTTAATGTCTATGGTGCATGTCGACTTCGACGCATTTGAAAGTCGCACACGAGCTAAGCTTTTGAACTTGTGAATTGTCTGCCCCGCATTCGCTCTGCAACCGTTTCCTTTCAGAATGGAGTTCGAAGAATACGAATGAAGCTGATGCGTTTTGGTGAGCCGGGCCGCGAAAAACCGGCAGTTATTCTGCCCGACGGTGGGTTCGTCGATGTCTCGGGGGTGATCTCAGACTGGTCGCGCTCCACCATCGCAGATGATGCAATCGCCAGGGTGGGGGAGTGGCTCGCCGCCAATACGCAAGCCGCGCCGCGAGTCGAAAACCCCGGGCGCATTGGTCCGCCCATTGCAGATCCCAGCAAAATCATCTGCATTGGGCTTAACTATGCAGACCACGCGGCCGAATCCGGAGCTAAGGTTCCCAGCGAGCCTGTTGTGTTCATGAAATCGACAACGTCGCTGTGTGGTCCAAACGACGACGTGATGATTCCGCTCGGCAGCCTGAAAACCGACTGGGAAGTGGAACTGGCTGTCGTGATCGGGCGGCGCGCAAAACGTATCCGTGAAACTGAGGCAATGGATTACGTCGCCGGCTTTACGATTGTGAACGACATCAGCGAGCGCAGTTACCAGTTGGAACGCGAGGGACAGTGGGTGAAGGGGAAGAGCTGTGACACCTTCTCGCCAGTGGGACCCTGGATTGTCACGCCCGACGAAGTGCCAGAACCTGGTACTCTTGGAATGTGGCTGAACGTGAATGGGGAAAAGCGCCAGAATGGATCGACCTCGACGATGGTGTACCGGGTACCGTTCCTCATCTCGTACCTCAGCCAGTTTATGACCTTACTACCGGGAGACATCATCTCCACCGGCACACCGCCAGGTGTTGGTCTCGGTATGAAACCCCCGACGTACCTGAAAGCGGGTGACGTAATGGAACTCGGGATCGACGGCCTTGGCACACAGCGGCAGGTGTGCGTGGATGAGAAGGCGGACTAAAATGGAACCACAGCGCAACAGCCGCAAAGATCCACGAAATTCTCAAACGGTGTGCTGTGCACAGATTCGCTTTTCGCTCATCGCTCTTCGCTCTTCACGTTCCCCATTCCATTTTCCTCATTCAGAATACCGATGACCGGTTTTAGCCTGCAGACCCTCGACTATGTAGTCTTCGCGATCTACTTTACCGGCTTGTGCGCCGTGGGCTTGTGGGTTGGGCGTAAAAAGAAGCACAAAGCCGACGACTACTTCCTCGCCGGGCGAACGCTCCCATGGTACGTCATCGGTGGATCGTTCATCGCGGCGAACATCAGCAGCGAACACTTCATCGGCATGGTCGGCGCAGCCTATGTGTTCGGTATCTGCGTTTCGGCGCAGGAATGGGGTAACGTATGGACCTTCTCGTTGCTCATCTGGTTCTTCATTCCGCGGCTGCTTTCGTCCAAAGTTCTTACCACTCCCGAATTTCTTGAGAAGCGCTTCCATCCATTTCTCCGGCAGTTCTTCGCCGTTGTCAGCATCATCAGCAACATCGTGGCCGCCCTCGCCGGTGTTCTGTACGGCGGCGGGCTGGCATTGCGCGAGCTGTTCGGCTGGGACCTTACCTACTGTATCGTCGCGATTGGAATCGCATCGGCTATGTGGGCAATGTATGGAGGCTTGCTGTCGGTCGCGTGGACGGATTTCTTTACCGTCATTGTGATGGTGACCGGCGGGCTGACCGTCACCATCCTTGGCCTCTATATGCTCTCTGGCGATTCACACTCGCTGGTTGAGGGATGGCGCATCATGATCGAGCGCAACACGGCAAAAAGCGGTGTATGGGCGGAAGCTGTTGCGAAGAACGCACAGAACATCGTACGCATGGACGACTATAACCGCCTCTCCGTCATTCAGCCCATTACCCACGCCACCAACCCATGGCCACAGCTTCTGGTAGGCTGGTTGTCAGTCGGCCTGTGGTACAACGTTATCAACCAGTACATGATCCAGAACGTGCTGGGCGCACGCAATATGTGGCATGCGCGCATGGGTATCGTGCTCGCCGGATTTATGAAAATCCTGATGCCCGCGATCGTTGTGGTCCCCGGACTCATCCTGTTCGCAAAGGCGCCGGAACTGCTGCTTCAGCCCGCCGGCGTCACCGTGAAGGAGCGAGACCAGGCATATATCCACATGCTGCAAACACTGATGCCCGCCGGACTGCTTGGATTCTTCCTGGCGGCACTGTTTGGCGCCATCCAGTCCACAGTAACGTCTGTGCTCAACTCCACCTCGGCTATGTTCACGATGGACATGTACCGGCGTTGGATGCGACGGGACGCGCCTGACCGCCATTACGTCAACGTTGGGATCGTCACCACCGGCGTCATCCTCTGCATCGCCATGGTGCTGGCGCGTAACATTGAAAATATCAGCAAGTTCTTCGGTGGCGGACTGTTCGTCTACATCCAAACCATGTACGCGTTTTTTGCACCACCGTTTGCCGCGATCTTTCTGCTGGGAGTGCTGTCCCGTCGCATCAACGGACCTGGTGCAATTGCCGCGGTTGTGGTCGGATTCACCGCGGGCATCTTCATGAAAATCGTCGTGGCAAAATGGCCCGATCTGTTACCATGGTTGAAGCCCTACGCCATGCAAGCCTTCGTAAATTGGCTGCTGTGCGTTACCGTGTGCGTAACCGTCAGCCTGCTCACCCCGCGGCCGCGCCCGGAGCAGGTGAACGACGACATGACGATCAACTGGCGCAAGTTGAACATTACCGAGGACCTTGGCGACCGATGGTATAACAACATTACCCTGTGGTGGGCGCTTTTTGTGCTCGGCATCCTTGCACTCGTCATCACCTTCAGCGGGCGATTCTAGCCACAAAAAGGCACAAAAGTCACAAAAAGGGCACATCATGAAGGATCCAATTGTTCTTCTTTGCGATCAGGTTCGCGAAACAAGCTTCGCACTTCATACTTACCATAAAAATGGGCATCTTGAGAAAATATACGAGAATGGATTTGCAAACCGGTTACGTAAGCTAGGACTCCAGGTTGAGCAGCAGTATCCTCTTAGCGTATATGACGAAGACGGCACTCTACTGGGGTCCTACGCGGTCGATCTGTTTGTTGAGCAGTGTCTCGTTGTTGAATTAAAAGCATGTAGAGCGATTATCGACGAACATGTAGCCCAACTTCTTGGATATCTCAGAGCCTGCCGTATTGAGCACGGACTGCTCATAAACTTCGGCGGACCCAAACTGGAGATAAAAAAATATGTTCTATCCTGATCCTTTTTGTGCCCTTTGTGCTTTTTTGCGGCGATTGCTTTCATGAAAATTACCGCCATCGAAACCCTCGTTTGCAACGCCCGCATGCGCAACTGGATCTTCGTAAAAGTCGTCACCGACCAGCCCGGTCTGATTGGCTGGGGCGAGGCGACGCTGGAGTGGCACACGCGCGCCGTCGTCGGCGCTATCGAGGACATCTCGCAACTGCTGATCGGCGAAGACCCCACCCGCGTCGAGCACCTGTGGCAGATGATGTACCGCCAGCATTTCTGGCATGGCAACGGAATCGTCCGCGGCACCGCCATCAGCGGCATCGACATCGCCTTGTGGGACATCGTCGGAAAAGTCCACGGCGTTCCCTGCCACAAGCTCTGGGGCGGACCCGTGCGCGACTACATCCGCACGTACTCGCACCTTGGCGGCGGTCGGATGGAGGATTTCTACGAGACATCGCCATCCGATGCCGGTCGATTTGCCGATCTCGCGAAGCAGGCCGTGGAAGATGGCTTTACCGCGATGAAAACAATGGCGGTGCCGGAAACCATGCCGCTGGAAGGCCTGCGCCCTATCCGCTACGCCGAGAAGTGCGTTGCCGCGATGCGCGAAGCCGTGGGCGACGACATAGACCTGATGGTCGATTGTCACGCGCGCCCCTCCCCTCGCATGGGAATGATGTTCGCCAAATCGCTCGAACCCTACGGGCTCTACTGGTTGGAAGAGCCGTGCTGGCCGGAGACCATCGAAGATATCGCCCTCATCCAGCGCGCAGTCACCACACCCATCGCCACCGGCGAGCGCCTCGTCACCGTTCATGCGTTCCGCGAGCTGTTCGAGCGTCGCGCGTGCAGCGTCATCCAGCCCGATATCACGCATTGCGGCGGCCTCACCGAAGCGCGCCGCATCGCTGCCATGGCCGAGGCCTATCGCATGGCCGTCGCGCCGCATAATCCGCAGGGGCCCGTTAGCACTGCAGCCTCGCTCGAGTTCGGCTTCGCCACGCCATCTTACATCATCTGCGAAACGGTGCACATGGATGTGCCATGGCGGCAGGATGTCGTCAGCGAAGCCTTCACCGTGGAGAAGAAGGGCCGCATTGTACGCCCCGGCAATCGACCCGGCCTTGGGATTGAGATCAACGAAACCGAAGTGAAAAAACACCCGTTCCAGCAGGAAGTCCTGCAGCGCACATTCTATCCCGACGGCAGCGTTGGCGACTGGTGACGCAATGCTCGATACACTCGTATGCTGTCTTAGAATTTCGCGGCATACTTCCAGGATTCCAGCTTTTTGGAATTCGCAGCCCTCAGGTTTTTTGCACCGAAGGTGCAGCGGGACAGAGCCCAGGGTAAGGAGGCCACGGCTTTTTGTGGCCGACGCAGCCCTGGGATATCGGTACAATTACATCGCGCCCTGAAGGGGCGCCGGAAAGCGCGCAAATTTCGTTATGAATCTCTGGGACACCTCACTAGCATTGGTACACTCGGTGCATGTGATTATCGGCTGGCATACGGCATATCGTAGTTAAAGCGAAGGAGTACCGATGAAGACATACACTTTTCCCATTCGAGTCGAACCCGATGAGGACAAATGGCTCGCGTATGTTCCTGGATTGGAAGGCCAGGGCTGGGCTACCTCCGGCACATCAAAGGATGAAGCCATTCGAAATATGCAGGAAGTGGCGCAGCTCTCGATCGAAATAATGCTTCAGGATGGTGAGCCACTTCCGGAATGCGTGAGTATTGCTGAGGGTCTAATCAGGTGACGGAATCAAACCCGCAGATTACAGAATATCCAAAGTCCGAAGCACTTTACCAGCGCGCGTGCGAGTCGATCGCCGGCGGCGTTGTGTCGCTCAACCGCAAAACCACGCCAAGAATTTCGTTTGTACGTGGACAGGGATCGAAGATCTGGGACGCCGATGGCAATGAGTACATCGACTACCACGCCGCGTTCGCGCCGCATTTGCTGGGACACAATGTTCCGGTAGTAAACGACGCGGTGCGCCGCGCCATGGACGAAGGCTGGAGCCTCATGGGCAGCGGGACTACGCCATGGGAAGCACAGCTTGGCGATATGTTGTGCGCCGCAGTTCCGTCCCTTGAACGTGTGCAGCTTACGAATACCGGGACGGAAGCCACCGCGCATGCGATCCGTCTCAGCCGCGCATGGACCGGCCGCGACGACATCATACTTACACTGGGCGGATACAACGGCTGGCACAACGAGGTCGCGCGACAGGTCAGTCCGGCGCTTTCGGAAATCGGCCCGCGCGTCACCGCCGGCGAATACCCATTCATCAGCATGTCTGCGGGAATTCCCGAGGGAACCCGCCGGCTGGTGCACATCGTCAACTTTAACGATGCCGATTCCGTGGAGTACGTAATGAAGAAGTACCCCATAGCCTGCATTCTCACCGAGCCGGTACTCCAGAACGTCGGAGTCATCCCGCCACAGCCCGGCTATCTCGAGTCACTGCGCGAACTGTGTGACCGGCATGGAGCAATGCTGGTTTTTGACGAAGTAAAGACCGGTTTTCGCAGTGCGCTCGGCGGATACCAGTCCATCGCCGGCGTGCGGCCCGACCTCTCGGTTTTCGGCAAGGCAGTCGCCAACGGACATCCCATCGGTGTGATCGGTGGGCGCGAAGACATCATGATGCAGTTCGACGACGCCGACCCGAAGAAGCGCGTGCTCATCGCGGGTACGTTTAACGGGCACCCGGTACCGGTCGCCGCGTCCATCGCCACCATCCAGGAGCTTCAGCGCGACGGCGGCGCGGTGTACGCCAAACTCGAATCACTTGGCGCGCGCCTGCAGAATGGACTGCAGGAACTCTTCGCCGCGAAAGGCATCACCGTGCAGATCAGCCGCATAGGTTCGGCATTCTGCGTGTATTTTTGCGATCACATCCCGCGCGACTGGCACGACATGGCGGAAAACCACAACGCAGACTTCGACCGCGCCTACCGTGCCGCGCTCATACACCGCGGCATTTACCATTTTCCCATTCCCGCGAAGCAGGGATCCATCAGCGCATCGCACACGGAAGAAGATATCGACCACACGCTTCAAGTCACACGTGACGCTCTACAGTCTCTGTAGCAGCATTCAGAGCCCCACTCCGACGACTTGTGCGTTGTCCCTGAAATTCGCCGCAGAATTCCGGCTAAAGTTTTTTGCACCGAAGGTGCAGCGGAACTCAGCCCAGGGTCAGGATTCCGGCTTTTTGGAATCCGCAGCCCTGTGTTACGGCGCCCCATGTTTCGCGCCCTGAAGGGGCGCCGGAAACTGAAAATAGGTAACGAATCTATGGGACACCGCACTAGTCTCGCACAGTATCGCGCCGGCTGAACATCACGTGATCAACGTAACTTGCGCTTGCGCTGTTTCCCCGGTTTCGCAACGTCTGCAGCGTCCGCAGCCTCCGCGGTTACCGTCGTACCGCGATTGTCTGCGTAGTCGGGCATCCGGTATTCGGTCGTCTTCACCTGGCGATCAAATTCCGACTGCATGCGCTTCAAGAGATCCCTGCTCTGCGCCTCGCCGATGAGATTCTTTGTTTCGTAAGGGTCCCGCCTCAGGTCGAAAAGTTCAGTCCACTCGTCGTGCCCTGGGTATTGGATCAGCTTTGCATCTGCGGTTCGAACGGCGACTACGTTCGGTGTCGTAGGGAATCCCTTCTCCTCGAAGTACTCCGCAAGAAATGAGTTCCGCCATTCCACGTTTTTCCCGGTCAGCAGGGGCAGCAGGCTCTTGCCCTGCATTTGCTTTGGAATGCCTGCGCCTGCCAATTCCAGCAGCGTCGGCGCGAGATCCATGTTCAGCACCATTGAGTCGTTCGTCTTCCCTTTGGGAAAGCCATTCGGGTATCTCACGAGAAACGGAATGCGGAGCGATTCCTCGTAGAGCGATCGCTTATCGCCGATGCCATGCTCGCCATGATAGTAGCCGTTATCGCCCGCGAACACCACCACGGTGTTATCGGTCAACCCAAGGTCATCCAGCGCGGCCAGCAGTTCGCCAAGCGAATCATCTACCGCCGAGAGGCTGCGGAAATGCGGCAGATTGGCACCGCCAGCCCGTTTCCTTGGAACTGTGGTCTGCTCATCCACCCGGAAAATCGCGCGCGTGTGAAGATTCGGCACCGGCCGTGCCTCCGCGTCCGGGAATCGGTTTTTCGCCCGCTCCGGCGGATCGTGCGGACCGTGCGGTGCCTTATATCCGACCATGGCGAAGAACGGTTTATCCTTCTGTTCGCGTATCCAGGCAATCGTGAAACTCGTCGACACGTCGTCCACCCAGCCCTGCGTCTGTGTCGTTTCGCCATTAATCTCGAACGGACAGTTCCAGTATTTTCCCTGGCCGATGAAGCTCGCCGAATAATCGAACCCGGGCCGCTTGCCCCGCTGTCCGCCCATATGCCACTTGCCGAAATGACCCGTTATGTATCCAGCATCGTGCAGTTGGCTCTGCAGTGTGTTATCTCCGCCGGGAAAAAACGTGTGGTTATTCGCGACGCCGTTCACGTGATTGTATCGTCCCGTCATGAACACCGCACGACTGGGTGCGCACAGCGGGGAAGTGACAAATGCATTTCGGAACCGAACTCCGCCCGCCGCCAGGCGGTCCATATTCGGCGTCTCCAGCCAGGGGAATCGCCCGCGCTCGCCCATCTCGCGCTGCACCACTCCCAGCGCGTCCCACCGCTGGTCGTCCGTAAGCACGAACAGAACATTTGGCTTTGAAGCTGCAGCACACGCTGTGGACGCAAACATGGCAAACAGCAACCCGATCAATGGTCGTGTGGTTATCATAGTTCCTTGCCCCTGATAGCTTGCGCAACAGTGCGCAATCAGTCTTCGAAGCCCGATCGCAGTGTGAGGCTTTGCACGATAGTGTCGGAGCCCGTAGAAGCATTCCCGAGTCCGCGCAACGCAAGCCGTTCGAAGTGCGCGGATTTAAGCCGGTTTGTGAAACCCTTCCAGTCCAGCTTTTCGCGAGGGGACCACGAGGCCTCTGCCAGTGCGACGAGGCGAGGCCAGATGTATTGATCCGCGGCCGCGTCCGTAGCGCGCAGCTCTGTCCACAGCTGCGCTTGCTCTCCAAGAATGTGCGCGGCTTCGGCTGGGGTGAGCCCGGGCGGGACCGGGTCCGATTCGTACACCCTTCGCAGCGGCGTGATCCCGTACCCCGTCTTTTCCGGTTCTCCTACACCCTGGATTTTAAGAAGGTTGTGAAGCCCCGTCAGCGACTCGCGATCCCAGGCGTGATCAAAATACGTCCATGCTGCCCGCGATACGACCACGTCGTTCCCGGCACGCGCGGCTTTAATGGAAGCCTCGTCATCGTTCCACTGGTGCACTATGGCATCCTTCGGCAGGCTGCCCCCCTGCATAATCTCATTCCAGCCCATCAGTCTCCGACCCTTGCTGCGAAGAAACGCGGCAACTTTCCCGGTAAACCAGCTTTGAAGCGCTTCCTCGCTGGCGAGGGATTCGCGCTGCATCACCGCCTGGCAGCGCGGACACACTTTCCAGCGCTCCTTGCTGCATTCATCGCCGCCGATGTGAATAACGGCAGATGGAAACAGATCGAGCACTTCCGTCAGGGTATTCTCGATAAACTCGAACGTCTCCGGTTTGCCGGGGCAGTACGTGTTGATACCACCTCCCACTTTCGTGGCAGCCGCATCGGGAACAGGATCGCACGTGATCTGCGGATACGATGCCACGGCCGCGGCGCTGTGACCGGGCATCTCAATCTCCGGAATGACCGTGATCTGCCGCTGCGCGGCGTAGGCAACGATGCTGCGGACCTGGTCTTGTGTAAAGAAGCCGCCATAGCCGCCGTGCTGTTCGCGCCATGCGCCCACGGATGTCAGCTTCGGATACTTCTTTATCTCCAGCCTCCAGCCCGGATCATCCGTCAGGTGCCAGTGAAAGCGGTTCAGCTTATGGTATGCCATCAGGTCGATAGTGCGCCGCACGAATTCCTCGCTTTGCAGGTAGCGGCTCGAATCGAGCATAAACCCGCGGTACCCGAACCGGGGACGGTCCCAGATTCGAACGCCGGGGACCTGCCATTGCATCGCGACAGTGGAAGTTGTCCTGGATTCGACCTGCGGCGGCAGAAGCTGGCGCAGCGTCTGTGTGCCGTAAAATAAACCCGCCTCGCGTGGAGCACGTACTACGATGTGCTGCGCCGAGCAGATCAGCTCATAACCCTCCTCGCCAAGTGCAGTGTCCGCGCCGTCCGTCGTCAGGGTAATCGCGTTTGTGGCAGTTGTACCACTCTCATACAGCCCCGTGGCGATCGGAAACCCTGTCACCATGCGAAGCTGGTCCGCCAGCAGTCCCGCTGTCTCCGATGAACCACTGCCACTACCGTGCAGCAGCCGCGTCGACGCGTTAAGTATAAACGGTTCGCCGGATACCCGGAACTGCGCCGGCAGTGGAACCACATTTATCACTTCTGCGGCCGGCAGCCGGCATCCACCCGCGGTGATTATCAAAAAAGAGATCAGCAATTGTTTCATGAGTTCAACTTTCCACTTCGGGATAGTAGCAGGCGCACTCCGTGTGCCGTCCGCCATTAATCGCGCCAGTACAACGATTCTTTCTGTGCCGTATAGCGCACATCCATTTCGGGAGTGTCAACCCGCTCGCCGCGGTGCAGTGATTCCACGCCCGCCAGTGTCATTCCGGATGTCAGCAGCGTCCGTTCGACTGGATTTGGCGCGGCATTCTCGACAACCATGCGCTCGACAGTTCGGATCTGCGGGTTGAAAAAATCCGCCGTTGTGGATCCGCGTAGCGGCATGGGAAGGTACATCTGGCAGGAGATGATTTGTCCGGTACTGCCGTTCAGTCCGGCGTAATTGAAATCCTGGATCGGTAACATGAACAGCGTCGTATGAAACCCGTCGCGGTGCTCAATGAAGTATGCCCAAGCCTGCGGAAAAACGCTGCGCACCCATTCAAACGTGATTGCATGCGCAAGATACCCAAGCTCGACGGGAAGGGTGTGGCTTCGCGTGAGCGCGGCCTCGAGCAAACGCACAGTCGAGGGCCGCGAGGCGGCATGCTCCCACATCGCTTCCCCGCGTAATGCCGTTACGCGCCAGATTCCCACTTCACCGCCTTTCCGGCGTTCCGACATGCATTGTGCTGCCTCCAGGCCATGAAAGTCGTAGCTGTCTGCTTCGCCATATCCCGCGCATACGCTTTCGGTAAGCGGAGTATCGGTTGGCACATCTACGGCCGGCATCCGCCGCGTGAACGGCAACGAAGAGCCCGCCATGAACACGAATCCCAGCCTCTTTGATTCCGCAACCATTTCCGCGCATTTCGACCATTCTGTCGACAAATGTTTGTCGTTGAAGATCGGAACGCTCCGACCGCTCGACTCGAACACTTTCGTTACCTGCTTAAAGAATTCATAGCGCGGATAAAGCGTTTGGCCTTTATCGTTTCGCGGATAATTGCCGTGTTCGCCGATGATCAGGACTCCGTCTACCGCCAGCGTCGACGTACCCAGGGTAAGCGCCTCGGCAACGCTCGGGTAGATCGTAACACAATGCTCCTGCGCCCGTGCGCGGACAAGATCGCCGTCGGGGAACTGGTCCATGTAGATCGAGACAAGTTCGACCTCTGGGATGCGCCACTCTCCCGCCCATGTGTAGCCGAGAAGAAGCCGATCGATGAAATGCTGCGCATGCGAATGGCGGCGCATCTCGGTGCCAATAACAGCAACGCGCTTACGATGCGGCTCCACGGCGTGAAAGGACATCGATGCCATCGCCGCCGCAGCCGTTGCGCTCGACACCAGAAATGATCGGCGGGAGAGAAAACGGACGCGCGCTCCAGTAGCCAGCGTCAGCTAAATTTTTCCAGAAGCTTCTGTAGTCCGCCCAGGGTCTCCACGGATTTCTCCAGCCCCTGTGCGGTGGCGTGCAGCTCGCCGTGGACGTCATCCGCAGATTCCTGCAGGTTGCTGGCGATCTCCTCCACCTTTTCACGAAGACCGCTGAAATCTGCACCAAGCGCCTCGGCGGCCTCGGCAAGCAGGCCGACGCTCTGCGAGAGCCCCTCTTCCAGCATCCCGGCAACTTCGATGCACGACCCCAACAGCTCTTCCTGGTGCTCCGTCAGCTTTTGCCGGGCGCCTTCGTGCACCTCGTCCAGCTGCTGTGCCAGTGTTTCGTATTCGTGGCCGGCCAGCTCGGCGTGCTGATCCAGCTGCTCGTGCATGTGGGCCATCCGCTCGCCAGTGTGTTCGGAGTGCTCCGTAACCTTCGCGGCAAAGCCGCTGAGTAGTGACCCAATCGTCTCGTCCGCTTGCTCGACTTCCGCACCGTTCTCTTCGTAGGCGCTGATGAGCTGGTGGTGAGCGTCTGCCTGTTTGGCCTGGCGATCCTTGTGCTTCTCGAAGTAATCTTTTAGAGACGTGCCGAAAATACGGGTCGCCTCCTCCAGAACAAATTTCTGCTCCGTTGCCTTGGCGAGAAGCTGGTGCAGCGAGTTGGACGCCGCTTCGATTTCGCCGGTTATCTTACCCAGTTCTTCGCTTTGCTCCTGCACCTCATCTTTGAGCGTAGTTACCAGCTGATCGTGAGCGTCCTTTATCTCGTCCCAGTGGTTGTTATACTCAACAATCTTCTCGTGCAGCTTGGAGTTCCACTCCGTCAGAGTTTCCTCCATCGCGTTGGCAAGGTGCTGGAACGACAGTATCTCCTCCACGCAGTGGACAGCAACCTGCTCAAACTCATTCTCTGCCATTTATCGTCTCCCTCTCAGCCGAGCGTCAGCCCGACCTTGCCCACCGCTTCCTTTGCTGCTTCCAATGCGCTGCCGATCGGATTGACCAGCTCGTTTACGGCGTCGGCCTGGGGCGCAAGCTCCTGGCGTACGGATGAAGATCGATCCCGGGAGCTGATGAGCTGCTCCGCAAGCTGAGCAACGCACTCGCCCAGCCCGCTCGTATGCTCATCCATTTTCGGCGTCAATTCGCCCGTAAGTTTCTGCTCAAAGCCTTCCAGCAGTTTCCCGATCTGCGGCCCAAGCTGGTGCTCGCGCGCTGTGTTGAGCTGCTGGCTGAACTGCTCGTGCATCTCCTCAAAAAGCGTACTCATCTGCTGCACCTTTTCGCCGGCGTCATGGTGCACCTGCTGCATTCGCTGCGACAGCGTCTCCACCTTTGCTTCCGAGAGTTCGCGCCCCTCCGCCACAAGGTGTCCAAGCGATTTCACGAAGTCCTGCACCTCGGACACGTTCTTCTCCAGTGACGCCTGCGATGCCATCGCTTTCTGCTGAAAGAGGATGCTGCCGTTGCGCCACTGCTCCCACCAGTCCTGCTTCTGCTGTTTGGCGTGGGTCATCTGCTCCACGATGGCCTCAATCTGTTCCTTCTGGATCTCGACCAGTGCCTCGACCAAATCCTCCTGCGTCTCGTTCACGGCTTTAAGAACCGACGCCGACAGGTTCTCCAACTTGTCGATGAGGCCATCCAGGTAATGGTGGTGCCCCTCGAAGATCGTCTTATACGACTCCAGGGCTTCGTCGAACTCCGTCTGCATATCGCCGAGTGCGTTGTACTTGTCGTTCAGACTGTTTACAAACTCGTGAAACAGCTCCAGGATATTGCGGAGCTGGCCTTCTATCGTGTTCAGCTCGCGAGGCAATTCGATGGCCATTGAGCCGAGCATCTGTGCACGTGGATCCATTTCGCGTACCTTTCCTGACCCGTCAGTCGCCGAGGGTTAAAGCTTCGAGGATTTTCTCAAACGCATCCAGCACCGCTTCGACAACACAGAGTGCCGGCAGCAGCGGGCTAAGCGCTGCCGCGGCGGTGGTGCTGACACCCATCACGTTGAGCAGCTCTGCAACTTCGTCCATCACTGAAGCAACGCCATCTTCACGCGCTTTGTCGAACAGCTGCTCCAGCGGCGACTTCAGCTGATCGTCCAGATGCTTGCCAAGACTCTCCAGCGCTTCGCGCCCCAGCCCATCTGTTTCGGTTGCAATAGTATCCACCCAACCTGAAAAATCTGAAGTGCAGTTCTCGCACCGCTCCTTGAAAAGAGACCACGTTTCCGTGGAAGTGTCCATCAACCCGCCAGTGACGGCATCCACCAGGGCGTCAAAGACTTCAGAAGCCGTATTGACCGCGTCCTCTGCCAGGTGCGCGGTCGCGCCAGTAAGCGCTTCGCCGGCTTCTGCAACGTGCGACTCCGCGTGCTCCTTCGCCTCTTGCAGGCTGGTGTGCAGCGCTTCGTACGCCGCGTTGGTATCATCGCTTATCCCACTGGTAACTTCCAGCGATTCCAACTCCACGTGCATGTAATCTTCATGCGCCGATATGAACTGCTCGTGCGCGCTCTGAAGGCTCGCGTGAGTATCGTTCGACAGAATAATCGTGCTGTCCACCTCTTGGTGGTACGCCTGCGTCATGTCCTGTATACGGATGAAAAAGTCGTATTTGAAATCCTCATTGATGTTGCTCTCAACCGCGTTCATACCCTGCTCGACCTTGTCGTCGTACTCCTTCAGTCGACGCGTAAGGTCCTCGATCTCGTGGTCGATCTCGTTCACAAATTTTTCACGCTCGTCATTCTGCCCGCGGATCTCCTCCATTTCCGTCGTCATGCTTTCGTTTACCGACTGTAGCGTGCCAAGCAGCGTCTTGAGGTTCTGAATCGCTTCGTCTGTAGAAACCTGCGCGTCCCTGGGTGCCATGAGTTACGTCCTTTCCGCCGTGCGTCTCTCAGCCAATGGATTCGATGGTGTTCAGTACCGGTTTTACTTCGTTGAGCGAGCTGGTAACTTCCTGCATCTTCTCGAGGATCTGCTGGATCTCCTCTGCCAGCGACTCATGCTTCTGCGACGCCGCCTCAAGCAGCTGACTGAATGGTCCGCCAACCACGTCCTCCGCCGAGGAGTTCAGCGATCCCGGAACTTCTTCGCCGAGCTTCGATAGCACATTCTCTGCGGCGCGCGATATGGACTCGCCCACCGTGGAGAACGTCTCCTCATCCTGCTCCAGGTGATAAGCCGCCAGCTGCTTGAATACCTCCTGCAGCGTGTCGTGTTTTTCAGCGAGCGCCTGGCCCAGTCTATCTATGGCACTGTCGTGTTCCGTGGCCAGCTGTTCCACCTGGTCCTGCGCGGCTTCCGTTGCGGCGTGCAACTCGTCGAAGAGCAACCCCTTCTTTTGCTGCTGATGTGTCACCTGTTCCATCTGCTCCCTTATCTGTTCGAACAGATTCCCGGAGCGCTCTTCTTCCTCCTCGTCGTGCTCCCCAGTCAGTTCAGTCAGCACTTCCACATTCTTGCGGATCGCGTCCCACATGGCCACAAGGGAGTCTTCCACGTCGTCGACGCGGACGTCCAGTTCGTGAACTTTCCGTTCAATATGGTGAAAATGCTCAGTAAGCTTATCGCGGTACTGGTTAAACTCGGTGTTCTCCGTTACCAGCCTGGCCTTTAGTTCCTCGAGCACTTCGACAAGATCCTTTGAGCTGTCCTTCATCACGCGATGTTGAAGCGGCACCAGGAAGTTATCGTTCACATTGTGAATGAGGTCCTTTGCCGCGGTGATGTTCAGTAGGAGCTGCTCGGCCGCCTTCTGGTTCTCGTCCAGTAAGTCGTTAATAGAGTCTGCCATATCACTGCCTTTCCGCGCCGGCAGAAGCACAAAAGGCCCACCCGCGCTCTCCCCATCGCATCCGCGTGAACCGCCCGCTAAAACAGCCACTGGGGACTAAGCTAATCAAGACAAAGCAGCCATTTCCGGGCGCTCGGTGTCAACCCAAACCCGACACATGGCCAGACAGACCCGCCATTAGTATACCAGGAAGCGGGTAGACGGCGTAAGTGTCACTGGAATGAGCATCTGGGTTTCCGCCTCCACAATGCGCGATCCTCCGAGCTGACGCTCATTGTGCACCGAGGCTTGATAATGCTAATCGAGCTTGTATCGTCTCAAAATCTGTTATCATGTTAATTTTACATGAGTTTGTAAGCGCATCACTATCAGCCTGAATTCTGCATAGTGGCATTCGGGACGGCACCCGATCTCGGTCTCGCTCCTGGAAATCCCCATTGACTTTCCGGCGGCACAAGCAGTTTGGTAAATGGTTCTGATCTTTCATATTCTTTAAGAAGGTAAACGTACTATGGTTCCCAAAATCTCGCGCGATCGGCGACGGCACGGCTTCACGCTCATCGAATTGTTAATCGTGGTGGCGATCATCGCCATCCTCGCAGCCATCGCCGTCCCCAACTTCCTCGAGGCACAAACGCGGTCGAAAGTCAGCCGCGCACGCACTGATCTGCGCACCGTGGCGACCGGACTGGAGTCCTACGCAGTCGACCATAACAAATATCCGCCTATGCTTGGAGCGCCACCGAATGGGCAGGCGGAGAACCAGAATAATGGCTACGGAAGCTCCAGGCGCAATGCTTGGCGAGGTGTGCCTCAGCAGCTCACCACACCCGTGGCTTACCTCTCATCTGTCCCGCAGGATGTTTTCAAAATAGGAGGTACGAACAACAGGACGCCGGACACAGGCCTCTCCTACGCTAGTGGCAATCTGTTTGATATGACTTTCATTTACCATAACATTGCCCAGTTCGCTGCCGATCCTGGCAGTGGCTTTAATGAGGGGGACATTGCGGATTATGGTTACTGGCGGATGTACAGCCTCGGACCCGACAAGATATTCAACACGATTGGCACATTGGACACCACGCTCGGCTGGATATACGACTCGACAAATGGCACAATCTCCAGTGGCGAGATCCTTCGAACACAAAGAGATACGCTGGGTCAGATCTACACCAGGTTTCCATAGACGGCAATTGCGGAACTCCGCGCGCGCCCCAATTTCATAATCGATCCGCAAAGAATTTTGTTACCTTGCCGGTGGAATCGGTCTCAATGTAATATGACCAATACCCAAACAGAGCATTTCCAGCGGAATACTCAGCGCGAACAATACACGAGCGTTCCGCTGGTTGTATGACAAGCCGATTTGGGCGACCTAATTTAAACATGCTGTCTGCAAAATCAGTGCCTACCGAAATGCGTGTGGGCCCGAACCATAACCGCCCGCCAGTAATATAAAGAACAAAAGCAAAAACGACTAGTAAAACGAGAAACCCAAATATAATGGCATGCTGGACAGGTTTTTTGGTCATCTGAATATAGCCGGAACTTCTGCTGGTTCAACGGCTGGATTCGTTGAAGGGTCCCCGCTTGAAAATTCAGGACGTGGAATTTTTCTTTTTGCGTTGAGCACGTCGAACGCTACCGAAATGCCTCATCCCGCGATTTGCAAGAGTTGTTGTGACGGGTGAGCCGTATCACATCACGTCTCGGGGCAATCATCGCGCGGCGGTGATCTTTGAGCCCGAGGATCGCGCAGTGTACCTGGCGATGCTGGCGGCGGCATGCCACTCGCGACACCCGTTCACCTCCTGAGGCGCACGCCCCATCCCATCCTATGCACGCGCCCAGCGAATCAATGCTCCTCGAAAGCGTGGAAAATAGACCCATATCGGCGCCAAAAATTGGGGGAAACGTCAACCGTGGGGCTGTTGAAAAACCGACACCGGAGGTGTCGAACATGAATAGCCGCAGGTGCAACCTGCGGATCTTGAGCGTAATATCCCCACGACCCTGAACGGGTCGAACAAAGATAGAGGGTTTTTCAACAGCCCCAACGTCCCCGAATTTCTATGGCGCATGGATGCTAAAAGCCTTGGCAGCGAAGAGCCGCAGAAACCAGCCGGGATAGTGCTGGTTGATTCCGATCAGCTCACGAGTGCGGCGCGTCTGCTGCGGCTCCGGGATAAAAGGAACCCCACCGCCTTTCTTGCCGCGGCGGACAAGGAGATGCGCGCGTACCTTGATAAAGTCGCTCCCATGCCTGATCTAACTGCCGTGCTACAGCGTTGTCTCGCGAAGCTGCCGCCGCCTCTCCCGCCGGAAACAAAGATCGGGGATGCATTTGGCCCGCTGCTTGATGGACTCGATAAAGCGGCAGCAAAGTAGCCGACGCGCAAGAAGCTGCAGGAATTTACCGTGATGTGATTGAGATTTCCAGATGACTATTGTGAATGACATGACTTTGACAACGAGCCGGGGCCGCCTGCAACCATGCCGGCGAGGCTGATTGCACTTTATTCCACGCCTTAGACCTGGTGCGCGGTAGCGTTATTGATTGCATCTGCAAATTTGCCCGCAACAACTTGCACCAGTAGATCCAAACCCAAACCGCAAAGCTGTCGGAGATGACCATTATGTCCTATTGTTTTGTACCGTGCCATCCAGGCGGGAAGATTCATCGTGGCTTCACTCTGATCGAATTGCTGATCGTCGTCGCAATCATCGCCATTCTGGCTGCCATCGCAGTGCCGAACTTTCTCGAAGCGCAGACGCGGGCCAAGGTTTCGAGAGTGAAAGCCGACATGAGAACTGTTGCCACAGCCCTTGAATCGTATCGGGTCGACGATAACAAGTACCCTCCGGACTTTCAGGATAATCAACCCACATACGGCGGGCAGGTTCCGACATCCGTTCGCAATTATGCCTACTATATTAACCGGTTTATTGTTCTGACCACTCCAACCGCCTATCTTTCCTCAATCCCCGAAGATACCTTCGCCCGCACCGCGGTTTACCGGAACCCGCAGCTCGGGGAATACTACAAAACGGGCCCGGGCGGCGAGCTGGCAAGCGTGTGCGCTTTTGACTACGCGTACCGCATGACGCCGGATGGGCGGGATGAGAACATTGTCATTCCTCTTACTCCGCCGCTATGGACGGAACGGATCAGCCGGAGCGCGGGCGTTTTGTGGGCGCTGCGAAGTGTCGGGCCTGACCTGAACGCCACCACACTCGGTCACGACAGCCCGAACGCCACCTCCTATGACCCTACGAACGGCACCGTCAGCGCTGGGGACGTCTTTTTCCTGGGACCCGGCATTGGTCCGGAATCCGGCAGCACACGCTAAACCGCGAACTACGTCGGTCTTTAATTCGGGGACGGTGGGGGTGTTGAAAAACCGACACCGGAGGTGTCGAACATGAATAGCCGCAGGTGCAACCTGCGGATCTGGAGCGTAATATCCTCACGACCCTGCAAGGGTCGAACAAAGACACAGGGTTTTTCAACAGCCCCACGGTTGACGTTTTCACTAATTAATTTGCTAGCGTAAGCAATACTTCACCACAAGATCATCTACGGGGCTTTGGGAGCGCGTCCACTCTGCGACGCTCGACGATCAAACTTTCTCGCTGAAATCTCCACATCAATGGCACTCGAGCAACCGCGCTCCTCCGGAGCTGCCCGCACGCATCAGCGCACCTTCGCCCAAAACGTTCTTCGACTTTATTGGACTTAGCGTACCCTAAGGTGACGCCTGGGAAGTGACACCCCCTCCACAACTGGTGTAAACGTGTCAGCGTAGTAAAGCTGAACACGTTCTTTGAAAACTATGCAGCCCGAACGCCGTGACCGACGGCAAAGGGACTTCTGTGCCCAATCCGCGTGGCATTTTACGTCTTTGCGCCTGGCGGAAAGAGCCGCCCATCGCGCGAGGAAGCGGGAAATCCACGGCCCCCGCGAATTCTTACGCGAGGATTACCGTTTTTCAAGTGGCGAAATTACCCATTTTTCGCCAACTTGATTTATCTGCAAGCATTTCAAGCTTTCATACGCAAACTTGAATACCAACTTGAAAAACTTGAAAACTTGAAAACCTCCAACCTTAGTCGCCCCTGCTATTAAGTCGTTCACGCCGCCGATCTTTGGAGCACGCGCGGCCACATGATCGGAATATTACGGAAATCAAAGGGCGAAATACCCCCCTTTGGCCTGTTTGATTTAAATCGTGAAATGCCAATGAGCGACGCCAATTGTTTGATTGTTTTGATTAGTTTTGATTAAGGAGGCTCACCGACCGTTTTAAAACCGTGCATACGCCGGCGCCTGCCCATCAAACTCGATTCTTTTAATTCGACAGCACCGGTTCCGAAACCTGGCAAACTCGCAGGGATGCGTAAAAGGAATGCGGACATTGCCTATTTAGCGTCGGCCACACACCGGAAGCCGATCGTGGCGGAGCGGTCCAGGCTGGGGGACATCAGCAGGTACTTGCCGTGTTTGTTGAGTTCGTGCGCCTGCGGGAAGTACCAGTGCGAAGTGGTTGGACGGTAATTGCTACCGCCGCGTAGCAGGGCGGCGCGCGTGTGGTCGTCGTGGAATTCATCGGTCCACTGCCACACGTTGCCTACAAGATCCATTACGCCGAACGGGCTCGCCCCGGCCGGATGCGCGTCGACGTCGTCCGGCGGTGGCTGCGTACGTGTTTCGTGGAACGCCGGAACGCGCGCTGGGTCCTTGCTGCCCCACGGAAAAAGCCGGCCATCGCTTCCCTGCGCCGCGAACTGCCATTCCCAATCGTGGGGGAGGCGCTTGCCGGCCCACGCGGCGTACGCGCGCGCGTCCTCCATCGACACCCACGTCACGGGCTTCTTCGCATAACCATCGGGAAGGTTCGTGCCGTTCCAGCCCTTCAGGAAATTGTGATCATCGGCGGGGCGATAGTTTGTCGCATCCACGAACTTCTTAAACTGTGCGCACGTGACGGGATATTTATCGATGTAAAACGTCGCGATATCCATCGGTTTGACGTGCTTCAGCTCCGGCTGATCTTCCCACGGGAACTGCACCCCGACGCCTTCGTTTTGTTCGATCATCACGCCTTCGACCTCGAACACGAACCGCCCGGCCGGGATGCGAACCATCCCCTCCGGCGCGGTGGTCGCCGCCGACGTTTTCGCGATCGGCACGATGCGCTGCTGCAGCACGCGCCACTCGTTGGATAGCGACGCCAGCGGGGTTTTCTCGCGGTCGGCCATCGCGCTCAGCAGCCCTGCCATTTTCTCCAGCTCGCCCTTCGCCTGGAAAACTGCGGCGTAGCCATTGGGATCGAGTGGCACACGGATCGCCGCAGCGCCGTTCGCACCCGGCGTCACGGTCACCTTCCCGGAGCCGTTCCACAGGTCATACCACTGGGAACCGGCCGCATCCGCGACCTCGAGCAGCGGCTCGTCGAGCGCGTCACTGGTTCGATTGACGATCGTATACAGCGTCCCGTTCGCCGATGGGAAACGCGTCGCGTAAACGCCCTGCTTCAGCGTGGGATAATGCGGCTCGTAATCGTCACTTGAGAGCACGCCGTGGGGCAGCGCCTTGTAGATGATCTGGATGCGGCGGATGACTTCGCCATCGCGGGGCGTAATTCCATTCCACACGCCCCACACGTTCTCCCATGCCTGATGACCCGCGCCGTTAAAGAACGCGTACTGCAGCATGTCCGTGCGGTTGTGGGCCCAGCGGTCGCACGTGTGCGTCATGTGTCGCGGCTCCACCCACCGGAACTTGTTCACGCCCGGCGCGGCCTGGTAGGGAAAGAAGTAGCCCCACGTCATCGTGTTCCAGGCCAGCATCTGGATGTCGCTCATGCCGTTTTCCGGTTCCATGACCAGCGGGTAATTAATTTTTACGCTGGCGTCGTAGAAGTCGCGAGTCACGCCGCTCATCGTGTCGCCGTTCAGGCCGTCCGCACCGATCTCCATGCACAGCTTTGCCAGCGCGTCGGGCATAGGCATGCCCTCCTCGCGGGTGCCGTGATCCCAGAACATGATGGGAACAAACACGCGGACATCGCGGCGGTGGAAATCGGCCACCATCTTGCGGACGCCCTCCAGCCCGCCGGGCATGTCGCGCCACAGGTCGTACTGGTTTCGGTTGTCCACCCCGATGTTTGGATACGTCGGCCAGACGAGCACACTGTCGATGCCGCCGTAGCGATTTTCGAGATCGTCGAGCAGCCGATTCACCGTGTACTTCCGGGTGGCGGGATCGTAGAAGTACCGCTCGTGCGACATCATCTGGATCTGCATGAAGCTCGTCTGCGTCCACTGCAGTTGCGGCAGCGCATATGGATCGTCCAGGTCCTGGCGAAGTTTCGCGAGCACCGCGCGCTGTTCCTCGCGCCACTTCAGCATTCCCTCGCGCCATAGCCTGTAGTCGGCGCCGGGTTCTGGCGGGGCCAGGAGTTCGTGTACGTGGTTAAAAGGAAGCAGTGTTGCCGGGATCGAAGTTGCCGTGTCGCCGGCGGGCGTTTCGGCGGCGTGGGCGGGGATGGACGTCGACATAACAAGGAATCCAAATGAGACGTGAAGGAACGTTGAAACATTCATGATTGGGAAACGCACGACGCGAAACGCGAAAGTAAAGCTCGGCGCGCTACTTGAATTCAGGGCCGGGCGGGTTCCTGCGGGTTAGGCCAAGCGGTAGTTTTACCCCGCTCTACCAGCCCATCACGGGTACTTGTTATACATGTAAGCGGCTCCGACGATGTTTCCGGAGGTATCCTGACCGAACGGTTCGCCTACGGCGTAGCGGCCACCCTTAAACGCCGCGACCGCTTTACCGAAATTCCCACCGGCAACGGGGTTCTCGCTGATGTTCTCGCGGATGGCCTCGCCGGTTTTGTATTTGTACGTAGTGGTTGATCCGGCGTTTGGCCCGGAATAGTAGAAGTCTGGTTTCCCGACGATCAGCAGTTTGCCATCCGTTGCCATTGCTGCGCCGCGGTGTCCGCCGTCGTTGTATGTATTTTCGGGGAGCTCTCGCACCAACGTTCTCGTAGCGGCGTCGAACTGGAACACGGCGCCTGCATTAGTATAGACGGCGTCGGTTATATACTCGCTGTTTGGTGAGCCGACGGTAACCAGCGAACCGCTGATGGCAACGGCTGAACCAAATGCATCGTCGGTGTTAGGCGAGGGATCGGTAAGCGTGCCGAGATACGCAGCCGTTTTTGCGTCGAAGACAGCCACTGCGCCAGCGCCCGCGAAACCACCGACCTGGCGGCCCGGCGCGCCGACGACGATATAGTCTTTGCTGACGGCGACGCTCGCGCCCGCCGTATCACCAGCTGCGGCGCCCGGATCTATCAACCCGACCAGTGTCAGCCCGGTCTTGAGGTTTACGAGGTACGCTGCGCCTGAACCGGCAGGGCCGCCGCCGGGTGCCGTGTCCTTGGGCGCTCCGATGACGAGCAGAGTCTTGTACAGGGCAAGGGCCGCGCCGAAATTGTCGCCGACGCCTGGCGCCGGGTTGTCAATATAGAGGGAGGGCAAGCCGCGTGCGGACAGGATGAAGACGCGCCCGGCATTGAGATTTGCGCTGAGCGTCGTTCCCGGTGCGCCGACGATCCAATACTTTTTGTTCGCGGCCAGGGCAGTACCGATCTTGTTATCGGCTGCGGAAAAGGCCCCGAAACTTGGACGGCCCTGGTAGGCGCCGGTCTTCTGGTCGAACGCGAACACAGCGCCGGAATCGGTTCCGTCCTGGTCGAATGTCGGCGCGCCGACGTAAACCACTTTGCCCGTGCCTGCGATGGCTATACCAAACTGTGAGTTCAGGGCGCTGCCCAGGGGGCCCGGGTTGTTTAACTGAACGGCAAAGTTCGGCGGGATGGCATGAATCAGGCCCGCGCTGGCTAACAGTGCCGCGGCGATGATGACGTGGATTGAAAAGCGGGCGAGATGCCGGGTTACGGTTTGCTTCTGCATGAGAATTCTCCCCTGTGGAGTGCCGGGCAGGAGCAGACAGAGTGAAATCACGCAACGAGTCCGGATTGGAAACCTTATAAAAACATGAAACTCGGTAGTGTCAACGAGTATCGTGTGGACGGGGGGCCCCTTAGTTCATTTACCAGACCAAAGGGCAAACTTACCCTCGATTCGGCACACAGAACTGATTACGAACTATCGGCAGACCGACCCTGGCTCGATGCCTGTACCGCGAAGGTCAGCACAGCTTCGCACGCAAGCTTGCCGTCGACGAGCACGCGTCCGCTGCAACGGCCGATGTTTTTGCGCCGCTGGATCTCAGTCATCTCGATACGCAGCACATCGCCCGGCGATATGACTTTGCGGAATCGCGCGTCATCCACACCCGCGAGAAAAATCAGGCGGCCGCGGTTTTCCTCGTGCAGATGTGCGAGTATAGCGCCCGTCTGCGCCATCGCCTCGAGGATGAGGACTCCCGGCATCACCGGCTGCTGCGGGAAGTGGCCCTGGAAAAACCATTCGTTCATCGTGACGCACTTCTGGCCGACTACAAACCCCTCGCGCATTTCGAGGATGCGATCCACCAGCAGAAACGGATAGCGGTGGGGGAGAATCTCCAGGATGCGGTTGATGTCCATCGCCGCGGGTACCGCCGGGGTTTCACTCACAGGCCGAACTCCTTTTTGAGATAAAGCGCAAACGCCGCATTGGCACGATGACCGGAACGCCACGCCAGGAAGTGCCCCTTCAGGGGTCGTCCGAGCAGGGCGAGGTCACCGATAAAATCAAGAATTTTGTGCCGCACCGGCTCATCCGGAAAACGCAGCGAGTCGTTCAACATGCCTTTGCGGCCAATCACCACAGCGGAGGAAAGGTTGGCGCCTTTGATAAGTCCCTGCCGACGCATGGACTCGATTTCTTCAAAGAAACAAAAGGTGCGGGCGGGTGCGACTTCCGCGGCGTACGTTTCCGGCGTTATGACGATGCTGGCCGCCTGACGCCTTAGTTTAGGATGGTCGGAGGTGAAGAAGAAACTGACTCGAAACTCGTCAGACGGGAGGCACGAAAACTCGGCGTCTCCATCCCGGAACGCCAGCGGTTCGCCGATCTCGAGCGGCTGGCAATTCTCCCGCTGCTGTGTGATGCCCGCTTGTTGAAGCAGTTCGACAAACCGTGCGGCGCTGCCGTCCAGAAAGGGCGGCTCGCCTGTGTTCATTTCGATCAGCAAGTCGTCGACATCACATCCGGCTGCGGCGGACAGCACATGTTCGATCGTGTGGACTTTGGCACGACCGTTCGCAAGTGTGGTTCGCCGCAGCAACTGATCAGGCACGAGGTAGTCCAGCCGTGCAGGTATCGCTTCGCCGTGGAGGTCCGTTCTCCGGAAGATGATTCCTTCGCCCGATTGCGCCGGCAAAAAGCGCACCGTACCTTCCTGCCCGGTGTGGACGCCGCGCCCCGAGACTTCGACGACGGAGTTGATCGTCTGACGATTACGCATTCCGCTAGCGGGGCAGGCGATCAGTCAGGCTGGCGGTCAACCGGTCGCGCGGAGGCAGGCGTTTTCGTCGGCTTTGGCTTTGCGGGTGTTTCCGGCACCACAACGTTTGCGGCTGCCGGGCTTGCCGACTCGGTGGGCTTGGCGGTGGTGTCTGCGGGCTTCGCCGGTGTTTCAGTCTTCTTCTCTGTTCTGGCAGCAGTGGAAGCGCTATCGTCCTCGTTCAGCTTCCGAATCACATCGTTGGTAATGTCGGCGGTGTCCTTGCCGTACAGTACGACTTCCCCGCGCAGGACGATATCGATGTCCTTCTCGGCGGCGACGTCCTGGATGGCGTAAATGATCTTCTTCAGAAGGGGGGAATAAAAAGTGTCGTCGACTCGCTGCATCTCGCGGCGTCCCTGCAGCACAAGGTCGTCGATTTCGTTGTTCAGCGTGTTGATCTCTTTGCGTTTTTTATCGACCTCGTCGCGAGACAACACTCCTTCGGTGCGCTTCACATCGTCTTCAAGGTCGCGGATCTTTTTGCGTTTGGACTCAATGTCGTTCTGGTACTTTTTGACTTTATCGCCGACCGTCGAGAGAGCGCTGTTGATTGCTTTCGCCTTACCGGTAACCTTCTCGATGTCGACATAGGCAATTTTGGTATCGGCCGCGCCTGCAACGCAAACAAGGCACAGGAATATGCAAAGGGTGACAAACTGCTTCATTGGGAATCCTTTATGCCGGACCACTTAGAAGGCTGAGGTCAGGTTGAAGTGGAAGATTTGAGTCTGGTCGTCGTCGTGGCTGATGACCGGCACCGCCAGATCAAGGCTGACGGAAGCCATGGGCAGCCGCAGGCGAACACCCGTACCGATGGAAGCCCGGGGCGAGCCAATTTCAAACGGCTTGCGTCCAAGCATGCCGACGTCAGCAAAGAGCACACCGGCAAGATTGTCGGTGAACAGGTGGCGTGCCTCGGTCTGGTTCAGCAGCTTTGTCGAGCCGCCCAGCGGGATCGAGTGATTTCGGCCATCATGTGGGCCAGCGCCCGCAACGCGGAATCCGCGCAGATCGCTTGCGCCGCCGAGGAAGAATCGGTCCGCATAGCCGATGCGCGTCGCGTCGTACGGCATCAAGCCTGCCACGGTGTTGTTCGCCAGCACCCAGCTGTCACACATCTGCCAGTATTGGGCGTACTGCCCTTCAAGCTTTGCGAGGAAGCCATCGGCAGCGCCGGTCTCGAAACTGGCTGCCGCCACGTGCCCGTAAGTCGGGAAGAACGTATCGTCGCGCGTGTCATGACAAAGCTTGTAGCGAATTGTTGCGGCAACGTAGTCGCGCAATTCCTCATCGGGCTGCCGCGCTGCGCTGATATCATAGCCGATGCTCTCCAGACGCAGCCGCACGCTGTCTTTCAGGCATTCGGAAAGCGGACGCGTGAACTCCGCCGTAACTCCGGTATTAGTCTGCCGGAACGCGCCAGTGCGGTCGTAGCGACGATGGAACGCGGTGAACTGGGCCGCTATATCGCTGCCCATGAAGTAGCGGTCTAGGTAGGAGACTTCGCCGCTGATTGCCTTTGAACCCACGAGTGCGGAGATTCGCAAGTCTCGCGCGAGGCCGAACAGGTTATGCTCGATGTAGTTGCCGTAGAGGAAGCCGCCCTCGACGTCGCCAAAGCCCACGCCGAATATCAGGTTGCCGGTGTTGCCCTGTTCAACCTGTACAACGCAGTCGTGGACGTTTGGATCGTCCGTCATCTGCTCCTGCACCTTTACGTCTTCAAAAACGTTCAGCGCGCGCAGGCGCTCCTTCGTGCGCACTTCATCAAATCGACGGTAAACCTGGCCGGGCCGCATCCGCACTTCGCGACGAACGACCTCGTCCTTAACCGGAGGAGAAACTTTGCTGTACGCACGGCGCAGCCAGCTCTGCTCTTTATCTTCCGCGTAGGTGTCCGCCACTACCTTCACATCGCCTACGTAGATGCGTGATCCCTCCGTAATATCCAGGTCCACGTCGACAGTTCCGGTGTTCGGGTCTTTGTGGAGGTTCGGCTCGATTGAGCAGTTGAGAAATCCCTCGTCCCCGTACATGTTCTTTACACGCTCGGCTCGCTTCTCGAATTCGGCCGGGCTATAGACCTGGCCTTGCAGAGGACGAAAGCCTTCCAGCACTTCGTCCCTCGAGTACACGGAATAGCCGCGTGCTTCGAGGCGCCCGAACTTATAGCACGGACCCTCGCTCACCTCGATAACAGGGTCTACCCAGCTGCGGTCCTCCGCGTAAGCGAACTCGCCGCGCCGCACATCGGCATCCAGGTAGCCATGATTTGCCATCACCGCCCGCACCACATTCAGGTCGTCTTCAAACTTGGCTTCGTTGTAGTAATGCTTAAAAGGACCCCACGAACCCTTGTTGCTGGCGCGCAACTTCAGCCCGAGATCACCAACGTGCTCGTTGCCGCGGATGACGAGGTTGCGGATTTTTGTCTTGGTGCCTTCGTCCAGTGAAATACCGAGATCGACGGTGTTCGCGGGACCCGGGCGCTCTTCCACGTGAACGGCGGCGTCACCATATCCGCGTTCTTCATAGTAGCGGGCAAGTGTTTCGCGGATCTTGTTTTGCGCCTGCACCGTGTAAGTTTCGCCGGCTTTCACAGGCAGCTCTGCCAGCAGTTTCTTGGTGGGTACTTTGACGTTCCCCGTGACGTTGATGGCTCCGACTTTTGGGTTCGGCTCAACCAGGTAACGCAACTTCACCCCGCCGTCCAGTTCCTCGGCTTCCACCTGGATGTCCGGGCGGAAGGAGCCAACTTCGTACAGGTTCTTTATGTCTTCGCGCTGCTTGTCGGGGTTAAGTGGTTCGCCTTCGCGCGTCACGAGCGCGCGCATGGCGCGACGCAGGTCAGGTCCGTCCAGGCCGGCAACTTCGATTTCCTTAACGACCGGAGCATCGGAAATCTCGCTGAGCAGCGGATCCGTTGACGTCACAGGCTTTGTTGCCGCACTCTTACGTGCCTTCGCCGCCTGATCGCGCGCGATCTTCTGGTCGTCCGCGGGCGTACGTTCCCGCATGACAACACCATCCGGGTCTTCCATCGGCGCAGCAGACTCCTCGTCGGTCGGAAGAACGTGGTGTTGAACCTGGTTATCGGCAGTAGGAAACGCAGCTTGCGCAGCAATCCTGCCCGCACACAGATTACAGGCGATCAGGCACAGGAACACCCGAGTCCACAGGTGCTGCTCAAAAAGAACCTTCCTTAATTTAGCAGAACTAAGGTTTTTGACCACGATTGCCTGAACGTTTAACAGTGCCTAAGCCTCGCAATTAGAATGGCTTTGCCAGCCGTGACGTATGATACCCACGTTGCTCTAAATGCGGCGTAGATCGCCTTCAATAAAAATCAGCGGTACGCTTTGGAGATTTCGATATCGTCCTTTAACTGCTTCCGCCGATCGCGCAAAAACTCCAGGAGCAGGATCTCACGCTTGTGAGCCAGTAAGTCCTGGCTGATCTTCGCGAGCTGCTTCGCAAATTCCGCCTTCGAGGGTTCCGTGACTTCTGCGAGGTGCCAGACAATGTAACCCTGTGCAGCATCCTCAGAACCAAGCGGGCTGAGTGAAATCGCACCTTTACGCAACCCGCCGGCAATTTCAGTAAAGTTCTGCACAGGGCCGAGTACCGTTGGAGCCTCGGGCCGGGTAAATGGGCGTGTCCGAGAAACGGTCGAGCCAGCGTCAACCACGGCCTGCTTGAGTGCTTCCACGCTCGTAGCCTTGACCTTGACGGATTCCGCCGCTGCCTTGGCGAGCTCCCGCGCCTTGCTTTCCTTATAGCCCTGCACCACCTGCTCGCGAACTTCGTCGAGCGGCGGATCGTGATCTGGGAACTCTTCCTGAACCTCCATGACAAGGTGGCGTGCCTGGTCGGACATTACCTCGCTGCGGCCACCCTTTTGCAGGTCCTGCACCGCTTCCTTGAACTCGCCCAGTAACCCTACGCCGGGTATGAACTCTGCGCGCTTGTCCACTTTCGGGGTGAACTCGACAGTCCTTGAGGTTTCCTGCGCAAGTTGTTGCAGGGTAGCACCTTTTTCGGCGACATCGCGAAGCTGATTGCCTACATCCTCGAATACCGGCTCAACCTTTTCTGTGCGGACCTTATCCTCCACCTCGCTCTTTACTACATCGAGCGGCTGAACAAGCCCCTCTTTCAAGGATTCAAGCTTGAGCACGAAGAAGCCACGCGGACTATCAACCGGTTGGCTGATTGCGCCCGGCTTCAGGTTGAACACGGCACTGGTCCAGTCTTCCCCGTAGAAGGTTTTCATGCGCACCTCGGAAACCGTTCCGAGAAATCCGCCGGCGGTGGTCATTCTGTCGGTTGCAGTTGTATCGCTATCCTCGCGTGGCGGTACGCGGGTTTCCTCATTATACTGGTCTGCCAGCGTTGCAAAGTCTTCGCCTTTTACGATCCGCTGGTAAATGTCGCTGGCCTTCGCACGGGCTGCTTCAGTGGCTGAAGTCAGTTCTTCAGCGGTGGAGCCCGCTTCGCGCCCCGGCTTTTTGATCATGATTTGACGAATGTCGGCTGTGCGCGGCAAACGGAACTCTTCCTGGTTGCTCTGGTAATACGAAGTGACCTCGTCTTCGGTAAGGGTCAGGCTGCTTTTTAAGTCATCCTTGCGGACGATCAGGTAGGAGTACTTCACCTGTTCCCGGACGTGGTACTTCTTGATGTTTTTCGCAAAGTAATCCTGAAGCTCCTTCTCGTCTACGGTGACGCTCGTCGTGTAGTCTGCGGCGTCGAAGCGCACGAAGTCGACCAGGAGACGCTCGTTTTTTAGCAGGTAGTCGAGCCAGGCTTCATAATGTGTAACGCGTGTCTGGGCGGTCAGAGTGTCCCTCACGCGCTGCAACAGCATGCCATTCTGAATCTGTTCCAGGAACTGGCCAAACGTCATGCCCTGGCGCTTGAGCTCCTGCTCGACCATGGCGCGGCGATCCGGGGGATAGGCTTTCGCGAGTTCGTCGACTGCGTCTTGCGGTTCGACGACGATGCCATGTTCCTTGGCGTAGTGGCGCAGAATCTCGACGTTGATTGCCTGGTCGAGAATCTCGCGCGATCCGGCCAGTTTATCAATGGCGGCGGGCTCCAGCGTCATGTTCTGGTTTCGAGAGTAATTCATGTACTGCGCGCGCAACATCTGTTCGGCGCGTTGCATGTCTGGCTGGTGTATCTCTTCTGAGTCCAGGAAACCGAACTTGAGTTTCGCGGCAGTCATGGGCTGCGAACCGGCAGTGGTGGAGTAGTCGCTCCAACCATAGAAGGCGACAAAGGAAGGAATTACGATAAGCAGCAGCCCGATCCAGATGACTTTACGAATTTTGTGGGCTGACCGCAACTGTCTTAGCATCTAATAGCGTGACTCCGGGTAATTTGGCAAACTAAGAGGCTGCAACATTGCAGCAGGCGCTGTATTTGCGCCATTTTTCACAAAGCCGCGGATAGTCGTTACCCGGCCCGGATCAAGTCAACTAGAGAAACGGAGACAGTATGGACGCCCGAAGCCGCTGCGCACGAACTATTCCGCGGGTTTCTCCAGGATTCGGTTGACGCGGCTCAGCAATTCCTGTGTATCGAAGGGCTTGGACAGGAAGTCGGTGATTTCCAGGCTTTGGCGCCAAAGCTCGTCCGACTTTCCGGTGCCGACTGTCAGGGACGTCAGCATCACCACGGGCATGTCCTTTAGCTGCGCGTCGTTGCGCATAGCAACCAGCAGCTCGAAGCCATTCATGCGCGGCATCTTCACGTCAAGTATCGCCAGGTCGGGCCGTGTTTTGCGAATGAGCTCCAGCCCTTCAACACCGTCGGACGCCAGCTGCACCTCGTACCCCTGGTTTTTCAGGCTGATGTCCAGCATCGTGCGGATGTCCGGCTCATCGTCCACTACCACTATTCGCTTTGGCAATGTTTAGGCCTCCACATGGCGATTATTGTACACAGGGGTGCAGCGGTTCGCGCCATTGTCCAGCGTCGTTTGAAGCTTGCGCAGCAGCCCGTCGCTTGGCCTGCTGTGCCAACCCATGCTATTGCATCAGCATCCACTCGTCGGACGCCGCGGTGGTAATCGGCGCCACGATGTTTGAACCGATTGTCGCGATCTGGTATTCGTCCAGGTCGACCGCCGTCAGTGCAAAATTCGTAAACTTCACGAACCCTGAAGTGTTGCTGCTATCGGTAACGGATACTACCGGCCCAATGCCCGCGGTTTTTGTGGGACCCGTGTAGAAACTAATCGCGGATCCGTTGGCAATCAGGTTAACGACCAGCGTACTGCTGTCCGTCGGCTCGCTGATTGTCTTTCCGCCCAGGTTCGTGTAAGCTCCCGGCGCCGTTCCTTTTCGTAAGACGATACACGGAGTTGTATAAGTGGTGACGCCATCGCCGACTGAACTTCCGGTCTGAGGGAAGACGGCGAGCTGGTACAAGGCATTGAACTTGTCTGTTTCGCGAAACTGGACGCTGAAATTGCCGTAGCCGTTCGGTCCACGCTGGCTCATCTTGAACACGGACTGCATCTCGAAATTTGAGAACGTCTGTTTCGTGGGAAGTAGCGCCGTCAGGTTTGTCCCATTGTAACCAATCAGTGTAGCTGTGCCCGTGGTGGGATTTGGCGAAACGTTCGACACTTCATCGGTAGCGGCGGGCCACCAGTTGTTCAGGTTCAGGGATGTGCCATTGAAGGTATCATCTATAAGCACATTGCTGTTCGCCGTGTTGGTCGCCTTGCAGCTCAGGAACTCGACGTTCGCCTGGTTGTACGTCGTTAAGCGAAGGGCGCCGGCCGTATTGTTGACCTGAAGCGTGGCAGTGGTGGTGGCCAGCGTGGCCAGCACAGCCGAGGTATTGAAGTCGTAAAGCGTGGCCGTGACATTCGCGCCGTTCACAATTCCGCGCAGCACGACGAGCTGATTCGGCGTAAGCTGCGGCGAGATGTTGGCACTTACGTCATTACCCCAGTTCACGGCGCGGCGGATGTTAAGCGTGTCCACGTCCGAAGCGCCCCTGAATGGAAAAATCTCAATTCCGATTCCCTCCGGGCCGGCTTCAACCACGCGGAAACCCGCATTGGTCTCGGGAACGCTGTTGTTGATCCGGGCTGCTATAGTAGGATCCGGGATTTTCATGACGCAGTCGACCTGCACGGTATTAGGGAAGTTTGCCGAGTAGGACGGCACTTCCATTCCGATGTCCACGATGTTAGCGACGTCGATAAGTGATCCGCCCGAGACGCTCGCATTTGAGGAGCGGAGAATTGCATATTTTGAGGAGTCGAGCGAAGCGCTGCTGAAAGTGTCCGAAAGCAGCGTGGCTGCAAAGGCCGGTCCGCACGACAGTAGATAAAACGCACAGAAGAATGTGAAGCGATAAAAATAGCGGGACATGTTTAAGCACCCTTTCGTGACCGGTGTTGTGCCTGAACCGATAGACCACGGCGGATGCCGGGCCACGCAGAGGCAGCTTTCTGCAGGTCATAGGTAACCTGCACCATGCATTTGCCCCGGCAGGCATGTCGTTAGGCAATATAAAAGGCGGAAATTTCGAGATTTCAAACCGTGCTGACGTGACGGGGTGAGCCCGTTGCTCGCTTTTAGTATTGATTGCACTGGCTGCTCGCCGGGCAAGTTTCGAGACAACGTGCGAAAGCTAAACCACAGTTACTACTTCACGCAGCGGTGTGCGGGCGGCGTGGTGGCATTCACAATCGCCCACCTGTTGAATTGCGGCGTTGGACTCTCGCAGCAGGCACTCACCAGCGCGACGATTACGATGAGTACGGGCACTGAATCGCTCGCGCCGGCCGTTACCATGCCCATCAACACGGAGGGGTTATCAGCTACCACGATCTCTCTTGTCACACCGCCCAGCGTTCCGGCGCCCGGATTTGGAGCGCCGCAGTGGCTGGTCGATGCAGCACGCGCGGATAAGTTTGTCGAAATACCCGGTAAACCGCTGCGGGCATCACCCCTGGCAGAAGCCCAGCGGACGCAGAGCCCGCTGATGTCGGCGCCGCACGCATTTCAACCGACCGGAAGCTTTTCCGGCAAAGTCGTTTTCGCAATGGCGGGCCATGGATGGACCTACAATGACGATAAACAGATCTACTACACGCAGCGTGCCCTTGGCCATGGTATCGTGGAAGATTTTGGCAACCTGGACCAGATGCATATTTTTGCGCACCTGCTTTGGAATTCCGGGGCGACGGTTGTGCCGTTGCGCCCAGTGGACCATCAACCCAACGAACGCATTCTCGACAACACCAGCGCGCAGGTAAAGTTCTACGGCGAATGGCAGGAAAGCAGCTCGAAGGTTTACTTCGGCGGGAAGCGCGACCGCGTTCCGTATGCGTTCGCAACGGCTCAGCGCAGCGAGACAGCAGTAGCGCGGTACCGTCCGTGGATCCCCGAATCAGGCGACTACCCGGTTTATGTGTGGGCGCGCGACGGCGAGGATCGTGTATCGGCTCAGTTGTATCGTATTGCCCATGCAGGAGCCGTGACGGAGATCCACGTGAACCACCGGCGCGTCGGCAAGGGATGGGTATGGCTGGGCAGTTTCTGGTTCGAAAAGGGTGATACGGGCTACGTCGATGTAAGCAATGTTGTCGACGATCCTTATGAAGACGACGGCAAACACGTGGTGGTAGCGGATGCCGTTCGGTTTGGCAACGGAGTGGGCGACGTTCCGCGGCCCGCTGGACGCTCTGGTTTTATTCGCGAGGACGAGGCGGACTGTTACTGGATCGAGCGAAGCCTTGGCCCGACCGCAGACCGCCGAATTTACTCCTCTAATGTCAGCGACGGAAATGCGACAATCGCCTCGCCGCCCAGGACTGCTGCGTACATGAACCGTGAAACCGAAGGCAGCTTTACGGATCGCGTGCTCGTCAGTTTTCACTCAAATGCCTTCCGGGGACAGTCGCGGGGATGTGTGGCCCTGTTCAACGAATCGCCTGAGCAGCGGCCCGATTACCAGGAACTGCTGGCGAGGATGATCGGCACGCAGGTAAACCAGGAACTGATCGAGGATCCGCCGTTCTCGTATCCGAAGTGGGCCGCGCGCGACCGCGTCACGTACAACGGTATAACTTTCGGCGAGCTCCGCAAAGATTACATACAGAACGAAATGTGCGCGACGATTGTGGAGGTCGCGTTTCACGATAATGCGGAAGACGCAATGTTCCTGCTCGACCCGAGGGCGCGGATGGACATGGCGCGCGCCACGCTTCGCGGCGTGCTGAACTGGTTCGCGGCTCTGCGTGCAAAGAACAGTGCGCTGGGAGTTTTGCCGACCGCACCGGAAAACCCCGTGGCGCGGTCGCTGCCCGATGGACGCATCCAGGTATCGTGGCAGCCCGGTCACGCCGGGCGAATTGAAGGAGATCCGGCAACGGATTATCGTATCTATCGCTCCGCAACCGGTTACAGTTTCGATGGTGGACAATCGACGCAGGGTGAACTCGCGGCGGTCCTCGACCCGGTCACGAGCAGTAGTCCCACCTATGTTCGCGTCACAGGCCTGAACGCGGGGGGAGAGTCGTGGCCTTCCCAGGTGGTCTCGGTACTGCCCGCATTGGCGGGCGATGGCGCGACCACCGTTCCAATGCGGCGCGCACTTTTAATTGCCGGGATCACAAACCTCGATGCAACTTCGGACGAATCGCAGGTAATCGATAACCCATTTGGAAACCCGGCCGACCACGGTCAAATTACCTGGCGCGTGCGGCCGCGCACCCACCTCAATGCGCCGAGAATGCAGGCGGCGGCCGAAGCGCTGACCTCGTGTGCTGTGAGCTTTGACAGCTGCAACTCGCGATCCGTGGGCGAAGGTCAGATCCGATTGAATGATTATCCGCTGGTGATCTGGTCGGTCGGACGCCAGAATCCGCGGAACGGAATTTTGACCACACCCACCCAGGCACTCATTGCCGATTACCTGCGACAGGGCGGCAAGCTGGTGCTGAACGGAGCACACCTGGCCGCGGCGATGGACGGCGCGTCTCCGCAGTCCGTGCCCAGCAACGAGGATCGCCTGTTCCTGCGCCAATTGCTCGGCCTGGCGTATCGCGGCATGAACGTGCAGAGCCGGGTGGTTTCGCCCGTGCCGGGTGGAGTGTTGCAGAACGTGCCCGAGTTCACCCTCACCGGGAACGAGCAAGGGCTCGGCGATCCGTTGCCAAGCGATGTCGTGGGTGCGCTGGGCGGCAGCGGCGAGGTGCTGCGCTACAAAGTTGCGGGCGCTTCCGCGGCTGCCGTTGCAGGTGGAAGCACGAATAGAAGAACCGGCAACTGGATGTTCCTGGCCTTTCCATTTGAAAACGCAGGTGACGAAATTACGCGCGCA
The DNA here is from genome assembly GCA_051003195.1 of Candidatus Sumerlaeaceae bacterium. Classification (GTDB taxonomy): domain Bacteria; phylum Sumerlaeota; class Sumerlaeia; order Sumerlaeales; family Sumerlaeaceae; genus JBPCLP01. The sequence continues at coordinate 113,203 of JBPCLP010000025.1, read as the reverse complement.
GAGTTGATGAGATCGGTGCTGGAGTACCTCAGGTAAATCCCGCGCTACACCGATTTTCTCGTCTCGAGCGCTTTTTGCAGCGTGAGCTCGTCAGCGTATTCGAGCGAGCTGCCCATGGGCAACCCGAGTCCCAGGCGCGTAATCGAAATCCCCCGCGGTTCGAGCATGCGCGAAATATAAAGTGCGGTCGCATCGCCGTCGACATTCGGATTCGTGGCGAGAATCACTTCGCGGACTTCGCCGTTCGCTCGCTCAACGCGATTCATCAGCTCGCCGATCTTCAGGTCTTCGGGCATCACGCCCTGCAACGGCGACAGGCGCCCCAGCAGCACGTGGTAAAACCCGCGGTAAGAACCCGTGCGCTCGAACGACGCGACGTCCATGGGCTCCTCCACCACGCATATTTGCGAGCCATCACGGTCGGGGTTGCGGCAAATCGCGCACAGCTCTTCCTCGGTGATGTAGAAACACTGACGGCAGAAGTGGACGCGTTCGTGCAGATGGTGCAGCGCATCGGCCAGTCGCTGCGGCTGTTCCGCGGGCGATTTCAGCAGCTGAAACGCCAGCCGCTGTGCGCTTTTGCGGCCGATGGTGGGCAGCCGCGACAGTTCGTGGATAAGTCGCTCTAGCGGTTCTGGAAACTTGTCGTCCATACGTGGCCAAGCATACACCCGCCGTCGAAAAACGTGCGAAGCGAATTCATGAGTGAGGTAGCCGCGGGTGCGGCTGTGGCTTGACTGCGGCTTCGCGGCGCGGCGCTGTTGCGATGATGCAGGACCTTTCTCAGCTGATGGTGATCGGACCGCGGGCCGGCCTTTCGCCGGGTATCTCGGATCTCGTCTCCATGATGAACTATGCGCGTTTCACGACGCTGCACTCCGTGGCGGGACTAACGACGGCCCAGCTCGACCACGTTCATGATGCGGAGAGCAATTCCATCGGCGCGCTGCTGCTGCACATTGCGGCGGTGGAGTTTTTCTACACGCTGAAAACTTTCCGCGGCGCTGCTTCGGAGGAAGAACTGCGTCCGTGGACCGCAGCGCTGGACCTGGGGGAGGCGGGTCGCTCGGAGATTCGCGGGCACAATCTCGACTACTATACGGATCTCCTTGAGAGCGGGCGCAACCGAACGCAGGGGGAATTGGCGCAGCGTGACGATGCCTGGCTGCGAACCGTGGTTCCTTTCGGGGAGGCAACCGCGAATTACTATTTCATGTGGTTCCACGTTTTTGAAGACGAGGTGAACCACCGCGGCCAGATTCGGTGGCTACGAAAGCGGCTTCCGCAGGAGATGTGAGGGCCGCTCCGGCCACGTTGTGGCCGGTTTCGTTGAGCACGTGTCATGCTGTCGACTGCCGCATTTGTGCATAAAATCACGAGTGCAAATTCCCGGGAATTCGTGCAGAGTTTGGGTCTGATTCTATTGAGTAATTAATGACGGCGATGAGGTGGATGTGGTTTGTCAAAAGGCAGTAGGCCCAGATCTGCAGTCCGAACGGGCGCGAGGTTTGTGCGAGCAGCGACTTGTAGAGCAGGCGGTCGTTGTCGTGGAGGAAGATGTCGGCGCGCAGGTTGCTGCGGTGGGTGATGTGATGCGGGCATCCCGCGACAACAATCCTTGCCATACGTGCGATAGGTGATCTACGGCAGCCTGCAGATGAACGGCAGATGCAATCCAATTAATTGGGGAAAACGTCAACCGTCCCGATTTTTTGCAATTCTTTGGAATGCAGATGATTGCCCGGAAAACTTGTAACGGTACTGTAACATGCATTGCGTGGCTGCTTCCTACTGCTACCTTCTTTGCGCTGTGTATCTGGTTTATATTAACAGGTTACCGGGTCGGTGGGGGCATCTGGCCGGCACTGGTGGATGATGCTTACATTCACGCGCAGTATGCGAAAAACTTTACGCGGGGAATGCTGTATACGTGGTCGCCGGACAGTGGCTATAGCAAGGGCGCGACGAGTGCTCTGTATCCGCTGATTCTGACGGTCGGTTACTCAGTTGGATTTCGCGAGCACTGGATCATGCTGTTTGCACACATCGTGAACGTCGCGGCTGCGAGTGCAGGGATCTATCTGTTGTGGCGGCTGCTTTGTCGCCACACGACGGCGCTGATTGCGACGAGCACGGCGATGCTGTGGAGCGTGTGTGGGTTCCTGGTTTGCGGTGCGGTCTCGGGGATGGAGACCGGGATAGCGACGGCAGGCGTAATCGCGCTGATGTGGTGCACATGGGATTTGCTTGAACGCGGTGAACTACCGAGATGGAACAGCCGCTTTGCAGCAGTCGGCGCTGCACTGCCGCTGCTGCGGCCCGAGGCGATACTTGCGGTTGGGGTGTGCTGGGCATTCGTAAGCGGAGCAGGAGCGTTACAGATCTGGCGCGACCGGGCTCGAGTACATGCATCGACAATTCTGCAGCCTTTGATATGTGGCGTATTGTGTGTACTTCCGCTAGCGGCGTTTCTGTCGCTGAACTGGATGATGACCGGCGACCCAATTCCGAACAGCATGAAATTGCGCAGCATCTGGAGCGACCCGTTTCGGGACCAGTCGCAAAAGGGATCTTTCTGGCAGGAAAAGATATCGAACCTGCCGGGCGAATTGATTGGCAGTTTTGGTCCAGCAACGTTTGGTCTGCTAAGTGGCGCGGTTGCACTCGTTTTGCTGGCGCTGAGTCTGTGGCCGTGTGGTATTAGATTGCGGCTGGCAATACTGTGTACATGGATTGTTGTCGCGGTCGAATTTTGTTTTATGGCAGGGCAGCGAGACGTTGTTGGCACGGGAACATTCCGTTACCTGCAGCCCTACGTACCGCCACTGTTTCTTTTGGCGGGAATAGGCGCGGGAAACTTGATGAAAGCCGCAGTGCGGCTGTCGCAGCGGCCGGGGCAGCTCTGGTTTCAACGTGCGGTCGCACTCTTACCACTTGTGCTGGTCGCAGGATCGATGCCCGCGTTGAGGCAGATCCACGAACTCTACATCCGCAATTCCCAGGTGCTTGCCGCGCGACAGATTCCCATCGGGCGCTACATAGCAAAAGTGAACCGCGAAAAGCCCGGCACATATAAGAAGCTGATCAGCCACGACGCTGGCGCGCCGATGTACTTCAGCGACATTAACGGTTTTGACGTGATCGGGCTGTGCATGCAACTGCCCGGGTATGAGCTGACGCGTGCTGCAATTGAGGGTGCGTTCGCGCCGTTTGAGGCAATTGAGCGCTGCCTGACGACCGAGGAGTTGCCTGATGTGGCGGCGATGTTCAGTCCGATGTGGCAGTCGCCGTGCTACACCGCCGATCTCATTGCTGACCCGGCAACATTTCCGGATGCCCTGCCGATGAACGATCGCAATGCAGACATGAAACTGTATAGATTTCCGCGTGAGTTCGTGCGTTCGGCGGAAATGCTTCCTGCGAAGTTTCTGCCGAAGGGCTGGCGGTTGGTTGACCATGTAGATTTTGCGGATTTGAGAAGTGAGGAAGATCACGAGGTTGATTGGCGCGACAAGACGCTTCACTACGTGATGGATGCGCCGGCATTGACGGATTTGGAAAGCACGCCGACGGTGGTGGACATAAGTCGACACGTGACGGGGCACGTCAGCGGAAAATTGCATGGGCTGGAGGTTGGCCATAAGCTGCGCGCACTTGCGCGCATGAAGGCTGGTGACCAAGGCGGATGGCTGACAATGATGATTGGCGAAAGTGAAACATCGATATCGCTGAAGTCGGCGGAAACGACAATTACTCAGCTCGCTGAGTTATCAGCAGTAAAGCAATCGGCTCAGCCATTCGTACTAAAATCGTCGCGACCGTGTGGAATGCGTATTGGGTATATGTGGATTTTGCAGGCCGAATCGAAACGCGAACCGTAACAGAAGAAAATATCTGGGACTGTTGACGTTGTCACTAATTAAGTTGCTAACGTCATGGAGACTTCATCAAAAGATCAGTTACGGTAAGGGCTAAGTTGAACTTCCTCTGAAAACGCGGACACTCGATTCCGGGGAGGCGTCGTTCAACAATTGACGTGCACGAGATCAGGGCACGTGCACGGGCACGAAAAAGCCAAAACCTGATCTGTTGAATTAAGAATTCCGGACGGTCTTATGCAATGGGCGGACGTCTTGTGGGATAAGGACGCCGCGTGAGATGTTAGTGTCAGTTTTGTTTTGCGTATTCGCCCATGCCCGTGATGTCGATTGCGACGACCGGCTCGTTTCCAATTACCCATGCGTCGTGACCGGGGGGCAGCTTCAGAACGTCTCCCGGCCCGAATTCCTCCTCGGATCCGTCGTCCATGCGCACGTGCATCCGGCCGGAGATCTGATACTGCAGATGGGGGGCCTGGCAGCTTTCCGTTTTCGCGAGAGGCTTGACGCAGGTGGACCACTTCCAGCCGGGCTGCAGCGTGATGCGACCGAAGGTCACACCGCCAAGCGTGACGAGTTCCAACTGCCCCTTGTCAAAAGTGCGGGTCTCATCGGGCTGAGAAAGATTTTTCTTTTCCATCGCGGCCATGTAACTGGTCCTTTCTGAAATCGATTAAAGCTGAAGTCTGCACGGGTATTGCAGGTTGTCCATTACAGATTCTGCACCAGTGTGCCGAGTCCGTAGTTCCTTACCAGCCCGGCAGACTTGAGCTCGATTCGGCACACAGAACTGGTTACGAGTTAATGGTAGACCGTCGCTTGTCAGCCGCGTTACTTGACAACAAGTTGTCATGCAGGACAGGCGATTTCACTTGATCCATTTTGAGCTGCGGCTTTACACTGCGCGTAAGACTATAGTTGTGCAAGGCGGGAGCGTTGCTGGATGATTGACCGGATTGATGCCCTTGAGGAAAAGATTTCAGCCCTGGTGGACAAGATCAACGAAGCCAAGGGCCGCATTGGGGAATTGCAGCGCCAGAATCGCGAGCTATCCGCCGTGGTGGAACAGAAAAACCAGACGGACAGCGACAATGTCAGGTTGCAGGGGCGCATCCGCGAACTTGAGCAGGAATTGAACCTGCGCGATGACAAGGAGTCGACCGTCAAGGACCGGTTAAAGATGATCTTGAACCGCATTGACACGCTGGAATCCGAGATACTCGAACTCGACAGCCACGGCGCCGAATGAGCCAGGAGTCCAATAACCATGGCGGCCCGGCGAAGCTGGAGTTCGAGATCTACAACCTGCCCTTCCGGCTGCGGGCGCCCGAGGATGAGCACGAGCGCCTCAGGCGCGCGGCCCGGCATGTGGATACCCTCATGCGCGACCTTAGCAGCAAGCTGACGACACCAGATACCGGCAAGCTGGCGATGCAGGCGGCCCTGCTGGTGACTGTGGAGTATTACAAAATGATCGACGACGCGTCGGCAGTGCACGGCCTGACGGATGACGTACGAAAACGCGTGGACGGCCTGATCGACATGCTCGACGAGCAGTTGAACGTTCTGTAGTCCCCTGTCCGGGTGCCACGGCGCGCCGGACGCGAATAACGTTTCCTGATTCCGAACCGACTTTAAGCAAGAATAGCATTGAGCATGACGACCGCAACCGAATCCCCTGAAGCGATGCTGAACGACCATAATGAAATAATCCGAAACCGCTATGAGAAGGCGGAGCGAATGCGCGCAGAGGGGCTGAACCCGTTCGTGAACCGCTGGCTGCCCACGCATCGCAGCAGTGACGTGCGCGAAAACTCTGAAGCGCTGATCGCCGATCAGACGCCGCTGAAGCTGGCGGGTCGCATCATGACGATCCGGCACATGGGCAAGGCGTCGTTTTTCCACCTCAAGGATGAGAGCGGCAGAATGCAGGTATACCTGCGTCGCGACGATGTGCCAGAGCAAGATTACCGTGTCTTCAAAGAGTACACGGACATGGGCGACGTGGCGGGCGTGGAGGGCTTCGCGTTCATCACGAAAACGGGCGAGCTTTCGATTCACGCGCAGCGCTTTCATTTCCTTACGAAGTCGATGCGGCCGCTGCCGGAGAAGTGGCATGGTTTGACCGATAAGGAGACGCGCTACCGGCAGCGTTATGTGGACCTGATCGCGAACGACGAGGTGCAGCAGACGTTCGTCAACCGCAGCCGCATTGTCAGCGCGATGCGCAAGTACCTGGACGCTCGTGGTTACCTGGAAGTGGAAACACCGATGATGCATCCGGTGGCGGGCGGCGCCACGGCACGGCCTTTCGTGACGCATCACAACGCGCTCAACATGCCGCTGTACCTGCGTATCGCACCAGAGCTTTACCTGAAGCGGCTGACGGTGGGCGGGCTCGAAAAGACTTTTGAGATTAACCGGAACTTCCGCAACGAGGGGCTCTCGATCCGGCACAACCCGGAGTTCACGATGCTGGAGTTGTACACGGCATACTGGGACTACCGCGACACAATGGCGCTGACGGAGGAGATGATCCGCACTACGGCGCAGTCCGTGTTTCAGACAACGACCTTTACGTTCGGCGAGGCGAGCATCGACATTGGACCGGAGTTCCCGCGCCTGACGTACCTGGACGCGATCCGCCGGTATGTGCCGGAGGCGGCCCAGGTGGACTTCAGTTGGTCCGACCCTGCGGAGGTGACGCTGCAAAAGGTGCGGGCTTTCCATGCGCCATTAAAGCCGGGCAGCACGCACGAAATGCTGATCGAGATATTCGAGGCGCGGGTGGAATCGCAGCTGCTCGAGCCGGTCTTCATCACCGAATTTCCGAAGGCGGTAAGCCCGCTGGCGAAGTCGAAGCCAGACGATCCGTATGTCGCGGAACGATTCGAGCTGTACATCTGCGGGATGGAAATCGCGAACGGGTATTCGGAGCTGAACGACCCCAAGGAACAGTACGAACGATTCAAGGAGCAGGTGGCCGCCAAGGCAGGCGGGGACGAGGAAGCGCAGGACATGGACGAGGACTACGTGCGCGCGCTGGAGTACGGCATGCCTCCGACCAGCGGACTGGGTGTTGGTATCGACCGGCTGACCATGCTGCTGACGAACTCGGCTTCCATTCGCGACGTGATCCTGTTTCCTTTAATGAAACCTGAATAGTGCTGTCACAAATGGTTGCCAGCGCCACTTTGCGTATGTTGTACTATCAAACTTTTTAGTAAATCAGGCCTCTTTAGGATTATATATATCTCATGCTTCGTGTGCTATTTTACGTTGGTAAGGTATGCCCTGCGCTCGCTGTAATACTTTCTTTTCTGGTATGCGCGCAGCGTGCGAGTGCAGTACCGCCGGTGACCGCTCCGCCGCAGTTGCAGCCGGCCGCAGCGGTGTCTGAGATCCCGTCGCCACCGCGTGAGTTCCGTGGGGTGTGGGTCGCGACGATGGCAAACATCGACTGGCCCAGCCAGAGAGGGTTGCCCGCGCCGCAGCAGCAAAATGAACTGCGGGCGATTTTCGATAAGGCGAAGGCGCTGCGGCTGAATGCCGTGATTTTCCAGGTGCGGCCCATGTGCGATGCGTTCTATGTTTCGTCGATTGAACCATGGTCTGTTTTTCTAACCGGGCAGCAGGGCAAGGCTCCCGAGCCCGCCTACGATCCCCTGGAGTTTGCGATCCAGGAGGCCCACAAACGCGGGCTCGAGCTGCACGCATGGTTTAATCCATACCGCGCCGGGCTTGTTCAGAATGCCACGTTTGCGCCGACGCATGTTTCGAACACTCACCCCGATCTGGTCAAACGCTACGGCAAGCACCTGTGGCTGGATCCCGGCCAGAAGGCCGTACAGGACTATTCTCTCTCGGTGATTCTGGACGTGGCGAAGCGATACGACGTGGACGGGATTCATTTCGACGACTACTTCTATCCTTATCGCGAGAAGGACAGCGCGGGAAAACTACTGGAGTTTCCCGACGACGCGAGCTGGTCGACGTACCAGAGCGGTGGTGGAAATATGTCGCGCGACGACTGGCGGCGATCGAATGTCGACACGCTGGTGGAGCGGACCGCCAGCGAACTTAAGCAGCTGAAGCCGACGCTGAAGTTTGGGATTTCGCCCTTCGGTATCTGGCGCCCAAATAACCCGCCGGGAACCGTCGGAATGGATGCATACCAGGAAATATATGTCGATTCGAAAAAGTGGCTCAAATCGGGCTGGGTGGATTACATTGCGCCGCAACTCTACTGGACGCTCGATACACGCGGGCACGATTACGGCAGCCTTCAGAAATGGTGGACGGACCAGAACTCCGCGAACCGTCACATCTGGATTGGTAATTACGCCAGCAGCGTGTCGCTTGGTAAGTGGACAGCGGACGAAATCATCAAGCAGATTACCTCGACGCGAAACGAGCGCGGGGCCAGCGGCAATATCTTCTTCAGCGCGAAGCCACTGCTGAAGAACTCCGACGGGTTGAGCGACAAGCTTTCTTCGCAGCTATACCAGGGCCCGGCGCTGATTCCTGCATGTCCCTGGTTGGATTCAAAAGCCCCCGCGGCCCCGCGAGCAGAGGCACAGCGCGATGGCGGCGGTAATATCGTGGTGACATGGAAATCGGGCGCGGATCAGGACGTGTTCCTCTATGCGATCTATGCCCATGTGAACGGTGCGTGGCGCATGGACGTCGTGCCCGGCGCGACCAGCGGATACTCCATCAATACGGCGGGCGGTGCGCAGCCTGGCGCCCTGGCTGTATCGGCCGTGGACCGTTGCGGGAACGAAAGCGGACGGTCGGTGATTCCGTTGATGACGCAGACCGCCTCCGCGCGGTAGTGTGGTGGGCGGCGGGATACCTGAAGCTGTGCCTTGACTGAGCCATTGTCGCATCGGCAATCTACCGGCTTATGGAAGCATTGTCCGAGAAAGAAATAGCAGAAGTCGTTGACGAAGTGGTGCGGCGGTTGTCCTCGCCGGCCTCGCCCGACAAGAAATCGTCCGAATGTGGCTGCGGGTGCAAATGCGCTCACGGGAAGAAGAGCGAGGATTGCACCGAGTGTAAGGTCGAGCAGACCAGGGCCAGCAAGGAAGTGCTGGATAAAGGCGCGTGCCGAATCGGCGCGAGCGGTGGGGGATTGGAGTGCGGCGATCTTGCACCTTATATCGACCACACGCTGCTCAAGGCGGATGCGACCGAGACTGAGGTTGAGAAGCTTTGTGCCGAGGCGCGCAAACACAAATTTGCTTCTGTGTGCGTGAACACATCGTACGTGGAAACGTGCGCAAGGTTGCTTGCCGGGTCGGGTGTAAAGGTGTGCTGCGTGGTGGGTTTCCCGCTTGGCGCGATGAGCACCGACGCGAAGGCATTCGAAACGCGGACAGCAGTGTCCCAGGGCGCCGATGAAGTGGACATGGTGATCAACGTCGGCAAGCTGGAATCCGGGAATTACGCATACACTTACGAAGACATACGGGCGGTCGTAAAAGCGGCCTCCGGGAACACGGTGAAGGTGATCCTGGAAACGTCGTTACTTAACGAAGACCAGAAGATCGCGGCGTGCGTGTTGGCTAAAGCGGCGGGTTCGGACTTTGTGAAAACGTCGACTGGATTTTCAACAGGTGGCGCGACCCCGGAAGATGTGGCACTCATGCGGCGGATCGTCGGCGACCAGATGGGCGTAAAGGCTTCGGGTGGCATTCGCGACTGTGGCACCGCCCAGACCATGATTAACAGCGGCGCAACGCGCATCGGCGCCAGCGCCAGCGTAGGCATTGTAAAGGGACAGCAGGGTAAGGGCAGCTACTGAGCCATGTGGATATAGGCCGATGAACGGCTGTCTCTAGTGCCGGTCACCGGAAAAGATGATGCCGCGATAAAAGCTCAATTGCGCGCGAAGTATCGGGAGCTGCGGTCGCAACAGTCACGCGAGGAACGCGACCGGAAGTGCGCGCTGATTACGAATGCCGTACTTGCCCTGGATCAGGTGGCACGCGCGAAATGCGTTTATTCTTACGTCGCATTTCCTGGCGAGGTAGAGACGCGCGAGCTCATCCTGAGCCTGCTGCGAAGCGGTAAGACGGTTCTGGCCCCGGGCCCGGCAGCCACACTGCGGCCGCAGGAAACAGTGGAGCAGGTGATTGCTGAAGGCAGCGGGTTTCGCCTGGAGCCGCTTGCGCACCCAGACATATCGCAGGTCGACCTGTTTGTTGTGCCGGGGATTGTCTGGGATAAACACGGTTATCGTGTCGGTTTTGGCAGTGGTTACTTCGATCGCCTGTTGGCTGTCGCGCCTGCCCTTTCGTCGTCGGTTGGGCTTTCTTTTGATTTCCAGGTAATTGATCATGTTCCGCACGAGGACTGGGATATTCCCGTGGAAGTGCTCGTAACGGAAACGTCGGTGACTGCCGCGGCAAGCCGCCGGTGACCTTTGACTTTGGGACAGTGTAAGATGCAGCCCGCGTTGATTCGCAGCATTTTGTCCGCGTGGTTGCTTGCGATGTGCTGCGCTTGCGGTGTGTCGCGTGCAGACGTGTTACGTCTCAAAGATGGGACCACACAGTCGCCCGTAATATCTACGGTCACGCACGCGCAGCAAACGCGCTGAAGTTAAAGGGCTTATGTGCGACAACTTGGAACTTTTTTGAACGCGGCACCGATTACATGCGGGAAATCGAGATCCTTGCCGCACCTGTGCTCGCCGTGAACTACGCCTGGAATCCAGACGCATCAGCGCCAGATTCATCCATGCCATGGGACGAGAAAGCCGGATTTAGACAAAACTGGTCGTCGACTGTGGAAAAGTGGTGAAATTGGCGGTTCTTTTGATTTGACTGCAATTACCCGGTTGTAGAGACCAATGGTTCAAGCTGTGGGGGTTTGACGGGCAGAAAATTGCCGCAGGCTACCCAGGCGTTCATTACCTGGTGTTTCGGGGTAAGTCGCTTAGACCGATGCAGCAGGTCAGTGTTCTTTGACAATATGGAGGTAGAAAGCTTTCCATGGATAATTATTGGATACTATCCGTGGTCCTGGCGAACGTCGTCATACTGGCGGTGTGCGTCTGGGCTTTGTTCTGGTTTTTACAGAAGCGGATGGGGACACGAGTAAGTAATGCGGAGCGAGCGGCGCTGGACGTAAAGGCGAAAGCCGAACTGGACGCCGAGACGATCCGCAAGTCCGCCGAGTTGCAGGTGAAGGAGGAAATCCTTCAACGCACGCGCGTGTTCGAGAAGGATAACCAGCGTCGCCGTGTCGAGGTCGAGCGGATTGAGAACCGTCTCAAGAACAAGGAGCGGGTTCTCGACAACAAGATCGAGCAGTACGAACGGCGCGAGCGTCAACTGATGGATAAGGAAACCGCGCTGGATGACAGAAAGGCCGCCTTCGACAAACGCGAAGGAGACCTGGAGCAGGCGATTGGCGAAACCCGCCGGAAGGCCGAGGAGATCTGCGGCATGACGGTGGACGAGGCTAAACGGGTTCTGCTTGAAAGCCTGGAGACTGAGGTCCGGCAGGAAAGCGCCGGAATCATTCGCCGGGTTGAAAACGAAACTCGTGAAACGGCAGCCAAGAAGGCGCGACAAATCATCACGCTGGCCATTCAGAAGTGCTCTTCCGAGCAGGTATCTGAGTCGACGTGTTCGGTGCTGACGTTGCCCTCGGAAGACGTTAAAGGACGCATCATCGGGCGCGAAGGACGTAATATTCGTGCCCTGGAGGCTGCTACCGGCGTAAATCTGATCGTGGACGATACACCTGAGGCCGTAGTGCTTTCCTGTTTCGACCCGCTGCGCAGAGAGATTGCCAGGCTCTCGCTCGAAAAGCTACTGGCGGACGGACGCATTCATCCCGCCCGCATCGAAGAAGTAGTAAAGAAGACCGAGCGCGAGTTGCTGGAGCACCTGCGCCAGGAGGGCGAACAGGTTGCATTCGACCTGGGCATCCACGACCTGCACCCCGAGCTGATCAAATTGCTCGGCCGCTTGAAGTTCCGCACGTCTTACGGGCAGAACATCCTGCTGCATGTGCAGGAGGTTGCACACCTTTGCGCCTCGATGGCCGCGGAACTTGGAGCCGATGCAACGGTAGCCAGGCGGGCCGGACTGCTGCATGACCTTGGTAAGGCAGTCAGTCACGAGATGCAGGGGACGCACGCCTTGATTGGTGCGGAGCTTTGCCGCAAGTACGGTGAGAGCGCACCGGTCGTACACGCCATTGCAGCGCATCACAATGAGGAAGAGCCTCGCACGCTGGTGGCCATCCTGGTACAGGCAGCGGATGCAATTTCAGCATCGCGGCCGGGTGCGAGACGCGAAAGCCTTGAGAGCTATGTGAAGCGGCTCGAAAAGCTGGAAGAAATCGCCAGCAGCTTTGCAGGCGTGGAGAAATCCTACGCACTGCAGGCAGGGCGAGAGGTTCGAATTATGGTCGAACCAGAACGCATCAACGACAACGAAGCAGCTGTCCTGGCGCGCGAAGTTACGAAGCGCATTGAGGACGAACTGGAGTACCCGGGACAAATCAAAGTCACGGTTCTGAGAGAGAAACGAATCGTCGAATATGCTAAATAGAGGCCGGGAAGCCGCCCTCGCTGGAATGAACTGCTGAGGCAAACAGCAGCCAAAACCAAGAAAGCAAAACTCACGAGAGCTGAAGCAGAAAAGTACAAAAGTGGAAGAGTAGAAAAGTAAACCTCCTGAAAAACCAACCGCCCCGGTGCTGCGCGAACAGCCCGGGGCGGTTTTGTTTTATGGGGCAGGCGTCTTGATGGCCGGCAATTTCGAACAAGTGTTACGAGTTACTGCTGCGATCTAATTGTCAGCATCAGAACCTATCATTGGAAATGCTCCGCGAATAGCGATGTAGGCTTCGTTCTGCGACTTTCGGTTTTGGGATATTAGGCGGCAGATGTCCCGCTGGCTAATTGTAAGAGCCACTGCTTTAGTTTGCGCGCCTCCACGTATGCGTTTCGGTCGCCATTCGTCTCGATCTGGTCGAGTGTTCGCAAGCAAGAGGGCAGATCTTCAGGCAGATTCGCGCGTGAACCAGAGGCAACGTAAGCGTTGGCGCCGGACGAGGTCATGGACTCGAGCAAGCGCATCGCTGTCGATGACCCATTCACTCTGCGGATTCATAAATTACGATACAGCCGATGCCACAGCCAATTCCAGAGTCGATGCTTCCCTGACAATTCAGGCTAGCGTGGTCTACCATTAATTCGTAACCAGTTCTGTGTGCCGAATCGAGCTCTCAAGTCTGCCCTTTGGCCTGGTAAGGAACTACTGATTCGGCACACTAGATAACGCTGGCCCGGCTGGCTTTTACTAGCTGGCTTGCTGCGGCGGCGTCTGCATGAGTTGGGAAATTCGCAGTCTCGTTCCTGAGAAATGCGCGGAGTTCGGCGACGAGTTCGGGCGGTGGGGACGTAGCTGGGGCGGCGGAAGTTTTTGCGACAAGCTCCAGGGTGGGCTCTTTGCGGGAGTCGTATTCAACGATGCCGTTTTTCGCTGCGATTTCATAATAGAGGTAGTCACCACCTGCAGGCTCGGCGAAGGAAAGCTCCAGATGCGCAATGGCGCCGCTATCGAGTCGCGCCACGAGCAGCGCATACTGCGCGGCATTTGTGGATTCGCTGCTTTCGACGGCGTGCACGCGCTCGATATTACCAAAGCACCAGTGGATTGCATCAAACCCATGCCCCCCGAGTTGCTGCAGTGCGCCTGCGACCGGAGAGAACTCGCTATAGCAAAGCGGGCCCGGAGCGGAGGCGCTGCGGCACAGGCTGAGTCGCACGGTGCCGACCTGGCCCAGCTTTCCGCCTTCCAACACTTGCTTCAGGTGTCGAATCTCGGACCGATGGCGCAGTGGAAAGCTCGGACTGCCGTTGGTTATTTTGTGTTCCGGGTCAGCGGCGGGGTTGTATAGCACTCTGCCCGCCCCGTGGTTCACAGCCATCGAGGAAGCTGGAATCCACACCACTTCGCAGTCGGCGATTGCGAGATCTGCACCAGGCACGTCAGACTCGTAGTACTTAATATCTGCACGTGCATCTGCTGCCATCGCGGCCGCGCGCCAGAAGTCCGCCATCGTGGTGCTGCCAACTATTCCAAGTTTCATCAAGTTCTCCGCTTTGGCTTACGGATGCGAAGTTGAAAGCGCGTGAGCGGGCTGCAAGCAAAGAGATTGCGCTCTGGATTCGCGCGGGAACGCTGTGTTCATGACCAGCAGCAGTCAATCGCTTCGTTCGCGCACAGTCCTGCTGATACGCATTCTGTTGGCAGCGGGACTGCTGATCGTGGTGTTTCGCATTTTTGCGGACTTCCACAAGACGGTGGAGAAGCTTCGCAACGCATCGGTGCCGCTGCTGCTTTTCGGGTTAGCCATTGCGATCATTGGCGAAACCCTGACAGCGTACAAATGGAAGCTACTGCTGGCGCACCTGGGAGAGCGGCTGCGGCTGCGCGAGTCTGTGCGGATTTCGCTGATCGGAATGTTTTATAACAACTTCCTGCCGGGTTCCCTGGGTGGTGACGTAGCGCGCACGGTGTTTGTGGCCGAACGTGTTGGCGGCTCGATGCGTGCGGCTGCGAGTGTCTTTATGCAGCGCAATACAGGACTTGCGGGGTTGCTGATTGTTGCAAACCTGGCGAGCTGGATCTGGCCGGAACGCATTCCACCCGTGGCAGGTAGATACGAACTGCCTTACCTGTTGTCGTTTCCGGCCGTATGGTTTGCCATGGCAACCGCAGGGTATGTCGCAATCAACCTGGCACTTGTTTCCGAACCGCTCTATAAGCTGATATGGAAAACGGCGCAAGGGCCCGATCACGTGCATGTAGGCTGGCGCGGCCGGCTGCTGGGTGCGCTGCATACGTTGCACGAGGAGATACGGTACTATCGCAGTTACTGGTCGGTGCCACTCCTTCTTTCGGTTCTCACGCAGGTGATCGACAGTACCCTGGTCTATATTGCCTCGCGTGCGCTGGGGCTACAGTTGCCGTTTCATCCGTTCCTGATAGCGGTTCCCATGGTAACGCTGGCCGCAATGCTGCCGATCAGCTTTAATGGCATCGGACTGCGTGAAGCCGGCTACGTACTGCTACTGGCGAGCAGTGCAGTAGCGCCTGAAGCAGCGGTCGGAATCTCGCTGATTCAGTTCAGCTACATTGCGATACTCTCGCTGCTGGGCGGACTGCTGCATTTGCACATGCTGCACCAGGCACGCGCGTCAAACACGTAACCGCGGAGGGCCGCTTACGCATGGGTTGCCGCGTTCGTACATGCGCCAGGGCTTGTCGATCCAGTCGCCTGCGTAATCGATGTTGATGCGTGGCGAGCGGCCAACGAGAGCCGCGGGCAGCCGCTTCCCGGGAACCAGAAACAGCCGATTGCCGGAGAGATCCTCGCTGTTATAGTCTCGTGTGATTCCCAGCGCCTTGCAGAGTTTTCCGGGTCCGCGACACAAAGTTGATAGCGCCACGTGTGCCGGCGCGCTCAGGTTATCTTTCATGAGATCAATCCCCAGTGATGGTTCGAGCGCGCGGATGAGAATAGCCTGCGGGCGCTGGCCTGCACCGGTGACCACGTTGAAGCACCAGTACATGCCGTAGATGATGAAAACATACGCTCTGCCACGCGCGCCGTACATCACTTCGTTGCGCTGCGTTCTGCGCCCGGCCGCGGAATGCGCCCCCTGGTCGGCCGGACCCAGGTACGCTTCGGCTTCGACAACGCGTCCACCGACAGGGCCGGCAGTAGTGTTGTGGACGAGGTAAGCTCCGAGCAGATCTCTGCACACCTGCAGCGTCGACCGTTCGTAGAAGGCCTGTGGAAATCGAAGAGAAAGATCCGGCGGGGGAGTGGGATGCAGATGAGCGCTTTTGTGGCCCATGAGAGCTTTGGGTGTCCTGGTCATTTCTCCAGCTTCGCGCGCAGTGCAGGGTTCAGGTAAACATAGAGTACGGGTGGGTAGTTCTCGTCGTGCGCAGGAAAAATAGCCAACGGCCGCCAGCCGCGGGGCCAGCTGTATCTACCCGGCGGAGTAATGTAGGCAGCAGGCAAATCGTCTGAAACTTGCAGTAACCGGTCTTCCTGTTGGAATGGGAGATATACAAATCGCCCGAAGTGCGCCGACGAAGTGCGCCTGACGGATTGCACCGCGTTGGGGTCCGCACCCAGATAGAACGGGACGAGGTACTCCGCGCCGACGATGTTGTGCATGTAAACCCGCGCGTCGCGAAGTTCACCTTCATTGCACAGCTTGAGCGATTCCTTCAGGCCGTACTGCCAGTTGAATGCAGAAGCCAGGGCATACTGATGCGAGTAATAGCGCAATCCAAACGGCACAAAGGTGAGGAACGCGAGGAGCACGAGCAGCTGCTGAAACGCGCGACGTCTTTCGATGCGGATGTGCTGCGTACACGTCTCGAGCCCGATCGCGGCGACGATCTGCAGGGCGGGGAGCGCAACGATGCATCGCAAGGCATGGGGAATGCCGATGCGCGTGAGGCTTGCGGCGACCGGAAAGAGCAGCAGCCAGCCAATCCAAAACCAGTTGGCGCGGCTCCGATCGCGGAGAAGTACGACCCCGCCCGCGACGAGGCCCAGTATTTCAAGCAATGTGAGGACGCCGATTTGCGGACCGTGGCGCAGCTCGGAATCACCGTGCAGCAGCAGGAACTGCGGCGACCAGTGTGCGACATAGTTCATGAAGAAGACGCGAACAATCTCCACCGCGCCGATTCCAGGCTGTAAAATCGAAACGAATCCGAATCGCGCGTGTGCAGAGCCGCTCTGAAAAAAGAGGAGGTACAAAGTGGGAAGCGCGCCGATGAGGCATGCCACCACCGTTCCGCCGAGCAGCAATGGAGCACGCGATAATTGTCTCCAGTAAGTAATCAGCGCGACGAGTAATAACAGCGGTACGAAAAGCCGTGCGACATCGTAGACGTAGGTTGCGAAACCCATCGAGGCAGTTCCGATGAGTAGCAGGGTCATGTCGGACTTTCGCGGATTCGCGCGTGAGGTATAGCGAGCGAGCCCGTACGCTCCTATCGAGAGCAAAAGAGGCACAAAGATACCCTGTTGTGCCCATCGGCTGAAGACGATATGCCAGGGCGAAAGGGCCAGCAGGAAGGCGGCCCACAGCGCGGTCCTGCTTCCGCGTAAAATACGCATCACAAGAAAGGTGAAACCGATTGTAGCGATTCCTGCAGCGGCGGCGGGGAGTCGAGCGCTCCACTCGTTTAATCCGAGCGCAGCTATAAACGGTATCGCTGCATACTGGTAGATCGCTGACGTTGTGACGCCGAACACGTGGATAAAGATCGGCAGCAGCCGACCATCGATGTCGCGACCAGTCTTTAGGATGCTATAAGCGTTGTATGCCTTTTCGGCTTCGTCGCGGAACATCGCAGGCGGCAGTGCATCCAGACGCACTAGTCTCAGAATTGCGGCAAGCAGCAGAATCAGGAACAGCAGAAAGCGCTCGGAACGCCAGTCGAAGCGACCCATCGTAATTTTCATTCGGGGGGAATCTGGCGGATCAGTGCGTCGTAGAAAGGCGCCTGGACTGGCCGGCGTAATTTGCAGGTCGTCCACGCCTGCCGCGCAGCCGGCCAGTTCTGCTGCAGAAACTCTGCAAAACCAAGTCGCTCGTGGATTTCTGAACTCTCCAGATCTTTGAGCGTTGTTTTGGTGATGTCCGCCGACTTAACATACTGGCCTTTCATCAGCAGAAGCGCCCCAAGCCGACTCGATGCATTGGAGTAATGCGGATCAGACGAAAGCGATTTACGGAACTGTTGCTCCGCGACCGTTACAGCATCGCCTTGCATAGCGTGCTGCGCCTGTCGAAGGTTCGCAGCCATCTGTTCCCTGTTGCCTTCTGCCAGGTGCATCAAAGCTTCGCGCATGAGTGAATCCCCCAGCGACCATAAAGGAATCACGCGTCCCTGGACTACGAATGGTGAATTCTCTACGGTCGTACGGCCGAGTTTCAGGTGATATTCTGCAGCAACCCGCCGAAATTGCCACCCAAGGCAAGCAAGCACCAGCAACACAAGAAGCGGGGCGCCGAACCGAAAGCGAATGGCCCTGGCGCGGTGATTCTTAAGATCGGCTCCAGCGGGCTCCGCAAGTACTGCAGGTACAGCGAGAAAGAATGTGAAGGCGGCAAAGTGTGCGGGCAAGCGAATCGGGAACGTCATGATCGAATCGAGCAGGAAAACGGTTACGCCTGATCCAGCGCAAATCAGCAACCATTTACTCTCGGTGCTCGTTGTGGTCCGGATACGATGCGCAGCGGCTGCGAAAAATGAAATAATTAACGTGGAGAAGAACAGCAGACCCGCAATGCCTGTCTCGCAGGCGATCTGAAGGTATTCGTTGTGTGCGTCATTCGTAAAAGCCCCCGCGTAGACCCGCAATGCGGGTTCTGAGACAACCGACGGGACTACCTGGCGGACGTATTCCAGCGTGAAGCTTCCAGCGCCGATGCCGAGCGGAAAAGAGTGCTCGATCATGTGGATGGTCGTCTTCCATATTACTACGCGTGTCGGCCAGCCCTCTGCCCAGCGCTGGCTGCCGAACGCTTCTTTCATAAGCGACGGTGAATGCGGATTGAGCGGATGGGGCAGCAGATAGAATGCACAGGCGGCAGCGACTGGTACGATGAGCCACAGACATCGCCTTAACGAGATAGAGTCTAGCGCTCTGGCACGCCATGCAACAAGAGTCCAAATGGCGAGGCTCACTAAAGTTGCTGCGCTCGAACCGACGGACCATGTCACGATGAACGCCATCGCCAGAATAACAAGGGCGCAAAGAAGAAGTATCCGGTGGGTTCGGCTTGGGCTGGCCAGAAATCTCCACAACAGCCATGGCAAAAACAACCCCATGTAGCCCGCAATGTGTCCACTGTTTCCGAGGCCCGCCGATAAATGGCCGCGCCAGTCCGGCAGACGGGCGACAATGTCCCCGAATCCACGCCCGTGTGTGGCGTCTTCAAACACTACCCAGCCCGCTGTCAACACAGCGGCGATTGCTCCGCAGGCAAACAACAGGCTCACGGCAATGCGACTGCGCAACGCGAGCACGAAGGTCAAGTATAGCAGAAGAAAGCTGCACCAGTACATGGTCGCATTTATTGCGAGGGCGGGGGAGCGAGCCCACAGGATCGAGAGCGCATGTACCGCCACAAGGGCTGAAAACGTGTAGGGGACCCATAAAGCCATGCGAAGACCCGGGGCCGCCTGTGGATCATCCGATTCATAATTGCCCGGATGAGAATTGCGCGGTCTTAGACGAAATGCGATGCATCCTGCCAGCGCGAGAAAGATGCAAAACTGCAACAGGAAGACTTTGGGTGTAATAAATGAATCTTCCAGCGTACTGGTTCGATAGAGCGGCAGTAAGATCGTGAGTACGCAAAGGACCGTCAGCGGCAGATCTGACCGCAGTAAGTTAAATGATCGTGCCCGCATACGAATTGGCAGATCTGGCGTTGCAGCACTCATCTTGCGATAATTGCACCGTGAATAGCCGCTTCGAATCCAGACATATTTCCGGGTACCCGCGGATTCATTTGTGCTCACTGCCCCGAGTGAAATACTGGCCTATGGCGCCGGATTTGCCCGCTCGAAGTCAGCCTGGCCGTTCGCGAGCTCAACGCGGCTGTTAGAATACAGCACGTTTTCGCGATCGTGATTTTTTCCGTGGGGCCACTGCACTTCGCGTGCTTCCGGATGGAAGCTGCGGGCCGTGGGAACCCAAAGGCATCGCGCCAACCAGATATCGTGCGAGTCACGATCGACGTCGTTGGTGCTGCCTCCGGTTCCTCCGGTGTCTGCGGCTGAGTTGTTGTAGGCATAGCGGAAGCGTTGCAGGCGCTCACTGCGAAACTGCTCCTTAAAACATGGGCAGAACAGGTAATCATCTGTCGCAAGATATCGCAACCGAACAAGCACGCGCGGCACGGCGTCCCAGCTTCCGTTCGCGGCCGGCCCGTTTCCGGCGGAGGTCTGCGCCATGCTTTCCTCAATACCTGCAATGCCGTCCGCCAGCGGGTACTTATCCAGGTCAACACGGTAGGTATAAAGCGCCTGTGCCAATGTTTTCAGGTTCGCCGCACACCTGGTTTGAATTGCACGGTGTTTGGCCTGCAGAAAGTTTGGGACGGCAATCAGCGCGAGAATGGCAATGATCGCAACCACGACCAGCAGTTCGATCAGCGTAAACGCGGTCACCCGTCGCTGCATCATTCGTAAAGAACCCAGTCTTCGCGCCGAACGGCGGTTGTGCGTGGTGTGGTGTGGATGGCGGCGATCCCATCAAGATCGAATCCCGCGGCAATTCCAACCCCTGGCGAAAGGGGATCCGGGTCCAGCTGATTTCCGTAGTCGTTTACAATGTGTCCCAGCAAATCGATAGTAGGGGAGACGGTCGTGGTTCCTGTGTCTTTGATTCTAATGAAACGCGCGCGGGTAAGACCGACGCTCGTCAGGTCATAGCCGTCGCCGCCGCTTACTGCGCGATCGAACGGGGAAATCCCATTGGTGGGAGAGCTGAATGTCGGCTGTACGCCTGCAAGACCAACGTAGTTGCTCTTATAATAGAGCCTGTCGGCACTGATGGAAACAATATGAAATGGGAAAGTGACCCATGACGTTCCGTCGTCACTCACTGAAACTGTTGCCGAATCGACAAAGCTCTGGTCAGGATTGCTGATCGGCTGGACCGGGTTTTCGAACACGGTGAAGTCGTCTCCCGGACCGTTGACGATTTCCGTACTTGTAAACTCCAGGACGATTTCACCTCCGGTGCCGAGACTTAAGAGATCCTGCTGTGAGAAGTTCGGCGTCTGGGGATTTGTATTTCCGTGCGGCGCGCCCAGAACGTTTGTGGGGTAGTAAGCTTGCCCGAAGCCGCTGTTCACTCCCGGCATAAATGCCGCCACACGATCGGGAAACGATTGCGATTGAGCGGGATACGCCGCAATCATCAACAGTACAAGCGCAGCCCAATGCCGGGCCGAGCCACTGGCGCGTGACAGGACTGATGACATACCATTCTCTCCTTCGCCTCCTGAGCACGGGAGGCAATTTGGAGGAACTGGCGACCCCGTCTTCTGACTTTCGGTTCGTCCTCGCTCTGTCCTTCCCGCCTTTCGGCAGTGGTTCTACAGAGTTCGTCCCCGATTACAGCGGCGTGTCCGTGGGGGATTTGCACCCCCTTCCGCGGGCTCTTGGCCCTATAGACCGTCAGTTCTTCACTTAATGTGCAAAATACTGCACATCTGGCTGGTCATTCCAAGTCTTAATTTAATGAAGCGGCGCGTTGCAGGGTCTGGACTGGCGATTAAAATTGAACCAAAGACTAACGGCGCGTTATCTTGTGTCAGTATTGCCAGAATACCGAGGAGTTTGGCAGCGATGAAACAAGTGTGCCTTCTATGCTTTGTAGTCAGCCTTGCCGCAGCGGCAAGTGCGCAGCTTGCGCTGATGCCCGTGCACGATGCACCGAAGTGGCAGGTGCTAAGCGGATTGCCCGAGGCGCCCGGTGCGGCGGTGGCAGTCTCATCCTTGTCCACAAACCAGGTGATTGGTCAGCTGAAGCCTGACGAAAAATTCCTGGCGTTCGGGACCGATGGCAAAGTCGTCACGTTTGGTTTCAATGGGACCATTGGGTATATTCCCGCAACGGCGGTTCGCGATCTTTACCCGCTCGAGCAGCGTTCCACGGAATGGAAGGCCTATGGTAAGACAATCGAAGAAACCGCGGCCGAGGAAAAAGCGAAGGAGAACGACATCAAGGGCCGCTCGCTGGCGCCGCTGCCAAAGACGCCCAAGGCCTCAGGTGCTGCGAGCGGTGCGGGCGGAGCGCCGGGTGCTGCGATGGATTCGGGAGGCGGTCGACGTGGTGGAGGCGGCGGGGGCAAATCCGGAGGCATCTAGAATACTGGAGACTTAATTTGCGGGATTGGCACCTGCTTTGGTCTCGTGCTTATTGCCTTTGCGCTTTGGTTTGGTTTTCCACCGGCGGTGCAGCCAGAAGTAATCCCCAGGATACTGGCGAATGACGGATTCGAGCGCCTCGACATGCAAACGGGTAATGCGTCGTATCTCTACATCACGGTCCTGCGATGGATCCGGCATGATGGGCGGCAGCACGACAAGCTTCAGCTTTCGGTGGCGATCACGATCGCGTACGCAAAATGCGGGGAGCAGCGGCAGATTAAGCTTCCACGCAAAATAGGCCGGCCCTTCTGCCGTTGATGCCGGCTGGCCGAAGAAATCCACGAAGATGCCATGACGCCGCGCATCCTGGTCTCCAAGGAATGCAACCCACTTCCCGTCCCGTGCTGCACCGACAATTTTCTTCAGGCTTCCGGCTGTGGAAAGAACTTCCAGGCCGCGTCTCGCACGCGCTTTTAGAATCGCATGGTTTACGAGGGGATTGTGCATTGGCTTGGCGACCGCCGAGATTTGGAAGTTCCGTTCGGGGCCAAGCCTCCCGAGGGCTTCCCAGTTACCAATATGACCAGTGAGGATTAACGCGTTGCCACGCTCCAGAAGCGGAAGGACGTGCTCGGCATAGCCCTCACGATGTTCGAACGCATCCCAGCCCACTGCGGCCAGCGGCTCGGGCTGCAAAAACTCGAAGAAGGTGAGCACCGCATTTTGCCATGCCTGCATTCCGATTACGTTCAGACGGGACCGGGTTATCGAATCGCCAAAAGCGATACGCAATTGCTCGTCAATTACCGTGCGACGGACCCGCAGAACGCCATACAGGAGCCAACCCACGCTGTCTGCGATAAACACCATCCCCCTCCTAGGCACAATCTTCAGTGCCGCGCCGACGGTTTTCCAACCGGCATATTCCAGATGGTGTAGTAATGTTGGCCGGCGAGTGCGCATGTGGTTAGAAGACAATCCGGGTCGAGTACGTACGCAAGTGTTTCGCGTTTACTACCGCGAAATGGAACGGCGTCGCCTTTTACTTGATCCTGAAGTTCGTCATTACAGCACCTTGGTTCAGATAGTAATTGGACGGGAGTTTGAAAATGGCGAGCGAGGCGAAACTGGCGATCGTGAATCCGCAACTGGCTGGGGGTAATCCTAAACGGCGGGTGCGCAGCTGGCCAAACGCTACCTGGGTGGAAGAGGAATTACAGCAGCTCGCGAACGGCCTGAAAGAGGGAAACACTGTCGCCGAGGTGGGAATTGGCGCCGGTAGTTATGCACGATCGCTCAGCATACCGGCGGCAGTACGTGTGACAGTGGACCTACCGGTACAATCTGTGTCACGCCCCTGGCAGTGGCCCGTTGCCGACGACAGCG
Organism: Candidatus Sumerlaeaceae bacterium; assembly: GCA_051003195.1. Taxonomy (GTDB): domain Bacteria; phylum Sumerlaeota; class Sumerlaeia; order Sumerlaeales; family Sumerlaeaceae; genus JBPCLP01. The sequence goes on along the minus strand of JBPCLP010000025.1, from coordinate 89,985 downwards.
TCGATCTCCTGATCAGCGTGGACGCACTGCACTATGAAACCGATGTGGAAGCCTTCGTTCGCGAAGCCGCACGCGTTACACGGACAACCAGGCTGTTCGCTTTTGTTGCGCGCAGCCGCGAGAACTTGCAGCATGACGGCTTGGCGAAGTTCTTTCCGGAAGCTGTGAATCGCGCTCTGCCGCTCGTGACGGAAATTCCGGTGCTGGAGAAGATGCTGGAAAAGCAGGGGCTCTACTGTGCAAAGCGAGTTGTGCTGGAAGGGCAGCTGCAAATTGATGAAGTTCTGCTGCGTGCAATTGCCCATCGCGAACTTACTGGCCTTGCCACGTTAAGCGAAGAGGAGTTCGCCAAAGGCGTGGATGACATGAAAGTCGCAATCGGCAAAGGAGAGGCAGCCTGGGCTTCGAAGTTCACGATGCTCGTGTGCCGCAAAGTGCGGCCATGGAAATCGGACAGCGGCCCGGCAAGCGGAACGGGAATGATATAGCACGCAGGATATAGTGCGCCGCCGGGGGTTTGTGTCTCAGTGACGTTCCTGTGCGGCGGCGTCTTTACAGGCAGACAGTAACTCCTCAAGACCGACGCGCTTCTTGCGTTCGCGACGGCCAAGTACCTGGCGATCGTGCCGTGTGTCGGCCTTGTGCACCGATCTCGCACCGTTTTCTGCTTGCACAGCAGCGACAAGGCCTCTGCCTGCATCTGCGTTAAATGGGTCAAGTCGCGCAATGTGTTCGTAAACCTTGCGTGCGCGTGCGGGATCGCCAGCCACCATGTAGCGCTCGGCCAGCGCGATGTAATCGGGAATTGCTTCAGCCTCGGGAGCAATCAGGCTCACACAATCCACACACTTCTGGATGGTCTGGGGACGTTCGTCATTCAACGATCGCGCTGTGCGGTAAGTGTCGAGAGCTCTATCAATGTCGCCATCCTCGAACAACCGATTGCCCAGGCGAATGTAGGCAAGGTACTGAAGAAACGGATCGCGCGCATGCTTCTGAATTTCCTGCATTAAGGCATCGACTGATTCCGGCTGCAATTCCGAAGCGATACGATATGCGTCTTCGGCGTCATCCATCTCACCACGTCCGCAGTGGATTTCAGCAAGCTTCCGTGCGTGAGCGGCGGCATCGGCAGGTTCACCCGACTCGACCAGCAAATCACACAGGCGGCGCCGTATCTCGGTGTTCTCTTCATCGTGCGCCAGCATTCCACGGTAAACATCCATGGCTTTTACTGCCGTCGTGCCACTGAGAATGTTGCTTGCGCGAGCGTAGCTGGTTTGCGCTTCGTCGCGCAGTCCACACTTTTGCTGACCCGACGCAAGCGTCAGGCACAATTCCGCGTTCTCTGGATCCAGAGCCAGTCCTGCATGAAGCACTTCGACCGCGGCGTCCATTTCACCTTTCTGCTGATAAATATCCGCGAGCTTTCGCAGCTCTGCCAGTGCTCGGCCCTTCTGACCATTTGTGAGCAGTAACGCGGCAAACTTCTCATGAATCTCAGGGTTTTTGCGGTCAATGGACGCGACCTGCTCGAACGTCTGGATTGCCTCCTGCAATTTCCCGCTGGCGGCGTAGGCCTGCGCAAGCCGCAGATACTCGCCGACGATTTCAAGTTCGTTTCCGACTTGCGCGAAATGCTCAATATACCTCTGCAGGGTTTTCGGATCGTCAGGCCGAAGCGTAACCAGCCGTTTATAGCTCTCGACTGCTTCGTCCATCATCCCCCCAGCAATGTATAAGTCTGCCAGTTCGCGGAGAGCGACCGCCTCGTTTTCACGATCTCCGGTGCGCTCATATAAATCGACTAATCGGGCACGCGGAAGTTCATGCTTTGGGAACAGGGAAATCTGCGTGCGCAGAGTGGCAGCTGCCTGCGGAAATTTACGGGCTTCTATTAAAAGTTCGGCCAGTGACCCATATGCGGTGTCTGCCGCCTGCGTGTCATCGGCGGCTAGGGCCGCCTCCGCCAGCTTCTCGTATCCCTCTGCCCAGCGCGGTCGTGCATCAACGGCCAGGCGGAGAAAATGAAGTTGCGCCAGCGGGTCCTCTGCGGAGTAGGCCAGTTCCGCACACGCCATGTAGTGACGGGAACCGACGTCCGCCATGCCGTTCTGTGCAAAGACTTCACCGATGCGCGCTCGCAGCTCCAGTACGTCGGCGTATTGCGCCGCTATCTGGTCCGCCGTGCTTCGTGCTTCCTCTGTTTCCTGCCGCTGGATCAGTTCGCGCAGGACATAGGCGTATTCTGCTATGGCTGGTGGAATTTCACCGAGCTGCATCCGTGTGGATGCAATTTCCTTTCGCAGCTCTATGTTCTCGGGATCTGCGTCTCGCATCTGCTCGAGCACATCGGCTGCTCTTTGCAATTCCCCTGCGTGCAGCATCTTGTCGGCAAGTTCTCGCAGGCGCAATTGCAGCTCATCGGTCCGTCCAAGTTTGCGGATGACCTCCAGCTGGCATTGCTGCAACGCAAGGCTGTCCGGCGCAATGGCATTGCCAAGATCAATGAGGCGCTCGGCTTCTTCGTGATCGTCGGCTGCCATCGCATCCCGAACCAGCCATAACACCTGCTCCATCGCGTGCTCATTGCGACCAGTCCGCCTGTATGCATCCAGCGCTTCCTGGTGTAGTTCTGCGTCCTCTGGGTCCAGCTGAAGCATTCGTGCGATCATCGCATCAGCTTTTTCAATTTCGCCGGACTGGGAGTACACTTCCAGCAGATGCAGATAGGCGCCGCGCGCAGCGTCTGAATCACCGGTAAGCAGGGATAGGTCGCCGAGTTTGCGCCATGCCTGGATATGCGAGGGGCTGACCTGCACAATCCTGCGGTAGCACTCCAGCGCATAGGCCGGGTTTTTATCAGATACCAATTGTTCTGCGGCACGCTGCCATTCGGCAATGGCATCGGGCAGGCGGTTCATGCACAGTAGCGCCTCAGCCAGTTCGCGGCGCGCAATGGTGTGCTGCTCGTCGTAGCCGAGGATAGTGCTGGCTGCCTGGCGCACGCGCTCCGGCTGGCCAGCGGCTTTCGCGGCCTGTAGCATACGCATCGCGAAGGAAGCGCCTCGATCCAGGATACCTTCGGCTGCGCAGCAGTCGATCAGCGTCTGGAGGATTTCGAGATTGCTGGTGTCGTACTCGAGTGCCGATTCCAGCTGCTCCATGGCGCGCAGGTAATCGCCGCGCTTTACCAGCCTGTTGCCGAGATTCAGCGCTGCAACGCGGTGTCCTTCTTCATCGTGTGCCAGCAGCGAAAATGCCGACAGTTTTTCCAGGGCTTCGATGTTGCCGGGATCTTTCTGTACCAGGTTCTTCAAAAGCTGACACGCCTGCATGACTGCGCCGGTTTCTGCTTTAATCTCTGCCAATATGAGCGAGAGCCGGCGGACCTCGGCTTCATCGCCAGCTCGCGTTGCTGCATCCAGGAGGAAGCTGAGGGCGTGTTCGTTCTCCGGCTCCAGCTGCAGTACCTTCTGGTAGGCGTGGACTGCGCGGTCCGGGATTCCAGTCTTGGCGCTGCGTCGCGCAACCTCCAGCCATTGCTCAAGCGCCTGGTCAGATTTGCCGGCAACCTGAAGCAGTTCTGCGTATTGCGCGCGCAACTCATCCTGGGAGGGGCCCAAATCAAGCGCCTTCCGCAGCCAGCTTAATCCGCCGGTTACATCGCCTGCATTATGCGCGATGGCAGCCAGCCGGCGCATGACTTCGATGCCTTCTTCACCGCGCTTCTCGCGTTCGTAAAAAAACGCCAGCGTCTGTAGCGTCGCCGCGTCTTCCGGAATCTCGTCCAAAACGTCGCGGTAGCAGCTCTCCTCCTCAGAAACGGCGCCAGCTTCATTGTATAGCTGTGCCGCTTTCAGTGCGGCCTCGGCGGAACCCGCTTTGTCGCCGCAGCGCTTTCTCAATTGGGACGCGAGCCACCATACATCCGGTGAGTTCGGAGCCAATTGCGTTATGAACGTCACAACCCCTGCGGTATCGTCGCTTCTTCCCGCTTCCAGCAGCCAGTCCGCATGGGTTCCGGCAATCGCGGCGACAAACCCTGCACCGCCGCGCATAAAAACCATGCTCAGCAGCCGCTTTGCTTCCTCCAGGGGTTCTCGTTCCAAAAGGGCCACCGCGAGTACCAGTGATCTTGTACGTGTGCGGGCGATCAATGCCGCTTCGAGAATGTCGCGCGCAATCTTTCGAACCTCGGCGCCTCCCTTGCGCGCCAGCGAAGCAACGAGGGCGGCAGGTACCGAGTTGCCATTGATTTGGAGTGCATGCCGCAAAGCATCCACCGCATCGTCGCTCTGCCCCGCTTCCTCGAAAAGCTCAGCAGCGCTGCAGTAGGCGGCGACGGCCTGCTCCTCATCCTCGAGCTGAAAATAGAGCGGCGCTACCTGCAGCTTAAGGTCGGCCGATGGCGGGAGACACGTAAGCTCTTCCAGCGCCTCGCGGGCATGATCATGCTGTTTTGCGGCGCTGGCAGTGCGCACAAGGTCGGCGAGCTCGTATTGCAATTTCGCAGTATCGCCGCGCGACCTGTATAAGCCAACCAACTCCTGACGAATCTGTATATCCGCAGGTGCGGCGGAGCGTGCCGCCTTGAGAATACGAATTTGATCCTCGTGACGCCCTGCTTCCTTGAAAGCGCCAAGGGTCTCCAGCGCAGACGGCGCAACATCGCCGGTTGGTAAGAGCGCCAGCAGCGCAAGAGCGCTTTCCACATGCAGCGGATCAGCCGCTAAAAGTGTCGTGTAGACTTCGCGTTGCACTGATTCTGGAAGAGAGCTGTCTGGCGACTGCGCTTTTATGAACGCCTGGTTAAACGCTTCCTTCGCCTTTTTCTTTTCCCCCGCTGCAACCAGTGCATGAGCGAGGAGAGCCTCGTCCGCCGCTCGGTCCTGACCGATGTCTATCTCCAGGGCTCTGCGGATAGACTGCACCGCCTTTTTGCTCTCACCTGCAGCAATGTATTGTCTCGATGCTTTCCGGAGGGCTGCGACCGCGTCCTCCAGATTGCCTGATGCCTGGTGCAGCCTGGCCACTTCCTCGTAGATGGGAGAGTCGCCGCTCTCTGGAAGCAGTTCCACGGCAAGGATGAAAAGCTCGACTGCTTTTTCGGGAGAATTCAATTCGTCGCGGTACACCTGTGCGGTGTGAAGGTATTGTTCCTTGGCATCGGGCAGCAGCCCCTGCGCTTTTAAAAAGTCCGCATATTCCCGGCGAAACTCGGCATCGACCCCTTCAAGCTTCAAGATGCGTTCGTACTCGGCCGCCATCTGGTCCGCCGGAAGTGTCGCACTCTTCAATTGAATGAGTTTTCTAAAGTATGGGGAGGCCTTCGCGAATCCCTCGTGTTCGTGAACAAGAGAAGCCAGGCGCTCCAGCGTCTGCTCGGAGTTCGTGCGATAATCGAGAATTCGCGATAGCAGCGTACAAGCGTCGCGGTATGACTGCCGCTCAATCAGCAAGTCAGCCAGTTGGTGCATCTCCTGTAATGCTTCGTTCTGCTTATCTGCCTCAAGCAGCACCTGCCAATGGAGCTGTCGCGCTGGGACGGACTGATCGTCGACGGCGAGGCACTGACGAAGAATAGCGATGGAACGCTCGTAATCGCCAGCAAATTTAAGCAGATTAGCCAGCGCAATATAAGTATCCACGGCTTTCTGGGTACGGTTCTGTTTCTGGTAGGCAGCCGCCAGCAGTTCCAGCGCATCGGCATCGGCGCGGTCGAGTTCAATCCATCGTTGTGCGTAGTCTTCGGCTTCGGAGGCCTTGTCGCTTCGTAGTGCCTGTTGCGCACATTCGCGCAGCCATACTTTCGCAACTTCCTTATCACCGGAAGAAAGCAGGACGTCAAATTTCGCGCGACATAACACCACGGAGTTAAACACCAGTGCCTCTGCAGCGTCGGCGGACTCCAGGACAACAGGATCATCCCCGGCTGCGGCGCCCAACTCTGCGGCCTTTTCAAAGTCCTCCAGTGCATATGCTACCTGCTCGCTGCGAAGCGCGCGCCTGCCAAGCTCGAGGTGCTTGCCCGGATCATCGGCTGCCAGCACACGCAGTTTTGCAAGTTCCTGTTTCCAGGCATTCTGTTTTTTCGATCCGGCTGCCACGGGCAGTAATGCGACACGGTGCGAGAATGCGAAATCCGCTTCTCCCGCGGCTTCGTAATGCTCAGCGAGCATCTGGTGCGCGGCGGTGTTTTCGGGATCAAGCGCCAGGGCCGCTTCAAGGCACTCGATCTTGGCTTCCGATTTTTCAGGGAACGTCGCGTATGCTTCGGCGGCGGCGAGAAAAGCTTCCAGCGCCTGTTCCAATGTGCCCGCAGCCCGTCCAATTTTTTGCAGCAGCATCGCCGCGGCCAGGACACCGGTGTTTTGCTTACCCAGCGTTCTTGCGGTTTCAAATGCCCCCAGCACATCTCCAGATGCGAGCAAAGCCTGGCCTAATTGCAGCTTCGCCGAAGCCGCCGCTTCGGGACTGGTCTTTTCCGCGAGCCGAACAAGCCGATGCAGCGTATCAAGATTCGGCGCCCGCAGTTGAGCCATTTCCGCATGAATGGCCAGCGCCTCCGGATAATCCTTCTGCTCCTCATACTGCTGCGCAAGAAGCGTGTATTCCTTCAGCGCTTCGTCTGTGTCGCCGTTTTCGGCGCGGAGGTCAGCGACAATGCGCTGGCTTACCAGACCAGGTTTCAGCTGAAGCAGCCGGTTCGCCCGTTCTAAAGCTTGATGTACACGGCCAGCGCTGCGAAGCTGTGCAATCAGCTGCGGCAGATCTTCTGCAAGCAGCTCGGGATCGTTCATTTCCTCATCGATAGTGCACAGGAGCTCAAGCGCCTGGAGAGGATCGTCAGCCGATTCTGCGGATTCAGCAGCTGCGGTACGCGCCTGGGACAAGCTGCCCGACTCGCACAAAAGTCGCGCGGCTTCAAGCAGTTCGATAGCTGCAGCCTGCGCCTGTCCGTGAAGTTTCAGAGCCTTTCCAAGGCGCTGCCGAATTGCCGCATCCCGCCCCGCGATGCCGACTGCATTTTGCAGACTGTTTACCTGGAGACTGACCGCTTCTGTTGTGCTGGCATGCTCCGCAATCCGAAGGTACATTTCAAGCGCGTTCTGTTCCTCGCCTGCTTGAACCAGTAACGATGCAAGCTGCATTTGCACGGCGAGATCATCCGGGTAATATTCCAGGTATGTTCGCAGTCCGCTCCGTAGCTCATCTTCCGAACCACGCACCTGGAGTACATCTACGAATGCCTGAAAGTAAGATCGCGCGGAGTCGGCGTCAGTATGCGCCAGCGCGAGCTCTGCGCGTCGCTGCAGCGCGGTTAAGTGCTCAGGTTCCTGCGATAGCGCATCCTCCAGATGCTGCAGCGCGAGTTCACGGTCACCAGTCGACTCACTGATTTTCGCAAGCTGAACATACGCCTCGGCAGAGTCATGAGTCATGCCGACGTTTGCGAACAGCACACCGCAGTCCGCCAGGGCCGTTGCGTGCGAAGGGTCCAGTGCTGTCATCTCGCGAGCAAGTTGCAGGGCTGCCTCAGTATCTTCTTCCGCAACGGTGTGAATTACAGCAGAGTAAAATTTCCCGGCGGACTCAGCGTCCTGCACACCCAACGCCTGTCGCAGACAATCCAGGCTTTCTTCGCAGTATTCGGATGCGTAAGCAGCGCCCTTACGCAGCAGATCTACTGCACTCTCACGTTCACCTGCCTGCAACAGATCGCCCACAACTCTTCCGGTCTCTTCCAGCGCCCTGTCCGGATCGCACTCCCAGAGGCACATGCATCGGCGAAAGGCCAGGCTCACATCGTCCGGCAGGATCTGTAGCAGAGTGCTGCTCGCATCGGCAACCGCTGCCAGGTCGGCGTCAGCTTCTGCCTCGCTGATTATCTGCCTGAGGAGCTGTTCCGCCGCATCGTTGCGTCCGTGGGACAGCAGCGTGTCTGCTACCTGCTGCTTCACATCGCGCGAATCTGTAATATCCGCGGCCCTGGTAAGCGCCTGCTCTGCTTCCTCCGGATTTGATTGCCCCAGCAGCACTTCAGCAAGGTCCAGCAGTTCGAAACCGGCACGCTCCGTTTCTCCCTGCTGCTCAAACAGGCTGATAATCTGTCGGCGTACCTCGAGGTTCTCCGGAGCTACAAACTTAACCCTGAAGAAGAACTGCATCGCCCGTTCCGACTCACCGTGCTTCAGCGAAAACTCGGCGGCCTGTTTCAGTTCGACACCGGCTTCCGACTGCCGATCCTGGTCCATGTAGATACGCGCCAGTGTCTCATGGACCTCGAAACTTTCCGGTTCAACTTCCAGCCAGCGACGCGCTGTTAATTCTGCGGCGGCGAAATTCTGGTTCTCAATCTGCTGGTTGGCGATTTCAAAAATCTGTTCTTTGGCGCGTGCATAATCGCCATCCCGAATCAGCTCCTCGGCGAGATCGAGGCGAGTCTTCGCCATCTCAGGCGCAAGTTTCACAACTCTTTCGAGAAGTGGAATTGCGTCGGCGTTGCGTCCCTGTTCTTTCAGCAGTCGGGCTGCTATCTCCAGCTCTTTGCCTGCCGTGCGCATATCGTGGCGCTGCTCGTAAATTTCCGAAAGTTTTACATGGGCATCCGCATTGTCCGCACGCAGCTCGAGAATTTTCTGTAACACGCCAACGTTATCCATCTGGCGGTTGGTTGCCTCACGTCGACCAACGATCTCATTCAGTAGCTCGACGGCGCGATCCGTTTGATTCTGCTGCTCGGCGCTACGCACCTGCAGAAACAGCAGGTCTTCGCTGTCCGGAAATGCAGCGATCGCGCTTTCGAGCGTCTGGTCGGCTTCCTCATATTGCGAGGCGGAAAGATAGCCTTCCACGAGGGCGGCATACTCATCCACAGCTTGCGCCATCTCGCCGCGTTCGGCAAACATCGTCGCAAGTAATAAACGTGCATCGGCAAGCGTCGGCTGAAACTTAAGCGCGCGGCGCGCAGCACTTTCGGCCAGCTCAGGTTCACGCCTGACGAATGCCTGCTGTGCTTCCTCAAGCATGGCTGCCGCAATCTGGCTCGTCCATTCGGGATCAATAGCGAGGTCAAGCGCTCCCACCAGTTCAGCGCCCGCAAGCAGCGGCTCCATCTTACGCGCCAGCGCATAAAGCTCCACAAGGGTTCCACCCTGCGCGCCGGCGCATGTCTTCAGCGTGCACTTGAAGCTCTGTTTACCGCTTTCAATAAGGAGCGAGCGAAACTTCTTATCTTTATGGATCGGGCAAAATGCCTTGATGGCATCTCCAACCACTTGGATTTTATCGTTTGCATAGCCGATTCGCTTGAGGAGTTCGCCCGCGTCGGCTTTCGCATTTACTTCGTCGAGAAATTCCTGTGCTATTGCGAGATCCAACCGCTAGATTCCTTCACACAGAGACAGGATGGACTGCGCCAACTCCAGATTTGCGCAAACGTCGTACATCACACATCCTAACCCCTGATCATCTAGTGTGCCGTCCCGGAAGTTCATGGCTATACTTCAGGAAGCTTTCGAGCTCGGACGGCACACAAAACCAGTGAACGAATTGAATGGGGTACCACACTAGCGGCGCGTAATCCGAATATTATCCAGGTAAAAAAGGCCAGTCGTGGCGAGGTTATCGCGAATCGAGAGCGTGTTCACATAGGCAGGAATCGTCGGCAACTTCGCATCTTTAACGACGTGCTGCTCGTCCACGAATGCGTTCACCACGCCAATCAGCAGGTTCAGCTCGTACTTCACACGGCGCCAACTGCCAAGCTCATACGGGACAGGCTCGCCCTGGATTCGCAGCGACGGCTGGCTCCGCGAATCAATCCGGTGCACGATTGTGTGAACCGACTGCTTAAAGTCTTCGTCCTTTTCGACATAGAATCCCAGCAGGTACTTGTTCTTGTCGTCGCACCGAATGTCAAACTCGACAGTCACCTGACCTGAGGCATTGGGAAAGTTGCAGTGGTAGCTTGCGCTTCCCGCACCCGAACGTTTTTCAAACTTCAGGCAGCGTCCTGTGCCATCCACGGAATTCTGATCGTCGACCGTAAGGGACGCGTACTCATAATCACCCGTCCAGTTTGCGGGCTGCGATCCGACGGGCTCCTGGTCAAACGTTTGCTCGTGGTGACTTGCGTTTGCCGCAGCCGCGGGCGCGGTTGAAGTTGCCGCGACAGGCGCCTGCGATGCTCCACCGGCTGAACCACCACCCAGGGATTCGTGCTGAGGGAAAGGTGTTGGAATGTGCACCGTCGGCGCGGTCCCAAGGCCACCCATGGCAGCAGCCAGGCCGCCAGCGTTCATTTCACGCAGGGTCAGCTCATCATGGATCGATCTCTCTTCCTGGGTGGAAGTCAATTCTCCGAGCGACGGCAACTGCACGGGAGAAATGTCCTGGATGCGCGCGGACGGCATGTCCGGCGCTGCAGCACTTGCCCCGGGAAACGTCCCTTTCAGCAGTGCGTCCAGGTCCAGGTCGGGCATCGACATAGATGGCGAAGAGGCGTTGACCGGCTCCGCAGGCACAGGCGTAGGAGCAGAGGGAGCAGAGGGAGCAGAGGCCGAACCAAAGCCCAGGTCCAGGTCACCCAGGGAAAGCGAATCAGACCCCGGCGGTGGTAACACCGGCGCTGTGTCGTTGGCGCTTACTTCGACATCCGGCTCGTCACCACCCATTTGCAGCCCATCGAAATTCAAGCTCGAGAGCGACACCACATCCTCGTCATGGCCCACTTCTTCGGCTTCGAAAGTTTGTTGTGCGGCGGCCGGCTTTTCTTCGCGCTCATCACTCTCATCTTCCGCTCCGCCGATCATCGCGCCCATGCCCGGCATATCCATTCCGCCGGCAAACAGCTTCCCTGAGCCGCCCATGTCACCCATGGCTGCCGCTCCCATGCCGCTCATTCCAGCTCCTGCTGTGGCCGCCGAGCCGGCACTATACATGCCGCCCGGTGCCAGGGGATCCACGAACGTCTGCGCAGATGCGCCATAAGCAGGTGTAGGCGCAGGGGCGCCGACGCTGCCGTGCTGCGCCAACTCGCGCACCTGCTGCTCAAGTTTCTTCTCGCGGCGGCCATTCACGAAATTCCAGTATGCGAGCGCCAGGATGACAACGACCAGCAACCCGCCGCCCCCGTAGATCAGCTTCTGGTTGGTACCCGCAGCCGCGGGGGCTTGCGGTTTAAGCTTTTCGTTCAGCTCTGCAATTTTGCTGCGCGCTTCCACGTGAGTTGCATCCAGCTCATACACTTTGTTATAACGCGCCAGGGCTGCTTCGTTGCGTCCCTCGCCTTCAGCCTTGCGCGCTTCGGCGAGCATCTGCTGCACGGCTTCCGGATCGGCTGGTTTGGGGCCGTTGGGCCTTGGACCTGCCGCAGAACCCTGCGCGACAACAGGTGCTCCAGTTCCACCGCCGGAACCCATCAGCATCGACAACCGCTCCTGCTTTGCCGGGAGGTAGGCATCCTTTGGATCAACTGCGCGGACTTCATCCAGCTTGCGCCGGGCCGCATCATAGCGCCGCGACTCCAACAGGTTGTCGAATTCGCGGTAGAGCGACCAGGTCTTGTTCTGGATTTCCCGCTTCTCGCCGAGGTCCTTCTCATAGCCTGCAATCAGCATTTTGACGCCACTGCTCTGGCGCTGGCGTTCTTTTACAAATTCCTGGTACTCGGCATAACTCATTTCGCCCGCATCTGCACGTTTAGCTCTGTCGAGCAGGCTTTGCGCATCGCTCTTTTGCGAGGCGGAAAGATTTGCCGGCAAAGATGCAAGCGGTGGCGGCACAGCAGCCGACTCAGACTTCGCATCCGGTCGGCGGGCAATGGTTGCAACCTGCGCCATCGCAAACCCCGCGCCTTTGATCTGGCTCAGAAGCGCCTGTGCGTCGGACTGCTGCGGGAAAGTGCCGACGTATAACTTATATTTGCCGTCCTCAGGAGTGATATCGACGTTCGTGAAACCCTCGGCCTTCAGGTTTTCTTTTCCCTGCTCGGCCTGCTCCGACTTTGGAAACTCGTGTACCAGCACGCGATATGCCGTTGTGCCTCCGCTGGTGTCTGCCGATACTGCTGGCGCTCCGGCGCCGGCAGTTGCGCCTGCGGCGGCGGGCTCTTCAATGTCTTCCGTTGTGAAGCCGGCCGACTTCAGGTCTTTTGCCAGCACCTGGGCTTCCTGTTTTGTTCGCGCCGCGCCCACCAGTACGGTAAATCCACTGGCAGACGGGACGATATCCACCGGCGTATAGCCTTCTTTTTTTAGTTCCGCCGTGATGCTGTCGGCAGCCTCTTTTTTCAAGTCCCTGGCTACACGAACCTTAAAAGTACCGTCGTTCGGCGCGGCTACGGCGGCAGTGCACAAAAGCAACAGGGACATGAAAAACAGAAAAGCTGGTTTCAAACCGGTTGGCCTCAAAAGAATCTAGCTCCCACATCTGTTTCTGCGGCTGCGACAAGTGATGGCGTACCAGCCGTCTTCTGGCGTAAAATCTATGGTTACCGTACTCTGCACGTCAAGTAAGTTATACCTGTTGTACAAGACGCCGGTACTTACGAAGAGAAGCTTACGCGCGCGAGACAGCCCTGGGCAGCCGCAGTCCTTTCCATCTACTGACAAAGAGGCCGAATGTTTACCGGAAAATCAGTGTTCCTGCTCCACTACTAATGCTGCAAATCGCGGCCCTCATCGCTCAACAGCAATCGCCTTGTAGCGTGTAAACCACGCGGGTGCAGCCTCTCGGCCAGGACGCTCTTCACTACCAGCTTCTTTGAACGCGGACCAGCCGGTTATTTGCGCCGGGGGCGCGGACCGGGGACGATTGTCAGCAGCGAGCAGCCATACGTTTGGCGGCATGCCTATGCTATTGCCTGCTGAGTGGAAACCGAGCGGAGTCCGTTGCCACCTCGTTCCCAATTTCCAATGGGCGGCGTACACTGCCGAAATCGGCGCGCTTGTCTGGCCCGATGGCGAGCTGCGGTGCCCCGCAATTGCGAGGACCGCCGGTTGCTTCGCTATCGTAACTTGATCGACCGGAACAAAATGCGAGCGCAGATACGCAACATCCCGGGGTCTGAGACTGTTTGCACGAGCATCGTAAATTACATATTTGCAATTGCTGGAGCGCAGCAGCGCCGGGATTTGCAGATCGATGAAGCCTTCGCTGTGCATCCGCCTGATGAAAGTAACAAGGATGTGGAAAAGCCCGGGTTTTTCGCGCAGGAAAACATAGCCACTCGGATCAAACCCAGTCTCTCCGCGACCGAAACGTCCGGCCACGTCATTGGCGAACTTAACATACGCCACGCCTTCTGTATTATAAAACCTGCCATACCTTACTTCTTCTCGCTGCCATTCCCACCGCATTGCAAACGCAAGCACAGCAAAGACTGCAGCCACTGAAACTCTTCGGAGCATAGACTGCGCGGCGAGCCATCTCAGCGGTTCGGGTGCGCGCGCGGCTACTTTGGATGCAAGCTCGCACACGAACCAGGCGCTTAGAATTGCCTGTGGCACCTGGGCCGACAGCAGTGAGCTCAAGAATTTGGTCGGCAGCAGAAACGCAAACTGGAAAAGCAGAAACGCGGCGGGCCCGACGAGAAGAAGTTCGGCGCCGGCACGGCCGCCAATCCAGCGGCGCAATGCGAGTCCGATGCTCGCAAAACTCAACCCGATCCAGATCGGTGCACCTTCGAAAAGTTCAGTAAAAGGGCTCAGCCCCGCGCGTTCCTGCCGATCCACGTTCGCCTGGATAACGCAAAGATACCATGCTTCCAACGAGCCGGAGAGCCACATCCACCCAAGTAATACGGCGACCGGCAAACTAAACGCGGACGCAAACATAAGCAGGTTGCGGACTGAGGGGCGGTCGAATGCCGGCGATTTTTCATCTGCCTGATACCTGCGGATCCAACACGCGCCGGCGAAAAGTAGAATGACGCACACGCACAACGGCAGCACTTTGATCGTGAAAACGGCACAGCAGCCAAGCAGCAAGCCTGCAACCATCCACCATCGCCCCCGGCCGCTTCGGATGCCGTGTATCAGCGCAAGAAGACAACCAGCCCACAGTAACAGCACGCAGTTATCGGGGCGAATCTCGATGCCGTGCGCCATGACCGGTGTCGATACGACAAACAGCAGCGCGGCCAGGGGTGCCACAATCCGGCTTGAGGGAAACGCGACTTGCGCACATTTGTAAACCAGCAATGCCGTCAGCATTGCCATGCCCCATGCTACCATCCGGGCGACAAAGAAAACGTTATGATCGTCCGGCCACCAGTGCAGCAGCGGCGCCAGCAGCCACGTCAGCGCGGGGCCGTGATTGTCCCAGAAATCGAGATAGAGCCGCAAGCCGCGTGAAAGATCGAATGCATTCACAAGACTTTGCAGCTCGTCAGGGTTAGGCGCGCGGTGAAGTGCCAGCCCCAGGTAACGGAATGCATAAACTACGACAACTGCAAGAATCAGCCAGCGCATGAGCGCCGACTGACGCGTACCCACCGTGGCGCGATTAGAACTATGCATGAACACGCGCGTGCAGGTGCGAAGCAGCACAGGCAGTATCCACGAGGCTCACACATTTACACGAATTCGTATTTAAGACGCGATCAAGAGATTCCGCAGGACGGGCATTCCCATGCGGATTGCGGTGCTTCGTGGAGCGCTTTGCCGGTTACTTCAGTTGTTCCACCATGTCTGTCCGCTCCCATGTAAAGCCATCACCGGTACGACCGAAATGGCCGTAGCTCGCAGTCGGCTTATATACGGGGCGCCGCAGGTCCAGTTGCTGGATGATGGCGCGAGGGGATAAGTCGAACGACGACTCCACAAGTTTCGTGAGTTTTTCGTCATCCATTTTCGCGGTGCCGAACGAATCCACATTCACGCTTATGGAGACCGGCTTTGAGACCCCGATGGCATACGCCACCTGCACTTCGCATTTCTCCGCCAGATCGGCAGCAACAACATTTTTGGCAACCCACCGAGCGGCGTAGGCTGCCGAGCGATCCACCTTGCTGGGGTCCTTGCCACTGAATGCACCGCCGCCGTGCCGACCCATTCCGCCGTACGTATCCACGATGATTTTGCGACCGGTCAGCCCTGTGTCGCCGTGCGGTCCACCAACGACGAAGCGACCGGTCGGGTTTACGTGCAGGATGATGTCTTTTGTCGAATAGCCAAGTTTGTCGCCGACCTGCGGAATGACGTGCTTTAGTACGTCTTCGCGTATCTGTCCTGTTTCCACATCGGGTGAATGCTGTGTCGATATAACAATGGTGTGAATGCGCTCGGGCTTCCCGTCCACGTATTCAACCGTCACCTGGCTCTTGGCGTCCGGGCGCAGGTAGGGCAGCTTTTTCGAATGGCGCAATTGGCTGAGCAACAGCAGCAGCTCGTGCGACATGCTGATTGGCAGCGGCATCAGCTCAGGGGTCTCCCTGGTTGCGTAGCCGAACATCATGCCCTGGTCGCCCGCCCCCTGTTCCTTATCGGCGCTTGAGTCCACACCCATGGCGATGTCGGGCGACTGGCGGTCCAGCGCGATCAGCACCCCGCATGTGTCGCCGTTGATACCCATGTCGTCGGAGGTATAGCCGATTTCTTTTACCGTCTGGCGCGCAATCGTGGTGTAGTCCACATTTGCCTTGGTCGTGATCTCGCCCGCGACAACAATGAGCCCCGTTGTCGCAAGGCATTCACATGCCACGCGGCTATTGTGGTCCTGCGCCAGCAAGGCATCCAGGATTGCGTCGGAAACCTGGTCGCAAACCTTGTCCGGGTGACCTTCGGAGACACTCTCAGAGGTAAAAAGCAGGCGCTTGGCCATGGGTAAATCGGCTCCTGTAATAGATCAAGTAAACGCGGGGCAGCACGAAACGCCCCCGCGCCCAATGCAAGGCGAAAGGCTCAAGTATTCATCAGGATGAAAGCATCCACGAACCTGACGAATTTCACGAATTCCAGTCGTGCGATAGCTGCTGTGAGCGAGATGCGCTCGATGGATGGCGTTCGTCGATTGGTTTTGTTCGAGGTTTGGATGATTTGGCTGTCAGGGCCTTGATTTCTTTTCTTGCACTCGAAAGCCCGGTTTGCCACAAGACATCTAAATTTCCCTCCCGGAGGATGGCATGCATCGTAAAGGATTTACGCTTATTGAGCTCTTAATTGTGGTCGCAATCATCGCGATTCTTGCGGCTATTGCGGTTCCAAATTTCCTGGAAGCGCAGACGCGATCCAAAGTCGCCAGAACTAAGGCGGACATGCGAACTCTTGCCACCGGTCTTGAGTCTTACACCGTTGATGAGAACAAGCCGATGACAGTTATCCAGTTCGGTAAGACGTCCGCGCAGGCGAGCCCTTGGAACGGGGAAAGCGTCATCAATTCCACCATTACGAATCAGAATGCGGTAAGTGGCCGCTTTAAACGCCTGACAACTCCCATCGCGTATATTACGTCGATTCCGCCGGATGTTTTTCGCCCGTCAGGTTTTGGCGTTTCTAATACTGGGGACTTAGATACCCAATACGATAGTTTTGACTACTGGAATGCCTTTGATTTTGTCAACGGCGCCGCGTATGACACTACTACGGGTAATTGGCGTGGGGCAGGGCTGACTTCCGGAGCGACGTGGAGGGTTGTGTCGGCAGGGCCGGACAAAGTTAACTTCTTCGGGGGGGGGTATGTCGGACAAATGGGAGCAAACGCCTCCTTTGGATTAGACTACGATCCAACAAATGGAACCGTCAGCCGGGGAGATGTCGTTCGGGTTTCTTCGGCCCCGGGCCCAATTAACGCGTCCCGCTTGCCTTCTATTGATCGAATTCAAAACAAGTATAACGAGACATTCCCGTAAACGGATTCTGTTGAGTACACCACGCAAAGCTGGATCGCAGTCGACTTGATTTTATCCACGCGCACTTGAGCAATGCTCTGGTGTGCGTTTTCTTTTGGATGAGTTTTCTCCAGTTCTGTATCATATGCCGACATGACTGACCCCGCTGCTACGCTGAAGCCTTCCCCCATTGGTAAACCCGATGCGGCTACGGGTATTTACCGCCACGGATTTGGGCTCAAATCCGCCGTGGAGCAGGACATATCGGGTGACTATACGTGCCAGATCGTGGATTGCGTTAAGCAGGCGGATTACACGCTCGAGCTGCCTGGGCTGGAGATCAACCTGGCGCGCGAATTCGGCTTTTGTTACGGCGTCGACAAAGCCATCGATTACGCTTACCAGACGCGCCGCATGTTTCCGGACAAGCGGATCTTTTTAACGACGGAAATCATCCACAACCCACGCGTAAACCGCCGGCTCCTCGATATGGGCATCCAGTTTCTCTCCGGCCAGTACAAGGGTGACACCGGCTACGACGAGGTCACTCCCGATGATGTGGTCATACTGCCGGCGTTCGGCGCCAGTGTGCAGGAAGTGGAGACCCTGCGCAAGCGTAGCTGCACCATCGTCGACACCACCTGCGGATCCGTCATTCACGTGTGGAAGCGCGTTGAGAAATACGCGAAAGAGGGTTTCACCGCCGTCATTCATGGCAAGTACTCGCATGAAGAAACGATCGGCACCAGCAGCCACGTCACGCAGTTTCCCGGCGGGCAGTACATCGTGGTTCGGGATAAGGACGAAGCGCAACTGGTGTGCGACTTCATCCGCGGGACGGTGCCCGTGGATGTCATTCGAAACAAATTTTCGAGAGCCACATTGCCGGGTTTCGATCCGGAGCGCGACCTTCAGCGTGTCGGCGTTGCCAACCAGACCACGATGCTGAGCAGCGAATCCCTCGAAATAGCCGGTATGCTTAAACAGGCCATGGCCGACCGGTACACTGCGGGCGAACTCGACGCGCATTTCCGGAGTTTCGACACCATCTGCTCGGCCACCCAGGAGCGGCAGGATGCTGTGCAGGCACTCGTCGCGCGGGATCTCGACCTGATCCTTGTTGTCGGCGGCTTTAACAGTTCGAACACCACGCATCTCATTGAAATCGCCAACCACTATACCCGTGCCTTTCACATCGAGGACGTAGCGCACCTCGTCTCACCCACGGAACTACGCCATAAGCGTTGGGACAGCCACCAGGTAGAGACCGCGGAGAACTGGCTGCCAAAATTGCCTCTGCGCGTTGGCTTTACCGCGGGGGCCAGCACACCGAACCGCGCAATCGGTGAGGTGATTGAGCGCGTGGTGGATTTCTGCGGCCTGGCCGGCGAGCTACGGCAGAGGTGCGCAGCTTCGCATACCTGATCCATCGGTACCTCAGGTAAGATTTTCTGCGTCTGGCGGTTGTGAGTTGGAAGAACCAGACCTCAGTGATACCCATACCAATCGCGAACGCCCGCGGGTGGAGTTACGGTGATCGGTATCGTCTGGCTGGCATGGTTTCCAGAATTATCGACCACGGTGACGCTGACGTTATAGCTTCCCGGAACTTTGAAGACCTTCGTGGGGCTCAATGTCGTAGTCGTGCCTCCGTCATCGAAGCTCCACCATGTGGAAGCAATTGTGCCGTCAGAGTCCGACGCACTGGTATTAAACGAGACGCTGAGAGGCGCGGCGCCGGCCGAGGTGCTGGGTGTCACGTTTACAAGTGGCTGCGCCCCGCTGCTGGTAGTCTTCAGGTACCATGGCCGCGCGGTGGTATCGCAATGGAACCACGCCATGAGCTGGTTGGCGACTTTGGCCTGCCCGCTCGCGGACGGGTGCGTGAAATCGCTTGTGGTATCGGAGCAAAGCCATGTCAGGCCGTCCGATCTTGGATTTGTCCCATCCGCCCACAGGTAGGGGCCCCAGCTCAGCCACGGCGCCACCACCGCTCCCGCGGCTGCGTCGTAGTTCAGGTTCCCGATGCCGTTAATCTGATCGTCAATGACCCACTTTACCGCAAAGTTTGATTCGTAAGCGTATGGCTCAGGATTCAGTGCGGTGGAATCGTTGCGCCAGGCACGAGTGCGGCTCGAAAGATATGCGATCTTAATGTTCGGGTATTTGGCACGGGCCAGGCGGATAACCTGCGCGTACTCGCTTTTCAGCAACTGCGCGTGGGCGGGGAAAACACCATACTGGGCGGGCTGTGCGTCGGCCATTTTGATCCACGCGAGCTGGACCTGGCCGGTTGTCACACCGGCGGCGACAAGGCGACTGGATAATACATTCCAGCAGTTGGCGTTACTGTTCGCCCACACTGCCGCCGTCTGTCCGCCCTGGGCTCCATCAACGATGCGAACCAGTGGCGCTCGAGACAAGTCTGCGTCGGACCTTGGCTTAAACGACCAGGATCCGCCTGACCCGAATTCCTGCGTCGTGTTCGACATTCCAATCGAGATCAGCACGATACGTCCTGCCAGTGTGTCGGGGTTGCCGCTGGAATCTCGAGGCAGTACGTCCGTACTGGCGATTGCGGTGCCTGAAGTTAGATGGGCTGCAGGGCGAGTATTGCTTCCGCCGGGGTACAGCCCGCCAGCGCTTCCCTGGTACGACGCAGACCCGAGCTCGTTCAGTGGTATCAGCCCAGTCGAGATGTAGGTACAATCGGCTGCACACCACGAACTCAAAAGCATTGTCGTTACAAGCGCCAGGGCGGTCTGAAAGTTCCGTTGATTCATAATAAAGAATGTTCAGGAGCCGGCACATCTAAAGTCAAGATGCGTCGCGACTCGTCATTTCCCCAAACGCTATTTCCAAAATCAATCGCGCGCTGCTGAATGCGCCAAAACGTTAAAGGTTAACAATTACGGAAGGATTTTGTTGCCGTTTGTGTTCTGGCATGCAGATTCTTCCCGGACGACGACGTAAGTTCCACATGGTGTGGGTTTCGCGGCGTGATTTGTACTCTTGGGAGAGGCTCACTGCATGCGCTTAAAATGCTCCTTCTGTGGCAAGGATCAGCACTCGGTAAAGACGCTGTTCCGCGGGCTGCCGAACAAGGAGACGATGACCAGCGTTTATATATGCGATGACTGCATCACGCAATGTAGCGATCGCCTGCGCCAGGAGCAGCTCATCAAGGCCGAAGAGGCTGCACTTGAAAACATCAAGCGCCTGCCCACGCCTCACGAGATCAAGAAGGCGCTGGACCAGTACGTCATCTCCCAGGAACAAACCAAAAAAATCCTCAGTGTCGCCGTGCACAACCACTACAAGCGTATCATGTTCAACTACGGCAACGACGACGTTGAACTGGAGAAATCGAACATCCTGCTGATTGGCCCCACGGGCAGCGGCAAGACGCTGATCGCGCAAACTCTCGCGCGGATTCTCGATGTTCCATTCGCCATTGCAGACGCGACAACGCTGACGCAGGCCGGCTACGTTGGTGAGGACGTTGAGAACATTCTGCTCAAACTTTGGCAGAATGCCGGCAACGACAAGGAGAAGGCCGAGCGCGGTATCGTCTATATCGATGAGATCGACAAAATCGCGCGCACCACCCAGAACGTTTCCATCACGCGCGACGTCAGCGGCGAAGGCGTCCAGCAGGCCCTGCTTAAAATCCTGGAAGGCACCGTCGCCAACGTCCCCCCCAGCGGCGGACGCAAGCACCCGCACCAGGAATACATCACGATCGATACGACAAACATTCTCTTTATCTGCGGCGGCGCGTTTAATGGCCTGGACCGCATCATTGAACACCGTACCGCGGCCAAGAGCATGGGTTTCGGGGCCGACATTGTATCGCGCAAAGAGCGCGACGTCGGCGCGCTCTTCGCACAGGTCACTTACCAGGACATGCTCAAGTTTGGTTTCATCCCGGAATTCATCGGACGTTTGCCCGTCGTTTCGACGCTGGAGAAATTGGGCGAAGAGCAGCTCGTTCAAATCCTGCAGGAGCCGAAGAACGCAATCATCAAACAGTACAAGAAGTTCTTCGAACTGGAAGGCGTCGAGCTGTCGTTCGACCAGGAAGCGCTTGCAATGGTGGCGCAAAAAGCGATTAAGATGGAAACAGGCGCCCGTGGGCTTCGCGCGATCCTGGAATCTGTCATGCTTGAAATCATGTACGACCTTCCGACACGCAGCAGCGAACTTTCAGAAGTGCGGATCGATCTCGACGTGATTGAAAAACGCGCCGAACCCGTATACATCGCCCGCGAAAAGAAGGAAAGCGCGTAGTTAGCTTTCCGATTCGAGTTGTTTCGATCGCCCGAATTATGGACGGATATAAGGTCGGGCAGAACCCATTGAGATAGATTACTATCCAGTCATGGGCGGTCCGGAGTTGCTTAGATAAGTTTCGCAACGCGGAATGCAGCGAATGCGTATCGCAAACTCGACAATAGTCAGATGAAGATCGCGGTAGGCCGCACTGCCGCTGCGGCGGGGCGCAGTCGTAAACGCTTGTGGGTGCTCAGTGGATTGCTGCTTGTTTGCCTGGCAGTTTGCCTGGCGTTACTGGAAAACTATTACTCTGATCGCTGGTTCCTGGATGCAGAGAAAAAGCAGATTGCCGTTGTTGAAGCGGCGGGTATTGCTGCTACACTTGAGGCCTACAAGGCGAAGTATCCGTCTAGTGAACGAGGGCGAGAAGGTGTCGCGGAAGTTGTCCGTATTTTCTCGGCTATGCGAGCCGAACCCAAAGACCTGGTTTCCAAAAAACCAAGTAGAATGGCGGACGGAAATGTTCCCTTCAGTGGTCCGGAATGGGTCAAACGCTACCTTGGAAGTAACGACTACACGACCGAAAGCCTGATCGTCTGTTCAGATATTAACAGCACTCCAATCGAAGCGTTGCTCACTTTGCACGAAAAGTGCCGCATTGAAGAGCTTGGGTGGACTTATGCTTCTTTCGCGGAGCAGTCGGTCTACTTCAAGCAGGGGTTTCATGCGCGTCAGGTAACGCGCGTATTGCTGCCAACCGCGGTATGGCTTGCAGTAGCTGACTCCGATACGACCAGAGCCTATACGCTACTGCTGAATTGGATGTACCTGCCCGAATTCTTTAAGGTCGCCACCACTTCCATGATGGAAGGAATGATAGGAGTAGCGCTGGATGGTATTTGCTTCGATGTATGCAGTAAGCTGATGAGCTCTGTTCCCGTACCGAGCGAGGAGATCGCAGCCAGATTGTACGATCAATTGGATCCGCAGCGTGCGCGTAAAAATTTACTTCGCACGTGTGAAGCCGAAGTGATATGGACCGCACAGACGATCAAGTGCCGTATCGGCCTGGAAAAAACCGGCGGTTACCGTTTGAAAAACTTTAATCGGCATTTTGATGAAGAGCTTTCGAAGCAACTCGAAGAAAAATTTGCCACGTTTAGGAAGGATCTTTCCGGCTTACGCCTGCCGAGTACGTTTCCAGGCCCTGCTGATTTGTTTTCTAAGAATGAAAGTTATGTTCGGAGAACACTTTGCGGTGTCATTCTTTCCAGCCTGGAGTGGCTACCGCTGAATTATAGCACCGTTAACTCTGATAGTTTACCCGCATTGCTGAGTCGTTGTGAAAGAATACAGGAGTGGCGTGACAAGAAATCTGCGGGGAACCCTGTTGCGAACGTTGCGCTTCCCGGATACAACCGCGCAATGATGAATGAACGCGGCCGCGAAGCAGAGGCAGCAGTTTTGCAGGCCGAGTGCATGATGCAAATTGCACGGCTTCGAAGTAACGCTACGAGTACGATGCCACGGACCTTGCACGAACTAAGTGAACGCAGCGGCAAACCTGTTCCGCTCGATCCACTGGCGGCCAAGCCCGGCGATTCAATCCAGTACCAGCCCGACGAGCAGACTGGTACGTACAAATTCACGCACAACCCGAGCGTATACCCACATGGAGGATATCCGGCTATGGAATTTCTTGGTAGTTGGAGATAGCGTGTACAAGGACGTAACAACCGATAGGTTACAGGGGGCACCCCAGAGCTTTCCGCGGAGTATCGTCTGCGCGTTGGAAGATATAGGGACGGAGATATTCCGAAGTCGACCGTTTCTCGTGCTACAGAGTGCCGACGAACATTTCGAGGACACGTCCGTTTACTGACCATGAAGAAATTCCGCCCACCGAGCCGCGCACCAAAATCCCTCTGTGCATGCCTCTGTGACTCTGTGACTCTGTGCCTCTGTGGTTCGCTTTTCTGTTGTTGGACGCTCCGGATCTGCTCGATCTGAGAGAGGCGAAGCAAGTGAACCGGGCATGACGTTGAGTGAGGTAAAGGCAGCGCTTCATTTGCAGTAAAGCGGTCGCCGTAAATCGGTTCCTTTTAATCATTTAATCGGAACATCATCGATTCATTCCTTGAATTAACTTTCACGGAACCTGAACCTTTGGCTATGTTTTCCGCTATGCCGGCACGGTGTGGATATTCCATATGAGTATCATGGCCCTGGAAGATTTTGACACGCCGTACGACCGCTACGCAATCGGCGAAGCGTACGATGAAATGTTTGCCTCGCCCGGCCAGCCACGCGAGCACTACCGTCAGCTCTACCACCGCATGCAGGAGCTTGCACCCGAGGAATTGCGGCGACGCCAGCAGGCAGCCGACGCATCGTTTCTGCATCAGGGCATTACCTTCACAGTTTATGGAGACGATGAGGGCACCGAGCGGATCTTTCCCTACGACCTGCTACCGCGCATTATCACTTCCGAAGAATGGAGCACGCTCGAACGTGGCCTGAGCCAGCGCATTGCAGCCCTCAACCTCTTCCTGTACGATCTTTACCATGAAGGCAAGATCCTGCGCGACAAAGTCATCCCGCGTCCCCTGGTGTACAGCTGCAGGCATTATCGCCGCGAAATGCGCGGCCTCCACGTGCCCAACGGAATCTACATCAGCGTGATTGGCAGCGACCTGATTCGATTGCCGTCGGGCAGTTTTGCCGTGCTGGAAGATAACCTGCGCGTGCCGAGCGGAGTGAGCTACATG
The DNA here is from genome assembly GCA_051003195.1 of Candidatus Sumerlaeaceae bacterium. GTDB lineage: Bacteria > Sumerlaeota > Sumerlaeia > Sumerlaeales > Sumerlaeaceae > JBPCLP01. The sequence continues at coordinate 66,108 of JBPCLP010000025.1, read as the reverse complement.
CTCGCGAACCGGCAGGTGATGAAGCGCGTTTTCCCTGCCATGTTCCGGGATTACGGCATCATGGGGATCGAGCATTATCCGCAGGCATTGCTCGCGGCGCTGCGCGCTATTGCGCCGCCGCACGTCGCCGAACCCACCATTGTTTTGCTCACGCCCGGCGTTTACAATTCTGCTTATTTCGAGCACACATTCCTCGCGCGGCAAATGGGCATCGAATTGGTAGAAGGGCGCGACCTGCTGGTGCACGACAACGTTCTCTACATGCGGACAACCGCGGGGTTGCGGCGCGTCGACGTGATCTACCGGCGAGTGGACGACGATTTTCTCGATCCACTGGCTTTTCGTCCCGATAGTATCCTTGGCGTGGCAGGTCTGCTTAATGCCTATCGTGCGGGAAACGTGGCAATCGGCAACGCAATCGGAACCGGCATTGCAGACGACAAGGCCTTGTACGCTTACGTGCCAAAAATTATCAAGTACTACCTGGATGAAGAACCGATCCTGGAGAACGTGGAGACGTTCCTGTGCGATGACGCAAAGCAGCGCGACCATGTGCTCGCAAACCTCGATAAGCTGGTGGTAAAGCCAGTGGGGGAGAGCGGCGGCTACGGCATGTTGATCGGGCCACACAGCACCAGGGAACAGCGCGAAGAGTTTGCGCGCATTATACCGGCGAACTCGCGCAACTATATCGCACAGCCGACTATACAGCTGTCTACGGCGCCCTGTTTCGTCGATGGGCGGGTAGAGCCGCGGCATGTGGACCTGCGCCCCTACATACTCTACGGCGATCGCGTGACTATCGTGCCGGGAGGCCTGACCCGGGTTGCTCTCACGCGCGGCTCGCTTGTGGTAAATTCCAGCCAGGGCGGCGGCAGCAAAGATACGTGGGTGTTACATGCACCTGGCGAAAGTGCGGGTGATAACTGATGCTGTCCAGGGTCGCGGACAGCCTTTACTGGATGAGCCGCTATCTCGAGCGGGCCGAGCACAATGCGCGCGTACTGGACGTGAACCTGCAAAGCATGCTCGATTACAGCCCGGAATCGTCGAGTGACCGATGGCAGCGTCTTATGCAGGGTCTTGGCGCCGACAGCGCCGACACTCCAGTCCCGTCTGACGCTTATGAGGTCACACGTGTGTTGGGCTTTGAAGTCGAATCCGAACACTCGATCAGCGCGTGTGTCCAGGTGGCACGCGAAAATGCCCGGCAGGTCCGACAGCAGATCAGCTCCGAAATGTGGGAACAACTGAACGGGCTTTATCTCTATATTCGCAGCGCAACGATCGAATCCATCTGGGGTGGGCAGCCGCACGAGTTCTTCACCTCGATTAAGCAGGGTGCGCACCTGTTCCAGGGCATCACAGATTCGACGTTGAGCCATGGCGAAGGCTGGCACTTTATCCAGCTCGGGAAGTACCTGGAGCGGGCATCTGCCACAGCGCGTTTACTCGATGCGGCGTTCGGCTCAGCTTTCATGAGCAGCGACAGTCCCGTGGACGCGGGAGAGTACCTTGAGTCCGTTGTACTCCTGAAATCGTGCACGGCGTTTGAGGCTTATTGTAAGGTTTATACAGCGGAGATTCGCCGTGAGCGCATCGCCGAGTTTCTGCTCCTGAATCCCGAGTTTCCCCGTTCAGTTGCTTTCTGTTCGAGTTGCATCAAAAGCAGTCTCGACGCTATTTCCGAAACAACCGACACCGCCAAAAACTGCCGTGTGAACCGGCTTGCAGGCAGGCTGTGTGCTTTTCTCGATTTCACCAACATTGACGAGGTATTCTCCGGTAACCTCCACCATTACCTCCGCGACGTTCAAAAGCAGGCCGCGGAGATCCACAACGCGGTGCATCAATTGTACATCGAGTACGCAATAGAGGTAGCCCTTGCCTCCTGATTCAGTCTATTATTTCAGCCGCACGCATGCGGGGTTCACGGAGGTGTTTCTGTAATTAGCCATGCACTACTCAGTTCGCCACATCACTAGATTTCATTACAGCTTGCCCATCACTGAGAGCCTCACGGAACTGCGCATGCAGCCCACCACCGATGGCCAGCAGGTCTGCCGCAGCTTTGAATTAAACTTGAACCCACGGGCCGCAGTGACCACCCACCCGGATCACTTCGGCAATATCGTTCACCACTTTGATGTTCCCAAACCACACGGACAACTCATCATTGCCGCAAAGTCGCTTGTCGAAGTGATGCCCTTCCCCGAAATACAGGAGCGTCTGCCGGAGTCCGCATGGGATGAACTCGATGCCGCAGTCGACGAAGAGGATCTTTACGAAATGCTGATGCCGAGCCGATTCACCCATGCGACGACGTTGCTTATCGAACTGGGCAAAGAGCTCAATATGGTCCGGCGCGATGATCCGCTTACCGTGCTCAGGCAGTTGAACACAGCCATCTATGACCGGTTTGCTTACGAGCCGCAGGCGACGCAGGTGGACTCGACGATCGACGATGCACTGACGTGCCTGTCTGGCGTGTGCCAGGATTACGCGCACGTCATGCTGACAATCATGCGTCAGCTCCTGCGGATTCCTTCGCGTTACGTCAGCGGCTATCTGTTTCATCGCGAAGATGCCAACGACCGTTCTGCTGTCGACGCCACCCATGCATGGGTAGAAGGCTACCTGCCGCGGCTGGGCTGGGTAGGGTTTGACCCCACCAACAACCTGGTCGCCGCTGAGCGGCACATACGCGTTGCCGTAGGACGCGACTACTCCGATGTGCCGCCCACCCGCGGTGTGCACAAGGGCAGCGCGACCAGCGAACTCAGTGTTGCTGTGCAGGTAGCACCAGCGGATGCGCCTGTTGTCGAGATAAAGCCAGTGGGTGTCAGCGTCTGGTCACCAGCCCAAAACGCCGAGTCTGTGTCGGCGCGTATCGATCACCACCGTCAGATGCAGCAGCAACAGCAACAGCAGCAATAATGCGGGGTGACGCCGCAATAAGTCGCGAGCGCGGAGCATCCAGGTTGGACTTAAGCAGTACGAACAATTAGCCGTTGCCGCTCATTCCAGCCCGACATCTTTTCTTAACTGTCGCACTTCCTGCTCGGTAAGTTTTCGATGCTGCCCGGGCCGCAGCCGTCCCAGTACAATCTTACCTTCGCGCACACGGAATAACCGGCGCACTTCGAACCCCAGCGCTTCGCACATCTGGCGAATCTGGCGCTTGCGGCCTTCTGTTATAATGATGGCCAGGCGGGTGCCGTTTTCGTTTTCATCCAGCACCTGCACCTGTGCAGCCTGCGTCTTGCCGCTTTCAATTTCTACGCCTTCGCGCAGATTTGCAACTTTGCCGGGATGCACGCGCCCGTTCAGGCGTACTTCGTACTCTTTCTCTACCTTGTACTTGGGGTGCATGAGCCGATACGCGAGATCGCCATCGTTCGTCAGCAGTAACAGACCCTCTGAATCCCTGTCCAGCCGCCCAACGGGTACCACACGTTCTTTCACATCCGTCAAAAGGTCGTAGATAGTTTTGCGTCGCTCGGGGTCGTTCGCCGTCACCAGGAACCCACGCGGCTTGTTCATTACATAGTAAGCAAGGCGACCATGCGAGCGGTCCCGTACCACGTTTCCATCGACAGTTATTTTGTCGGTCCGCGGAACGATTTTCGTCCCGAGCTCTTTCACGACCTTGCCATTCACGCGCACGCGGCCCGCTGCGATCAGCTCCTCCGATTTCCGGCGGCTCGCCAGTCCGCAATCGGCCATGTACTTCTGCAGACGGACAGGTTCGGACGACTCCGGCGCCTGGCGTTTCGAAGTGCGCTGTCGCGTCGCGCGCCCGGGGCTACGATTTGGCTCTGCCCGCTTCACTTTTTTGTTCCCCGGTTTCAATAGAGCCCCACTAATACCTTCCTATGAATCGCCTTTCACCCGAACTCGAAGCCTTTTTTGTGCAGGCGCAACAGGATGTTGACGATGTCCTTCGTAAAATCATCACGCCAACCGGCGAGGCAATAGAGAACCTCGACGATGGAACCGCTTATGCCCTTGGGCTCGACCCTGACGCGATCAATACCGGTAAACGGATCCGACCGCTGCTATGCCTGCTTGTGTGCCAGGCCCTGTCTGGAGCGTCCCGCCCCGCCCTTCCATTCGCCGCCGCAATCGAGCTGATGCATAATTTCTGCCTCGTCCATGACGATATCGAAGACGGTGATGAGTTTCGACGGGGTAGACCGGCCGTCTGGAAGCGCTTCGGACTGCCGCATGGAATCAATATCGGCGACTACCTGTTCACCAAGATATTTCAGGCACTGTTACTTGATGAGTTTGAGGCGCCGCCGGAACGGACGGTGCGCATGTTTGAGCTGATGCGCTCGACACTGGACCACACGCACCGCGGCCAGGCGCTGGATATGAATGCACGCCACCAGCGGATCACCACGGCAGAGTACATGCACCTCGTGACCGAGAAAACCGGCCACTACCTTGCCGCTCCGCTCATCGCCGGCGCAATTGCGGCGGATGCTACTGTCGGGCAAACTGCCGCGCTGGCCACATTTGGGCTGATGATTGGGCCGATGTTTCAGATTCGTGACGATGTTATCGATCTGACCCACGGCAAGGGGCGGGAGGCCATTGGTTCGGACATTCGCGAAGGCAAACGCAGCTTTCTTGTGGCACACACACTTGAACATGCGGATCCCGCCGTTGGGGCGCAGCTACTGTCGATATTGAATCTCCCTCGCGATGAGACGACGCCTGAGCACGTTCAGGAGGCGCTTCAGTTGTTTGAATTGTGCGGAGCCATGCAGGCAGCAGACGCGCGTTGCGGTGAGCTGACCAAAAACGCATTGGCCGCATTACAGGTGCTGCCCGACGCACTGCGTTCGCAGCTCTGGGAAGTGACCGAGTATCTTGCGGGACGTACAGTGTGACTGCCACTGATGAGCGGCAATCGCCCGTATGGGGTGTGTTTGGCGGGAGCTTTAATCCGCCTCACATCGGACATGTTCTGGCATGTCACTTCGCGCTGTCCGTGTGGGCGCTGGACAAGGTGCTGGTAATTCCAAGCTACCAGCACCCGTTCGGTAAATCGCTGGAGTCGTTTGAGCATCGCGTTGCAATGTGCCAGCTCGCCTTCGCTCACGTACGGTCCTTTGTGGAGGTGTCGCGTGCGGAGGAAACGCGGGGCGGCCTGAGCTACACGGTAGATACCTTGCGCGCGCTGCGCAACGCGAACCCGGCGGTGCAGTTGCGGTTAATTATCGGCAGTGACATCTTGCAGGAGGCGCAGAAGTGGCGGGCTTTCGACGAGGTAAAAGAGCTGGCGCCTCTACTTGTTATTCCGCGGCTTCAGGATGGGCAGCCGCTTGGCAGCAAGGTAATGTCGCGCTGCTACCTGCCGGATGTGAGTAGTTCCGACCTGCGTGAGAATTTAGCAGCAGGGACGGATGTCGGCTCTGCGCTGCCGGCAGCAGTCCGCGAATATATTGAAGAGCATGGGCTGTATCGACGGCCTGCCGACGCAGTTTAATCAGCCAGCGGGCTTAAAGGTTCTCCGAACATTTCGTAGCGCTTTTTGCCCCTGGCTTTCGCGCTATAGAGCGCATTGTCAGCCAGCTTGAGGACTTCGGTGGGAGTCGTGCGCCCTTGCGGCTGCTGCGCAATTCCAATGCTTGCGCCGCACATCAGCGTATGTCCGCCGACTTCATGGCTGGTATTGAACACCTCCAGCACACGATCCCCGACGCACTTTGCGTCATTGTTGCTTTCCACGCCTTCCAGCAGGATCACGAACTCGTCGCCGCCGAGTCGGGCCACCGTGTCTCCGGGGCGCACACATGTCTCAAGCCGGCGGGCGACCGAAACCAGGAGCAGGTCACCAACGTCGTGGCCAAACTGATCATTCACTGCCTTGAATCCATCGAGGTCCAGGAACAGCACGGCAAAACGTTCGCTACTGCGGCTGGATCGCGCGAGGATGTGCTCGAGCCGCTCGAATAACAGGGCGCGGTTTGCCAGCCCTGTGAGCGGATCATGGAACGCCCGGTGTACAAGCTCATGTTCAGTGCGTTTGCGGGCGGTAATGTCGCGCTGCACCGAGACGAAATAACGCGGGCGGCCATAATCGTCCGAGATACTGTAAGCCGAGAATTCGACCACGTACTTTGTGCCGTCTTTTTTGTAATTCGTCAGCTCGACCGTGATTGCGCTGCCCGCCTGCAGCGCGTCTCGCATCTGCGCAAGCACTTCACGGTCGGTATCCGGTCCTTGCAGAATTGCAAGCGACTGCCCCATTAATTCCTCGCGCAAATACCCGGTGGCCTGGCACACGGCATCGTTCGCAAACACAATGCGTGTGCCGGTCGGGCTGCCTGGATCGGCCGCCGTAATGATTACCATGTCGCTCGACAGGCGAACCGCGCTTTCCAGCAGCCGCACCTGTTCTTCAGCGCGCGTGCGCTCCAGAGCACCACCACAATGATCAGCAAGCGATTGCAGCATCTGGAGATCGGACGCTGTATACGCGTTGAATTTGTAACTCTGGATCGAAAGGACTCCAAGCACACCGGCTGTCCCTCGGATTGGAACGTACATCAGCGATGCAGACGGACGACCGGAATCGCCGAACATCTGCCCTGGCCGCAGCTTCATCTCCCCTGGACTGCGCAAAATCATGTAAGCGCCTTCCTGGAGTACCCTGTAGCTGATAGACGTAGCTGGAAGCACGGAATTTAGAGGCGCCACTTCCTGGCGCTGACCCCGCACATTGTCGATATGAACAACCGGCAACAGTAGATGACCCGGCTTCATCGCGTTCTGGTCCACGTCCGACGCAAACAGGTCGACGAAACAAGCATCCCAGCCAATCAGTTTATCCGCAACATCAACGAGGATGCGGCCTGCCTCAATTGAACTCAGGGCGCTATTCAGCCTCTGGCCCAATTCAGCCAGCGCTTCGACCTGCGCGACCGCACGTTCGCGTTCGGTCACGTCGTGTAGAATCGTATGCAGCAACGTGCGTCCGTTTACTTCAAGTGGACTTGCTGAAATCTCGACCGTTCTGCGAACGCCTGATGATAGCCGATGCTTTGCAGTAAAAACGGCTTGTTGCTCAGCCATTGCATCATTGAAATGGCTGAACATCTCCACGTGCTCCGAAACCGTAACGTCGGAAAATCGCATGTTTTTCAGCTGTTCCAGCGAGTAGCCGTAGTATCGACACGCCGCCGGGTTGGCATCGACAACTTGCGTCGTCCCCGGTTCCAGCACCAGTTTGATCGCCAGGTTCTTCTCGAACATCTGCCGGTACCGCTGCTCGCTCGATCGCAAGCTTGCCAGCGCGACGGTACGCTGCAGTGCGCCACTGCAATGCTCGGCCAGTGCCTGCAAGGCTTCCAGGTCCTCATCGGTGTATGAATCTGCATCATAGCACTGCACCGACATAACACCTACAGTATCGTCACCACCGCGGATTGGCACAAACATCAATGACATCGAACGCCGGCTGGTGTCGCCAAATGCCCGGTAACCTTCAGCAGTCTCATCGGGCTTACGGTTTATACGCAGCGGTCCCTGCTGTAACGCACGTGCGGCAAGCGAGTCCACGCGACAAGCCTGCGTCGGGGGTGGCACTTCAGTGATCTCGCCGTTTATCGTATCGAAGAAGATGACCGGATGCAGAATGTGACTGTTCGGATGCTCCATGAGTTCCAGCGTGCTGGAATGCCATCCGATCAACTCCTGCGCAGCCTGGAGTGTAACGCGCGCCACTTCCTTATCGGTGCTCGCGAGATTCAGACGTTGTCCGAGAGGCAACAGCACCGACGATCGACGCTCAATACGGCGTCGCCTCGTGATGTCGCGCACCACTTCAAATACCGCAGCTTCCTCTGCGTAGTAGCCAGCCGACTTCACGATTTCTACATCGATCGTCGAGCCGTCCTTCCGTGTAAAGATCGTCTCAAATCGGCTCTCGCTGCTGTCGCTTTCGCCGCCACTGTATCCAAGGTCTTTGCGATTCAGAAGCGCCAGCTCAGCCGGATGGCAGCCAAGCATTTGCGATAGGTGCGAATTCGCGTAAACAATGGTGTCATTTTGTGTGATCAGAATTCCATCATTCACGTGTTCCAGCAATAACTTATACTGCTTATCGGACTCGCGGCCGCGTCGCTCCAGCAGCTTCAGGTGTGTAATGTCTCGATACAGGACGGCCGTTGCGGCAGGCTCCCCGCCTAACTCGTAGCACCGGACGGCAACGGTTCGACGGGAGCCGTCCGGCCGCTCGATAATGTCCTCGCGAGCCGTCGTCTCTCCGGATGTCTCACCTTGATTGCCAACGGATTTCCACAATTCCGCGGGCGTATGTCCAATAATGTCGCTGATAGGCCGCTGCCCGAGCATGGCTAGCGCAGCGTTGCAGCAGATGATCCGCCCCTGGTCGTCGGTAATTGCTACTCCATCACGCACACTATCGAAAAGTGTTTCGAGTAGCCGATCGGCGTTTATACCGGCGTTTGGCAGAACAGACTTGTGATATGGACCTGTCATGAGGTGCTCATAGAGATTGCCTACGGGCAATGCTAACGGGAAAAGGATGGGACGTACAAGTCACCAGTGTCAAGACGATTGCTGGGTTTTTGAGCAGTTGCAGCCGTAATAAAGTGCACAATTATTCGACTGTGCAACAAAGGGTAACCAGTTTCTAACCAGCGTACTGTGCAAACATGAGTGCCGCCACAATACAAATGTAGCAAGGACGACATGTCAGAATCGATTTTATACGTCATCGATGGCCATTCCCAGGTGTTCAAAGCCTACCATGCAATTCAGCGGCTGAGCACCTCCAGCGGCATACCGACAAATGCGGTCTTTGGGTTTACCCAGATACTGCACAAGTTGCTCAAGACACATCGCCCGCAGCACATGGCAGTCGTCTTCGATTCCGGCGGACCTACGTTCCGCCACGAAATGTACAATGCCTATAAAGCAAACCGGCTCGCGCCGCCCGAGGATTTTGGTCAGCAGATGGGCTACATCATGCAGATCCTGCAAGGGATGCGTATCCCTATTCTGCAGATGCCCGGTTTCGAGGCCGACGATATCATTGCCACCATTTGTCAATCCGCCGCCCGGCAGGGCTATGATGTGCGGATAGTGACTGCCGATAAGGACCTCTTCCAGCTCGTTAACGACCAGGTGCGTGTGCTGCGCCTTGAACCCGATGCCGAGACGGAGTTTGATCGCGAAGGCGTCAAACAGAAAATGGGTGTGTACCCCGAGCAGGTCGGCGACCTCCTCGCGATGATTGGCGACAGCTCCGACAATGTTCCCGGTATTGCACGCGTCGGTCCAAAGACCGCATGCGCACTGCTCGAGGAATACCAGACACTGGAAGCGGTGCTGGCCAATACCGAAAAGCTGAAAGGCAAACAGCGTGAGTACGTGGAGGCCGGACGTGAAAGCGCGATTCTATCACGCCAGCTGGTTGCTCTTCGCTACGATGTGCCCGTGGAATTCAATATCGCCGATTGCTGCATGGAAGCCCCTGATGTTGCGCTCCTTGCGCCGATCTACCGCGAGCTTGAATTTCGCAAACTGTTTGAGGACCTGCACCTCGAAACGTCCCAGCGCCAGATCAGTTATCGCATCATCAATACTCCGGAAGCGCTGAAGGCGTATTGCCAGGACATACGCACGGTTGGCCGTGTGGCGCTGGACGTTGAAAGCAATATGCTCGATACAATTCTCGGCAAGCTGGTTGGAATCTCGCTCAGTATTGAGCCCAACAACGCCGTCTACATTCCGCTGATGCACGTCGGCGCCATGGGCGGGGGAGCGGAAGTGCAGCAACTGCCGCTGGAGCTTATTCGGCAGGAACTCGGCCCGCTTCTACTCGATCCCGCGATCGACAAGATCGCGCATAACGCCAAGTACGACTGGCGTCTTCTGCGCCGCCACGGCCTGCCAATCGACCGCGTCGTGTTCGACACGTTACTCGCATCCTACCTGATCAATGCAGACCGCCGCAACCACGGATTGAAAGACCTCGCCGCAGACATGCTCGGTGTGCGAATGACCCGCATCGAGGAGCTGATCGGCTCCGGCAAAAACCAGATCACCTTTGACGAAGTCGATGTGCACGCAGCCGCGCAGTACGCAGCCGCGGACGCGGACATGACGCTGCAGCTCGCGCATGATCTGGAGCCCCGCACGGAAGAGGCCGGCGCAAAAAAACTTCTCGAGGAACTTGAGCTGCCTCTTGTCCCGGTCCTCATGGACATGGAGGACTGCGGCGTCTGCATCGACGTGCCGCACTTCCGCGACCTGGCGAGGGAAACCGACGCGCATCTCGAACGCCTGCGGGACCAGATTTGGAAATCCGTCGGGCGCGAGTTTAATATCGGGTCGCCTAAGCAGGTCGCGCAGGTACTCTTTGAGGACTTGCAGCTCAAGCCGGTAAAGTCGAAGAAAACCGGGTACTCGACGGACATCCAGGTACTCGAGGAGCTGGCTGAAGTTCACGAGGTGCCGCGACTGCTCGCCGACTATCGCCAGTTCGAAAAGCTGAAAAGCACCTATGTCGATGTTCTGCCCACGCTGATTTGTGCGGCGACGGGTCGCATCCATACCACTTACAACCAGGCCGTTGCTGCGACAGGGCGTCTTTCCTCCAGTGATCCCAACTTGCAGAACATACCAATTCGCACGGAGTTCGGCCGCAAAATTCGGCAGGGGTTTGTTCCATGCGATCGCGAAAAAAACGTACTGCTGAGTGCGGACTATTCCCAGATCGAGCTGCGCGTGCTCGCGCATGTAACCAAAGATCCCGCGCTCGTGCAGGCATACCAGGAGAACCTCGACATTCACACACTCACCGCATCGAAGGTTTACGGCATCGCACACGAGGACGTCACAAGCGAGATGCGCGGCGTCGCCAAGATGGTGAACTTCGGTGTGATCTACGGCATGAGTTCCCAGGGACTGTCGCAGCGGCTGAAGATCCCTTTCGCGACCGCCAAGACTTTCATTGAGGAATACTTCCGAGGCTATGCGGGCGTGCGGACGTGGCTCGACAGCACCCTGGCACAAGCCAAGGTTCGCGGCTACGTGGAAACGGTCAGCGGTCGCCGCCGCTATCTGCCCGACATCAATTCACGAAACTTTAATGCGCGCAACGCCGCGGAGCGCATGGCTACAAATGCTCCCATCCAGGGCACGAGTGCAGATATGATCAAGATCGCCATGATCAACATTCATCGCCGGCTGAAACAGGAAGGATTTCGTACCTGTATGATCATGCAGGTGCACGATGAGCTGGTCTTTGACGTACCAAAGACCGAGCTGGATCGCCTGGCCGAACTGGTCCAGACGGAAATGCAGAATGCGCTGCCGCTGGATGTGCCCGTCGTCGTTGAAACCGGCGCGGGGGTTAACTGGAACGAATGTTAGTTTGAAAAACATCAGGAGCTCCGCTGATATACAGAAGTAGTTGTCTAATCGACGTCCCGCAAATTGATCCTCAAGCGTCGCAGAGGGAACGGTCGTCCACGTCCCCGTAACTCCCCTAACTCCCCAGCAAAAACGATTTGCACCGGACGTTATTAGCTACATTTTACAGATAATGAGGCTTCTCGCAATAGTACTCGCTGCATTATCTGGAATTCTGAACAAACCGGATCGCGCAACGGTTTTTCCTAAATCACCGCATCCCGCGAGTCTTATCTGCTACATAAACGCCGACGGAGAAACCACGCAGTCGCGCTTCACGCTGCACGTGTTACAGGGTCTGGTCAACCGCACACAGCCACGCATTTACATTCGCGATGCCAGCTATGAAGGAAACGAAAATCCCGCTCTCGCCGCACAGCTGAAAGACTGGTGGCACGAAATCCTCGCCAGCGAGGGCCTGAAATTTGAAACCATCACTTCATCAACCGCGCTTACCCGGTTTGCATCGTCCTATGAGGGTGCACTTTTGTACGACGAGGCCTGTTGGTCTGATCCCGAGCGTGCTCATGCTCTCAATGTGTTCACCACCCTTTGTGGTATAAAACGCCTGCTGCCGGTCACATCGGATCGGAACGAGGTTCTGAAACTGGCTGTGCGGGAAGACGCCCGCGGCAAATGGATCAACCGACTGCAGACACTCGACTGGTTTGGTACCGCTCAGGACAAATTCAGCACCCACGTTCTCATTCACCGCCATCCATGGTCGGACTACGCAACTGACTACGCGGTTGCTCACTCGGCAATCTGCTTCTGGATGGATAAATCCACATTCGCATTAGATGCTGGCAAAGAAAGCTATGCTCGGGTCATAAGCCGAACCAGTGCGAATACCGGCATCCTCGGTGTATGGCAATCGTGGTGGCCAGCGTCACCGCCGGGTTCAGGGCTGGAGGGACTGGATGAACTCGCTGTGGTGAAGTTCTTTTCAGATCATGCGCACTTTCTTGTGCCGGTTGTCTCGCCGGGAAATCTCAGCTTTCATTCGGGGTTTCCTGCACCGGTTTTGAAGCAGAGTCCCACACCGATGCTCAAGCTGGATCCAGCTAAAGTCTACGTGACGTACCTGCTTTCCGATGGGGACAACATATCCGGCTTCGCGCAGATCCGACCACTGTTGTGGAACCAGCCTGGACGCGGGCAAATCCCCATCGGGTGGAACTTCAGTCCTGCGATGATTGATCTCTGTCCCAAAGTACTGGAGCACTTTTATAAGACCGCCACGCCGCAGGATTTCTTCGTGACCGCATGCTCCGGGCTTGGGTACGTCATGGCTGATTACGGCTCGTCGACTCCCCACCCGGCCAGGCTTTTTGATGCCTATTTGGACGCCACCGGCATCTACATGGACGCGTGCGATTCGCGCGAAGTTTGGAACTGGTGGATGAACACACCCGCCATTGAGCGCTACTTCAATCGGCTTCCGCACCTCGCGTCGATGTTTCTGGAAGCTGAGCCGCGCACCGATGCATACGATAATTCCTTTTCCTGGTTCGATACACCGGATGGCAGGAGGAGACCCGCCTTCCATAACTTTGGCTCCGCGGCCGTCGGTCTTCAATCTGCCCAGGAGATAACCACATGGGTGCAAAAAGTTATTACGCGCATTCCGCCAGCCCGGCCCGCATTTGCCGTACTCGGCTTTAATGGGTTTCAGACCGGACCGACGCGTCTGACAGAATATACTCGACGCCTGCCAAAGGATTACGAGGTAGTGCGGCCAGATATATTTGTCGAGTTGTACAAACAGGCACACGCGGAAACGTACCGCTGATGCCAGATGCAGTATCGAGAAAACAATCGATCAATTCGGGCTGTTGAAAAACCTTCTATCTTTGTTAGACCCCTTCAGGGTCGTGGGGATATTACGCTCAAGACCCGCAGGTTGCACCTGCGGCTAGTCATGTTCGACACCTCCGGTGTCGGTTGTTTTCAACAGCCAACGGTTGACGTTTTCACTAATTAAGTTGCTAACGTCACGGAAGATTTGACTGACAGGTTATCCATTGAGTCCTCCGCCAGTGCATTCGTGGTTCACTCGCAAAGAGCACGAGCGTGGTGAATCTCAGCCTCTCGATCTTGACAAGTTCTGAGTAACAGCACCACCAGGGCCTTTCGTTCGGCGCAACCTGCTGCAGCAGTTTGATGTGCACACGTTGCTGCGTCTGCCGACTGCTTTGTTTTACGCGCAGGGCGTGAAGGCGAACGTGTTGTCCTTTGATGCGAAACCTGCGCGCGAGGAGCCGTGGACGACAAGGCTGTGGGTTTACGACCTGCGCACGAACATGCATTTCACGCTGAAGACGAATCCGCTGCGCAGGCATCACCTGGATGAGTTTGTGAGCTGCTGGTTTGGGGAGAATGAGGAAGGCAAAGTAGAGGAGACGGGGAAAGGAAAGAAAGCCGGCAAGGATGCCGACGCTCCCAGGAAAGCCGGCAAGGATGCCGCCGCTCCCAGGAAAGCCGGCAAGGATGCCGACGCTCCCAGGAAAGCCGGCAAGGATGCCGGCGGTCCCAGGAATCGACACGAGCATAAAGCGACGGGCGCTGGCGCTGCTATGAGTATGATGAGCTGATGAAGCGCGACAAGGCGAACCTGGACTTGTTCTGGCTCAGGGACAAAGCGCTCGAGGACACTGACGACCTGCCGCCGCCGGATATGCTGGCGCAGGAGATTGCCGACGACCTGGCTGCGGCGCTGGAGCAGTTCCAGGCGATCGCGCTGAAGCTGAGGCAATGAATCGCGACTAACCGGGGATGCTGGGGCTGTTATTACACCAGGCGAATCCAGAAACGGAGCCAGTCCTGGTCGGGCGTGACCTTCTGCTCGTCCAGCTGTCCGCCGCATTTTTGAATGACGCTTATCGATGCCGCGTTTTCGGCGTCACAAGTGATTAAAACCTGGTCAATTCCCCGTTTCCGCGCCCGATCCAGTACCTGCTGCACCATGAAAGTTGCGCAGCCGCGGTTCCGGAAACTCGGACGTACGATATAACCGATATTTCCACCCCTCTGCAGTAGAGACGGCGTGAGTGTGTGCCGCAGCCGGATTTCCCCGGCGAGTCGCTTGCCGTTCTCCAGCAGCCAGAATGTTGTTTGTGGTATCCGGCCCTCGGGCAGGTTCAGTCCTGCAGCCTCATCCCGCAGTTTACCGACATATTGGGCAAAATTAGAATCGCCACGGTCGTGCAACATGTATCCGCTGTATCCGCAAGTGTTCCCGTCAGCGAGTATTTCGGCGATCATCGCATCATACTCCGCTTCGTACTCTTCGGTAGGATCAACCAGTTCAAGATGCATGGCGGGTTCCATTCAAAACAGAGCTAAGCAGAGAAAACAGTTCTCCGCGTTGCCTCCTTTACCTGCTTTCTATTCTTAGCTGTTTATGCCGGCAAACCGGCTGCGGCTAGCTTGGCTTGATGTGAACAAGCGCCTGTTCCACGTCCGCCTGCAGATCCTCGAAATCCTCAATGCCCATGGACATGCGGATCAGCTCATCCAGGATGCCGAGACGCTTCCGTTCTTCTGCGGGATAGTCGTAGTACGAGATCGTATACGGATGCGTGATAAGGGCTTCCACGCCTCCGAACGAGGGCCCGATCTTGAACAGTTTCATACTCGACAGGAACGCACTGATCTCCTCGAAGCTATGCGTGGCCAACTCGAAAGTGACCACGCCCCCAAAGCCGCTCATGTACTTCTGCGCCTTTAGATAATCGCGGTGCGAAGGCAATCCCGGGTAGTAGACGCGGCGAACCTTCTCATGCGTCTCCAGCCAGGTGGCCATGCGAGTCGCATTCGCGTTCAGCCGTTCCATGCGCAATGCCAGCGTCTTCAGACCCCGCAGCAGCAGATAGCTCGTCATTGGGTCCATCACACCGCCCGTGGTGTTGCGGTAATCCCGCACCTGTTCGATATGCTTTTTCGTGCCCAGTACGACGCCGCCAAGCAGGTCATTGTGTCCGCCGAGGTATTTGGTGGCTGAGTGCATCACCACGTCCGCGCCCTGCTCCAGGGGGCGCTGGTTCACGGGCGATGCGAAGGTCGAATCCATGGCAAGAATAAACCCGTACTTCTCCTTCAGCTCGCACAGCACATCCATGTCGGCGATGTTAAGGTATGGGTTGGTAGGGCTCTCGCTTACGACCATCCGGGTGTCCGGGTTCTTCTTCAGTGCGTCCTGCATCTGGTCATAATCGCCCATCTTGACGATTGTCGCCCGGATGCCAAACCGAGGCAGCACCTTTTCGCAAAACATCAGCGTCTTTTTATAAGCGTCATCGGTGATCACCATGTGATCGCCATTCTTCAGCAGGCCCAGCAGTGTGCAGCTCACGCTGGTCATCCCGCTGTCGAACACTTCCGCGTCCTCGGCGGCCTCCAGATCGCGCAGCTTCTTAATCACGGCGGCCGTGGTCGGGTTTCCATATCGGCCATATTCGAAGCGGTCGACCTTTTTGGTGACGTAATCGAGCACGTCCTGCATGTTCTCGAACGTGTAGGATGACGTCATGACAATCGGCGTGGTGATGGAGTTCATGTACTGTGGGTCGGGTTCGCCGGCGTGGACCGCGCGGGTCGAGACTCCCTGCTTCTCAGGCTTCAATCTGTGCAGCCCCTCCAAAGGGCGAATCTGTTAAGCTAAGCGCTACAGGTGTTTGCAACGTTTCTGCACCGATATATCAGTCGTATTTGCTTTCCTGTTCCCGGCCGCAAACCAATGGGGTGAGTTTACGCAGTGCGCAGGCGCTCGAAGGTTTCACACCTGGTGTCGCTCCGGAACATTTTTTCGAACATCATCGTATGACGAATACGCACCAGGGAGTGTAGGCTTCACCATGACATTGCACTCTCGCACCCGGCGCATCAGCGAAGAAATTCGTTCCGCACTGGCGGACCTGATTCTCACGGAACTTAAAGACCCGCGACTGACCGAGGTTATGGTCACGGTTAATACGGTCCACACCTCGAAAGACCTGCATAATGCACAGATATTTGTGAGTGTCCTGGCGGACGACAAAACCAGCGCTGAAGCAATTGCTGCGCTGAACCAGGCAGGTGGCTTTTTAAAGCGAGGCGTTGCCGAACGCGTGCATCTTCGATACACGCCGAACCTCACATTCAAGCTGGATGACACCGGCCGCACGGCTGCGCGCATTAATACCTTGTTGAAAAAGATCGAGCGCGAGCAGCCTGTACGCGTGGAAGGCGAGAACGCCGAGGCCCCGGCAGCCGAAGGTGTTGCCAAACCGGAGGAGTGATGAGCACTGGGCCGTTTCGGGGTCGAAAGCCGCATCGCAGCGCTTTTACGCTGATTGAACTTCTTATCGTCGTTGCCATTATCGCCATTCTGGCCAGCATCGCTGTCGTAAACTTCCTTGAAGCGCAGACACGTTCCAAAGTCAGCCGCGTAAAGTCGGACATGCGCACCATCGCGACCGCGATCGAGTCCTATCGTGTCGATGAAAACAAGTACCCGTTCTACCTCAATTCACATGACAAAGGCTTTCCATCCTATCCGCGCACGTCCCCGGGTAGTCTGAACGAGCGCTGCTACAACTTCTGCGTTCCCACCCGGATTACGAGCCCAGTCGCTTACCTCACCAGTATTCCTGACGACCAGTTCCCGAACAAGAGGCCGGCTGAGCCCTACGAAGGACAGCCGCACCCATTTCATTATGGAAATGATGAGGACTTCAGCGCAAACCCAAATGCGCCACAGCCGAGCGCTGACCGCTATCCGGTCCGGTTTCTATACACGCTTGTCCACAAAGGCCTGCAGCTCAAGTTTTCTGCATCGCCACCCCGGCATGTGTTTCTTGAGATCGGCGACTACATGAATGACGCGGTCGTGTGGTCTCTCATCAGTCACGCGCCGGACACCGACTACGATAACTTTGACGATCTGCAGATCAACCAGACGGTAAGCTATGAGGGCGATCCGCGTCCTTACGATCCAACAAACGGAACGTTAAGTGGAGGTGACATCTACTGGTGGGGGCCGGGCATCGGCCTGAAGTAGACGGCTTAAACTTTAATACGCCAGTTGCGCTCCCGACATCTTTTCGAGAATTCGTATGGGCGCCAGTTCCGGCAGCACGAGGGCCTCTTTAGAAATGATAAAGGTCTGTTCCAGCGCGCAACGTCCCGACATCACCGCGTGCGGTACCTTCAGTCGGCTTAGGTGCGAGGCAATTCTGTTATTATCCTTTGTCGTCCATGGCGACGGTAAATCGTGAAATCGCTGTCGGCTGTGAAGACGCGGGAGTTTGGCTCCAGTTCCGCCATTCTAACAAGGCATGCATCAGCAAAAGACATTGGGAGATCTGCATACTTTTGCATAAGCAGTTTCAAAGCGGCCGCATGTTCACCGGCCTGGAACCGGATTACAACGATGCCGCGGCTTATCAGCTCCAAAAGCTCACGTCCACCACCTGAACAATTGCGCATCAGGTGCATCGTCTCGGCGCATACGGCCTCGCACGTGAGTACAGGCGGTTTTAATTCCGTCCAAAGTGACTTTGCCCAATGATGATGCGCGTCGCTCCGGTTCAATAGAGCGACCACAAAGCTGGTATCGAGCAGATCGAGGGACTTCACTTAGCAAAGTTCAGCATATATTGGGAATTCGTGGATAGATCTGCCGGGCCGGAGGATCCTCCGACAAGATCAGCGGACAGGTCAAAACAACTGATGCGCTCGCTTTGGTCATTCAGGCTGTGTTGAACGGCATTACGAACGAAGGCTGAGGTACTGACGCGGCGGCGCCTGGCGGCGGCCTCCAACGCGACGGCAAGTTCATCCGGCAACCGTAGTGAGATTGTTTTCACGTTTGTCTCTCGCATGTAATACATAACTGCTAAGTTGGTAATACAGTGCGCACATGCCTTTAATCACGCCATGTTCGCTCAGCGCCGGGAAAGTGCCTGGCCGGTCATCTTTTCGAGAATTCGTATGGGCGCCAGTTCCGGCAGCACGAGGGCTTCTTTAGAAATGATAAAGGTCTGTTCCAGCGCGCAACGTCCCGACATCACCGCGTGCGGTACCTTATCGGTAAACACAATCCATGTGGAACCGGGCGGAAACTCAGAGCGTTCCTTCCGTACGGTTTTCTGGAACCCTTCCGTTTCTTTCATATAGTTATGAAAATTGTGCATGAATTGGTCGTAGGGCGGGCGATCAATCAGCGGCAGACCAAGCGCTTTCCTGGCCCGAACGGCGGTACGCGTGACACCTGCAAGCGCAGACCCCACGCGTGCAGCCACTTCAGCCAGACCGGCCTTCGGGGCGTGTTCGTCCACTACTTCATGAAACGGCGGACCAGTGACCCACACCCGATTCTGGGTTGGGTTGATGTTCAGAAACACGCGCATGATCAGGTCGCCATTTGTTGGCCGGGTGGGGAAGTTATCGACATGCACAAGGTCATTACGCGAGCGCGTTGCAAGATCGCGTCCTTCTTCTTCAATTGGACGATAGCTGGCGTAGTCCAGCTTCCACTTTCCGTCGTACGGCTTCAGGAAATCGCTGACAAACTTTACCACGTTCCCGGAAAATCGCCCCATCACGGCGCGTACATTCGCCAGGTCCGTGGCAGACGTTTCATTCGAGAGCCCGGTCACCCGATCTTGTGCTGGCCGATATGCGATATTCTTGTGCAGCCGGGTACCTGCTTGCTCCGCTGACAAAAGAAACTCCCGGTCCTCCTGCGACAACGCGATCGGGGACTGCGGGAAGTAGAGAATTTCGCCACGCTCAAGGTGCTCGCAGTACGCACGCGCCGACTGGCTCGCGCTTGCTGCGGAATCCCAACCCGAAGACGTATAATCTTCAACATTACAGATGGTCATCTCTGTCTCTCAAAAATAGCGGTGTTAATAAAGCCTTTCAGCAAAGGTGGCCCTGCTATTGCCGTGCAATATCTGCATGGCCGCAAGCCTAATCTGCCAGTCGATCTTAAACCGGTTTAACTTGGCGGTTGATTATCAGGACGCCTTGGCATGTCCTATCGGCAGATGACCGTTCGAATTGCCACTTCCCCCGCCGCGGCGTTCGCCTTTTTCGCCATCGCAACAACTGGCATTACTGCGCCCGTTCAAACCACCTGGCTCTGGCATCTGCACCAGCCGATTTACTGGAACGGAAAGCGCGCCACCGCGCCTGACCGATATGAAGTCGCCTGGGACACCATCGCGGCAAAGATTGGCGGACGCTCTTATCCTTTTGATGATGTGAGTGGCATCTTCGGAGTGGATGACCGCGAGGCCGCGTACCAGTACCGCGTGCGTGACAGTATACAGACCCTCCTCGGCCATACAAATGCAGGCGCGCAGCTTACGTACTCGGGTTCGCTGATCGAGAATGTCGATTCGCTTTCCGGAAACCAGGCGAGCTATTTCGCCGGCTGGCAAAACTCGTTCATCCAGGCCCACGGCTGGACCACCAGCGGCGCATACCCACGCCTCGACATCGTAAACTTCACGTTCCATCATTCACTGGGCCCGCTTCAAACCAGCAAGACTGTGGAAATGGAACTGCGTCTCATGCGCCGCAAGATGGAACAGCGCTGGGGCTTGAGCACCGCGCAACTTTCCCGCGGATACTTCCCCACCGAAATGGCTTTCAGCGAGCACCTCATCCCGCTCCTCAAAGCGCAGGGGATCGACTGGAGCATTGTCTCAGGCAATCACATCTCTCGCGCTTGCGCCGATTTCCCCCTGCAGTTCGGCAGTGGTGGAGAGAACTGCCAGCCGCCAAACTTAGCCGATGTTCAGAATACCACCCAGACAAATTACTATCGCCAGACAATCTCGCGTGGGTGCGCGCCTGCCAATGCTTCGCCGCTGGCGTACACTCCGCAGCAGGCTCAATGGGTAAACCCAAATACAGGCGTTGTCGAAAAGCTCGTGGTTGTACCCGCCGCGCAGGAGTTTGGCTGGGTCGACGGATATCAGTCTTTCGGCGCGGGCCAGCTGTCGCCGGTTACTCCCTTTAACGATCCTGCGCGCCCAATGCTGGTGCTGCTCGCACACGACGGGGATAATGCCTACGGTGGCGGCTTCAGTTACTACATGAACGACGTACAGAATTTTGCCAGCAGTGCCGTCTCCGCTGGCTATGGGCCAACTACCATCCAGCAGTACCTCGCAAGCTATCCTGTGCCGTCCAGCGCGGTTGTTCACGTAGAAGATGGACCCTGGGTGAATGCAGATGGCGATTTCGGAAGCCCGACGTTCATCAATTGGAATTACCCCCTGCTGGATTCAAGCGGGCAGATCGATCCCGTCAACGGCTGGCACGAGAAGCCGCGTGAGTACGCGGTAATGCTTGCCGCCGAGAACCGCGTTCGAACTGCGGAGCGGGTCAGCGGCGTTGCTCCCGACCTGGACCAGATCCTCAGTCCCGGCGCCTCCACCAGCCCTGTCGAGCGTGCATGGCACTACTACCTGGGCTCGCTCGACAGCGGCAATGTTTACTACGGCACACCCGGCGACATGGAGATTAAGGCGACCGTGGGCTGCAACGAAGCGGTAACCAATGCGAACCTCGTGCTGGGCAGTTCTTTCACCGACCTTACAGAGCCGAGCATCTGGCTGCCGCAGCGATGGCCGTACAACCCGGGAGCGGTGAACTTTGGAGTCGAGACTGGCTACGTGCAGAAGACCCTCGGTCCAGATTTCACCGTCTGGACGTTTGTCTCCGATGCGAGCGGACTGGGAAGCGTCTCGTTGAAATGGCGCGTCGACGGCGACGGACAGAACCCGATCGCCAGCACACAAAATGAGACGTTCGCGGGCGGTGCGGAAGTCGGAGCCTGGCAATCGACTGCTATGAATCTTCGCGCCTTCCCGAAGACAAACATCTACAACAAGTCTGGAATCGACTACAGCGTGCTTCCAACCTACATTGCGGATCACGCGAGTGCCGCAATCACCGGTCAGGCAGGAAAGCTGCTCGACTATTACGTCGAGGCGGTCGATTCGCAGGGAAATACCGCGCGCTCGGTCATCCAGCACGTGTACGTCGGCACGCTGACGGGAAGCGGTGGCGGTGGTGGAGGCGGCCAGCGCATGACCGTAATACCTGCCACGCCAGTCGCAGGACAGCAAGCTATGATGCAGTACAATCCAGTGGGCGGACCAATCTCCAGCGCGGTGACGGTGAAGCTCCACTACGGCATCAACAATTGGGCCGCCGTTAGTCCGGATCTCACGATGTTATGGAATTCAACCTCCGCCCGGTGGGAGACGACCGTCACAATTTCGGCAAGTGCCACGCAGCTCGATGCGGTGACCAACGACGGCGGCTCGAACTGGGACAACAACGGCGGGGCGGACTGGCACTTCAGTGTCACTGCGGGAGTGCCGCCGCCGACTTCGCCGTGGACGTTGGATGGGATCGCTGAAAGCAATGCCATGCTGCGCGCTGACAACCCGTCTGGTCTGAAGCTCTGGGCTTCGCAGTTTGGAAACCTGCTCTACGTCGCAACGAACGGAGCGTCGTCCTCGCGCGATCACTTCATCCTCATCGGCAACGATGCAGCAAGCAGCCACACAGCTATGTGGGCCAAGGGCGGCAGCGTGCTCACATGGAAGACGTTCCTGGCAGACGAGGTCGACAACAGCTTCTCTGGCTGGTTCGATGCCGCCCAGGCCCAGGCACTTTCAGCCATGACAGCCAAAGCAGACGGCGGCGCGACGGGGGTGATCGAGGGCACAGTCGACCTTGCCCAGCTTTACGGCTCGCAGGCCGCCATCCCACCCACGCTTTACATCGCGGCGGTTGCCTACGGCACAGCCGACGCCTCTGTGCTGGTGAGCGCCGTGCAGGCTCCCGCTACGACAAACGGCAACGGCAATGTCGATCCCGGCGAGTATCACGGGTTTGCCGCGGCCGTCCCCGTACACGTCAGTTATTTCAGCGCCGAGTAGTAACGCGGGCGGTCAATTTTAGACTCGGTTTGATGTAGCTCCTGCCATGCGCGTACGTTATAGCCACTGGGACGAAAGCATCACCCAGCAGATGACGCTGAAGAACCTGATGAAACTCTTCACACACCTGCTGACACAGAGCGCCGGCGACGTTGAGAAGGCACTCAAGTGGATGGAATACCTCGGCAGGCGCTACGGATTTTTCGATGAGAACTTCACCATGGAGAACTTCAAGGAGTACCTCCACGATCAGAACTATGTCCGATCCAACGACCAGACGCAACGCTTCGAGCTGACCGACAAGGGCGAGCAAAAGATTCGGACCGACGCCTTTGAGGAAATCTTTGCATCTCTAAAACGCGACAACATTGGCGGCAGTCACCGTACCAACTACTCCGGCGAAGGCGGCGAGAAACTGCCGGAGACGCGACGGTTTCAATTTGGCGACATGGTGAATGACATCGACTTCACCCGTTCAATCCAGAACGCTGTCCGAAAGCACGGGCTTGAAGAGTTTACCATGGAGGAGGACGACCTCGAGGTGAACCACCGCGAACAGGCGACCTCGTGCGCGACGATGATGCTCGTCGATATCTCCCACTCCATGATACTCTACGGCGAGGATCGCATCACCCCCGCCAAGAAAGTGGCAATGGCACTGGCGGAGTTCATCCAGACGCGCTACCCCAAGGACACGCTGGAGGTTGGCCTGTTCGGCGATGACGCGCAGCTTGTCTCACTGCGCGATCTGCCTTACATCAGCGTGGGTCCCTTCCACACCAACACCAAAGCCGGGCTCGAGCTTGCGCAAAAAGTCCTCAACTCCAAACGCCAGGTGAACAAACAGATCTTCATGATTACCGATGGCAAACCGAGCGCGATTTTCGAAGGCGGCATGATATACAAAAACCCGTTCGGCCTCGACCCCAAAATTGTCAACCAGACCATCAACGAAGCGGTCCAGTGCCGCCGCAAGGGTATCGTCATCACTACCTTCATGCTGACGAGCGACCCCTACCTGAAGGACTTCGTCGACAAGCTGACCAAGGCGAACAAGGGCCGCGCGTACTACGCCTCGCTTGACAACCTCGGCTCCTTCATCTTTACCGACTACGTTCGGAACCGGAAGAAGAGGGTTTAAGTCCAAACTTCGCGTCTCGCTATCGCGTTCGCGTCTCGAAGTTCGCCACTCTAAGCAGTAAACGTTGATTAGCTGTTTTTCGCTTCTAAATTCCTGCAATTCCAATTACGCATCGGAGGCCTCAACATGTTGCTGTTCGGCCACGAGAAGCTAGACGTATATCGTCTTTCGCTGCAGTATGTCGCCTGGGTATTTCAGTACGTTAATGATTTGACCCCGAAATACAAGAACGTAAAGGACCAGCTTTTGCGCGCCTCCCAATCCATTCCGCTAAATATCGCCGAGGGAAATGGCAAGGCTGGCGACGCAGATCGGCGCCGGTACTTTGAAATAGCTCGTGGGTCTGCTGTAGAGTGCGCTGCCGCTCAGGACATTCTTGAAGTCTGCGGTGCTCTTTCAGCAGAACAGAATTTCGAGCAGAAGCAGATCCTTAATCGAATTGCTGCAATGCTCACGAAACTTGGAAACCGTGGTTACCGCGTGCAGGAAGCAGAAGCGGAATACGACTGCTCTCCACCCGACGAAGATTTCGAACGCGAAACGCGAACGCGATAGCGAAGTCGCAGTTTGCTGTTCGAACTTAAATCCTGATCAGCTTTGCCGTAATAATGTTGGGCAGCGCGGCGAGTTCTTTCAACGTTTCCTCCGTCACATCCTGATCCACGTTAATTACGGTGATAGCGTCATGCCCGGGTTGTGTTCGTCCCCATGTCATCTGCGCGATGTTGATCTGGTGCTTACCCAGCAGTGTTCCCACACTGCCGATAATGCCGGGCACATCGCGGTTTTCAATGACGATCAGGTTGCCTTCGGGAACCACGTCGAAGAACTTGTCGTTCAGCACAACGATGCGCGGATTGTCTTTCGTAAACAGCGTACCGCCAATGAAGTGCTGCGTGCCATCTTCGGCATCGATCTCCACTGTGATCAGATTCGCAAAATTGTAGAGCTTGGTCGACTTCTGCTCGATAACTTCGATCCCGCGTTCTTTTGCGATCGGGCCGGCGTTCACAAAGTTAATAACGTTCCCCTCGCTGATCGGCTCCAGGAAACCCATGACGGCCGCAGTGGTTACGCTGGCCACCGGGTAATCCAGGACACTGCCGCTGTAGTACACGCGCAGCGCCTTGGCGGGGGAGTTCACAAACTGGGACATGAAGCGTCCCATGCGCCGCGCCAGATCGATGTAAGGCGCGAGCTGCTCGAGAATCGCCGGCTCCACCGATGGCGCATTGATCGCGTTTCGCACGATCCGCCCCGCCAGCACATCCACAATCTGCTCGGCCACATCGCGCGCCACGCCCTCCTGCGCCTCGCTCGTCGCTGCGCCGAGGTGCGGCGTCATCACAACATTCTCCATCGCGCGAAATGGATGATCCGCAGGGAGAGGCTCCGTCTCGAAAACGTCAAGCGCAGCCCCGGCTACGGTGCCATTCTGCAGAGCCTCCAGTAGTGCCTCCTCGCTGACGATTCCGCCGCGCGCGCAGTTAATGATCCGCACGCCCTTCTTCATCATCGCGAACTGCTCGCGGCCGATCATGTTCTTTGTCTGCGGGTTGAGAGGCGAGTGGACTGTAATGAAGTCCGCCTTGCGGCAAATCTCTTCCACCGACGCTTTTGTAATTCCCAGGCGATTAACGGTTTCTTCGTTCATGAACGGGTCGTACGCGAGGATGTGCATGCCGTACGCCAGCGCTCGACGGGCGACTTCGCTCCCGATGCGTCCGAGGCCGCAGATGCCCAGCGTTTTTCCGTAAAGCTCCACGCCCACATACTTCTTTTTGTCCCACCGGCCCTCGTGCATCGAGCGGTCCGCCTGCGGGATGCTGCGGGCCAGGGTCGTGATCATCGCCATGCTGTGCTCCGCGGTAGAAAGCGTGTTGCCTGCCGGCGTGTTCATCACGATGACTCCCAGCTTGGTCGCCGTAGGCACGTCGACATTGTCCAGCCCCACTCCCGCGCGACCCACAACCTTGAGCTTTTTGGCATTTTGCAGCACGTCGGCAGTCACGTTTGTACGGCTGCGGATCACCAGCGCGTCGTAGTCGGCAATCTCCTTTGCGAGATCTTCCATCGAGATATCGGGCTTATGAACCACCTCGTAGCCGCTGTTCTTGAGGATGTTCATGCCTTCGTCTGAAAGGCTGTCACTTACGAGGATACGCGCCGACATTTTGCCCCACTCCATTCAAGCTACTGCAAAGAATTGACCCGCTCTCCAGGGCCGCAGGCGAATGCGCAGTTGGTGCTCATGTGTGTAAAGTGTTTTCTCATTACGGACAGGGCCTGTTAATAGTACAGCCCCGTTCGGAGTACACCCCCGTTCGGAGTACAGGCTTTAGCCTGGGCTAACGCAACCAACCGAGAATCGCCCCGTTCGCAGTACAGCCGTTCGCAGTACAGCCCCGTTCGGAGTACAGGCTTTAGCCTGGGCTGACGTCCCTCGCAAACGCGCGCGAGCCGCAGTAAACGGTTTTAACAGCCACGTAGGCCTCACGGAAATTTGCGTTGCCAAGGTGCAGTGCGACTTTAATTCACAGCAATCAGCACTGACGTACTCATTCTCTTCCGGGATGGGCCCTTGAGAATCCAGATACACTTTTACTTAATCGCAATTACATGCGCCAGCTGTATGCGCATCACCGCGCAGACGACTGCGCCTACCTCCACCTCCACGGAGACTTACCGCATGTCGAAACCGACGAACCTGTACCCGCCCGATCTGCCAAAAGTGAAGGTCAAGCTCGGCGACGAGATGCTTTTCGAAGACTCGAAATACACCTCGCTCATCAAGGGCAAGCGCACTGCGCTCATCACGAACCCGACGGGCATGGACTCGAAGTTCATTTCGACCATCGACAAGCTGGCCGGCAGCCCGGACTGGCAGCTCACCGCGCTGTTCGCGCCCGAGCATGGCATCCGGGGTGCTGAGACGGCAGGCGAAGCCGTTAAGAATGTGAAGGACCCGGTCACCGGGGTTCAAGTGTTCAGCCTGCATGGCGAGGACAAGAACAAGAAGCCGATCCGCAAACCAAACATGAAACAGCTGGAGAACGTCGACGTCCTGATCTACGACATCCAGGACATCGGCAACCGCAGCTATACTTACGTGGGCACGATGAGCATGTGCATGGAAGCGGCCAAAGAGCGCGGCATTCCATTCCTGGTACTCGACCGCCCAAACCCGATGGGCGACCTGGTAGACGGCAACATTCTCGATCCAAAGCTCATCAGCCTTGTGGGCTGGGCGCCTGTCGCGTACCTTTACGGCATGACCCCCGGCGAGGCCGCACAGTGGATGAACGAAAACCTGAAGATCGGTTGCGAGCTGCACGTGATTCCGATGCAGGGCTGGAAGCGCACCA
The DNA here is from genome assembly GCA_051003195.1 of Candidatus Sumerlaeaceae bacterium. Taxonomy (GTDB): domain Bacteria; phylum Sumerlaeota; class Sumerlaeia; order Sumerlaeales; family Sumerlaeaceae; genus JBPCLP01. The sequence goes on along the minus strand of JBPCLP010000025.1, from coordinate 39,199 downwards.
TGAAATGGTGGGACACGGGACTGCCATGGGTCCCCACCTCCACGCACATGCAGAAGCCTGAGACGTGCTGGCACATTGCGCTGACGGGTACCGTCGGCGAATTGCACAGCGTGAACGAGGGCGTCGGTTATCCTGCCCCGTTCGAGTACATCGGCGCGCCATGGATCGACAGCATTACCTTCGCCAACGAACTCAACCGGCGCAAACTTCCCGGACTCTACTTCCGCCCGGTTTATTATAAGCCGTATTACGGCACTTACAAAGACAAGCGATGCGGCGGCGTGCAGGCGCTGATCACGGACTACGACGCGGTGCGACCGGTCGATAGCGGGATGCACATCATTGAGGCTGTTCACCGGCTTTACCCGAAAGAAAACATCCTGAAGATCGACGACCGAACGAAGGTGGGGAAGTCGCGCGCGAAGATGTTCGATAAAGTGATGGGCGACGGTACCATTCGCGCTGCGATCGCATCCGGCAAAACCGCTGAGGAAATCATTGCCGGCTGGAAACCCGCCCGCGAGCGGTTTATCGAAGAGCGGAAGCAGTTCCTGATTTACTAGGGTTCAGGGAGTAGTGGTTAGTGGTTAGTGGTTAGTGGTTAGTGGTTAGTGGTTAGTGGTTAGTGGTTAGTGGTTAGTGGTTAGTGGTTAGTGGTTAGTGGTTAGTGGGTAGTGGGTAGTGGGTAGTGGGTAGTGGGTAGTGGGTAGTGGGTAGTGGGTAGTGGGTAGTGGGTAGTGGGTAGGGGGTAGGGGAGCGGGTTCAGACATTTTGAATTTTGAATTTTAAATTGGATTTTCTATCCGCTAAACTTCACGGGCTCGGGTTTGCCGCCAAGATCACGCAGGCATTTTTTCAGAAGTGCGCCGGACATGGCGCGCCTGTATGCTGCGCTTGCGCGGAAATCGTCAATGGGCCGTACCTCGTGGCTCGCCATCCGCTCGGCCTCCGCGATCACGGTTTCGGAAAGAAGGACAAGGGTCTGGGAGTCTGCAAGCGCTGATCCTCTGCCGTTCTGCTCCTCAAGTTTTGCACTCAAAAACTCCTCCGTGTTTGGCGCGCGCAACGGATAGGGTCCAACGCTGCCAAACGCCACGCGAAACATTCCCTCCGGTGACACCCCCACTGCGCAGCACACCATCGAGATGTTCATGGCGCCACGCTTGCCAAGTTTCTGCCAGGCGGTGCGCCACTTCCCGGGAAACTCCACCGCCGTGATCATCTCATCCGGGGCGAGCGCAGTCTTACGGTAATCCAGGAAGAAGTCGCGTAGCGGCACCTTTCGCGAGGTGTCGGAGTTGCGCAGTTCGAGCACCGCGTCAAGTGCCAGCAGTGCGGTGCTGCCATCGCCCGCCGGCGACGCGGTCGCCACGTTGCCCGCGATGGTGCCGCGGTTGCGAATCTGCGGACCTCCCACCCCCAGGGAGGCCTCCGCAAGGCACTTCACTGGCAGCCTGGCAAGCTGCGCGAACGTAACGCCGCCATCCAGGGTGACGCTGGAACCCTGCCCGTCCACGCCTGAAACCTGGAGCCGGTCAAATCCTGTCACATGCGTCAAGTCGATGGTCGCTTTGGCTACCAGCCGGCCATGGTTCATCAGGACAATCACATCCGTGCCGCCGGCCAGGAAGGCCGCATCGGGCCCAAGCTGGCGCTTCAGGCTGAGAGCCTCCTCAATCGTGCGTGGCTGATAGAACATAGGAAAAGACTGCGAAGAAACAGTCGCCGAGAGGGTTTGGCAAGCAGAAGGTGTAGAAGGGTAGCGATGCGAACTCGTCTCAGGAAGCTCCTTCAGTGTCAATGGTCCACGGTCTGCATGACGCCACTGCGGCTCGTATTTTGGGCGTCGCCGACATTTCGGTAAAACCACCCACGTTTTCCGTTGCAAAGAGTCTTCCTCAAATGCACAAGCTTTAATCTTTCCCTCGCGCGGGGAAAACTTCATATGAAAAGAGGTGAAACCCTTTTGAATAAAGCTTTTACACTCATCGAGTTGCTCATCGTGGTAGCCATCATCGCAATTCTAGCCGCAATCGCGGTTCCAAACTTTCTGGAGGCACAAGTACGAGCCAAAGTCAGCCGGGTTAAGAACGATCTGCGGACCGAAGACACTGCGATCACCGCTTACCAGGTTGACCACAACGCCGTTCCTCCATGTCATTCATTCGGGATTGCGTTAAAACAAGATACCGAGCCTGCAGAAAATACAATTCTTGAACGACTCTCCACACCAGTGGCGTACATTTCCAGTGCACTTGTGAAAGATGTATTTAAGATCACCGGGCGATTCTCCGCAAGTAATGCGGCTGGTATGCAGGCTCTAGCCCAGCCCACATTAGTTCCGCCGGGAGATGCGGCTGCAAAGCAAAACTCCTACATTTACGTCTCGTGGGACGAAATTAATCGAGCCAGTTTTTCCGGAACAACCCCTCCAACCAGCAAGGGCAAAGCCTGGTTGCTGCATTCCTGCGGCCCAGACGGGAACTATTACAACCTGGGTGGCGTGCTGGCTACCGACTATGATCCGGCATCTGTGCCTGCATGCCTGGACATGATCTACGATTCCACAAATGGAACCGTAAGTCGTGGCAGCATCTGGCGCACCAACGGTACACAGGTCGGAAATCCACAATCGAGTGGCGCCTATGCCGGCGGTGCGGGACTCATTGCGGCCATCCGTAGCCAAAAATAAGTGTAGATATGTAGATAGTCGATTTCGACGCGAAGTAAACGCCGGGTGCCTTTGAGGCACCCGGTTTTTTTTCATGCCCGCAGCATGGACGCTGTTCAAGTTCAGCAGCCTTCAGGTTTTTCGCACCGAAGGTGCAGCGCAACACAGCCGAAGGTCAGGATTCCGGCTTTTTGGAATCCGATGCCCGGGGCTACAGTACCCCATTTTTCGCGCCTGAAGGGTCGCCGGAAAGCAGAAAGAGCGGAGATTTCTCTCCGCTCTCTCTCATTTTAAGTTTTAGTTATTAAACGAAGCTATCGGCTAAACGGCGGGTCTACCAGCGGTAGTGGGCGAATGCCTTGTTGGCCTCGGCCATGCGATGGGTGTCTCTCTTTCCTATAACGTCAGCCTGGCTCAACAAGTTCGACATCAATCTCAGTCACTCGTTTGAAACTGGCATCGTTTGTAAGGAATACATCTGCATCGAGTGTTATGGCGGAAGCGGCCTGAATAGCGTCCGGTGTCCTTAGCCCATGCACAGCTCGCAACCGAGCCGCAGTATTTAGCACAGCACGGCTTACCTCCAGGCAACCCAGATCCGGGTCTGCAAAAAACTTGTCATAAGCCTGCACTAATGCATAATCAGAATTGCGAAGTGGCAGGACTTTGCATTCGAGCACGGACAGTTCAGAAACGCAAAGCTGATCGGCTCCCGTTGCAGTGGAGCTAATTCGTAGGCTGATCCGGCTGTCTTTTGGCCCTTCAACGAAGTAGATAATCTCGCAAGTCGAGAAAAAGCCTGGGCAACTACTCATCCCATCCTGCGCGAACTTCCGCGATGCGTTGCTCTAATTCATTTGCCGTTTTTGCATGTGTAGCGCCATATACCTGCTGCCAAATAAGACGACAATGCGTGGCGTTCTGTACGTCTGCGTTTAGCTCAATAGTTACGCGCTTGCCCGCGCTGCCGGGAAGAGGCTGGTTTAGCTCCAGGTGACTATCATCAAGGAAAATGGCTTGTAGATGCATCGAAGTCTTACTCCTTCCTGTGTTTCTGTTCCATAAACAAAAACTGCGGCGAAAGAGTTTTCTTCCGCCGCAGTGAATTTAGATGTTAAGTTATTTACCAGCGGTAGTGGGCGAATGCCTTGTTGGCCTCGGCCATGCGGTGTGTGTCTTCCTTCTTTTTGACCGCGGAGCCGGTATTGTTGAATGCGTCGACCAGTTCGTTGGCGAGGCGCTGCGCCATAGTCTTTTCGCCACGACTGCGCGCTGCATCCAGAACCCAGCGGATCGCCAGGGAGGTGCGACGCTCGGTACGCACTTCGACCGGGACCTGGTAGTTGGCGCCACCCACACGGCGGCTCTTTACTTCCAGGAGCGGCTTTACATTTTCCAGCGCCTGGGTAAAGAATGCGAGACCATCGCTGGCGGGCTCGCCAACCTTGGCCTGTGCGGTGGACATCGAGACATAGAAAATCCGCTCGGCGGTGCTCTTCTTGCCGCGCTCCATCAGGGAGTTAATAAACTTGGTTATCAGCATGCTGTTAAACTGCTGATCCGGTAGGACGGTGCGCTTGACTGCTTCACGCCTGCGTGACATGTGCTTCGACTGCCTCCAAAATAAATCCGTGGGTAAGGTTGAACCGAAGAGTGCATTATGAGCGCGAGCCGGGTTTATTCAAGCTCATGGCATAAGGTTGTCTGGCCGCAATGCGAGGGATTTAAACCACAGAGGCTCAGAGACACAGAGGGAAAAGCGAAGAGTTCAAGCATTTGCAATTTACTCTCTATGTTTCTCTGTATGTCTCTGTGCCTCTGTGGTTGATTTCAGGCTCCCGACTTACCCGCTTGCGTTTGGCACGCTACAGGCAGCAAATCGCACCGGCGTTTACAATTTTGCACGAGGCACCTGCTCCAGATGACTTCAACCATCGCCATGCTGCTTGCCGGGGGCCAGGGATCCCGGCTGTCGATTCTATCCAACCGCCGTGCCAAGCCCGCAGTGCCCTTTGGGGGCAATTACCGGATTATCGACTTCACACTTTCCAACATTATGCACGCGGACATCGGAGTGGTGGGAGTGCTGACGCAGTATAAACCGCACTCGCTGACGGAGCATATTGGAACGGGGGAGTGGTGGGGATTCACGGGCCGCGATCGCACCGCACGTATTTTGCCGCCGTATAAAGGCGACGAGGACAGCGACTGGTATGCGAACACCGCCGACGCGATCTGGCAGAATCGCCAGTTTATCCAGCGCTTTGATCCGGACCTCGTGATTGTTTTGTCGGGCGATCACATCTACAAGATGGACTATGCAGAGATGATCCGGCAGCATGTGCAGCGCCGTGCCGACGTGACGGTGGCGGTTCAGCCGGTGCCATGGGAAGATACCAGCCGGTTTGGACTGGTGCAACTGGCCGAGGACGGTCGCGTGCTGCGCTTCCAGGAGAAGCCGAAGGTCGAGCCGATCTCCAATCTTGCTTCACTGGGGATTTACGTTTTCGATGCGCAGACCCTCTTGCGACGCCTGCAAGAGGACGCAAATGATCCCAACAGCCAAAAGGATTTCGGGAAGAATGTGCTGCCCGCAATGCTGGCGCAGGACCGGATGTTCGGCTACGTATTTGAGGGCTACTGGCGGGATGTAGGCACCATTGAAAGCTTCTGGCATGCACACATGGAAACGCTGGAACCGGAGACTTCGCGGCTGGATCTGCGTTCGTGGGGCCTGCGAACGAACACCTACGATTCGAAAGTGGCGAATTATTTCCCGGCCGCCATAGGTGCTTCGGCCACGGTGCGTAACAGCTACATTGGGCGTGGCTGCGTTGTCGAGGGCACGGTTGAGCGATCGGTACTGTTTCCGGGTGTCCGGATAAGCCGCGGCGCGCGAGTAACGGACTCGGTCGTTTTTCCAAACTGTATGATCGGCGAGGAAGCACACGTCCACCGGTGCATCATGGATAAATCGACCGCCCTCGACCGTTCGTGCGCGATCGGCACGGGCGACGAGAACATCGCGAACCAGCAGTTCCCCGACCTGCTGGACACCGGCATCACCGTGATTGGCGAAAATGTACTGCTTCCGCCGGGCACCAGCGTCGGACGAAATGTTCTTATCTTTCCCGGAACACGACCCATGGATTTGCCGGGCAGTCAGATTGCGGCCGGGAGCACGATCCAGCCTCAGATGAACGAAAAGCTGGCGTTCGCATGAAGCGCATTGCCAAAGCAGATACGCGAATTAGGCATTGCGATGACCTTTGAAGCGGATTGAGCTGGTGATATGAAACGTCTAATACTGGGAATGATACTGACTGTGGCCGCCAGCTGTATTGCCGATGTGGTAAAAACGGGCTACTTCGCTGGTCTCGACCTGGTTCCGATGCAGGGTGCGCGCATCACCCAACTGGAACAGGATCCGGCGGCCGTGCTGATTTTTGCAGCAGATGCGAACTCGGTGGATGCCACGACGAAATTCGACCAGTGGTTTCGCGATCCAAACCGGCCACGCGTCAATGTGTACGCCGTCAGCATCGGGCCTGAGGATACTTCGTTTGAAGTGATCTCTGAGATCCTGCGTCAGCGCGAGCTCCACGTGCCGGCATTCCACGTGCGGGGAAGCAACCTGCTGCAGGGCCGCGAATCGCGTCTGCTTGTGCTGGACAAGGGCGGCCAGATCAAGCGGGAGTTGAACGGGCTCGATTTCGCAGCTTTGAATGCGGAACTTGGCGCGCCGGGCACGACGGCCGCCGCCGCTGGAAGTCCGGCCTCGACTGCAATCTCGATGGATGGCGGCCCTGTCGCGACGCCGACGCCGACGTCGACAAGCACCGTTGTTGAGGTGGATTCCAGCGAGCCGGTTTACCATAACCAGCAATTTGGAATGACGGTTCAGTTTCCGCCCGGCTGGAATTACCGCATTGCGCGCAACGGGGATGGCGCAGTTTCAAAGTCGCCCCGCGGCAAACTCGACCTGCGGGTGTGGGCTGTCCCAAACACCAGCAGCGCGGGTGGCGGCGCCGGGCAGATGTCGCCGTCCGAGTACATCCAGCAGTTCACAAAATCGATCGGCGAGCAGAATCAGTCGGAGGTCAATACCGAGCGCCGATTTGTCGTCGAGGATGAGGAAGTTAAAGGCCGGGATTACATCTATAACTATTCCAGGTTGCTGGACCCGGGGAATCCGGCGGCGGGTTCGGCGCGGTACCGCGCCCGCATCCAGGTCTTCGATTCAAACGGCATGCTGAAAGTGGCGGGCGCCGAGGCGCCGATTCGGGAGTTTGATGCCGCGGCGAACACCGTGATTGAGCCGTTCTTTTTAGGTTTTCATCCGCGCATTGAAACACCAGACGGTGTCACACCGCCACCCGCAGCGGATGCACGCGCGCTGCCGGGCGCGTCACCCGTGCCGACCGCACCCCCGGCAACACCCACACCAGCTGCTGGAACGCCACCACCGGCGCAGCGCAGTTATTAATCGCGTTTAAGGGCGGCGTCGCGCTCGGCTTTGAGGCGTAGCCAGTAGTCGGCGTCGCTTCGGATGTCGTAGGGAGGCTTATAGGGGAACTCACCGCGGTCGTAGGCGGCTGAGTTGTTGCGGCGCATTTCCAAAAGGAAATCGCGCATTTGTGAAACTACCTGCAAACGGCGAATGATTTCTGAGCCGGCCGCGATCAATGTTCTAACTCGATCAGCTTCTGTAATCCTTCAATGTCGTTCTTGTCCTTGCTCGACATTCGACCCTGTTTAAGCCGGATGATCACTTCGGGTGCCGCGACTCGTGGTTAGTCCGTCGCGCTGCCGGTCATTTTCGGCTTTCCGAAGACCAGGTCTTTCAGTGTGAGTACGCCGTACTTAATGTAATTGGCGAGTTCGCGCGGGTTGCGTGCGCCGGCCAGCGTGCGCGCGATGTAGCGCGGCTGCAGGTAGATTCGGCGGAGGCTGCGGCGGCGCCAGCTCGCAAGCTCCTCCTTCGTCATGTACATGCCGCCCATCGCCGGGTTGGCATACGCTTCCTGCGGGATTTCGCCGGGGACGATCAGGCCTTTCTCGAGCGCGATCTTGTGGAGCTCCGTGCCGGGGAACGGGTAGGTGTAAAAGATCTCCACGAAATCCGGCTGAATTTCCTTCGCGAACTGCACGTTGTCTTCGAGTGTCTCGGGCGTGTCCCAGGGCAGACCCATGAGAAGGTACACGCTGCTCTTCACGCCGGCTTCGCGGCACAGCCGCACGGCTTCGCGGGCCTGGTCCACTGTTGCTTTCTTTTTGATCAGCTCAAGCGTCTTTTCATTTCCACTTTCGACCCCGAAGGCAACAATCCAGCAGCCCGCCTTTTTCATCCAGTCGAGCATTTCGCGATTGATGCAGTCCACGCGGCTGTTGCTTGCCCAGTTGATCTGCAGCCCGCGATCCACTATCTTCTGGCAAAGCTCCACCACCCATTTCTTGTTCTGGGTAAACAGGTCGCTGCGGAAAAGAAAATTGCGGATGCCGTATTTGTTCACGCACTCTTCGAGTTCGGCGACGACGTTCTCAGTGGAACGATAGCGGTTTTTCTTTCCTGAGACCACCGGCGCCAGGCAATAGATGCACGCATGCGGACAGCCGCGGTTTGTCACAATGGTTGTCTGAAGCTCCATCGAGTCGGGACGAAAATAGAGGGCGTTGTTGGTGAGATGCCGCGCAGGAAATGGAACCGTATCCAGGTTGTCGATAAACGGACGGTCGGGGTTCTTGATGATGGTGCCATCCGCCGCACGCCAGGTAATTCCAGCAATTTCGGCGAGCGGCTTGCCGGTTCCAAGCTCAGCAGCAGTCAGCTCGTATTCGCCGCGGATGACGCAGTCGAGCATCGGGTATAACTCGAGGCTCTCGCGATCCAGAACATGAAAATGCGCGCCCTTGGCAACCGTGAGAATGTCCGGCTTAATTTCCCTGGCGAGACGCGCCGCTTCGACATCCTTGTGCAGCGACGGTGTGGTGATCGACAACATGATCACGTCGGGTTGGAATTCACGGATGTCCTGGGAAAGGTCACACCACGTCTTGCGTTCGCCCGGGTAATCCATGAGCCGGCATTCGCAGCCGGCAGCCTCGGTGGAGCCGGCCGAGTACATCAGGTCGATCGGTGGGCGCAGCGCGATGGTCTTCATCTCTTCGATGGGGGTCTGGCACCGGTCCTCACGGATGTATAATCCCGTGGGGGGAACCACGAAGAAGACGCGACGTTTTGGAGTATCTGACATCAATCACTCATCCTGCATGCAACACGGCTTTGAGGAAAGAAAATTCGTGCTATTCAGTTCGAATACTCATTCTTGAGTTATTAATCGACGCAATTGTATGCTAGGTATTCAGACTATGAGCTTCGTTCTCAACACCGAACAGAGGTTTACTTACAAAGATTACCTTTCCTGGCCCGCTGACGAGCGCTGGGAAGTGATCGAAGGGCTGCCGTATGCTATGTCGCCGGCACCCACCCCGTCGCACCAGGCCATTGTTTTTGAGTTAGCGCGGCAAATCGGTAATCTTTTACTGGGCAAACAGTGCCGAGGCCTGAGTTCACCTATTGATCTTATCCTGAGCGACAATCTGCAGGCTCTCGAAAACGCTGAGACCGTAGTTCAACCTGACTTGCTGGTAGTATGCGATCCCCAGAAGATAGACAAACGCGGAATTCGCGCCGCGCCCGATTTCATTATTGAAGTGCTTTCACCATCCAATGCTTCACACGACCAGATCATCAAGGCGGCACTTTATGAAAAGCACGGCGTCCGGGAGTATTGGGTGCTGGACCCCGTGGAGAAGCTGGTCACGATTCGCGTGCTGAATGCTTCCGGTGCTTACGATCGTGTGCGTTTTGTAGAGGCGACGGGCAAAGTCACCGTCTCGATCTTTGAATCTTTTGAATTGGACTTAGATCTTGTCTTCGCAGCGATTCCGCCAGGCTCTTAGTCGCGGCAGCGCACAGAGCGAGGCCAGCGGTCTCTCATTTCGCGGCATAATTCAGGATTCCGGCTTTTTGGAATCCGCAGCCTTCAGGTTTTTTGCACCGAAGGCGCAGCGGAACACAGCCCAGGGAAAGGAGGCCACGGCTTTTTGTGGCCGACGCAGGGTTTAGAGCACCCCCATTTTTCGCGCCCTAAAGGGGCGCCGGAAACCGAAAACATGGTAACGAATCTCTGGTGCATCACACCAGGTCAGCTCACCTTTCACTTGGCGATCGAGTGGCTGCCACACAGAGACATGAACTCATTGCGCGTTTGTACGTTACTTCGGAAGTCGCCAAGCATGCAACTGGTTACGGTAGTACAATCCTGTTTTTCAACTCCACGCATCATCATGCACAGGTGGAAGCCTTCGAGCACCACGGCGACACCGCGCGGCTCGAGGATTTCATTGAGGCAATACGCAATCTGCGTGGTCAAACGTTCCTGCAATTGCAGACGACGCGCGAACATGTCGACGATGCGCGGAATCTTGCTCAGGCCGATAACTTTCCCATCGGGAATATATCCAATGTTGGCGATGCCGTAAAATGGCAGCATGTGATGTTCGCACATGCTGAAAAAGTGGATGTTCTTAATGGAGACAATCTCGTCGTATTTCTCCGAGAAGACGGCGTTATTGACGATCTTCTCGACGGACATGCGATAGCCCGACGTCAGCGTTTCCATCGCACGCGCAACACGCAGGGGTGTGCGCACGAGGCCCTCGCGATCAGGATCTTCGCCCAGCAGCGTCAGCATCCGCGTGATCACGTCTTCCATCTCGAAGTTGCGTTCACCGTCCACGCCATTCTCATCTTCCTCGTCCAGCGCGAAGGCGTCGGCGTGGTTCATCAGGTCGCGTGAACCGTTGGGTCCGGGTGGGTTCAATTCAGCGACCTCACCACGGTATGAGCACCATCAGGCATCCGCCGCAGCTCATCGATAGACACGCGAGGGCCGTAGTAGGTAACCACATTGTTGCCGCGCTCGCCAATCGTAATACTAAAAAGAGTACCGCCTTCGACGTGTGGCTCGAGCGTTTCCCAGAACACTTTAGCCATATTTTCAGCCGTGGGGATAATGCCACGCATAAAATCCACATCCGTGTTGAGGTTCCGGTGATCGACTTTCTCGTAGATCAGATCATCGATGAGCCGATTGATGTCGTAGAAGTTAGCGACCATGCCGGTGTGCGGATCGACTTCGCCGGCCACCGCCACTTCCAGTTCGTAGTTGTGGCCGTGACCGTTGGGCGAGGAGCATTTGCCATACAGCGCGAAATTCTCTTCGTCGCTGAAGCCGGGACGGCACAGGCGGTGCGCAGCACTGAAAATGGTGCGCACTTTCACCAGGAACACGTTTGTACCTCCCTTATCGTACTAACAGTTGCCAGCCACCGGCTGCGGTAGAGTGCTCTACAAGGAGTGTCTGGATTGATTTAGATTACCTTAGAGTAGCCCAATGCACATCTCCTGGCTGACAGGTCGGGCCTACTTTTTGGCGGGTGTCGGCGCAGCGGCCGCCTGCCCGGGTCCAAGCGTCACTAGCAATGGCACCTGCGGGGGTGCAAATGGGTTAATGGGACCTTGGGGAATATAGCGCATCAGGTTCACCGGCGCGGCTGCGACAGTGCCGGAAGTAGTAGTCGCCGCTGTCGCCGTTCGCTCGACGCGCACCAGGTCGCTTCGATCGTAATTCAGCGTGCCGTATTTCGTCTCGATCTGGATCTTCTCGCCTGTTTCGGCGATGATACGCCCCTCGATCAGCGTTCCATCCACGTGGTGGAGACGGTCTGCAAAGCTACTTGACGACGAAACCGCGAAAACCAGCACCCACGCATGACGGCTCTTCTTGACGAAACACATAGCGGCATCTAGTAACCCTCCTGAACATAAGTCAATCCACATTGAGGTTCGCACCGGCCGGGGAAACTTTAAGGAACGTTAAAGTCGGGAAACACTGGGGTTCTCGACTTTTCACTTTACTAGCTTCCCGGCAGGTGGGAGTCTTGAGCGGTTAGATGGCGAAACCATACCCGTGAACTATTTTTTCTCAGAAGAAGAGCTGGCCGTAAACGCCTCCCTCGACTCGTGGGACCTGCTGGTTAAGATGGGCTTCACCGAAGCCTCCCTTTACCGGGAAGGTAGCACCGTGCGTCTATTCTGTCCGCTTCATAAGGATCAGATCCGCCGGTCGATGATCATCTACACGGATAAGAACAGCTACAAGTGCCAGTACACGAACTGTGAAGGGCACAAAGGCGGCAACCTGCTTGAGTTCTATTCGGCTTATATGGGTGTCGACCTTCCGGACGTAATCGGTCACATCCGCAACCACGGCACCACCGAAACCGACCTGGTGGAGCGCGCCGATAAAATGATCCAGGAAGGCAGCCTGATCGACGCGCTGCCGCTTCTGCAGAAATCGGTGCAACTGGACCCTCAAAACGAAATTACCCGCTGCCGACTCGCTGCCTTGTACCTGGAACTCGGCGACAAGGAAAATGGCTATAAGGAATACATGACTGCCGCCGAGCAGTACGGCGTCAAAGGCGAGCTGGATAAGACGCTGCAGATCTACAATATCCTCGTGATCATTTCCCCGGATGATGTCAAAGTACGCAAACAACTCAGCTACCTGTTCTCGCGGCTCAAGCGCGAGGATGAAGCCGTGTCGCAGCTCAAGTGGGTCGTCGACAAACACATCCGCAAGGGCGAGCTGAAGGATGCAGAGGGCATCTGCAAAAAAATGATCGAGCTATGCCCCGAGTACCCGGAGAGCCATCGCACGCTTGGCGAAGTTTATCTTAAACAGGGCAACTATTTCGACGCGGTCGAGGAACTGCGCACCGCGACAACGCACTTCATCCGTCAACTGAACCTGAAGAAGGCCAAGGATACTGTCGACCAGGGCCTGAAGTTTACACCCGGCAATCCTGCTCTGAAAGAGCTGCGCGCAAAAATCGAAAAAGCAATCGAGTTGCAGCGTGCTTCTGGAGAATCCAGGGACGCGAAGGAACAGGAGTTCGAGACCTGGCTGAAGGACCTCAAGACTTCGGTCGGGCTCACGGATACCAGCGCGGATCTTGGGATTACGACTCCAGCTACAGCTCCTGCCGCGCCCACGGGCCCACTCAATGGCAGACCTGCTTCCGCGCCCGGCAAGGGATTGAAGCGCTCGCTGTCTGAAGGCCCCGGTGCCAATCGCCCCGCGGGACTTGGGCGCCCTGCAGGTGGCCTCGGCAGGCCAGCCGGTGCTGGATTAGGCCGCCCGGCGGGAGGAGGACTGGGAACACCTGCGGGTGGACTCGCATCGGGCGCAGCGACGCCGTCTCCTTCAGGTGGCCTGGCACGTCCCGCGGCCGGGGGCTTTCGGCCTTCCGTGTCTGGAGCCGGAGTAAAGCAGGCCGCGACCACGGCTACCATGACGCCGCCACCCATGAACCTGCCGAAGATCGCCTCGGACGATCCGCGCATTGGGTTATGCAAAAAGAATCTCAAGAACTACACAGAGGAACAGCTGGAATCATTGCACTCGCATCTTATTAACATGTTCAACGAAGTGCAGCAGGGCAGCCAGCAGGGTATTCTGTCGGATTTCGAGGCAAATGTCGTGCGGGAATTCTACGCTGCCTTCTGCCTGGCGCTCGACAGCTACAAGTCCGAAAGCGGGAAGTACAAAACCGGCGGCGTAGTGTAGCTGCACCTGGTGAAGTGTGCTCCTGCTCGCGGGGCATCGGCCGGCTAAGCAGTACCACCGTAATCCCGATGGAAGCATCGAAACCACTCGCCGCAGCGCCGCCAAACGAATTTGATGCGCGGCAGCTTATCCAGGCACTCCTGGGAGAACCCGCGCTTACCCTTACCAGATTTTCCACGGGCATGTGCCACTACGTCTACGACGTCGTCATGCAAAATGGGAAGCGCGTCGTTGCGCGTATCGCCAACCCAGACCGATCGGCTGCAATCGCGGGTGCGATTTACTGGTCTCAAAAGCTGAGGCCGCTGGGTGTTCCGGTGGCTGATATTATTGCGGCGGACCCACAAGGCCAGATCACTGGCCATGCGGCCATGATTCTTGAGAGGCTGCCCGGCACCGACCTCGCGCACGTGTATGCGAAAATGGACAGTCCCGCGAAGGAGAGCCTCGCGGAAGAGATGGTTCGCTTTCGACATGCGATGGATAGATTGCCGCTCGGCGGCGGCTACGGATTTGCGTATGATTACGAACACTCATGGCAGCATTCCGCGTGGGCAGACGTCGTGCGTGCCTCCATCGACCGCAGCCGCCAGCGCATTATGGATGTCGGACTTGTCAGGCCATATTTCGCGGATCTCGTCACCTCAGCATTTACGCTGTTCGAATCAGAACTTCGGCTCATGCCCCCGCGCCCCTTCATGGATGATGCGACTACAAAAAACGTGATCATTCATGAAAACCGGTTGTCGGGTATCGTAGATGTAGACGAGCTCTGCTTCGGCGATCCGCTGTTCAACGTCGCGCTAACGCACACGTCGCTGCTCGCTATGCAGGCGGACACACATTATACAGAACATTGGCTAAAGCTCCTCGGTGCCGAAGCAGCAGACTGGCCCTTATTCAGATTTTATGTTGCGGTGTTCCTGCTCGATTTTCTTTCGGAGAGTGGATTGCATTTCAATCGTGGCACGCCGCAGTTTATGGACGATCAGTACCGGCTGCGCCTCGAGGAGTTATTAATCGGAATGGTGTCGTAAGCTCCAGGGTTGCCTTTCATGGCCGCAGGGCCGATTCAGGCAACCGCGTTTCGGGCCACACAACGTACACAGAACGGAATACGAATTAACCGTAGCCCACCGAATCAGTAGTACCTATCCAGACCAAAGGGCAGACCACCCTCGATTCGGCACACAGAACAGATTACGAACTAACGGTAGACAAGACTGGTGTGCTGTCCGTGAAATTCGCCGCAGAATTCTGTCGGAATCTTTTTGCACCGAAGGTGCAGCGGAACACAGCCCAGGGTCAGGATTCCGGCTTTTTGGAATCCGCAGCCCTGGGTTTCAGCTTCGCGCCCTGAAGGGGCGCCGGAGATCAAAAATATGTAACGAATCTCTGGGACAGCACACTAGAAAGCCTTAGACCTTCTCTGCCCGTAACGGCATGATCGCCCAAAGGACCACGTAGGCGACCAACCCAATCCCCGCACCGAAAACTGCCGTCAGTACGAACACCAGGCGGAGAGGCGTGGGCGACATATTGAATTGTTCACCCAACCCCTGGCATACACCACCCAGGCGGCCGTCCGGACTGCGGTACCACTCGTTCTGCAGCGGGTTTCCGAACAACCATGAACGGCAGTACCGGCAACGGGTCGCCTGTGCGTGAATCTGCTCAAGGCAGTACGGGCACTGCTTTGATGTCGCCAATCTTTCCCCAGGCTGCGGTGGCCGTGGCGGCAACGTGCTCATGCCGGCACTGACTCTGTTCCCGCGAAATCTTCACTGGATCGCATACAGAGCGCCATGGTTACCATTGCGCAAAGCCCTATGGCGTAAATGAGAACCAGTGCCGTCACTTTCAACCACAGGTAAACGCCGGAGACGATAGCGGAAGCCGATGGAGGCAGCATCGCGCCGAACACGGAACTTACGGCCGACCAATCCATCCAGACGAAGAGCAGTGGCAGCGGCAGCGTGGCGAGCAGCAGGCAGTAAAGCCCGACCAGTTTTCGACGCCGTGCCTGCAGCGCCTGACCAGCGGCCCGCTCTGCTATTACTGTACGTGCATTGTGGCGCACGCATTCCATCAGTGCGACGCCTGGAGCATCGTTACCTAATTGGCGGCCCAAAACACGCAGCTGCATTTCGAGCTGGTCTGGTTCGTACGTCATCTTAACTCCTCCAGCCGGCTTTGCAGCAACACCAGTCCGCGCGAGAGTCGGCTCTTCACCGTGCCGGGCGCGCACTCCAGCACTTCCGCCACCTCTTCGGTGCTCAATTCCTCGAAATACCTCAGCCGGACTACCTCGCGGTAAACTTCCGGCAGCTCTTCCACGGCCGTGTGCAGTACGGAGTTCTGTTCGCTGATAAGGGATGGCACAGACTGCTCGGCGGCGACATTCGCGGCAGCGTCGAGGTCCACGTGCACTGCGCCGCCTCCGCGCCGCGCCGCGGTTTCACGTCGATGATAATCTGTTAATGCGTTCAGTGCGATCCGGTAAAGCCACGGCCGCGCTGAGCCGACTCCTCTGAATGTATGCGCGTGGTTGATCACCCTTATCCATGTTTCCTGGAAAAGGTCTTCCACGGTTTCACGAATGCGCACACGACGGCTGAGAAAACTAAACAGGGCGGCACCATGCTGCCGCATCAGCTCTTCAAACGCCGATGAATCGCCTCGCGATATACGGCGCAAAACCTCGCAGTCGAGCTGCGCCGCTTCGGTGTCGGACTGAGATCCGGTTGCCAAACGCATGAGCGAGCCGATCACGTTGAGCGGGCCGACTGCAAGCCACTCAAGGCACCCGCCCGCGCCTGCCGTCGATATCTCGTTTCCCTCATTGTACATCAGGGGAGCTCAAATGCAGATCGTTCATCTGGTAACCACCTACACTCCAGTACCCGGTGTGCCACCGGAATCGGGCGGGGGTGGAGGAACTGCAACGGCAACCGGTGCCGGCGCAGCCTGTGCGTTTGCCGCCGACGGGGCGGCAGTTGAAGTGCATTCGCCTGCAACACTGCTGCCCGCGATGCCCTGTGCCGTCACCGGCTGCGACCTGAAGTTATCGAAGGCTGCTCCTATCGCGTCCACCACGGCCTCAAATGCACTTCTTTGGCCCGGCGCCGCCGGAATCAGCAATGCCAGCGCAATGTACAAAAACAGCCCCAGCAGGCTGACAAACGTAAGCAGCACGAACAGCAGGCGTACGAGCGTTGGCGACACCCCAAGGTTATGCGCTATGCAACTCGCGACGCCGAGTAATTTGCGGTCGGGAAAGTTTCTCGCCCACACCATCTGCCGGCTCATGAGTACGCGCCCGCCTAGGTTGCTTCCGCACTCCTTGCACTTTACGGCTCCCGGGAGGATCAACTCCCGGCAATAGGGACAGGGAACTCGCTGCGATTCTTCCATCTTTTCCTCCGCGTAACCATTTAGGTTTCATCTCTTAATACGTAATTACGCCAGCGCCGGTTCCCTATCTGTAAAAAGAACCTGTGAGCGCCACCCCTGGCGCTCCACAGCCTGCCCTTTTGTTGCTTGCAGTCGCTGCGCTCATTTTGGTCTTTCCCACATCCAATCCCAAGCCCGAGGTCGACCATCGCCCACTTAGCCGCGATAGACTGGATCATCATCATCGCGTACCTCGTCGTCACGCTGGGCTACGCGTTCGCGCATTCCGGCAAATCGCTCGACAGCATGGAAGAGTACTACGTCTCCGGTCGCAAGGCCTCCTGGTGGCTGCTTGGAACTTCCATCGTCGCAACCACGTTTGCGGCGGACACCCCGCTTGCGATCAGCGCACTCGTGGTGAAGCAGGGCATCTGGGGAAACTGGTACTGGTGGAACAGTGCGCTGGCAGGTATGATCGCGGTGTTTTTTATGGCGCGTTTGTGGCGGCGCTCTGGTGTGCTCACAGATACAGAGTTCATCGAACTAAGATACAGTGGCCGCTCGGCCGCTTTTCTACGTGGATTCCGCGCCCTGTATCTTGGACTGCCGATGAACTGCCTGACCATAGGGTGGGTCAATCTTGCGATGGCGAAGATCATTGTGGTGGTTCTTGCCGTGGACCCGCTTCACACGATCCATCTCTTCGGCGCAGACTACCAGATAAACACCAAAATCGCTTCCGTGATGTTCTGCTTCATCCTCACGCTGGTCTACACCTGTCTCTCCGGCCTGACCGGCGTCATGATCACCGACTTTTTCCAGTTCATACTCGCAATGGCGGGTGCCATTCTCCTCGCCATTGTCGCCGTGCGGGAAGTTGGCGGCATCTCTTCACTACTCGCGAAACTGAACAACCTCTATCCCGCTCGAGTGCATGAGATGACGGCAATGCTGCCCAGCCGCGGCCATTCGCTGGAAGGGCCGTTCGGGGCTTTTCTGATCTACATCCTGTTGCAATGGTGGACCGTGGGGCAGACGGACGGAGGTGGCTACGCAGCCCAACGGATGCTGGCCGCGAAAAACGAAAAGCACGCGCTGTTTGGGTACCTGTGGTATAACATCGCCCATTATAGCCTGCGCCCGTGGCCATGGATTATTACAGGACTTTGCGCCGCTGTCATGTTCCCCTACCTGCCTGACGCAGCGGGCGTGTTTCCAGATCCTGAGCAGGGGTACGTTCGTGTGATGGTTGCGTTGATGCCGGCAGGACTTCTCGGGTTCATGGTCGCTACATTTTTCGCCGCGTACATGTCGACCATCGACACGCAAATGAACTGGGGCGCATCGTACCTGACCAACGATTTCTACAAGCGGTTCGTGCGGCGCGAAGCCACCCAGCAGCACTACGTCCGCGCATCCATCGTCGCGACTATCCTCATAGGTATCGTAGGTGCAGTCTTTACCTATCTACTCGATTCGATCATTGGCGCATGGCAACTGCTGGCGCAAGTATACGCGGGCCTCGGAACCGTGTATCTGCTGCGGTGGCTGTGGTGGCGCATTAACGCGTGGTCGGAAATTTCAGCAATGATCGCGTCGCTGGCTGGCTCAGCCGTACTGAAGGTACTGGCTTCCGACGCAATGAAAAGCTATCTGTCGCCCCATGCAGGAAGCGGTTCAGGGGCGACTGCATTTGTGTCGTGGATGCAGTGGCTTGGTACGTTAACTTTCCCGTATACGTTGCTTGTCCTTGTGCCGTTCAGCACCTTTGTCTGGATTACCGTGACACTCATGACCAGGCCCGTTTCCACGGAAAAGCTCTCTGAGTTCTACTTACGCGTTCGTCCGATGGGACCCGGATGGGGACGTATTGCCTCGGCCCATCCTGCCATACCAGCAAGCGAACCCATGGCTCCGCAATGGATCAACTACGGGTTTGGCATCGTGGCCATTTACGGTATTCTTTTTGGAATTGGAAAACTTCTTCTCGGCAGTGCGCCGCTTGGACTGCTCTGCCTGGCCATTGCCGCCGCGTGCCTGGTGATCCTTTGGAAGCGTCTCTCGGCCGAGGAATGGCCGGAATAGGTTAGCGATCGAATCGCGGCGAATGTCAGCCGGGTTGTAGCGCCTGCAATACACCGTCAAATGCGGGTTTTGGACGCAACTCTCGATCAAATAACAGGGGAGCATCCGGTGGCGATATTTTCCGGGTGAGCCAGGAATGGCGGTCAGACGCGCCCCAGAAGACAATCGCCTTGAACGCTGGAAACTCCAACGTAGTTTCCAGGACATCGCGATACATTGCCGCCTGCCGCTGAAGTGTCTCACTCGCGACTCCAGTTCGGTCGAGCGAGACGTCCATCTCCGTTACGTGCAGTTCGAGCCCAAGAGCAGCGAAGCGTCGCAGGTTCTGCTGTAGCGATGTGGTCGACAGCCCGGCACCCAGGTTCAGGTGCATCTGGAAGCCGAGGCCGTCGAGCGGTATCTTTGCGGCCTGAAGGCCTTGCACAACTTCGTAGAACTTGTCGGATTTCGGGCACACGGTCTCGATGCCGAAATCGTTGAGGAATAGTTTGGCGTGCGGATCTGCTTCGCGCGCCCATCGGAATGCCTTCGCGATGTAATCGTCTCCCAGCAGACTGCGCCATTTCGTATCCCGCATTTTGCCGTCGTCGGTGATTGGCTCGTTCACGACATCCCAATACAGGATCCGGCCCGCGTAGCGCTGCATGATTTTATGGATATGCTCGCGTACGAGTTGCTCCGCTTCGGTAGTCGAAATATCCGCAGCCGCCAGCCACGACGGAAAGTGCTCATGCCAGATAAAGCAGTGCCCACGCACGGCCATTCGGTTCGCCTCGGCGAAGCGCACGATTACATCGGCCTGCTCAAAATTATAGATGTCGCGACTCGGATGCACAATGTTGAACTTCAGCCGATTCTCCGTTGTGAGCAGGGAGAACTGATTACCCAGCAGCGACGCAAAATCCGGCTCGCGGACAAGAGTGACTGCCTCGGTGGCCGCACCGATAAGCAGTCCATGCGCAGCTGCAACATCGCGCAATCGCGTGGTCGAGCCGGGATCAGCACGAACGACCAGTGCTGCAGATTCTGTCGTCAGCGCGTCCTTTATGGAAAGAGTGTCCGCCGCCGTGTTGGCTGAGGAGAGAAGCCCGCCGAACAACCACAGCAGAAAGGCGGCCAGCATGGAAGTTGTCATCCAGCGACCGGCTGTTTCAATGCAGTGGAGACTGAAATCTCAGTGTCGTCTACCGTTAGTTCGTAATCAGTTTTGTGTGCCGAACTGAGTTCATGCTTCCACGTTCAAACTGGATAGAGACATCTGGTTCGGCTCACTAGTACAACTCCCAGTTCTTAATACCTGCTGCTGGCATGGTGGCAACAAAGTACTGATTCGGCGCGACGTTCGTGTACACGGACTGAGTTCCATTTGGCCACATGACCTTCAGCTCATCCACGACGGTTGCCGCACCAAGGCCGAAGTGTACCGGGAGATCGCTCTGGTGAAATGCCAGCGCATTGGTATTGGCATCCCTGCGAAGCGTCCGTTCGTTAACGGTATTCTTGTGAATCGTTGCGTAAACACGCGCACCAATTGCCCGGGTGTTCGGCGCGGCGCCTTGCAGCCGTACCGACAACCACTTGTTCCCGTTTGTCGAAGCAGTGCTGACGAAGAACCGCTCGGGAAAGCCCGCGTCGTTCGGGAAACACAGGTCCATATCACCATCCAGGTCGAAGTCTGCCCATGCGCTGTCATAACCGCCTTCGCATGTTCCCCCAAGGCCCTCGGCCGCCGTCACGTCGGTGAATTCCCAATTGCCAAT
Source organism: Candidatus Sumerlaeaceae bacterium (assembly GCA_051003195.1). GTDB lineage: Bacteria > Sumerlaeota > Sumerlaeia > Sumerlaeales > Sumerlaeaceae > JBPCLP01. The sequence goes on along the minus strand of JBPCLP010000025.1, from coordinate 18,593 downwards.
ATTGCCGTACAAACGACGCGCAATGTTCAGTGAACCGCTGGCAAGGTGGTCATGCGCGTAGACATCGAGGTCGCCGTCGTTATCAAAGTCGATCGCTTCGCCTCCGTTCAGGTCGCCTCCCTGCACCAGGAACAGCGCGTGCCCGGTCAGGGCGTCTACGTCCGTGAAATTGTTCCCTCCGTTATTACGAAAGATTTTACTCGGCTTGCCGTCGGCGCCCACCATGTACAGGTCCAGGTCGCCATCGTCGTCAAAATCATAGAATCCCGCGGAGTAGCTATTGGCAAGGTACTGGGTGCCGTTCGTATCTGCTATATCTCGGAACGCAAAGCCATAGATCGTGGTGCTGGTGATGTTCTCGAAAAAGTTGTTTCGGATAACCTGCGTCGCGATGCATGTCGACATGTAGATTTCACTGTCGCCATCGCCGTCCGTGTCGCCGACCGCCATTCCGTAAGCTTTTGTGCCATAGGGTATATGCAAACCGAGCGTCGCGCCGGCCTGGGTGAATGTTCCGCCAGCGCCCTGGAGATAGATTTCGTGTTTTTCCGGGCCTTCCATGCCGATAAGCAGGTCCAGGTCGCCATCCTTGTCGATGTCGCACCATGCCAGGTCCTGGTGAAAACCTGGGTCGTTGATGGTGCTGGCGCTCACATTGGTAAACGTGCCGCCGTTGTTTCTATATAGATCTCCACGGTCGCCCGGCGCGGCGCTCTGGTTGCTTTGGCCCTCAAACACGTCCACCAGGCCATCGGAGTTATAGTCGCCCCACGCAGCACTCCAGCCCGGACCGTCACTACTGCTTACCGGCCCTGTGGTAATCTTCGTGTATGTGCTGGTGCCCAGGCCGATGCGGTTATTCAGGAACATACGACGTGCACTGGACGCACCTTGGATCAGCAGGTCAGGATCGCCATCGTTATCAATGTCTGCAAAGGATGCACCGCGGGCTTCAACCAGGGGAGAAGCCGGCGACTCGAGCAATACGGTAGCACCTTGTTCGCTGAACGTTACCGCGCCTGCGGGTGCTGCGCACAACAGGGCGGCACCGAGAATGGCAACGATGCTGCATCGTGCGTCTACACCAGCAAATGTGGAGCCCATGGATTAAACCCTCTGTTCAGCACCGCAGACCCATCCACGTTTCGTGTCAAGAGTTGCAACGGGTGATGGTCAGGTTGTCCGCGCGCGTACTGAACTGCCTGGCCCGCTGGCGGTGCTGCTTGACACGAAATCACATGTTTGTGAACATGCCGCCGAGTCTAATGCACACCTGCCGTTTTGATGACGCAAGTGGATCAAAACGACGTCAGAAACCGAACTTGAAGACAGGACATATGAACGATGCAGTTGAAATCTAAAGAAACTTTGAAACTCATGGCGATCGCCATGTGCCTCTTCGCATGCGGATCGGCCAGTTGCGTAACCGCCACGTTTAGCGGGTCCACCGTAACGGAGGACGCGACGCTCTATTCGGACAACACATCCTCCAATAATGGAGGCGGGCCGACAGCGTATGTCGGCGCTACGGAATCGCATGGACTGCGTCACATGCTTCTACGGTTTAACGTCGCTTCCATCCCGTCGAACGCATCAGTAACGAGTGTTTCGCTGGCGATGCTGATGACGAAAGCGCCTGCAACCGGGCCTTCTCCGACCCCGCAGAGACTGCATCGTGTCACACGCGCATGGACTGAGGGTACAAGCACGGGGACCGGCGCGAATGGCCTGGTTACTTCCGGGACGGCGACGTGGAGTTCAGCCCAGCTCAATACAACCGCCTGGACAACGCCCGGGGGCGATTTCGTTGCCGGCAGCAGCGCCACCACCAATATTGGGAGCCTCACCTTCAGCACCTTCACCTGGAGCAGCGCCACCATGGTTGCGGACGTGCAGGGATGGGTCACCAATGCCGCGCAGAATTTCGGCTGGATCGTGATTGGCGACGAGGCGACCCAGAAATCCGCGCGTGAATATGCAAGCTCGGAAGGCGCCGTGTCCGACCAGCCGGTTCTCACCGTGACCTATACTGCCGTGATAAGCGCCGTGCGGGACTGGCAACTGTTCAACTAGGTGCGCCAGACGCTGGCTTAGCTGCGTTTAAGGCAAATGTTCCCTGTGGAAAACTTTTCATCCGCATTGAATATAGAACTGATGTTCTAGTATTTGTTTCGCGGCTGGCAGGCCTTGTCTGCCGGACCGAAATTGGACTAGAATCCGAGGTTCAGCGCATGTTTGACATTCACAGCAGTGGCATGGCGACGGTGTCCGGCAGCAGCCCGAACATCATCGCGGGTGTCAGTTCCCGGCAGATCCAGGCTACCATCGAGCAGTTGCGACTCGTTCGGCAGTTCATTTACGAGCAACTGCGCGACGGCGCAGACTATGGCAGCGTCGCCGGCTTTGGCGATCAGCCGACCCTGCTGCAGCCGGGCGCGCAGAAGATCTGCATGTTCTTTGACGTGTATCCTGACTATGAAGTAGATCGCCGTGATGTGGGGGATAAGCACGTCGATTATGTCGTGAAGACGACCCTGATTTCGCGTGCGACCGGACTGAAGGTGGGTAGCGGCGTCGGCAGCTGTTCTTCCCTCGAGAAGAAGTATCGATATCGGAACCAGAACCGGAGCTGTCCGAGGTGTAGAGCTGAGACGATTCGCAGCTCCAGGGCCGGTGGATTTTTCTGCGGCGTTCGTGCCGGAGGCTGCGGTGCCAGCTTCGGCGCAAACGACCCCGCCATCCTTAATCAGCGCATCGGGCAGGTTGAGAATGCGGATGTAGCCGATGCATTCAACACAGTCCTGAAGATCTCCAAAAAGCGCAGCTTTGTGGATGCAGTTCTATCGTTGTCGTGCATATCCGAGTTCTTCACCCAGGACCTCGAAGACCGCGGTGCACCACTCCCGGTAAGGCGTCCGTTGGGGCAGAACGCGGACGAAGGCAGATCGGCGGAAAAGCCATCATCGCGTGTTGTTGCGGGACCACCTCCGTTTTCTCCGGATTCTGCGCTCAACTGGCTCGAGCATCCGCACGTCGCAGAATACAACCGGGTTTTCGAGCAAATGGTGGACCTCAGCGGCACTCGAAATTCTGACCGTGAACCCGCCTGCCGAACTTTCATTAAGAACGAGTGGATGAAGATCGCATGGCAGAACAATGTGGAAGCACGGCCGGACCGCGTGCCCGCAGATCTGTTCGTGTCTTCCATTGCGGAATGGGGCCACGTGGTCAACGCGGCAATCACGGAAAAGCGAACGACAAAACAGGCGCGGCGCAATTCACGGCAACTTCTGACCAGGGCGGCTTAGCCAAATGGGGGCAGTAATCGGGCTCCTGCTTGCCTTACGGGACGAGCGGCTCGGTGGTGGTTGGATCCGGAGCAGCCGCTTCCGTTTTGCCGCCGGCTACGTATTGAACGTGGATAATCTTTGGTTCGATGGACCGAATCGTCACGCGGGCGCGAACATCTTCTGATACAGCCGGAGCAAAATGCGCCTCCAGCGGCAGATCAACCGCGGTTCCCGGTACTTCCTCCGGCGGCCGGATCAGCATGATCTTCAGCGAGTCCGGCGTCAGCTGCTTGATCATGCTTTGTGGGCCAAACACGCTGACCGTTGCGCTCTTTTCCTGGTACTGTAACTGAACACTGTCAGCCGCCACTGCCTGGAAGTCGAGTTTTACGCCGCGAATCTCTCGCACCGTCTGCACTTCCTGGATTTCTATGTTCACTTCGGCAGTGTTCGACTGGCGCTGGACCAGTTCCACTCCCGGCGGCAGCTTGATGGGTACGGTTTCAAGCGAGCTCTGCTTGTGGCCGGCGATATTAATCCTTTCGGTGGTCAGGCGAACGCGGCTGGTTACATCGTCGCGTGGGACGTTCTTGAGAATATCCATATCGCCCGACAGCCAAACCTCGTTCGGGGATACCTTCACAGGCGTCACGAGCTGGTAGCCCTCCGGCAGGCGATCTGCCCCCGCAATGTCTGCCTCCACCGTTGCCGCCAGTGCATGGTAGCGCATGCGTACGTCCACGGTGTTGCTCTGCGTTCCGATCTTCACCACGTCGAAGCGCGACGGGATGTTCGCGATCAGGTCCTTCTCGGAAAGCGGCATCGACTTCGCCTTCCACTCGACGCCGAGGTTCTGGCGCAGGTCTGCCGTGTCGACCTGGAACCGGAAGTTCTCACTATTGATATAGGGCGCGGCTTCCTTGCCATATCGCACCCGCACGAGCATCGTGGGCGGCTGGACTTCGACTTCATAGCGAGGGTCAACACTCGCAATACTCACCGGCACGTACAGGTTAGCTTCCTGCACCTCGCCCGATTTCGCGAATACCCACGTCAAAAACGCGAGCGCGAACGACGCCAGCAACAGGTTGACGTTTTCTGTGATCCTAATCCTTGGCGTCTTCTTCAACATCCATTAGCTCCTGAAGTGCCTCGCGCAGGCTTTCCTGCGTGTGGTGACGCTCAAGTTTTCCACCTACGGCGAGCGAAATGATTCCTGTCTCCTCGCTCACAATGATTACTGCTGCATCGGTCTCGTCCGTCAGGCCCAGTCCCGCGCGATGGCGTGTACCGAGTTCCTTGCTCAGCGTTGGGTTGCTGCTCAGCGGCAAAATGCAGCCTGCCGCAATGATCCGGTCGCCGCGCAATACGACCGCGCCGTCGTGCAACGGCGAATACGTCATGAAGATCGTGCGCAGCAGTTCACTTGTTATAACCGCGTCGATCTCCGTCCCGGTTTCGGCATACACCTTGAGGCTGTCGCGCCGCTCGATGCACAACAGCGTGCCCACCTTTTGACGCGAGAAAGTGCGGACCGCTTTCAGCACTTCGTCAATGGCCAGCGCGCCGCCGCCGGTGAAGAACCGGCGGAATGCGCGCAACTGCCCCACGTCCATCAGCGCCTTGCGGAACTCGTTCTGGAAGATGATGAGCAACGCCAGGAAGATCACGATCCAGAACCGCTCGAACAGCATCGCCGTGGCGGTAAGCCCAAGCCAACGGGCCAGCGTGTATACGAGGAAACATCCCACGATTGCTCCCAGCACGCCGCGCATGGCTGCGGTGGAGCGTGTTTCCCTGAGCACGAGCAACAGCCCGAAGAACAGCGCAGTTACGACCGCGATGTCGAGAAAGTCCGCCAGGCGCAGAGAGCTGAAAAATTGCAAGATATTCGTCACGGCGAAAACAAAAGCAGGACAATCACCCACCGATGCAAGCAGGGAATTTTCCCGTGCAAGCAGGGAATTTTCCCGTTTAAGCATGGAATTTCTCCGTTGCTATGGCGTTTGCCTTGGAACGATGCAACGAACACGCAATGATAGCGATACCATAACATGAAAAGCAGTTCGCTCCGACGCATGTTCCCGCGCTCGCTGCGCTGGCTCTTCGCGATTGGTGGGCTACTTCTGATCGCCATACTGGTCGCAATTGCGAAACCTGCACTGCATGTGTGGCGAGCCGCATCGCGCGACACTGCGACTGCTCCGATAACAGGCAATGGAGTCGTAAATGATGCGAGCAGGCTGAATGCCACGACCATTACACAGGCAATCAAGGTTGCAGCAACGACAGCGACGGCGGAGGCGCAACTTCGCGACCTGATTGCGCGTGCGACGCGTGATAAGCTCGCCGTCAGCATAGCCGGCGCGCGGCATTCCATGGGCGGGCATACTATATATCCAGGCGGCATCGCGGTCGATATGCTGCCTTTCAATTATATGCATCTGGATACCACCACCGACATACTCCACGTTGGCGCCGGTGCGCGCTGGTCCGAGATTGTTCCGTATCTTAACCAGTACGGCCGCTCTGTTGCCGTCATGCAATCCAACAGCTCTTTCTCGGTCGGTGGTTCGATCAGCGTAAATTGCCACGGTTGGCAAACGCGTCGCCCTCCCATTGCTTCGACTGTCGAGAGCTTCCGGCTCATGAAAGCCGATGGTCAAATCGTGCGTTGCAGCAGGGAGGATAACCCCGAGATGTTCTCGCTCGTGCTCGGCGGCTATGGCCTGTTCGGTATTATTCTCGATGTCGATCTGCGTGTGGTTCCAAACGAGCGCTACAAAGTGGAGCGCATCGAAGTGCCAGTCGAGCTGTACGCGTCGACGCTGGAGCAGCGCGCGACTGTTCAAATTGGCGCGAGTATGGTCTATGGGCGTCTCGACATCACCTCGAAAGGTTTTTTAAAGCAGGCGCTGCTCAACGTCTGGCGCACCATTCCCCATACACAGGGTACAAGCGCCCCGCTTGTTACCCTCCCGCAACCTGACCTGCGCAGAAATCTTTTTCGCGGCTCAGTAGGCAGCGAGTACGGAAAGGACCTGCGATGGTGGTGTGAGTGCAACCTGGAGATCCCTCTTGGTGCCACCGCCACGTTTCGAAATAATATGCTCGATGTTGGCGTCGAGGTTTACGAAAACCGCAGCGAACAGGATACCGACATACTCCATGAGTATTTCGTTCCACCATCCGGGTTTGCCCGCTTCGTGGGGCTGGTGCAGAAGATCATTCCGCGTCACCGGGCCGATCTGCTCAACATCACCGTACGGGACGTAGCACAAGACCACGACACATTCCTTCGCTACGCCGACGGGCCGATGCTGTGCCTCGTCATGCTGTTTAATCAGCGGCGTACCGCGGCAGGGGAGAGCGCCATGCAGGCGCTCACCAGCGATCTCATTGATGCCGCCCTCGCCTGCAATGGCCGCTACTATTTACCCTATCGACTGCATGCTTCCATCGAACAATTTGATCGGGCGTATCCGCAGGCGCGACGCTTCTTTGACCTCAAGCGCATCTTGGACCCTGAAGAAATCTTCAGGAACCAGTTCTATTTGGAATATGGTCACCGCGCGTTGCAGCAATAGCGCGAATCGAATCCGCAAGGCGATCAATTTCCGCGTCCGTTAAGCCGGGCTGTACCGGCAGATACATCACGTCCTTCAACACCCGCCGCGCGCCCGGACAGCATTCCGTGCTCCCATTGCGGCCAGCAATGACGCGCATTGCAGATGCGCCGGGCGTCGCATCGAATCCAAACTCCCTCAGCCGGCGGCAAAAATCGAACGGATCCGGCACACACGCAGGAAATACCCACCACGCATGCGCAGGTGCATCCACACCTGGCAAGTATAGTGGCCCACCCCGCAGTGCCACCGAGAGCCTGCGTCCTGCTTCGGCGCGCCGGGCAACAGCGGCGCCTGGATACGTCCGGAGCCGCCTTGCCAGCAGCACCAGCAAAGGCGCAGACGCACGTCGGCGGATCTGTTGAAGCAGGGCGCCGGGCGCAAATCCGCGCGCTGCTCCGCCAACCATTTGGTCCAGTTCTTTTCCCAGCAATGTCGCAACATAGTACAGCAGCCCGAAAATCCAGCGTGTCGACAGAAGCTTCAATACCACGAAACGTGCTACCTTCGCCGCAAACTCGCTGACAGGTTGCAGCGGATAATTGCTCTCAAGCGCTCGCATCCTCTCAAGCAGTTCCGCATCGCGGACGACGAGGAGCGCGCCTCCAAGTGCCGTGGCTGTTTTGATGGGACCGAAGCTGAACATCGCGACCAGCGATTGCGGGTCCACCCAATTGCGAGAACCGGTAAACGCCTGTGCGCAATCCTCGATGAGAAGCAGTCGATGCTCTGCTGCGAATGCCTGGAGTGGTCCCACATCCATCCGCGAGCCAAACAGATGCGCAACCAGCAGCACGCGCGAGCGCGGCGTCACCGCTTCCTGCAAATGCTCGAGCCGCGGCTGAAGCGTATCGGGGTCAATGTCCACGGGGACCGGCACAAGATCATGTGCTTCGATGATCTGCGACATTTCCGCAATACTGATCGCAGACATCAACACTTCCGAATTCGCCGGAAGATTCAACGCTTCCAGCAGCAGGTCAAAACCCGTACGCACCGACAGGCAGGCCATCACTTCGTTCGATGTGCTCCAGGCACATTCGGCACGTTTTGCAGCAGTTGCGCAGTCATGCCGCCAGCAGCACGCCATCGCCCCAGCGGCAAGATCACTCCATGCAATATCAAAACAGAACCGAGGCACGAGCGGGCGGGGCAGATTCATTTGGTATCGCGCATAGTGGTTGATGTTCTCGCCATCGGGTGCCCTGACCCGGACAGAGTCAGAAGGTCGTAATTGTGGCTCATTGCTGCGTTTCCACGGCGCCGATATAGAATCTGCAACAGCTCGATGTCTTGCACTTAATTCGTGAATCCGTTTTTGTTTTCTTAGTTTGTGGCAGAAAGGCCAGTTGGCTTTTGGCGTTTCTAATTGCGAAGGCCTTCAAATGTTGTCAGCGCATTCGCGATGAAGCTGAAATCCGGCCGCGCATGGTTGCAACTCGCAATGGTTGCAATCGCGTATCTTCTGCTGGCGCGCGCCGGGTTCCACTTCGCACACCTTGTAAAACAGGTGTCGCCGGTCTGGCCGGCTTCGGGGTTTGCATTGGCCGCCCTCCTGCTATGGGGCAGGTGGCTGTGGCCGGGCATCACGCTGGGCGCTTTCCTTGCAAATTACTTTTCCGGCGAGCCAATGTGGGTGGCCGCCATAATTGCGGCGGGCAATACGCTTGAAGGCGTGATCGGTGCCATTCTGCTGCAGCGCTTTTGCAACTTTCGCAACAGCATGGACCGCGTTCGCGACGTTCTTAGCCTGCTGCTCTGCTGCGTGGTGGGCAGCACAATGATTGCCGCAACGGCTGGTTCCGTGGCACTGTGTGCAGGGGGCATCACACAGTGGCCCGAATTCCACTTTGTATGGATCACGTGGTGGGTCGGCGACGGCATGGGTATTCTTGCAGTTGCCCCCGCGATGCTGGTGTGGTTGCAGTCCACGCCGAAGCTGCCGCTTTCAAGGCGACTGGAGGCAGCGGCACTGGCTGCCGTGTTGCTCACATTTACCGTACTCACGTTAACTCTTGGCCCATCGCACCGGGCGACTTCCTTACAGTACTTCGAGTTTCCAATCCTGATCTGGGCAGCACTGCGGTTCGAGCAGAGGGGCTCTACGCTTGCCATCCTCATCATCGCCGCCATCTCTGCTTTGCTCACTGTCCAGGGAAGCGGGCCATTTGCGCAGTATTCGCAGGCGATTAATCTCAGGTTGCTGCAGGCGTTCATCGCAGCGCTCGCCATCACCGGCCTTATACTTGGTGCTATTATCGCAGAACGCTCGCGCCTGAACGGCGAACTTATTGTTGCACGCGACTCCGCACTGGAAGCCAGCCGCGCCAAGAGTCTTTTCCTGGCCAATATGAGCCACGAATTGCGCACCCCTCTCACCGCCGTCATCGGATATGCGGAGATGCTGCAGGAGGAAATTCAAGACGTGACACCGGATCGAGTAACCAGCGATCTCGGAAATATCAAGTCCGCCGCCACGCATCTGCTCTCGTTAATCAACGACATACTCGACCTCTCCAAAATTGAGGCCGGCAAGCTGACGATGTTCCCGGAACAAGTCGACCTGCTCCCGCTGCTGACCGAAGTCATCAATACCGTCAGGCCACTCGCCACCAAAAATGGAAACTCGCTTGAACTCCAGACAGAACTGAACGCGGATGACGGTTTTTTCGTGGTGGACTCCATACGTCTGCGGCAGATACTGTTCAACCTGCTCAGCAACGCCGCCAAGTTTACGCATTCGGGCTCCATTATTCTCAGTGTCTGCTGCGCGCCCGCCAGGCACGACGGCTGGATCCAGTTCAGCGTGATCGATTCTGGCATCGGGATGACACCCGAGCAGATCTCGAAGTTGTTTCAGAAGTTCCAGCAGCTCGATCCAAGCTTCACACGCCGATATGGAGGCAGCGGGCTGGGCCTCGCAATCAGCCGCTACCTTGCCGAGAAGATGGGCGGAAGCCTTACCGTCGAGAGCCAACAGGGACAAGGCTCAACCTTCCACCTGCATCTACCTCCAAAACCACCGCATTCCAGCGCTCCGCAAAAATAACGGATGACGTTGAAGTTACGGGCTGGGTGACCACACTCGATCCATCCGGTTGGCACCGCCTCACCGTGAAACAAAGCGACACCCCGATGAGACAACCGACTGCGGTTGGAGGCTTTCAAGTTTTCAAGTTTTTCAAGTTGGTTTTCAAGTTGGCGTGTAGAGGCTTGAAAGGCTTGCAGATAAATCAAGTTGGCGAAAACGGGGTAATTTCGCCACTTGAAAAACGGTAATCCTCGCGTAAGAATTCGCCGAGGGCCGTGGATTTCCGGCTTCCTTGCGCGATGGGCGGTCTCTATCTTGTGGTGGGTCCCGCTCTACCTGGTGCTGGCTCACCCATTCTGAGGTTGCACAAGTGAATGTGGAGCTTCCGATAAACGTCTCGAATCGGACATCCTCAAGATGCTGAAAGAAGTCACTACGTGACCGAGCCACAACAAGAAGAACCGTCCCCGCAGGGGGAGTTGCTCATCTACCAGGACGAAGCAGGCAGGCTGAAGCTGGATGTACGCCTGCAGGATGAGACCGTCTGGCTAAACCAGTTACAGATGGCCCAACTATTCCAGACGACCCAGCAGAACATAAGTCTGCATATTCAAACCATCTACGAAGAGGGCGAACTTGCGCAGGACGCAACTCACAAGAAATACTTGTTAGTTCGCCAGGAGGGCGGGCGCCAGGTCCGCCGCCAGATCGACTTCTACAATCTCGATATGATCATCTCCGTGGGCTACCGCGTCAAAAGCGCGGTTGCCACCCAGTTCCGCATGTGGGCAACCCAGCAACTGCGCGAGTACGTGGTTAAAGGATTCGTTCTCGACGACGAACGCCTAAAAAACCCGGACCAGCCGTTCGATTACTTCGACGAGCTGCTCCGGCGCATCCAGGATATACGCACCTCTGAGCGCCGCTTCTATCAGAAGATCACTGACATCTACGCCACCAGTGTCGACTACGATCCCACGCAGCCGATGAGCATTGAGTTTTTTCAGACCGTGCAGAACAAAATGCACTGGGCGATCACCGGCAGGACAGCCGCAGAAATAATCTACGAGCGGGCCGACAGCAGTAAGCCAAACATGGGGCTCACGACCTGGCGCGGCGCTAAGGTCCGTAAAGGAGATGTTGTCGTTGCGAAGAACTACCTGGGTGAGCCAGAGCTCGCAGCGCTGAATAATCTCGTCGAGCAGTACCTTGTCTTCGCCGAAGGCCAGGCAATGCGGCGGATCCCGATGTATATGCGAGACTGGCTTGCAAAGCTGGACGGGTTTCTGCGACTTAACGAGCGCGGCATTCTGACTCATGCGGGCAAGATCTCGCACCAGCTTGCCAAAGAAACCGCCGAAACCGAATACGAGAAGTTCGACCGACAACGAATCGCAGAGTCGGACCGCAAAGGCGGAGATTTTGACGCGGCCATAAAACGCATACCTCCGAAACGCTTACCTCGCCCGCGCAAGAAGCCATGAAGTACAAGCCGTACCCTAAATACAAACCGAGCGGCGTCGAGTGGCTGGGCCAGGGCGCGTAGCACATGTGCGCGCGGCCAATGGCTTGGCCATGGAGTCGGGTTGGCCCGGAACAACGATCAGGTGGATTTGGTTGGTCATCAGTCAGTACGCCCACACATCCAGTTTGTAGTGGTGCGCGTACTGCTCGAGCATTGCCAGGTAGACTTAGCGGTGTCCGGCGGTGCTGAAGACATGCTCGCGCCGGTTGCCACGATGAGTCACGCGGTAAGGGGTACCCCGGAACAACAACTCTTGCAAATCCAGCCACCCCGTACCAGCTACATGATGGATGCAGCTGGAATCAATGGATAACCTGCTTCGAAAATAAACCAGATATAGACGTGGCTGACGTGAAGAGTACAACATATGGGTTGGATGGGTAGAAGCGGTTCGGCCCTTCCTCGGCATCGCATGGGAAAGTCGACCAATTGCCAAAAAAGTGATCGCGATGGCGAGGAATTTTCATCGTTTCAGGGTGCCGCCCGGCGGCATGACGACTGTCGAAAGAACTGAAGCAGGTCTAAATTTTCCGTCCGCAGCTCTGTCCCCGGAACTCTCCGTTATTTCTTAGTATAACATCCAGCTGTCGATCTGGCTGGGAGCCGGCACAACTTGCCACAGATCGCCAAGAAACTCATTATTAATGGATGCTCCATATCCGTAGCCGCCGAACATGTAGAACGCGTTGCCGACGCGTTTACCGGTGCCGCCTTCGCGCCCGCCTATAACATTAGAAGGTGCTGGAACGCCAGCAGAACCATACACACTATATCGGTTCGGCAAATTGCTGCCATTAATCCAGGTCCAGTTGCCGGTAGACGGGGTGTATTTCCAAAGGTCATTTAATTCCCCGGCACTTGAGACAGTGTTACCGAAACCGCCAAAGAGCAGAAGCGCTCCTGTAGGATCGGTCCAGGCGACGCCGTGCATTCGCGCGCCCGGCTTATTGGTTGCTGCCGGGAAACCCAGGCTGCCGTAGGTTGCGAATTGATTCAGACCGTTGCTGCCTTTCATCCACGTCCAGGTATTCGAGGCGACTTCATATTTCCACAAATCGTTTAGTCTTCCAAGTGATGCTGCAGCATAACCCTCGCCACCGAAGAGCCAAAAGTCTCCAGCCGCGTCTTTCCATGAGACCGCGTAATATCGTCCGCCCGGCGTATTTGCGGCAGCGGCCTGTCCCAGTGTGCCATAAACTCCCGGCGGATTGCCGGTGCTGCTCCCCTTTATCCAAGTCCAGTTTCCAGAACCGATTTCATATTTCCACAAGTCGTTACGGTAGTCAGCCTGCGAGGTGCCATTGTAAACCGCGCCGCCGAGCAACCAAAGATTTCCAGCGTTGTCGGTCCAGGATACTGCTCCACGGCGGGTGCCTGGGGTATTCGCGGGATCTGGAACGCCCTGGGACCCATATGTCCCTTGTTGATTGAGTATGCTTGTGCCCTTCATCCAAGTCCAATTACCTGACCCCGGGTTATACCTCCAAAGAGCATTGCCGCCACTTATCAGCAACCATAAGTTGCCAGAATTGTCGGTCCAGGTTGCGCCGTCGGCATTTGCACCGGGAGTATTCGCTGGATCCGCGACACCTTGCGTGCCGTAAACGGCAGCTTCAGAGGGAGTGGTGCTGCCATCCATCCACGTCCAGTTGCCCGTGGCAGTGTCATATTTCCACACGTCGCTGATTACCCACCAGAGTTCACCAGCTTCGGCGAAGCCAATGCCGCCATACAACCAGAAATTACCGCTGTTGTCGGACCACGACACTGCGTCCCAGCGTGCGCCAGGAGCATTTGACGATGATGCAACACCCTGTGTGCCATACAGTCCGGAGATGCCTTCGCCAGTGTTAACGGAATAGCTGCCGTTCAACCACGTCCAATTGCCCGTCGTTGTATCGTATTTCCACATGTCGTTAAGGCAGCCGACTGCCCCGGTACCGACACCAATTCCACCAAAGCAAATAAGATTACCACTGTTGTCGATCCACCCCGAGGACCACTGTCTCGCTCCTGGCGTATTCGACGCTCCTGGGCTGCCTTGAGTTCCATAAGTGCCAGGACCGTTCAAGGCCGTAAAGAAACTTCCTCCGAGACCTTTCATCCACGTCCAGTTCCCGGTCTGCGGGGAGTACCTCCATAGGTCGTTATACGACTGTAATGGCGAAGGTGGACCGAATCCGCCGCCCAGAAGCCACAGCCTGCCTGAAGTATCGGTCCAGGTTACTCCATGATGCCTGGCGCCCGGCGTGTTGGCAGCGGCTTCTACGCCCTGGGTACCATAGATTCCATTTGCCAGGGAAGTGTTGCTGCCTTTCATCCAAGTCCAATTGCCCGAACTTAGATCAAACTTCCATAGGTCGCTATTGTACCCGCCAGGTGAGGTATAGCCTCCGAAGAGCCAAAGTGTACCGGTTGTGCTCCAACCCACCGCAAGCCTCCGAGCTCCGGGAGCATTCGTCGCAGCGGCAACACCCTGGGTGCCGTAGTTGGCTGCCTCGTTTGTAACATTGGTGCCTTTGATCCATGTCCATTCATTGGACCCGATCTCGTATTTCCACAAATCTCCGAGTAAATTACCGCCCTGCAGCCACAGCGTGCCCGTCGTGTCCGTCCAAGCCACGGATTCGCTGCGGGCTCCGGGGACGTTGCTGGCGGATCCAACGTTTTGCGTTCCATAAACACCTGCCTGGCCAGTTACATTGCTGCCTTTGACCCACGTCCACATGCCGGTACTCACGTCGTACTTCCACAAGTCGTTCAAATATCCGATACTGCCGGCTGCAGCGTAACCAAAACCACCAAACAGCCATAAGTTTCCTGCGTTATCGGTCCATACAGCGGGTGATTGGCGAGCGCCGGGAGTGTTGGCTGCAGCAGCGGAGCCCAGTATTCCATAAGTACCGTTCTGATTAATTGCAGTACTGCCGGTAACCCAAACCCATTGCGAAAGAGTCGAATCATACTTCCACAGATCATTAAGAGAACCAAAGGCAGTCGTGCCGTAACCTGCGCCACCGAAGAGCCACAGATTTCCGCTGTTGTCTCGCCATGTAACATGGGTTAAGCGTTTACCGGGAAAATTGGAAGCTGCTGGCATACCGAGCGTTCCATATGCACCGTAAGCATCCGGCAGATACCCGCCCTTCAACCAGGTCCAGTCTTCGGCAAATGCACATGAAACCAGATTTACCAGGGCAATACACAGAAATTGATGAAGATGGCGGTTCATTCGCAGCATGTGAAACTCCCTCTTGTTTGCGCGATAAAACGAAGAGCTTTTAACAGGCAGATGCAGCAGTCAATAATTTATGATTTGAGTGCTACGTGGACGCGGGCAGTGCCCCCATCAGGGTACGATGCCATCGATCAGCTCAAGATCAGCCTGGTTTGTCCGATCGAGCAGAGAAATCTGTTTCGCCGCAGGAAGCAGGATTTGAGGGAACAGGTTATGCATTGAGTGGGTCAAAGAGATCAGGGGTGGCGTTGGGTTGCTCGGCTTTTGGTTTTCGACCTGTCTTTTGGCGGCTGAGCAGGCGCCCCAGTGCGGCTTCTAGATTTTGGACAAATGGAGGGCTGTCTGCCGGCCGGCCGGTGGATGTATTTAGACGCAACGCGGCTTCCACGGGTTCGGGCGCGCGCTTGTTAATCCAGTCCGCCCATTGATCGGATGTGATGTGACCGGGGAACGGGCGTGTGGGGGCGAGTATGGTGTGGGCCGGCGCCAGTGTCGCGTGTGCGGCGCAACTGCTCCAGGCGTATTGCTCGGCCTGGGCGACCATGCGGGCACGCAGCGGGTTTGCTTCCACGTATCGCACGCCATGCCACAGGTGGTCTTCGTCGAGTACGGTTGAGTAGAATCGATTCGCCCAAAGATGACCGCTCCAGCCGTTTTCGCGATTGTACCAGCGGGCGTAGCGCATGTGCGCGCGTACAATTGCATTTGCCATGGAGTCGGGTTGGCCCGGAACAACGATCAGGTGGATGTGGTTGGTCATGAGGCAGTACGCCCACACATCCAGTTTGTAGTGGTGCGCGTACTGCTGGAGCATTGCCAGGTAGACTTCGCGGTGCTCGGCGGTGCTGAAGACATGCTCGCGCGGGTTGCCACGATGAGTCACGTGGTAGGGGTACCCCGGAACAACAACTCTTGCAAATCTAGCCACACCCTACCAGCTACATGATGCATGCAGCTCGAATCAATGGATAACCTGTCCCCTCAAAAGCAAAAGACGCGCTGTGTAGCTATGTTGCAAATGTCTAAACGCATCAATATATGTTATCAATGATCCGGAAATCGTCCGACAACCATACCACCCTCACCTTGCAGGATGTGTCCGTCGGATGGAGCGGGTCAATGAGTAGTGGCCGAAAGAAGGCTCGTCAGAGCCGCAGTCTGGATCTGTCTTCACGGCTGATTACGGTGACGTGCCGACGCACAGGGATATCCGTGCAGGGGGAAATTCCACTCGGCCACTATTCTCGTAAGCAGATGCGTGCAGAGACGGAACGCATGGCGCAGGCGCTGCTACCTGTGCTCCATCGCGCGATCAGCCAAACGGAGCGATTAACTCGCCAGCACAATCCAAGATGACGTACCCGTGGCTACCCGAGAAGAAGTGTCCGCTTGATCGCGAATGCGTGATTAGATTTTTTCGTGCGGAGTTCGAGGCCGAGCACGTCTCCGGCTTTCCGGTGCTCTCGCGTGTGCCTGACACTCACATCCGTATTTCTTTAAAGCAATTTGGTAAGCTGGATCAGGCGACGCAGTACTTGTTGCAATCTGCTGTTGCTCTCAAGGTGTCCGACTATTTCAGCCCCGAATGGGGCAATACTAAGCTGCCCGAATCCGAACTCGCAGTCTGGGAGAGTTTTTTTCAGAGCACACGTGGTGTGTCAGTCTTGGACGAACTGCCGCTAAAGCTGCTGAAGAATGCTGCGGGCTGGCAGCGCAGTGAGCACGAACACATACGTAAGCAGGTAATGTTTCCGATGTCGGATGAGCTCCTGGCGCGTTTGGATCACGTCACTACCGCAAAAGCTGCGGATCTCCGCAAATTGATCAAGCAGGTGTTCGAAGAGCGGTTCGGGTTGGTGCCTAAAAAACTCGGCGGTGGGGACTGGGAATACCGTACCAGTGAAGGAGAAGCCTCACCCGTTGTCGTAAAGATCGATTTTGGAGGTACGTGGTGTCAACAGCTCCGATACGAAATCGATCTGCATCGGCCGGGATGGCAACTCTATCGTCTGAATTACGAGCGTCTGTTTGGATTCGGATCGGGCGACTGGGATTACATTACCGAGGAGACGGCACCGCAAGCGATTAACCTGCTGGCGGAACTGGTGGAGTATGTGCGAAGACTGCCCGAACGCATGGAAGCTTTTATGTGCTCTGCCGAAGATGTCAACGCGCAGTGAAGATGTAAAGGAATAGGGAGGGAAAATTGGCGACGTGTAAATTTTCTTTTTGCGTCGTGCAGCGTATGAGCCATTGCGTATTCGCGCCAATACCGCAACTGGCCGACTAACAGGCAGGCAACTCAACCACGTGCCCGTTGTCCCTATAGAGAATCCTTTGACTGATGATGGAACGACACGAAACATGCTCCGTCCATGACAACGTCAGCTACAATTACGGCCTATAAGTGGTTAGAAAGTTTGCTGTTGCTTCGTAACTTTGAAGTCAATCAAGGCAACTATTACATAGAATACTACCGCGCGAATGGGAAACTTGGCACTTTGTTTTTCTGCCGTGTCTGGGATCCGGTTATCAATTGGGGTGTAGCTCTAGGTGATCCCAGCGAACTAACCGAGCATAAATTCTCGATCCGTATAACGGCTGAACTCCAATGGATTTCCAAGCACCTCAAAGCTTTACTGCCATACGAGCCTGTGACTTGTTTTCGGTTTATTGCGGAG
Organism: Candidatus Sumerlaeaceae bacterium; assembly: GCA_051003195.1. GTDB lineage: Bacteria > Sumerlaeota > Sumerlaeia > Sumerlaeales > Sumerlaeaceae > JBPCLP01. The sequence continues at coordinate 1,202 of JBPCLP010000025.1, read as the reverse complement.
TTGCCTAAGCTGGCAAACATTCCGATCTCAGCAGAAATCTTTGGCTTATCGCAAAATGGTAAGTTTACTCGGGAAACCGGTTCTTTTGGTCGAAATCCGCTATTTGGAGCGCAAGCAATGGATAATGCAGATGCTCTGTTTCATAGACTTACCTCCTCAAACTACACTCCTAGCGAGTGGGAATGGTTCACAGTTCAGTTAAGGCTAGGTGCCACAACCTGCGCAAAGCTCCACTCAGTCACTTTTGAGATTGTCTCACCCGTCGATCTCCGCTGCCATATTTTACATGTCGTGGACGCTGTTACCGTTGACGAAATAGGGTACGAGGCGCACAAGTACGAGCACCTTGTAAGGGCTTGGGTAAGCACGGTACGCGACACGATTGATCATCTTTTAATCGGCCTTCCAAACTTGCGTGACGGGTTTAATCATATGGATGCGATTAGCTACCACGTGCGATTTCATCTGGAAGGCCTGAGGGGTAACATGTGTACTCTTCGCGGTCACGAAATCAACTGGGGTGGCTAGTGCGCTACAAACATTGACCACTCAGTTCATCCTGAACTTTGTACCCTTGGCCTCCGCACGCAACAATGTTGAAATTCGGGGACGAGATTCGGACAAATTCGGTGACGGTTGACGTTTTCACTAATTAATTTGCTAGCGTCAGCGATACTTCCCCACAAGTTAGTTGCGGGCGACGAGTGAGACGGTCCCTTCGCGCGCTCGACGATCAATCTTTCTCACGGAAGCTCTCATCAGCATCGCACGTCGAGCATGGACCCTCCTCCGGAGTTGCCGGCACGCACCAGCGCACGTTCGCCCAAAACGTTCTTCGACTTTATTGGACTTACCCCACCTGAAGGGTACGCCAGGGAAGTGACAGGCCCCACCAAACTGGTGTAAACGTGTCGGCGTCGTAAGCTGAACGTGTTCTTTGAAAACTATGCAGCCCGAACGCCGTGACCGACGGCAGACGGACTTTAGCAGCCCAATCCGCGTGGTCTTTTACGTCATTGCGCCTGGCGGAAAAAGCCGCCCATCGCGCAAGGAAGCCGGAAATCCACTGCCCCGACGAATTCTTACGCGAGGATTACCGTTTTTCAAGTGGCGAAATTACCCATTTTTCGCCAACTTGATTTATCTGCAAGCCTTTCAAGCTTCTACACCGCAAACTTGAAAAAAACTTGAAAAACTTGAAA
>JBPCLP010000024.1:0-156703 GCA_051003195.1 Candidatus Sumerlaeaceae bacterium | reverse complement strand
TTCAAAACCCAGTTGGTAGCGCGATCCATGGTCGTTGCATGGGCATCTTGCCCATGATCATCAATGAATCAGGGGCTGGAAGCCCCTGCCACAACCGTAGGGGTCGAGGTTTTGAAACAGCTTCTAGGGATTCGCATCAACAGCATTAATTGTTTCTCCCTGCGGAACCTCATCAGACAAAAATCCGATCTTCCGTTTCTTCGTCTTAGGAGCCTTCTTCCTGACACATGCAGCAATCTGCACTGAGGCCGGGTGCGTGAGGATGTCGATCTCTTTGCCGTTATCATCAAAGCAGAAGATGAAGAGCAGTGTGGGATTGTGATACCCAAACTCAGCGACGTTGAAGGTGACTCCGTTCTGTAGTACTACCACGACCTCTAGCTCCTCATCCTCACCCAGGTTGTTCTGAGCATACTGGATGTAGGTCTTGAGGTTCTCATAGAAGGACTTTGCCTCATTCTGACTGGCTGATGTAGGGGTATTTCGCAGAGACTCCAATGCTGCTGACCTGAGTGGGCTCACAAAGTTAGTCTCCATTTTAAATCCCTTCATTGCCTCTTCCATCATAGTCTTATTTCGTTCCATGCTCTTGCCGATGATGTCCTTCAGGTGCTCATGTGGACCAGTGATCCCTTCCATCATCTTCTTGAAATTCTCTGATGGACCTTTGATATCACCGAACAGCTTTGCCATCAGATCCTTCGGTGGCCTGATACCATCCATTATCGTCTTCAGCCGGTCACTATGGAACTTGAACGACTCAGCAAATTGCTGACTGATCTTCTCCATCTCGTCAGGTGGTATTTTGCCGTCTTCCCAATCCTTGAGAGTCCATTGCTTCTTCTTCTCACCGTCGGCAGCAGCAGCCTCCTTCTGCTCTTTTTGCTTCGGTGTCTCTTCATCGGGAGTATTGCTCAACTCACTCACCTCATTTCCGCTTGTTGTATTTTGCTAGTAGCAGCATGTTTGATGCAGTTTGATGAAGCACGTATGATGTCATAGTCTCGTCAGGAGGGATTACTTGAGCACCCTGACCATGAGATGCTGTCTTGTTGGCAATGGTAGGCACACAGCTCTCCATCAAGCCTCTGAGATTATCGAAGTAGGACTGCATCATGACAGGTATTAGCTTCTGATCGAACATGATTTTTATGAGGTCCTTGGCAGTGGCTCGCTGTTTGTCGTACTGCCAGCCACGAGCATCGCAGATCGCCTTCATGGTGCTCTCAAATGCCTTCCGACATGTAGCTATGGCATCCTTGTGTCTGCCGTGCCGGTAGTGCTCGTGAGCCTCAAGGAACTCCTGCTGAGCGCCTGCATATGCTTTGCCACTAATCAACGACAGCGTAGGCTGAGTTACCTCAACATGTACATACTGTGAATCTATTCTGATGATCCGGCAATTCTCAAGCTGGTATCCACATCCATGCTCCCGGAAGCGGTGGTTCAGTTCCACTACAGCATCATTGAAGCTGGTCTGAACACCACGCAGGCTCAACTCTGCTCCATACTGTGCATGCACCATACCTGCAACGAGGAACGAGTACTCTATGAGATCGAGGCAGTTCTCAACGGAAGCCTCTTCAAGGTACTCACGGCATTGACGCTCCTCGTCATCCCAATCGGCGAGCTGCTTCAGGCCATGCTCTTTGGCGATCTTCTTCGCTATGACTGAGTATGGGTAGCACTGCCGACTGCCGTACTGTGTACCGAATGCACCACCACCAAACACCTCACTCCATAGGTGATCGATCTGGTTCCGTAAGCCACCCGGCAGCTTATCATACTTGTACACATCCGGTAGAGGCTTATCCCGTTTGGAAAAGGGTATCCATGACATGGGAGAAATGTATAAGGGTGTACTGCTTCGAGTGCAATCGGATTTACCCACGCTGGCTCCATCCCCGACAGCGCGCAACGGGCATACATATCAGCTTACCTCAATTAAGTTGAGGCTAATAGTTAGACGGGGTTCAAGCTGTTCTAGAAGCTGTTTCAAAACCTCGACCCCTACGGTTGTGGCAGGGCCTCCAGCCCCTGATTCATTGATGATCATGGGCAAGATGCCCATGCAACGACCATGGATCGCGCTACCAACTGGGTTTTGAAACAGCTTCTAGGAAAAGCCGTGCGAGAGCTGCATCGTTGCGACACCGGGGCAGAAAGGCCGCAGCCATGTTCTAATTCGATGCAAACCCTTTGCCTTCTAACTCCACAAGGATGCTCATTAACGAAGCATATCGCTTCTGATCAGCAAAATGTCCGTTGTCGATGATGCACGGGGGAATGACTGTCTCCGACATTAGTCGCGATCCATTCTTCCGTGCAGCCTGTTCCGCGCCGTTCTGCCCAAGCCAAAGAAGCTCGTCAGTACGAACAATATCACGTTGCCCACCATCCGCATTGCTTGCCGTAATAGGTGTAACATTCTTCTCACTGCTATTTCCCAGGTGAGTTGGTCGGCAGGTGATAGGACACGTAGAAACAATTCAAGATGTCATCGGCCACATGCTTTGGAACATTATGCTTCTCCATCGCATCGTGGAGTTTGAAGGGGTGAACGAGCGCAATGGGATAGGTATTGTGTAGGTCCATATCTTCAACGCTGACGAACCCCGCAACGTCAGAGGTAGGCTTGCCCTCTTTGAAAGCTTTCTGTTCAGCCTCAAATGCTATACCAAAGGGCATAAATCCTTCTTTCATCTGCTCCATTGTAGGTTCCTTTCTACTGGCTGGCTGGCTGCCAGAGTTTTAGAAGTCCGGCCCATCGAACTGTTGCGCGATGGCTTCATCAATACTTGCCCATCGTGCTGCTTCTTCCTCGAGATACTCTTGGTATGCCAAGTAGGTTTCCGACTCCTCTTCTTTCGCGGAATGGTACGCATCCATCGCCTCATGAAAGATTCGTTCCTCCTCCTCAGCAGCAGCGTGCGCCGCTTCCCACGGATCAGGTTCGCGCTGAACCTCTGTCCAGGGCAACTCATTATCCTCAGCCATTATAAATGCGGGGGTAATGTTTATGATAATCGGTAGTACTTCCGCTACCTGCGGTTCGACCGGCGCGGCATGCGGATGCTGAAGAGGTGGAACGAGTTTCCAAGTCTCTCGTTCGGGATAGACCTTAATGCCTATCCCTTTGACCTTTTGGCTGACGGAATCTAAGCAATGCCAAAACTCACCCCAGTGCACATCGTTAAAGGCATGGCCTTTCTTCATCAGAGACGAAGTTCGGGTTGCGAAGTAGTCTGCAATCTGGAGCCCCACGGAGTATTTGGAATCGCTGAAGGTAAACTCGACAATCCGGTCAATTTTAAGCTGAGTCGTACTTGGCAAATTGGTGTAGAAGTCCAAGTATTGGATATTGCTACCATTCGTCGCCAGATCAGCGGCGGTGTTATTTAGCTCAGTCGCAATTCGCTGGTTATGGTCATAAACGATGACTCCTAGCTGACCGTTGCGCTCTAGAAACTTCTGTATTCGCTCCAACATCATTGTATATGCGAGGAGGTATGGGTCTCTCGCATAATCCCTATAGGTGCTCAGCAATAGTGGCTTATCAACTACCACGAGGATGCTGCGTGCACCAAAGGTGCTGGCTGTGGTTAGCATCGCTTTGCGTATCTTCTGCCTGTCGACCGGGTTCTTGTTCCAGTGCCCACTGCCTTGTTCGATCAGCTTTGCCTTGATCTCGAACCCACGGCCTAGCGGGGGGTTAGCTCCTGGGACCTTAAGGTCAGCAACCTCTTGCCGCAGTTGCATTGAACAACCGTCCAACTTGTCCGCACTGATGCAAACGGCGCTGAGCACGTAATAAGGCTGTTCCTCATGGTTGGTCTTCCAATCGAAACAGTAGCCCGACTCATCTAGGTAGATCATCTCCATCGCAGGCAAACGTATCGCGGTCTTGGAAGTTTATGTCAAGGTTGGTGCGGTAATTAGGGTGCACAGGAACAGGTGAAAACCCTAGGGCTTGGTCCTGCAATCTCCTACTGGAATGCATCCCCGCAATACCTTCATCGGAGTCGGCACCTGGGGGACCGACTTAGCGTTTAGTTCTTTACGGCAAAAAATAGGGCATTCTACGGACGTAATTTGCCAAACTCCCGCGGACTGTTCAGACTCAGCTCTTTCGAAGAGGCGCGGACGAGAATGCGATATTGAGCTTATCCAAAAGGGCAAACAACACCTCGACATTGTATCCAGCTAGAAACGATAGTGCCAGTGAGGTTATCTTTACACCCAGGTTTCCAGTATCCAAGAACTGAAAAAACCAGCCCACCGCGACACCAACGATGCCACCTAACGCAACTCGGGAAATCTGATAGGCCTTCATGTCGTAGCGAAATGTCCGCAAGCGCGCCATTTCCATTGTCTCTCGAAGAATAAAAACCACCGCCCCGAGCAGCCCGTACAGCAGTGGCAGAAAGAATCCCTGGATGAGTGTCAGGGCGTTGTGTGCCGCAATTAGAAATGCGGTTCTGATTTCATCATCGGACACCGCAGTGCCGGATTGCTTCCCGATTAGATTCCATTTTTTTATGTCATCCAGTCCCGGGATGATCCTTAGTCGCTGAAGCGGTACGCTCCAGCGTTCGAGAATATAGAAGTTGCTTTTTTGTTTCACAATTCTTGCGATAGCATCATCAAAGGTTGGCACAACAGGCGTTGCCGAAAGTGGTAGTGCAGCGTCGTCCGCTGTACTTTGGCCGGCAACGGCTCGCGTGTGTCCCTTTGGCAATGAGGGCATCAAATCGCGCAAAAGGATCTCGCCGTAGGAGTAGTATGCCTGAACGATGAGCAACAGAAAAAGACACAGATACGAAAATGAACGGTAGTTGCGAATTGTCTGATCTGCTTTAGAGCACATGTATTTTTCCACTCGGATCCCAGGCGGCCATTCGAATGCCTTGATTAGGTAATGCTGAACTGTTACGCCGTAGTCAGCTGAGCAGTCTTGCAGGGACTGAATTGAGATTGGAACCTGCTTCTGCAGCACACCGTATGCCTGAACCACGCTACTAATATTTGAAACGTGCGGTTGACCTGCTTGCAACTCCTGATCGGCAAGTATGATGCTATCAATCGCATCGGCTGGGATTTCAATTTGATTTCGAATCGCATAGGATATTAGAAGCTTTGCGTATTCGACTAAATCGGTTACTGTCTTCGTGGGCGCTTTTGTTAATGCTTCCCGGTTGGTGGTCGGATCGTTGTGATCGTCCTCATGATCATCTTTATCCTTATGGTCGTCATTTCCGTTAGCCTGAGCGCCTTGAGCTGAGCTGTGGGTACCTACATCACTGTCTGCCTGAAGATCCTGGCTGGGGTTCGTGAATTCAACCGTTGCCTGCCCGCCCTCAGCGGCAGTTCTGGCCGCCTCAGAAGTCACGTGTAGGTTTTCTTTTTCAACATCTGGTCTTGTAGCCATTTTGAAACTCATTTGGACAGGTAGTGGATTGCAAATTCCTGCCGACCTTCTGAATCTGAGAACGCTCGGTTCTGACGATCTAGGAGTCGCACAGTGAGTCGGACGTTTGCCTGAAGGCTGTTCTTAACATAGCTCCATGTTCTCCAATCAAAACATCCTGCGGACTCGTATTCCTTCAGTATTTTCTCGAAAGGAACGGTTCCAATACCTATCGTCTGCGTAGTGGAAAGCGTATCCTGATCTGTAGCATTTGGAGCAACAGGCGATGAAAATCCAAGGCGTGGCTCTGTTAGCTTCCATTCGTGCCTCAAGGGAAGTCGCCCCTCTTTCTGAAGCAATCTGTAGGCTTCAGCACCGCCTCGAAGGTTGACCCAGCAGAAAACCCTATTACCCTCGATCTGTTGGTCAGGCGGAATAGGGCTGGTCGGTTCGCGATTGACAACCATATTACAGAATTTCACGGACTCAATCTGTAAATACTCGGACTCAGCACCCATCGATGTTAGGCTCAGTAAATGGATGCAGAAAATCGCGAGTGTCATCTCAACGCGTTTTGACCGGGTCGCCGTAGTGCTACTTTTGTATGATTCTGATGAACGGCCGTTTTCGATGCGTGTCGCTTCTGCAAGGGGGTGGTCGGCTGCTGCGGTTTTCCCTGTAGTGAAGGCGGCTTCAGTGTATCTCCAAATCGTTACAACTTGGCGCGATTGTATCAATATAGCGGCAATTGTTTTAAATAGAATGACCATTTTGCAAGGCACCATTTCGTTAAGTACAACTCAGTCGGTTGGAGCGGCTACTAAGGGTAGTCTGTGTTCTGATCGCTCTTGTTTTATTAGCTTTTGCCACTGCCAAATCGTATTAGTTAATAAAAGCAGAATTGCGGAGTCAACTGAATTGCGCGAATTCAATTACGGCGCGGGTGCGATTGGGTCTAGGCGAGCACAACATGGGCGGTGTTACTGGTTTTGGGCGTCGACTGGGCTTCGCGCAGTCGTCTGGTTCTTAAGCTGCGGCCTGTTGACCAATTCGCCATTTGGTGGCGGATTCTTTGCAGCTGACGTGTTGCAACCTTTCGGCGCTACGCGGCCGCAGTTGTTCGCCCGCTCTCCTGCCGTAACAATGTTACTACTAACGCTCATCATCTCGAAGTTCGGTATTGTGACAGAGCCGCTAATCCGCGACCGTTCAGTCGCATATTCGGCCGCTGCATCACATGTCCGATGTGATGCTATGAAGACATCTACTTGGCTTTCACATTGTTCTAAGATGCGTTCCGTTATTAGTGAGATATTTGTTTGCAATGACCTGAAGGTTCACGCGATTTGCTGAAGGTTAAGTAGGAATTTCCACATGAAGAGGGGTATCTGATGGCGAGACCAAAAGGGAAGTAAGAACAAATCGATTCGGCCTGGGGGCGGCCCGAAGATGATTTCTTTGGAAATTTCAAATTCATCCTATTAAACTTCACCGCGATTGAGCTTCTTGATCTGGCGAGGCGGGCATTGAGTAGAAGCGATAGTTTTGGCAGCCAGTCAATCAGCACTGCCGTCACATCGAAGAGCATATCCGCGCCTTGGTAGAAGAGGCCGGCGCAAGATGAGCCCTGAAGCACGCGCCCGAATGGCAGAAGCTCAGAGGAAACGCTGGGCAAAAGTTCGCAAGCAGAAATCCTGAGGACCATTAGTTGACTCACGGTCGCTATTATTTAGCAATTTCTAACGAGAACTTGGCCTCCGCTAAATACCGTTTTACAGCCTTTCTATCGCCTGCATTAAAACGAAACCATTTCGTTTCTCGTCAAAAGAACATATATCCGTGACTTTGTTACATGTGTGAGCTGGCGCATTCTTGCTGATGCTCGATCCTCGGAATCCCACGAAGGGGCAGATTGGTTTACTCATCTCATTCGCCCCGGCAACCCCGGGGCCGAATTTCTTGAGAGCTGTTTCAGGAGTTAAGGCAGAACGCTGAACAGCAGCGCAAAATCTGATTACCGTCCGAGAGGATCGAAGGCTAATATGGCCTGTGAGGAAGCTTCAGCGAATTTTATCGAACGCGGTTTGCCCACGTCCATAAAAGACAAGGTTATTGAGTCTTCCTGCGAACTGAATCGCAGTTCCAGGATCTGAACATGAACCAAACGGCTTTCGGCAGCGACCTCTACAATCATGCCAGGCTTAAGTTTGCAGAGAGCCACCTTACAAAAATTCAATCTGCTCTCCTCCAAGCTTGAGCTTAGTTACTGTCGCACTCATTGCCTGTTCGGTGTAACGAACCGGCGAAGGGTTGCCTTACCTTCATCGCCGTTGTCGAGTTTAAGACAAGGCAGGTGCGATCCGTAGCCATACAGTTTAGCGCCGGTGGCAAACTGTATCATTGGATCAGGCGTGCTGAAATTCCTTCCGTCACTCCACCGGCGTTTGGCCCAGATGTTGTACCCCCAGTCGGGCAGCGTTATTTTTAATGGCTTTTGCCTTGGACTGTGATTAGGGAAGGCTCACGCTGACGGCGAGGTTTCAACCTGCGACAGAAGCCGTACTTATTTCGGCCAGGCGGCAACTTTTCCATTTGGACAGGCAATAGTTTAAGTGAAAGGGGTATAGGCACCCGATTGAGCGACCTCGCGCCGTATGACAGCAGACGAAACTCTTCACGCGATCCCTCGTTTGGATAAGCCACCGGATGAGGCTCAACTCCGGGCAATCTCGGATTCGGTCCTCGCTGATCTACTGGTCCGTCTATTGAATTCCCAAATTGCCCAGAAGCGAAATGATATTGTCCATAAACACGCATATCGTCCCGGATTGGAAGAAGTTGAAGAGGTTCAGAAAGAGACCAGGGAGTTGGTTTTTGCTTTGGGCTCAAAGCTTTGCGAATTGCCTTAGCCTAGTTGCTAAACACAGGCCGCTCTGCCCAAGGACGAGTTGGTCCTGATCCCTCACCTTCTGGAATCATTCTGGGACGGCGTTTTAGCCGATAGGTGGATTCTAGATGATCTAGAATCCTGTTTCTTCTTGCTGGTATATGCAGACCTACTACCACTCAAAGGACAGCCTTATGTCGCCTGGAAACGTTTTGCAGAACTTCTTTCAGCAGGAATTCCCCGGTGTAACCCTTCTACCCGGCAAGGCAATTGACGAGAACTGGTCTGCACAATGCGTTGCAGCAGGTTTCGTTACCCAACAAGAAGCCAGAGACATGGCTGCCGGTTATCTAAGTGACTTGAGCAATGTCGCAGTAGTCATATCTAACAACCTACCGGAAAACTGGGAATACGCAGACACTCCAATTCCGCATCCCATCATTGAGCAGGGATTGATCGTGGAAGTTATCAGCAAGAATGTTTTGGGTGCTGTCGAGGTCCGCTATGACGTCGATGACCTGAACAAGAACATGGATTCCGTGTGGCCAGATCAGTTGAGCTGGTACGCGCTATAGGAGCTTTGAATATGTCTGACTTGGTACCGCAAACCTTTTGTAGAATATTAGAAGAACGCCTGAATCAAGAGCTGGGAAAACTCAACTACGATAGCGTCTATGCGCAGGTATCGCCTAGCACGGACATCGTAGAGGTCTTCATAATGATGAGGCCTGACCACGAAGCTCCAAGTTCTGATAAACTTCAAGAAATGGCATTCGCAGTCAGACAGACTTTGGATGAAGACTACGAGCTATCAGGAGGCACGATCCTGGGACAGCGGATCGGAAACATTCACTTTTCGGTAAAGTATCCAGGAGCCGACAGAGTATAGGGGGCCGTCTGCCGCATTGCCCGATGCCTATTGACCAGTCGCTTTATACTCTAAACCGATGTGCGGATGAAAAAGTGCCGCTATTGTGCAGAGGAAATCCAAGATGAGGCCTTAGTATGTAAACACTGCGGGAAAGACCAGGTTCCGCAGAAGCCCCCAGCTAGTAAGATGAGCTGCATGGGATGGGGCTGTCTAGCAGTTGTGATGGGGCTGTTTGCTCTGTTCTCAGTGAAGGCCCTGTTTAAGATCATGGCTGCGGGACAAACGGCGGACGCACGTGCAGCCGGTATCACAGCCCCATCTAAGCTGGCGCTGCTAAGCAACAATGGGGTTCGTCAAAGCGGTTACCTGATCATTAATGGAGAAGTCCAGAACATGAGCGGAGAAAAGATCACTCACCTCATGGCCGTGGTCACCCACTACACCAACAAGGATAGCATAATTAGCAGCGAGGATGCGGTGGTCGAATACGATCCTTTGCTTCCCGGTCAGAAGACCCCCTTCAAGGTTATGACGCGCTCAAACCCTGAGATGAAGAAGTATGCCGTGAGCTTCAAGACTATGTTTGGTGGGGAAATCCCCTATGACGACATAACGAAGAAGTAGGTTGGTTCAATGACCTGTAAACCAGCCGTCAATTCTGTGGAAATAATCACCTGAACGGAAACGATGCACTTCGGGAAGCGCTGTATCAGATGACCAGCGGCGTTTCCTTGGAAGAACAGCCGACGCGATTGGAGCTGCTGCGCCTGCGTCTGCAGTTTAATCACTCTGTACGGCTGTTGGAGTGGGAGCTGGAAGCGAAGACGAATGCAAACGGCGAGTTCCAGTTTCTGCGAGTGCTGCCGTTTGTCAGTTCGGTGCAAGTTGGGCCGCAGGTTATCCAAGGCAACACGCGTAGCGTGACTTACACGAAAGAAGTGGCTGTGTCCCCAGGGCAGATTTCCCATGTGCAGATCGGAGGGGAGGGAAGGCCCGTTACCGGAAAACTTTGTCGGGAGAAGCAAGCAACCGATGTTGAGGATCGCGGTAGCAGTATTCAGCTGGTGCCGGTTGATCCAGTCCCCCCAGGATTCGTTCGCTACCAGGATCCACCGACAACAGCGACAAACGAGGCCTGGACGGCGTGGACAAAGACCCGCGAGTACAAAGAATATAGCGCCCGGCGCCGAGTTTACTCCGTGGCGCTGAACAGCGACGGCTCCTTTCGCGTCGAGGACGTGATTGAAGGGAAGTACTTACTGCAGTTCAATGATGGCAAAAAGACATATGTCGTGGGCAAATTCGAAGTTCCCGCTATGCCTGAGGGGTACAGCGAACAGCCACTGGACATTGGAGCATTTCCCGATAGGCAATTATCTATCGACTATGTCCGCAAGCTCTTGCAGCCGGACTTCCGCTGATTGGTCTCTACCTGTCTATCATACGACCTGGTCGTAGCACACCCATCGACCTGTCACGAGGGTTGCCATCGATGCCACGGCGCGTTCGCAAAATTCCTCAGGCATGCAATTCACCACGCGAACAACCCGGTGATGCGCCTCGGGGAAGCCTGTAAGCACCTCCTCAGGTGTTTCGCGCAAAACCTCGATGATTGCGGGCTCACACGAAGTATACGCAAACGCAGTGTAGATGCGTTCCTGTCGTTCCAGCAGAACAGAGGCAATACAATACCCGTCGATCGTGCTGAGGGCCAACACCCGCTCCGGGCAGTCGTAATACCCAAGCTCGGCGCGCAGCACATCCCGGTGGGTAAGACGGTCGCCTATTACGTCCATGACGTATCGCTGCACCCATTCGATCTCCATGGCACTGGCGGTAGCCTCACCACGCAGGTGGTCGGGTACAAAGTGCGCGAGTAACGTCAGGAGACTCACTGGGTCAATGTAGCGCATCGGCCCGCGGCGCTGTACGTCCGTAAACTGCCGCGCCCAGTCGTCGAAGTTCATTTGCCTACACCGCCCGTCCAACGCCAAGCAGGGTCATGCCCCCGATGTTCAACAGCCCAAAGCCGATCAATTGGCACACTACGAGCTTAATGATCACGTTGGCAGCGCCGATTCCCAGGAGCGATCAAGCGAGCGCAACCATAATAACTGTTCACATCGTCCCTCCGAATTCAGTTTTTTGGACCCGTTCGTCAGCTTCGATTTCGGCGATGTACTCGTATTCCATTTGGCTGCTCTCCTTTGGTTGAATTCCTACTATTAGTGACCGATTGAACCACGTGGACTAGCTTTGGCAGGTCTCCGAAGTGCTCAGGAGAAGAGATTCACCTCTGGTTGAAGTCAGCATGGGCTGTCAGTTCTGACTACTTAGTTCTTGCCACCCTTGTATGGAACGAGAGCGCTCTAGGAGCCCTGCGCGACAAGGTAACAAAGGAGCTTCGCTCCTAGGGGTAAGGTCGTAAAAAACACCCTTTAATGCCTCCCGCATATTGACTTGGTGCGGTAGTCATCCCGCATGAGCAGCTTGTCGGGATGGAACATCTTCACAAGCGGGCTGCTACGTGAACCGATTCATGCCAGCAATATGCCCGCAGTTGTGCGGGAAACCGCGGGTTTTCCTGAGGAATCATGAGCACACCTCATCGTCTAAGTTGAGTGAGATGAGTTCAGATGTGTTCTCAGGAGGAATGGGATCTTGCCTTGCCAAGGTGGAGGTCGCGAGTTCGAGACTCGTTTCCCGCTCCATTTTTTCCTGCTGACTCTCTTAGATCTCTTCATTGCTGTGCGGGTATCGGCACTCGGCCTATTGCGCTCGATGCAACACGTCGTAGATTACGCCTTTCCAAAAAAACCGCCCCGGGCTGGTGGTTCAGCGCCGGAGCGGTTTGTGGACGCCCGACTGTGCGAGTATCGTGCTGGTGTTTGCATCGCGGTTCCTGGTAAGGAAATCCAGTGGACGCGACCTGCTCGCATTGGATCGGTCTTACTATTTTGAGGCTGGAAGCTGGTCAAAAACCAGCAATTCACGTGTGAAAACTATCACGGCTATTTTAGGAATCGTTCGTAAGTTTCCCCTTTGCAATTCATCGACCGGCCTTGCAAGTTGATGTGAAACCATGGCTCCAAACTGTCCCGATCCGCCACACAAGCCTGCGGTTGCTGGCTCTGACGATGACGACTTATCGTTTATGGGCGGGCCCGATCGCACGGTTATGGTGCAGGTGCCCACAGAGCTTGGTCCGTACCGCCTGACAAAGCTACTCGGACGCGGCGGGATGGGCGAGGTGTGGCAGGCGTTCGACACGAATCTCGAGCGCGATGTGGCCGTGAAGCTGATGCGCAAGGAACTGCTGGCTAACGAAGAGGCCGTAAAGCGCTTTGGACGCGAAGCTCGCGCCGTCGCGCGGCTCAACCACCCTAGCATCGTGCAGGTGTACACGTTCGGCGATCAGCAGGGTGTGATGTATTTCGTCATGGAGCTGGTGGAAGGCGAAACGATCACGCAGCGTATGAAGCAGTGCGGCACGGTGCCGCTGCACGAATCTGTATTCATGCTGCTGCAGGCGATCGAAGGCCTAAGCTATGCGAACGCCCGTGGAATTATCCACCGCGATATCAAGCCCAGCAATCTCATGCTTACGCCGGATTTCCGCATGAAGATCGCAGACTTCGGCCTCGCCAAAATGATCGAGCATGACACACAGATGACAGCGGCCGGCACGACAATGGGCAGCCCTAACTACATGAGTCCCGAACAGGCCCGCGGAGAGGAAGCCGATCACCGCTCTGACATCTACGCATTGGGCATTTCATTTTACCAGATGCTGACGGGGCAGCTGCCGTTCACCGCGGAGCAGCCCATTACCGTGTTGCTTAAACAGATCCAGGAGCCACTGCCCGAGCCCGTAAGTTTACAGGCGCTGGAAAACGGGCGCGTGCTGGATGTCCTGAAGAAGATGACGCAGAAGGACCCCGAGCAGCGCTACCAGACATATGGTGGACTGGCTGCGGCAATATCCGCACTTGCGCCGGATGTGCGTGTAAAAGGCGGTCATGTTTCCACCACGACCATGCAGACGCCTGAGGCAGCTGGCGCGAATCCGGGATCGCCATCACCGGCGCCGTCAACGGCGGTTTTTGGCGGGGAAAAACAGGTGCAACCGGCAGCCGCAACGGTCGGTCCGGGGGAGATTACCGAGCCCATGCCAAGAGGCGGCTTGCCTCCTCCACCGCCCCCGCCGCCCGGAGCGCCAGTAACTCCTGAGCCGGTGCAGGGAGCATTCCATCCAGATGCGGGCTCGACGAAAACTGCGTTGGCAGCCGCAGCCGTACAGGGTGTCCCGCCGATGCGGACTACGTTTTTTATAATCGTGGCAGCGGCGGGTACGGCGGCGCTTGTTGCCCTGGGTGCGATGTTTATGTTTCAAAAAATGCAGCATCGTCGGATCGAGAACCGGATGCCAGAGCTTACCGGCCGTCGTGCGGCACGGGCCGAGACGATGTCGAAAATCCTGCAGGAAAGAGCGGCGACATCACCGGACGCCCAGACACCTTCGCCGACTGTGAGTCCCGTTTCCTCACCAACGGCAGGTCCAACTGTGTCGCCGGCGGCCAGTCCCACGCCATCTGCCCCGGCACCTCCGGTCGCGGCAGTTCAGCCTGCACCCTCAACCGAGTCATCGACGCAACCCGCTCCGTCCGTTGTGGTACCGAGCGCTGTTGGTGCTGCTCCCGCCGTATATACTCTCACGCCGGCTCCTACCCCGTTTGTGTCCAGTAATCAACAGGTGACTCTGGGTGGAGTGGGGACACAGCAGAACACGGCCATCGCGTTGCGCGATGCCGCAGGAACCATCATTGCAACCCTGCGTGCTGGAAGCAGTCTTCCGTACTTGCGGCTCGAAGGTACAGGCGCAAACGCCCGTTACGTTGTACTGTACCAGAACCAACAAGCGTACCTTGCGTTTCACGAGGGCCAGATTCCGGTGACTGCAGGATCAACCACGGGCGCCAGTGCACGCATCGACGCCGGCTTTACCACCCTCGTTCTCGGCACGCGCGGCGCAGGCCGGAATGAGAAGAACATCGACGTTTATCGGGACATGAACATCAATCACCCAATGACGAGCCTTGCTCCCGGTACTGAAGTCAGGCTAATTGAAAGCGGAACTGTGTTTCACCGCGTTCAGTTACCCAATGGTAAAGAAGGCTACATTATAAAGGGATCGGCGTCTCCGAAACAATAGGACTGCGGCGGCTGAGCAGGTGCTCCAACAACTCTATGGAATTTCATAGACGTGGACGGCGTAGGGACGGAATTCATCCTTCATCTGTCCTTCGGCCGCGGCCTGGACATTTCGATTCTCAAATCGTACAGTTGCCGGTTTATCTGCACCCATCGCCGGCACTGTGAAATCGGCGGTCAGCGTACGATTGCAGCGGTTCACGGCGAGCAGCACCCTTTTCCCGTCCGAAAGCTGTTTTGTGCGGATGCTTATCATCGGTTCGTAGCATGTCGTCTGTTCCTTCGCGTCGGGAGCCATGAAAACGTCTTCCATGCTTCGCAGTTCACGTACGAGTGCCTTCAGCTCCTTCCAATGTCCTTCCTCCGGTTTCGACAGGATGCCGTTCCCCTGTTCGCCGTATCCCGTGTAATAGTATAACCCCTTCGCACCGCACACGATCGACAGGTAGGCCTGGCAGCGGTACTCTTCCGGAGTCGGGAAGCGCGCATCGGCAGCGTCGGGCTTCTTGTATGATTGCAGCGCGATCCACAGAGGTTTTTTGGTTTTGGCCTGCGTAAGATACGACGGCGGCACATACTCGAGAGCAGGGCCGGCGTTCTCGCCTTCATAGTCTTCCACCACCGGCGCGTTTCGCGGCGGCGTGGGATACCACCACCAGATACCGATATCCATGAGGTCGGCGGGCAGCATGTTGCTGCGATCCTTCACCTTGACGCCGTAATCGATCAGATCACCGAGCAGCACGGGGCGGCCCGGGCCTTGGCGGCGCATATCCTCCACGAGTTCGGCCAGCCAGGACAGCGGCTTCAGCCCGCGCGCAACGGCTTCCTCTTCATACCACACCAGCGAGGCCGGATGGTTGCGGAACATGCGGATCCGGCGCAGCGATTCCTCGCGGCCAAGGCGCGTCGCCAGCCCGTGGTTCACAAACACGAGCGCTTTAAAACCCTGCTCATACGCGCGATCAAGAAACTGCTGGATAGCGTTGTTGTTCGGCCGCTCGCCCTGCTCCACGGCAAACGCGTTGTACGACTGAACGACGTTAAACCCAGAGCCTTGTTTAATGTCCGGATGCGTTCCCGACATATACATCCCGATCGGGAAGAATCGCTTGCCATGTACGCGCAGGTAGCCGTCGTCGGCCAGCGACACCTGTGTATCGTCAGCATGGATGAATCGCCACGGCATCTCGGCAGATGCCACTGCCTTGCCACCGCGCTCGAGCGTCAGGCGCGCAGTATAGGTCGTGGGCGCATCCACCTTTTTCGGTGCCGACATCTTGAAGGTGGTGGTGTCTGAAAGCGGTCCCTTGGATTTCCACGTCGCAATCGTCTTGCTGGTCTCGTCCAGCAGCTCGCAACGGGCCGAGAAACCGGCCCGTGACTTCGCCGGCTCCGCGATCCAGAACCTTGCTTCGAATGATGGCGTCTCTTTGTCTTCTACCACCCAGTGCGTTGGAAGCAGAGGCTCGGTCGTGAGCACCTGTGGCACCTGTCCGGTGATGGAAGTCGCGAAGTCTGCACCGCCATCTTCCTTCGCGGGCGACAGACTGACTTTAGCGATCACCCTCCCGCGCTTTTTAAACGTGAATGGCAAAGTAACAGAATTCCCGCGTATTTGTTTGGTCGCGCCACCGGGTTCGGTCTTTACCGTAAACGGAAGCTTGTGGGGCGCGCGCGTGATCAGCACCATCGGCAGTGACGTGGCGCCGGGTTCGAAGGTATTGTTCGGCACATCGAAACGTATGACGGCAGAATGCGACGTGATCAGTTTCGCATCGTCGATCCACATTTTGCCCGTGATAAAGCGCATGCCGGCCTGAAAGGTCATCGTTGCGGCGCGATCGGGAATCGTAATCTCGCGTTCGACCAGGAACCAGTCGCCGCGATTTTCAGGCGGAGGAAAGCGGTGACGTGACCATTTGAAGTACGATCCATAGCGGTCCTGGAAACCTGCGCTGAGCGAGAGCATGCCGCCCGAGCTCGTCGAAATGTCGGGTGCCCGCATCCAGACTGACAGTTTTAGTGGTTCGCCGGGAGCGACCGGAATCGCATTGCTCACCAACACGCCGATCTGGTCGCTGGTCGTTTCGATGGTTGCGCTGTGCGTACCCTCGTGCGCAAGGGTCGAGTCGCTACTAAATTTTACCCCGCCATGAGGCGCGTAGCCAGACCAATGGTTGGGTTCGCCGCCCGTCTTCGATGTCTCCTCGAACGAGTTGTTTTGTACGAGGTTCAAGGCTGGGGCAAGGGCCGGGCAAGTGAGTGCAACGGTTAGTAATGCCACGGACAGTGTTCTGATTTTCATCGTAATCCTATCACCCATATCGTCTACAGGTCCAATGCCGCGTGCGCAAAAGCTCTCAGTCACGTGCTTTTTCATATCTTCCGGGCTGCAAATGGCCACCCCGCGAAACGTCGTATTGGGGCATTCTTTTTGCACTTAACCGAGAAACTTTGCATCGATCAAAGCGGAGATACCCATGAAGAAGTGGCTGTATGAAAATGGTCTTTCAGTGGCGCTGCTGCTCTGTTTCGCCGTCCTTCTGCTGGGACAAAGCATTGCTGGCATGTTCGAATACAATAACTCGGAGCGCCAGCACGGCCGTCCTGCCGTTAACTATGCCGGCTATGTGCGGTCGGGCCATTTTGTGGAGGCAACTTTCGAGAACTGGGAAAGCGAATTCCTGCAGATGGGCGTCTACATCGTGCTGACTCGCGTGTTCCGCCAGAAGGGCTCGGTGGAAAGTCGCAAGCTAAAGGATGAAGAAGAAGAGGAAAAGGCGAGGGAGCGTGAAACTGAAAAGCGCGCACGCAAAATGGGAGCGGTTCCGTGGCCTGTGAAAAAGGGCGGATGGGTGCTCAAATTATACGAGCACTCCCTATGGCTGGCATTTCTCGCTCTATTCCTTATCTCCTTCGCGCTGCACGCGGCCGGAGGATTCGCCGAGTATAATTCAGAAAATGAGGAACACGCTCAACCTGCGAAGAGTTTTGGATCATACCTTATAAGCTCACGCCTGTGGTTTGAGTCGTTTCAAAACTGGCAAAGTGAGTTCCTGGCTGTGTTTGCTATTGTGGTTTTCACCATTTTCCTGCGCGCGAAAGATTCGGCGCAAAGCAAAGCGGTTGGCGCGGCGCATAGCGAGACCGGCGACTGAACAAAGTGGCCACACGCACCATCAGCGCTTCTTTGGAGCGTTCGTACATTTCTTCTGTGCAAAGCCGCCTTTGCAATTGTTGTAAGTCGGCCACCAGTACGGAATGTTACTTCGTACTCCCCTGAAGAAAGGCCTGTAATAGTCGGGATTTTTGCGTAGGAGGTTTGATTGGTGACTGCGATGAAACCGCGGATTGCCCAGCCATGGCGGCATGGGTGGTTTCTTATCACATGCAAAAAGCTGCATCTGGTTCTTAAAACCGCGGGCCACCCACTCCTCGATACATAAATTGTGGTAGAGCTTTAAGGCTTCCTCATAGCCCGTCCACATAAGTACTGCGGGATGATTCCGCCATCCCGTCCCCGACTGAAGCCCCAGCAGGATACGAAGGATCTGGTACGCCTCGACTCGCTGCTTGCCGAGCCGGCGATGGTCCAGGACGCGGACGCATTCCCTGAAATCAGGATATGGGAGAAACGTTTGCATGACTGACAAATCCGCTCGCCGTGTACATTCTCATTAACTACCTGCTGATGCGAGAAATGAACCGTATTGAATGATGATCCGCAAGAGTCTACTCACCTGAATAGCGCTACCGCGTCACCATTGCGCCTGGGCGTGGTACCTTACCTTAACGTACAGCCGCTGATCTGGCAGCTGCAGAAGCATGGCAAACCCGATAACGTTGCATTGAAGATTCGCGCCGCCAGGCCGCGTCAACTTGCCCAGGAGTTAGCGCAAGGCGCACATGATGCTGCTATCGTTCCCGTATTTGAGTACATGCTGCGACCCGAGTTTTATACGATCGTGCCCGGCGTGTCGATCGCATCCAGAGCTGAGGTTTACAGTGTGATGCTGTTTGCCGCGTCTTCCCTGGAGCAGGTTCGCAGGGTTTACCTGGATAGTGGCAGTCTTACATCGATAAACCTGCTGCGCGTGCTAATGGCTGAACGTGGATTGAAACCGGAGTATATGGATTCTGCCGTTGCACAATGGCAGCCGGGAGACACGTTGAATAACACGGAGGCCGCACTTCTGATCGGTGATCCAGCCATGCACGAGCGCGGGCGGCACCCCTACCAGTTCGACCTGGGGTTACTGTGGCAGCGGCAGACAGGGCTGCCGTTTGTTTTCGCGGCCTGGCTGGTGCACCCATCGGCTCGCGAACGTCCTATTAATGGCATACTGCAAACGGCCAAAGAATATGGTCTGCATAACTTAGAGTCCATAGCCCGTGACGTGGCTTTTGAATACGGCAGCACGCCGGCCGATACGCTGCGTTACTTTCGCGAGAACCTATGCTATGAACTGGGCGAGAGGGAGCTGGCCGGATGGCGAAAGTTTTCGGAGCTTTGCGTCAAGCATCGACTGATAAATGTTTCGCCGGAGTTTCGGATGCATGAGCACTGAAGCGCGAATCAATTTTCTGACTTGCAGAGACGTTGCTGCAGGCTGCGAATTGGCATTATGAAAACCAAATCGGAGATGTTGTTTTGAAAGCCATTATTCCGGTTGCTGGTATAGGGACTCGTCTTCGGCCGCATACGCATACAGCGCCCAAGGTGCTGCTGCCGGTGGCCGGCAAACCGATGCTGGCACACATCCTGGACGAGCTGACCACACTCGGCTTCGATGAAGTCACATTTATCATCGGGTACAAGGGCGATATGATCCGGGAATACGTTAAGTCCAGGTACACGTTTAAATCCAACTTTGTCGAGCAGGCCGAAATGAAAGGCCTTGGTCACGCCGTTTCGCTTACCAAGTCCCTGCATTACGCCGAAGAGCCGGTGTTGATCGTGCTCGGCGACACCATCTTCAAGGCTGACCTGCGAAAGGTGTTCGATTTCGCTGAGAGCGCACTCGGAGTTAAAGAAGTCGACGATGCGCGGCGGTTTGGAATCGTGGAACTCGACTCGAAGCTGCAGGTGAAACGCCTGATCGAGAAACCCGAAAAGCCACCGACCAACCTGGCCATCGTTGGCATCTACTATATCACCCGCCCGAAGGCACTGTACGACTGCCTGGATGAATTAATTGCTTCCGACAAAACGACTAAAGGCGAATACCAGCTGACCGACGCCCTGCAGATGATGCTGGATCGCGGCGAGCACATGCGCACTTTCCTGGTGGATGGCTGGTACGACTGCGGAAAACCCGAAACCATGCTGCTGACCAACCGCGACCTGCTCGACAAACAGATGCAGGGCGCCACGGAATATGCTGCACTCAGTAAACGCTATGCCGGGTCAGTAATTCGTATGCCCGTTGCCATTTGCCCCAGTGCCACCTTGAAGAACTGCATCGTCGGACCGCATGTCAGCATTTCCGCAAATACGGTTATCCAGGACGCCATCATCAAGAACTCCATTCTGGGCGAGAACTCGGAAGTGAGTTCCATCATCCTGGAAGACTCGATTATCAGCGACAACGCAAAAGTCGTCGGGAACTTGTTTAAGTTGAACGTCGGCGACTCTTCAGAGATTATACTGGAGTAGAATACATCAACTACGACAGTTTCTTAAACCGCTCCGCCACCTTGTCCCAGTTCACGACGTTCCACCATGCGGCAAGGTAATCTGCACGCTTGTTTTGATACTTCAGATAATAAGCGTGCTCCCATACGTCATTGGCGAGGATCGGCTGTTGGCCTTCTATAAGCGGGCTGTCCTGGTTGGCGGTAGAGATGATCTCCAGCTTCCCGTCCTTATTTTTGATTAACCAGACCCAGCCACTGCCAAAGCGTTTGGCGCCGGCGTCGTTAAACTTCGTTTTGAATTCATCAAAGCTAACGAAGGTGCTCTTAATGGCATCGGCCAGGTCACCACTCGGATTTGTGGCCCCCCCCGGTGTCATGATATCCCAGAACATGCTATGGTTGGCATGTCCTCCGCCGTTATTGCGCACTGCGGTGCGGATTCCCTCCGGCAAGGAATTAATCTTTTTCAGCAGTTCCTCCACCGATTTGTCAGTGAGTTCCGGCTTTCCCGCAACCGCCTCGTTCAATTTCGACACATAAGTCGCATGGTGCTTGTCGTGGTGCAGCTGCATCGTCGTTTTATCGATATGCGGCTCAAGCGCGTCATAAGCGTACGGCAAAGGCGGAACCTGGAAAGGACCGGGTGCCGCTGCGGCGCCGGTTGCAGTGCCTGTAGTGGCGGGCACGGCCGAGGGAGTGCTCGTCGCACCGAAAGCCTGCGCGGCGAATGCTGCCGTAAAACCACCTGCTACCCGGGTAAGGAAGCTGCGCCGACTGGATTCCGAGGAATTCTGCATCATGTTAACACCTCCAAAAGCATTCAACTCACGCTTCGAAACGGATTCGATGCAGAGTAAATTCTCGCGCCCAGCACGGCCGGAGCAATGGAAATCCACGGGCATAACGAGCCCTAATTGTGCACCGGGACCAAGTGCTCAGATGCGCTCTTTTGTCCGCCTCGGCGCTGCGACGACCAGTTCCGGGGCGGCTGTGCGCGCCTCGACGTGGGACATGCGAATGGGGGCGGAACTGCTGTCACCCGGCTGCGCGCGCGCAAAAATCATCCGGCCGGCAGGGGTCTGCAGGATGCTTGTGACGCTGACTTCGACTTCCGAGCCGATCCGATTGCGGCCGTCCTCGATCACAACCATCGTGCCGTCTTCCAGGTAGCCGACTCCCTGGTGCGGCTCCTTGCCTTCCTTGCTTACAAAGAGATTCAGGGTTTCTCCGACAAACACCGACGGCTTCAGCATGTGCGAAAGTTCGTTAATATTGAGCACGCGCACCTTGTGAAGTTGCGCCACCTTCTGTAGATTGTAGTCGTTGGTGACAAGGTCTGCGCCGATCTCCTTGGCCAGCGCGATCAGCTTGTGGTCCACGTCCTTAATGTCGGGGAAATCCTTTTCCATGATGGAGAGGCGCGGCGTTGCGTCCTTGATCTGCTCAAGCATTTCCAACCCGCGGCGCCCGCGAGCACGCCGCTTCGGATCCGAGGAGTCCGCGATTTTTTGCAGTTCATCCAGCACAAACTCCGGCACAATAAAATTGCCCTGCATGAAATTTGCGGACATCAGGTCTTTGATTCTGCCATCCACAATGACGCTGGTATCCAGTAGCTTCGCGGCATCGTTGGGCGACGCCATGATGAAATTGAGGCGTGAAAAGCTGAACCGGTTTGCATGCTTAATGGCGAGCACGATTCCGAAATAACCGAACACGAGATTGCACAGGATTCGCGCCTTCAATTGCGCCTGGATAATACTTTCGGCGCCCTCACCGGCACCGAAAACCGTATGCGGGATGGTAGGATAGATGAACCATGAGACGATCAACCCGGAAATCAGCCCCGCACCTGCCAGCAAGATCTTCTTCGAAGAAATGATATTGGTAGAGACTTCGAACACCACAAAGATGATGGCGATCGAAAACCCGGCAATGGAGGCAGCGGGTCCCTGTGAGGGTGTATAGCCACGCCCGACCCAGTAGCCGACGAGCGTTGCAATGAGCACGAAGAAGGTTCGCGTTAGATAAACAGGGTCTCTGAGCCAGCGCATCACTGTTCTGCATCCCTTAGCGGGCGGTCGTGCCGCCTGCATGTTTGGAAGTTTACCCAAACTACTGGAAAGTGACTACCGCGTCAGTTACAAAATAAATCGCAGCTTTCTCAAAGCATTTCAGAGTTTCGCGTTTTGTATAGTCGTTCGTGGCCGCTCATCCCTCCCCTGCCCGCATCACCGCCGTGCGCGTATTGCTTCGGCTTCAGCAGGACAAACGGGTGTTTTCGGCTGAATGCCTGGATGCAGAAATCAGGCGCGCGCGGCTTTCGGAGCCAGATGCAAGGCTGGCCACGGCTATCGTATACGGGGTGCTGCGGAACACGCTGCTGCTGGATGCCCAGTACCGCGAGTTTCTGCGGATGGCGCCCAGTCGGCTCGATCCCGGCGTTCGGGTCCTGTTGCGAATGGCTACTTTCCAAAAGTTCTTTCTGCAACGCATTCCCGATCATGCCATTGCAAGTGACGCCGTCGATATCGCGCGCAGGGCGCTGCGGCTGCACGAGCGCGACAGCAGATTCGTGAATGCTGTGATCCGTCGGATCCTGGCACTTCCTGAAATGCAGCTGCCGAAAGGTGCCGATCCCGCGGGGCTGTCGATTCGTTACAGCCATCCAGAATGGCTGGTTCGATATGTCGAACGGAAGTTCGGCGGAACTACTGAAGCCATCCTTGCCTCGAACAACCAGGAGGCACCCGTTGCGGTTCGCGTGAATCCCCTGCGGACCACGCGAGACGATTTAATCGCTGTGATGCGCGACCTTGGTGGCGAATGCCGGGCAGGCACCCTGTCGCCGGACGCACTGATCGTCGATGAGGTGCCACTGCAGTCGCTGGTGAAAAGCGTACCGTTTGGCAGTGGTGCCTTCTACCTGCAGGACGAGGGAAGCCAGGCAGTTGCACATCTCGTTGCGCCAAAAGCAGGCGAAAAGGTGCTGGACGTGTGTGCCGCACCCGGCGGCAAGACTACCCACATGGCTGAACTTAGCGGTGGCGCGGCCACCATCGTGGCGACAGACATTTCGGAGGGCCGCCTGAACCTGTTGCGTGAAAATGTCGCGCGACTGCAGACACCCGGTGTCGAAGTGCTGCCGTTTGTGGCTGTGATGGACTCCGACAGATTCCATGGGAGCTTCGACGCCGTGCTGGTGGATGCACCGTGTTCAGGTCTTGGTACTCTTCGCCGCAACCCGGAGATACGCTACCGCATTCAGCCGGAAGAATTGAAAGTGCTCGGGCAGCAACAGGCCGAGTTGCTGGCGCGCGCGGCCCTCCTGGTGAAACCAGGAGGGCGCCTGGTCTACAGTACGTGCACGATCAGCGATGAGGAAAACCGCGATGTGGTGCATGGCTTTCTCAGCACCCACCCCAACTTCCAGCACGAGATGAATACAAGCGGCCTTCCTGCTGCCATCCTGCAATTGCGCGACAAGGACAATATTTTTCGCACCTGGCCGCGGCATCTTGACGTCGACGGTTTCGAAGCCGCCATCCTGACCCGTGGCTACATCCGCGAATGAAACGCTCTAACAGGAACCTAGTGTGGTCTACCGTTAGTTCGCAATCAGTCCTGTGTGCCGAATCGAGGTCAAGTCGCCCTTTGGTCTGGTAATGAACTACTGATTCGGCACATTAGATCGGCAACTATGAGCACCGCATTTCAGTTTGAGGTCCATCACGAGGACCAGGCCACCAGCGCGCGTACCGGAACGCTGAGCACTCCACGCGGGGCCATTCGGACACCGGTCTTTATGCCAGTCGGGACGAAAGCCACGGTGAAAGCCATGACCCCCGAAGAGCTGGAAGAAGTCGGCGCGCAGATAATACTTGCGAACACCTTCCACCTCACGCTGCGCCCCGGTGATGAAATTGTACGGGACCTTGGCGGCCTGCATAAAATGATGCACTGGAACCGGCCGATCCTGACGGACAGCGGCGGCTTCCAGGTGTTCTCGCTGGGCCAACTGAACAAGATCACTGAAGAAGGAGTACGATTCCGCTCCCCTATCGACGGCGCGGCGCTGTTTCTCACGCCCGAGAAATCGATGCAGATCCAGCAGAACCTTGGCGCCGACATCGTGATGGCGTTTGACGAATGCCCGCCGTACCCCGCGACGCACGAGTACGCCCGCAAATCCGCCGAAATGACGGCGCGCTGGGCTGAGCGGTGCAAGGCGTCGTGTGCGGGACGGGCGGACAGCCAGGCACTGTTCGGCATCGTGCAGGGGGGAGTATACGCGGACCTGCGCGAGTGGAGTGCTGCCGCGACCGTGAACATCGGGTTCCCCGGCTACGCCATCGGCGGGCTGAGCGTCGGAGAAAACAAAGACGAAATGTGCGCTGCGCTGGACGTAATGAACCGCAGCCTCCCACGCGACAAACCACGCTACCTGATGGGCGTCGGCACGCCACAGGATTTCTTTGTTGCCATTGAACGCGGTATTGATATGTTCGATTGTGTGTTGCCCACCCGCAGCGCTCGCACCGGCCGCGTCTATACGAACGAAGGCATGATGAACCTGCGAAATGCGATGCACACACGCGACGCAGGCCCCATCAGCTCCACGTGTAACTGCTATACGTGCCGATTTTATTCGCGCGGATACCTGCGCCACCTTTTCCTCGCCGACGAAATCCTGGCGTCTCGGCTGGCGACCTGGCATAATCTCGCGTATTTTCTCGGCCTGATGGGAAGCATTCGCGAATCGATCGAGACGGGGCAGTTCCTTCAGTTCAAAGAGCGTGCGCTGCAACCCTACGCGGACATGGCCGGCAGCGATTGACCGGGCCGGAGCGAAGAGTTTTTTCGACGAATCAGAGGAATTAACGTAATGCAGCTTTAGGCGCAAGAAGTCGCATAACAACTGAGACCGACGGAACGCACCGGTAAGTGACAGCGGCAGGCGCCGTTATTCCGCAGCAGAGTGTTACAGAAATAGTTACGCGGTTGGTCGCTCCTTAACAGTCGCGGTACAGATCCGAAGTGCCGTGCCGATGTGGATCGCGGTACAGATCCGAAGTGCCGTGCAGATGTGGGCCGCGCGTACGTATCCGAAAATTCCGTGCAGGTGTGGGTCGCGCGTACAGACCGAAGTGCCCGGCGGGCTCGCACTAGATCGGTTTTTCCTGGATTGGTGTAAGGCGCAGGATTTCGCCGGGCTCGTTGATGACGACATAGATCGCGCCGTCGGGGCCGGTGACGGCCTCGCGTACTCGAGCCAGGTTGTCGAAGAGGATCTCTTCGTGGAGTACACGGTTTTCCTGGATCTGAAGGAGGCGCAGATCCTTATCGGCGAGAGACGTGACAAGCAGGTGGTTGCGCCAGTAGGGAAAGAGGTCGCCGGTGTAGAACTCGGCGCCGGCAACAGCGATCGATGGACGCCAGTAATGGATGGGCTGACTGAGACCGGGGCGGACCCTTTCCCTGGTGAGGATCTTTCCGTCGTAATTAATGCCGTAAGTAATGAGCGGCCATCCGTAATTCTGTCCGGCGCGGACGAGGTTTAATTCGTCACCGCCCCGTGGCCCGTGCTCGACATCCCACAGCTCGCCCGTGACCGGGTGGAACGACAGCCCCTGTGGATTTCGGTGACCATAGGAGAAAATCCCGGGGAATGTGCCGTGACGGTTTGCGAAAGGATTGTCGACGGGAATGGTACCATCGGTGTTCAACCGGTAAATCTTGCCGTTGGGCATGCTAAGGTCCTGCGCCTTCTGCTGAGACCCGCGTTCGCCGACGCTGAAGTAAAGTTTGCCATCGGGGCCGAACACGATGCGACAGCCGAAGTGGATTCCACTTTTCGTGTAATGCTCCTTGCCGGCCTGCCAGACGACCTGTTCGTCAACCCACATAGCGTCGCGCAGTTTGCCGCGTACGATGCGTGTCATGCCGCTGCCTCCTCCCGGCTCACTGTAGCCGAGATAGACCCAACCGTTTTTAGCGTAGTCAGGATCAACGGCGACGTCCATCATCCCGCCCTGTCCATTCTCCCAGGCTTTGGGTGTCCCGCTTACCGGCTCGGGAAGCAGCTTGCCGTCGGTGATTATCCTCACCGGACCGGAGCGCTCGGTGACTAGCGCGTTGCGCGCATCCAGGAAATCGATGGCCCAAGGTGTGGTCAGGCCATCTGCCCAGACTTCGACCCTGACCTCGTAATCCAGCGTTCGGAGCTTCGTGCGTTCACGGATCGATTGCGTCGTCGTCGTTGTTGTACTAGAAGGCTGCTGTTGTGGATTCTTGATGACCGCCACCAGCGCATTGATCTGTTCGTCGGTAAGCGTCGCGCCGTAGGCCGGCATACCGAGATCCGGAATGCCGTTCCTAATGCTACGAAATACGGCGTCGGGCTCAAAGCCGTGCTGGAAGTCTGAGGGTGCGCGCAGCCCGCCACCATTGCCGCCCTCCAATTTGCCGCCGTGGCAATTCGCGCAGTAATTCTGGTAGTACACGATCCCTGAGGCGGTAGCATTGCCCGAGTCTGCTTTGGGTGGGATGCTTGCATCCTGCGCGTGGCATACGCCCACCGTGAGCAGTGCCAGCGCCACAAGCAGAGTTTCGGTGGAGCGAAAAAAGCAAGGTTTACGCATTCTGGCAGTCCCGTGAAAATGTGGTCAACGGCATCCAGCGGGAGCCGTAGCGTTATGGCGTGCGCGGCACATCAGGCGGACGCAAATGCAAACTGGGTTTCAGCGGAGGGGGTAGTAACGGCGCGGCAAGTCCGACTTTCTTCAGGAGGCGGTATGCATGCAGCCTTGAAGGAATGTGTAGATGTCACGGCGGTGTTTTTCGGAGACGGTGAAGGCTAAGCCATCGAGTGCTTCGACGACGTCGAGGCATTCGGTATCGTCGGGGTCGCCGAGTTCGAGGGCATCTTCTCCCGGGAAGCTGACGAGCAGACGCTGGACTCCGGCTGCGGCAGCGCGTCCCGCGAGATCGCCGTACTCATCACGCCAGCCGGAGAAAAGCCGAACGGGGCCAACGCAGGCCCAGACAGTCCAGCCGGCAGCACGCAGTCGGGCGGCCGCGGCGAGGCGTTTGCCGGGCTCCGCGTCGGCTCGCTCCCAGCGCATTGCCGCCTCTTCGCAATTCAGGTGAAACACAAACGAGATTCGGTCGGTTGGCGGAGAGGTGAGAAAATCGCCGGGTGCTCCCGAGCGGGTATGAATGACCAGAGCGCCATCGGTGCTATGGACGCAGCCGGCTACCATCAGGGCGAGCGGGGCACCGAGGAAGGACGTCGCCGCGGCTGCATCGCGGTCGAGTGGCCATGTGAGTTCGACGGTCCGGCCCGCATTGAGGGCACCATGCAACTCATTGAGAAGATGCTTGAGACGGCGTTCGCGGTCGTCGTGTGCCGCGGCGGCCCGAAGATCAATAAAGTGCTGAGTCGTACCATAATCCCGCATGCGACTGACTGCTCCCCCATGTCGTGCAAGTGGTGCTTCAAGTATGGCTACCTGCCCGGGTCCATCGTAATTGGCAAGCTGGGCGGCAGCAAAGCTTGCGAGAGGCGTAAGCGTCCGCCGAGCGCGTCCACGAATTCTGCCTGAGGGATGCGGGTGAGGCTCGGTGGCTATCTGCATTCCCAGACTCATCGTACGAACCTGAATGTCATGATTACCTTCCCAACAATCCGGATGTCATCCCGCCATCGGTACACCTGGTCGGGATATCGTTGCGCTGCATTGTACGAAACCAGGACGACGCCATCAGAGGTCTGGTGGACCTCTTTGACGGTCGCTTCTCCCCCGATGGCGACGACACCGATTTCGCCCGAAGTAAGGCGGTGGCGCGGCTGGACGAGGACAAAGTCGCCGTCAAAAATGCTTTTGTCGATCATACTATCGCCACGCACCTTGAGAAGGAACGAGTCTTCATCGGCGGTGATGGTCCGCAGGTCGACGTAGTCGTCAATGTTCTGCTCAGCGAGGACGGGTAGCCCTGCTGCAACACGGCCAATGAGTGGCACGCCGCGCGGGGGCGCATATTCGGGTGCGAGCTCGATACCGCGGTGTCCGCCTGTGCGATGGATGACGCCTTTCTTCTCCAATGCCTGGATGTGCTGGTATGCGGCACGGACGTCGACGCGCAGGGCGGCTCCGATCTCGCGGTAGGTCGGGGCTGCGGTACCCTGGCGTTCAGTCTTGGCGAGGAAGGCGACCACAGCCCTTTGTTTAGGGGTTAGTTCATGCATACGTGTGCTATATCAACATTTTGTTGATGTATGTCAATAGGAAAGTGATCCGAGAAGCGACTAACCAGTGTGGTCTAGATGTGCGGTGCAGAACAGGTGTGAGGCGGGCTTTCCTTTACATCGTGGTGGCCGCGGTGCTCGCGGCGATTGCAGTGCCCGATTTTCTGGAGGCGCAAACGCGTGCAAAAGTTTCCGCCGGTAAGGCGGTGTTGCGTACGCTGGAGTTCGGCCTCGGGCAATATTGTGCGGTACGCGAGCGGGGGAATGTTTCCGCCGTAGACAGGGCTGTTGAAAAACCCAGCATCTTTGTTCGACCGCTTCCAGGATCGTCGGGATATTCCGCTCAAGATCCGCAGTTTGCACCTGCGGCTATTCATGTTCGACACCCTCCCGTGTCGCTTTTTCAACAGCCCCAAGCCCTGTACTCCGAAAGTTTGTCGAAATCCTGCTGCTGGGTCTGTACAAGCTGAAGCCTGACCTCTGAACGGGCTAAATCCGATTGACCCGCAATGCTGGTGCTGGGCTTACACTGTGGCAGGTTTGTCTTTTCCATTCCCTGGAAGGAGCGGCGCGGTGAATCTTACCCACACTCAAGATCTGCACTTCATCGCGCTGTGCCTGACGCATGGTCTTGCGACGCCGGAGAAAATTCGGGAGCTGCTTGAGCGGCAGAAAGAATTTCCGGAGGCGACCCTGGGCGAGTTGCTGGTTCACGACGATGTGATTACGGATTTTCAGCGGCAGACGGTGCTGGACCAAGTGGTGCTGAATTCGCGGCTGGCATCTGTGCTGAGTGGCAATGCAGCGCCCGCCGCCAAACCAATAGGTGACGAGGAATCGGATGAACTTCACCATGAATCGGTGAGCGCGGCACTTACGATGAGCACTACGCCCCCTGAAGACCTTGTGGCAATTACGGATCGTCAGCGCTGGCCCGGCGGGCAGCAGCCAAAAGAAACCTCCCAGAGTGCGGCGGCAGCGGAAAGTGGATCGGGCAGAATTGAGTCGAGGGCCTCGGCAACTCCCAACGCGGGAAGTGCAGGATCGGTGGGTGCGGGTTCCCTCAGCTCGTTGGGCAGATCACTCGATTCGATTACTGGCGGCGGCCGTACTGGAACAGGGGCGTCCTTCGCGGAGCTTTTCCGGCGGCGTGTGCAGCCCGACGAGGTCGTGGGGTCTGAGATCGCCGGCTATGTGATCGAGGGGCGACTGGGGCGTGGCGGGCAGGGGCAGGTGTTCTCGGCGCGGCAGTTGTCGCTGGACCGGCTCGTGGCGCTCAAGGTGATGCCACCGGAACTGGCCTCGAACGAAAATTTTGTAAACCGTTTCATCCGCGAAGCACGCACGCTGGCTACTTTCACGCACCCGAACATTGTGCAGGTTTATGACGTCGGCGTATCTGAGGGCGTGTTCTATTTCACGATGGAGGCTGTGCAGGGACAGACGCTGCGCGAGATGCTGAAGGCGCAGGGACGGGTGCCCATGGAAGTGGCGGTGAACCTGGTAAAACAATGCCTTCGCGGACTGGATCGCGCGGCTCGCGCAGAGATTATCCATCGGGATATCAAGCCAGGGAACATTCTGATCGATGGCCAGGGGATTGTTAAGCTGGTCGACTTCGGGCTCGCGGAACACGTCGTGGAAATGCAGGAGAGCAGCGAGGTGGTCGGGACTCCGCTGTTCATATCTCCGGAGCAGATCCATGGGAAGGCCATCACTTCGCGGGCGGACCAGTATTCTTTGGGTGCAACGTTCTACTACCTGCTGACGGGGCATCCCCCGTTCCATGCGAATGATGTAAGAACGCTGCTTCGCAAGCACCTGGATGAACCGAGGCCGGACCCATGCGCTTCCGCACCGGAATTGCTGCCCGACCTGGCGGCTCTTGTGCAGCGAATGATGGCCGTGAACCCGGAGGATCGTTATCCGGATTTCCAGACGCTGTTCCGTGAACTGGAGGACCTGGAAATCCGGCATGGGTTTATCGAGAGCCGGTCGAGCTTTCTTGCAGAAGGCCTGATGAACATTGGCGAACGCAGCGTTCGCAACTTATGGAGCAACCTGGCGCTGTTCGCGATGGTGGGTGTGACCTACACCGTGACAGCCATTGCGATTGGCGTGACGCTGAAGCGCCTCGGAAAAGAGAGCTGGCTGGACTGGTCGGGCAACATTGGCGCGACGCTGATGTTCCTCGCGTTTGTTGCGATCATGATGATCGCGGGCATCCGCAAGAAGTGGCTGCCGAAGATGGGAAACGTTCGTGTGTGGCTGCAGACCCACATTGTAATGGCGCTGGTCGGATTTTTCCTTTCGATTGTGCACAGTGGGAATTTCTTCGCGTTTTTTACGGGGGCGCAGCAGGAGCCGATCCCAGGCCAGCCGCTGCCGAGCTACCACCTGGTGCCTATCGTGCCTTTCCTGAACAGTGTTTTGTTCACCGTGGTGATTATCAGCGGGCTGGTGGGTCGCTACATCTGGCGCGACATTGCGAAACAAGTGGCGGCTGAACGGATTGAAAAGGGGCAGGCGCGGTTGGAAGAAAACCACGAGGTCACGCTGGCAATATTTGCGCAGAGAGCGCTGCGCAACTGGCGCATATTCCATTACCCGCTGGCCTTCGCGCTGGTGGTGGTTACCGCGGTGCACATCGTCTCAATCCTGTATTTCGGCGGAAAGGCGAACTGATGGATTTTCGCCCGACGAGAAACACGCTGGTAGCAAACTACGTGGTGACGTTTGGTGTGGTCGGACTGATTATCTTTTTGTCAACACGGCCAGGTAACGTGGTAAAATATTACTACAGCCCTGAGTACTCCAGTCATTCCAGCTACGGTACTTCCAATTGCGCAACGTGCCATTCGAGCCCATGGTCGAATGTGACGGATAAAAACTGTTCGACGGCGGGGTGCCATACCGCATTTGAGCCGGGTAAAGGCGCGAATCCGGAACGGCTGGCGCAAACGAAGGACGAGTTCGGGAACGCGCGACCCCGCTTTGGTGCGATCCTCGCCTTTCATGACAAGGTAATGGGACAGACCAGCTGTGAGGTCTGTCATCCAAGCCATCGGCTGCCGCAGAAGGGGTTGTTCAATCATGAGACTATCCTGGTGGCGATGCAGCAGGCGGGGGGCGTTCCAACCAATCCGCAGGAGCTGGCGAAAAAGAGAGCGGATGTGTTCCATCGTGGAGCGGAACGGTTTGCGGGCAAAATGTCGTGCCAGGAGTGCCACGTCGGAATGTCGTCGACGGGATCACCGCTTGGCGCCGCGGCAGCCGGCGCGCTCCAGGAGATTGGCGCAGCGGGACAGGCTGAAACCGTCAGCGGAGCGGCTCCTGCCGCAGAACCACGAGCTGCAGGGGCAACGTCTTCAACCATTGCAACGGGCGATCTTCTCAACCTTCCGCCGATGGGCGGGCAGACGCAATCCAGCGCTGGCTCCGAGACCGTTCCAAGTGCGTTGCCCAATTTATTTGAAGCGGCACACCAGGCAACACAGCCCGCTGCGACTCCGCAGTCCGATAGCTCGGTGCAGATGCCGGATTAACGCAGAGATGGCAGTGGCGGGCTCTTAGCGACTGCTCAGCATCTCCTGCACATCGGACCACTTCTGAACGCCGGTGATCTTCTTTTTGACAGCGCCAGCGGCATCCAGAAGCACGAGAGCGGGAACCCGGAAAACCGAGAGCTTGCGCGAAGCTTCGGCGCCATTGCTTGCAGAGACGTCGACCCTGGCAATTGTGTAGTTCTGCTGGAGAGCCTGGAATTGCGGCGAACTAATCACGTTATCCATTGCGCGCCGACAGTCGGGGACATCAGGGGCATAGAGAAATGCGAGCACAGGTTTGGTGTTTTGCCGCGCGGCGGCGATGGCTGTATCAAGGTCAGTATGTGTTCCCGCCTGAGTGGCTACGTTCTGCGGCTGGACATCTGGGCGGGCGGACTGGGTGAGCCGAAAAATAGCGACCTTGTCCTGGATCGTACCTGACCCAGGCTCGGGCGTGATTTTGTTTTTGCCGCCGGAAATGAAAACAATTCCACGGGTCTTATCAAGGCCGAGCGAATGATAGACACGTGCGTCGAGGTTTGTCTTGAGGGCGATCCACGGCATGACAGTTCCATCTGGGTTCAAGCGTGAAAACCAGAGGCTGTTGGTAGGGTGGCCATTAACGTAGCGCCCCCCGACCGATATAAGGTAATCGTTAAACCCGCATGAGCTGGACGAGTATACAGCGGCCGGCATTTCAGGCTCATTGCGCCATTGGCCGACGAGACCGTTCTGCATGGGCGCGCTATATACATCCTTCATAGCGTCTCCAGCGGCTCGTGTTGCCTGCCCGCCCCAGGTGTATAGTCGGGCGTTCTGGATGGCGGCTCCGTGGAAGCGCATTGCCTTGGGAAGAATGCCGGCGGAACGCCAGTTTGCCGGAGCGCCGTCGGCCGCCAGGTCGGCGACGTGCACTGCGTTGGACATGGTGCTGCCGCTCGAGCCACCGGTTACATAGATGTGCTTATCATCGGAACATGACGCGAGCAGTGAGAGCGCCTGCCCGGGAAATTTTTCGCTGCGCTTCCATTCGGCAATGACCCCGTCGGGCTTGACACTTGTCCAGAGCACGTCCTGTGCACGCGTGATTTTTCCTTCCTCAGTCGCAGAAGTTTCCGCCACCGCTCCCCCGAGAATGTAAATTCGATCATTGACCGTTTCGACAGAGTTGACGAGATAGGCGCGGCGTTCCGGGAGTTCTTTTTCGCGTCGCCAGCCGGTGAGCTGTGCCTTTTCAGGGGAATAGCGCGCCGAGTAAACTTCGTTGGTCCAGCCCTGGGGCGTATCACCACCAAAAATGTAGAAACGGTCCCCAAGCACGGCGCTGCCATGCATCTGCGTGGGAACGGGCATCGTTCCGCACAGCGGCAGTTGAAAGACCTGTTCCACAGCTGGCTGCGGTTGAGCGAGTGATATGCCTGGAACTGCAAGGCCGAACAACATGCCAGTTGCTACCAGCAATGTGCGACGGTGGTGGATCATTCCATGCTCCTGCTTGAGTGTGTTCTCGTCGGCCTGGCAGGCAGAAGATGTGGTGCCCTGAATGCAAGCAAACGATTGTGCTTCCTCCAGGCTTACTCGCCAGGAATGGGATCGTGTTTCTGATCAGGATCCCGAAGCAGCGAATTATAAGTTCGTATCGCAGAAGGGATGGTGTCCTGAAGTTCGTAGATGAGGTCGTTGAATTCCTGGCGCGCGAAATCGTGGGTGGCGGGTTCGCCAATTTCCGCGCGAAATCGGGGAGCGTGTTGCTGAAAAGCTTTGAGGCTTTCCTGGAGCACGCGTGCAGCGGCGAGCAGCGCTTCCGCGGGCGTGAGGCCGGCCTCGTTGAATTTCCGGACGGCATCTTCGACCCGGGATGGATCATAAGGAGGCGCCACGGTCAGGGCGCCGCCGTGGTGGTGGCGGCAGCAGCAAGTGCGCTGCGTATTGCCTCCACCAGATCCTTGATGCTGATCTTACCGACGTGGGTCCATAGAACTTCGCCGCTGGAACCAAACAAGAGGAGCGTTGGCATCTCTTTAACCATTCCGTTGACCTGGCCACTGAGCATGGACTCCTGAATGGCGACTCGCGTGACGGGAAGTTTTGTAATTTCGGTAGTATCGAGCACGGTGGTGATCAGCTCGTGGCATTGTTCGCAGTAGGGGTCATACGCAATCATGAGGACCGGGGGCTTGAGCTTCACGTATTTTACCACGTCTTCGCCACTTGCGGCATGCCGCCATCCACGATTTCGGAGTACAGCGACGTCCGGTGTGTCGACAAGCTCCGGTTCCGCCGGCAGAGCGACCGTCGGTCTGGGTGTTGGGGTGGGGCTTTGCTGTGGAGTTACCGGCGTGGGTGCAGGGGTTGGGGACGTGACAGCGGGTGTTTTTGGTGCTGTTGATTTGTGGGGAGGCTTTTCCACTGTCTCTTCATTGGTTTCGTGAGCTGGCGCTGCGGCTTTCGTACTGCGTGCCTGGTTGAGCATTAACTGCCCCGTTTTAACGCCAAGTTCCAGCATCGTGACAAGACCGACCAACAGTAGAAAACCCCCGATGATCAGCCCAGCCACAGCGGGTGGTCGCAGGCGCGGGAGGGGCGGAGCTGCAAGTCGGTAGCTGATGCCTGCATGAATGAGCGTAAGCGCGGCAACTCCCCAGCACCAGGGGCAGAGCTTTTTCAGCCACACGATTTCCAAACTCCTCAGCCATGCGACGAACAGGAGACCGCCGATTACGAGCAGTACCTTCAGGATTTGAGCAGCGCGATCGCGAAGACCGGAGGTGAGTGCCAAATGGATGATGTAGTAGATTACGCCCAGGGCCGCGACCGAGAATGGGCCAAAGTGGGAGAATGGGCCTTTCACGGCAGACTCACAGGCGATCCACTTACTGCGCGCGCATGGAAGCTTATCCCCGATGAGATTCGCGGATACCATAAACAGGTACGATGAGAGTGCAAACCCGAGAAATTCGATTACATAAAACGGGATTTTAGAATTATACGCGTAGCTTTTTCGGGCGGCCATACTCTGCTTCTATAGGGAGTGTTTTGCCTATCATCGCTGGCTGCGAGAGTGCTGCGTCAAGCACGAGCGCTTTCAAGTTTTCAAGTTTTTCAAGTTGGTATTCAAGTTTGGGGTGTGGAAGCTTGAAAGAGTTGGACATGTATTTCAAGTTTTCAAGTTGGGTAATTTCGCCACTTGAAAAACGGTCATCCTCGCGTAAGAATTCGCGGAGGCCGTGGATTCCCGGCTTCCTTGCGCTGATCGCGCGTGGCATTTTTGCGTCTTTGCACCTGGCGGAAAAAGCCGCCCATGGCAGCTAATTCGTGAGATTCGTGGATAAAAATAAGGGCGCAGAAATCCGTCTGCCCACTGTCACGGCGTACGGGCTGCATAGTTTTCAAAGAACGTGTTGTGCTTACTACGGGGGCAGGTATACACCAGGTTGCGAGGGCGTGTCACTTCCCGGGCGTCGGCTTATTGTGGGCTAAGTCCAATAAAGTCGAAAGAGATTTTTGGACGAACGTGCGCTGGTGCGTGCCGGCAACTCCCGATGGCGGCACTTGCTCGACGTCCTGAGCAGAGCCTACAGGGAATAAGTTTGATCGTCGAGCGTCGCCGAGTGGACGGTCGTCCACGGTCCCGTAACTTCCCGATCTCTATGCACGCCCAGCGAATCACTGCTCGTGGAAAATAGACCCATATTAGCGCCAACGGTTCCACGGTTAGCCCCCCATACGCGGTTTTGGCTTCGGCTGCACTTGTGAGGCTTTCCTTCAGCATACCGCAACAAGGCAGCCTTACTGTCAAATTCGTAGGTTTGGGCCACCAAGCTGTAACAATCGCATAAGACTGCGCAACGCAAAATTATTTACAATGCTGCTTTTGTATAAAGTCTTTAGTTATAATAGCATGTACTTGAAATATAAATTAGCGTTGAGATTTCTTTCAATGCGGCATAAATATATTTGAGGAACTTGGGTTATTTTTGCTATTCAGCATAGGAGTAAGAATGTGAGTGGCAGCCTCTCAATTGAAGATCTGCAGGCCATGCGCAGTGATGCAGAGCGCAAAGCGCTCCTAAGTGAGGAGAAGGCGCGCCTGCTCCGCGAAGAAATTAAGGTTTACGATAAGCTTATAGTAAAGGCCGGGGGCGTGCCCACTCCGTCAGGCGTGATCTCGGCCGCACTTCTATTGCCTGGACAGGGTAAGAGCAAGTTCCATCCCCCAATTGGCTCCGCGAAAGCGGCATACACCGTGCTGCAACGCGTGCCCTCACGACAGATGGAGTTTGTGAAACTATATGCTGAGTGTCAGGCGATGGGTGTCACAGCCGAGGCAAAGAGCTTTCGCGCAGTTTTGGGATCCAAGAAGGATCTGTTCGACATTGATGGGGCGCGGGTTTACCTACTAGGCGGTACCCCCGACACCAATGACGAGGCTGACGTCCCCGATGAACCTGCTGCCGACCAGAGCAATGTCGAACCTGAGACAGAGGAAAATGATGCTGAGACAAATGCCAGGGAGTACAATTACGACATACCTTTTTAGATGAGAAGACTAAGCCTTTGCCGGGTAACAATCTGCCAATAACTGACCGGACAGGCGCAATAAAGAACCCCTGAAGGAGCACTAACTCCAACAGGGGCTGAACTAGGTGGGCAGAAGACAATCCAAATCCTGGAATTCACGAAGTGAAGGCCCGAACCAGGAGCATCGCTCTGTCCTCAAACGCTTACAGAGATACAGTATGGTGCAAGGGGTCTTCACTTGTCTATTCATTTCAATGACAATGAGGAACCAAATCATGGCAACTGCCACCACGTGGCAGGACCCGAACAGTCGGCCCGGTTATAGGCTGATAATCGTGAAGTACGTGCGCCGTAAGAACGGCACGATCCAATACCCACCGCCCGGTAAAAAGGGCATTCCGATCTGGGTCAGGGACTAGCCTTAACGGCAACTCGTTACACTGAACATTGTGTCATTCGAAGCCGCGTTGCTATTCTTGGGGCGCGGCTTTTTTAAGCTTCCAGCGTGCGCTTGCTGCCGCCTTTGCGATGTCTGAGCGCTGCTTGCTGAGAAAGCCGCAACGGTGGGACCACGCCTCGTTCTTATGCCTTTTCTTGCTCATGGTTGCTATACAGCAACCAACCCCGTCCCAGCGGAAAACAATTCACTCCATTTTGGGGCTGTACAAACTGGGCAAATACAAAATGCACTTATAAAATAAACGGGGTGAGCTCGCCTGCATCCTTTAAAAGAGAGTAGATTCTAAGAATCAGTGGCTATAGAAAAACAAACTTATGACCTCAAACGCCCTGCCCCCGACAGTGACAGAGATTCTAAAAGGCTCCGAATATGCTCTAACAATCTTCTCGGCAAAAGACGTCGCTAGTTTAAAGATCTTCGACAAGGGCGGCAAGCCGTATGTAACATGCCTTGCTACGTGCAAGGCAAGACCGGCAAAGCCCGAGGAAATTGTTCGCCAGCTTTACCTCAAGAAGCTGCTGGAGGATTACGGCTACCCGAAAGACCGCATAGCTTTGGAAAAGCGAGTCTACTTCGGCTCCTCCGTACATGAGAAAGCGGCCGATATCGTAATCTGGGAAAAGGGTACGACGGACACGCCCTACATCATCATCGAATGCAAGAAACCGAAACGCAAAGATGGACTAGAGCAGTTAAAGAGCTATTGTAACGCGGAAGGCTCTCCCATCGGCGTGTGGACCAATGGTGGAGAGACAATATACCTTCATCGGGAGGATCCGAATCTCTTCCGTAATCTCGACGGAATTCCCCGCGCAGATCAGAAGCTGGCGGATCTGCTTAACCAACCTTGGACGCTTGAAGACCTCGAAAAGCAAAACATCCTCGTGGAGGAACGGACCAGCCTTAAAGACGTCATTCTCGACATGGAGGACTTAGTCCTCGCTAATGCGGGTGTCGACGCTTTCGAAGAAGTGTTTAAGCTCATATATGCAAAACTCTATGATGAGGCCCGCGCCGCACGTGCCCCAAAAGGCAAGCGTAACCTGGAGTTTCGTGTTGGTGGTCGCACTCCGCGTGAATTCGCAGAGGTTATAGATGGGCTCTTTGCTAAAGCTTGCGAAGAGTGGGCCGGTGTCTTTCAACCCGGCGAGAGAATTGATCTGGAGCCAGATCACCTAAAAGTGTGCGGCTCTGCTTTGGAGCGCGTGAAGCTTTTTAACTCGAATCTTTCAGTTATCGATGAAGCGTTTGAGTACCTGTCCGTCAAGGCAGGCAAGGGTGAGAAGGGGCAGTACTTCACTCCAAGGCACGTGATTGATATGTGCGTTAAGATGTTAAATCCAAACGCTGAAGAATTCGTTATCGACACGGCTGCGGGATCGTGCGGGTTTACTGTTCACTCGATTTTTCACGTATGGGGAGATGTGTTTACAGCTAAAGGGCCAAACCAATGGCAAGCCCAGTATGCAGGAACGCACGTCTATGGCATCGATTTCGATCCACGATCCGTTAAGATAGCAAAGGCGCTCAACACGATTGCCGGAGACGGAAAGACGAACGTATACCGGGCGAACACCCTAGATTTCAAAATGTGGTCTGAAGAAACACGCACGGGGCTACGGCCCAGACTTCGACATTTTAAAAATGCTCCCGATGATCAGGAAAATCAAAAGACGTTCCGCTACTTTGATTTCGACGTGCTTTTAACTAACCCGCCTTTCGCTGGCGACATTAAAGACAACCGAATACTTTCACAATATGATTTGGCAAAGAAACCAAAAGGCGGCTGGCAAGCCAAGGTAGGCCGAGACATTCTCTTTATTGAGCGAAACCTCCAGTTTCTACGGCCCGGGGGACGGGCCGCAATTGTGCTGCCCCAAGGCCGCTTCAACAACTCAGGGGATGAGACAATCAGGCAGTGGATCGCCGACAAGGCCCGGATCCTAGCGGTCGTTGGCCTGCATGCAAACACATTCAAGCCACATACGGGCACAAAAACTAGCGTGTTGTTCATCCAGACGTGGAACGACAACAAGAAGGCTGGGCCGCTGAACCCGAAGCTGGACGATTACCCGGTGTTCTTGGCGACAAGCGAGCGGTCGGGGAAGGACAATGGCGGAGATTACATTTACCGGATCGGTCCAGACAACGCCCCGATGCTCGACAGCCACAACCATATGGTCGTCGAGCACGATCTTGATGAGATCGCGGCGGAGTTCGCCAAATGGGGCGAGGCGCAGGGACTCGCCTTCTGTGAAGTGGGCGTGTAAATGTCAGTGTGGAGCGAAGTCAAAATTTCCGATATGACACCGGACATCCGGTGGGATGCAGAGCATTACCGCCCGGAGTACCTTAAACAGGAGCGGCAGATACGCAAACTTCAGACTAAGCAACTCCGGGCGGTGGCAGATGTAAGCGATGGGAATCACCTGAGCATCGCTGAGGAATTCAGCGATGAAGGCACCCGCTACCTGCGCGGGCAAGACCTCTCGGACTTCTTCATCTCAGACGCGGACCCCATTTACATCCCTGAGAAACACTACACGATGCTTGCACGCTCACACATGTTTCCTGGTGATGTCTTAGTCGGGGTGATAGGCACGATAGGAACGGTCGGCCTTGTCACCAATCGCCACGGCAAACTGACCGGCAACTGTAAGTTGGCCATCGTGCGCCCGCGAATACTACCGGGCGAGTACATCGCAGCATACTTGTCGTCGCAGCTTGGACAGTATGAGATCAAGCGCCGCGTTAGAGGCGCGGTCCAGATGGGCCTGATCCTGCCCGACCTCAAAGACATTCCCATTGTCGAACCGACCACGGCGCAGCTCAATCGTGTCGTGGCGTCTGTCCAAGGAGCGCAGGCAGCGCGACACTGCGCAGCAAAAACGATTGCTGCCGCCGAGGCGCGGTTGATGCAAGCACTAGGGCTGGAGCACCTCCCGCTGACACCCCAGACCTCTTACACCC
This sequence comes from Candidatus Sumerlaeaceae bacterium, assembly GCA_051003195.1. GTDB lineage: Bacteria > Sumerlaeota > Sumerlaeia > Sumerlaeales > Sumerlaeaceae > JBPCLP01. Next base: position 116,943 of record JBPCLP010000024.1, on the reverse strand, counting down.
GCCGCTTTCGCGACCTGCAGACTGCCAATCGCTTCGGCGCCGAGTACTTCATGCCCTGCAAGAAACGTATCCTCGATGCACTCGCCAAGATGCCACACAGGAACATCTTGGAGCATGCCCCCGGTATTCGCGACATGTGGGACCCAATGCGGGCGACCAAAGGCGAGGTTGTCCGGAACTTCGATATCACCGCTGCGCTGGAACCGTTTATCGACGACAGCCAGGAACCGCAAGAGGCCGCCCAAATCGGCAGTTCCAAGAAACGGTTCCAGAAAGGCGACGTAGTGGTAAGCCGCCTGCGCTCATACCTGAAGGAAATCGCCGTAGTCCGCGCATCGGGCAAGACGCCTTGCGTCGGCTCGTCGGAGTTCATTGTCCTGCGGCCCACTGGCAATGGCTTATCTGCCGAAACCCTAATGGTCTTCTTGCGTTCGCCTTTGGTGCAAACGATCCTCAAGTGGTCGCAAGATGGCAGCAATCATCCACGGTTCACCGAAGAAGACCTGCTCGCCATACCGGTGCCCAACAAAGTGCTGAGCGTGCAGGATGAGATCGATAGTATGGTAAGCAAAGCCATCGAAGCGCGTCGTGAGGCCACTCAATTACTTGAACAAGCTAAGAAGACCGTAGAAGACCTGATTGCTTCGGACGTCGAGTAAAGCTTATGCCTTGTCCCGATTACCTCATGGACTCGCTTGAAGCAGTCATGACCGTCTTTTTTTCGAATGCACGACACAACGCACGAGCAGCATTTCTATTGTGTGATTCACTCGTCGAAACAACATGTCGCATTCGCATTAAAGTAGGAACTCCCAACCTAGGTCGCCAAAACTTCCACTGGCACCTGAATCATGCAGCCGTAGGACTTGCTCCACCTGGATCGGTACTCGGCACGAAGCTTGTAGATTCACACAATATCCGCAACGAATTGCAGCATAACACGCCGGCGCTTATGGTGGATGTTGAGCACTGTGCCGACGCAATACTAGACCTCATAGCGTGTATGGAGCATTGCTTTCCAGGGACAGTTGCCGCACTGCCCGACCGTCTTCGAGTCCTCCATAGAATCCTGAAACTATATGGACGTGCGGGAGATCAGGTTAAAAAGCGGGAGTTCCAGCTTGGCCTCACAAACTACGGTTGGCGAGGGGATCGAGAACGGGCTCGCGCCAATGAGATGATCGTGCAACCAGGTCAACGCACCAATTGGTCGCTCATAATTCCGGCCGAATTCCCTCGGCTTGAGGCAATTTTGAACCAGATCGGCGCCAATCCGTAGTTCGCATCAAGAGCATCGAGAGCTACTGCCTATAGTGGTGCTCCTACCCATCCCAAAGCTATCTCCGAAACTGCTGCCCTAGTCAGGCCATTAGTTAAGTTGTTAACCAAGACTTTGAGGTCAGCACCCGATCAGTTCTTTTCAAAAACAGGGGGACAGGCCCTCAGTTAATTTGTTAATACACATTTGGACCCCGCGAGACTAAACGGTGACGGCTGACTTTGTCCCTAATTGTTTAATTTTGCTTGCCACCCGTAGGCAGCCCATACGCCGCACGCTGTAGCGTAATACGTATAGCAGCCTGGTCCCGCATCGCGAGATTATTCGAACAACTGCCACTCTTCTGCGGCAGCAAGCGGGAGCGTGTAGTTGGTGGGGGTGCCGGAGCGCCACGCGGCGGGCGGCACGCCCTCGTAACGGCTGGCGCTTGGATTCCACACAGTGCCTCTAAGAAAGTCGCGATAAAAGGGCATCCAGCCATCGCCGCTGACGTATGCATAGTTGGCGCACGTGGGACAGGGTTTGTAACTGCCGGCGCTATCCAGGTTTGGCACATTGTACCCCCACACAACATGGTAGTAATCAGTGGTGGGGTGCATCCACTCGTGGATCATGACTTCGCCGGGATAATATCCAACGACCATCGGTGAGCTGATGTTTGATACCGTGGAGTAGCCGACATTGTACGTGTAGGATGTCGGTGAGCCGTAGCTGAGACCCCAGTAAGGATTATTGATGGCGGCATTGGTGGTGCGGTTTTTAGCGGGCCAGTAGACGAGGGCGCTGTCGGCTTTTCCGCCGGCGCAGTAGGTGGTGAGCTCGGGTGAGGTGATGGAGGCGTCTGGCCAATGGACATCGGCACCGAATTTGGCTAGGGCGGTGAGTGCGCGGCCAACGATGATGACGGTGGGTTGGATGCGGGCTTCGTTGTTGGAGCCGTCGCGGATGCCGATGATCATGTTATCGAAAGCGGTTTCGGCCTCGGCGATCTCGGCGGCGGACATGGTGTAGGTGAAGTGGGTGGTGACGCCGCTGACGGTCTGATCGCAATCGATACTGGGGTAGATGAGCAGCACGACGCGCCACACGTAACCGTAGCCGGCGGGGGCGGCCTTGGGTTTGATGGTGTCTGGTGCGAAACGCGCGGTGTTTTTCTGGTGCTGGATGGTAGCGCTCGATGGGAGCGCCGTCGTAGGTACGGTCGTTTTGTCAGTGCGCCAGACATTGGTGACAGGGTCGGGCGGAAGCGTAAGGTACAGGGTGGTGGTGGATTCCGAACTTGGGGCGGCCACGGCTGTTGTTGAAGGGAGCACGGAGGCAGCCATTGCCATAAGCCGAATCGTGGCGCAGGCGCGTGAGCGGGTTGCAAGGCTGGCCAGGGTAGTTTTCATGCGCGGTATTGGAGCAGAGGCCTTGGTGCATTGCAAGGGACTTACTAAGTAGCATCGAGATTTGGGGTCCGCTCCCGATCAGTTTCTTTTCATGGCCACGGCTGCCCGGCGACTGGTGCCGAAACCCCTGCACTTTAGGTAGCCGGAAGGGTCTATAAGCGGACGTGTGGGAATACCATTGTCCAAAAGCCTGTGCTACACAGGTCCTCATGATGATAAAACAAACGCAGTTTCACGACCCCGAAAGCAGCCCGAGTGGCGCAGGCGTCTCGCCTGTGGCTGACGGGTTCCAGCAAATTACCGAAGGCAACAGCCCGGCCCAACTCCGCCAGAAGACACCCCGAGCGGAAGCAGACAAACTCCAACAGGAGCGAAACCTTACAGAAACATTACCGCTATTCAAGTGGCGAAATTACCAACTTGAACTTGAAAGCAGAAAGGAGACATTTTGATGATCCGGACAACGCAACCCGCCGTCCTTGCTGCCGAGCAATTGGAGCGCGTGCCGCCGTATTATCTGAACATTACGGAAATCAAAGGGCGAAATTACCCCATTTGGCCTGTTTGATTTAAATCGTGAAATGCCAACGAGCGACGGCAATTCTTTGATTAGTTTTGATTAGGTTTGATTAATTTTGATTAAGGAGGCTCGGAGTTGGATTTTGGAGTGCGCGCGGCTTGCCGCCGCTTTGGGTAGCGAAGCTTGCTTCGCGTCGAGACTCCATTCTGTAGTTCTGGACGCAGCACCGGAACCCTTCCGACGCCTGGCAAATTCGCAGGCGATGCGTAAAAGGAATTATCCGGGTTGTATGGTGCGGCACGCGGTGTCGCACTCTGAGACTGCATACTACGGTGGGCGTGAAGCAGAGGCTGTTTTGCGGTGAAAGAAATGCCATTCTGCGCCAGGGCCTTGTGCCACCTGGCCCACAAGATCATAGTTATCAGCCAGATCGCGCGTGAGGTCCGCGTCGCCATGGTAGGCAATTTGTCCGTCCAGCGATACGGCGGCGATCCAGCTGGGCGGATCTTTTGCGAGCGGGTGCGTCTTCCAGGCAATTGAACCGTGGTTTTGCCACAGGTGGCGTGCGGCGGTGCGGTCAGTAAGCCCCGCGATGTCGTGCACCGGATTGACTGGAACTTGCCATGCAAGAGCTCCCAGCCTTACCGTCGCCGCGGATTCGCCGGGTTTGATGTGTTCAGCCAGCCATTGACCGCCTTTCATCTGATGAGTGCCGCGCATGAGGTCGTACAATCCGTCTCCGCGAAGCAAAGACGGCAGCTGCGTGCTTTGCAGCAGCACCCCAATTACCACGCAAGCGACGACGAGACGTCGGACAGGAATGCCTTTGCGGTGCAGCACATCGATGCCGACGGCGAGCTGCAACAGCGCAGCGGGCCACACGGGAACCAGGAAGCGCCAGAACGGCATCCAATCGCCCTGGGTGTATGCAACAAACACGAGAGCGGCGATGCACCAGGCGCCGGCGAGGCGTACCTGAGGCTTGTCACTGGGATGGGCGAGCACCACGAGTGGCAGGCTGCAGGCTGCGAGCAATGGCAGCATGTATTGAACCCCGAATTTACCGCCAAACGTACCGGGCGGCTTTGCGAAGAACGTGTTTGGCAGCCAGGCGTCGTAATAGGCGATTCGGAAGATTTCCCAGGCGATGGCAGGGATCAGTAGAAGAACCAGGGCGGGTGCTCGTATCGCGGTTTTGCTTTGCCGGCACGTGAGCAGCCACGCGATTGCATAAAGAGGCGCTTCCGGACGGAGGATTGCCGCCAGGCCGACGAGCATGGCGGGTTGCCAGGGTGGGGCGTTTACGGCGGAGCGCTCCAAAGCCCATGTGAGCAATAGAGCGAGCAAAGGCGTTTCCAGTCCACAGGTTGCGTAGATGTGTGTTCCGGGCGACAGGTGCCATAGCAGGAGTCCCGCGACTATTGCGGCAGGCGCTGCGACACTCCGGCGAAGCATGCGGAGGAGACAAATGCCGGTGCCGAGGGTGCATACGAGCCCGAGGAGCTTCGCCCATGTAATGAGCGCGAAGCGCGAAATGAACGCGGCTGGAGAAAGGAGAATCATCCACAGCGGGTGAGAAAATCCTTCCACTCTTTCGCCGGGATTGAACACGAGTCCGTAGCCGCTTGCCAGGTTGGCCAGGTAGCGAAAAGAAATGAACGCGTCATCGACGGTCCAGCGCCAGAGATACAACTGCGGTAACGCCACGGCCAGCAGCATTATCACCACTACGTAATGTCGGTTGTTCATAGCCAGATATAGCCGATCAGTGCTCCACCGAGTACCAGCCATGTTGCGTTTAATCGAAACGCGAGGAGAGCTGTAAGGCTGGCGAGAGCGATAACTGCGGGTCTCCAGTTGGTGATATTTTCCGAGCCAAGGCGTGCGGTCACCAGCAGGATAAGGCCAACCGCGCCCGCATTGATTGAATCCAGGAAGTGAGAAGTCCAGGAGCTGCTGCGCAGCTTTGGGACGTAGCGACTCAGAAGTCCGACAAGGATAAATGACGGCAGAAAAATACCAAGCGTGCATGCCACAGCGCCCGACCAGCGATATAGAAGATACCCGATGAAGGTTGCGGTAGTCGAAACTGGTCCGGGAGTAAATTGACCTACGGCGACAGCATCCAGAAGCTGCCGGCGTGTCAGCAGGTGAGTCTCGTTTACCAGCCAGCCCTCCAGGAACGCGATCAGCACGTAACCGCTGCCATACAGAACACTTCCGACCATCAAGAAGTAGAGGAACAACTTAACCAGGGGTACCGTGACAGCCGCGTGCAATGGGATGGATGCAGCGGATGCGGTGGCCGCAGCAATGAGAGTACGGGGATTCATGATTACCATGGCGGCAACGAACACCCCGGTTACTTTAGAGGCGGCGGCCTTCGTGTGAAGTGCCAGCCACAGCATTCCGCAAATACCGCCAATCAATAGCGCCCAGATTTCGCTGAGTCCGAATGCTGCAGCGGCGGCAACGATACAGCCAATTGCGACTAATGAAACATTTCGTGCGGCGGTGCGTGCAAGCTGCCAGCCCGCAGCTGCAATGATGGCCAACACGGCTGCCTGGATACCGTGAAGCGCGGGCTGCAATGAAGGCAGGGTGCCGTAACGCACATACAAGTAAGCGAACAGAATGGACAGCAGCGCGGCGGGAGTGATAAAACAGAAACCGGCAACCAGCAACCCGCGGAGGCCGGCCCGAAGCCAGCCAATATATAGAACAAGTTCCGTAGATGTAGGCCCCGGGATGAGATTTGCGGCGCCGATCGCATCAAGAAATTCCTGGCTGGTCATCCATTGCCGGCGGCGGACAACTTCGTGTTCCATCATGCTGATGTGGGCTGCGGGACCGCCGAATCCAATCACGCCCAGCTTGAGGAAAAGCGTTGCGAGTTCGACAAAACGATGTTCTTTGGCTTGCATTGCCGCGCATCGTTTCAGTTCCATCACGACTTTCCAGTAACATTTGGATGTTGAGGTGGAATGTAAGTCGCCTGAGAGTACCCGCATGAACACACCCAGGAAAACCAAGCTACGACTGGGCTGTTGCGAGCAACCCGCCCCATGCGGCAACGTTGCAGCGGGCAGCGGAATGGCTGCCGAAGTAGAGGAAATTCTTTTTTCGGTTGCGTGTGACGGGAAGAACGGCGAGCTTGAGGAAACACTTACAAGCCCACCTGATGCCGAAATCGAACAAGACCTTAATAAAAACCGCTGAACGCGGCGCAAGCGCTGTTGCTAATCCGGACAAGCAGTGCAGTCCCATCGTTAATGCAGGCACCCGGCAGGCAGATGTGCGCCGGGAGACGAAGGAAACACAGATTCGCGTGCGTCTCAACCTGGATGGCAGCGGCTTGTGCAGTTGCTCTGTCCCAGTGCCATTCTTTGCCCATATGCTGGACCTGCTGGCAAAGCACTCGTTGATCGATATGGAACTCGAAGGAACGGGCGATGTCCACATCGACGCGCATCACACGGTTGAGGACGTCGGTATCGTGCTCGGGCAGGCGCTGAAAGCCGCGCTGGGTGACCGCGCAGGCATAGAGAGATATGGTGAGGCGTACGTACCAATGGAGGAGTCGCTGGCCAGGTGTGTACTGGACCTGTGCAACCGACCGTTCCTGCGCTACGATGCGCAACTGCCGAAAGCAAAAATCGGCGAATTCGATGCGGAGCTTGCCGAGGAGTTCTTCCGCGCTTTTGCATACAATGCAGGCATTACCATGCACCTGGCTTTGCTGACGGCCGGCGGGAATTTACATCACGTTGTGGAAGCTATGTTCAAGGCGGTTGGTCGCGCTCTTGGCAAAGCTGTTACAAAGAATCCACGCATCAAGGGCGTGCTCTCGACGAAGGGGAAGCTTTAGCGCAATGAGCGGTTTTATGAAGGGCAAACAAAAGTACACGCGCGAAGAGCTGATGGACATCCTGAAGCGAAATGCCAACGTGTTTAAAGACGATGAAATCTTTACACAGTATGTGATCGACCTGGCCGCTTTTCTCGTCGAGTACCGAAACCACTTCGCACGCGTAATTGCGAACGATAAATCGCAGACGGAAACCGGCGAGATCAAGAGGCAGTGGCTGTCGCGTACTAAAGATCGCGACCTGGAGCTGGAGCGGGTGCTGCGAAAACACGCGACATCCGCGGGGCCGGATGCGCGCTGCAAGCTTTGCGGTGCGCCGACGCAGGGACTGATGACATGCCCGCGCTGCGGAAACATGTCTGTGTAGCGTTTGGGCGTTGGATGTTTGAGCAATCAGGCTGTTAATGAAGTGGTTTGTGCCGGGCTGAGAGTCCGGCCTACGGCCTGATTAATTCCCGGGTAATTGCTGTTCCAGCTCGTGTTTTAGACGGTTGACAGAGTTCGGTGGTGAAAACTTTGCCGAGTAATCGCGGGCAACCTGGAGCGCGGAAGACGTGCTCTGAAAATCGCGAATGCTAAGTATTTCCATCACCATGGCACTTTGTAGTTCCTCTTCGAGGTCGTCGTTCCAGGTCATGGGCGCAGAACCGGGATTCGCGGGACGCGTTTTCAGCCCTGTTTCCACAGCGGTATGAAAAGATTTCAAGGCGTCCTGGTGCCGTTCCAACTGCCGCAGAATATAGCCACGCATCAGGTAAAGCTGGAAGGAATTGGGATTGTGTGAAATGCCCTCCTCGAGAAACTTCAGCGCTTCTTCAACCTGCGGACGCTGCTTGAGTGTTTTCAGCCACCATGCGCCAATCATGTACATGCGAACATTGTTAGGATTGCTGTAGGTGGCAAGGCGGTACCAGGGAAGTAATTCGGTGCCGGCGGTGTGCTTGTGCCCTTCGCTGGGGTGCCGCCACGGCTTTACGTTTCTTTCGAGGTTACCCAGAAAACCGCGGAAATCTTTATCGGCGGTCATAATGATGGTGGGAACGTACTCGTGGCCTGGTTCCGAGACTGCACTCCCGGGTTTGATGTGGGCGGTCTCAGACATCTGCGGAGTAGCAAGACGCTGATCCAGAGATGTCTGGTGGTCGTCGGTCGTGATCGCCGTCGAAGCATCATCTTCTTCGTGGGTAGTGTGTTCGTGGTGCTTATGTGTTGAATCATGGTCGTGTTTTGCATGCCCTGCGTGGGATTTCTGCCCGTGCTCGTGAGCCTCATGTTTGTGAGCATGACCATCTTCTTCGTGCTCGTCGTGCTTCGAATGCACGGCTTTGCCCGATCTCTCCAATTCGCCGGCATCAATGTGCGGCGCGTATGCGATTCCGCTGTCCAGGTAACGCTCGGTTTTGATAAAGATTAAATCGCTGAGATTTGTTCGGAACTCCCCCAGGATAACAGCGAAAGCACTTTGATTGCGCTGTTGCATTGCCTGAGCAGTTACAGAGCGCGGCATTGCAGCAGCAAGCGAGTCGCCCTGCACCCAGGTCGTCGCCGGAACCGCAAGGAAGAGGACTCCGGTGAGCAGCAGCCCCATGTTAAGGCGCGGTGAGTTTGGCATCACAGCGGCCTGCTTTGCAGAAGCCGGGCGGCGATGGCGAGGGGAAAGGCAGTGAATGCGACCGCATAGAAGATGCGCAGCAGCATCTCGGGTGCGCTGAGTGCGGGCAGGCCGTCGGTGTATCGCAACAGCAGATCAAGACGACTGAAATCGGGAAAATAGCCGGTGATCCAGCGAACCACGTCATAAGCCGGCGAATCCATAAATCGATTTCGTATAAGCGCGAGCAAACGCCCACCTGCGAGCACGGTCAGCACCAACAGGACGAGATTAAATGCTTTCGGCAACAGGAGAGAGAACAGGATTGCCAGCGCTGCAAGCATAGCAATGGAGGTGACCTCAAGAAGTAGCATCTGCAAAAGGCAGGTCGGGGAGTATTGTTCCAGCCTGGGTACCGGGATATACGCCATGAGAAATAAAACCGCAAGTGTGACAAGACCTGTCAGCACCGAGGCTGCCCATTTACCAATGATGTAGTCACTTCGGGATAGGGGCTTGGCGAGCAGCGGATACAAAGTTCGCTGCTCCATTTCGTCCGGGAACTGCCGAGCGGCTGTAAGCAGCGTAATGAGTTTAGCGAATCCGAATGCAAGCGTGAGGCCGAGATTCAACAGAAAATTAGCCGTGGCGGCATTCTCAATCCCGACGATTCGCACCACGATCGCACCGAGCAAAAACAATCCCATGAAAAGCAAGAGTACGTAGAATTCACGACGTCGTATGTTCTCGAGAAAGACGGAGTTGATTAACAAGCCGACAGCAGAACGGGGAGCTGAATGGGTGGGCGCGCCAGCGAGTGACATCAGAGCGGTCTCCTGCGGAACCAGAGCAGTGCGAGCGAGAGGTAGACCAGAGCAAAGACAGATCCATAGACGGTGAGCTGAGCAAGAATGCCGGTACTCAACGGTTCCCACGCTTCGGAATGTACCACTTTCTCGGTCAGGTCAAAAAGAGTGAGCTGCGGCAACAGCCATGTCAGGACACGCAAACCGAACTGCCCGAATGCTGTCGCCGTGGCATAAAGATAAGTGGTCGCGGAAGTAATGACCGAGGACATAAAGTAAAACATAATACCCACCGTGATTGCTGCATCCAGGTTGACCAGCAGTGAAAGCCAGAAGCTTAGTGTGGCAAGTATGAGCATCATGAGCATCTGAAGGTAAATAAACTGAGCGAGCAGCACCCAGTGAATGGACCCGCGAAGCCAGTAAGAACCGACAACAAACACGATCATGAAAAGCCCAAGGCAGAATGCGGCGGCGAGCATAACTCCTGCCATCTTGCCAACGAGAAAATTGAATCGGCTGACGGGCTTCGCGAGAAGCGGATAAATGGTACGCGCATCGAACTCGCGGGGCAACTGACGAGCGGCAAGCACCACGACTGTAAGCGCAGTCGCAATACTCATGATTTTCAGGCCCATCTCGCGATAAAACTTTGAGAGCCCCTCGAGCTTGAAGAAGTTAACTGTCATGAGAGAACCGATGAGCAAAACGGAGACAAGCACGATCGCGAATACTTCTTTCCTGCGAATAGCTTCCAGGAGGACGGTGCGGGCGATCAGCCATGTTTTCGTCAATGCGGAAGAGCTCCGTCCACGCCAGCAGAGGACCGTGTTTGCAAACGGACGAGCGAAATAAAGTAATCTTCCAGTGACTGTGTTCGCGAGGATGTGTTGAGCACGGTGGCACCACTTGAGGCAAGGGCTGCAATGGCTTGCGCGTAGTCCTGCACGTTTTTTAGACGCAGCCGATGCTGATCTCCGTCTGGCTCAGGCGAGAATTTAGAAAGCCCGGCTGGCTGTGCGACGCCTGCGGGTAATCGGTAAGCAATTTCGAATTCGTTCAGAGGCTTCATAAGTTCTGGAACGGTTGCCTGGGATATGATACGGCCCTGGTGAATCATGATGACACGGTCGCACAACGATTCGACCTCAGACAGTTCGTGCGAACTGAAGAAGATAGTACGGCCACGCGCTTTGAGCTTCAGAAGAACTTCGCGCAGGTCGAACCGCCCGACGGGGTCCAGCCCGCTGGATAGCTCGTCAAAGATCATGGCTTCCGGATCTGCTATGATGGCCTGTGCAATGCCGACGCGCTGCTGCATACCCTTGGAAATGTTTTTCAAGAGCAACTCGCCTTTGTCCTTAAGCCCGACTTCTTCGAGCAAAGCGGGAATGCGCACTTTTAAGTCTGCACGGGAGAGACCGTGCAACCCCCCATAAAGTTCCAACAACTCGCGGGCTTTCATAAATGGGTAGTAGAGCGCAACTTCGGGCAAATATCCGAGGCGACGGCGACTCTCGACTGTCCCCGCGGGGCTGCCGAATATCTGAACCGATCCTCGCGCCGGGAACATAAAGCCCATCATGGTCTTGATGGTGGAAGATTTGCCTGCGCCGTTTGCACCAATAAAGCCCACGCATTCCCCGGGCTGCACCTGGAAAGTAATACCGTCGACTGCACGCACTCGCTGCCGGCCGGTTTTATATTCTACGACCAGGTCCTGTACGTTTATGACCGCGGGACTACGTTCTGCCATCAGGCTTCTCCAATTGCCTTCTGATAATTAAACCTTATTTCCATTTTTCCGCATTACGTCTGCGATGCCTCAGGGTGCAAGAAACTGCCGGCTTCCCGGCTTGTTCAGTGGTGATCCGGATGCGCAAAAGGGGCATTGCGATGGAGGATAAGCTTCAGCAGTAAAGGACGCATAGGCGGCAACGGGCTCGGGGGGCGCGAATTTGCCACCGCTGCGGTCTACAATGACCGCGTATCCGACGACCTCAGCCCCGAGATCGCGCACGAGTTGCGCAACTTCGAGAACACTCCCGCCGGTGGTCACTACGTTTTCCGCCAACACTACGCGTTCGCCGGGCACGAGTTCGAAGCCACGCCTTAATTCGAACTTGCCAGCAGGCCTTTCCGAAAAAATGTTTCTGCATCCCAGCGCCCGGGAAAGTTCGTACCCGAACAGGATTGCCCCTAATGCCGGGGACAACACGGTATGCGGCTTCCACCTGGCACAAATTGGAGCAAGAGCCCGGGTCACCAGTTCACCAGTCTTAGGGTCCTCGAGCAATTTTGCGCATTGGAAGTACTGGGAGCTATGCAGCCCGGAGCTAAGCTGGAAATGTCCGTTCAGGAGCGCTCCGGCGTTGGAGCAGACAGCTAATGAATCTTCAGCGGGAACAGCTATGGAACTACTGGAACTGGTCATCTGCACCGCCTGCACATTTCATTTCGTCGCTTCTGTCCCGACGGACTCGGAAACAAGCACTTTGTCGATTCTTTTGCCGTCCATGTCGACAATTTCAAATCGAAGTCCTTTGTAGATAAAGTGATCCGCGACTGATGGAATCCGTTGAAGTTGCAACAGGACAAATCCTCCGACCGTGTCGTAGTGACTATCCTGCGGCAACTCGCCCAGCCGGAACAATTCGCGAAACTCATCGGCAGGCATGCTTCCGCTGATGAGCCACGATCCGTCTTCGCGGCGTACCGCTTCAGGCTCTGCATCACCTTCGGACGAAGGAAGGTCTCCCACGATCGACTGAAGCATGTCATTCTGTGTGACAAGACCGAGAATGGAGCCGTACTCATCTGCAATCAAGGCGATCTGCGCCGGACTTTCACGAAAACTTTCAAGCAGCTGTAGCGACGATACACTTTCTGGAACGATCAGCGGCTTATGCATCATGTCGTCCACATCTATGGGGTCGCCGGCCAGCACACGCGCAAGGCAGTCTTTGGCCGCCAGTATACCGACGATGTGATCGAGGTTCCCTTGCGCGACCGGAAAGAACGCGTGTGGATTGCCGATCATTTTTGTGCGAACTTCGTCCTCGGTTTCGTTAAGGTCAATCCAGGTGATGTCGGTGCGCGGTGTCATGAGCATGCTTGCACGACGATCCGCGAGGCGCAGGACGTTGGTTACAATATCGGTTTCGGTCTTCTCAAAAACGCCTGCGTCGGCGCCCTGCTTAATCAGAACTTTCAGCTCTTCCTGTGTAACAGGGGGAGCGCTGTTCGCGCGTATTCCAAGCAGGCGGATGATCGCGCTTGTCAGGAAATCCAGCAGGCCAACAATTGGGGCGGCGCCACGGGAAAGCCACCTCATGGGAGTAGCGACGGTTTTCGCAATGGCTTCCGGATACATTAAAGCAATGCGTTTGGGCAGCAACTCTCCGAAGAGAATTGAGACAAGTGTGAGGGCGATGCCGACCATTGCGAGACTGAGCCCGGCTGCATAGTTTGCGATCACTGGAAAGGCATGCAGCCACACCTGCAGATCCTGCGCGATGGTTGCTTCGCCGAGGGCACCAGAAAGTATTCCAATCGCCGTGATTCCAATTTGTACGGTTGCAAGAAACCGATTCGGCTTCATGGCTAAACGCAGGGCGCTCCTGGCGCGTGTATTGCCGTCTTCGGCATCTTTCTGCAGGCGAGTTTTGCGCGCAGAAACTACTGCAGTCTCGGCCATGGAGAAAACGCCGTTCAGCAGGATGAGGATGCCGATTAGTGTAAGTATCATCTGCGCATCAAGTGGCGACGGCTACGGGGCAATGCAAGGATTCAACTGTGCCTGGGCAATCGTCAGCTATGGATGACCCGGCCATCGGCAGCAAGTGCAGCTTCTTTGAGGGCCTCGCTTAATGTGGGATGGGCGTGGCATGTCCTGGCGATATCTTCGGCGGTGCCGCCAAACTCAATAACGGCCACGGCTTCCGCTATCATATCCGAGGCACGCGGCCCGAAAATGTGAACGCCGAGAAGTCGGTCTTTGGGGCCGGCGATCACCTTTACAAATCCCTCGCGCTCGTTCATGGCCTTGGCGCGGCCGTTTGCAACAAATGCGAATTTTCCAATCTGGATCTCGTCGCCGTAACGCTCGCGCGCCTGCGCTTCTGTCAGTCCGACACTGGAAGCTTCCGGCCATGTGTATACCACAGAAGGAATTGCGTCGTAGTTTACGTGCCCGGGTTTGCCAGCGAGCAGTTCGGCCCACGCAACGCCCTCTTCCTCAGCCTTGTGCGCAAGCATGGGACCGGGAATTACATCGCCGATGGCACTGATCCCGGGTGCGCTTGTCTGGAAGTGCTCATCTACTTTGATTCGTTTGCGATCGTCCAGTTGCACACCCGCATTATTGAGCCCCAGGCCGTCGGTATATGGGCTACGTCCAATGGAGACCAGAACCTTGTCGCATTCGATCTTCTGCTCTTTGCCATCAGGGGTTGTTACACTGATGACAGGACGCGCGGCTGCAGTATCGATGCCGTTGACCTTCGTCTCCATCAGAAAGATCAGGCCCTGCCGCTGCAAACTTTTGAAGAGCGCATCGCCTGCATCCTGATCCATGAAGGGAACGATCTTCGGCAACATTTCGACTACGGTGACCTGGGACCCCAGTCGCCTCCACACGCTGCCAAGCTCCAACCCAATATAGCCGCCGCCGACAACCACGAGGTGCGCTGGTACTTCTTTAAAGTCCAAAGCCTCGGTTGAGCTGACGATCTTGTCACCGTCACATTTTGCAAACGGCAGTTGGGTTGCCACAGAGCCGCTGGCGATCAGGATGTTTTTAGACGCGGTCAATTCCTGGGCTCCACTGTCAGTCTGCAGATTCACTTTCATCCCGCCCGCAAGACTGCCAGCGCCGTTGAAAACGGTGATTTTATTTTTCTTCATGAGCCCCGCCACACCGCGCGTGAGCTCGTCTACAACCTTGTTCTTTCGCGCAATCATCGCCGGAATGTTCAGCCCGACATTCGCGACTTCAATTCCATGTACCGCAAATGAATGGGTCGCAAGCGCATACAGTTCACTGCTATCCAGCAATGCCTTGCTGGGGATGCACCCGACGTTGAGGCACGTTCCGCCAAGGGCTTTGCGTTTGTCGATAATTGCAGTTTTGAAGCCGAGTTGTGCTGCGCGTATAGCCGCGACGTAGCCGCCCGGTCCGGCGCCGATTACTATCGCATCGAAAGTTGTTTCGCTCATACAACCCCTGATTCTATCATTTAGCGGACACAACACGGGGCGCAGAAGTCGCGCTCAAGCATCAATTAGCACTTCGTCGCGGTGGAGTCAGGCTATTTGTCATTCAAGCTCAATGTCCGCATTTTCCGGCGGAGCAAAGATTTCAATTCCCGCACCTGAACCGATGGCGTGGAGCCGGAACAGCGATGCCCCAGTGCAAGGACCGGCGATGCAGAGGCCGGTCTCAGGTTCATATAAGGCACCGTGGTTACGGCAGAGCAGATAGCGCCGATCTTCGGTAAACAATTCACCGTCGCCGTAGTCCAGCGTCAATGGCCGGTGGCGGCACTGGTTGCGGTAGGCGTGCAGTACTCCGTTGCGACGGAACACGAAGCCTTCTGCGATCAAGCCATACTCGTCCCGATAGGCAAAAGCGGCGCTTTCACCCTCAGAAATTGTTTTATTAATGACAACAACAGCCTGGCCGGAACTCAACTATCCGTGCCGCCACCGGCCTGCTTTGCGAGGTCGGCAGCACGACGGACCGTTTTGCGCCGGTCCCGTCCGCCGTAGCGCTGGTTTTTATAAACCATTTCCAGATCAGCCCGTCGGTCGGTCGGACCGACTCGCCTGTCGGCAAGAACTCGACGATCGGGTCCTTTGTACGTTGGCACGTCTACCAAGACGCGGGCCGGTGGCGCAGCCGCACGATCCTGCGCTCGCCGCTGAGGCGCAACGTCTCCGTGCCTGGAAGGTGCGCTGTAGGGAGATCTTGGCTGCACAATCTGTTTGCGATCGGACGGGTAGATTTTGCGTGGTTCGGGGGCGCTTTCCGGTTTTGGCGTGGCAGACCTTGACGTACCCATTCCTGAGCCCAGGGCATTACCCCGGGCAGACGCGCGGGATTGAGGCGTAAGCCGCCGGAGGGTGCCGGGCAGAGGAGTTTCCAAGCCAGCCTTCAGATTGGATTTCATGCGTTCTACCTGTTCGGGAGTCCAATCCGATTTGGCAACCGTAAGAAAGAAAAGCGGACCATAGCGGGTGATTATCTTCTTCAGCAGCATGTGCTGCTCGTCAAGCTGCTCTGGCACTTCCTCGTTCAGGCGGGTCAGCAGCATTTTTAAATCGCTGTTTCGGTTCACCTCCAACTGAACCTGGTCGACTACAGCTTTACCAAAAACGTCGTAGGTTTCTTTGATGTCTGTCATGTGGCGAGCCCTTTATCGCTGAAATCACCCTGGACAGCGTAAATTGGAGTTTTCCAAATTGGCACTACTCTTTTCAGCTCATCCAGGATGTACTGACACGCAGCAAATGCGTCGGCGCGATGTCGGCTGCCGATAGCCAGCGCGACGGATGCCACTTGCACCGGAACCCGTCCCGTGCAATGTTCGCATGCGATTTGCACGACATCAAACCGCCGCAATGCTGAGTGACAAATGCGAGCAAGTTCCAGGCCAGCCATAACCGGGTGGAAATGATAATCAATTGCCTCGAGTGACTTCTGAGCTTCGGTGTGGCGCACGATGCCCTCGAATGAAACAACGGCACCACATTCGGCAAACCCGATTCTCTGGGAAAGTTCAGCGGCGCTGGTATGCTCACCTGCCGGCAAAACACGGCAATAGACGCCAGTGAGGGTAAACTCGTCAGAGCCAATGTTAACATTTCGCGCTTCAATCGCAGGCATATCAGGCAATTATAGAACATTTCATACCCGCCGATTCACTTTTCGCCGAACGGGAGGATCAACCACCACTAACCGGAGGCATAAAATCAAGTACGTCATCATCGCATAATGTTTCACCTCCCTGGGCGTACTCATTGTTCCGCGCGATCAATAAGGAATCGTGAAAGGGCTGGATGGCGGGGTGAGTGCAGAGTACCTTATGTTTAAGATCAGTCACTGTGGCACCGGCGTCGAGGTGCATTCGCTCCGACTGAAATCCACTTAGTTCACGAAGGCGGTGATAGTAGTTCACGCTTACGGTTGGCATGTGCGGCCCTTACGGTGCGGGATCAGGAGGCGGAGGCGACTTGAGGCTGACCGACGGGCGCTTCGGAAAAGTCCGACTGGGAGCCATTGCTGCGGATCTCATATCGGTCGCGAAATATCTCGATCGCGTTTCGCAGTTCGGACATATCGATGAAAGCGCCCTTACATGGCCCTGCGGGGCGCTTGTTGGTCACACCGATGACCGGGTAGTGGTAACCTACGTCGCGAATTCCGGTAATCAAATCGCGCTCGCAGGCGATGCCGATGATTGCCGCGGGCTTTACCTGAACTATTTTCTGCCGGGCCTGTGCGCCGGTCGGCGCCATGTAGAAATCGCAGTCATACTCAGAAGTGAGTGCGCGAATCTGCTCAACGTTTTCACGATCAAGGCACCTTGGGGAAAGCACGAGAATCCGCCCGTTGGAGGCTTTGCGCAGACGTATGCGGGTCAGTTCGTTGTGAACTTCGACGAGGGAGTAGCCAAGCCGGTCTTTCGAGATCCCGCACTGGCGGGCAACGAAGCAGATGAGCGGAAAAATCTGTAACAGACGCATGCCGATGCTTTCGGCAAGTTTTACGGGCTTATGTGAAAGAAGAGCAAAGGAAACCGTGCCAAACAGCGTAAGGAAGGTGGCGGCAAGAAGCAGAACGAGTGTCAGCGAAGCCGTACCGAGGGCGGGATGCAGGCTCTGCAGACGTGGGTAAAATCCCCAGGCTAAAAGACACGCACCAGCAAAAATAAGCCCGAATGTAAAGGCAACCATTCCCATGAACAAGCGCTTTGGCTCTTTAATAAACGCCTCGTGCGCATCGATATTGCCATCCCAGCCATACCACTCATGGCCAAGCTTGCGGTCATTCAGGTTCTGTTCAAAACTCATGTTTGCTCTCTCGTTTCTCCGAGGCGGTTATTGCGGGTAGTCCTAAATACGGGAGGCGCGGCATCGTTATTCTCGGTTGCTGAGCATTACGGGCATCAGAGCGGAACATCGACCTCTGCAAGCATCTGGGAAAGAATACGATGTTCCTCCTCATGAATGAAACCGGTACTTTCAAACCCCTCCTGAATTTGCACTCGATGCGCCAGCACAGGAGTGACCATACTTTTGATGTCGTCGGGGACACAATAGGTGCGGTCCTCGAAGTAAGCCTTAGCCTGGGCTGCGCGACGCAGGGCGAGCGCACCGCGAGTGCTGGCGCCCAGTATGATGGCCTGGGTCGCCCGGGTTGCGGAAACAATTCGCGCAAGGTACTCGAGCAGGCTGTCATCGATCTTAACCTGGTCGACCTCGTGCTGCATGCGCAGCATTTCCTCGGATGAAATAACGGACTGTACGGCTTCCAGGTTGCCGACCACCTTCTGCTCCTTGAGGACGGTAATCTCGTCATCCAGTGCCGGGTAGCCAAGGTGGATCCTCATGAGGAAGCGGTCCATCTGGCTTTTGGGCAAAGGGAACGTGCCGTGAAATTCAATGGGGTTCTGTGTGGCGAGGACCATGAACGGCTGCGGTAGATCCAGGGTTTGCTTCTCGGTCGAAACCTGAGAACTGTTCATCGCTTCCAGAAGGGCGCTCTGTGTTTTGGGCGTGGTACGGTTCAGCTCATCGGCCAGTACGATATTCGCAAACAACGGCCCGGGCTTGAACTCAAACTCGCGCGACTGCTGATTGTACATGGTTACGCCAAGAATATCCGATGGAAGCATATCGCTGGTGAACTGGATGCGAGAGAAGGAAAGACTGATCGAGCGCGCAATACATTGAGCCAGCGTTGTCTTGCCTACTCCCGGTACATCTTCGATAAGTAGATGCCCGCGAGCAAGAATGCATATAATGGCATTCTGGACGATAGCGCTTTTGCCCTTGAGCACCAGTTCGATATTATTTTGAAGTCGGGCAAGTTCCGGTCTTATAGGAGGGTTTTTGGACTGCACGGTCGCAAACTGTCTTTCCAATTTTGAACTGTTCTTAAACGCCAGGAGCAAGAGACAGTCGTGCCGAATAGCCGACATGCCATGAAAAAAGAGGCGTACTGAAAAATGAAGAATGTTGTAAAAATGACACTTGCTGCAATGCTGATGACTATTGGGCTGACGGCGAGCCATGCGAGCTTATGGTCCGCACTTAAGGACAAGGTCAGCGGCTCAGATCCTGCGGAAGAGGAGGCTGCCGCGGCACAGCAGGCTGCGGCTATGGCTGCGACACCCGCACCCGCCGAGGCAGGCAAGGGAAGACCACGGGTGAAGATCGTCGAGGGTACACCGCCCCCAAACAGCGCCGCGAAGCCGACGGCGGATAAGGAAACAATCCGTAAAGGCGCGCAGAAACTCAGCCAGGAAATTAATGCGGAACGCATACCTGGCGACCTGTTTCAACGCTATGCAGGCAAATGGAAGGGCGACTTCTGGGTCTACTCCCCTGCGGGGAAAAAGGAACAAAGCCAGGCGGCTTCGGTGGAGTACACATTGAACGGCGATGGTACGATGAAAATGGAGTCGTTCTACTTCGATCGAATTTCGAAGACGTGGGTCACGGCCGAGACGGCGACGTACGTAAATGAGGGTAACAGCATACGCGTTACAATCAAGCGGCCGAATGGGGACGTTGCAAAACAGACTGGCCATTTTAACGACGGTCAGCTGTTTTTAACCGCGGACATTAATGACGGAGTGGAGCATTATCGCGAACGTATTGACGGAAAGCGGCTGCTGGTCGACGGGTTTGGCGTCTATAAGGGACAGGCCGACTCGCACGTATTTATTGGACGCTTTCTGCGGGAACGATAGCCCAAGGTATGTCACGGCGCTTACTCAACGCTCTTATGCACGTCGCACCGGGCGCGCTGGCAGGTAAGGTACGTCGAGCGAAAAGGAATGCCGACGTAACTAGAGTAGAAGCTAATCGAAAAACTCTGAACCGCATCATTGGTGACCTTGGTGAAAACGCAGCAGTGCGACACTTGCAGCGATCTGGGTATCGAATCCTTGAGCGAAACCATCGGTGCCCAGCCGGGGAAATCGACATTATCGCAGAGGATCGCGGTACGCTTGCTTTTGTTGAGGTGAAGACTCGTTCCCCCCGGGCGCTGCTTCCCCCAGTCGATGCCGTGGACGACGACAAACAGGGGCGAATACGCAGCAGTGCTGCGCACTTTTTAGGTGCCTATCGGCACGCCTCGCCCCACCGGTATGATATTGTCTGTGTTTACCTGGATGGGCAAGATAAGGTATTGAAGATCGAGCTGATGCGTGAAGCGTTTGTCTAATCGATTCTGTGTATTGACTCGCGGCTGACCACGCCCGAATTTCCATCCGATGTCCGCAGTTATTGAAACAAAAGACCTGACCAAGCTCTATGCGCCGGGACGCGGGATCGATCGACTCAACTTGTCGATCAAGGCGGGGGAAATATTAGGGTTTCTTGGTCCGAACGGCGCGGGTAAAACAACGACAATCCGGCTGATGCTGGGATTAGTCCGCCCTTCGCACGGCAGCGTGCGACTGTTTGGGGAACGCTCGGGTGCGGGCGCTGCATCGGTACGCGCAAGGATTGGCTACCTGCCTGGCGAACTCGGATTAAACGAATCGTACACGGGCATGGCGACCCTGCGCTTCTACCAGCACCTGTCGGGGGGAAATGCACCTCTGCGGGAGTGGCTGTGCAAACAGTTGCAACTGACCCCGGAAGACCTGCGGCGGCGAGTTAAGTACTATTCCAAGGGAATGAAACAGAAGATAGGCATCGTCCAGGCGCTGCAACACGAGCCTGAGCTTGTGATCCTGGATGAACCGACCAGCGGACTTGATCCGCTGGTGCAGGCGGGACTGTTTGAAGTATTGCGTGAAATGCGCGACAGGGGTCGCACTGTGTTTTTTTGCTCGCACGTGCTGTCGGAGGTTCAACGCCTGTGCGATCGGGTGGGTGTCGTTCGTGAGGGGAAGCTGGTTCTCGATTCCACACTACCAGACCTGGCCGCGGGCGCGGACCGACTGCTGTGGGTAAAACTGGCGACAAATACAGATTCAGAGACACAGGAGATCGGTGCTGGACAGGTGCCGGCAATTGCCCGCGCGCGCTTTCTTCGCACCGAAGCAGGCGGTTGGCTCGTGTATTATGCCTCGCCTGCTGATGCGCCGCGAGTATTACAGGAACTGGCGCAGCTCAAGCCGGTGGATTTTCGATTCGAGCCGGCATTTGAAGAATCGTTCCTGAAATTATATGGGGTGCATCTTGCGTAAACTCTACAGCACTGGCGCACATTTGTGGGGGCTCCCATCGGGAGCCAGCGATTCGCCGCCGGACAATTCAAAACGACTGATTAGCGCACGTATATGTTTCTACTTCTGAACTATCTGCGCCGGACGTGGCGCTCGGGGTTACTCGGTTGCGCAGCGCTTTTTGGCTTTCAAGTTGTCATATGCCGCGTGTTCCAACAAATAGGTGCGGCAGGTGGACCGGGACCGATGGCTCGTTTCATGCCGAAGTGGGTGCAGTCACTGTTCAGCGTGGACCCTGCTGCCATGAACGCGTTCTCTGGCTTCCTTGTCATATCGTATCAACACCCGTTCCAACTGGCGATCCTGTTTGCGGTACCAATAGCAGCGGCAACTGCACTACTGGCGGGTGACGTCGAACAGCGTACCATGGGCCTAATTCTCTCACGGCCGGTGAGTCGCTTTACGGTAGTGCTCGCTGCTTCTATTGTCTGCCTTGCATGGCCGGCACTCGCGGTGATGTGTTCGGTCGGCGGGACGATTTCGGGAATGCGCTGGACGCAATTGCCAGATCCAGTGAATCTGCGAGTTCTGGGGATGGTCGCGCTGAATCTGTACCTGCTCGCCGCCGCGCTGACCAGCATCACACTTGCGATATCCGCGATGCACGACGAACGTGGCGATTCCATTGGCTGGGCGGTCACCATATCACTACTCATGTACGTCTGGAACTTTCTTGCACAGCTCTGGGCTACTTCGGGCAGCATCCCCAACTTCTCGCTGTTTCGTTACTATAGCCCGGCCTCCATCTTGTTGCGAGGTGCTACGCCGACGCACGACCTGATAATTCTTGGTTCTGTAGCCGCGGCCGCATTGGTATTCAGCGCAATCGTGTTCCGGTTGCGCGACATCACAGTTTGACTAAAGGGTCGCTGGCGAAATAGCTCTTTTTATCAGTATCCCGTTGGGAGCAACTGCGCCCTGGCCACTGGGTCGGGACAACCCGGTTCGCCGCATTGCACGGCAAGTTGGAGGCTTAATGATGTTACGGGTGTATGCGGGCGCGATTTGCATGGCACTTACCTGCCAGGTCTCCTGGTGCGTAACACCGGATTCAAACTACCTTTACGGAATCCACTGGTACGGGAACCTCGGTGCGTCGGATGTTGAAGCGATGTCAGGCGGAAAAGGAATCTGGGTGCTGGACCAGGCATTGTTAAATGGCACCGCAACGCGTGCACGCGGCAATGAGTGGGAAACCCCCTGGGTGACTGCTCCGACCATCGACACAACGACTGCGTATGCAAAGCCTGGATGGATGAGCCAGATCACCGGCAAAGGTCACTCGCTGGTGCTTCGATTGCAGCCGCAGTGGGGTGTGACGATGCCATATCCGGGCAACAGCGGCCTGGGGTTTCCGGCAGACCCGTACACAAGTACCACTTACGCAAGCGACTGCAAATCCGCTGCGAACCTGATGAAAAACTGCCACGTGTGGGTGCTGGCGAACGAAGCGAATTTGACGGATGAGAATTTCCGCTGGAATAGTGCCAGCTCGGACTATAATCTTGCATGGCCTGCGCAGGACCTGGCGCAATTGCCGGAGCTTTACGCAGCTCAGTATGTTGCGTGCCGCGACAAAATACATGAGGTCGCGCCGGAGACAAATCCTGCGAACCAGATTGTCCTGATGCAACCGACCTCGCCCGGCGGAATCATTGGCGGATTGCGTTTCATGGACAGTAATGAGTTTCTCATCCGAATGATTTCAGCG
Organism: Candidatus Sumerlaeaceae bacterium; assembly: GCA_051003195.1. Classification (GTDB taxonomy): domain Bacteria; phylum Sumerlaeota; class Sumerlaeia; order Sumerlaeales; family Sumerlaeaceae; genus JBPCLP01. The sequence continues at coordinate 94,309 of JBPCLP010000024.1, read as the reverse complement.
GTGCCAGACAAGACGAAGATCGACGGATTTGCGCTTCACTCGTATGCAGACCCCTCAACTGGGAACTATGGGGCAGACGGCTTCATGGAAACGCTGCGGCAACAGCTTACGATTATCGACCAGTATGGACTCGGAGATCGGCCCATCTTCATCACCGAATTTAATCGCGATATGCCCAACGCCTCTGATGTGCCGCTGGGCGCCCAGTTTCTTACGACTGCGTACAGCATGCTGAATTCGTGGAACACCGGATCCAGCCAGGTATGGCCGGGACAACCCAGCCACAAATTCACCGGGACGAACTGGTTCATTTACCCCACAGATGCTACCTGGAACCGGCAGTCGCTGCTGTATTCCAAGACGGCAGGCGGCACCCCTACCACGCAGCCATGGTACGCCTTTCAAAACATATGTCTGTCAAATTTTGCAAAGGGCGGCACCAACGGACCGTCAATTACTTCATCCAACAAGTGGTGGGAAGACGATTTTGCAGGGTCAGGGTCGCCGGATCAGGCGCAACCATTGCCGCACTGGAAGATCGAAAACGAGGGCACTGCAGGCAGTGTCGCGCTTTCCGGAGCTGGTAACCTGCGACTCATCGGCGGACCGAACGGTAACGGAATTGCCGGCATAAGGACCGCAGATACCTATAAATTTGCAGATTTCAAACTGCAGATGGATTTCACTTTTACCAATGCGAGCCCTATTGCGACCGGCGCGAACGTGGAAGCAAATTTAGATCTGCGTATTCGTGAACGAACGGACACAGATGGACGCGGATATTCGCTTACCTTCTACTCAAGCGCGGGGACCAACGTTAACGCCAGCAAGGTAGTACTGCGCCGGACGGTTGACTGGGATACAGTTTACAAAAGCCAGACCGTTGGCGGTGGAATTAACAGCGCTTACCGCTTCCGTGTAGTGGCTGCCGCAAACGGAACGACACTTCAATACACGGTGCTGCGCCTACCGGATCTGTCGGTTGTACTCGACTGGACCGGCGCCAACCAGGTCGTGAATTCAGACCAGCGCTTTGGAGCTATTCGTGTTATGACTTATAATCTCCAGGAGGCTCAGATTGAAAACATACAAATGGGCGGCCCCTCGGCAAACCTGAACCCGGCAGCTGTTGCCGAATGGCGGGAGTTGCACTAAATCGCGTTAGCTGTTACTGTGCTCACATGCTCTTCAGTTTAGTGACGAGCTCTTCCGCGTCCATGGTTTCGGTGAATTGGTTCAAGCCGTTTCCTTTATCGTCATAGATATTGATCGTACCGGCCCGGAATACCTGAAGGTTGTTGGCGAGGCTGCGGTTCTCGTCGATGTTAACGCGCACGAGGACGTAGCCATCCTTTAGTGCGGATTTGACGCGGGCGTTATTGAAGACCTTTTTGTCGTAGTTATTGCTGCGCTCACTCTCCGGGCTGTAGAAGAACACGAAGATTTTTTTTCCGGACTTACCCGCATCAACTTGTGCGCTTTTAATGTCCTCCAGCCAGGAAAGCTGAATGTTTTCTGCTGGTTCGACTGGCGTCGGAACGGCTGCAGCTGGAATCATGGCCGCGGGTGCTGCTGCCGCTATAACAGGTGTCGCGTTCGGGTCGAGGGGTTTGGGAGTGGGCGCGGGTCCGCTCGGGGCAGGAATCGCGTCGGAAAGGGGTTCGCTGTTAAACCGAACGGCATCGGCAAACGCCTGCCCGGGTGTCTGCGGGCTGGCTACTCCGGCTTCGCCGGTTATCTGCAACTCAACGTACTGATCATCACCCGCAGCAAAATCGAAATTGCCCAGGCTGAGCCAAATTCCGGAATTGGGATTTCCGACGCCTCCCCAGCCATCCTGCGCCAGCGATTTTGTCTCCTCGCCCCTGGCATTCTTTACAATGTAATTAACCGGAGTGGCATTGGCGGCCTTTGGAAACGTTACGTAGACATGATAATGCCCGGCGCTGGCGAGTTTAGGAGAGAAACGGGCCGATGCAACGACGGTTTTCGAGTCGACCGGCGCGCCCCCCATCGCAAACTTCCTTGTACCGCAAGTTCCCTGGGGCGTCAAGCCCGGGGCAGCGCTCTTCGCCGTGGCTGCGGGTGTATTACTATCGAGCCATCTGCCTGAGTGCTCTTTGTACTTATCGTGGTTCTGACCTTCCGGCCTCGCTTCGATAATGATATCTTCAGCGTATGCAGCCATGGAACTAAAGCCAACTGCCGCGACAACGGCGATTGCCAATGCTTTCATGATGGTCTATCCTCGAACAATTGAAGCTGTGAGTGGCCTGGGCATACAGTCACCGGTCAATGCAATTATAGCGCATCCATTCCAAGCGGACTGAATTCTGCGTACTTATGGAACCTGGCATTTGGTTGAAGTGTGTCTATCAGGTACTTCCTTGAAATCGTTAACCCGATACTTAACTACAAGAGAACTAGTCGGGCAAGAACAAATTACCCGCCAAAACAGGATGCAGAAATGGTGACTTATGATGTAGTGCCCAAGCCGGTGGATTGGTCCATTTACACTATGCATTACGGTACTGGCGCACTTGACATGGCTGAGACGGGACCCGTTCACTGCCTGCGCTCGCTAACGTTATCAACCCTAAGAATGCCATGATTGTAATTGAAACCAGAGACCTGACGAAAGTCTACACCCACGACTTTATTGATGTGGAGCACGGCCGCGTCCGCTTCAATTGGTTCCGCAAAACGGTGGCCCTTGAAAAGCTGAACCTCGACGTAAGCGAGGGGGAGATTTTCGGGCTACTCGGGCCAAACGGTGCCGGAAAATCGACGACGATCAAAATCCTTATGGGGATTCTTTTCGCCTCGAGCGGGAGAGCGCGGATTCTTGGACGCGATCTTGGCGATCGCATAGTGAAATCTCAGATTGGTTTTCTTCCCGAGAATCCGTACTTTTACGATTACCTCAAAGGTGAAGAATTCCTGGATTATTACGGACAGCTGTACGGCATGCCTAAGGCAGCGCGGCGCAAGCGGATTGATCAGCTCTTTGAGCTAGTCGGCCTCCCCGCACATGCGCCAAACCTACCCTTGAAAGGTTACTCGAAGGGGATGCTGCAGCGTATCGGCCTGGCTCAGAGCCTGTTGAATGATCCGAAGCTTGTGGTACTGGACGAACCGCAGAGCGGACTTGACCCGATGGGCCGTAAGGAAGTGCGCGACATTATCCTTACACTGAAGGAAGCAGGGAAGACGGTCTTCTTCTCGTCGCACATTCTATCGGACGCTGAATTGATATGCGACCGCGTGGCCATCCTGAACCACGGGCGGCTGGTTGCCCAGGGAGACATGAACAAGCTGCTGGGAACAAAAGTGAAAGACATCGAAGTGGTGCTGAGCGGCCTGCGCGCTGAAACGCTGCAAAGCGTGCGGCAAAGCACAAGGAAGGTGATCGACCGCGAAGGCGACACATTGATTATCATGGAGCGCGAGGAAGATGTAGACGCACTGGTGCGCCGGGCGCTTTCTGAAGGCGCACGGCTGGTGAGTATGACGCCGAGACGCGAAACTCTGGAGGAATACTTTATACGCGAAGTATCGAAAACTCCAGACCACCGGGTACAACCGGAACCCACGCCGTCCACTGGGGAGGTGGCGTAACATGGGTAAAGTTGTCGCTATCGCGCTTAATACTTTTAAGGAGGCGGTTCGCAACAAGGTCTTATACTTCCTGCTGATTTTCGCGCTGCTTATCATGGGCTTTTCGGCAGTTATCAGCGATCTATCCATCGCGTCGCCCGAGAAGCTGATCAAGGACCTTGGCCTCGCCTCGATTGATTTCTTCGGTTTTCTTATCGCCGTGTTTGTCGGCGTGTACCTCGTCTACAATGAGCTGGACCGCAAAACCATTTACACCATCGTGAGCAAGCCAATTGATCGAACCCAGTTCCTGCTCGGGAAGTTCTTCGGACTGCTGTTCACGATTTTCGTAAACGTCGTTATCATGAGCTTCTTCTTTTTTGCCGTTTTGTACTACCGGGAAGCGACCCAGTACGATGTAATGTCCAAGGCGATGTACCACGAAATTTCGCCGGGCAAGTACGAGCAGCTCATGACACCCACGGTTTATTACCTCAAGGCATTTGCCATGAGCGTGGGCAAGGCAGCTGCCACGCTGTTTGGCTATGGCGCGCACGCAGGTATTACTGCCGGCCTGCTCAAAGTAATTTTGATGAGCGCACTTGGGCTTTCCATCATCACAGCCTTCGCGATTTTTTACTCCACGTTTTCGACGCCCACTTTGAGCGCGGTGTTTACGTCGCTGACTTTCGTAATCGGCAGCTTGTGCGAGGATATCGTCCGCTATGCAGACAAGCTTGCGCAGAAATCTGGCGGCGTGGCGAACTTGATGGGCCCGGAAAAGTTTAAGTACTGGTTCGCGATCATTTCGGTTCATATCGTTCCGAATCTTGCGTATTTCGACCGCCGGGCCGAAGCGGTGTACGGCGCGCCAGACATCAAAGCACCGATGACCGGGCCGCCGCTGATGGATTATCAGACCGTAATCTACGGCATTTGCTACACCGCAGCCGTGCTTGCCCTGGCGTCCGTTATATTCCGCCGCCGCAACTTTAAGTAGGCTGTGAGATGAAACGCTCGTTCGTGTCCACGGTGTTGCTTGTGCTAGCCTTCGCCGGTACGTTTTCAGCTTCGGTTTTCTATCAGCACAAGGGCATTAAAGCCGTTCTGGCGAACCCACCGTTTTATGAGACCTGGCAGTTGGCCGGGCGAAGTGGCGCGGCAATGCGCATCGCCGCGCTTCGATACGACCTGGTTGCCGCGGATTTCCTGTGGCTCCGCAGCATCCAGTCTTTCGGCGGACGCGGAATGACCAACCGCGACTGGCGTCCGATGTACAACATGTTCGACACCATTACGGAACTGGATCCGTATTTCGCCGATGCGTATACTTTTGGAAATCTCGTCATCGGCGACGAAGGGGGCAAGCTGAAGGAGGGCCTCGAGCTTCTGCACAAGGGCACCTTCAACGTGTACCGCCAGTATCGCATACCGTTCGAAGGCATGTACGTCTCGCACTGGGAAATGAACGATGAGAAGAGTGCGAGGTGGTATGGGCGTCTGGCTTCCAAGCGGAAAGATGCGCCGGACTGGGCCGGACGTATCGTGGCGTACATTGATGTGCAGGCGGGCGCGTTCTACCTTGGTTTCGACCGTTTTGTCGGACAGTTGCTCCAGGGAGTCGATGCGCGGGAGCTGCCAATTCAGGATATCGCCGTCAACAAGTTGAAGGAAACGGTGGAGAAGTGGAACGCGTCCATCATGATGCAAGCGGTTGACCAGTTCACCAGTACGACGGGCCGCTTGCCAAATAACATCGCAGAAATCGTAAAGCAGCCCGCATTGCAGAACTACGAAGTCGGAATGATCAGTAAACTTATTGCTGCCGTGGAGCGGCACGCTCGCGACCAGGGGCGCCCCGGAATTATACCCCTGCTGGTGATGCGGGACACTGCACTGCCGCCACAGTTCGAACTTCAAAAACCCAGTGTTCGCACAACGGAAACCCTGAAGGCAGCCTCGCTCCTGCCGTTGCAGGATGTGGTGTTTAAGGAGGCGCTGGTTAAGCGCAGTGGGGTTCCAGAGGAACCATACGGCACCAGCTACAGCCTCAACCTTGCACTGCTGGGAAACCCGAAGGAAAAACCAGAAGATGTAATCGCGAGGGAACCAAAACTGAACGCGTTTACCGCGGACCTGTTAGTCTCGATACGAAATGCCATATCCACTCGACGGGATGAGCTGGGCAGAAATCCGCGCGATTTGAAGGAAGTGTTTTTAACCGACTTCAACACGACCGAGCCTTCCGGCGGCAAATGGGAGTACGACCAGAACACCGGCAGCATCAAGTCGACTGCCCGGCCAGAGCTCTAAGCCGCAAGCGGTGACTACTGTCGAACTTTCCGAACACTGGTCCGTTCGCGTGTTCCAGGGGACGGACACTGCTGCGTTACTGGACTGCTGGAATCGCGCGCTGCCGCTGGACGGCATCACGGTCACCGATCTGGAGCGCAAGGTGCTGCTCGACGCAAACTATGAGCGCGAGAGCCTGCTGCTTGTTCAATCGGGTGAGGGGGCAATCGCCGGCTTTGCCGTTTGCTTTGTTCTTAACAAGCCTGTCGAAAAGGTGGGGCATCGCGAGGACACAGGGTTCGTTACGGCATTGGGCGTAGCTCCGGAGTTTCGTGGAAGAGGTGCAGGTTCGACCTTATTATTTGCGGTCGAAGAGTTCTTCCTTCGGCGCAATCGCACTCAGGTTTTGCTCGCCCCGTATACGCCGAACTACTTTGTGCCGGGAGTGGATAAGGACCGCTACCGCGACGGCATTACGTTTCTCCAGAACCGTGGATTTTTCGAGTACTCGGAAGGCATCGCTGCGGATGCGCTGGTTTCCACGTTCGAACTTTCTGATGAAATCCTCGAAAAAGAGCGGCGGCTTGCGGCCGAGCACATCGAGATACGGCCGTATCGCCGTGGAGACCTCGTGGACTACATCCAGTTCCATCGCGAGCTAATGCCGGGTCCATGGGTGGAAGACGCACGTCGCAATTTGCTCGAGCTGGCAAACGGCCGCTTCCACGAGGACGCCATCTGGCTGGCAGTGGATTCAAAGCACAATCGCATCATAGGCTTCTGCCAGCACGAGCATGAGCACTTTGGCCCCTTTGGAGTGAATGACGAATTCCAGGGCCGTGGCATAGGCACAGTACTGCTGGCGCGTACAATGTACCAGATGCGGCTGCGCGGCTGCCATAGCGCATGGGTGCTATGGACAGGCGAGCGCGCGCTGAGGGGGGTTTATGGGCGGCTTGGATTCAAGTTAACGCGGCGCTTCGCGATCATGAAAAAGGAACTGGTGGCCACCCCATGAAACTTGGATTGCTGATCAACTTTACCGAAGGCGACCTGGCCATGCTTGAGCGGCTCGCCTTTCAGAGCTGCGAGCTCATCTGCTTCCCCGACCATCCACTCAGCCCGACGATCGGCGCCACGCCAGACGATTGGAAGCGTGCGCGCGAACGCCTCGATGCGATCGGCGTGGAGGTGAGCGCGATCGGTTCATACACGAACAACCTGACGCCCGATAAGAGTACCCGTGAACGCAGTCTTCGCCACCTGGAGCAGTTGTTCGATTTTGCGCCGTTAATGGGCTGTAATATTATCGGAACATTTGCAGGGCGCGATCCAGACAAAGCGCCGGCTGACAACATTCCCGAGTTCCGGAAGGTTTTTGTGCCACTGATTGCCAAGGCGGAGGAGCGCGGACTGAAGGTGGTGATTGAACATTGCCCGATGTTCACAGATTCGTTCCTGAGGGGCACCAACTTCGCCTATACCCCCGAGTTGTGGGATATGATGTTCGAAGCTGTCCCAAGCGAAGCGCTGGGGCTGGAGTATGACCCGTCGCACCTTATCGGGCAGGGAATCGACTACCTGCACGTCATTCGGCAGTATGGTCGACGCATCTACCACTGTCATGCAAAAGACGCGGAGCTGATGCCTGAGACGGTGCAGCGGTGCGGCTGGCAGGATCCGCGGATATCCCGTCACCGCATGCCGGGACTTGGGCAGGTAGACTGGGCTCGAGTGATTGAGACACTGCACGACATTGGCTACTCCAGTAACCTGGACATAGAAGGCCGGCACGATCCGGTGTATCGCGGCAACGAGGAAGAGAAGGGCCTCGAAATTGCGGTGAAGCACCTGACGCCGCTGCTGTCGTAACGCGATCCGGCTGGCGACCCGTTTTTGCGCCTTTTGTGTTTTTTTCGGCCCGGGTCCCATTACCATGACACTCCGTTTTGCTTTGCGCTTGCCGAACGCACCATTTACTTACGTGCTGCCCCAACTTGAAGGAGAACCCCGACCTTGGCTGAGAACTTTCCAATCCAACGCGTGATGATGGAATCCGACGACCTGCAGCGCGTCATCGCAGTGCTTGCTGCGCATCTGCATCGCGACTTTCCGAATAACCCCGACCTTGTGTTGCTTGGTATCAAGACACGCGGGGTCTACATCGCGGAGCGTTTGGCCGAGCAGATGAAATCTGCGCATAACCAGAACGTGACGACCGGCGAGATCGATATTACGCTATACCGCGACGATCTGTCTACGCTTGGTGCGCAGGCCGTTGTCGGCAGCACCGAAATTGGATTCGACGTAACGGATAAGATCATCGTGTTGTGCGACGACGTGCTGTTCACGGGACGCACCGTGCGCGCGGCGCTGGATGAGATCGTCGACTTTGGGCGGCCCAAGCTCATCCGCCTGCTTGTCATCGTCGACCGAGGAATGCGCGAGTATCCCGTCCAGGCCGAGTACGTCGGCAAGACGGTGGATACAGATGCCACCCACGTCGTTCAAGTGCGGCTGAAAGAGGTAGATGGAGACGATCGCGTGTTGCTGTGTGTGCTGCCTACCGAGCCGCAGACCGAGCAGGGGTTTGCGTAAATAAAAGAGCCGGACACGAGTGTCCGGCCCCATTACTTCTACCAAGCACCAAACACCTACTTCGCCGCCGCTGCCTGCTCTGCGTAGGCTTCGATAAGGATCTGCGCGACTTCCGGGCGCGTGAACTCGGGTGGAGGCAGTTCGCCGTTGCCGAGCATCTCGCGGACCTTGGTACCGCTGAGCGTGATGTGGTGGTCCTTGCTGTGTGGGCAGCTCTTGGTGCTGCCCATTCCGCCACACTCTTTGCAGTAGAACGTGTAGTCGAAGAAGAGCGGCGTGATATCGAGCGAACCCGGCTGGAACTCGTCGAAAATGAAGTGGGCGTCGAATGTGCCGTAATAATTTCCAACGCCGGCGTGGTCGCGCCCGACGATGAAATGCGTGCAGCCGTAGTTTTTGCGGATGAGCGCGTGGAAGATGGCTTCGCGTGGGCCGGCGTAACGCATGGCGGCGGGATTGACGCCAATCAATGTGTGATTAGCCGGGTAGTATTTCTCGACGATGGTCTCATAGGTTCGCATGCGCACGTCTGCTGGAACGTCGTCGCCCTTTGTGTTTCCGACGAGCGGATGCAGGAAGAGCCCATCCGTTATTTCCATGGCAACCTTCTGCATGTACTCATGCGCGCGATGGATGGGGTTGCGGGTCTGGAAGGCAACGACACGCCGCCAGCCGCGTTCGAGAAAAGCCGCGCGGCTCTGCTCAGGTGTGAGGCGATACTGCAGGAAATCATCGTGCGGGGGCAAATTGATCACGTCGATGTCGCCACCCAGGTATACGTCACCTTTACCGTAAACCGCAGCAACGCCCGGGTGCTTCTCGTCGTCGGTACCGTAGACGTTTGCCGCCTCCAGCTTCTTATCAGGCGAGTACTTGCTGTCGACCGTCAGGATTGCCAGCAGTGTTCCGCTGTCACCGTCCTCCAGCGCCAACTGGTCGCCCTCTTTGATACCAGCTGCTTCGTCTTTCGAAACACCCAGGGTGACGGGAATTGTCCATGGCGTGCCGGTGGTGAGGTGCATTTCTTTGACGACCTGATCATAGTCGTCGGGATTCTGGAAACCAGTGAGCGGGCTGACGGCGCCGACGCCGATGATTTCAATGTCGGACGCGGTGCGATCGTCGACGACGAGCTTCTTTAAACTTTTTGCTTTCTCTATCGCCGCAGTGCGATCGGCTCCTTGCAGGCAGCGGTCGATCAGCTTGCCGCCATGCGGCGCGATCTGTTTAATAGGGGCGGGGGTACGTGCCATAATGCAGTGAATTCCTTCTTCTAGTAAGTGCGTAGTCTTTTGGGCTGAGTTTCAGGACACACCAGAAGCCATGCAAGGACAAAACGGCATTTAAACCAACGGCGACAATAAGGAGCAGCGGGCTCGCGTCTCTATTCTACTCTACGGAACTGTGCGAGTTGTGGAGTTTCCGGGTTTGGAGGGGTATGGATCCTCGTCGGTTCCGAAAATGTTGTTTCCGATCTCCACACGACCGCGCGCACGGTTTACGATCTCGTGCTTCCCATAGAACTCATTACCCAGGATGACTGCCGAAATGACGTCGGGCTCGAGCACGATGGGGATGGGATTGGCGACCGTGACCGTGCTGTTGATGAAGACACATCCATTAATACTCAGCCGCCCACCCAGCGCATTGATCAACACCTTGCCCTTGTTAGCCGGGTCAATGCAGTACAAACTACAATTGCTGAACGACACGCGCCCCCGTCCTTCAATACGCGCCAGGGCAGTATTGTTGGTGCCGTGGATACTGCCGAACAGGCCACAGCTATCGAAACGCACCATGCCCGCGTTGGTTTTGTTCACGATCACATCACCATAGATTTGCGAGTTTGAGAAACTTATTCCCGCGTGCGACTGACACTCGTCGACCTGAACGGCCACGCGGCACATATCAGCGCCGCTCTGGGTCAGCAGAACATTTCCGGGCCCTGCCATCGGCGCCGCCTCGCTGCCTTTGACGAAACGCATACCAACCGCGTAGCTGATCGCGAAGCAGTTGGTAACGTATTCCCAGTCCGTGCGGCCGAAGATGAATGCCTCGCCTTTCTCCAGCGTGAATTTGCCAACCGGGCTTTCGCCATCCCCGGCAGTCCAGAACGGCCAGAAGTGGATGTTCTCGATTCGCCCGATATCGAGGCAACGGTCGACTGCCAAGCCACGGTAGATCGCCTGCGCGTAGAGGTTACGGATGAAATGCCGACCTGAGGGTTTACTCGCGAAATCCACCGCCATGTACGGGTTCACCATCAACACATCGACAATGCCACAGTTGTCCCCGCCTTCCAGTCCAACGGTCCACGGGTAAGCGACAGGCGGGTTTGTCTTTGTCTGCTTTGGATGGAAGATGGTGATGCCCTTGAGCGTCGAATTCTGGATCAGAGTAATGAATGGGATGCCTTGGGGATTGCCCGCGCCTTCAACCGCAAGCAGGATGCTTCCAGTCAGCTCGGGTCCTCCCGCGGGATCTTGTGGATCATGGTATCTTCGCGCCGAAGGGGGAGTACGCCAGACGCCTTCCAGGGTGACCGACGCCGGGATCCGAAGGTGTGTGGCGATAAGATATCTGCCTGCCGGAACCGACACGATCCCTCCGCCACCGGTGTGGGCATCATCCATCGCGCTCTGAAAAGCTACGGTATCGTCTTTTACTCCGTCACCCGCTGCGCCGTAATCGCGAACGGAAAGTGTGCCGGTGGTCGCATGGATAAGGCCGGGCACCGACAGATGAATTAGCGTGAGCAAAAGCACCAGGAGCGTTGCGCATTCGCGACCAGCCTCGCGCGACGATCTCCGAACTCGGAAATACCATATTTTACTGTTCATGAGATCGAGTTTGGAGGGCAAAAACCACAATGTCCAGACTTGGGCTACATACAGTGGCGGAGAAAAGCGGACCGAATACAGCTCATGTAAGTAAAGACTGTTTACTTCGGATTTCACGCCTATCAGCCTGCCGTTTTCACTGGTATTACCTGGAGACGCTGAGCATGAAAACCACAAGCAGTGGAGTCGCAACTTTTGGGTTCGGAGCCGTGGCGATTTTGGTGATGCTGATTCTTCCGGGCTGCCGTGAGAACCGACCCAGTGCGGGATCGGACGCAACTCCCGCAACCAGGACCGACGACACTACTGCCAAAGAAACCAAGGTCGGCGCGATTGCGGGGCGCCCGAGACACGCGACAACGACGCTGCCGACCTCACGTACTGCGGGGTTAAGACTTGAGAACAACTCAGCGCCCTACCTGACGGTGACGGGACGTGTAACGCTGGAGGACAGTTCTCCCGCCGCGGGCTCGACTGTCACACTTCGCGCTTTCTCAGCTTACTCAGCCTTTCGCCCGTTGGAGAACCTGCCGGCGCTCGCCGAGACAGTCGCGGACGAACAGGGTCAGTACAATATTGCCCGCCTGGAGCAGGGAATCTATGTATTAGAGGCACGTAAAAGCGGCTTCGGGGTTGTTTCGATGGATTTAAATCGTGGCGTTTCTCCGCTGATGACAGCCGCGCGGCAGGAGTCCCGCGATTTCCAGCTCAAACCGGCTGCGCCGGTTGAGGGAATGGTGATTGATGGCGCTGGAAAGCCTGTAGCTGGCGCGATCGTAAAGGCGCGGCCAACTACAGATAAGCGGCCACAGCAGGGAGACGTTATGCATCAGAATGCGATTACGTCTACTACGGCAGACGGACACTTTCGCATTGATGATTTTTCTGCAACCGAGCTGGCTTTTGTCGCGTCGGCAGACGGGCACGGATTTGCAACGCACTCCGCAAAAGCGCCTGGTACTGGTGTTCGAATCGTCCTACCAGTGAATGGCGCCAGCATGAGTGGTAGGGTGGTACGGAAGGAGACGGCTGAACCTGTCGCTGGAGCCACCGTCACCTATCTTCAATTTACAGGGAAAGACGACTTCAGGCTGCTTGGGGCTGGCGCTACGGCAGTGAGCGACGCATCGGGCCGATATGAACTACGTAACGTTCCGGCAGGCGACTACGCAGCGTCCGCCGACCTGCCGCCACTGCGAAGCTACAACCCGAAGTCGGGCGAGGTTAAAGCTCTAAAAATACGTGGTGATGAAACGAGTGGCGGGCAAGACCTGTATCTATACAGCGGCTATACGCTCACAGGTTTCCTTCGTGACGGTAAGACTTTTAAACCGCTGGCAGGCGCGGTTGTCAGCTCGCTCGTAACGAATGCCCCGGGAAAGAGCAGCTCTATCGAAAGCGATGCGAGCGGGCAATTTCACCTGGAGAATCTATTCCCGTATGGAAATGACCGTGCATACCTGAGGGCCAGCCTTGCAGGTTACAGCGTATGCGATGGTGAAGGCTATAAGGCAACAGCGCAGGGCAGCGGCGTTGATAACGGCCTGGAGCTGATGCTTCCGAAGGAAGACTTCAATCTCAGCCGCACGATCGACATGCTACCGCAAGTTACGTTGTCAGGTAATGTGGTAACGGAAGATGGAATGCCTGTTACCAATGGCACCGTTGCGAAGGCAGCCAGCCGCACGCAGGAAAAGCCCATCAAGCAGGCCGTGGATTCATCTGGAAAATTCGAGTTGCTCGTCTCTCCATTGTCCAGTGTGGCGCTAGTAGCAGAGGCTCCGGACTTCCCCTCGGTCGAGGCCGCATTCGAGATCGGCGACGAATCGGTCACGGGTACGAAGATTGTGTTGAAGCAAGGTGCGCGCATTCGGGGCACCGTTGTCACAGAGGAAGGCACACCGGTCCCAAATGCCGTCGTGGAGGCTCTGCAGCCGCGGGACGATCGAACCTACAATAGGGAACTCATGGCTTTCAACGCCAGTGGTAAGTCGCTCGCCCAGGCGAAGGGGGATTTGAAAGGTGCGTTCTCTATCCCGATCGTTCGGCCAGGGGAAATGGAGCTAGTTGCCACTGCGGAGGGATATCTCAAAAGCTTCCCTCAGCGTTTCAGACTGGCAGCAGCCGAAACGACATCGGGATTGCGACTCATGGTTGAAAATCCGCGCTACGTCGCAGGCATAGTCACCAACGAAGCACAGCAGCCGCTGGCAGGTGCGGCGGTGCGTGCCGATGCGCGAATGGGTGGCAGTGTGGAAATGTTTACGACGGAGACGGATTCCGCGGGTCGGTACCGGCTCGAGAAGCTTCCACGAACACTCATGAGCCTGTCCGCTTCGCATTCTACGTATAAGAGCGAGAGCAAAGATGGAATCCAGCTGAGCAATCCAGATGTGAACTTCACGCTCGGCGAACAAAAGACAATTACCTTTATCGGCACGGTGCTGGAAAGAACGACCGAGCGCCCGATTACGGACTTCGAGGTGAAAGGGCCGACTGTAGAAAAGGTCGCAGAAAATCCGTCCCAATTCCGCGTTCTGGTCAAATCGGGGCGGGAACTCTCAAATATCACCATCGCTGCGCCGGGCTATGTCGCTGTTACTGAGCGCGTGAATCTGAACGGCAAAAACCCAGCAGAGCAGACTTTTCACCTCGCACCGGCCTCCGTGGTCCGGGGTCGGGTCGTCGACAAGGAGACGAAACAGCCGCTCGCGAACGTGGAAGTCACGTTGATCGGTATTCAGCAGAACTATGCCTATTACATGGGCGGGCAGGAAAGGCAGCAGCCGGCTCAGACCACTAGTGCCAGCGACGGCCGTTTCGAGTTGCCGGGTGCTGCGGCCGGCAACAATACGGTATCCTTCAAACCTTCTGATCCGTACTCACCCCTCTATCTCGATGTTGCCGTCGAGACGGGGACGCCGGCCGATATGGGCGATGTAGGCCTGGATACAGGAGCACGCATCCTGGGCCGCGTTGTGCGCATGCCGGGCGATAAGCCTGTAGGGGGCACGCGCATCAGTTTAACGGGAAATCGAAGCGGCGTATCCAAAACCGTTGTTTCAGGCGCAAACGGAGCTTTTGAATTCATCAAGCTGCCAAACGACCACTACAGTCTCAACGCAGGACGGAACGCTAATCTCAGCGTCATACTCGAAGCTTCCGAATCGAAAGAGGTAACGATTCGGCTGGGGAGTGTAACGCTGAAGGGACAGGTGCTTCATTCAAACGTGCCAGTGGAGGCGAGTATCAGCCTCCAGCAGGGTTCCTATGCGCAGAGACTTAACCGGAACGTCTCTACCGACAGCGATGGCCGCTTTGAGCTGACGAGTCTCTCGCCTGGCAAATGGAATATATCCATTAACTCCCAGACCCACGGGTACAAAACGGATACCGTGCAGCTTCCCGACACGGGGACGGTCGAAAAAACGTTTATACTGGCATCGGGGAAAATAGTTGGGATCGTACTGGATCCAGACGGAAAGCCGGTGGCGGGCGCAGGCGTCTCGGCAAAAGTTCTGAGGTCGCAGTATGCGGCGTGGAACGACGTGCTTCCCGGTAATTATAACAGCGGTCGCGGAGTGCACACCGGCATTGATGGGGCATTCGAACTGCCAGACATGGAACCCGGCAAGTACACAGTTGTAGCGGAGAAAAAGGCGACGGGCAAAGCAAAGGCGGAAGGTGTTGAGGTTCCGGAAGAAGGCTCCTCCGAGAAGGTCACACTTACGTTGCAGCCGATTGAAACGGGCACGCTGGTTTCGACTGCGCTGAACATGACTACAGGCGGGCCCATCAAGGAGGCGTGGTGCATCCTGTGGAATGGTGATGAAAAGCTGAGCACCAGCGACCAGCGCGGCGACGACGGAGTCATGACGATTAAGGACATTCCCGCAGCCACGTATCGCGTACAGGTGAGCTCGTTCGGCTTCGCAGTTTCGGAGCGCCAGGTCACGATCGAAGCTGGTAAAACGGTAAATATTGAGGACGTACTTTACGAGGCAGGAGCTGTGCGTTTAGCTGTTCAGGATGCAAATGGTGGACCGGTTGCGAATGCCGACTGCACGCTTACTCCAGACGACCCGAAATCAATAGAGCAACCGCGACGCGGGAAAACGGATGGCTCGGGCCTTTGGGTTATTCGTGGGCTGTACCCCGGCACGTATTCGGCCACAGCAATGTCGTCGGGCAAAACTCCGGTCAAGGGCAACACAAGTGTCGTCGCCCATCAGCCAGTAGACCTGGTACTAAAGCTGGAGTAAGGACACCGGTGCCGGTGCTACTGAAACGCAGTCTCCAGTATCACGAGCTGTTTGTCGCCGGTATATCGCACCGATAAGTGCGAAGTACCGCCGCCGATGGGAGTACGAACTGTGATCGCCTTCCCCGGCGCAACGTTCGTAGCTTGCGCAGGTGCACCGTTTACACTGACATGCAACGTTAGTGGTTCGGCCTGGGTGTTCTCGACTTTGGTCTGCACGAATTTTCGCCCATCAGGAACGCGGCAGTGAAAAACTCCGGTGCCAGTTTTGTCCTTCGATTCTTCGCGCGGACTTGCTCCAGTCGACCATGTGTACGGACCAAATGGCCGAACACCTTTTGGCAGGAACGGGTTACCGGGATGCGTGTTCCACGCGCCGGTGTTATCAGGATACGGCTTTGCACCGGGGGCAGTTGGCGGCGGCATCCAGCGGCAGTTATAGATGAGCCCATGAATTGGCCCGGTCAGCACGCCGCGCTCCGTCGGGTAGTCACCCCACGTGATCGGCTTCTCGATCAACGGGAGCACCTCATGTTCCGCGGCGCCCAGGTAGGAGACGAGGTTGACCAGCATCTGGTCGGCCACAGGATCGAGTCCGGCGCGATTGACAAGGTCGAGGCCGGTAAACACGACAGAGCCCTTCTCTTCAAACATCTCGGCGATCGCGATTCCCTCGAGCCCCCTGTCATAATCAGCAAGAATGGCAGTTTTCCCCAGGTCCTTGTCGTCCAGCAACTTAAAGCCATGCGTCACAGGGTATACCTTTGGAAAGCCCTTCTTAGACTGATCCCAACCGGTATAGTCTGACCACAGCCGCAGTCGCTCACGGCCAATACCGTTGAACACCGGATGCCATGGACGCTCGGGATTGATGTTTTGCTGGTCGGCTGTAGGGCGGATTTTAGGAGTATAAGTAGGATCGGTCGCTGTTCCTTGTAACATCTGAATCTTCGACGGCAGCCATGCTGCGTCAAATTTCGCGGCGTTTTGCGCAAGGCAGAGCACACGTCCACCGCGGGCGACGAAGTTCTTGACGGCCGGAAGAGGCGTCGACGCAGAGAAGGCTTCTTCCGCGATGATCAGGTGCGTGGCAGCGGATGGAATCGTTTGCAGATCGGTAAGCAGTTGCGTGCGGATTCCCAATGCAGAAAGGGCATTGACCGTAGCTCCGCGTGGGTCAAAAATCGGGAGTGGAGCTGTGGACGCATTTGCCGGAACCGTTCTGGGAGCGCTAATATATATCGTCTCCCAGTTTTGAGAAATAGCCTTACCGTTTTTCTGCACCGTTGCACGAAGCACATAATCGCCGGTGGCAAGGCTGGGAAGTTCTACGTCAATCGTGAAGCCGCGCGCTGCGAAATAGTCGAGCTTTGGCAGTGGGTATGTGTTGCTCCAGGCGGCAGTTTTTCCGGGCGCTTCCAACTCGACCTTCAGTAGTGCATCGGAGAGGTCGGAAAAGTCTTCCGCGTCATTCACCACATGAATCACCGGGCGAATCTTACTGCCTGCGTATACTTGCGGCGTCCACAACTCGATGCTCGTCAGCACGGGAGAGTACGAGACCCCCATTTGTTCCAAGGCGGGCTTCGGCTTCATTTGATCGAAAGAGCGGATGCCTTCCCAGTTGAAAAACATGATACTGAATGGCATGAGGCCGGCAATGCGGTGGTTCTGTTCTCGCATGGTGCGAAAGGATTCCACCGCGTGCTTAATCATAAAGGACTGGTAAGCGAGCGCCTCCTTTGCCTGATCGCCCGAGTGGCCGGTCCAGCCGAGCTGAGGGGCGAGCTGCTTCCGGAAGATTGAATTGAAGGGACCCAGCGGCGAGGTAAACGATCCGACACATTCGCTGAATGTAAACGGCTGTTTATCCGTCGACGCGCCGAACAAGGTGACGGTGTCGCGTAGATTAAAGTATGTGAGGAAGGAGTTATAGTACCAGCCCCAATAGCGATGAATGTCGTTAATGTCGCCTTCGCGACCAAGGCCGTACCCAGCGTTGCCTATAACAATCCTGGTGGGATCCCACATGTTGATGCGCGCATCGACTTTTGTCAGGTAGTCATGCCACTCTGGTTTGGACCCGACAGGGCCGGGCAACTCGTTGGACAGGATGTAAATGACAACAGATGGATGGCGCACATACGTCTCAAAGACATCAATGTACGCTTTTACCGAGGTTTCAAATTCCGTTGGCGGCGCGCTCTTGCTGGTTTGAGGCGCGTTGGGGCTTTTGCCGGCGAAGAGATCCTGCTGCTCCTCCGGGTCGAAGGAAGGTCCTTTTTTCCCAAGGCCGGGAGGACCACCGTAGCAGCCCTGGTTGACCATCATTCCAAGTTCGTCGCAGGCATCAAACCACACCTGCTGGCGATCTTCGCGTTTGAAGTCGAAGGTCATCCTGATCAGATTTACGTTCTGCGATCGCAAGTATCGCACGTATTCATATGCAAACTGGCGGCTGTAGCCAACGTCATCGGGTATATCACGGCCGGGCGGATTGATGGCGATGCCTTTAAGAAAAATCGGTTTACCGTTGAGTAGAATTTGTCCTTCCTTTGTGGTGACGGAGCGAAAGCCAAAGCGCAGCGGCTGGCCCTGGACGCTGTCACTTCCCTGCTTTGCGCTGATGACGAGATTGTAAAGGTTGGGGGATCCAGGTGACCAGAGTTTCGGCCGCAATTCGCGGATGGTCTGCTCGACAAGGATCGGAGCGCCCGCGCTTGCCGCCGGATTACCCAGGGACCCCTCCCAGAATGCCGCATCTGATTGTGGGGTTGCTGGTACGATTTTACCAACGACGTCGATCACGCCGGGTTTATCGCTCTTCAACACAACCTGGACTCGCAGTTCGCGCTCCGTGGCGAATGGCAGTACCTTTTCGATGACTAAGGCCGCTGGCGCAACCTGGACGGTGCATAGAAATACAATCAAAGTACTGGCAAAAGGCATCCATCCACACTGTTTCATTTTTACCTCTGGGTTTTTCCGGGGACCAGGAAAGTGAGCAACGCGGGGAAAGTACGGCAGTCGAACTTATTGCGTGTCAAGTTACGCAATTTGGAACTAATAGGACGTCCGCTGTAGCCTCAGGATCTGCGGCGCCAGCGCGCCAGTACCTTCTCCTGCTCTTCCTCCACCTCACACCGTGCCAGTTGCCGGGGAGTTCCGCGCGCAAGCAGATGATCATACGCTGTAAAGTTGTGGCGGACATGCGCTCGGACGGCCAGAAGAATTGCCTTGGGATCGAAACGCCTGGCAGCTGCCGACCTGCCCACGCGCCCGCTGTATTTCCGGCAAGCATGCAGCGCAATTGCGCCCGCCACCGCTGGTGGGCAGGTGGGGAACTCGGTGAGAATGTTAGCCTGGAACTGCGTTACGTACTCGCCGTCCTGTAGCTGGCGTTTTTGTTGCTGGCGCCGTCGGCGGCTTTCGCGCAACTCGGCATCGGCCTGGCAGTCGGTTTCGGCGCGCTCAATCGCCTGTTCTTCCACCAGAATGCCCTGACGCTCGTACTGTTTTCGCGAGCGGCTCCACTTGAGTACAACCGCGCTCAGGGTGGAGTATTTCGTTGCGCGGCGGGTGAGGGCAGCATCGCCGCTCGGCAAAAACCAGAGGTGATCCAGGTCAGCACATTCCATGCAAAGCACGCGCGGGCCTTCCTTGAAAAGAGAATCGCCGGCGCATATTTCGACGGCACAGTCGGAGCACTTCGCCGGGTTCGTGACGATGAACACCGCGGGCCGCTCGGGTTTGTTCCCGGATTCAGTTTTAACGGCGGCCGTCAACGTTGTTCCTATTTCGCCCGCTTCGTTCTGGCCATTGGCGCACGGAACAGGTAGCTACCGGAGCCGACTTCGAACAGCACGCGTGGATCGTGCGAGTTGGAGGTTTCGATGCGGAGCAGGTGCACGCCTTCGGCGCTGGACGCAGGACCGTCGGCCTCGCGCACCTGGTTCGCGTCAGCAGTCGGAATCGCGACGGTGGCCGAGGTGTTGGCAGGTATCTCCACGCGCAACTCAAACGTGTCGTTGTCCAACGTCCAGGCACTCGCAATTCGTCCGGCTATGGAATCGTAGTGACCGGCAGCTGATGTCATATCGTCCGGCACTTGCGGCCTGATTTCAATCTTCTTCCATCCAGGCGCGGCGCAGCGAATACCGGCGAGCGCCTTATAGAACCACGCGCCAATTTCGCCGAACATGATGTGATTGCGTGAGTCATCGCCGTTCCACTGCTCCCACAGGGTCGTGGCCCCCTGATCGATCCACCAGCCGTAGCTCGGGCGCGTGCGCTGGTTGAACATTGCGTACGTCACATCCGTACGGCCAGCCTGCATCAAGACGTTAGGCAGGTACTTTGCGCCGAGGATGCCGGTGTCGATGTGGTTGTTACTGCGTTCAATTGCTTTGATGAGGTTGTCGAGAATTTGATCGCGGTGATCGGGCGGAGCGAGGTCCTCGTATAATGCACAGGCTTGCGCGGTCTGGCTGCCGTTATCGTACAGGCCGGTTGTGGGATCCAGGAATTCGCGGTTGAACGCGGTGCGCGTTTCGTCGGCGAGCGCCGCATAGCGGGACACGTCATCCGTACGCCCGAGTAATGCAGCAGTATCCGAGAGAATTTGCGCATCCCTGTAAAGGCACGCGGTCGAAGTTAAAGTTTTGCTTGTCGTGGTTTCGGCGGGACACCAATCGCCGAGTCCATACGTCACGATGCCATCCTTTGTGCGGGTACGCAAGAGCTCGACGTAGCGCTTCATATTGTCATAGTGCTCTTCCAGTATACGCGTGTCGCCGTAGAACTCATACATGTACCATGGAATAAGAAGGTATGCCATGTCCCACGCAGGGCCGATCCATGGATCGTAGCCCCAGCCATTGCTGGGAACTATTCCGGGTAAGTCGCCGTCCGGCCGCTGCGCGTCCGCAAGGTCGTTCACCCACTTTGTATAGAACGCTGCGCCGTCGAAATTGTAGTTTCCGGTGTGCCATGCGAGATGTGCATCGCCCGTCCAGCCGTTCTTCTCGCGGTGTGGACAATCGGTCGGAATGCCCATAAGATTGCTGAGGTACGACCAGAGCGTATTGTGCTGGATCCTGTTAAAAAGATCGTTGGAGCAAGTAAAGTCGCCCACGGCGGGAACGTCGGTGTGCAGCACTTTTGCGCGGAGATTTGCTGCGACTAGCGGAAAAGGTGCTCCAGTGATTTCGACGTACTGAAATCCATGGTATGTGAAGCGCGGCTGCCAGGTTTCGCGAGCGCCTCCTTTCAATATATACACATCCGCCTGGAAACGCTGGCGCATGTCGCGCTTGCGCGTAAAACCGTCGATCGGATGCAGCTCCAGCGAGCCGTCTGGCTTCAACCTTTCGCCGCACGTCATTGTGATGCTGGTACCCGCGGGCCCCTCGATCGACAGTACCGGAACGCCCGACATGTTCTGTCCAAAATCGAACAGGTAGACACCGGGTCGGGGCTCCGTTACGCGAACAGCGTCGAGCGTCTTCGTCGCGCGAATGGGCTGCACCTGTTGCGCGCGCAGATTGCCACGGGGGGCGTCCACTTCGGTTGCTGGCTTCCATGGCTTGTCATTAAATTCGGCGGTGCTCCAGCCCTGGACTTCGCTGCGCGCATCATAGGTTTCGCCTTCGTAAATGCTGTCGAAGACAACGGGACCCTCGCCGACCCTCCATTGCTTATTGCTGCCAATAACAACGCGGCTGCTGTCCTCCATATCGATTTCCAGTTGGACTATCACCCGCGGCGTTGCGCGCCACCATGCGGAATCGAAGTTCCACTCGGCCAGCGTATGCACGTCGTACCACCCGGTACCAAGCATCACACCAACGGCATTACGGCCCTGGTTTAACAGCGAGGTGACATCGTGTGTTACGTAAAGCAGGCGCTTTCGGTAATCGGTGTACGCAGGATCGAGGACGTGATCGCCAACCCTTTGGCCGTTAAGGTAAACATCATGATAGCCCATACCACACACACGCAGGCGTGCCGCTCGCGGAGCGGACTTCAGATCAAAACTGCGCCGCAGCAATGGGGCCGGATGGGCATTAACACGCGCATCTGGTGTTGTGGCCGGTACCTTGTCACCTTCGCCCCATTTGCAGATTTCGCGGGCTGGCGACCAGCCATTGGACTCCGTGGATGTAGACAAATCTTCGTCCTGCACGGGTCCCCTTTGAACCGACCAGGTCTTGTCGGAATTGTGGCGAATGGGGCCGCCGTAATCAGAGATTACCTCGATGCGCCCGATCAACGGCACAGAAGTCTCGCCTGGATCTAAACGCGCAGCGATGATATTCTCTCCGACGCGCAATGTGTGTCCCGGTTCAAAAACATCGAGGCTGCGCCAGTCGCCGCTGGTGGTGCCGAGCTGCTTCCCATTACAGAAAACGTGGACAGGCTGATCGCATGCGAAACGAATTCGGGCCGTCAGAACATTGCGTCCCGCCGGCATTGCGAAAGTCTTTCGATATGTAATGGGCTCCGTTGTCGGCGCGTTGTCCGCCGGCGCAATCCACGAAGCGCCTTCAAGCCCAATCACGGGTACGATCTTACGATCGGTTCCGATCCATTTGGCTTTCCAGTCTGTGGAATCAAGCAGCGCCATTTCCCACCAGGCCGGTTCACTCCATGGTGTCGGCAAGCCTTCGCGGTCCCAACTGCGTACCTTCCACCAGCATCGCTGCCCGGAAACGAGTGGCTTACCTGCGTACACAATCTGATTAGTCTCGGCTCCATCCACTTTGCCGGAATCCCATAAATCGCCTGGTCCCGGTTCCAAACCTTCGCGCGATGACGCCACCCGCACCTGCCATGCGGACTGCACCTCTCCCCTTCCAGGCGACGATACGATCCAGCTCAGCCGCGGCGCAGTGGTGTCAATGCCGAGCGGCTGTGTAAGATATTCGCAGCGCAGGTTGTTGACGCGAATTTGCGAAGCTTCGGCAGGCGCAGACCTGGCGGGCATTCCGTTCATCATCAACAATAGCAGAAGGCCCCGGGTAAGTTTGCGCGCAATTGCTTTCACTTCTTTCCTTTTCGCGGCTTCGGTTCACCGTCCTCGGTATACGCTGGCGGAGAATAGAAGTTGATGGTGACGAGCGGTTTACGGCCGGTATTGCGGATCTGGTGTAACTCGCGTTTTTCGATGAGCACGAGAGAATTTGGAGCGAGCTCGACTCGGCGGTACGTTTGACCACGTCTTGCGATCGCTTCCCCGGTTCCGGAAATAACGAAAAGCCATTGCTCAGATCCAGGGTGTTCGTTGTGCGGCTGATCTTCGCTGGCGCCGCCGGGCGGTAATGTCATCCTCGCACATTGCAGCTCGAGGCTGGACAGCAGCACGTCGAACCTGCGGCGGCTCTGGCCGCTTTTTACATGTTTCATCGGTAGGTATCTCCTGAGTAAATGCGGGATTCGAGGTTGCCGGGGCTGACGTCAAGTCCGGGGCTCAGCAAAAGCACGCGGAAGCTACGCAGGCACTGTGACTACTGTTTCCCGTCGCGCGCCGCAGCCAGCATCTGCATCGCACGAACGCAGTTGACCGAGCTGTTCACCCAATAAGCGAGATCCTGAGGCACCATCCGCGTGGGATAACGGCCATTGTGCATGTGCTGCGCGACCGTCAGCGCATTTGCCAGCGATTCGGCCTTTGCAATGTACAGGGGTTTACCTGTGACGCGGTAGGCGCGAACGTATGTCATGATCATGAACGCTGAGCTTCCGGAAATCGGCTCGAACATGGCGTACTGCTCAAGCGAGCATGGAAGAATCCAGAACTCGGGCTTCAGGTTTTGGGAGCGGAGCTTGAGTTGAGGCGGATTCTCCCACGTGACAAACTGGTCCTCGGCAAATCTTAGCAGTTCCTCCGCCAGTGCAAGTTGAGCCGTGTCGCTGCCGGGCAGGTCGAAAAGGTAGTTCGCGAACTCGCATGCTTCGTGCTTGCCCAGGTTTTCATAAGCGCCGCGCAGCTTTGCATCGTCGAACTGCGCCTGCCAGTTAAAAGTACGCACGGGGTTGCGCATCATCCATTCGATAGCGCGGTCGCGCGTCGCCTGATACCTCGTATCCCCGTAAATTCGGATCATCCGGTCGAGGAACAAGATCGGATTGGAGGGTATGAGTTCGATTGGCGCGAGCGGTTTACCCGTCCGATTATCGATTTTCAGCCACCAAGTGCCGGAAGTAAGCTGTGTGCGCTGATACGCATCTGCACAATGCCGAGCAGCCGCGAGATATCTCGGTTCTGTAGTTACCTCGTAGAGGTTGAGAAAGCCATTGCCAGCTTCGGCGGGCGAGATGAGCATGCTCCAGTTGTCGTTCTCGCGTTCGGTTGTCGGTGCACGATTGTAAGTCGGCGGGCAATGCGCCAGTGGCGATCCTAGCGGAAGCGAGCAGCTGATCAGGTAATCGGCGGCGCGGCTGCCTATTTTCAGTGCCTGGTCCGCATCCGCCGGTCGGGGCTTCTGTGTCACGTATAAGGCAGTCGCAGTAAGCAGGCTTCCGATTACCTTGGAAGAATAACGATACAAAGGGTAGCTGGTGTCTGGTTCGCCGGTGGCGAACCAGTTCTGAACGAAGGGCTCCCGGAGAATGCCATCCAGGGCAACACGTGCGCTTTCGGCGTAGGGCAATATGGGTTTTCCGTAGGGGCCATTAAAAACCGTCGCGCGGTGGAATGCGCGCTGACCCGCAAGGCCGATCGGGCGGCCGTGGGGTTTAACGAGGGCTTCCACTGTGACCGTGGTGAGGCCTGCAGACAGCTGATCCCACACCGGCTGAAGAGTGGCCCAGGGCGCATTCGATTCAAAAGTGTGGGAAGTCGTACCGTCCTCTAAAACGAAACGATAACCCGTGCTACCGGCTATTGGCTTAAAGTCGAACGCCGGCACCGTGGTGAACTGCCTTGCGGAGCCGTTCCAAAACGGCGACTTCCCAAGCTCGCCCGGGCGAATGGGCACCATCGATTCCTGCACGGCTATCTCATGGAGCGACGTGCCGCTCTCGCTGCCGCTCGCGAGGTTTCCTGCGACCAGACATGAGCCGAAAAAAATGGACGAGACACGTACGAAACGCATTTACGCGCCTTTCTTTTTGGCGATGATCAGCAAGCCATTGCCCTGGGGGTGGCAGGAACCGATATCCACGCGCGCGAAAAGCTTCAGCACGGGCAGCAAGAGCAGATTCATCGGATATGCTTTTCGTGCAATAAAATCAATATCCCATAACAGGGCCCCGAACGTCCCCACCGTGCGCTCTTTGTGGAGCACCTCGGCACCCAGTGCTTCCATATCGGAAGCCAGCGTATCCAGGTTGTATCCTTCACGCACGTGATCGTGCTGGTGGTGTTCCTGTAGTAGCCGGACTGGAAGCAGTCGGCGTTGCGTTTCGTTCGGCGTGTGCAGAGCCAGCAGACCGCCGGGTTTCAGGCAGGATAGCATGCCTCGCAGTGCGGCTTGATAGTCCTCGATATGCTCGAGGACGTCCACGTTCAGGACCAGGTCCTGGTTAGCACTGCCCGTGAACTGCGTCAGGTCAGCGACCCAGAATTTACCCTCGGGAATTCGTTCCTGTGCGCGCCTGATGAGATCGGGATCGATATCAATTCCTGATAAAGCAGCACCCGGGAAAAAGGGCCGCAACTGCGCGAGGACGGCAGCCGTGCCACACCCGGCCTCAAACACGCGCTCGCAATTTGGCGGCAGCAATTCGGCAAGGCGGCGGCGCAGCGTCGTAATTCGAATGAACGCTCCGATCGAGTTTGCGCCCATTATCTTCCGCAGCAGATTCGCCGGCAAACCGATCCGTCCTCCAGATGAACCAGTAATTGTACTTACTAATCATGGCGTGCATGGAAACAGTGTCGAGCAGTTTTATCGTGTGCTTTTGCTTGTCTTGGCAGGTTTCAACTGCGGGAATACGCTTTGATATGCGAGACAGCAGCCCGGGCTTTATTCGGCAGACGAGTTCCGGAGCCTTCACGATTGACTGGCGGCGGATTGCGCCCGAATCGTACCTTGCGACAGATCGCCTGCTGCGCGAGATCGTAAAAAGGCGCGAGCTGGCATTCGGTAACATGCTGGATATCGGCTGCGGCACGAAGCCATATGAGGCGGTATTTGCCCCTTATGTGCGGCGTCACGTTGGTATCGATATGCCATTCTCTCCGCACGAACAGACGCGTATCGATATCTATGGATCGGCGACCCAACTGCCATTCTCTGACGCCAGCTTCGACTTCGTGCTTTGCACCGAGGTGCTGGAACATCTTCCGGAACCGCAGCAATGCCTTACGGAGATAGGCCGAGTGCTCAGGCCGGGAGGTATTGCGCTTGTGACGTCGCCCTTCATGTACCGAATTCATGAGGCGCCGTACGACTTCTTCCGCTATACGCCCTTCAGCTACAAGTATATGGCAGAGAAAGCAGGGTTGCATGTCGAGGACATAGCCGGTCGTGGTGGCCTTCTGACCGTGTGCTATGACATGCTATTTAAAGTGCAGGCGGCGATTTTTGGAGCATTGAATCAGTTGATCAGGCGCTTCGTTCGTACCCGTAAACATCTACTGCAAACCTCTCCTGTTCGCGCTATGTTCGCGCTCCCGCAATTCGTGCTCGCACGCCTCTTACGATATGAATCCATAAAGTCCGACGTGTATACGCTTGGCTATGTTGTTACGCTACGCAAGGCATCAATATAGCGGTAGCGTTTGTTTTGTTAAGAACAATGAGTACCGGTGGCTGGACAACCGTACTTTGATTTCTGCTGCTTCTGGCACGGAACCACGCAACCACTAAGACTAATGTGTGTCAGCCTTCCGCAATCTCAGCAACCTGACGGCGCATCAGCGCACGCACTTCGCCCGGATTGCTCAGGACGATCACAGCGAGGCACAGAATGGCGGCAATGGCTCCGGGTACAAGCGAAGGCAGTGGCGCCAGGCCGCCTACAAGCATGCTGGGGACTGCGACTGCGGCGGCCGCGCCCGCCCATAGCAGCCACAGCCGTGCGGGAAGCTGTACGCCACAACGCGTTTTAAGGATCGCGAGCTCCAGAAAAAATGAGACGGCTTCGCTGATCGCCAATGCGACTGCCGCGCCCAGGAATGTCCAGTTCGGCACCAGCGCGATGTTTAACACAAGATTAAGAATCAGCGCGATCACCTCGCGGCGGATCAGGACCCGCTCCTGATCCAGGCAGATGAGCAGGTTCGACGTGGTATAGCGTAGAAATGAAAAAGGCAGCGCTATGGCAAGCCACGAAAAGGCTGCCGTGGCCGGCAGGTATTCGTGTTTGGATACTAATAGCAGGAAAGAAGCAGGCTGGGTTGCCAGCCATGCCCCGAGCATAAAGCCAGCTATCCCGAGATATTTTATCAGGATTGTAAAGATCGTCTGCACGGCGGCTGTTTGTCCTTTGCTGCGCGACAGGTGCGGGATCATCGCGTTGACGACCCCTAATGGAAGGAAGCTCAGGGCTTCCGGCAGTCGGGCCGCAGTAGTGAAAAACGCGATCGCGACGATCGAGCTTATCTTCGGCGCCTGCTCCGCAAGTAATTCAAAGTGCGAAAAGATCGGCTGAAGCCACGGCAGCGCCGAGAGCGTAAACACACCCGTGCGAAGATAAAGCATCGCGATCATGATAATCGAGGCGAATGGCAAAGAAGTGCGCAGAAGCTGGTACATGGCGCGCGGTGTGCATGCGGCCAGGAAGGGTAGCCGCAGGCTTTTGCCTACGACTAACGCCAGACTTCCAACCTCCAAGGCTGCGGAACCGACGTAGGCAACTGAGACAATGGGCAGTGTTAAATGGCGGGTGTATACTGCACCAGCAAGAACCAGCAGCAGCAGGAGTTTTGCCGAAATCGAAAATACCGCATCGTACGCCATACGATCGTAGCACCGAAGCACTGCCTTGAAATACATGCCCAGTGAGTCCAGCAGCCCATAGCCAATCATCGCGACGACAAATGCCAGCACGGGGCCCCGATAGCCGAGCATCCAAACGATGACTAGTGCGACCGGTCCCGTCAGCAGCAGCACCGCTGCGCGCGTATTGAGGGTGAGCGTAAAGAGCCGGGCGGCAGAGTCGTGATGCTCGCGCATCCTGGACAGCTCGCGCATGGTGTACCCACGCAGCCCGGCTTCCATGAACAAGGCGCAGATGGAACCATAGGCGAGGGCGAAGCCGAGAATTCCATTTTCCAGGACGCTAAGATGTTTGTACGTTAGTACCGACGCTACAAGGAGCAGTATCTTTGCAATGGCTCCGGATGATGTAAGCCACAAGGCATTTCTAAAGTGCTGACGAGCCGTCACAGAGTGCCTTTCTGACGTAGTGAAGGAACATTCACTCGTTTGTAATTAAATCACTCAAACACAATTAGACTCGACATGCCTCCATCCAGACTTTTCAGATCAGGTTAAATGGTTCCAGAATGCACGTTGTATGGAGTGCAGCCCGTCTAAAACCATGAAACTCTCTGTCATCATACCCGTGTACAACGAGGAATCCACCATTGGTGAGGTGATTGAACGGGTATTGAAGGTCCCGTTTGAGAAAGAAGTCATCATCGTGGATGACGGTTCGCGGGACCAGACTCGGACCATCGTCGAGCGTTCGCACTTAGAAAACATGGACGAAGTGAAGGTTTTCGTTACACCTACGAACTTCGGAAAGGGCGCAGCCATACGGATCGGTTTGCAGTTTGTGACCGGTGACGTGGTGATCATCCAGGACGCGGACCTGGAGCTCGACCCTGCCGAATATGTGAACCTGGTAAAGCCGATCCAGGAAGGCAAAGCGGACGTCGTGTATGGTTCGCGGTTCCTGCTGCCAAATGCCATTTTGGGCTGGAAGACGCGCCTGGTAAATCGCGCGTTGGCTACTTTTACAAATCTGTTGTACGGCCTGAACATCACCGATGAGTCAACTTGCTACAAAGTGTTTCGGACAGAGCTTATCAAATCGATTCCGCTTAGTTGCGTCGGTTTTGAGTTCTGCCCTGAAGTAACGGCGAAAATTGCGCGGCTCGGTCACCGCATTATGGAGGTTCCGATTGGGTATCACCCGCGCAACGTTGCCCAGGGCAAAAAGCTGCGGCTGATTCGGCATGGCAGCCAGGCCATAATGACACTTTTGCGTTATCGTTTTGGAAAGATCGCCGTGGTCTCTGAACCAAGGTTGCCGCAGGAAAGCGCTGCGTCGAAGTGATCACGCTTGGTGTAACGGATGGCCATACGGCAACCGCGTGCCTGATGCGCGATGGAAAACTGCTCGGGATGGTAAGTGAGGAACGGTTCAATCGCAAAAAGGGCTGGGCCGGCTTCCCGGTGCAGTCGGTTGACTGGCTGCTTCAAAATAATGATGTGCGACCGGCTGACCTGGACTTTGTGACAGTGAGCAGCCTCGTTCAGCCGATGCTGGACCTGGGAAGCGCGGACCGGTCCTTGTTGCGGCGTATGGTTCGCCTGGCGAGCCGGTTGGCGTCGTCGGCGGTGACATCGCCTGCAGTCGTGAAGAATTATGTGAACTATTTTTCCAAGCGGCGCGACCTGGAACCAGTGAAGGAATTTCTGCGGCGGTGCGGCCAGCAAACGCAGTTGCGCGTAGTTGAGCATCATACGACGCACGCCGCGACGGCCTATTATCCGTCCCCCTTTTTCTCGCCGGATGAGAAGATGCTGGTGATTACGCTGGATGGGTCGGGCGATGGATTGTGCGGCACTGTTTCCATTGGAGAGAAGTTTGGTCTGACCCGGCTGGCGGCGCTGCCCAGCTATCATTCCATCGGCGATTTTTATATGCGCCTGACGCAGTACATGGCGATGAAGCCGCTCGAGCATGAGTACAAGGTGATGGGCCTGGCGCCGTATGCGCCGGAGGAGTGGGCGGACAAAGCCTACGCCGTAATGAAGGAGTTCTACGGGTTGACGGCGGATGGGCTCGGTTTCGAGAATCGTACGGGACGCTGGAGCCTGGACCTGGTTCCTTACATTGAAGAGAAGATGCGCGGGCACCGCTTTGATTGCGTGGCCGCAGCGGCGCAGCGGCTGGTGGAGGAAGTCGTGGTGCCGTTTGTGCGTAACTGGGTGAAGACGACCGGCATCCGTAAAGTGGGTTGCGCGGGCGGCGTGTTCATGAACGTGAAGATGAACATGCTGATTTCGCAACTCCCGGAGATCGAACAGATTTTCTTTATGCCGAGTGGCGGCGACGAGAGCACGGCGTATGGCGCAGCGCTGCACACATATGCCGAGGACTGCGTGCGGGCCGGCGCGACGCCTGAGATACAACCCCTTGAACAGCTGTACCTGGGTCCGGAATTTAACGACGAGGCGGCCCTGGCGGAATTACAAAAGAATACCGGCACTCTGGAGTGGATGAAACCGGCGGATTTGCCGGGCACGGCTGCGCAGTTACTGGTGGATAATATGATCCTGGCGCGGATGGTGGGGCGCGCGGAGTTTGGCGCGCGGTCTCTTGGTAACCGGACCATTATTGCGAATCCCTCGGACCCGCGTAATGTGCGCAACATCAACCGGGCGATCAAGATGCGGGATTTCTGGATGCCGTTCTGCCCCACGGTGCTGGCGGAGCGCCGGCACGATTATACGGTAAACCCGAAGGACATTCCGGCGCGTTATATGGTCAATGCGTTTGAGTCGACGCCGCTGGCGTTCCGAGAACTGGTGTGCGGGTTGCATCCCTTCGACCTAACGTGCCGGCCGCAGTTTATATCAGAGCTGGAGAACCCCGGTTGGTACGCGCTGGTGAAGGCATTCGAGAAGCGGACAGGCATTGGCGGTGTGATGAACACGAGTTTTAACCTGCATGGAGAGCCGATTGTCGGTACGCCGGCCGATGCGATCTCAACGCTGGTTCGGTCCGAGATCGATTACCTGATTCTTGGCAGCTACCTGGTGTGGAAGAAAGGCCATCGCGAGAGGCCGGAGGCGGGCGCCGCTTGAGCACAATCGCAGCGTGTTATGTCTGCGGTAACAGTGCAAGTGATCTCATTTGTGAGATTTCCACTGGCGCGATTGTGCGGTGCCTTGATTGCGGAGTGGTGTATCGCCAGTCGGTAATTACGGGCGACGATTATGAGCGCCTTTACCAGAACGACGCCACGATGGAAACGCCGTTTTACCTGACCAATAAGCTGGCATCCGACCCAAATAAAGAGCCGATGCCAACGTACGCGCGCGGATTGGCTAAACTGAACGAGCTGGTGAAGCCCGGCAGGTTGCTGGACGTGGGGTGTTCGTATGGCGCATTCATGGAAATGGCGCGCTACGCTGGATGGCAGGTGATGGGAGTGGAACTAAACACGTCGACCGCGAAGTTCGCGCGCGAGCAACGGGGGTTCGATGTATTCAATGGGATGATTGAAGAGGCCAAGTTTCCGGATGCGTCTTTTGATGCGGTAACGCTGTGGGACGTGATCGAACACCTGGATGACCCGGTTCGTACCCTGAAGGAGATTCACAGGATTCTCGCACCGAACGGTGTGATCTTCGTTTTCACGATCAACCAGCAGAGTCTGCTTAACACGGTTGGTCATCTGATGTACCGGGTAACGATGAACCGGTGGAAGCACCTGATGGAGTTATTTTACGACATTCATCACAACTTCTTTTTCTCTCCGAAGACCATAACGGAAGTGTTGCGCCGCGGTGGACCTTTTGCGGTTGAAGAGATCATGTTCGGGGCTGCTAATGTAAGCCGATGGCATACCGTTCCCATTTCGAAATTGATGATTTCAGGTTCCGACGCAATCGATAAAGTCGCGCAACCGCTCAATCGCAGTTACCGTATGTTCGTGTACGCTCGTAAATGAGCGAGTTCGAGGATAACCAGGAAGCTGCGGAAGACGTGGGCGCAACGTAAGGAGGTCGTGTATGGCGAAATTGAGGCTCCGGATCACGCCTCCGATCACGAGGACGTGCCCGTGAGTTCACCGGCACCCGAATGCACCATAGCACGACCAGGACGCTGGTATGCGCGGCTTCGGTTGACGTATGTGCTGCTGATAGTGATTACCGCGGTAGGGGCAACGCTGCGGGTGCGACATTCGGATGTACGGCAGTTCTGGGGCGATGAAGTTCACACCTACCAGGTGGCCAATGAGCCGCACACGCTGAGTGAGGTAATCGACATCTGGTGGGAAGGCCGGTTAATGTCCGACCCGCCAACATATTATATATTGTCCTTTCTGAACACGCATGGAAGTGCCAGCCACGATCACCTTCGGATCCGGTTGTTCAGCCTGCTTTTTGGCGTTATCGCCATACCGTACACCTATCTACTTTTTCGTCGACTGAACGGAAACTGGGAAGCAGTTGCGGGCGCCGCGCTGATGGCGCTATGCACGTTCGCAATCCAGTACAGCCAGGAATACCGGCCTTACTCCATGCTGTTGTGTACCACGCTTCTCTTTTGTGATGCTCTAATTGCGACGATGCAGGGCTGGTCGCGTCGGCGTGGCGCTTATCTTTACACGAGTGCCGTTTTGTTGCTGTACACGCACTACTTCGGCGGGTTTGTGCTGGCGGCTGGTTATATCGTGCTTTTCGCGTACACGTGGGTAGTCCGGCGTGATGAGTCGCGTCGGCTACCGTGGTTGCCGGTGCTGCTGATGCCCGTGGTGCTTGGCGTCGTTTTTTCGCCGATGCTGGTGTGGGGACTTAAGATGGTGCGTTTTCAATCCGCGCGCTTTGGTGGAGGAGACAACGCTGCGGTTAATCTTTTCTTGTTCCAGAGCATCAAGGACCGCTCTAATTACTTGTCGGACTTGCTCTACTCATTCTCGGCATGGCGGCTTGGTACGATACCGCCCGGTTTTTTTCAGTTTATACTTTATTTAGCGGGCGCTGGGTTGCTCCGGCTTGCGTTGGTGCGGCCGAGGGTTTTTGCCTGCCTGGTTGCGTGGGGTGTCATCAGCCTTGCCATGAGCCTTGGGTTTTACGAGCTGATGAAGTTTCCATACGAGCCGCGGAGAAACATCATCCACCTTCCGCTGTTCCTGTTCGCACTTGCGCAGGGAATTGGATTTCCGGCGGCACTGGCG
Organism: Candidatus Sumerlaeaceae bacterium; assembly: GCA_051003195.1. Classification (GTDB taxonomy): domain Bacteria; phylum Sumerlaeota; class Sumerlaeia; order Sumerlaeales; family Sumerlaeaceae; genus JBPCLP01. The sequence continues at coordinate 61,635 of JBPCLP010000024.1, read as the reverse complement.
CGGCGATGGATGCCCACGAACGTGCCGCTGCAGCGCGTGGGACAGCTATTGAGTATCGGACTGTTTGCTGTTATGGCTGGATTTTGGGGCTATGAGTATCCACGGTATGATGCCCGGGGGATTCGCAATGAAACTAACCAGGCTGACTGGCGTGGGATGGCGGAGTTTGTCAATCGGACCGCGCGCCCGCAGGATGCTATCGTGGTCAGTACGGTTCCCGATACATGGGAACGATTACATTTCATGTTCTACCATGAACAGATCAGCCCCAACCGAAAGGTTCAATTCCTGAACACGCGGGAAGAGGTTGAGTCGGTTCTAAACGCGGGAACAAGTGCATGGCACATTGTAACGCAACCTTACAGCATACCTAAAGAACTGCTCCAATTGTTTGTGACTGAAGGCCAGTGGTTCAACTTCTATGGGGGTAGTGTCATATTCATTGGGGCGCACGAACCTGCACCTGCCGGAAAACTAGTTCAAAACCAGGTCATTGGTCAGCCGATAATGGCAGCCCTGGGAGGCGACCGTTACCTGGTGACAGGCGATGTCATGGTAACAGGGCCGCTCTCTTTGCGTGCGACGCTGGACTCGGAAACCTCCGCTGCCGTTCTGAGTTTTCCGCCTGGGGTGTACCGTAGTACAGTTACCTACGCCGCAGGATCCTCGACGGCATCTCTCGCGTTTTATCCCCGCCTTAACGCCGGCGAATGGTACTGTACTAAAGATTTCTCGGCAATTGATCCCGTGGGCAGTCTGATCAAGTTCAGACTTCACGACGGCCAGCCGACAATCTACATGCAGTACAATGGCGTTCTGAAATACCGGTATTTTCTGGATGCCCCCGGCCTCTACCGCTTTACACTGGAGGCAAAGAATGACGTGCCGGGGCCGTTGGGCGTGCGCATATTCTTTTCCAGGGCGCCCGAACCGGAGAAAATGTGGTTTGATCAAAAGAACAATAAGTTCAGCCCGTTGTCGCGCGAAGTTAGACTGGCCGGTGGCATGAACGAGATGCGTATATACTACGATTCGTTTACGCGCGCCCAGGTTGAGGTCGAGAATCCTGACGACATGACAAACGAGTTTGAATCAACTCGATGGAAGCTTGAGCGAATTGGGGATTAAGGGGCGTCAATCGCACAGCAACCCGAGCGGGATCGAAGCTGCAACTTCGAAGCTGTATGAAGACATCCATCCTTTTGAAGACATCGAAAATTCGATCAGGGTTTACGAATCGACACTGGGCATCGAAAAGAGTTTTTTTAAAGGCAAGCAGGTGCTCGACTGCGGATTCGGCGGTACCGGGTGGGCGACTGAGCTTTTTGCCAGGGGCGAGGCAGCACGTGTGGTTGGAGTCGATCTGAATCGTGAATGGGCAACAAGGCTCAAAGCGCGGTTAGAGGCGTATAATTCCCAGACGCTGCAGGTGCAGGGTAATGTCCTGAAGTTGCCATTCGCCGACCGATCATTCGATTATGTTCATTCATATGGCGTGATGCACCATACAATCGACTGGAAACTTGGCATTGCTGAGATGGCGCGCGTACTTAGGCCTGGGGGAACGCTGTTTGTGATGATGTATGGAAAGTACGGGCTGGTTGGCGAAGCGGTGCGTTTGACTTACAGGGGGCTGGGCAAGGTGGTGCCGTATAACCTCGCGGCCTGGCTGGTTAAAACAACCGGCATGATGCGTAAACCGCGCCTTTCCATCCTGGATGCAATGTATGTTCCAATAGAAGAGCACCTTTCGCAGGATGAATTGGGGGCGCACCTGGACAATCTCAACCTGGTAAGCATTCGATTTTTCGAAAACAGCAAATGGAAGGGGCACGCCTTTGCGCACCCACTCTTGTTTGGCCCGGCAATGAATCATAACGTGTGGGCAACTAAGCCGACCGCTTGAATATGTCCGTTACCCGATGTGGAGAAAGCGTATGCGGGCGACATACGCGCAGGATCTATTCTGTTTTGAGCTCAACATCATCAACGAGGAGAGCATGTTTGCCGATAGCTCCGACTGTAAGCGTAAGGCTTTGCACGTTCGTGGTCAAATCGACTGCCGCAGTGCAACGCTGCCACTGGCCTGCTAAAGTATAAGGCGTCACCTGATATGTTCTTTCACTCATTACTTGCTACTGCTCACTGAAGCAGACGGGGTCGACCCGGCAACTCGACGAAAGACGATTGAGGCAACGTACAGCACCCGATGATCGTCGATAGAAGAGGGGTTAAGTAACTCGATATTGATTCGAGCTGTCCTGCCCACCACGTCACGCGGTACGTTGCACTTCACCTCAGTAAGAGTATGGCTCGCGACGACTCCCGCATAAATCTCCTTCGACACAGTCGTTGCGTCGTGGTACTCGAGCTTCACTGAGATCCTGCTGAAAAGGTCCTCTGCACTTGTCGACCGTGCAATCAGCACCACTTCATCCGCGTCGGGTACCTTGAACTCCCGGGTTGATATAGACCCGATTTCCAGAATGGCCCGCTCGCGGTAGACAAGCGCTTTTCGGTCGAAGTCCTTTGTTGCTGCCAGTTCAAGCAGCGTGACCCTTTGGGGGCCATGAGCGCTATCCCACTCGGGGATCGTCACCTTATCACTTTGCAAACGAAAGAGCCGGTTTGACTTTTGCTGCGATAGTTCTGTGGGGGCACTTGACTGCGCTTGCGGGCCGTTCTGCTTCTGGGTTGCAGGGGTGTCTGCGGCAGTCGATTGCATTACATAGAACTGAAAAGTTACAATGGTGCACCACAAGCGCGCGATCATTCTAGTGGCGCCTCATAAGTTTCAAACACGGATCCCCCAACAGCGTAAATGTCTGCGAGTCCACCTGCTCGGGTTTGACGGGAGCAAAATGTCGCTTCGTCCCCACGAACGCTTCGCCCAGCGTCTTGATCTGCGGATCCAGGTATCGCTCAAAGAACTTCTTATTAAACGCATGGTCTTCGTACACGGTGCTCTTCCAGGGTGCCCCCACAATAGCGATTGCGCCGGCTTGCGGCTGCAATATCAGCGCTTCACCCAGGCTGAAAGTGTAATCAAACGACGTGGTATAGCAACTTGAAGCAGCAATGATCGGGTAATGCCCGGCATTGTGAAGGCGTGCGACATCTTTAGGCGTGAACAGATCTTTCTGCTTTGTAAAATCGGTGGGGCCCACCCGCCACACAGCTGCTCCACCATGCCCTACATAGTAGAGCATTTGAATGCCGCTGTTAAACTCCTGGTCGAGTCGGAGAACTTCCTGCGCTGCCGTCTTCGTCTCGGGAAACAACACCGTCGTACTGGAGAAATGGTCTGCAAACGACTTTTGCGTCTCGAGTGCAAGATCCTGGAATGACGCTTCGACGCTGGACAGAAGTAGAGCTTTATCTCCGCGCGACTTTCCGAGCTGTTCATATTCGATTACTTTGCGAAGGTACTCGAAACCCTGGCTTTCGTCATTCACAGGAACTCGGCCCAATGCCAGGTCAGGTGTGTTCGCGTAGTAAAAACTGGCATACCAGTTATCATCTACATAACCCTTGGTCCAGGTTGTCGCGGGGTTGACGATCCAGTGGATAGGAATAAGGATCTGGCTCTGTGTGGTTTCATCGAAGTTTGACGCCTGCCGGTAATCCGCGGTCGAGTCTCCCCACATCACAATATACTTCAGCTTACTGGTTTGTGCGGCGTAACGAATGTACCGCTTTAGAACTGCGTCACTGATAAAGCCGTTATTAAGATGATCAAAGACGTCCTGCACATTTACCGCGGCCGTCTGGATTCCTGTCGAAGTCCGATATTGAACATAGCTTCGTGCCGACTCCGCCACGTCAGGATGATAAAGAACCAGTGCCTCAGCAGCGGCCGGCACCTGCCGGGCAAGATTGCTGATCCGCTTTACGGAAATGTCTTCGACCGCCAGGAACCCTTCCGGTGAAACTGCCGTATACGAAGTTTTCCGGTCCTGCACTTTTACACCAATGCAGCCGCTCGTTTCCGTTGCCTGTGTATAGACCACGTTAAGTTCCGGCGCAAAAACCTTCGTTCCCTGCGGCACGTTAAGAATCGCAACAGAATCTGCTTCGGGCTCGACTAAATCCGAATTGAAGTAAAAGAGGTCTCGCCCCTCAGCATCCAGTCGGCGCGGATACTCGGCTTCTATCCAATCGAGCGAAATTGCGTCTACGGCATCCTCACGGCCTGCAGGTGTATCGAAAAGAATTCGATAATTGGGACGGACTGCCGTTGCGGGTAGACTGGTTACGAAGTCGTAGTTGCGCTTTCCATCAAACTCAAAGGTTCCCAGGTGCACCGAGTCACTGGTCTGGATTGGGTTCGCGTACTTGATGGAAAACTTATGACCGGGCTTCACAGATGCTGCATCGGAAAAACCAAACAGCCGAAAAACAAGTTTGACGGGCTCATCCAGTTCCCTGGCGAAGCCCGGGAAATCGATTTTCACCGGGAATGTGTCAGGGCTTCCCGCATTGAAAAGCAGCCAGTAAAAATTGTCGGTGGTGCCCGGCGGCAACCCCGATGTACGGTAGTAAAAATCCTTCTCGAGGTGCCGGTGTTCCCGAAAAATGCTGGCCCTGGTCGGGATGGTTTCCGGAACCACCGACATCGTTGAGTACCGTTGGGGCGATTCGGTTGCCCAGTTTAAGAAGTAGATGTTGTATGTATTATCGGGCTTGTAAGTGCTGTAAGTACCGCGGGCAGGGTCACCGAGAAACTCGATCGAATCCGCGGGTCCGAAAACCGTCGCATTATCGGTCCGAAGCAGAATCGGCACCTGCTTTCCTTCGTTCCACAGTGCGAGCTTTAGCGGATCCAGCTGGTCGAGTTGAACACCAGCGGCTTGCAGCTTAGCGCCTGTAATCCGGTAAGCGCCGCGATACCGAATGCTGATGCGGGCGTAATTGTCGGCCAGTCCCACTTTTCTCGAGAGTTCCTGGACAGTTGCAGTCGTGTCGGATAGCGCGAAATTGTCCTGCGCCTTCGCCGCAAAGGTCGACAAACACGGGACGAGAAGCAGAAGACCTACGACGAGTCTCGACATGCTGTCGGGGCTATGCGCAGTCTGCGTTTTTATTCGCACTTCGCCAGCCTGGTTTTATAGCAGAAAAAAACAACCGGCGCAGTGGGCCGATGCTATGACCCGGCTGCGCCGGCATGGTTACTTTGAACTGTTAGCTGCGGCTTAGTACATCCCGCCGCCCGGAGGCCCAGCCGGTGCCGACTTTTCCTCTTCCTTGATCTCCGTGATCAGGCATTCGGTCGTCAGCAGCAATCCGCTTACGCTGGCCGCGTTCTGCAGAGCCGTACGGCTTACTTTCGCCGGGTCGATAACGCCCTGCTCCAGCAGGTCGCCATACTCTTCGGTGTCAGCATTGAAGCCGAAGTTCTTGCCCTTGTCGATACGGACCTTTTCGACGACAACGCTGCCTTCCAGGCCAGCATTGATCGCGATGGCACGTGCAGGAGCTTCAAGAGCGCGGGTGATGATCATTGCGCCCTGTTTCTCATCGCCTTCCAGCTTTTCGGCGGCGGCCTTTACCGCTGCAACGGCCTTGATGAAGACCACGCCGCCACCCGGTACAATACCCTCTTCGACAGCCGCACGGGTTGCGTGAAGCGCGTCTTCCACGCGGGCCTTCTTTTCCTTCATCTCGATCTCGGTCGATGCGCCAACCTTGATTACTGCCACGCCGCCGGCCAGCTTGGCCAGGCGCTCCTGCAGCTTCTCTTTGTCGTAATCGCTTGTCGACTCATCGATCTGGCGCTTGATCTGCCCGATGCGGCCTTCGATTTCCTTCTTCTGGCCGCCACCCTCGATGATCGTGGTGTTTTCCTTCTCGATGCGGATCGTCTTGGCCTGCCCAAGGTCCTCAAGCTTCGCGCCTTCCAGCTTGATTCCGACTTCCTCGCTGATGACCTTACCACCGGTAAGGATGGCCAGGTCTTCGAGCATTGCCTTGCGGCGATCGCCAAAGCCCGGCGCCTTGACGGCGGCGACGTTCAACGTGCCGCGCAGCTTGTTAACTACGAGAGTGGCCAGGGCTTCGCCCTCAACCTCTTCCGAAATAATAACAAGTGGACGACCCATCTGTACGATCTTTTCAAGAATCGGAAGCAGGTCCTTCATGGAGCCGATCTTCTTATCGTAGATCAGGATGTATGCATCCTTGAGCTCGGCGATCATCTTTTCGGGGTCGGTTACGAAGTAGGGAGACAGGTAGCCCTTGTCGAACTGCATGCCTTCCACGACGTTCAGGTCGGTGCTGATTGACTTGTTCTCTTCGACGGTGATCACGCCATCCTTACCAACTTTATCCATGGCTTCGGCTATGAGCTCACCAATTTCCTTGTCGTTGTTGGCGGAGATCGTCGCAACCTGGGCGATCTTCTTGTGGTCGCGGGTCGGGGTTGACTGCTCCTTGATTGAAGCAACAGCGGCCTCGACGGCCTTGTCGATTCCGCGCTTGATGCTCATGGGGTTCGCGCCAGCGGCGACATTCTTGATGCCTTCGCGATAGATTGCCTGTGCCAGCACCGTAGCGGTCGTGGTGCCGTCGCCGGCTACGTCACTCGTCTTGCTCGCGACCTCACGCACCATCTGTGCGCCCATATTCTCATATGGATCTTCGAGTTCGATTTCCTTGGCGACCGTCACACCGTCTTTGGTGATCGTCGGTGCACCAAACTTCTTATCCAGCACTACGTTGCGGCCCTTGGGTCCAAGGGTTACCTTTACGGCGTCGGCAAGTTTGTCGACACCTTTCAGGATCGCAGCGCGTGCCTCTTCACTGTATTTGAGCTGCTTTGCTGCCATTTCAGATTTCCTCCGGGAATTACGTGGGTTATTAGTTTTCGGACATTGGTTTCGTCCGTTTGCATATAGCAGGTTTTGAGGCCTGCTCTACCTTACTTGGCGCCGGCCTTTGCGGTGCTGGCGGTTAAGACGCCCAGAAGATCGGACTCGTGCATGATGAGATACTCTTCACCCTCGATCTTCACTTCGGTGCCGGCATACTTGCCAAAAAGCACCTCATCGCCCTCTTTTACATCCAGCGGGATCCGTTTCCCGTTTTCATCCTTCTTGCCCTCGCCTGCGGCGACGACAGTACCGCGCTGTGGCTTCTCTTTTGCGGTATCAGGGATGATAATCCCTGCGCTGCTCTTCTGCTCAGCTTCTTCTGCACGCTTGACCAGTACACGGTCATGCAGTGGGCGAACCGGCATGGCTCGTATTCCTCCTACATAATGATGGGTTAATATGGGAGCAGCAGAATGCAATCGCGGTGCCGCAGCAAAATGTCAGCGTAAGTTCAGCTTTAGCAATCAAAGGCGTCAGGCAGTCTTTAATTCGAATGACTCGGGTGTGTCGTTTTGCCCCGCAGCGAAGAATTTGGAGCGAAAAAACGCGTCACCGTACACAGGGATGATTCTCCCTAAGCCGCCGACGGCTTGAGTTAAGCGTGCAGCCAATCAACAGCGGCACGCTGATGGTGCTTACAACTGGGCGGTTGGACGTGTAATCACGTAGGCAGATACGCTGGCCGCAATGCTGATAAGCATAATCCGCAGATACCATGGAACGAAAAAACACGAACCGGTGATGCTTACCCAAAGTGTGATCATCGCCAGCACTTTTGCACGAGTGCTGATAGCCCCGTTGCTTTTCCACGCGCGCAAACTTGGTCCAAACCAACGGTGATTAAGCAGCCAGGCCTCAAATTTTGGACTCGAACGGGCAAAGCATGGCAGTGCCAGTATCAGGAAAATCGTTGTGGGCATGATGGGTAAAAAGACGCCGATGATTCCCAGCCCCGTGAGCAGGATTCCAAGAACGAACAATACAACTCTCATGGATTACGTGGTGACTTGCCCCATCCCGGCGTGCAACGACCGTTATGCCTCTGTCTGCATCAGCACGCGCAGCTCATGATTAAATTCGCTGATGTCGCGAAATTGCCGATACACACTGGCAAACCTGACATACGCCACTTCATCCAGCCCGCGAAGCTGCTTCAGCACCATCTCGCCAATCTTCAGCGAACTCACTTCTTTCTCCATGTTGTTGTAGAGAGTCTTCTCCACAAACTGAACCACCCGCTCGACTTCGTCCAGCGTAACCGGCCGCTTCTCACATGCACGCAGAATTCCGGCGGTGACCTTTTGACGGTCAAAGCTTTCACGCTTTCCGTCGCGCTTCACCACGATAATCGGAGTCTTCTCGATCACTTCAGAAGTACTGAAACGGTGTGCGCATTTGAGGCATTCGCGGCGGCGGCGTATGCCGTCAGCTTTGGGTGTCTGGCGAGAATTGATAACTTTGCTTTCAAGATGGCCACACAGTGGACACAACATCTGGCGTTTGCCTCCGGCCGCACCTACAAGATAGTGTAGGAAAGATGCACATCTGGCCTGCAGCGGTCAAGCTTTTCCACAAGCTAGCGTTCGTCAGGTGAATGTCAGGCCGTCAGCCCTTCGGAATCCCCGCTCCAAGTACCCCAGAATATGCTGTCCAAGTTCTTTATTTGCAGCTATAACCGCACTTGTAATAGCATTGCTGGAGGAATCCAGCAGCTCCAGATTCCCGAGCGAATTTCCCTGCGCATCGGTGACAAATGCCCCTGCCTCTTCAGCAATAAAGGCTGCTGCAGCAATGTCGTACGGGAACAAGCCAAATACTTTCCCATGGAAGAGGGACTTGGACAAGCTCTCCCATCTTGCGGCATTGGCACGACGCAATAGTGCTGCAAATACGTCCGCGTAAGCATCCAGCTGACCCAGCACGACCCTGCTGATCGCATAGGAGGCACTATTAAACACGAAGCATGCAGCCGCGAAAGAGCTGGCATTGATTAACTCGCCCAGCACGGCCTGTGTCGCTTGAGACGGCCGCCCGCACATTTCGGTCGCCCAGAACATCTTCTCGATGTCGGTTTTGCGACTTAAGCATGAACCGTTCACCGGGACAGCCTTGCTGCGACTGGACGAGCGTACGCACACGCCAGCGCCTGCAGCCGCTGAAATAATAACACCGCTTTTAATCTCCACAAGGCAAGCCGCGACGACGTCGCTCAGACATGCAGAATTTCCATTTAGCGGCGCGAGCGCCGCCGATACACAGCAACTCTCCAGGCCGCATATTGCCGGGCGGGTTCCGTCAATCGGGTCGACAACAAACACGTACTCCGGATTCGAATGCACCTCCACCAAGCCACGATCCTCGCTGTAGTAGGCTAGCCGTAATCCCGCCGACTTCGCCACCTCATCCACAAAACGGCCGAGTGCAGCCTCCGCAACTGCATCAATTGCGAAGGTATAATCGCCACTGTTCGCTTCCCCCACGATCGACGACGATGCCATGGTACCAATTCCCGGCCGGATAGTCTCTGCAAGTTTCAGCGAGAGGTCTATCGTCGCGTTTTCGAAGTGCGTATTCGCAGACATTGTTTAATGTGGTGTCCCGATTAATTCGTTCACTAGTTTTGTGTGCCGTCCGAGCTCGAAAGCTTCCTGAAGCATAGCTATGAACTTCTGGGGCGGCACATTAGTGTGGTCTACCGTTAATTCGTATTCGGTTCTGTGTGCCGAATTGAGCTTATCTTCCGCGCTCAAACTGGATTGGAACTACTGATTCGGCACACTAGTGTATATCCTCTGCGACATCCAGTCGTTTGTATTTGCGAAGCTGCGGGAACATGAAGGCCCAAAGTCCGACGACCATCAACGTGCCGACACCTCCGATAACGACTGCGGGTACTGTGCCGAACCAGTGGGCTGTCACCCCCGACTCGAATTCACCGAGTTCATTTGAAGCGCCAATAAACACGAGATTTACCGCGCTTACACGACCTCGCATTTCCGGCGGCGTGAGCATCTGCACAACCGTGTGGCGAATAACCACGCTCACCATGTCGGCAGCGCCCATCGTGACCAGGCACGCCATGCTGAACCAAAAATTCGTCGACACGCCAAAGGCAATGGTCGCGACCCCAAAGATCGCCACACAAACCAGCATCGTCGCACCCGCGCGCTGCATGGGCGGCAGATGCGTCACAATGAGCGCGGTGATTGCAGCACCCATGGCAGGAGCACTACGCATCAGCCCGAAGCCCGCTTCGCCCACATGCAGGATATCCTGGGCATAAACGGGCAACAGCGCTGTCGCACCCCCGAGGAGGACGGCAAAAAGGTCCATTGAAATGGCGCCCAGGATAATCTTTCGCTTCCAGATGAAGTGAAGGCCCGCCAGCAGCGTGGACCACGAAGCCGCGCGCATCTCCATTCGGCCCGTGCGCATGTGCAGAAGTCCCATGAGCAAAAACGCTAGTGAAGTTAAAGCCGCGTCCGCGCCGTAAACGGCAGCAGGGCCGCCCATCTGGTAGTACACGAGGCCTCCGACGGCAGGACCAAGAATTGCCGATGCCTGCCATATCGTCGAGTTCCACGCCACTGCGTTGGCGAAATGGACCTGAGGCACCAGCTGCGGCATCAAAGCCTGGCTGGCCGGTCCATAAAACGCGTGCGCTGCACCTGTGACAAACAAGATTACCAGGAACGGCCACGTCTGCGCCGTGGGCATGCCATGGATATGCGACAGGAACGGCCACGCCGGCGGGATTTCCATCAGCGAAATACCCATCAGCGCAAGAGATCCCGCGATCATGATCGACATGCAGACCATCATGACGCCACGGCGATCGAACCGGTCCGCCACGTGCCCCGTCAGCAGCGAAAACAGGATCGCTGGCAAGAAGGAGGCGAGCCCGATATAGCCTAAATCCAGTTTTGAATGCGTGATTGAATAGACCTGGTAACCGACGGCGGTGACCTGCATCAGCCAGCCAATGGTGGAGATAAACTTCGAAGCCTGGAAAACGCGGAAATCGCGGTGCTGGAACGCGGCGCGCGGATGTATACGCGCCGGTGGCTCTGGGACAGTGTCACTCATGTGGCCTGCAAGTACGCAGCCGGGCTCGCAGCCGTGCAAGGTAGAAAACAGAAACATTACGGGCCAGGTGTCTCATACCGCGTTGATCTTGCGGCACGCGTCAGTGCCGCCCTGCCTGACAAACCAGCTGCCTGTGTAACGAAGCTCCCCGAAAACTCGGAATGAACTCAACCGGCCTTGGTAGTAAGCGCTTGCCATGCATCAGTGCCGGAGTGGCGGAATTGGCAGACGCACTAGATTCAGGGTCTAGCGTGGTTCACTCCACGTGCAGGTTCAAGTCCTGTCTCCGGCACCACCTATTTAGCATTCGTTTACCGGTGCGTTGTCACGGTGAACGTCGTCGTTTCCGCCCCGAATTGTTTGAGTTCTCCTATCGCATCGGCGCGCAGCCCGATTTCCAGCTCATAGCTGCCGGGCTGGGGCGGCGACGCCATACTTAAGGTCACGCTGGTCGTTTCACCGGGCAGAATGTCGGATGGAAGGTGCGCCTGCACCGCGGTTTTCATGTTGGGGGAATTTACCGTGCGCCAGACACCAACGACAGACACACTTCCATAGGGAACGTTTCGGCGGTTACCAAAATGTGGAACGATATGCTCGCGCAACCAGCGCGTGTTGCCTACATTGTGAGCAACCACGGCGACGTCCAGGGTTTCCGTTGTCCAGGCATCGCGGTGCGGTGGTACCACTGACCATGCGGCGCGAGGCTTGTCCGGCGCGGTCGTATCGTGCCGCTCCGCCTGTGCAATGGCGTCGTACTCAACAGGTGTGATTCGGCCTTCGTCGCGCAGCAGCGCGAGCAGCAGGCGTGCTGTGTGGTTATGCCCGCGACCTGTCAGGTGCATGCCGTCCGGCTCGAAATAGTTCTCGCGCTTTCGCCGCAGGAATTCCTCCTCCAAATCCATCAGAGGAGTATGCGTATCGATGGCGACTCGCCGCACCAGGTTGTTATACGTGTGATGGATCTGAACAGCAGCCCCGGTATCGGGAGTAACAAAGTTGCGGGCCTCCAGGTTTCGCTCACTGGCCTCACCAAGGTTTTCCGGCTGTGTAACCAGCACCGGCAACCCTCCCAGGCTTCGCACCCTTTGTGCGAGTGCTGTGAGGTTCTCCTGAAACTGCTCGGGCGATACCCGGCGTTGCTGACCCGACGAAGTGTCGCGCACATCGGTCGCGGGATGGGGTGCTTGTTTCAGCAGCCTGGCTTCGACCGGTGCAGCAATGAGCTGGTAAATGCGGAGTCGACCGAGTAGACGGTGAAGGCCTGCCGCAGCGGCGTTACTGTAGCCCAATTCGCGATCGGGAATATTAAGCGCGGTGAACTGATCGTTCCATCCGAAGCACAGCAGTACAACATTCGGCCGCCATTTCCCAAGGCGATCGAGCCAACGCAGCGCCTGGTCCGTCGAATAGCCGGGCACGGCAGCGTTCCGAATTTCTACAGTTCGCGCCAGCGCCACGGAGTTAGCCAGGCGTTGAGCGGTAAACGGATAAGTACGGTACGACATGGCAGTGATCGAATCGCCGAGGCAAAGAACACGCTGCGCGGTTCGGCTGCGAGTGACGTCAAGCGGGTTTGCGCTGACGTTTCCCAGCAGTCCGTCAGCTGCCACCTCCATGCCGCCAAGATTGCTTCCAGGCTTGAGCTTCCAGAGTAGATGCGGATCATCGATGAATGCATCGGTGGCAAATCGACTGTTCAGCGCATCCACACATGCGCTGATGGTCCTCGCCTGCATGTTCGGATCCACTTGCGGGCGCGAAAAACCGAAAGCCCGAAGCACAATCTCGAGCACCACCGCAGGGGTGAGGATAAGCAGCAGCACCAGTACAGTTCTGCGCGTCCACAACTGCGCGGGCGTGCGGTGCTGTTGGCGCATCTCGCGTTCAATACGGTTAAGGAACTGGCTCACGTTATCCGCTCAGTCTGCTCTGCGCTGCGCCACAATCCAGTAATAAGGGCTATCTCCGCGAAAAGAAAAGCGCGATAACGCCGGCGGCCACTATCCAGCGGTATACAGCGAAAACGAGATACGATCGGTGCTGAACATAGTGCAGCAACCCTTTGATGGCGATGACGCCGACAACGGCGGAACTGACGATTCCGACGATCAGCGGCGTCCAGGACTCGACTCCGCGCAGTTCTCCAACCTTCAGCAGTACGGCGCCAAACGTAATCGGAAGAGCCATGAGAAACGAGAACCGCGCCGCAGCAGGTCTTGTGAGCCCAAGCAGCAGCGCTGCCAGTATTGTGACACCGCTGCGCGATGTGCCGGGGATAAGCGCGAGCGCCTGGAAACACCCGATGATCAGAGCATCGGGATAGGTCACCTGGTTAGCCTCGCGCTCCTGTTTTCCAAACCGCTCGCTTAGAACGAGGAACAAGCCAAAGGCAGCCATTGAAACAGCCAGCCACCAGATGTTTTCCGGGTCGCGATAGAAGAAATTTTCGATTCGCGCTTCAAACAGCTTTCCGACAACAGCCGCCGGAACGGAGGCCAATGCTATTTTTAGCAGCAGGGAGCCCTGCTGGCCTCCCTTCCATTTGCCCTGCCGCACATCTCCGATATACGATGCAATAATTAACAGCCAGTCGAAAAAGAAAAACAGCAACATGGCGAGCAGGGTGCCGATGTGGAGTGCTACATCGAACGCCATTTCATTTTGTGGCATGTCCCAGCGCAGGGCCCAGGGAACAAGCCGCAGGTGCGCGGAACTGCTGACGGGTAGGAATTCGGTCAGCCCCTGCACAGTGCCAAGAACAAATGCCTGCATAGACGAAATCAAAATTACGAACTCCCGAAGATTAGATCGCCTGCGGACACGGTTCGCCGGTGAACCGCGCTACTCGTGCGGCGGCGTTGGTACCTGGCAACTGTTTTCGGTGCCGCGGCCAATGCAGTTTCCCATTGCCCGCTGGCTTGGAGCTTGAAATGAACCCATCACCTCATGAACACGCATCCACATGCCGCGTACGAGAATACGTGCGTAGTGCTGGCCACATATAACGAAGCACCGAACCTGCAGAAACTGGTGCCACAGCTTCTTGCGACATTGCCCGGCGCGCGCGTAATTGTCGTGGATGACAATTCGCCCGACGGCACACCTGCGATGCTGGCTGAAATTGCAAAATCTCAGCCAAACCTGCTCCCCCTGATTCGTGAAAAGAAAGCCGGCTATGGCAGTGCCGTCCTTGAAGGCTTGAAACACGGACTGGAGCTGGGCGCGGATCGCATCGCAACACTGGACGCAGATTTCTCGCACGACCCGGCGGCTCTACCGCTGCTATTTGAGGCACTTAATGATGCAGATGTCGCAATCGGGTCGCGGTACTTCGAAGGTGTACGTGTGTTAAACTGGCATCCATCGCGACTCTTGCTGAGTCTTTTCGCCAATATTTACGTGAAAACGATCCTCAATATCCCAGTGGAGGATGCAACAAGCGGGTTCCGCGCATACAGGCGGCCCGCGGTGGAAGCGCTGTCGAATGCGCGCATCAACTCAGTCGGATATTCGTTCCTTTTCGAAATCCTGTTCTTTCTCTATCGTCGGGGACTCCGAATTGTGGAGGTACCAATCATCTATACGGAGCGACGCGAAGGCCAGAGCAAGATGAGCGGCAGCGTGATTCGGGAGGCCGTGCTTCGCCCGTGGCTGCTAAGGTTGTCGCGCAAGCAGTAGTTACCGTGTAGCGAACAAACGCCGCACATCTTCTCGCGTGGACACATCCTCTATTTGCGACAGGGGCACATCGGCGCGCTCCGCTTCCCGAGTGCAAATGTCGCCAAACGCAATTCCTTCGGCTCGCAAACCGGAATAGTCCTGCATGTATTCGCGGGCTGTCTGCTCGAAGCTATGAATCTTCTCTCGCCAGCGCAAATACAAGGGCCTGTCGAGCTCGCGCATGATACGCCCGGAACTCATGGGAAAAATAAGTACCCGCGTTGCGAAGGCCAATCCCACCAGGCAAACGAACAAAACGAGGAAACTTGCCGCAAACGACAGATCGACATATTGCGCCTGCCAATAACCTTTGGCGATGCGCCAGACTGCAGTAGCGATAAGCGCGACTGCCGCGAGTTCCAGACAGCCAAGTATAAGCCAGGCCGTCGCTTTTCGCCCCACGTCCAGTTTCCGTGACAAAGCGGCGCCGGCGGCCAGTTGAAATACATTATCCATATCGCTCGACAAAGACGACATTGCGACGGCCCACGCTTTCTGCACGGAGGTGACGCTCAGATTTTCCTTCCGTGCAGCCCAGCCAAGCGCACTCAAACGTAATTCAGCCAGATTTTGCAACTGGTTGCCAATGGTTGCAACACTCTTGCTTGCTTCTGATTGTAATAGAGCCAACCCCGCAGTCGTAGCAACAGACGGCGGTCGGAAACGCCTGATCGAGGACAATCCTGCCATTATGCCACCCAGCAACCCAAAGCTGCGCGGCCGTGCGAGCTTGCGCACTTCCGCCACATCGTTTGCGCGCGCTGCGATATAAGGTGCCATCGCTCGCTGGCCATCATGCTGTAAGGATTCCAGCACGGTTTTGACTTCTGCCCTCCACTTGTTCCACTGCACCTCTGGCGGAGTGGCCTCCGCGATTGCGGCGCCAAGTTGATTCCAGAGCGCGTGCCTGCGGCGTTCGTGAATTTGTGCAATGTGACTCGTCACCAGCCCGCTGGATAGCCACTGCTCAAATTGCAGGAACTGGTCGCCTTCGTGAGGCTCCGCCTGCGGCTCCTGCTCTCCCAGCTTCCTGGTCAACCAGAAGCGTGCAGAGGTTCGGAACAGCCGCGGCTGTGCATAACCGGTTCTTTGCTGCAGCAATTGCTCAAGGTCGCCATCGGCCTGTATGGCGCTCGGTTGCGCGTCGGGCTTGCCCTCGGCATCCCACTTGTTAATCACAAATGCAAACGCCCGCCTTCCCCGCTGCCTGAGGACCGTATCCCATCCGAGATTGTCTTTGTAGCTGAATGGAGTCACTACATAAAGGGCGACGTCGACAATCGGTAGCAACGTCATGAGCGTGTCGCGATGTTCCGTTCGAAAGCTGTCGATATCGGGTGCATCGATAAGAATCTTTTCACGCAGCGCATCCTGCTGATGCGTTACAAATGCACCGGGCTGCGCAGCAATTTCGCCAAGCAGCTCAGCATATTGCGACAGCTGTTCGATGGTGATGCTGGCATGTGCATAGATGGTTGGGCGAGTAGTTGTCGGACGCAGGTAATGACTCTGCGCAATTCGTGCTCCCGCCAGCGCGTTGAGTAGCTCCGATTTCCCCGCGCCGGTGGGTCCCAGCAGAAGCACCGTCAGAAGGGGCGACTGCGGATTTTCAAGCCGGGCTACTGTTGCCTCCTGGATGGCCTCGCGCAAGGCAACATTTGGCTCCGGATTCAACAGCTCTAACCGGAGCAGCTGACCCCGCCAGTTTTCAACGCGTGCCAGTAAACCGTGATTCCTGGTTGGGATCACATTACACCTGCTCTGCCAGCGTTGCGTAATTCGCGAAATCGCTCTCCCAACTTCGTTAGCTCTTGTAGCTCCATTCCGCCGAAGCCCGCCTCCTGAAGTGCGCTCTGACCCAGCTTGCGTAGTGGTGAGCCATACACATCTTCTGCGAAAATGCGGGTGTCAGCGAGCAACCGTTCACGCAATTCGCGCCGCTTCTGCTCAACGTAGCTGCTCGCCAACTGCTGGCTGATTGCCTGGACCAGGGCCATCATCGCGGGGGTTACCAGGATATCGTGCAGCACATTGCCGTGACCTCCGGTATGGATTGAAATAATAATCGCGCCCGCGTCTGCGGCGATGCGGCCGCTTCGGAGCAAGTTTAATTTTACCGGATCCCGGGCAAGTTCCTGATAAATGCCCTGCGCAGTTTCACGTACCCATTCCTCTGTACGTAAACGATGCTGCTCCAGCTTCGTTTTAAAGTCCTTTTGAATAGTCGGCATCGTTTGCGCCCACCCACTTGCCAACGCTTCCCAGAACGGCTGAACACCACCAGATGTTCGCCGCTGCTGCGGCAAGCCGGCGAGCGAATTCAGCAGTCTGTCATTCGCACCGTGGAATGTGACGATCTCATTCGGCACTACTGGCTGCTTACGCATCGAGGCGCCGCCGCTGCTGAAGTAACGCCAGACGGCACGGGAACCGTAGATGATCGCGCGAGCTGGAAGACTGAGTACCGTGCGGACAACAAACAGCGCCTTTCGCAGCCCCGGGATCGGGGGATCCATGAGCGCGAGAATCTCGAGCCCTACCCGGTTGAACGCATCGTACCTGTGTGGGTTGTCGAGATAGCTGCTGCGATAATCCGATACGAACGTTTCCAGCGCTGCATCTACGGATGCATTCCAGGAAGCGCGTGCCTGGAGCTGATCGATGGCGGGTTGCACCAGGTAATCAGCGATTTGTTCCATGAACTCCAACGCTTGCGCTCGACGTTGATCACGATCTTCGCTGAACTTATTTTGTACTGATTCGCGCAGCTTCGGAATGGTTTCGTCTGTTGAATCGACGAGAGCCGCAAGTTCGGTTCTATTAAGAAAAGGCAGCGCCGCTATTGGCGCAAGCGGTTCTGTGACACTGTGTGCGGCCGCCCCTTGGCGTTCGGTTACTTTATGCAGCGCCTCGGCCATGGCCGTTTTAAGCTCCGGCTGTTGCTCTTCCGGCGTCATGTTCAGGCATGCGACCACTGGAGTGCCCGACTGCAAAAGCACGAGCAGCCATTCCAAAATTGCGTTCACCGCATACTTTTCCCGGGAAGTAACGTATACAACGACATCCGCGACTGTGATGGCTTCCAGCATTCCGATTCGGTAGCGGTGCGCATCCACTGCGTCGCAATCTGGAGTATCCCAGAAGACGGTTTGCGGAATTTGCGAAGGACCATTCAGCAGGCTAACTGCAAACTCCTGCGGCCGGTCCAGCGACAGCTCCTCAATACCCACGCACTGGAATCCGGGAAATGCACCGGAGAATCCGGCGAGCACATTCTGGCAATCGTGACCGTCGGCGACAAATGCCTGCGCGTGTCGTGTAAAGCCTGCGGTGTGGTAGACACGTGCGGAGTGCGAGCCTGCGAGCAGGTTAATAACCGTGCTTTTTCCGACCTGTGTCCCACCGAATACCGCGACGTGGTGACGCCGGGCAGGGAACGAAGTAGATCCAACGACATTCCGCAACAGCGCCTGCACGTATTGGATTAATGGGAGCAACCCGATGGCAACGCGGGAAGTGGCGGTTCGCGGATCCGCCGAACTATCGCCGGAGCTGCTAATGCCGGAATTTACGTACGCACGCTCCAGTAATTGCAGCTGCGACACAAGTGTCGTCAGACGTATGTTGGTGGAGTCTTTCATTGGCGAAACTGCATTGCGGCGTTCAGATCCTTGATGTTCGCTCGCAGGCTACATGCATGCAGTCCAGCATGAATTGTCTCTTTACTGGATCGGACTTTTTCACAAGGCAGCATGTAGGCTGTCTTTTAAGTTAACTGCGGTGGCGGCAGTTCGCTCGACACCACCCCGTTTGGATGATAATGCCTCAAGCAGTATGCACCGCTGTTTTCAATCGTGCGGCTCACTCAACTCAAGGCGCCGCCGAACGACGGCCCGCTTCAACTTGCCTGCTGGGAATTGGCACGGCTGTTCCCGAGTATTCTGCAAGCCAGGAACAGGCATGTGCTTTTATGGAGCGTGCGCTTGCTGGTTCCGGGAACACAGACAAGGCGATGTTGGGCCTGTTGCACCGGATTTATAAACAGAGTGGCATCGAACGGCGACACAGCGTGCTTTCGGATTACCTGTGTCTGTCCCATCACGAATATTGCTTTTTCCCCGCGAGCCCAGACCTGGAACCTTTTCCATCCACTGGGGCGCGCATGGCCGTATACGAGCGAGAAAGCGTAAGGCTTGCTGCGGCTGCGGCACGTAACGCGATCCAAGCCGCGAATGTAGATCCACGTGAAATCACACATGTAGTTATCAGCTCGTGTACGGGGTTTTTCGCGCCCGGGCCGGACGTGCTGTTGGTGAGGGAGCTGGGCCTGCGCACAACGGTAGCCCGCACTATTCTGGGATTCATGGGTTGCTACGCAGGCATTTCCGGCATGCGCGTTGCCGACGATATCGTGCGTTCCAACGCGCGCGCAGTTGTGCTGCAGATTGCGGTCGAGCTGTCTTCACTGCACTTTCAGAAGGACTCGACTCCGGACACTTTCGTTGCAAACGCCCTCTTCGCTGATGGAGCATCCGCAGCGCTTTATGGTTCAGAAATGCGTGATAGTGATGCGGGTTCCCTGTGTCGCATCGTGGGTACGCACAGCGAGGTGTGTTCCGATTCCACGGATCAGATGAGCTGGCGTATAGGTGACACAGGTTTTATTATGCGCCTAAATGCGGGGGTACCGGCCCAACTGAAACGTGCGGTACCGGAGTTCTGCCGGGAATTGGCTGCAACCGCTCATGTGCCGTTGCGCAGTATCACACACTGGGCTGTTCACCCTGGGGGTCCGCGCATTGTCGAGGCAATCCAATTTGCACTCGATCTTCCGCCGGATGCGGTAGAGTCGTCCTCCGCTGTTCTGCGCGACTACGGCAACATGTCCAGCGCCACCATTCTGTTCGTGCTCCAGCGCGAATTGCGCAAGAAACACGACGCAGGCAATGGTTTGCTGGGAGCGCTCGCCTTTGGCCCGGGACTGACTGTAGAAGGCGTGCTACTGCAAGTCGTGTGAAACTTCTGTAGACAATGAAACTGCGCTGCCGCGCCAGCGGACCAGAGCTGATGGACGCGCCGGACGTGGATCCGTATGCATTGGAACATGCGTTAAAGGATCTGGAATGGATCAATCGGCTGCTTAACGGCTATGATCCCTCCATCAAAGGCCTTGCGGATCTTCTTCCAAAAAATACACGGAAGTTCTCGATGCTGGATGTCGGCTGTGGCAACGGGGACACCTTACGCCAGGTTGCAAAATGGGCGAGGATGCGCGGCGTTCAGGCAGAACTTCGCGGCATCGAGCTGTCGGGTGTTAGCGCATCATCGGCATCACGTGCATGCAGCGATTTTCCTGAAATCAAAATTGATCAGGAAGATGTGTTTTCCGTCGCTTCACGATGCAGCTACGATGTCGTGCATTGTGCGCTGGTTCTACATCATTTTTCGTCAGATGCTGAAGCCGTTAAGCTGCTCTGCAGGATGTCAGAACTTTCGCGTTATGGAGTTATCGTAAACGATCTGCATCGACACTGGTTCGCGTACTATTCGATCGGAGTGCTCACGAGGATTTTCAGCCGAAGCGCCATCATTCATAATGACGCTCCTTTGTCCGTGGCGCGTGCATTTACACGCGTGGAGCTGTCAGGGCTATCGAGCGAAGCGGGCCTGCAGGGTGTCTCCGTTTCGTGGCACTGGGCTTTTCGCTGGTTGCTGACCGCTCGAACCGGAGAGCAGCGAGTTTGAGCACGCCGACCAAGCACTATTCCGTCGCGGTGGTCGGGGCCGGTCCGGCTGGAAGCGCCGCGTCGATTGTATTGGCAAAGGCCGGATGGAAAGTGGCGCTGCTCGACCGCGATTCTTTTCCTCGGGATAAGTTATGCGGAGAGTTCCTCAGCGGTGAATCACAGAGGCTTTTAGCCCACCTCGATTGTATCGATGCGCTCGCCGCACATGCACCACCATTGATTAGGCAGATGCGGTTCGTCAGCCATCGTGGCGCTGCGCTGACAATACCGCTTCCCCATCCCGCCATGGGCATAAGCCGCCGGTTGCTGGACGTAACGCTGGTACAGCGCGCTGTGGCCAGCGGTGTGGACATTTACGCAAGCTGCGAAGTGCAGAAGCTCACGCCGGCGTCGGGAGATGCCACAATGGCAAGCGTGCAGATGCTGTGCAAAACTGCCAGGGGCTCGATTCAGAACGAGTTGACCGCTGATTTCGTCATTGCTGCATACGGACGTTACTCGCACCTGGACCGGACGCTTGGGCGTACGTTCATCGAACGGTCACACGGACACGTGGCTTTTAAACTTCACCACCGGTTGCGTGAAGCGAGCAGCCTCCCGGTGGAGTTAATCGACACCGGCGAGATGTACGGCTTTGCGGGCGGCTATTGCGGTATTTGCAGCATTGAGGGCGGACTGTTCAACGTGTGCATGCTGTTGCGAAGAGATGTGATTGGCGACAAAGGCAAATGGCCCGATCTCATCCAGCGGTTTTCGTCCGGACACCTTGCGTTTGGTAAGAGAATGGAAGGGCTTGAACCACTGCAGGAAAGCGTTCAAAGTGTTGCACAAATTGATTTTAAGACTAAAGAGCTCGCGATCGGAAATATCTGCTTTGTGGGAGACGCTGCCGGCATGATCACACCCCTGTGCGGCGATGGACAGGCTATGGCAATTGAATCAGGAGTACGCCTGGCAGAACTGATTATCGGCGAATTCAAACAGACGAACAATGCATGGTCGCATGCCACACATGCATCCATTGCGCGGCAATGGGCAACCTGGTGGAAACACCGCTATCGTGACCGGCTATGGTTAGGCAGGGGCTTGCAGTCGCTGTTTTTTCACCCGGATGTGGCACACGGAAGCCTTCGCGTTCTGCAACTGGCGCCAGGTTTTGCGCGGCTACTTGCGCGCGCCACGCGCGGAGCATAAAAAAAGAGCGGGCCGAAACCCGCTCCTGGTTAAGACTCAATCCTCTAGTGTTTACGTCCCATCATGAACCCGAGCGCGAGGCCTATTCCGCCTGCAATTAACATGGTGCGTGCTGGATCCGATCCGAGAATCGTGCGGGTGTCGGAAACTACATGGTCGTAATCGAAGTTCTTTACCCGGTCCGTTACCCTATGGGTGCGATCAAGCAAGACTTCCTTTGCCGATGTGCTCATGTCACCAATCTGCTCACCAAGGTTAGATGCACGGCTTTTCAAGGTGTCTGCGACACCAAGCATGCTGCCCACTGCGGTGCCGGCCATCTCTTTAGCACGGTCGGTCAGGTTTGACAGCTTGCCCGTGCCCGTGGTCTCCTCGCCTTCCAGTGCGGTCAGCGAAGAATTCATGCTCGGATCCATTCGGCTGCTGTCGATCGGGGTTCGAATCGTCGCCCGGTATGTCGTAGAATGCGATTGGTTCGAACCAATCGAATCCTGCGAACGAGAGCCGCTTCCCAAGCTCCCCCTTTGGGTACTGCAGTGTAATCCGGTAATGCCAGGTTCTTTGTTTTCCATGATGTTCTCCTTCCATGCGAATACGCACATGTGACATAAGAGCAACGCTTGTGCCGAGGGGCTAAGTCAGGGTTATTCAGCGGCTCGCCGTGCAAAGATACAATCCTCACAGGTCAACGCCGCATTGTTGCAGCATTCATGAAAAACCTGGAACAGTGCCTGGTTATGCTTCTCGAACCGGAAATTCAGGCCGGCTGGAGGGCCGGTTTCGCCGAAAAGCCTGTGACGCATGAAGCGCGTGATGGCATTTTCTGGAAGCGCGGGGAAGTGTTCGTGTAACCGCCACAGGAATTTTTCAAGGGCTGGATCGCGTTCTTCACGCGCGTACAATATACAGATCGGTAAGAGAGCATTGTAGAGAACCGACAGGGCTCGCTCCTCCCCGATGAGCTGCATCGGTTTCTTAGCCCGTCTCCCGCCCAATGTGTAGTGGGTGCTCCAGTACGATTCGCCCTCCGCGGAGAAAAGCAACCCCAGCTGCATGATTTCCCGTTTGAAATCACGGGAACTTTTCGGCTGGCGCGCAGCGGCGTCTCTTACCGCCCGTGCAAAACTGGCCACAAAGCCGCGCCGGAAGTCAAAATTTGTGAGAAGGCGCGCAACACCGGCAATACGCCGCGTTGGAAAGTTGACAGGACGTACACTGCCAAACCAGCGCCGTGTGGGCGGAATGATACGGTCCTGAAAATATCCCGATAAGAGATGCCAGTAACCATGCAGTCGATCCACATAAACGAGCGTATCGGCATCCAGCAGTGGCGACTCGCAACTGTCCTCCAGCATGTCGCCGGGAGCCCCGAGCGTTTTCGCGGAGGGCGCCGCCAGGTTGGCCACATGCAGGAGCAGTGCCTCCAGTGCGATCGGAAGTTCCGGCAGCGGAGTATCGCGATGGTAATCCTTCAGCTCTTCGATCGGTGTCCTTTTTGCGAGGAGGAAAAACAGCGTCTTGCCGCCTTTGTAGCCCATCGCCGTCATGATCGCCTGGTAGAGCACCTGGTCGAGGGATTCGCCCGAGCGCTGCGCCTGAAAACGCGCAACCTTGCTTTCCAGCCGCTGATGAGCTGCTTCCAGGAAAAACTCGCGCAGCAGTTCCTCGTTCACGCGTGCGACCGAATGATGGCATGATGTGGCGGCGTTGTCACTGCGATCCGCGAACATAAAGTCTTCACCAGCCAGCGAGCGGCGAATCGTGTCCAGGTCCGGGTTCAGCACCGGCGCAAGTTCCAGCCTATCCACCTGCTGCGCATTGTGCAGCAGGTCGGTCGGGGCTCCATTATCGCAGTGCAATACTACGTGCAGGATGACGCGGTTGTATTCGAAATCGCGTTGGTGATTATGGCGCTCCCAGTCGGATGCATGCACATGGATTTCAATATCACCGCGCAGCCGCTGCCCGGCAATCTCCAGATCGGCTGATTTGAAGTCTGGCCCGCGTTCGCCGTTCCACTGGCCCGGGTCCAGTACACGTATGGTTTTGCCGGACACCGTTTGAAGTTTGTCCGCATGTACGAGCTGTTCATGCCAGATTGCCTGCACCAGCCGCTCATCGAATGGCGGCAATTCCTGCGGGAGACTCTCTGCGTTTTCCGCAATACAAAAAGACTCACCGCGCAGCAGGGCTTTTAGTTCTTCATACCGGCTAAGCGAACTCATCTGCGCAGACATACGGCACGAACTGCGCGCCGGCAGAATGACATGTCAGCGAAAAAGTGTTGGCGTGACTACTCGCCTACGGATGCGTATGCTTTCGCAAAATCCTCGAGATTAAATTCTCCGCTCAGGCGCTTGATTTCCTGGCCCGTGGGCGAAAATATAATCACGGTGGGTACCCGGAAAACTCCGTACCGCTCTACATCTGCGCGGTCGATGCCCAGCGTCAGACGCATCCAGATAGCGTCCGGGTATTGTGCAGCCAGTCCGGGCGTTTCAAATACCTCGGCCTCGACTTTTCTTGCGAGTTGAAAGTCCGGTGAAGTAAAAAATGCTACCAACCGCTGCTTGGAAGCAAACGCCTTACTCAACACACGTCGTAAATCCCCCGTCTCCCACTGAATAGCTCCCCCGGCTGAAGGCACTTTCGGCTGCACCGGCACACTTTGCGACGGAGTGACTATGGGTGCGCTCGGATTTTCCATATTCGATTCTCCGCCTTGCGGCGTGCCGTTTGACGCAGCGCCACCAGCCATTATAGGCGTGCCGTCCAGTGCCGCCATGCTCGTTCCAGCAGACAGAGAGGCTGAAGCCTCGGGAAGGGGTGCCGTGAAGATGGCACCGGTCACCATCGCTGTTGCCGGCGGCGAACTGACGGCGGCCCAATCGCTGCCGTTTATATTGGAGCGATAACGCATAATCACGGGCGCGCGGAGGTCGGTCACATAGAGCTGACGTCCATCCAGCGATACCACGGCATCCGCGGGTTGGGCAAGCGGTCCGCCAGGCGCCGTCCCGACAGTTTCGACCACTTCCGCACTGGGGCTCGATTTTGTTGCCGTACCCAAATGTCCCAATCCGGTCCGCGTGTAGTAAATGCGGTCGTCGGACGGGTGATAAAAAATTGCCTGCCCGGCAGTTTGCCTGCCGCTGCCCGGCACAAGTGACTTCAGTACATAGCCAGCGGGATTGTCCAACGTGCCACCAGTGAACGCATAAACGGTGTCGCGATCTATGCCGAGAATTTCCTGCGTTGAGGGAACAAAAGCGATGTCGCGAATTGTTACGGGAGAGGGCGAGTTACTGGGCCGGGACTGTCCGATTGTTCTGCCGGTTTTTATGTCGAGGATGGAGAACCTGCCCCAGCTCTGTGCCACGATCAGGCGGTTTGGGGCGACCGCCAGGCCTTGAAATCGTACGTCGCGTTCAGAAACGACTCCATTGCTTCCAAACTCGGGATCAGCCATGAAATTCGGTAAGAGCTTTTTAACGTAGGAGAGGGCACTGTCTCCCTGGTCAATTGAGAGGTAGACGTTTCCTGCCTCATCCACGGCCAGACCTGAGTAACCGCGGAAACTTGGCACTTGCACGTGGTCGAACGGCATCACCTGGGGCGAAGCACTGGCTGGGTCCGATATTTTAAACGCGGCGACTGTCTCGGCGTGTGGCGAGTTGTTAAATGTTGTGGCATACAGGCTACCCTGCGCATCCTGAGCCAGAAAAAGCGTATTTCGAAACGGTACCCGGATGTATGAATCGAATACCCAGTCCGGAGAGGCGGCACACAGAGGCATGCCACCAATCCCCAGCATTCCGGTTGCTAATCCCAGCATCCGTGCAACGGCCCCAGACATCGCGAACTCCTTCTACGATCTCTCGCTCGGGAGCTATTGTTCGCAATATCAGGGCCGAACGTGCCAGGTTTAAGGAAATTAGCCACCTGGATCAGGGAGTGGGTTCGGCGGAGGTTGGACGGTCGAAGGCCTTCTCCTCGCGAATCTGCTCTTTTCGCTCCTTTTGGACTTCCCCGAGCTGTCGCTCAGCGCTTCTTTTAGCCCGGAACGCTACGCTTAGATAATCCTGTCGCTCTGAACTGGAAGTCGTCGCCCCCTGCTTTGCCGGACGGCTTTTCGTTTGCTGCTCGTTCTCACATCCCGCCAGCATACTGATGCATAAGATGGATATAGGAACCCAATGCGCTCTCATATTATGGACATTAGTTGGCTGGCCGGGGTTGTCCAGCGTATATACCCCTTTTTCGATTGAGTGCGCTCCCGGTGTTTGGCTGCTGGGGTTAATGAGGCATTTGCGTCCATGACGGCGAGCCTGGCGCGGTACTGTAGCACTGCCTTTCTGCAGCTTGAGGAGTTATGTGCCATCGCTTCAGACGAATCGCGCCTTCGCACGACCGCACGAAGTTCCCAGTGGTCGGTTCAGCAGCATATCGAGCACCTCGCACTTGCCGGCGAAGTGATGCTCACGAGAATTGAAAGCTCCGTGGGGTTGCCACCTGAGCAGCAGGTTACGAAGGGTAAACTTAAACCCATTGGCCGGCTCATACTCACACTGCATCGTATTCCACGCGGAAAAGGTAAGGCGCCGGATTTTACATTGCCACGCGGCACGCAAACGGAGCTGCTGCGCCAGCGTCTGGAGCGACTGAAAACAAGAATTGATGGTGTGGCTTCGCGGCTGGACGACGTTAAGGTATCCAAACATCGTACGACGCATCCAGTTCTCGGAGATTTCACACCATCCCAGTGGCTGCGGTTTTTAAAGATTCATCAAAAGCACCACCTCGATATCATACAGGAAATCGAGAAGGCCCGCTATACCCCGACTTGACGTGGGTTATCTACTCTATTGATAGAGTATGGAAAAGCGAAACAGGTTTCCGCTTGCGGGATCATGGCGCCAGAAGCGTTAATGCGTTCGTGATATTTATCTCCCGTTTGCGATGCGTCCTGATTGGCGTCTGCCTCACGTATTTACCACAAATGTTGTTCGCACAAAGCGGCATCGCCATGCGTTTCGACGTGGGCACTTATTGCTGCGGCTGCACGAGCAACCAGCAGAATTTCTGTGACATGAATTTTGATCATCTCAATTACACAACGCATCGCCATTATCTATCGATGGGGACGGACGACAAGCGCGCGCAGATCACCGCAAACAATAATGGATTGGCTATCTATCATAATGACCTTAACACCAGCTACACCTATAAAACGCCTGCCCAGAAAGCCGCAGAGGTGCAGCAGTATTCGCTGAGCCGTTTCACAACGTATGGCAGTCGCCCCGACTGGATCGTGATGAACGAAATTTCCGCGGGGCTCTGGCCGGGCACTGCCACGTATCGAACGTGGGTCATCGATTTAATGACCAGCCTGACAGTGAATTATGGTTTTAAGGTGATCCTTGCCAGCCCTTTCTCAAATCCCGGCGCCAATGACGCGAGTTGGCAAAAGCTGACCGCCCTGAACAATCTCTACATCGGGGTCGAAAACTACCTTAGCGGCGAAGAGGTGAAGAACAGCGGCTACTCCGTCAACTGGTGTCAGTCGCAGTACCAGAGCTCGAAAACCAGTTACCTGGCGCGTGGCGTACCTGTGGGCCGCATCTTCCTTTTCGAACACTTCGGCCACACTGTTGCGGGCACAGGCTGGGGGCGCGCGGGTGTCAGCTACGCAGATTGGGACCTGGTAATCCTTACCCGCGGCCAAGCCATTCAAAACGCCAACTTCGCCGGATTCTGCACGTATTCGTGGAGTGGAAATTCGATGGCCGTTTCTACGGCGGAAATGGCCCACTTTGAAGATACGTACGCAAGTCAGCTTATTCCCAGCCCTGCCAGCGCGATTGAGGAATGGAAAAGCTTCAGCAGTGTCATTGGCCCAGAATTCGATCGTATAAATTCGCAATTGCTGCCGAACTTAATACTGGACAGGCATTATCTGTTTTAACAGTGATTCCGCAACTTCTTGCTGAAGGCTGGAATGAACGCCGCTCTTTCCGCAGCATTCCCAAAACAGGATGAACCTGGTGCGTGTCTGATGGTCGCGCGCAATGGCACAGTCGAGGAACTGGAGTGCCGCGGTTTGGCAAATCTCGAAACCGGTGAGAAGATTACGCCTCGAACGACATTCCGCCTCGCGTCGGTAACAAAACAGTTCACCGCTGCGGCAATACTTCTGCTTCGCCAGCAGAACCGACTGCAGCTGGAGGAGCAGATCGCCAAGTATTTACCGGAACTCAGCACGCGGCCACACCAGAAGATCACGATTTTCCACCTGCTGCAACACACCAGCGGACTACTGGATTACGAGGATCATTTGCCGGCTGGATTGCAAAAAGCGGTGTCGGATGAGGACGTTCTTAAAATTACCGCTGCGCACGAGAAGGCATACTTTGCGCCGGGCACGCAGTTTCGTTACAGCAATACGGGTTATGCTCTACTCGCATGTCTGGTGCAACGTATTACCGGCTCGCCATTTTCATTGGCGCTCGAGAACCTGATTTTCCGGCCGCTTGGAATGATCGACACAGTTGTGCGCCATGAAGTAGTTAAACCGGACGTTCCGTACCGCGCGTATGGCTACCGCCGGATGCCTGACAACAGTTTTGTCCAGGCGGATCAGAACCTGACCAGTGAGGTTCTCGGCGATGGCGGCATTTACTGTTCAGCAGACGATTATCTAAAATGGGACCGCGCATATTGGTTGGGTCAGGTGCTGCCTTTGAACGTCGTGCAGGAAATGACGACACCAGGCCACCTGCTTAAAAAGGGTACCGCGACGGAGACCGACCGCTTCTGGTTTCCCGTCGACATGAACGAGCCGGCCATACAGATTGGCCAAGGCGGGTCAAATCGCAGCGATGCATGCTGGGATGCAGGCGGAGAGCTGTCGGACGAGACCTGTGAAATTCCGTATGGTATCGGCTGGCGCCTGGAAAGCAATGAAGTAGGCTTGCGTGTCGCTTACCATCCGGGCAGCAGCACGGGCTTCATGCATTGCGTGCGCCATGTGCTCGACAAGGGATTAACGGTGCTGGTGCTGGCCAATCGTACCGTCGCGCCCAGCAAGGAGCTGGCGCGCGAAGTGGAGAAACATCTGCTGAGCCGATAAAGGGATTGGCTAATTTCGCGGGCCGTTTCGATTGTAAACCCGACCTGTCCGCAGGAGCGGGTGGATTTACTTCAGCAGTGGCTTTGCTTTTTCGATCACATGGCGTGATGCGCGGTTCGCGTAGCGCGCAGCAAGTGTTATGGGTTTCCGGCGCAGCCCCTGTAACTGCTGGTGCGCCCGCTGATAGAAATCCTGGCTCGCCATCATATGGGAAAGCGGGCACTGGTCGTGCTCCCAGCATGCGGGCACTGTGCAGCGGAACCGTCGCTGCTGAAAGGGTGTCTTGGCCTGCATCAGCATCGCGGTGCGCATCTCATGGCGAAGCTGCGTGTAATTCTCACCGCGCCAGATGTCGCTAATCCGCTGCCGGTTCACGTTGCCAAGTGGCTCAATCTCGGGGGCAGGCATCAAGTGGCAACACGCGTGAACATCGCCGCTGCCCTGGATGGTGGTGCTGTACCACGCGATATAGCAGTACTCGATATTGTGGTCAACGTGGCGTCCTCCGGCCGGAACGTTGTGCCGTCGCTCAAGCACATCCTCGCAAAATGGCTGGAGGCCGGCCAATGCGAAATCGAGCGGCAGCGGAATGTCGTTCGCGATTTCATCCGCAGCGTGCTGGATCAATTCGCGCAGGCGCGGAAGCTGGTCCTGTTGGATAACTTCCTCGTCAGGAATGAAACCAATGGCTTTGAAGGTGACAGAATCGACCGGCAGTTTTTTTGCGAGTTCTACCATTCCCGGGATCGACTCAACCGTCGAACGATGGATAAAGAATTGTGTCTGAATCTGCGTTTCGTCGCGGCGGCCCTCGGTCACGAGGTGATCGTGCATCAGGTGAATGTTGCTGATCACGTTCTCAAATTTTTCGGGGGCGGTTTGCATGAAACGTCCATAATCTTCAGGCGTAGCATAGTTCAGGCTGAAGAGAATCTGCGTGATCGGCAGCTTCGCGATCGATGGCAGCCACCTGTGTAACTGAATGCCGTTGGTAGTAATGTTGTCGAGCACAATGCCTGCGCGCGCCATGCGGTCGCAAAGCGGCTCAAGATCTGGATAGATGAGCGGCTCACCGCCACCGGCCAGGCGGAAGCTCCGTAAGCCGCCGTCGATCAAATCTTCCACGATGGGACTAAGTTTATCCCAGCGCAGCACACCGCCCTGATGAAGGTCGGCACTTCCGCAAAAGAAACACGCCACGTTGCAGCGGTCTATGGGGTCGATCTCAACGTGGTAGGGCCCCCCATGCACGCCGCCCTCGGCGATTCCGCGAAGAATCGCCGCTTCGTCTCCAGGGCGTAAATTGTCCCAACCATGCATCATTGCTGTTTTTCTACCGTTTAATAAAGTGCTGGAGCTAGTAAAGCGTAAAGCAGGATGAATTCCCTGAGAACGACTGGATTGCGGATTTCGGATTGCGGATTACACAAACGGGGCCGTAAGAGGGGGGTTATGATCATCCGACTGCAGTCTTTAACTCTCGCCCTTTGGGCGATAGCCGCGTTCCTTCCTGCTCAAGAAACATCTACCTCCCGCCCCAATATTCTTATCATCCTGACGGACGACATGGGTTATGGCGACGTGACGTGTAACGGGCCCGGCGCCGGTGTGCAGACGCGAAACATCGACCGGCTGGCAAAGCAGGGGGTCCGCTTTACCCAGTACTACGCGCCGTCGCCGCTGTGCTCGCCCTCGAGAGCTGGCATGTTGACGGGCAGATTTCCAGGACGCCTGCGACTTAACACGTACCTCCAGGCTCGAGTGGGAAATGTTAACTGCGAACAGGATGACTGGCTGGACCCTGCTATTCCAACGCTGCCGCGACTGTTAAAATCCGCGGGATATGCCACCGCACATGTCGGCAAGTGGCACCTCGGCGGCGGTCGCGATGTGACTACGGCCCCGAAGTTTGCTGCCTATGGCTATGATGAAGGGACAGGCACGTGGGAAAGCCCGGAACCGCATTCGGCGCTGGGCCGCAAATACCCGCCATGGGAGCAACGCGAAGAGCCCGGACAGGTGCCGCGATACCGACGCACGGAGTACATGGTCGACCGCACATTGGATTTTATGCAACGGCACAGCGACCAACCATGGTTCATTACATTGTGGCCGGACGACGTGCACACTCCGCACCGCCCCAGCCCTGAGATGGCGGCCAAGTACGGGGGCAATACTGATGGGACCAAAACCCCGAGGAAGAATTTCCAGGGAGTCCTCGAAGAATACGATCGGCAAATCGGCCGCCTGATGGATGGCGTGACGAGTATGGGGCTGGAGCAGAATACCATTGTTATTTTCACGTCTGATAATGGGCCGGAGCCGCCCTTTGGCACAGAGCGTACTGCCGGGCTGCGCGGAATAAAGATGAGCCTGTACGAAGGCGGGGTCCGCGAGCCGTTCCTTGTGCGCTGGCCAGGACACATAGTCCCCGGCACGGTTAACGAGTCAACGGTACTATGTGCGATCGACCTGTTCCCTACGCTGTGCAATATGGCGGGCGTGGCGATTCCACAAGAGATCGCAAAGGAGTTCGACGGTGAGCAACTGTCGGCATCGTTGCTTGGTGAGACACCCGCCCGACAGAAGACACTTTACTGGGAATATGGTCGCAAACCGGATGGCTTCTATAAATATCCCGGTCGGCCCATCGACCGGAGCCCGAACGTGGCCGCGCGTAAAAACAACTTAAAGGTGCTGGTGAATGCAGACGGAACAGGTCGGGAGGCCTACGACATCCAGAGTAACTCACAGGAGTCCACGGCTGGTCTGCTGTCCCGTTCACCTGAGATTGACGGGTTAACTTCTGCTGCGCTCGAATGGCGAAAAGTTTTGCCGCCGCGGCAGGAGTATTCGTACTGATGTTTCTCCATATCGTGATTTGATTTAACGGGACTGCATGCTACGCCTGATCCTGACACGCCTTGCGCTCACGCTGCCATTGGTGCTTGGTGCATCTTTCATCACATTTGCGATCCTGTATTTCGTGCCAGGTGATCCGGTGGTTATGATGCTGGGTGATCGCGCAAATGACCAGGCGCTGGTGAAGAAAATGCGCGCGGAACTGAGACTGGATGAGCCATTCTACCTAAGGTACGGCCGATTCCTGGGAGGTCTGGCAAAAGGCGATTTTGGAAGAAGCTATCGGACAAATCGCCTGATCTCAGAAGACCTGAAGGAGACGCTTCCGGCAACTGTGGAACTGGCAACTGCAGGCCTCGCTCTCTCCATATTTATAGGGATCGCGTCGGGGCTGTTCTCAGCTATGAAGCAGTATTCTCTGGTCGACTACGGTTTCATGCTGCTGGCACTGGTCGGTGTTTCGATACCGGTGTTCTGGCTGGCGCTCATGCTCAGTTACTTCTTCGCGTTTAAGCACCCGATCTTTGAAATGGCAGGACGGATCAGCAGCGACTTTATGGATTATCAGCCGCGCACCGGGCTGATTGTGCTGGACTCGATCTGGGATCGCGACTGGCCGCTGCTTCACAATGCGCTTATGCATCTCGTTCTGCCGGCTACGACTCTGGGCCTTATTGGCTCGGCGCTGATTGCCCGCATGACCCGCTCGAGCATCCTGGAAGTAAAAACACAGGATTTTGTGCGTACGGCTCGCGCTAAAGGACTAGCTGCGCGCCAGGTACTAAATCATATCGTACGCAACGCGCTACTGCCAGTAATTACCGTGGTGGGATTACAGTTCGGTGCGCTGCTGGGTGGCGCCATTATTACAGAAGAAATATTTGCATGGCCCGGAATCGGCACCTACCTTATCCAGGCGATCCGGTATCGCGATATTGTTGCAGTGCAGGGAACCGTAATGGTAGTGGTCATTTTGTTTCTAGGGGTGAACCTTGTTGTGGACCTGTTATACGCGGCGGTTGACCCGAGAACGCGAGTCGCATGACCAAAGCCATCGCCACGAAAAAGAAAAAACCGAAGTCGTTTCCGCGGCAAAGCCGGTTTGCCATTGAAGCCGAGCTTCATGCGCAGGGTTTTTCCCGGGTGGCAGGCATAGACGAGGCGGGCCGGGGTCCGCTGGCGGGACCTGTCTGCGCAGCGGTGGTTGTGTTCGAGCCGGGCGCGCGCATCAACAAGGTCAACGACAGCAAGCTGCTTGATCCGGAATTGCGCGAGGAGTTGTACGCGAAGATAGTGGAGCGTGCGGTGGGATACGGGGTCGGGCTGGCATGTGCCGAGGAGATCGACACGATCAATATCCTGCGCGCGACGAAGCTGGCTGTTCGTCGAGCCCTGCGTAACATGAAGATGCTACCCGATCACCTGCTGCTTGACGCGCTACACCTGGAGAATTGCACAATCCCACAGAAAGCATTTGTTAAAGGTGACAGCCGCTGCTTCTCGATCGCCGCCGCCAGTATTATCGCCAAGGTCACGCGCGACCGCATCATGACGAATTACGCGAGCGAATACCCGGGTTATGGCTTCGAGCAGCACAAGGGCTACGCAGTGCCGGAGCATAAGGCGGCTTTACGCGACCTGGGACCGTGCACCCTGCATCGAAAGACATTCCTGGAACAGTGGTTCGGCACCGATAAACTGCGGAATTCGAACACTTTCGTCAACTTTCGGCATCAACTGGATGGATGCATGCATTGCGAGCCGGTTCACGGATTGCTTGATACATTGACGGCTTTGCAGGCATCGTTGCCCAAGTGTGAGTGGACCGAACTGCACCAGAGCGCGCACACGCGATTGGCGTTATTAAACAGCGCATTGCATAGCTGAGCTCACGAGGAAGTAGCCGGTGTCTGCGGTTGCTCGCCTCTATGAGAACATCCGATGTTTATTCTACTTCGGCCGTCCCTTCGAGGAACGCAGGTTCGCTCAGAAATTCGTCGCCTTTTTTGACCAGTTTGCCATTCATTGCGTCCAGTGATCCCATCGCTTTTTTGTTCGGCGGCTGCACCAGCGTCACCAGCAGATGCCCGTCTCCGGTTTTCACGGTGAAACCTTTGCCTTTGATCATTGCGGTTACCGACCCAGGATCCTTTCCAGGCAACAGCCTGCCCTGTTCGTCGCGCTGCTCAGAAAAGACGAGCCCGGAGGAATCGAGGAATGGCTCGGCTTTCAGGAACTTCCATGCGCGCCCATGCAAAAAGCTGAATGCCGTTGGCCAGGGTTGAAGACCACGGATACGGCAGATGATCTCCTCATTTGTCATGCCCCAGTTGATCAGGCCATCTTTTTTCTCCAGCAATGGCGCCATTGTAGCCCGGGTATCGTCCTGCGGTACGCTTTCTACTTTGCCCGATGCCTCGATTCTATCGAGGACCTTGATGATCAGGTCCGCGCCAAGTACGCTCAGCATATTGCTCACGCTCTGGTGGTCATCGTCGTCGAGTATCTCAACTTGTTCGAACGCGATGATGTTACCGGTATCGAGGCCTTCGTCGAGTTGCATGATGGTTACCCCGGTATGATGCTCCCCGTTGATGATCGCCCACTGGATCGGCGCCGCGCCGCGGTACCTGGGCAACAGCGATGCGTGTATGTTCAGGCAACCATATTTAGGCAGGTTCAGCACTTCGGGTGGTATAATGCGTCCATACGCGACAACTACGATGATGTCCGCCGCATAAATGGAAAGCGCCTGGTCAAAATTTGTCTTCTTAATTTTCTCAGGCTGAAGGACGGGCAGGTGATGCTCGAGCGCCAGCTCTTTGACCGGTGGAGTGTGCATTTTCTGTCCACGGCCTACCGGACGGTCTGGTTGTGTGACAACAGCCACGACCTGGTGTTGTTGTGATTCGAGCAGCCGCCGCAGTGGTGGCACTGCAAAGCCTGGTGTACCCATGTAGATAATACGCAAGAGTTCGGTTCCTGATCTGTTTTGCACCAGTCGCGAGCCGACGTTGAGCGGATGCAAGGTTTTGTGGCATCGAAGGGCATGCGATGTGCTCAATGCTCGCCCCAATTGTAGAAAAGACCTTTTGCTTGAATTGCCGAACAACGGACGGCGCATACCCAGAATGCACTTTTCAGAGTTAATCACGATGGCTGCACGATGAGAATTCTTATTGTTGCGTCGGAAGTTGTGCCATTTGCCAAAACCGGCGGGTTGGCCGACGTAGCCGGCGCGTTGCCGCTGGAACTCGCACGCATGGGGCACGACGTGCGGGTGGCCATGCCAAAGTATGGCACCATTGATGACGATAAGTTTCACATCCTGCCGATTCTCGGCGACATCCGGGTGCGTCTTGGGAACCTTAACCATGTTGCCGAGATCAGGCGCACAGTATTTCCCGATTCGAATGTCCCGGTGTATTTCGTGGCGAACAGTTCACTGTTTGACCGGGCCAACCTTTACATGGAGGGCGGACGGGATTACCCAGATAATGCTGAGCGATTTGCCTTCTTTTGCAAGGCCGTGCTGTGGCTTTTAGAAGGGCTCGACTGGACGCCGGAAGTGATCCATTGTAATGATTGGCAATCAGCCCTGATACCGGTTTTTCTAAGAACCGACAGTGATGTCCGCAGTAACGCTGGCCTTCGCTCAGTTAAAACCCTGTTCACTATTCATAACCAGGCTTACCAGGGCGTTTTTCCGCGAGATGAAGCGGAACGCATTGGCATCGGGGACAACCTGTTTCACCCTGCCGCCCTCGAGTTTTATGGAGCTCTGAACCTGATGAAGGGCGGTTTGCTTTATGCCGATAAGATATCGACCGTAAGTCCGACTTACGCGCGCGAAATCCAAACGCCGGAATACGGCAGCGGCCTTGATGGCGTATTGCTGTCAAGGGCCTCGCATCTGACAGGAATTCTAAACGGCATAGATTACGACACCTGGAACCCTGAAACCGATAAACTGATACCGGCGCACTTCACACGCGCGGATCTCTCTGGCAAATCGAAGTGCAAAGCAGCGCTGCAGGAGGAAGTCGGATTGGACGCAAGCCCGGAAACTCCCCTGATCGGCATTATTTCCAGACTAGACCCACAAAAGGGTTTCGACCTTATCGCAGAGATTCTAGAACCATTGGTAACCGGTAACGTACAGCTGGTGTTGCTTGGTACAGGCGCTGCCGAATACCACCAGATCTTTGAGCGTGCAGCGAAGAATCATCCCGGTAAGGTCAGTGCGAATCTCCGATTCGACAACGGGCTCGCGCATCGTATCGAAGCAGGCTCGGACTTCTTCCTCATGCCGTCACATTATGAACCCTGCGGGTTGAATCAGATGTATTCACTGCGTTACGGCACAATTCCGGTTGTCCGAAAAACTGGCGGTCTCGCCGATTCCATTGTAGACGCGACGCCCGAGAATATCGAGTCGGGCCGGGGAACTGGATTCGTGTTTGAACGGTATACCACGGATGAACTG
Organism: Candidatus Sumerlaeaceae bacterium; assembly: GCA_051003195.1. Classification (GTDB taxonomy): domain Bacteria; phylum Sumerlaeota; class Sumerlaeia; order Sumerlaeales; family Sumerlaeaceae; genus JBPCLP01. The sequence goes on along the minus strand of JBPCLP010000024.1, from coordinate 25,539 downwards.
ATGCTTACGCTGCAACGTGCGCTGAGCTGCTTTCAAATGCAGCCGCACTGGGACGCCTTACGGCAAAATGCGATGTCACAGGATTTCTCCTGGCGTGGATCGGCGATGAAATACGAGCAGCTGTTCAAGGCCATGGTAGCTTTGTAAGGCCGACTTCGAACTCCACCTGATGAAGTGGTGAGCGTATCTAACCAGCAAGGTTTTGGGGATTCACGCGCCAGTGGGTGGGGCCCCTGGCGAAGCGATTTAAGCATAATTGCACCGTGGGTTTAAATGGTCTGCTGCATTGTGCACGGGAGTTGCTTAATCGCGTTCCCATGAAAACAAGTATGCGATACTTTCCAGCACTTCAGCTCTTTGCGGCAGTGACCCCGCTATTTCTTTTAGAGCTTACGGCTACGGCAGAACCTACGAAACGGGAAGTCAAACATGATGCGATCGTAGCCGCGCAAATCATGCTCGACCGCGCTGGATTCTCGCCTGGTGAGATTGATGGTCAAAATGGCAGGAACTTTGAGCAGGTCCTCCTCGCATTTCAGCAGGCGAACAAACTGGAACCCACTGGCGAACTGGATGAGGGTACTTCGGTCGCGCTTGAAAGCGCTTCCGGGGCGCACCCGCTGTTCATCGATTACTCAATCACAGCCGAGGACGCCGACGCACTGGTGCCGAAAATTCCGGAGAAAATGGAGGAGAAAGCCAAACTCCCTGCTCTCGGATACATTAGCGTTAAGGAACGAATTGCAGAGCGTTTCCACGTTGAACCGGAGTTGCTCGCCTCTTTAAACACGGAGGTCAAATTTGCAGTCGGCGACAAAATCAAAGTCCCGAACGTGGAGCTGTCGGAAGACAATCCTGGAAAACTGGAGAAAAGGAAACTACCTTCGGCAAGTACCGAATTAGCAAGGGACTCTTCTGCCACAAGCCAGACCACGCCGGCAGAGGGACGATTGACTATAACTGTGTCGAAATCGACATCCATTTTAACGCTGACCGATTCGACCAGCCGAACAATCTTTGTCGCCCCAGTGACCAGCGGTAGTGACCATGATCTATTGCCAATTGGAGAGTGGAAGGTGCAGGGGGTTGAAAGAAATCCAGCCTTTAATTACAGTCCCGACCTATTCTGGGACGCGAAGCCCGGCGACAAAAAAGCCAAACTTCCGGCGGGGCCGAACAACCCTGTTGGTGTGGCGTGGATCGACATTTCAAAGCCGCACTATGGAATACACGGAACGCCTGAACCAGGCAAGATCGGGCACACTGAAAGCCATGGATGTGTCCGGCTTACCAATTGGGATGTGTTACGGCTTGCAAAATTTGTCAAACCGGGAACAAGGGTACTGTTTACCGACTAGTCTGCTGCCCAGGCGCACAACTGATGTATTTCTGCTCTTATCGCGACCGCAGCCTACCATAGCAGTTGCGAATGTCAGCCGGTCTGCAAGCTACCTTGTTAGGCAATGACAAGCAAGCACAGCAAAGATGCAGCGCGGATCGAAAACGCGAGAGATGCACAGCCCGCCGTTGCAGAGCTGCATCTTCCCCCGGAGATTTCGTACACATGCCAGAATTCCGGCGTATGTTGCACCACGTTCGACACAATTCCGGTGAGCCATAACTGCGCGGAGCAGCTGGAAACAATAAGCCCGGCCGAGCAAACTGCCTTGCGATCCGACGTCGGTGCGGGGAATGGACCTTTTACGGCGGCCGGCATGCCAGGCGATCCGCCGCGATTAGCACGCAAGCACGACGGAAGTTGCATTTTTTTCGACAAGGACCGACTTTGCGCTGTGCACCGAATCATCGGCCCACATGCGAAACCACAGGTGTGCCGCGATTTTCCCTACCGCTATGTTGAGACTTCCGGCGGCACCTATGTGGGATTATCGTTCATGTGTCCATCGGTTCGTAACAACATTGGAAGCCCCGTGGGCGAGCAAGGCGCGCAACTGCGTTCGCATTATGCAGTGGCGCAGAGCGTTCTGGAAGCGCCGGCGCGAGTTGCACTTAATCGCCGCATCGAACTTACCTGGGACGAGTATATAGACCTGGAAAACACCTTTGCCGAACTGCTCGCAATTCCATCCATTCCATTGAACCAGCGTCTTATTGCGTGCTGCGCCCTGGTAAGCTTTGTCGATGCATATTACCAGGAGATGAATGGATCGCCGGTGGTGGGACCTGGCAACCGGATGCCGCCGGCAGCGCTTGCCGGTTTTCTTTCCGCGCTGCGCTCAACCAGCTATGCAGAACTTCTCCGCGTTTCGATCCGCGCACGCAAAGGTCCGACTTACATTAAGCAAATGTTTCTTGGAATGTTTACCGGTTTCGCAAACACTTTGCACCGCAAGGGCGGCCGAGCTCGTACAGTAGCAACCGTTCTCGCTCAATACGTACGTCACGCAGCCGGCATTGGCAAAGTGCGGCTAAAACCGATTGCGGTGTCGTTATCATATCGAGATTTAGCGAGAGCAAAGCTACCCTGCACCGGTGCCGCGGTCGAGCTGATCGAGCGTTACGTTCGCCACTGTATTTTTCGGAAAGACCTCGTGCTGAGTGGAAACGTTTCCCGTCGGCTGCGGCTTTTGGTGCTCAACGTGGCGCTTATTCCATGGTATGCAACGGCAGAGGCAGTTCAGCACGGCAGAACAGAGCCAATCGATGAGGATTTCTCGGAAGCAGTAGCGCACGTCGAAAAACTCTATGGTTTTCACTCGCGCTTTTACCGTTTTTTCGAGGAAAATGCCACGTTTGACGACATCGTAGAAGCATTTATGCTGAAGCCCAACTACCCCTACCTGCTACTGGGGCAAACCTGACAAATGTCGAGGCTGGTGCCGGAAACCGGGATCGAACCGATGACCTACCGCTTACAAGGCGGTTGCTCTACCAACTGAGCTATTCCGGCCGCGGAGCCTACTACAGGCAATTTCAAAAATAAATCTGGCGAATTTAAGGTGGCGCAAAATGGGCTGTTTCCCTGTATTGTCGGGCTATAAAGTGCTTTCGGGACTGCCAAAATAGCTTGCGCCCGGTTTGCGGGCCCCTTATTTAACGGGCGCACTTATGCTTGAGGTACACCCTCGACAGGTGTGCTGAAGGACGTATTAAGCTATGTTAAATCCGGTTAAGCTATTTCTCCTGACAACGGGCGCCGTCGTCGTTCTCGCTGTTGCGCCTTACGTCGCTGGCAAACTCGTTTCGGAACATCATGATCGAGGCACCGCGGCCGCTCCCCTTGCCTCGTCTGATGCAATGACAGAACTTCCTTCGCCTCGTCCAGGAGCGCCGGTTGAGGCGCTTCGTACCCGAATGACGGAACAACCCGAAAAAAAGACCGCCTCGAAATCTTCGGCGGCAAAGGAAACAGAGCTGCCGAAGCCTCGGGACTCGAAGAACAAAACGAAATCGAGTGAAACCGCAGCGGCAAAAACAGAAACAAAGTCTGCGGCTGACAAACCAACTCCGGCCGCGACAGCAAAGCCGGAGCTTCCGTATCGCGCAGATGTCGCGCGCGCGCAGCAACTATTGCTGAAGCTTGGCAAGTTCGAGGGCAAGCACGACGGCAAGCTCGGGCCGATAACACAGGCGGCTATTACTGATTTTCAAAAGGAGAATGCACTTACGGCTAAAGGTGAGCCAGACGGCGCCACATTAAAAAAACTCGCTGCTGCAGTAGCAGATTTGCCGACCCCGGAGGACAAGACTGCAGCAGACGTTTCTTCCCCGATTCAAATCAGCGGTGCAAAATCGGGCACTGCGAAAAAGTCGGATACCACTCCATCTAAAGCTGACGATCCGCAATTCGTTGTTCTTCGTAAAGCAACTCCGCCTTCGAAGGTTGTCGATGCCGGTCCCGTTCCGCGAATGACGCGCGTTGCTGAAGTGAAAGCATTGCAGGAAAAACTAGTGCAGGCGAAAGTATACGCGGGAGAGCCTGATGGCAAATGGGGGCACAATACCATCGTCGCCATGAAAGAATTCCAGGAACAAAACAAGCTCGAGGTCACCGGGAAGCCAAACAAAGAAACCTGGCGAAAGCTTAACGAGGTCGCAATTGCCGAGTGGGAAGTGGTGGAGAAAAATGCGATTGCGAAAAAGCAAACTTCCGACAAGACTGAATCCCGCATCTCGATCACCGATGTGAAGCCGTCGGCCAAGCCTAAAACCATCAGCAAAGCGCCGCTGACCATCGCGGTAACGCAGGCGGCTCTCACCCTGAAAAACTCCGAGGCTGTTAAAGAGCCTGAAGTTGAAAAGGTGACAAACTCCAGCCCCGCGGTAGACTCCTCAAAAGCGGAAAAGCTCGAAGTTTCGCAGCCTGCCCCAATTGCGGCGCCCCCATCGCCTGAAACAGTCAAAAGTATAGAGCCCCCAAGTTTGTCAGGGCTGCCACAGCCGCACCAGGGCGGCGATGTAGTTGTAAAGTTGAATGCAGATGCGGGCGTAGCAAAAGATGCCATTCTCGCCACGCCTGCGGCCGTATCGGAAATCGCAACCGCTAGTGCGGACACGCTCGTGCTCGAAAACCCAATGCAGCCTACGCTACTTCCGGTAGACCCGCCACTCGCTCAGACAGGCACAGCTCCTGTTGAGGAGGCTGGGGACATTACTGTGCGGGCGCCAAAGCGGGATATAGCCTCAGCTCCGACGGCCAGCTCGCCTTTACCCGCTTCCACCCCAACGGTGGCTGCGCCCGTGGCCGTATCAACCCAGGCACTGGACGACTCAGAGTTGCCTCCGGCCGCAAGCAAAGCCGCCGCTGCCAGGTTGGAAAAAGAATTGGCAGAAGCCCAGGCGCGCGTCGCTATGGTAAGTAACGACCCCCGCTACGAATTGGAGAAGTACGCTCCTAAAGCACTCGAGTCAGTAAATGGTCTCGTTGATAAGGTAAAGCGTGACGTAAGTGGCAGTGTTCCGGATTCCGATTCCGCGCGAAGCAATTTGCGGATGATCGACGAGGAACTGGAAAAAGCCAAGCAGCAGTGCCTTAAACAGAAAGCAGAGCAAAAGGTCGCGCAGGTAGACGCAATTTACACCGAAGTGAAGCAGCGCTTTGGCAAAGAGATCGGCAAAACCGGCAAAGGCAAAGCTACCGAATCGTCTGCGCGTCTGGCCGATCTGATGGGAAAAATCGATACAGGTTATTCTGCCATGCTCGCCGATTTCAAAAAAGGCAACTACGACCCGATTGTGGAGCGCTGCGATGGCTTCAAACTTCAGATTGAGATTTTAGGTAACGAAGCAGCCAAGAGCTACCTGGAGACAACGCTTGAGAAATCCAAAGGCAAGCTGTCCCGTGAAACTCTTGCTGAAATTGAGGATCTCCGCGGGCAGAATAAGTACATGGAGGCCGTAACGCTGCTGGACTCCGTCGCAAAAGCAAAAAGCGCCAGCACTGCAAGCAAGCGTAAAAGCTAACTACTGCTGTCTAGCTTGAGACAGTGTGGTTTTCTCAATTCGGACTCACTTCCCGCTTGAGGCTTTCCATCGCGCCGCCTCGTCTCATCCTTTCATGACAGCTTATTACATATCGGGCCATAAAGCCGGTTTATGAAGGACGACGGCAGCCAATACATCGATATGGCATTGCAGGCCGGAATGCTTACCGCGAAGCAGGCAGATCAGCTGCGAGAGGAATTGCTCATGTTTCCGGGCCAGAATGCGCGACAGCTTCTCATTAAGCGGCACCTCATCACACCAGATCAGCTGCAGCAGCTGGAAACGGGCGAAGTGCAGCCGTCGCCGGGGGAACTGGAGCTTGAGCCCAATCCCTCCACAGCTGCGACAGCTCCAATCGCACATGGGCCGCTGCCATCGCCCGATCCTACTTACGCGCCGCCGCCTCCAGTTCGCGGCGTTTCTGCGACGGCTCCACCCGTGCGGACTGCGCCACCGGTAGCACCCACAAACCTGGCGCCTTCCCCAGCCGATTCGGGGCAGCGCAGGTCACTGATTAGTCCAACAAATCCCGCCCTCGGTTTTCCGCGTGCCCCGCAGATACCCGGCCTCTCCGGGAGCGACATTGTTGCCACTCCGATTCCCCGCGCCCCAGCTTTGCTTCATGCACTTGAACCAAATGCCTCATTAATGGATTACCTGGTGATGGGTCGCGAAGCGGGCTGTTCCGATCTGCACCTGGTTGTTGGTCGTGCGCCTTTTCTGAGATACCAGGGCAACCTGATATTCCTCGAAGAGCAGCCCCTCACCGAAGAGCGCAGCGAAGCTCTAAACTTCTCGATGCTCTCTGACACCCAGAAGGAAACGCTTCGCCAGGAGCAGCAGCTGGACTTTGCACTGGATGTACCTGGCGTCGGGCGCCATCGCTGCAATGTCTTTAAACAACGCATTGGTTGGGAGGGCGTTTACCGAATTGTACCACGGGAGGTCCCCACCCTCGAAGGTCTCGCTATGCCTCCGGTGCTACAGAAACTCACGGAGTACCACCAGGGTCTTGTGCTGGTGACGGGACCTGCGGGTTGTGGGAAAACTACGACGGTCGCAGCAATGCTGAACCATATTAATCGCGCACGGCACGAGCACATCATTACGGTAGAAGACCCCGTCGAATACGTCATTCCGCCGGCGAATTGCCAGGTCACTCAGCGCGAGGTGGGCCAGCACACGAAAAGTTTCGCGAACGCTTTGCGTGGTGCGCTGCGCCAGGATCCCGATGTTATCTCGATTGGGGAACTGCGCGACCTTGAAACCACATCCATAGCCATCTCTGCCGCCGAAACGGGGCACCTGGTATTTGCGACCCTGCATACGAATTCCGCGCTGCGTACCGTTGCGCGCATCATGGACGTGTATCCACCATCTCAGCGCGCACAAATCTGCACCATGGTAGCCGAGTCGATGCGCGGCGTACTCTCTCAGCAGCTAATCCCGCGCCGCGATGGAAACGGACTCGTGTGTGCGATGGAGGTACTGATCTTCACCAGTGGTGTGGCCCAGTTGATCAAGGAAGGCAAAACGCACCAACTGGTCTCCGCGATGCAGAGTGGACGCCGCCTGGGTATGCGCACGATGGACGATGCTCTTCTGGAGCTCGTGCAGCAGCGCGTAATTACGGGTCGCGAGGCTTACAATCGTGCGGAAAACAAACCCGCATTTGAAGGGGTGAGGAACCAGGACTGAGCTATGGCGCAACTCGACCAGCTATTCAGCGAAATGCTCGCCATGAACGCGTCCGACCTGCACCTCCACGAGGGGCAGCAGCCGAAAGTCCGCGTTCATGGCAGCCTTCAGCCACTCAGCCAGTACCCCGAATTCAATCGGCTTACTATGAAGCAAATTCTTCGAGAGATATGCACGCCGGAGCGATGGAAGCGTTTCGAAGAGTCAGGCGATCTTGACTTTGCATACGCATATGAAAACTTTGCCCGGTTTCGAGCCAATTACAAGAAGCACTACCACGGTTACGGCGCCGTTTTCCGCACAATTCCATCGCGCATTCTCACGCTGGAAGAACTGGGAGTGCCGGACGTACTGAGGAGTTTTGCTTCGTTCAGTTCGGGCCTGTGCCTGGTGACGGGCCCAACCGGCTCTGGAAAGTCGACAACCCTTGCCGCGGTGATCGACTTTATCAACACAACGCAGCGCCGGACCATCCTCACGATTGAGGAGCCGATTGAGTTTGTGCATCCAGCCAAGGAATCGGTGGTAACTCAGCGCGAGGTCGGCACGGACGTTCGCACATTCGGCGAAGGATTACGAGGTGTTCTACGGCAGGACATCGAGGTCGTGCTGGTTGGCGAAATGCGCGATCTTGAAACCATCTCACTGGCCGTGACCGCCGCAGAGATGGGAATGCTCGTATTCGGCACGCTGCATACAAATAGCGCGACCAAGACCATAGATCGTATCATAGACGTGTTTCCTAACGAGCAGCAGGCCGCGATCCGCGAATCTCTCGCTGTGGCTTTGCGCGCGGTTTGTGCGCAGCTGCTGATCAAAACGGCTGATGGCAAAGGTCGTGTCGCGGCGCATGAAGTGCTGCTCCAGAATCGCGCCGTTTCCAATATGATCCGTGAAGCCAGGACTGGGCAGCTGAACCAGGTTATCCAGTCAAGCCGTGCACTAGGCATGCAGACTATGGACGACACGATAGAGAACCTGCTTAAGAGTAGCCGCATCTCGGGTCACGACGCCTACATGAAGGCACTGGATAAAGAACGGTTTCAGCAGTACGCTCCAGCAGCAATTATGTGATTTTAGAAGCTGTAGCTTGCCCGGGTTTTGTGCAGGCAGCGAGCTTTTACAGTGCCATGGCGGCTTAAAATGAGAACGCCCTAAGTTGTGACTCTGAGCACTTCTTCCGCGGTTGTCACGCCCTGCATAATCTTCACGATTCCTTCTTCCCGCATCGTACGGAAACCCGACTTACGCGCAATCTCACGAATAACTGAAGGAGCAGCTCCGGCGTCGAGCATTTCCTTGATGTTGTCGTCCGGCGTCAAAAATTCATAGATGGCTATGCGGCCGAAATAGCCGGTATTGAGGCAATTCTCACAGCCGGCGCCATGCACATACGTGATGTCCTTGTTGTCGAGCCCGAGCGCCTCGATTTCCTGCTTCTTCGGCTTGTAGGGCTTTTTACAGTCCGGACAAATCGTGCGGACAAGACGCTGTCCGATAACGCAATTGATCGCCGGCGCGATCCGCCGTGTTTCAACACCGAGATCCGCAAGTCGACCAAAAGCACTTGGCGCATCGATCGTATGAAGCGTGGTCAGAACCAGGTGTCCGGTGGTCGCGGCATCCAACGCCGCCTCAGCCGTTTCCTTATCGCGAATTTCACCGACCATGATCACGTCCGGATCCTGGCGCAGAATGGAACGAAGCCCCGTGGCGAAGGTGAAATTCGCCGCCGGGTTCACCTGCATCTGCGATAGACCTTTCAGATGGTATTCGATCGGATCCTCGATCGTCACCATGTTCTTGTCGCCCGTGTTCAGTTCGTTCAGCGCAACGTACAGGGTCGTCGATTTCCCCGAGCCCGAGGGGCCAGTGACAATGATAAGGCCGTGCGGCTTATGAATTGCGCGCTCGTATTTCTCGAGATTTTCCCCATCAAGCCCAAGCTTGGTCGGATCGACACTGATCGATTTCTGATTCAGGATTCGGATGACAACTTTTTCACCCATGGTCGAAGGGCTGGTGTTGATACGGAGATCGATATCCTGCTTATCAATCCACATACCGATCTTGCCGTCCTGCGGAACGCGGCGCTCTGTGATGTCCAGGTTCGCCATAACCTTCATTGCAGAAATGAAAGACGGCGTAAGTTCCCGCGGCAGTGTCATCAGCTCGTACATTATCCCGTCAATGCGTGCACGGATTTTTCCGCCTTCATTCTCTGATTCGAGGTGAAAATCGCTTGCGCGCCGGCGGACGGTCAGCGTCAAAACACCGCGCACCAGCTTCAGCATTGCATCACGCTCGATGGTGCTGTCGCCGGAACCGCCCTTCTTAGTGCGTTTCTGCGCCGCCACCAACTGCTCCATCAGGTGCTCGACATAATCCTTCATGTCGTAGATTGGCGTAATGTTCTCGCGACAATGCGGGCAGGTAAAAAAGTTAAGGTCACTGTAGGATTCGATATTATCGATCCCCTTATTACAGAACGGGCAACGGTTCTTGCTCGACGGCTGTTTCGCATAGTTCAGGGCGTAGGGAAACAGCATCGCGAGCCCAAACTTCTTTGAAGGATACAGGTAGTTCGCGGCGAAAATATCGCCGCGATGCGCGCGGAACTTGAAGAACTGGTATGGCAGCACCCATCCCACTATAATAATCAGAGGGATGCCAATAAGGAACGGCAGGACTTCGCCTGTCAGGACCAGGTTTGGGACATCCTTCACCTTGCCCCATATCCCGCTGTTCTGGATCTGGAATAACACCTGCTTCCATTTAGGTCCGGTAGGTGTGGCAACAGGTGTAGGGGTCGCAGATGCTACACGCGCGGGGGTAGGCGCCGCCACTAATGGCGTAGCCAGCGCAACTGCTACTGTCGGCACTGGTGTGGGTGTCGCCTTCTTAAAGACGCCATTTGACCCGGTTTCCACTCGAACAAGCCCGTCGTTCACCCGCATTTTCAAATCGTCGCTGGCACTCGCCGATTTCAAAATCGCATTGTAAGCGTCGTAAGCCGTCTTCCAGTCACCGAGCTCGCGCGCAGCGTTAGCCAGTGCCATTTGGTAATCGTTGTTTCCAGGATTCACAACGGTTGCTTCGAAAAGGAGGTCTCTTGCCTGTGACCGCAGGGTTGGTTGCGACTGCAGTTGCGTCGCAAACGCGACGTCCGTTTCGGAAAGGTCCTGCCGGACGGTGTTTAATATCTTCTCGAAATTGGCGGCCCCGCCCATGAGGGCCGACGCAGCAGGATTAACAAAGGCCATGTACAGCGTCCGGTAATCGTTCCTGGCCTGTTCCAGACTCGTCTTGCGATTGCCTTGCGCCCTGGCAAGTAATGCAAACACGCACCGCTGAAACTCGTCGGCAATGGCGGCGGTCTCGCCCGGGTTGCTGGCGCTTCCTTTGATCAGCGTGTCGAGAGCTTCCTGAAAACGGCCTGCCTGGCGGTGTGCTGCTGCGAGTGCGCTTACGCCACCACTTGCACCGGGCACTGCTGCCGCCGGGTCTCGCAGTATCTCAGAGATATTAGACTTCTCCAGCCGCATCTTTCCGGCAAGAGGATCCTCGAACATAATAAACGTGGGCTGCTCTTCCACCACACGGCCCTGTCGGCGCTTCCCGTCCCGCATTACGATGGTATCAGCCGCCACATCGCCGCACATGAATACAAATTGTAGCAGCAGGATGGCAGCAAGCAACCGCTTCGCCTTATTACGACCCGTCACTCTTCGATTCAGTGTCATAACGCCTTTGGGTAAATCAGATGGTGCAGCTTGGTTGCAGCGTCACGTGCGAAAGCAAACAAAACAGGTCTACATTCTCAGTTTCAAAGGATTTATCCATGTTCGACAAATCCACAAAAGCATTGCAACCTGCTACGGATTTCACTGTACAGCCGCTCTCGTGTTCTACACCCTGACAAGTAATGAAATGGCTCTACGTCATGATCCTTGTCGCATTGGTGGCGGCCACTATGACAAGCGAGAAAGTCAGGTCGTACCTCTCGTCCAGTGAAACGAGCGCAGTTACCAGTCCTGCTGGCGGTAATCCACGCTCCTCACGGCTGGATGAAATCGATACAACGAGCAAAGCAAGCCGCGACACCACCAAATAGCGCCGAACTCTGGGTTGTGTAAACGATCCCTGGTATCTCGACGACGAATTGGATAATTTCCTGGGTCTCGCAAATTGAACGCGTGTAGACTAAAAGCCGCTTTTTGCCATAAACTAGGTCCCACCATGTCCTTTTTAAAGCTCACGGCACATTATATGTGTCATTCACCGCAGCCAAAACTGCGGCAATCCCTGTTCATGCTATGTTGTGTCCTGGTGCTGCAAATTGCGCCCGGTCCGTTGTCACTAGAGGCTGCCACCAGGTCATCAGTCGCAGTTGCTGCTGCAGGTGCTTTAATGCCGGGTGAATGGAGCAAAGCCGAGACAGATGACAGAACAGCAAAGCGGTTCGAATCATTGAGAAAAGACGCCAGGGCACTGGACAGCATTCCGGTCCAGAGTTACTATCCTGACGCTGCGCAGTGGGAATGGTTTCACAATACATCCTCCTGCAGCACGTGTTTGGGAGGCAGCAAGTCGCTGGTTGCTGGGATTGATCTGCCGGCGGGCAATACCACTAACTTTTCGACGATAAATAGAGCCACGCTATCCACGAAAGCGCAAACCACGTCGAGCGGGGTCGCCACTTTACTGGCAAATGGACAGATCGCATTTAACTCGCGCATCGAAACTCCGGGTGCTCGCGGAACACGACTGCACTTCACCGGCTTTTCACTGGCTGCAGGCGCTGAGATGTACATCTACTCGGATGACGGGGAGGTTTTCGGACCGTATTCGAACACGGGTCCATTGCAGTCTGGTGAATTTTGGTCGAACACGCTGGCCGCGGAGCACTGCAATGTGGAACTTCGATTCCCTGCTGACGCCACCGAGGATCTGATTCATGCCAGCCAATTCACCATCGCGCATGTAATTTACCTCGTGACCAATGGTGCAGCTGTTACGAAGGCGGCTGATAACAGCGACAAGATGCTGAGCTGCATCGAGGACGCAACCTGCTATGGAGCCGGAACACTCGCTGAAATCGAAAACCTGCGAAAAGCGGTTGGGTTTATGCTCTTTTCCAGCGGTGGCGGGTCGTTCATCTGCACCGGCGGTCTAGTAAATACTGCTCCGTCGACCTTGGCCCCCTATTTTCTGACTGCCAACCATTGTATCAGTTCGGCCACCTCCGCAGCGAGCCTTGAAGTGACCTGGCGATTTAAAACAAGCAGCTGTGACTCAGGCTTTACGGATTGGGCTTCAACCTCGGGCTTTCCGCGTTCACTTGGCGCTACCCTGCTTTCTCACGATTCCACTACCGACTTTTCATTTCTGAGACTCGCTGAAAATCCGCCCGGGGGCAGTTACATGCTTGGCTGGAATTCCAGCGCTATTGGGCCGGGGACCACTGTCTACCGCATCTCACATCCACAAGGAAGCCAGCAGGCACTCTCAGTTGGTTCGACTATTAATCCCGGCAATACATGCGCGTCCGTTTCGCCCAACAACTTTCTGTATGCCTCCGGGAGTATCGGAGGAATTGATGGCGGCAGCAGTGGCAGCCCTGTTGTCAATTCCGCCATGCAGATTGTGGGGCAGCTTTATGGCCAGTGTGGCCCGCCCGACTGTAGCACGTGTTCGTCCTCATGCAACGTGGTAGATGGGCGTTTCTCCAGCACATATTCGAGCATCAGCTCCTGGCTTAACCCTGTTGTGCCGGGTAATGGACCTGATCTAATCAGCACCGGGGCCAGCCTGGTCCCGCTATCGGGCAAGCTTACCGGATATGTGACGGTGAAGAACAATGGGAACCTGATCTCCGCTGCGACTGGCATGACCGTCTACTATATGTCCGACCTGGCGGGTACTGGCCTTACCGAATTAAGATGGATAAAAATCCCCAAGCTGAAGCCACAGCAGAGCAAGCTCCGAAAAGTGAATGTGAAAAACCTCACCTTAAACCTCTCTGGAGGCTACCTGCTTGTGTGGCTCGATTCCGGCGAACTGGTGGCCGAGCAGTACGAAGATAATAATTACGGGGTTATTGGGCCGCTGCCATAGCATTGGGTTCAGCCCGTGCTGTTCCCTTGCATTGCAAACGCGAACAGCTGATTCAAGCGCAGCAATGATCAGCAATCGCGATCTCTTTCTTAGCCACGTTGGGCAGACCTCGCCCTTTGGCGGAACTCTGGATGTGGCGTCCGCCGCTGGCTGTTATATTTATGATACGTCAGGAAAGCAATACCTCGACTTTATCGCAGGCATAGCGGTGTGCAATGTTGGACACTGCCACCCCCATGTGGTGCAAGCGGTACAACAACAGGCAACAATGTACGCCCACACCATGGTCTACGGCGAGCATGTGCAGGGACCGCAGGTGAAGCTGGCGGCAAAAATCGCGGAGATCGCCCCAGCCGGTCTGGATACGACGTATTTTCTTTCAACGGGCGCCGAAGCGAATGACGCCGCGCTTAAAATGGCTGTTAAGCTGACCGGGCGATCCGGGCTGGTTGCATTTCGTGGCGCATACCACGGCGATACTGTAGGCGCACTTGCCTGTTTCGGAGATGACATGTTTCGTCGCCCGTTCGAACGGCTGCTGGCGCCAGTCACTTTTCTGGATTTTGGCAGGTTCGAGGATCTTGAACAGGTTAATTCTGAGACCGCCGGGGTAATTATCGAGCCGGTGCAGGGCGAAGCCGGAATTCGAGTGCCACCGGATGGCTTCCTGCAGGCGCTGCGCGAACGATGCACGGCCACCGGCGCACTGCTTATCTTCGACGAAGTGCAGACTGGCTTCGGGCGAATCGGTGACTGGTTTGCTGCGCGCCATTACAACGTCACTCCGGATATTATCACAATGGCCAAAGGCATGGGGGCCGGCATGCCACTCGCGGGAGTCCTCGCCTCACGCGATCAAATCACCCGGTTTGCCGCTGACCCGCCGTTTTCGCATATCACAACCTTTGGCGGCCACCCCGTGAGTTGCGCCGCGGCCGTCGCAGGGATAGAAGTTCTCGAGGCGGAAGGACTGCTCGACCATACCCGTCGTATGGGTGACTACCTGCTTTCTGCGCTTCGGAAAATTGCCGCAAAGGAGGAGTCTCTCCTGGAAGTTCGTGGAATTGGACTGATGATCGGTGCCCAGATGACGGACAAAGAAGTCGCGCGACAGGTCGTCATCGGCTGCAAGGACCGGGGCCTGATTCTTGAAACAAACCTCCTCGACGAACGCGTCATCCGCTTTAGCCCGCCGCTTGTCGTTACCGTCGAGCAATGCGACACCGCAGTCGAGATTTTCACTGATACGCTGTCTTGCTCGCGCCAGGATTAACCGCTGCCTCGCACCATTGGTCCCAATTTCATTGGCTGGGTGATTAGCCGTCGTCCTGCGTTGTTGTTGATCGCACCGGAGGTAGGCACCTTAGTTGTCCAGTGTAACCGAAGCTGCTGTACATAACGTCCAGACTCACGCGACCGGCCCGATCGTGCGTAAGGCGACGGTCCCGGATGTGCCCCGCCTTCAGAAGTTGATCCACTATTTCGCCAATCGCGACGAGATGCTGCACCGCAGTCTGAACGAACTGTACGAAAGCCTGAGAGACTTTGTAGTCGTTGAGGAAAATGGCGAAATCATTGCCTGCGCGGCATTACATGTAACCTGGGACGACCTCGCGGAACTCAAGTGTGTTGCGGTCACAGAAACAGCACAGGGTCGTGGGCTCGGCAAGCTGATTACCGAGTACTGCCTGGCCGAAGCGCGCCAAATTGGCCTACGTCGCGTATTCGCGCTCACTTATAAGCCCGATTTCTTTTCCAAGCGCGGCTTCCAGGTTGTCGATCGAAACATGCTGCCACATAAAGTTTGGGGAGAATGTATTAAATGCCACAAGTTCCCCAATTGTAATGAAGTAGCGATGATGCACTATTTATCCCGTGGCCCACAACCACCTATAGAAGAGTAACTGCCGTTCGCCAGTTGTTTCATGTTTCTGCCCTGCACCGATTCTTGCTTCAAACCGTGTGCTTATCCACGGCTCCCCATGGAGCCTTCACCGGCAAAGTAAACCAGGAGTTCCCATGTTAGATCGTTTTATTTCAGTCGTAGCACTGGCCGCCGTTCTTCCTCTAGTTGCAATGCAGGCGTCGGCTAAACCCGCCCGTCAGGATTCGAGCAGGCGAACAGGCATTATCGGCAAACTTGCTGCTGCCGCGAACGAGACCTCCGGTCCGATTGAGGGGCAGCAAACCACGTCAACGAAAACTGCTGCCACGAAACAGAAACCGGCTATCAAGGTGGAGATCACCGACGCTGCCTCGACACTGAGCGAAGAAATAAAAGCAGCCGACTCAAAGAGCAAAGACGCTCGCGGGGAAAAAATCCTGCAGATTACCATCAGCGGAGAAATTAAGGAGCGTGGAGACACCGTCGTCCTCTTTGGTAAGCAGGCGAAAAGCCTGAAGGGCTACCTTGATCTTCTCCGCCGTGCCCGGGAAGATAAAGAGGTTAAGTCGATCGTAGTCCGTTTAAGCTCGGCGGACCTCGGCCTGGCAATGGCGCAGGAACTGCGGCTGGCACTGCGCGAAGCGCGGGACAAGGGCAAGAAAACGGTCGCGATTATTGAGGACAACTCACAAGCTGCCTACCTCGTGGCAATGGCGTGTGATGAGGTGGTGCTGCCGCCAAGTGGAGACCTGATGCTGTACGGCGTAAAGGCCGATTCGTACTTCCTTAAGAACCTGTTACACAAAGTTGGCGTCAACGCGGAGGTCGTGCACGTCGGGCAGTACAAGTCCTATGGCGAGACGTTTACCAACGAGGATTTTACCACTCCTGCGCGGCAGAACATGACGGAGATCGTCGAGGATATTTACAAGCAGATGGTGGACACTATTTCCACCGATCGTAAGCTGACGCGTGACGAAGCCATTGCCGCCATCAACCGCGGCCCCGCCAATCCTGAAGAGGCTAAGCAGTCACGCCTGGTGGATCGCGTAGCTTATGCAGAGGAAGTAATTGCCGACCTTAAAAAGGACGGTGGCGAAGTCGTTGAGATGACCGATTACTCCAAAGACACCTCGTCGAAAGCGGACGAGATCAGCCTCTTCAGCCTGTTTAGCATGATGAGCAAAACCAGCAAGGACACTTCGGCGGCCGACAAGACGACCAAATACCCGCAGGTGGCAGTCATTTACGCCGTCGGCCCCATATCGCTTGGTTCTAATGAAGGCGTGGGACTGGGGGCAGAAGATGAAATTGCCGCGGAGGACCTGATCAAGGTCCTCGAGGATATTAAAGCTGAAGACAAAGTGAAAGCTATTATCCTGCGCGTGAACAGCCCGGGTGGTTCCGCATTTGCGTCCGATCTGATCTGGAAAAAGATCGAGGAGGTTAAGCGGGTGAAGCCAGTGGTTGCCACGATGAGTGACATGGCCGCTTCCGGAGGATATTACATTGCGATGGGCGCGACGAAGATCATCGCGGAACCCGGTACGCTCACTGGATCCATAGGCGTAGTCGGAGGCAAACCGAACCTAAAGGGGCTCTACGACAAACTGGGCGTGAGTAAGAGCACCATCTCTAAAGGCGATTATGCGCATCTGTTTTCCGAGACCTCTAATTTTTCCGACCAGGAACGCCTCCTCATTGAGAAGATGATGCATAAGACATACGATGATTTCGTGCGAAAGGCTGCGCAGGGACGCAGGATGCCGTTCGAGAAACTGAACGACCTGGCACAGGGACGTGTGTGGACCGGCGAGCGCGCGAAACAGGTTGGCCTTGTGGATGAGATCGGCGGAATGGGACTCGCCATCAGCGAAGTAAAACAGCTCATCGGCCTGAAGAAAGACGACAAGGTGTCACTCGTCTCGTATCCGAAGGAATTGACACTTATCGATTACCTGCAAAAAGCAATCGGCGGAAACGTGACGGCGCAGGTGAAACGCGATTACCTGACACAGGCAATCGTGGGAACTGAACTTTTGCCGCGGGGTCTGCAAAACGTTTTGAAATCCGCGATGAGCATCGGGCGCATGTTTCAGACGGAACGTGTGCTCGCCGTGATGCCATTTCTGCCGCAGATACAATAGCTCGGGGAGCAGGGCGGGCTCAACAGCTCGCTCGGCCTCATATTTATAACACCAGTCTTCTCAGCCTGGGGCAATCGCGCTGGGGCTCATTCTCATCATGCGCTCCGTGCCCGCATAGTCCTTGCTCACTCGTTCCACATCGAGCCCGGCGCCTTTCGCAATTTGAGCGATTGCAGGCATTTGCCCCTGTCCAATTTCCATAAGCAAAAAACCATTGGGATCCAACAACCGCGGAGCCTCTACGGCAAGAAGGCGATACCAGTGCAATCCATTCTCTTCCGCGAACAGCGCCCCGGCAGGCTCGTAAAGCTTGACGTCATCCGCCATCATCAGCGCATCAGCCGGGTCCACGTAAGGTGGATTCGCGACGATGGCGTGGAACGGCCCTTCGATTCCGGCAAAGTCGGGTTGTACACGTAAATCAATTCGCTCGCTAACGCCATGTTTGTCGGCATTGCGGCGAGCCGTTGCTGCTGCTTCCGCCGAAATCTCGGTACCCACAATTTGCGCAGCCGGCAAATTCGCAGCCAGCGTAACCGCAATGGCACCGCTGCCAACACCGAATTCGAGGATGCGAAATGCGGATCCCGCGTCCGGGAAACGGCGCTTCAACTCCTGCTCCGCCTCGTCAACAAGCAGTTCTGTCTCAGGGCGCGGAATTAAAACAGAGGGATCTACCTCGAACATTCGGGACGCAAATTCGCGCCGCCCGAGGATATAAGCAACGGGTTCACGCGTAGCGCGCCGGCGTACCAACTCGCGCGCGCGATTGAGTTCTTCCTCGTTAAGCGGCCGGTCGAAGTTCATATAAAGCCGCAAGCGGTCCATGCCCAGGACTTCCGCCAGCAACAGCTCGGCATCCAATCGCGCGCTGGGAATACCTTTCGCCACGAAGAACTTAGCCGTTTTATCTATAATTGTTCGGACGGTCTGCGGTTCGACGTTCGCGCTCAAGCGATCCCCTGTACCCGACCTTCAAGATGAAAGCCCTCGCGCGCGGTAATCTGCACCTGTCTATGCTCGCCGACCGATAAGTTCTCTGAGAGCACGATTGGATGATATAAGAAATTTCGAGCGAGCGCTGCACCCGATGACATCTTCTCCTCGATAACGGCACGCCCGCTCCAATCCACCCACCGTTGCAGTTCTGCCTCGTTGATGTGCTTCGCGAGATTACAGAGTTGGTTCGAACGATCCGCAATGACCTTTCCAGGCAATGGTCGCAGGCGTGCTGCTGCGGTTCCAACACGCGGAGAAAATCGCGAGCGATTCACCACAGGAACCCTGGTATGCCGCAGCAGTTCCAACGTCTTATTGAAGCAATCGTCCGACTCCGTTGGATATCCGGCAATCACATCAGTCGCCAGCGTCACATCGGGTATACGTGTACGCAGGCCGTCGCAGATACGCAGAAAATCATCCCGGGTATACAGTCGCTTCATATCGCGGAGAACTTCGTCGCTGCCACTCTGCACGGGGATGTGTGCAAATTGGAAGAACTTCTCGTGCGCAAGTGCTTCGACAAATTCTGACAGGTACAGCTTGATCAGGTCAGGGTTTGCCATGCCGACACGCACTTTAAAGTCGCCGTCGATTCGCGCGATCCGTCGCATCAGTCGCGGCAGGTTCGTGCCACAATCCAGGCCGTAAGCGCCGCAGTCCTGGCTGGTCAACCAGATCTGGCTCACCCCTTCCGCAACGGCAGCTTCGATGCGGCGCAAAATTTGTTCTTCAGAAAACGACACCAGCCTTCCGCGCGCAAGCACCGTCTGGCAGAACGTGCATGCGCCGAGGCATCCCTTATTGATCGGGATGATCTCCACAGCGGGATTGCGCCGGCGAACAGGCAGCTCAAGGCGGTCGCCCGCATGCACTCGCTCCAGCCGTTGCACCCGTTCACCGCTAAGCGTCCGGCGAACAACATCCGCCACCGACGCAAGGTTATCAGGCCCAAGCTGCGAGTACTCACGAAATTGCGCCGACTGCTGCGGAACTCGCGGCGCACAACCGGCGAGTATTACTTTTGGAGATGCATCATTCTCAGTTCCAAGCCCGTGTACCCGTTTCTGGAGCTCGCGATAGGTGCGGTCCTTTACAGTGCAACTGTTCACAATGACTGCGTCGGCATCTTCGACGGAGTCGGCGAGCTCAAAGCCGTCGCGCACAAGCAAACCTGCCATCACTTCGCCATCCGACACATTGAAAGAGCAACCATATGTCTCTACGTAAACGCGGGGCGCGGCGGCGGCGATGGGCCTGTAATCTGACACAGCGCTATTTCACAGCGCAGCTTAACTGCTATTCGCCGCCAGTGCTGAACGTCGTTCTCCTGCGGTTCTAAAAAGCGGACTGAAATGAGTTGAACCCGGCAATCCACCACGAAACCTGCATCCATGGCAAAAAAAGCACTCATAACCGGTCTTACTGGCCAAGACGGCTATTACCTGGCAGAGCTTCTGCATGAAAAAGGTTACGAAGTCTACGGGCTGCTGCGCCGCTCCAGCCAGCACGTTGAGCAGCGCATCGGCCCGCTTTCCAAGTTCCTGCACATCGAGCATGGGGACCTCACCGACAGCCTGTCGCTGCGCGAAATTCTGAGCAGTGTTCAGCCCGACGAGATCTATAATCTCGCTGCCCAGAGCCATGTGGCATGGAGCTTTAAAACACCCGAAAGTACATTCGATATTACTGGCTCAGGCTGCCTGCGCCTGCTGGAAGCCATGCGACAGACCAGTCCGCATTCACGGTTTTACCAGGCAAGCAGCAGCGAGATGTTCGGACAGGTACAGCAGGTGCCACAGACGGAACGGACACCGTTCCACCCGCGTAGCCCGTATGGCGTCGCGAAAGTCGCAGCCTATTGGGCCACCGTTAACTATCGCGAAGGCTACGATCTTTTCACCTGCAATGGAATCCTGTTCAATCACGAGAGCGAGCGCCGCGGAGAAGAATTCGTAACGCGAAAAATTACGATGGCTGTGGCCAAAATTGCAAAAGGGCAGCAGGACAAGCTTGCGCTCGGTAACCTGGAAGCAAAACGAGACTGGGGCTATGCCCCGGAGTACGTCGACGCCATGTATCGCATGCTGCAACACGACACGCCGGACGATTATGTGGTCGCTACCGGCGAGACGCACAGTGTACGGGAATTTTGCGAAGTCGCGTTCGCACACGTGGGAAAGAACTTCGAAGACCACGTCATCATCGATCCGAACTTCTTCCGCCCCGCCGAGGTGAATCTACTGATCGGTGATCCAAGCAAGGCCCGCCGCGTGCTTGGCTGGAAACCCGTTGTGCCGTTTCACGAGCTTGTAACCCGTATGGTTGATGCAGATGTCCATAGGCTGGAACAATCCGCAGATAACTAGTTCTTTCCTTTCGGCACATACTCCCTTACCACAGTCTCCGCGTGTGCGATGGTTGCCTTTTCGCCGGAATCACGGTAGGTTTCGTACAACCCCTCGTTGAGCAGCCGGCTAACGATCTCCGCTCGCACTTGCTGTGGGAGTTCGAGCATACGGATCTTCTGCCGGATTCGACCAAAGACGCCGGCAAATTCCGGGAACTTATCGCCCAGAGTGCGCTCAAGGTAGCGGCGCACCCACTTCGAAAGCGCCGGCGATTCGCTGAACACGCCGATCCGCAGCGTGTTCATATAAGCCAGGGCCGGGAGCACGAAATCGCAGTTATCCGGATCGTCGGCCTGGTTGACCAGTGCACCGTGACTTCGGGCCGCCTGCGCGAGAGCGCGGTTCGCGTCGCCGTCACTGGTTGCAATAAACGCGAGGAACGCGCCCGCGAAATCCGATGGCTCAGCGGTGCGGGGACTTAACGAGATGGTTCCGGAAGCCGCAAGCTGCTCGATCTCGGCCGCGGCTTCAGGCGCAATTACAGTAATGCTCGCACCCATTTTGAGCACACGCTGGATTTTGCGTTGGGCTACCTCCCCAGCGCCCGCAAAAACTACACGCCGCCCGGTGAGTCTTATTCCAACTGGACACATCTCGTGTTCCATGCTAACGTCCTTTAATAATAAATACGCCCGCTCCGTCTATGGCCATGGGGCCACTCCAGTCCGGCTGCCACCAAAGCCGCGCGGCGGCGGGCGCCTCGATCTTGTCGCGATCTGTCAGTGTCAGATTGAGCTGAAAATGTTCGTCGTCCGCTCCGATCGCGTGCAATGCAGAAATCGGAATTGCGAATTCAGCGGTATATCCTCCGGCCTTCTCGGCGCATGCCGCTGCCGCCTTGTCGGCGCGATGCGGCACCAGTGCCGGCCCTGTTTTAAGCAGTAGCTCATGCTTGCTTGCATGGCGAGGTGCCCGAGAACGGCGCCGCAACTGCCGCTTGTTGAGACGTTCGGCCGATGCCTGGGTCGTAGAACTGCCATCGGTCGCGGCGCGGATGCGCAATTCAATACTGTCCGGCAGACCCTCTGTAATACTCGCGCTTGTAACAACAACGTCGTCGGTTACGTCTGCCGCTACGTAGACGAACTCTTCGTCAGATTGCACGGCGCAGTCCACCCGGGCATCTGCAACACCCCTCCAAGGCTTTCGGCCGTCAGCCTGGTGCGGCTTTCGCATGGCGATCGGCAGCGTGGACCATTCATCCACTAAGCCGTTGATGTTAACCGGCCGCGTGCGGCTGGTGCAGTATAACGGCGCAAACACTTCTATCTCCCTCTGCCCCGACAACTCAATCTTCCGTTGTCCCTCGGGTTCGTACAGACTACGCCAGCGGAAACGCAGGGGCTTGTTCTGCAATTCAAGAGGATCGCGTACGCGCGCTCCCGAAACCGAGACTTCCACCAGCTCCACGCTGTTTGGCTGGACCGTCTTCTCAAATCCATTCGGTGTCAGGTTCAACCCGGAATACCTGTCGAAATTCACCCACAGCTTCAACGGAATGTCTGCATTGTTGGTCAGCCGCAGCTGTGCTGTCGCGCTAGTGAATGGAATGGGCGGCGTAACGACGGGGCGCGCCTGGATCCCCTGTCGCACCATCTGGTTAACCATGCGGGCCACGCTGCTGGTACGCACATCCTCGTCCCAGATTCCGCCGAGTTCAAGGTTGGCGATGATTGGACCACTGTCGGTCATGGTTACCCATGCGAAGTGGTCGAACTCTCCGTAGTTAAGCGCGCCGCGCAGCTGTGTACCGCCGCCGGTTGTCGCCAGCGTAATGTATCGCTGATCGTGCCGCACTTCCTTGGTGTAATTGTGAAAATGACCAGCGAAGACGGTATACGGTCTGCCTTGGAGCACGCGCTCCATGTTTTCCCATCCCGACATGGCGTACGTTTCCTGGTCGGGATGCACTGTTCTCTCTTTGGCAACCCACAGCGGGCGGTGCAGAAACACCAGTGTCCACCGGACGTTGGGGTTTTCGCGCAGCACTTTATCGAAATACGCAACCTGTTCGTCACCGATGTTCGCAGCGGGGTCCTCACTGTTCACGCAGAGGAACAGCACGTCACCGTACGTGAAAGAGTAGTACTTCCTCCCGATGACCTGCTCCCACAATGCGTGCTGGACAGGATTGGCCAAATCGTGGTTTCCCGGCACATAAAAAAACGGCATCTTCAGCTGTTTTACAAAGCCCATGAATTCCTGCCACTGGGCCAGGATTTCCTCCGGCTGTTGCGTATAGCCGGAAATCAGGTCGCCTACACTCATCACGAACTCGGGCTGCAACAGGTTCAGCTTGCGTACGGCGTCTTCGAAAATACCGGGACGCACGCCGCCTGTGCGATCGGTTACGATGGCGAACTGGAAGTTGCGCGGCGAATTATTGAAGTCCAGGTGCGTCCATGGGAACGTGGTACCTGAGGAATCGATTTGCAACATGGGCATTTGTGTCGTTGTAAAATCCGCAGCATACGCGTTCTCGCGAATCGCGGCCTCGCCGAGCGGTGAGTTTAGCACGGTGGCGGTAGTCCCGCTGGCACTGGCACTTGTTTCCCCGGCTGCGGACAGGCAACATGCATAGAACATCAGCACGCCGGCGATCAAACACTTCATTTTTCGATTAAGTCCTTCTGAATTTCGATCTGATCACCCAAGCAGATGTTCGATCACCATCTGGTCCAGCGCCTGGTAATTTCTTTCTGCAATCATCGCATCCGCAGCAGGCTGATCAAAGCTCCGTACTTTTTCGAGTAGCTTGAGGAAAGTTTTCCGGCTGTTGGAAAGATGATCCAGCGAGTGCTCTGCGGTGGTTGCACGGAAAGAATGCACATCAAATGCCACGCATTCGCCATTGCTCCCATAGGCGTTTCGCTCGAGCACCCGTACCTGGTTAAATGCGGTGCGCAGGTTCGCGCTGCCGAAAGGTTTATCCTGGTCGAACTTCAGTCCGTTCTGGTCGTTCAGATGCACGGACCACAGTTTACCTGCCGCGAGTGCAAAATCCATTTCGTCCGCCGGATCAAGACCAGCCAATATGCAATGCGCCGTTTCGATCAGACCCCCGACGCGAGCCGGGTCCGACGTTGAATGTGCGAGTGCCAGGGCATGGCCAATCGTTGGAACGTAGGCATGATCCATCGGCTCATTCGGCTTCGGCTCAATGGCAATCCTGATTTTCGGATCATGGGCGAGCATCTTATCGATCGCCTCGACGAGCAGCTCCATGCTGCGCCGTCCGTTCTTGGCCTCACGCAGGTAAGTCCCCTCACGCGCCAGCCATAGCACAACCAGGTCCGTCCCAAGCACGTTCGCAATGTCGATGCATTGCAGCGACCTTTCCACTGCGTACTGCCTGGCACTCGCGTCGTTACTCGTGTACGCACCGTCAATCGTCTGTGGCGCAAACCAGAGCCGTGGCGCGACGATCTCGGCGGTAAGGCCGGCGTCATCCAGCATCTGCTTTATGCGCGTGGCCTCATCCAGCACCTGGCGCGCAGACTTGCCGTCGATCTCGGGTACGACGTCGTCGTCGTGAAACATGATTGCATCGAATCCGAGTCGCTTCGCCTGCTGCAGCTTCCAGGCGAACTCGCGCGGCTCCCGGGTGGGCGGGCCGTAGGGGTCCTGCCCCTCACTGATATTCCAGGGCCCAAAGGAGAAGCGATAATTAGTAGCGGTCAAGGTGGAGCCTTTCGGGGACTATAATAAGCTGGCGGACACGTCGTTGGGTGTGCGGCCCAGACGGTCAAGCGGTGTTGTGATTGCCAGGCGGCTGTGTGGACTGCCAGTTTTCGCGTATTCAAGTTAAGGTATATCGCCACTTGAAAAACAGTAACGGAAAGGTAATGTGGGCACACGCGAACAAAAACGGACGCCGCCCTGGGAGTGCGTCACCGCGTGCCGCACCATACAACCCGGGTATTGCCTTTTACGCATCGCCTGCGAATTTGCCAGGTTGCTTTAAAACGGTGGGGCGAGCCTCAATCAAAGCTAATCAAAAACTAATCAAACAATTGCGTCGCTCGTTGGCATTTAACGATTTAAATCAAACAGGCCGAAGGGGGTAATTTCGCCCTTTGATTTCCGTAATGTTCAGATCATGTTGCCTCCAGATCGAGTGCGGATTTCGGATTGCGGATTTCGGAGTACTTTCGAGTGCGGATTGCGGAGAACAAGCCGGACTCGGAATCGTCGGCGGCATGGACGGCGGTAAGGCACGGGGGGTTGCGTTGCCAGGGTCATCATAATGTCTCCTTCTTTCAAGTTCAAGTTGGTAATTTCGCCACTTGAATAGCGGTAATCCTCGCGTAAGAATTCGCCGGGGCCGTGGATCTCCGGCTTCCTTGCGCGATGGGCAGCTTTTTCCGCCAGGCGCATGGACGTAAAATGCCACGCGGATTGGGCGCAGAGGTACCTTTGCCGTCGGTCACGGCGTTCGGGCTGCATAGTTGTCAAAGAACGTGCTCAGCTTTACTACGCGGGCAGGTATACACCAGTTGTGGAGGGGGTGTCACTTCCCTGGCGTACCCTTGAGGTGGGCTAAGTCCAATAAAGTCGAAGAAGATTTTTTTGGCGAACGTGCGCCGGTGCGTGCGGGCATCTCCGGATGAGGGCCATTGCTCGACGTGCCAGACTGGGCAACAAGCAAATTCGGCAAAACATTAACGTATTTTACCACAGAGGCACAGAGACACAGAGTATGCACTGAGTTGCTTATTGTGACTAACGTGGTAAGAACCCTTACAAATTGCAGAAGTGTTTTCCTCTGTGAAAGCTCTGAGTCTCTGTGCCTCTGTGGTAAGGGGCGGGCTAAGTGCCTTCTGTGAGAAGTTTGATC
>JBPCLP010000023.1:0-19071 GCA_051003195.1 Candidatus Sumerlaeaceae bacterium | reverse complement strand
GCCAGGTCGATCCCATACGCCTTGATCAAAACGACCACGCAGCGCACTTCTCTTCTGTCTAGCTTCCAGCGAACCAAAACCTCGCTCGCATAATCCAAACAGCCCCCGCCCTAAAAGCGGGGGCTTTCTGCTTTATTTTAACTGGGTATGCAGTAGATTACCTGATGCGATTAAGTAAACGGACCAGTCGTGAGTAAACAACCAAGTAGAGCAGCCATAGAAGTTAAAGAGGTCAGGTTTAACCCGGAGCTATTTTGCAAGCGCAGGGCGTTACTACCGTTATGATGGGGAGCGAGAGCCATCCCTTGAACGCGTGCTTGAATCTACGAGAATAGGGCCGACACTTGATTTCATAATCAGCGAGAATGAGACGAAAGGGGGGCATAGATGAGAGTTGCGAGCAATACAGCAGAAGGATTCGTCGCCATACTAAAAGCGTTGCCTGAACATGAGCGTGATGCGGTGGTCGCCCGGCTGGCAAAGGACAAGCAACTGGTCGAGGACATCCTCGATATTGCCACTATCCAACAACGTCGTAGCGAATCTTCAGTCCAATTCCGCGAGTACTTGCGCAAGAAACAGAAAGGGTGAAAGGCAGCCCTAAATATGAACTACACATCAAGCGGTCTGCCCAAAAGGAAATGGACCATCTGCCATCTTCGGTATTCCAGCGGGTCAGCGCTGCAATATTAGTCCTGGAAACGGATCCCCGGCCTGCCGGCACTCGAAAACTTCGTGGCTTGGAACAATACCGAATCCGAGTTGGAGAATACCGGATTCTTTACACAGTCCATGATGGCGCCAGGCGGGTCGACATTGTGGCAGTTGCTCACCGAAGCGAAGCATATCGACGTGGCTGACGGCCCGTGAACCTACGCAAACATAACACCCGCAGGTAAATCCTTTCCATTGTGGACGGGGAAGGAGGCCTCGGTAATTGCGAGCAAGGGGCAGTCTGGCCACTGCAAGCGCACTGTCTTTTCATAGCGTTCGGTCGCAACAGCATTCCTCTGTGATGGAATTTCACGTCACGCATCGGGCATTGTCGTTGGTATTTACTCCGCAGGCAAAGCCGCGCCTCCGAGCCCGCCAAGCAGCCCGCCAAGGTTTAGTTCTTGTGCGCCGGTCGGAGGGACAAAGACAAATGTGCTGTCCTCTATGCCACCCGCATTGATCTGCATGTTCTTGTAATCGACACTGATCGTATCGATCTTCGCCCGAAGCGGCATCCAGTTGGCAGCGCTCACCCACAATTTCATCGTGCCGCCGCCCAGTCCGCCCATCAACGCGCCAAGACCCATGCTCCCGCTCGATGGTGGCTTCATGTTCAACTGGTATGCAGGCACCCCTTCAATTTCTGATTTGCCTGCAAGGCTGATGTTGTATTTCTCCTTCAGTTCCGAAACCGGTGTACCGATGCCGGGCGCCAACTCAAAGCTTCCCAACCCGCCAATATCGAGATACGCGTTTACCTGCGGCAGAAAGAGGATGGTCTTGGTGCCGTCGCTGTTCATGACGAACCTGGTTCCCTGCATGCGAAGATGACCCGGCGCGCGGTAAGTCAATTTTGCAGTCTCGTTGATTGTTTCGCCCATTAACGAGCCTCGAAGCGCAAGATCGGCCTTTAGTGTTTCTGCGGCATCGGTGGCCTTCTGCATTTTTGTGAGGATGCTTTCCGCCGTCTCGCCATCAATGCTCTTATCGGCGGTCGGCGCTACCACAGTTGCGTTTAGAGGGACAAGGCCGATGCCGGATGCAGCACCTCGCTGTACGGGTCCGGCATGACTTAGCAGTTCCGGATGCTTAATCCCATCCGGCTGCAGGACGATGGAAGTTCTGCCCGGCAGTTCCGAACCGGATACTGGATACTGTACGTAGAGGGTCTCGCCTGTACCGGAAATGTTGGAGCGGTTGACAATCTTCGGCTCGCCCGTGGGAGCTGCAATGCCGGCGGCGGCCGAATAGAAGGCCTGCTCAGGTAAAGCCTTCCGAACTTCGGCCGAGCTCAATCGATACATGGTTGGATAGTCTTTAAAGGACCATGCCGCCAGGTACTGCGTTGCGGTGTCCTGTCCGTCAGTCGCAGTGGGTGCGCCGATGCAAAATTGCGGTAAAAGTGACAACATGGCCAGTAGGGCTGAGGGAATGAATTTCATGCGACTACAGACAATTGTGAAGGGCTTTTCGTTCGGAAGCGTTCCATGAAAAAACATAAATGCGGCCCGCATTTTGCCTCTAAAACATGCCGTAGCCTTGGCCTTGACAAGGCTCGGGTGAGTCACGCTGTTGACGACGACTGTCTGCAAAATGTTCGAAAGGACCAATCTCTTCTTATGGCGAAGAAACCCTACGATGAGGAAGACGACGAAGTAGAGGAAGAGCGTGAAGTAGGTCCTTGCCGGAACTGCCAGTTTTTTGATGTCGATCGCGATGACGAAGATGCGACTGATGATACGCTGGCTCCTTGTCTGCATCCCGACCTGGAAGAATACGACCTGATGGTTTCAGGCGACAGCGGCTGCAATTTGTTCGAGCCCTACGAAGGCGCCGATGAAGACGAAGAAGATGAAGACGAGGATGAGGAAGAGGAGGAAGAAGAGGAAGAGTATTAGTGTGGTCTACCGTTAGTGCGCATTCGGTTCTGTGTGCCGAACTGAGCTCATCTTCCGCGCTCAAACTGGATAGGAACTTCTGATTCGGCACACTAGCGATGGAGCAGTTTGCTTACTTGATGAGCCTGTAAACCACGAGAGTCCTCACTGCCGTAACAAAATCCCGAAACCCGATTTTCTTGCCCTCTTCGAATGTGCGCGCGCGGTAAAGCACGGGCACTTCTATGATCCTCTCGCCCGCTTTCATGACCTTTGCCGTAACTTCCGGACAGAATTCAAACCGCTGACACTTGAGATCGATCCGCTGGATCACGTCGCGGCGAAACGCCTTATAAGCAGTCGCTTCATCGGTAATGCGCTGGCCATATAGTATTGAAACCAGCCAGGCCAGCAGCCAATTGGCAACACGGTTGGGCAGACGCATTCCCACGACCTTACCCTTAAACCTTGAGCCATAACAGACGCGCGTTTCGCCCCGTTTTATCGGTGCGATCACTTTTAGAATGTCCTGGGGATCGTACTCCATATCTGCATCCTGCACGATCACGATGTCCCCCGTGGCATGCTTAAGCCCGGTGACAATTGCGGCTCCCTTACCGCGGTTTACGTCGTGTCGAAATACACGGGTTCCAGGCTTCCGGGCTTCTGCAGAAAGAATATCGGGTGTTTTGTCGCTCGAATAATCGTCGACCAAAATCAGCTCAATCCGCAGCGGCAGCTTGCGCACTTCACTCAAAACGACCGGAAGCAGTTCCTCCTCATTAAAGATGGGGATGATAATCGAGATGAGCGGATCGGCGAGAGTGGAGGGATTCGGCAGCGAACTTGCCGAAGCACTGATATCTGACGTTTTGGACATGCGAGCGTAGACCATTCTTCGCACGACACAGCGCGTGTCACGCACATATTGTCTCGAGCTTCTCCAGAGAGCTCTGCGCAAGCGCACGAGTCTTGAATAAAACAGTACAAAATCAGTCCTATATACACAAATCCCTATGATCAAAATGAGCAAATTGACTGACTACGGTTTCGTCGTGCTTAGCCGTTTTACTGCGCATGATGCGGACGAGCTGATCAATGCACGCGACCTCGCGACAGAGACCCGCTTGCCGCTTCCAACCGTAAGTAAGCTTCTGAAAGTTCTAACACGTAGTGGGTTGTTGCAAGCACACCGGGGTGTTAAGGGAGGCTATTCGCTCGCGCGTAATGCCCGGTCAATCTCGGCTACGGATATCATTGAGGCATTGGAAGGCCCGATTGCCTTCACCGACTGTACTACCCCCGACGGTGGAAAAGGCTGCGCCATCGAGGATAAGTGCCCGAACAAATCACACTGGCAGCAGATTACGCATGTCGTCCGCAACGCACTTTGCCAGGTTTCTTTGCAGGAACTGGCTCAGACAGAAAACGCTACCGCCACCAAACAGGCGCGTCACGACAGCCGCAAGGATAGAATTTCAGCGGCAATGAACTGCACCACGGGAAGCTGCGGTGGAGGCACGCCGGCATGCACATGTGGACACGATGAATCGACTTCCGCGCATCTCCGCAGCACTAAAGGACCTAAACAATGACAACTGCAACCAGCACCGTTGAAGAACTCGCGATCCAGGAATACAAATACGGATTCGTAAGCCAGATCGACGCTGATGAAATTCCGGCAGGCCTTAGCGAAGACGTCATCCGGATTATCTCCGCTAAAAAAGAAGAGCCTGAGTTCATGCTGCAGTGGCGCCTCAAGGCATACCGGCACTGGCTGACGATGCAGGAGCCTACATGGCCAAACGTAAAGTATCCAAAGATTGATTACCAGGACATCATTTATTACTCGGCCCCTAAGCAGAAGGGTGATGCACCCAAGAGCCTGGAAGAAGTTGATCCGGAATTGCTGAAGGTTTATGAGAAGCTCGGTATTCCGCTGAAAGAGCAGGAACTGCTGGCCGGCGTCGCGGTTGACGCGGTGTTCGACAGCGTGTCCGTGGCTACTACGTTCCGCGAGAAGCTGGGAGAAATGGGAATTATCTTCTGCTCGTTTTCAGAGGCAGTGCACAACCACCCGGCCCTCGTGAAATCCTATTTAGGCACGGTCGTGCCATACACGGACAACTTCTTCGCGACTTTAAACAGCGCCGTTTTCAGTGACGGCTCGTTCGTCTACATTCCAAAAGGCGTTCGCTGTCCGATGGAGCTGTCTACCTACTTCCGTATCAATGCAGCCAAGACGGGGCAGTTTGAACGTACGCTGATTATTGCGGATGAAGGCTCGTACGTGAGCTACCTCGAAGGCTGCACGGCTCCGATGCGCGACGAGAACCAATTGCACGCGGCTGTCGTTGAGTTGATTGCACACGATAACGCGACCATCAAGTATTCGACGGTTCAGAATTGGTACCCCGGTGATAAAGATGGTGTCGGCGGCATTTACAATTTCGTCACAAAGCGCGGCAAGTGCGCCGGTAAAAAATCGAAGATCTCGTGGACGCAGGTTGAGACCGGCAGTGCGATCACCTGGAAATACCCCGGCTGCGTATTGATCGGCGACGACTCGGTTGGCGAGTTTTACTCCGTGGCTGTGACGAACAATATGCAGCAGGCAGACACCGGAACGAAGATGATCCACATCGGAAAGAACACTTCGAGCACGATTGTCTCCAAAGGAATCTCCGCGGGTCGAGGGCAGAACACCTACCGCGGCCAGGTGAAGATCACCAAGGGAGCCGATGGTGCGCGTAATTTTTCGCAGTGCGATTCGCTGCTGATCGGCGACCAGTGCGGGGCGCACACCTTTCCCTATATCGACGTGCAGAACTCAACCGCTCAAATGGAGCACGAGGCCTCCACTTCAAAAATCGGCGAGGACCAGCTCTTCTACTGCAGGCAGCGTGGCATCAGCACCGAGGATGCCGTGAGCCTGATCGTGAACGGCTTTTGTAAGGAAGTGTTCCGTGAGCTGCCGATGGAGTTCGCCGTCGAGGCGCAGAAGCTGCTGGGGATCAGTTTGGAAGGGAGTGTTGGATGAGTATAGCTGAGCAGAAGCAACCGGAAACATCTATCAATTTGCGTGACTATTATGAACAAGCAAAGCGGCGCACAAAGCTGGATCCAAAGACTCAGAATCTTCTGGATAAATACGACAAAATTCCGCCGCAACAGCGCGCCGCGCAGGTAGAAGAACTCTTCGCAGAATGGGCTAAAGAGGATGCAACTGATGATCCCGAAGAGCTAAAACGAAGAGAGGATGAATGGAAAGAATTTAAGCGCGAATGCAACGCGAACTGCGCTCCACCACGTCGGATGTTTGACGAGGAGTGAAACAAGTGGTCGTACTAGATTCAGAGCCATTGGGCCTGTTAACATCTCCTGTTCACGCCGGACGGAGTCTTGTATGTGAGCAGTGGGTAACACGCTTATTACGAATTGGCATCAGAGTAGTTTTGCCGGAAATCGTCGACTATGAAACTCGGCGAGAACTTCTTCGAGCGCGTAAGCTCTCCTCGGTAGCCCGATTAGATGCTCTGCATCAGCGCCTGCAATATCTCCCAATTGATACTGAGCACATGCGTCATGCGGCTAGTCTGTGGGCTATGTTAAGACAAGCCGGTTTACCGACCGCGGATCGTGCTGCGCTCGACGCAGATGTAATTGTTGCGGCGCAGGCACTTGCATTTGAGAGCAATGAAAACGAAGTAATTGTGGCGACTGCAAACGCGCGGCACCTGAACAGAATGGTTCCAGCCGCGCCATGGCAGGAAATTCGGGCATGACTAAGCTCGGGCGTGAAATCAGAAGGAATCCTGGAAAGTGATACTGAATGGCAATGTTAGAAATTAAGAACCTCCACGCGTCGGTGGACGGGCAGGAAATTCTGAAGGGTATCGACCTGACGATTAAGCCGGGCGAGGTTCACGCTATCATGGGCCCGAACGGTTCCGGAAAGAGCACGCTGGCCCAGGTGCTCGCCGGCAAGGAAGACTATGAGATCACGCAAGGTTCAGTCACTTATAACGGCAAGGACCTGCTGGACATGGCTCCGGAAGAGCGTGCGGGTGAAGGTGTCTTCCTTGCCTTCCAGTACCCCGTGGAAATTCCCGGCGTCAGCAACACGTACTTCCTCAAGGCAGCAGTAAATGCCGTGCGCAAGTACCGCGGCGAACCCGAACTCGACGCCATGGACTTCCTGCAGGTTGTGCGCAAAAACCTGAAGATTCTTCACATCGACGACTCGCTGCTGAACCGACCGGTGAACGAGGGCTTTTCGGGCGGCGAGAAAAAACGGAACGAGATCTTCCAGATGGCCGTGCTGAATCCAAAGCTGGCGATTCTGGATGAGACCGACTCAGGCCTGGATATCGATGCGCTGAAAGCCGTCGCTGAAGGGGTAAACGCGTTGCGTAACCCGGAACGGTCAATCCTGCTGGTGACGCATTATCAGCGCCTTTTAAATTTCATCATCCCGGATTTCGTGCATGTACTGGCAAACGGTCGCATCGCAAAGTCCGGCGGCAAGGACCTCGCGCTTGAGCTGGAAGCAAAGGGCTACTCCTGGATTGAAAACGAGGACGCCGCCTGATGACAGAAGCAACAGGCCCAAAAACGGTGGAGCAGTTCGCGTCCGCTTTTGATCAGTTGGAAAGCAAAGGCGAATTCCATGATCAAAACGGGCTGAAGGAAGTTCGCCGCTCCGCGATCAACAGGTTTTCGAAACTCGGCCTGCCGAATACACGCCAGGAAGACTGGCGCTTTACGAGCGTTGCGCCGCTCGCGCAGCATCAGTTCCAGGTCGCAACGCCTGGCGCCCAGGCAGACCTGGATGGCACGAACTACAAGCTATTGTCCGGCCTGACGTCTATCCGAATGGTATTCGTAAACGGCTTCTTTTCCGCGGAGCTTTCAAAACTCGATGGAATCCCTTCCGGTGTCACGGTCGGAAGCTTGCAGCGTTCGCTGGAGGCAAGGCCGCCTGCAATCGAACGGTATTTGACGAAGCTCATAACCGATCCGGATCACCCTTTCGTCGCACTGAACACCGCGATGTTCCAGGACGGCGCATACGTGCACGTGCTGGAAAACGCAGTTATCGAGGAACCTATCCACCTCCTGTTCCTGGCTACGTCGCCAGCGGGCGCCATTGTCTCGCATCCCCGGAACCTTATAGTGGCGGAGCGCCATAGCCAGGCGACCATTGTGGAGACATACGCCGGAGTCGATGGTGAGATTTACCTGACGAACGCTGTCACGGAAGTCGCTGTGGCCCAGGATGCCGTAATCGACCACTACCGGTATCAGCAGGAAAGCAGAAGCGCGTTTCACTTTAACACCCTGGAAATTAAGCAGGAGCGCGCGAGCAACTTCTCGACGCAGGCAGTAACTTTCGGCGGCGGGCTCGTGCGAAACGACATCAGCTTCACCCTGGCGGGCGAAGGCTGTCTATCGACCATGAATGGGCTGTACCAGATCGGCGGCAAACAGCACGTCGACAACCACACGCGCATCGATCACGCGCACCCTCGCTGCGAGAGCCACGAGTTCTACAAAGGCATTCTCGACGGGCAGGCGCGCGGCGTGTTTAACGGGAAAATTATGGTGCGGCAGATCGCGCAGAAGACCAATGCAAAGCAAACGAACAGAAATCTTCTCTTATCTCAGCAGGCGCTGATTAATACGAATCCGCAGCTGGAGATTTTCGCCGACGACGTAAAGTGCACGCATGGTGCAACTATCGGACAACTGGACAAGACCCAGCTCTACTACCTGCGCGCGCGCGGAATTCCGATGGAGGAAGCGCGCCGCATTCTGACCTACGCGTTTGCCAATGACGTTGTTGAAAAGATCAAGCTGGAGCCACTTCGCGTCGAGCTGGAGCGGCAGGTGCTCTCGTCGCAGGCCGTACAGGGGTAAGTGTGGTGATTGCCGGGAGCGCTGTTCCTGAATTAGCCACAAGCGCAGCGCCTTTTGACGTGGACCGGATACGACGCTCGTTTCCGATTCTTGCGCAGCAAGTCCGTGGCAAGGACCTCGTGTACCTGGACAACGCGGCGACGACACAAAAGCCGCGGCAGATGCTGGACGCTGTTGAACGCTATTACCAGACATCCAACGCAAACGTGCATCGTGCCGTTCACCGCCTGAGCGAACTGGCTACCGAGCAATATGAAGGTGCCCGCGCACGTATCGCACAGTACGTTAACGCGGAGCAGCCGGGCGAAATACTTTTCGTTCGGGGCGCGACGGAAGCAATAAACCTTGTGGCCTTCAGTTACGGGCGCACAAACGTGACGACAGGCGACGAGATTCTCATCTCGGCCATGGAGCATCACTCCAACATCGTACCCTGGCAAATGCTGTGCGCGCAGACCGGCGCAACGCTGCGTATCATCCCGATGTCCGAACGTGGCGAGCTGCTGATGGACGAGTACGCGCGCCTGCTGAACGGCCGTACGCGACTTGTCGCTGTTAACCATGTATCCAACGCGCTCGGTACCGTGAATCCAATCGGTGATATCATCCGAATGGCGCACGAGGCTGGGGCACGCGTCGTTATCGATGGCGCGCAGGCGCTCCCGCACCTTCACGTGGATGTCCGCAGTCTCGATACAGATTTTTACGCATTGTCGGGACACAAGGTTTATGGACCCACCGGTATTGGCGCGCTGTACGGTAAAGCGGAATTGCTTGAAGCAATGCCGCCGTGGCAGGGCGGCGGCGATATGATTCGTAGTGTCTCCTTTGAGAAGACCACCTACAATGTACCGCCGTATCGTTTCGAAGCAGGGACGCCCGATATCGCTGGCGCTGTGGGTCTCGCCGCCGCACTCAACTTTGTGGAGAGCGTCGGAATTGAATCCATCGCACAGCACGAGACCGAGCTGCTCGATTACGCGACCCAGTTGGTGCGCGCTGTGCCCGGCGTTCGGATCATCGGAGAAGCAGAGACGAAAGCGAGCGTGCTCTCGTTCATTGTAGAGCGTGTTCATCCCCACGATCTCGGGACGTTCCTCGACCAGGAAGGCGTCGCGATTCGCACAGGCCATCACTGTGCTCAACCGGTTATGGAATTTTATGGCGTACCTGCCACAGCGCGAGCCAGTTTCGCTCTTTACAATACGCGCAAGGAAATCGAGTTTTTCGCAGAGACACTTCGAAAGACCGTGGAGATCCTCGCGTGATGTCCGCGGACCTGCGAGAGCTTTACCAGGAAATGATTCTCGACCACGGCAGGCACCCGCGTAATTTTGGCAAGCCGCCGCATTCGAGTCACACAGCAGAGGGATACAATCCGCTTTGTGGGGACAAATGCACGGTGTACCTGGACGTGGACGATAACGGGACGGTCCACGATGCGCACTTCTCAGGTAACGGCTGTGCGATTTCCACTGCGTCCGCTTCGTTGATGACCGAAGCTGTAAAGGGCAAATCGGCCGAAGAGACGGCAGCCATCTTCGAACGCTTTCACGATGTCGTCACCGGAAAAACGGACGACGAGCAGGCACTCGAGGATATCGGCAGGTTGGCTGTTCTTGCCGGCGTCAGCAAATTTCCCGTGCGTATAAAGTGCGCAACCCTGCCGTGGCACACTCTGCAGGCGGCGCTCCGCACCTCAAATGAAATTGTCACGACAGAATAGGACATAACGCCATGCGCTTTACGAGATCAGCGGTTGCCGAAGACCTGAAAACCGCCACTCCCCCACCGGACCCAAATTCCGATTACAGCTCTAATGGTGATCTGGAGGAGCAGGTGGTCGAGGTACTGCGAACGATCTACGATCCGGAAATCCCGGTGAACATCTACGAACTCGGCCTCGTCTACGATGTAAAGGTGGACGCGAGCAAGTTCGTTAACATCCAAATGACGCTGACCTCCCCGGCCTGCCCGGTCGCTGGAAGTCTGCCCGGAGAAGTGGAACAAAAGGCGGCGTCGGTGCCGGGTACAACTGGAGCGAAGGTCGAACTGGTATGGGAACCGCCATGGGACATGTCAAAAATGTCCGAATCCGCAAAGCTTCAGTTGAATCTGTTTTAACGGGCCGCGCAGCATCTCATCCGCGCAGGCACAGAAGCTTGCTTTCGCATTGTAGTGCATCCACAAAGAGGTCTAAATTATGGCACGCATCCTCGTGGTAGATGACGAGAAAAACATCCGCGCACTGTTTCGCGACGAGCTTGAAGAAGAGGGATACGAAGTCGACATGGCGGGCAGTGGTGGGGAAGCGCTGGAAAAGATCTCCGCGCAACTGCCGGACCTGGTCGTCCTCGATATCCGCATGGAAGACATGACAGGGCTGGAGGTTCTGGAGCAGGTCCGCAAAACGTATTCGCATGAAAAGCTGCCGGTGATTATGTGCACCGCCGTTCGCGGCCTGCAGGATGATTTTACGATCTGGGATGCACATGTCAGCGACTACATTACCAAGCCCGTCGATCTCGAAGAATTGAAAGCGAAGATTAAGCGCATCCTTGAACCCGCTACGCCGCAGGAAAATGAATGAGCGCAGCAGCAGTGATGGATACCGAGACGCTACAGGCCCTTAAACGGCGGGTAGTGGAACGTGTGGAATCTCTGCGCGACCAGATTCTGGCCACAAGCCGGCATCTGCACGATAATCCAGAGCTTAGCGGAGAGGAGTACGAGTCCGCGAAACTTCTCGCGGGCCGCGCTGAGGCCAATGGTTTCGCAGTGGAACATGGCATTGCCGGGCTTCCGACCGCCTTCAAAGCCGTCAAGGCGCCCGCTTCTACGAACGGCGAATGCAAGCCACGCATCGCATTCCTGGCAGAGTACGACGCCTTACCGGTGGTTGGCCATGGGTGCGGGCACAACATGATCGGCACCGCTGGGACGTATGCAGCCATTGGCCTCGCTGCAATTTCAGACGAGCTGCCCGGCCAGGTTGAATTGTTTGGAACTCCCGCCGAGGAGACTGTCGGCGGAAAGATCATCATGCTCGAGGCCGGTGCGTTTGAAGGTGTTTCTGCCGCGTTGATGATGCACCCTGGGATTTACAATGAGGTGGCGTACTCGTCGCTCGCGTGTATCTCGGTACAGGTCGAATTCCGCGGTCGCTCGGCACATGCAGCAGCTTCAGCATGGAAAGGCATCAACGCACTCGATGCCATGATCCAGCTTTTCGTCAATGTCGACATGGCGCGCAAGCAGCTCCCGCCGAGCGTGCGTATGCCCGGGGTTATTCTAAGCGGTGGCGAGCGCGCCAACATGGTGCCCGATTACACAAAAGGTCAGTTCAGCTTGCGTGGTAAGGATAAGGAAGAGGCCGACCTGGTATATGCCAAGTTCATCGAATGTGCCAAAGCCGCCGCGCTGGCGACGGGTGCAACCATGACGCAGCATATCGAGGGATATCCCTACTATGACATGCGCCCCGATCCAGTCCTGGCAGATCTTTACCACGACAACTGGATGGAGCTCGGTGGCGAAGAACCGCATACCGATCCAAAGCCGCACGGGTCCTTGGACATCGGAAATTTGAGCCACCAATTCCCATGCCTGCATCCGTCTGTGCGCATCACTTACGACGAGAGCATCGGCGGACACACCCACGAGTTTCGCGAAGCCACTATCACGGACTTCGGCAATGAGCAGCTCGTCCGCGCGATCAAAGCCCTTGCTCTGACCGGTCTCGAAGCAATGTACCGCCCGGACATCGCGAAGTAATAATTCGACCGCCACAGTTTCACTAGCCTCGGTCGATCCACTCTAAAGCGGAGTTATCCCAGCCCCAGCAGGCGCAGTGCTTCTCCTACGTTTTTCGCCGGCTGCACCTGCATGCCCGCGGGTGGCTTTCGCTTCTGGAAGCTCGACGTCACCGCTTTCTTAAATCCAAGCCTCGCCGCTTCGGTCAGGCGTTTCTCAAGATGACTCACGCTGCGGATTTCACCTGCAAGCCCGACC
The DNA here is from genome assembly GCA_051003195.1 of Candidatus Sumerlaeaceae bacterium. GTDB lineage: Bacteria > Sumerlaeota > Sumerlaeia > Sumerlaeales > Sumerlaeaceae > JBPCLP01. The sequence goes on along the minus strand of JBPCLP010000023.1, from coordinate 6,550 downwards.
TCTCCCAGTATAATCGTGTCCTGTTCAACAGCCTGTCCGCGAAAGCTGCTCACCATGGCGCAGAGTGCCGCAAGGTCGGCAGCCGGTTCATCCACGCGAACCCCACCTGCGATATTCACGTACACATCCTGGTCGAACATGCGGATCCCGAGACGCTTCTCAAGCACCGCAATCAGGAGATTCATGCGGCGTGCATCGATGCCATTCGCACTCCGCCGCGGCGATCCAAAGCCTCCATTGGGCGCGGTGAGAGCCTGAATTTCGACGAGCAACGGCCGCGTCCCTTCCAGCACCGGGACCACTACGCTTCCGCTGGCGCCTTCCGGCCGCTCCTGCAAAAAAAGCTCACTCGGGTTCTTCACCTCGGCAAGTCCCTCGCGTACCATTTCAAAAATGCCGATCTCGTTAGTCGAACCGAAACGGTTTTTCACCGCGCGCAGGATTCGGAAATTGTGGTGTCGATCACCCTCGAAGTAGAGCACGGTATCAACCATATGCTCGAGAATGCGCGGCCCGGCAACGACGCCGCTTTTCGTTAAATGGCCCACAAGGAACAGCGGAACGTGCAACTGTTTGCACAGGAACAGCAGATGCGCCGCGGACTCCCTTATCTGTGAAACGCTGCCGGGTGCCCCGCTGATCTCCGGCGTGTAGGCCGTCTGGATGGAATCGACGATGACGCACGAGGGCATCGTCTGGACGATCTGGTCGCCGATTGCCTCCACTTCGGTTTCGCTCAGGCAGAGCAGATGGTCAGACAATGCACCCATCCGTGACGCACGCAGCCGCATCTGCTCCAGGCTTTCCTCGCCGCTGACGTAGAGCGATGGCTTCTCGGCGGAAGCAAGCCGCTGCGCCACCTGCAACAGCAGCGTGCTCTTGCCAATGCCCGGCTCCCCACCGATCAAGGTCACCGAACCGGCAACGATACCGCCGCCAAGTATTCGATCGAACTCGTCAATATGCGTAAAGGTACGATTCTCCGCGAGCGCGTTAATTTGCGTGATGGGTACCGCCACGGTACGCCGTTCGCCCACGTCGTGCCTTAATCGGAATGCAGCGCGATTCGCAGCGCCGGGCGCCTTCGCCGGATCGGCCGCTACCCGCTCTTCAACAAGCGTATTCCACTGCCCGCAGGCCGTGCACTTGCCAGCCCACTTGGGGTATCCCTCACCACATTCCTGGCAGACGAACTGGATTTTAGATTTTGCCATGCCCGCAACAATCTGCCAGTTGAAGGCAAGTGCAATGGTCGAGTTGAGATACGACCGCCGCAGCACCAGCGAAAGCCGGCCTGGAGACTAATTACCTTTTGTAATCGGGACAGTCCGCCGCGGTGCCCGGGAACTGAAAATGCGCGGGTCGGTCGGCACAGTAGCAGTTAGTAGCGCATTTTCAAGAACCTGGTCTACGGTGTCCACCAGTACGAAATTCATCTCACGCCGGATCTTCTTGGAGATGTCTTCCAGGTCGTCCTCGTTATCCTGCGGGATAATAATGTTCATGATGTGTGCACGGTGTGCGGCCAGCACTTTTTCCTTCAGCCCACCGATCTTCAGCACCTTGCCGCGCAATGTGATTTCTCCCGTCATCGCGATGTCCTGTCGCACGGGGCGATTGGTCAGAGCGCTGACCATAGAAGTCGTCATCGTTATGCCGGCACTCGGTCCATCCTTCGGGATCGCACCTTCAGGAATATGCACGTGAATGTCGGTGTTGCGGTAGAAGTCGACCGGCACATTCAGTTTGTCACTGCGCGAGCGGATGTAGCTGAGTGCTGCTTTGGCGCTCTCCTGCATTACTTCGCCAAGTTTGCCCGTCAGTACCAGGTTACCCCGGCCTTTCATCACCGTAACTTCGGCAGGCAGCAGTTCGCCGCCGACCTCCGTCCATGCAAGCCCTGTCGCCACGCCGATCTCCGGCTCCTTCTGCGCGAGGTTGTCCTTGTGCCTGATAGGCCCGAGTAATGTCCGTATTTTCTCCGGCGTCACCTTCACTTGTTTGCTGCCCGCCTTTTTGTCGGTGCTGCGGACAAGGTCCTTGGCGATTCGCCGGCACACCGTGGCTATTTCACGTTCGAGGTTTCGCACACCGGCTTCACGCGTATAGTTGTTGATGATCACCTGGATGGCGCGCCGCGTGAAATCGATCGTCTTAATCGAGAGCCCGTTCGCCTGAACCTGTTTCGGCACGAGGTAACGCTCAGCAATCTCCAGCTTTTCGTCTTCCGTATACCCCGGAATACGAATCAGCTCCATGCGATCCATAAGCGGATACGGAATGCCCGCAGTCGTGTTGGCTGTTGTAATAAAGAACACGTCGGACAGGTCGTAATCAACTTCCAGGTAGTGGTCGTTGAACGCCTTGTTCTGCTCCGGATCCAGGACCTCCAGCAGCGCACTCGCAGGGTCGCCGCGAAAATCCGCCGACATCTTGTCAATCTCGTCGAGCAGCATGACCGGGTTGGATGCGCCCGCCTTCTTCATCGCCTGCAGAATCTTACCAGGCAATGATCCTATGTAGGTGCGTCTATGTCCACGAATCTCGGCCTCGTCACGTACTCCCCCCAGCGAAATGCGCACAAACTTGCGCCCGAGTGAGCGTGCCACGCTTCGCGCCAGCGAAGTTTTGCCTACACCCGGAGGGCCAACCAGGCATAGAATCGGGCCTTTTACATGCTTCGTGAGCTGATGCACCGCCAGGTACTCGATGATGCGGTCCTTCACCTTCGAAAGACCGTAGTGGTCCTCATCCAGAATTTGCTGGGCGTGATCCAGGTCGCGCTTGTCCTTCGTCGCCTTCCCCCACGGCAAGTCCAATAGCCATTCGATATAGGTGCGTGACACCGTAGCTTCAGGTGACATCGGCGCCATCTTTGCCAGCCGGGCCAGCTCACGCTGCGCTTTTTCGCGCGCCTCGTCCGGCATTTTGCTCTTCTCGATCTTCTCCGCCAGCTCTTCAATCTCGACGTCTTCTTCGCTGTTGAGCCCGAGCTCTTTCTCGATCACTTTGAGCTGTTCGTTGAGGAAGTACTCCTTCTGGCTCTTGCCGATCTGGGACTTCACCTGCGTCATGATCTTCCCCTCGAGCTCGAGCAACTCGTTCTCGTTGCTCAGCAGCTGGCTGAGGGTAAGCAGTTTTTTGTCAAGCTGGTCCAGCTCGAGCAACTGCTGTTTGTCCTTGGTTTTAAAGTTCGCGTAATGACTGATCGCGTTGGCGATCTGCAGCGCATCGTCGAAATTCTTGATCGAAACAAAAAGCTCATCGGGAATCTTGTCGTAGAGCTTCACATAAGTTTCGAATTGGTTCAGGACCAGCCGCAACAGCGCCTCCCGGTCTCTGCCCGCTGTCGTTGCGACCTCTTGCTTTATCAGCATCGCCTGTGTGGTGCGATCGTTCTGCTCGTAACCAAGAATACGCGCGACGTACTGACCTTCAACCAGGATTTTGGCCGCGCCATCCGGCATCTTGAGTACCTGCAGGATCTCGGACACAGTGCCATGCTCGTAAAGGTCGGACGGAGCAGGATTCTCTACATCGACGGCCTTTTGCGTCACCAGGAACAGACGCTTGTCTGACGCAACAGCGTCTTCCAGCGCATTCAGGCTCTTTGGCCGCATGACGAATAGCGGGGTAATACAGTTGGGAAAGACGACAATATCTTTAAGCGGAATCAGCGGTATCAGCTCGCTGGAGTGGCTTTGGTTGTCTAATAGATCTTCGGTGTTTTTCGACTTCTCTGAACGTTTACTCATCGTTGGGTGGAGAAACAATTCGCGCGGCCTGCTGTTCGCCGCCCGCCCAAAAAACTCCGAAGTTTCGGTGAGTTATCGGGGTTTCTTCCCCAAATATCCGTCAAGTTTTCCCGAAAAGCGGCAAACTTTCCGAAATTATGAAACTTGAATTTTGCGCATCCCCCTCGATTCTACTGGACTCTGGTCGTCGCATCTCAAATTCAAGCCGCTATTCGTGATATGAAAGAAGTCTGTGGTGTACCGGCCTGCCCTAGCGTTTTTATGCGTCGCTTTAACAGCGAACCTCAACCCGGCGTTTTCTCAGTATCAGCCCGGTCAGACGTACAATCAGTCGGGCCAGCAGCAATCTACTCGTACCCCCTATCCCAGCGTTCCAGCTTATACAGGTGTCCGGCCGCAGCAACCATACCGGATAGTACCAACCAGCACGCCTGAGCCCCGGAAGGCAAACACCGCAAAGCCACGCACTGAAGCGCCGAAAAAGGCCAAGGCCGAACACAAAGAAACTGTGGTAAAAAGTGCCGGGCAGGCACAGGATACCGAATCAAAGAAACCAGTGCGGCCAGAGCCGAACAGGACCGACTCTTCACCACAGAGGGCCGCATCGGCCACCGCTTCCAGCACTGGTTCGCAGGTTATTACGGCATGGCCCACAGGTAAGAAACTTGTCGCATTGACCTACGATGATGGGCCTGACCCCTTCACTCCAAAGCTGCTGGATTACCTTAACGAAAACAAGGTTCCGGCCACGTTCTATATGCTGGGTGAACGCGTCAAAGAGTACCCTGGGATGGTTCAAACTATCGTACAAACCGGACACGAACTCGGCAACCATACCTACAACCATAAACAGCTGACCAAGATGAACGCCGCGGCTGTGCGCGAGGAGCTAAGTTCCACGCAGGATCTGCTTACCTCAGCCTCAAACGGTGCACCGGTACCAACCATGCGCCCGCCTTATGGCGCGCACAATTCGACCGTGAGGTCCGTCTGTGCCGAACTTGGCTACAAGGTCCTTCTGTGGGACGTGGACACCAACGACTGGATGGGCCGTCCCGCTGCTCAAATGATAAACACAATCCTCAAGGGCACGTCCGACGGATCGATCATCCTCATGCACGACCGCCTGCACCGGGGTCGCGACACTGTAATGGAAACAACCAGGGCCATCGTACCCGAGCTGCGGGCACGCGGCTATACATTCGTGACTGTGTCCCAGCTGCTCTCAAATCGGCGTTCAATGGCAGTTTCTTCTGACGCCCACACGACCGCGACCGCCTCAGCTTTCGCCACATCAGGGTCCTCAAGATAGTTTTTTCACTTTTTTCCCACGGATGACAACGTGCGTTAGAAGCCCCGCGTCCTATACTTGTAATCCAATTGGAAGTAAACAGGTAGATGTTAGGATTCGTGGCTAAACCAAAGAAACAGCTCGATGACCTCAAGTCCGCCCTCGGGGATCAAATGACCCCTGCGGAGCGTGCTTATCTGGAAAAGCTTGAAAGCGGCTTAAAGGCCCAGCCGAACTACGACGATCCAGAGGAAGTGGAGGCGGAAATTCGCCGCCGCGAACGCGAACGGATCGCCAAAAACTTCAAGCCGCGTGCTCCGCTGTATCGCCCGGCAGAAGGCAGAGAGACACAGGATTTGAAGCCCAGGCGCGACGACAAACAATCTTACCAGGACGATCCGCGCTATCGCGAGTACTATGAGCGGCTGCGCAAGACCCGTGAAGCGTCTGGTGACGCCGGGGCGGACGACGACTTGCAGCCCATGACCATGGATGAGCTGGAAAAACGCGGCTATGATGCCGTCGCCAGTTCAAAAGGTCCAAAAGGGCGCCGGCCGATTACCCAGGTAACCACGAACATCCAGCCCGGGAGAACTGCACCAGGTCCTCCGTCCAAAAGCAGCGCCGACTATGTATCGGGTACTATTCTGCGCCTCGACGATGGCAGTGTAGCCATCTACAAAGACGCAGTTTCCGGAAAAGATTACGCACTTCTCTATTTCCTGGAACCGGATGGGACAGTTGCGCCACGTGGAATTTTTCTGCAGCAGTACGATTCCCAGCACATCGGCCATCTTCCGGAGCCGCTGTTCGCACAAATGCGGGAATCCGGAAGCTGGGACCGCGATGCTGTTATATTTCACCTGGAGCGCTACGAATTTGCCTCGGTAGTTCGGCAAGTCGCCTCGCACCAGGAAGGCCGCATGCCCGGCCGCACAAGCGGCGCGGCGATCTCCGAAGCTCATCCTTCCGAACCTTCTCTTGCCGCCGAGACTGCAGATACGCCGGCAGATATCGAGGTAGCACCGGAGCCTGCCAAACCCAGGGACATGCTGGAACGCGGACGCGTTCTTCGAATCAACGTGGGCGGCAAAGTCTGGGAAAGTGTCTATTGGGCCAGCGACGAGATGGGGCCCATTGTAGCTCACGACACGCACAAAGAGTGGTCTCTTATGCATCTCGACCTTGGTCGCTTCAAAGACTCAGTCGAGTACGGCGAACTGATGACCGGAAATCAGCTTCAGGAAATCGAGACCTCGCTCCTCAGGCAGAAGTAACAGCTCCGACCCAGTGTGCCGTCCCAGAAGTTCATAGCTATAGTTTACGAATCTCTGCGACACCGCACCACAGGATTCCCCCTTTTTGGAATCCGCAGCCCTCAGGTTTTTTGCACCGAAGGTGCAGCGGAACACAGCCCAGGGAAAGGAGGCCACGGCTTTTTGTGGCCGACGCAGCCCTGGGTATATCGATCCAATTACATCGCGCCCTGAAGGGGCGCCGGAAA
>JBPCLP010000022.1:0-61341 GCA_051003195.1 Candidatus Sumerlaeaceae bacterium | reverse complement strand
GCCAGGTCGATCCCATACGCCTTGATCAAAACGACCACGCAGCGCACTTCTCTTCTGTCTAGCTTCCAGCGAACCAAAACCTCGCTCGCATAATCCAAACAGCCCCCGCCCTAAAAGCGGGGGCTTTTTTCGTTGAAGATCATCATAGTGTCCAAGCTTATAGTTTTACAGGGATGATGAAGAAGAACCGAGATATGATACCTACTGATTCGCGCGAAACTATCAGTGAAATGACCCGGCGGCTTGTGGCAGAGTTCAGCCCCGACCGGATCATCCTTTTTGGCTCGCGTGCCTGGGGAGAACCATCGGAGGATAGCGATGTCGATGTGCTTGTCATCGTCGAGCAAAGCGATGAGTCGCCGATACGCCGGGCGCAACGCGCGCATCATTCGCTTGGCAGTCTGCGGATTTCGGTCGATATTCTCGTAAAAACCCGCAGTGAGGTCATGCAATTGCGCCGAATTCCGGGTTCGCTCGTTTCTCGCATATTCGCCGAGGGAAAAGCCCTTTATGGATGACCTCCTCTTAGAGGAGGTGCACCGATGGCTCACAAAAGCCCAGCACGACCTTCAATCCGCCAGGAAACTCGCACTTGGCCCGGAACCGTTGCTGGACACGGCGATCTACCATTGCCAGCAAGCGGCTGAGAAAGCGGCGAAGGCCGTGCTTTGCTTCCAAGGGATTTCTCTTATGAAATCACATGATGTGCGCCACCTAATCGCCCGTCTCGCGGAACTCGATGACCGTTTTGAACCGTGGATAACGACCGGCGAGTCACTGACGCCCTATGCGACTGCCTATCGATATCCGGATGAATCGCTGCTTCCAGATCCGGACGAATTTCAACAGGCGCTTCATCAGGCTGAATCCTTTTTCGAATTCGTGCTCACGCTGCTGCCCACGAAGCGCTGCGGCGAAATAAAATAAACTCCTCTGATTACAGTCGAATTCCGCAGAAACCGAATTGCACGCGCTACCGCCTCCTCCTCCGCTTCGTAGCCCACACAAGGCCCGAATCAGCAATTCTTATCCAGTTTGGGCAGGGAAAACAAGCTCGATTCGGCTCACACAACTGATTGCGAACTAACGGTAGACCACACCAGAGGTTTGTTCACGGCACCTCAAACCTGTACTTCAATAGAATAGCCCTGCCCTGCGCGCCGCGTACAAAATGGCAGAAGGCCGTAGCTTCAGCCCGATGCCTTGTGGCGTACGTCACAGCCATTCCCTGCACGATCGGCGCATACAGCGCCGGCGGCACCACAACAGCACCCTCTGACGCGTCACCCACGGCGGAAAGCGCAACCAGCGCAGCGTCGACGTTCCCGGTGCGCGCCATGTTCATCGCAGCCGTGACATTCTCAGCAATAATGATCCGGGGCAGAAGTCTGTCCCACACCCCCAGCCGCTGCAGCGCCTGCTTAGCGGCCGCTCCAAAGGGAGCGGTCTCCGGATTCGCAATCGCGATGCGCAGTCTGTCTGCCTTGCTGGTGACAAGATCGTCAATGGTCTGCCGCCGCCGCCCTGCCTCCGGCGCTCGCCACAAGCAGAGCGTCCCGCGCGCATAGCTTTGCACGGATGAACTCGTCAGAAGGCTCTCCCTGGCAAGTGTTTCGACGGTGCCCATGTCTGCCGAGACGAACACATCAAACGGAGCACCCTCCCGCAGTTGCCGCGCCAGCAGGCCAGTTGCGCCGGCAGAAAGCGACACCTTCACACCACTACTTCGTTCAAACACGACCGCCATCTCCTCGAAGGCGGCCCCGGCGTTAGTGGCCACTGCCGCCACCAGCGTAACCTTACCAAAAGCCGGTGCATAGGCGAGCAGGAAGACCATAGCCAGGCCTGCTGGAAATCTAGTGTAATTCATAGCTAGTTAACATCAGGTCCAATTTAATAAACAACAGCATTCGGGGTTGCGTTGAACATACGGGCACACCACATGCTGACGGTGTAAAGCGACTTTATAGAAGTTACAATTTTAGGTTCATGGAGGCAATTATGTGCGGATTTTTGATTCCGGCTCTGCTGGGAGTTGGTCTACTTGCAGGTGGTTCAGGCGGAGGTGACTGCGACAACCCATGCTATTCCGCATGCAACACATGCGGAACTGCAAATTCGGGGTATTATGGCGGTTACAGCAATACGCCAACGTACGCACCCAGCCCTTATGCAGCCCGCGGCGGATACACGGCCAGCTACGGCTATGCTCCATCTTCCGGTGGATATTCGAACACCCGATATAGTGCCGGATATAGCGGATACGGTGGAGCGGATTACTCCACGAGTTACGGCGGCAACTATGGCAGCGCGAGCTACGGCAGCAGCTATGGCGGCGCAACATTCTCGGCCTCCGGAGGTTGGCGCTAAGCTAAGCGCTCCCAGTTTTCCTTAAACGAAAAGCGCCGTTACCCCGGCGCTTTTTTCGTGCATCCGCTAAATCCGAAGGTGCAGTTTCCGTTTGTTCGACCATGGCTGTGTCCGTTGTCGACGCCGTCCAAATTGCCGAGAAAAGGACATTCTAATGGATCTTACAATACCGATACTCACTGGACTCGCGATGATGCCATCGCTGATCTCCGGCCCGATGACTTCTTCGGTTGGAACCTCGATCTGTGCTCCAAGTTGCGCGCCGCTGCCCTGCGGTTATGTCGTCGCCAAACATAGCCCGGTCGAATCGCTTCTGCCATGCGGTTCGGGCTACGGCCACTCCAGCGCGTACAACTTTGGTGTATATCCAGTGCAAGGCTACCTGTACGCTTCAGCGCGCTCGAAGCATGCACGCCTTCTGGAAAAATAACGCTGCCGCATAGACGCAACCCGGTGTGTCGAATCATAGTTCGGCCAGACCAAACGGCAAAGCTACGCTCGATCGAACTGATTACGAACCAACGATAACCCAAGGTGGCGCGCATCCTCTAATTCGGATGCGCGCTTTCTGTTTATCCTCGAAAGCAGAAAACTGATAGCCGTGCGCCGGGCTGGTAGTTCCCCTCCCGGAACGGAGATCGGAACGGGCCGCATCTAACCCTACTCCCATGCTGCACCATACTTGATGATCTCGAAAACAAACCAGTGTGCCGTCCCAGAAGTTCATAGCTATACTTCAGCAAGCTTTTGAGCTCAGACGGCACACAAAACCAGTGAACGAATTAATGGGACACCAAACCAGCCGTTCATGCTGTTAGTCGTGCGCCATATGCACCTTTTCTTTGAGCATTGCGGTGAAAGATCGCATTCACCACTGCACGAAGTGTGAAAGCGTCCCGAAATCAAAGTTTGAAAATACCCTAGGCAGATCAGTGAACCATGATTCCGGATTAAATTCCGCCTGATTTAACCCGTTTTATTACACCTTCCATCCACACCGAGGTTCTAACTTGGAAAGATATCCAGATTATACGCGCGAGAGGCTGAAGCAGCTCACGGATAAACTACGCGCGCGCATCTACCCCGAGGTCCAGCCGCTCACAGAATTGCTTGTCAGCGAACAGGTTGATGACCGTATCTCGTACGCGGAAGCCCAGAAGCTCACCGCCTTCCGACCCGCACAATTCGGCGATCAATTCGGACCTCGCTGGGCCACCTTCTGGTTTCGTGCAAAAGCTACGATTCCCGATGCATGGAAGTCGCGACGCGTAGACGTGTTGTGGAACACCTTCAGCGAGGGCACGTTATGGGTCGACGGTCGAAGCATCCAGGGTCTAAACTATGAACCGGCCGGATCCGAAGGCCCTGTCCGCATCGACGCAACCCTCACCCGCAAAGCCCGCGGCGGCGAAACCTTACCGTTCCAGGTCGAGATGGCCTGCAACGGGCTCTTCGGCGAATGGGAACACATGTGGCCTACGCACTACAAACATGTAAGCCGCTTCGTCCTCGACCGCGCCGAGATTGCTCTCTTCGATCAGGATGCATGGGATCTCTTCAACGACTTCGAGGTGCTACAATCCCTCGAAGCAGACCAGTCGAAGGGCGACCTCGACAAGACCTGGGCTGGCACTCTCCTGGCCGAGCTGAACAGCTTCGCGAACATCTACGACCCGATGGATCGCGAGACATGGCGCGCCGGCAGCAAGATCCTCAAAGCGCTTTATAAGAACTCGAACGCCTCTTGCGTGCACGAGTGCTCGGCCATCGGACATGCGCACATAGACACCGCCTGGCTGTGGCCCCTGGCTGAAACGCACCGCAAATGCGAGCGCACGTTCTCCAGTCAAACCACATACATGGAGGACTATCCCGACTACAAGTTTGCGTGCAGCCAGGCCCAGCAATATGACTGGATTAAGCAGCGCAATCCCGACCTTTACGATCGCATCAGGCAACGCGTCAAATCCGGTCAGTGGGTCATCGTCGGCGGCACCTGGATCGAGCCCGACTGCAACATCCCATCAGGCGAAGCTCTGGTGCGCCAGTTCCTCGTAGGTCAGCGGTTCTTCCAACAGGAATTCGGCGTCACATGTCGCGAGTTCTGGAACCCCGACGTTTTCGGCTACAACGGCCAGCTGCCCCAGATCTGCCGGGGTGCCGGCATCACCCGGTTTCTCACGAACAAGCTTAGCTGGAACCGCTTCAATAAACCGCACCACCATACCTTCATGTGGGAAGGCATCGACGGCAGCGATGTGCTTACACACTTCCCGCCGACGGAAGATTACAACGCGATTGTCACGGTGGAGCAGATGCGCAAAGGCGCGCGCGACTATAAAGACCACGACCGATCCACCCAGTCCATTGTGCTCTATGGCTACGGCGACGGCGGTGGCGGACCCACGCGCCTCATGCTCGAGCGCCTGCGCAGGTACGAAGATCTACAGGGTATTCCCCGCACACGTTTTTCAAATACGGAGGAATTCTGGGAACGCCTCGAAAAGGACATCACCGACCGCACCCGCCAGGTGGGTGAACTTTACTTCGAGTACCATCGCGGCACCTACACAACACAGGCAGCTACCAAACGCGGCAATCGCAAAACGGAAATCCTGCTCCACGATGTGGAGTTCCTGTCTGCTATCGCGCATCGGCTGCACGGCTTCAGCTATCCGACGCAGCAGCTGGATCACTTGTGGAAGCTCGTGCTGCTTAACCAGTTCCATGACATACTGCCTGGTTCGTCCATCAAACTCGTATACGATGACGCAAAGCGTCACTACGCCGAAATCGAGCAGACCGCGATCTCTCTCATAAAATCCGCTGCGGCGGCAATTGGCGGCGCTATTATAAACACAACAGCGTTCGATCGTGCGGAAGTTATCACCCTGTCCAATGGCAAGCCAGCTTTTGCCGAAGCACCAGCCTACGGCACGGGTACCATTACCACTGCACCGGACAATTCGGCTGTGACCCTTACCACCGGCAACGACGGGAGTGTCGTGCTCGAAAACGAGTATCTCGCCGCTACTCTGCAACCAGACGGCACCGTCCGCAGCCTCGTCGAAAAGTACTCCGGTCGCGAATCACTCGCTGCGTCGGGCAACCAGCTATTGATTTATGAAGACACTCCCACGGCGTGGGCGGCGTGGGATGTCGATCCTTTCCACATGGAAATGGAAACACCATGCTCCCCCGCCACTTCGATGAGAATTGTTCAGCAGCATGAATTGCGCGCCGAAGTGGAATTCAATCGATCCATTGGCCGTGCGAGCAGCTTGCGACAATTCGTTCGTCTAGACGCTGCCTCGCGTCGACTTGAGTTCCATTGCGAGGTGGACTGGCATGAAGAGAACCGCATGTTGAAAGTCGCGTTTCCGGTCAATGTTCGTGCGATGAACGCCACCTATGAAATGCAGTTCGGCAACGCGGAGCGTCCCACCCACTTCAACACGCCTTACGACCTTGCCCGCTACGAAGTTCCTGGTCACCGTTGGAGCGATGTCTCCGAGCACGGCTTCGGCGTCGCGCTCCTCAGCGAAAGCAAATACGGCTACAGCACGCACGGCAACACGATGCGCATCAGCTTGCTGAGATCGCCCAAGAATCCCGATCCAGAAGCCGATATGGGTAAAAACCACTTCTCTTATGCAATCGTCCCGCACATTGGAAACTGGCGCGAAGGAGCAATCGTCCAGGAGGCCGCTTCGTTCAATATGCCGCTGCTGGTCCAGGAAGGACCCAACACATCCCCAGCGGAGTCGCGAGCGACTCACACCAGTTACGCAGCCGTTGTAGAAGACACGAACCTCGTCCTCGACACCATCAAAAAAGCCGAGGATTCCGATGCGCTGATCCTGCGGTTTTACGAATGCCACGGCGCACGCGGCACGGCGATAGTGCGGCTGAACATTCCGTTCCGAAAAGCGACTTTTTGCAATCTTTTGGAAGAAGAAACCACCCCAGCGGTGATCGACGGGATCGACATTTCAATCCCATACACACCCTACAAAATCATCACGATGAAAGTAGATTAAGCCACTCACAAAACCGATTCTTCACGAGGCCGCCGCAGCTAATCTGCCTTTGCTCGCGACCTTTTTCGAGCGCGGTCTCCGGCGAAACAGCGCCGCGGTATACCCGCTCCGTTGTCATGGCATCATAGGAATCGGCGAGCGCCGTGATTCTCGCTTCCAACGCAACACGAACCCTCTTTTGGTGACTACTTTTTTATGCTTTATCTCAAAGCATTCGGTTTGCTGTGGTTACAATAGAAACGTGTGCGGTTTCCGAGCATGCTTTAACGCGTAACATTCGCGGTTGCGGGGTGAAGGTAGCGCTATGCCTGATTTCGTGAGCAGGACTCGCCGTTTTTGCCTGATATTGGCGCACGAATTGCGAGCAAAACAGGTGAACAAGCACGTCGGGCCTATCCGGCGGCTTTAACCACGCAAAGGAGCATGGAAATGAGATTTACAAAACTCGCTTTCGCCCTTCCGGCAGTGGCCCTTCTGGCGGCCAGCACCCCGACAACCGCAGAAGCGCGCACCAAGACCATCGTAAAGTACGGAGCCATCGGGCTTGGCGCAGCCGCGCTTTATAACATGGGACAGCAATCGTCCTACGGCGGCGGATATTACGGTGGCGGCTACGGCGGTGGATACTACAGCGGCGGTTACGACTACTATCCGTCGTATTCCTATCCGAGCCACAGCTATTACTCGTATCCGTCACATTCGTACTACCCATCGTATGGCTATGGCGGCGGCTACTACTACTAGTCGTTGCTGAAAAAATCAGAACTTGCGGCCGGGGCCAAAAGCCCCGGTCGTTTTGCTTTAAGGGGTCTGCCAGGCTTTGAGCAAAAAACTGCTGAGCGAGCAGGACTGCGTTTTCTGCTCCATTGTAACGGCACCTTCAAATGCCAGCGTTGTGTTTGAAGATAGGGATTCTCTTTGTTTTCTCGATACGCGGCCGCTATTTCCAGGTCACTGCCTGCTGATCCCCAAGCCGCACATTCAGACCCTGATGGAAATGCCCGAAGAGTTACTCGCGCCGATGTTTGCGAATGCCAGGCGGTTGTCGGTCGCGGTGCAAACTGCCATGCGCTCGCAAGGTGTTTTCGTTGCAATGAACAACGTCGTGAGCCAGAGTGTGCCGCACCTGCATGTGCACATTGTTCCCCGCAACCGGGGTGATGGCTTAAAGGGGTTCTTCTGGCCGAGGCAACATTACCAGGACGCGGCCCATCAGGAACAAGTACGGAGCCGGATTGCTGCCGCTGTGAGTTAGCGAGCCGGTGGTACGACACCGCCCGGAACGTTGGCGGGAGTGTATCGGACTTCAAGGCGAACTGATCCCTCACCCGGGGTGCTCGATGGCCGCACCTCAATCACATTAAGCTCATAGTCGTCCAGAAAGTCGGATCGAAACTCTTCGATGGTGCGGTCCTCACTCGACGTGGGCGTGCGCACGACCATCTCCACCGAGTCGTCGTTCTTGTTGTTGATGTCATTCTCGTTCACTTTGGTAATTCGGATCTTGAGATCGCGGAAGGTTAGTTCTCCTTCGACACGCAAAGTTTTAGTTACCGAGTTGCCTGTTGCCGGGCCCGCGGTACCGGCACCGGCCCCCGTCACCCTGTTAAGCAGCTCTGTCATTTCGCTGGCATTCTGGTGCTTGAGGAACATGATTTCGCTCTTGGATTTATTGGCAGCCATTGTGGCGTTGGATTTGATAAAATCGCCGACCGTGCGCAGGTTCTCAGGTGTGTCGACGATGGTAAGCTGGAGGGTGTTTGGATCATACCACATGCGCCGGCCGACGCTGGCTGCGGCGCTCTCTCCACTTTGCGCGTACAGCAGTGATTTCACGACCGTGACAGTGCTCTGCGCCAACTGGCGTGCCTGTTCAACATTCTCCTTCATCGGCACGCGCGGCGTGAGATTATATGTCGCGACGCTAAGCGCTCCTGCTCGACCACTTTGCGCCGAGGCAAATGTACACAAACACGCGAAAACACATACTAACACAAAGCGCAGGCTTGTAAACGGACGGTTCATGAGGCACCTCCGCTGGGAAATTACCCCGCTGAAGCCAGGACAATCATTTCTTCAGTAGCCTGATCCTGTGCCGCAACGACTTCACGGGTCGCCGCCGCGGTTTCAATAGTGACGGAAGTGTTCTTAAAGGCAGGGGTGCGCGAAGCTGGATCGACATTTCGGCTGACCAGGACGTTTGCCTCTGGATAGTACATCACGGCGTTGCCCGGCCGCACATTTAACTCCCGAACAAGAACGTTGTGGAGCGAGCCGCTCGCACTTCTGACGGTGACGCGCTGGTTAACATGCAACCCAAGCCGTTCTCGATCCGCCGATGCGAGCATAATCACATCGCGCCGCTCCTGTCCGCGGTACAGGTCTTCTTCCTCATAAACAACTGTGTTGAACTGCCCTTCGCTGCGGATGGTCATCAGGCGCAATGTTCGATCGCCATCCGGAAAATCCGGCAATTCGATGGCGTGAAACGCCGCGCGGCCAGATACGGTCGCGAATTTCGGCGCGTGGAAGATCCGGCCGGGGATGTGGAACTCCTGGCGTGTAAGGTCCATTTCCGCAATTTCTTCGTATCCGGGAATGATAGCCGCGATAGCTTCTCGAATGTTTCCATGCTGTTGCATCGCCTTCCAATCGACAGGCGAGGCGTCGCCCAGCACATCCTGTGCGACGTGCGCGATAATTTCGGTTTCGCTGCGCGGTCCTTCGTGACGTGCCGGACCTCCGTCGCTCATCCGCACATAATTAAACATACTCTCCTGCGTGGTCGCTTGCGACTCTTCATCACGCGCGAGCACCGGCAGGATGATAGTCTCGCAGCCTGTGCCGCACGCATGACCGGTGTTCAGCGTGGTGCTCATGTAGAGCACGAGATCAATTGCGTTGAGCGCCTCTTTCGCGAACTTCGCGTCCGGATTACTGCCATATAGGTTTCCGCCGACACACCACGCGAAACGTGTTCGTCCTTCCGCCGCTGCCTCCATGCTGCTGAGAGTATCCATTCCAGGACCGGTTGGCAGCGTGACTCCGTACTTCTCCTGGATGCGCTGGAGCACGGCTGCCTTGAGCCGCGGTGTAACGCCCATGCTGCCGATGCCCTGCACATTGCTGTGCCCGCGCAGCGGCAGCAGTCCTGCTTTGGGACGCCCGACCATGCCGCGCATAAGTGCAAGGTTTCCGATCATTTGCACGTTTTCCACACCGTGCCCGTGATGCGTTACACCCATTGCCCAGCAGAAAACCGTGTTTTGCGATGCGGCGTACAAATCCGCAAGTTGCTGGATCTGTTCGCGCGAGACACCTGAGCGCTGCACGAGCTCGACCCAATCGAGAGCCCGCAGCATGGCTTCAAAGTTTGCATAGTCTTCGGTGTATTCCTGGATGTACGTATGCTCGACTGCGCCGCGTTCGAGAAGCGCTTTTCCGATGGCGGCGAGAAGCGCAATGTCTCCCCCGATGTGCGGCTGCACGTATTCGTCGGCGATGCGTGTGCCGAAAAAAAGGCTCCATGGATCAGACGGCACCCGGAAGCGCACCAGCCCCAGTTCGCGCACCGGGTTAATGACAATCACTTTGCCTTTTCGGCGCTTCATGCGCAGGATGGTGTGCAGGAACCGCGGGTGATTGCTGGCAGGATTGGCGCCGATTAAGAACAACAGGTCACATTGCTCCACGTCATCGAGTTTTAGCGTCGCGGTGCCCGAGCCGGTGACGCTGGCGAGTCCCACACTCGAAGCCTGGTGGCAGTAGTAGCTGCAATTGTTCACGTTGTTGGTGCCATACAGCCGCGAGAAGAGCTGTAGAAGAAAACCGGCCTCGTTGGAGGAACGCCCGCTGAAGTAAAAGAAGGTGTTTTCGGGCGGAGTGTCGCGCAGTTTCTTTGCGATGCGTGCCAGCGCATCGTCCCATGAGATGCGCCGGTAATGCGTATCGCCAGGCGCGGCGTAAACCGGCTGAGTGAGACGGCCGGATTCCTCGAGCTCGCGCGGCGACATCTGCTTCAGCTCCGCAATGCTGAACTTCTCAAAGAACTCCGGCTGGATCGCGCCCTGCATATCCGCCGCCATGGCCTGGACGCTCTTTTTGCAAAGGCTTGGCCAGTGTCCTTTCTCGTTCACCATTCCGCCGAGTTGCCCACCCATACCCAGCGCGCACGTCTTGCATGCGTTCTTCGTGCTCAACGCCTTCCACATGCGCCATATGCCGCCGGCCGCCCGTGCCTTACTCAAAGTGTACAATATCGCGCGCCAGCCACCACCTGTTTTTACTTTCGTGCGGCGCATGCCGCAAACATCGGACATCACATCTTCTCCGGCTTTGCTTAAGTGGTATGCACGCACAGCTCACAGCAGCATGGCAAACGGCATTTTTATGCTGGCGTTGCCTTGCCCCCGCTACTTCAGTGGACTTTATGCAGAACTGGCTGGTACAGAAATGTTTACTCGGTCTGGCCCTTTGTGTTTCTACAGCGCAGGCCGATATTCCGTGGCCCCAGGTTATGGAGCGAATCACGAGTGAAAACAAGGCGCTGGCGAAACGCCCGGGTGGACGTGCCGGAACCTACTTCGTCGTCTGCACGTTGTACTACACCCCAAAAGAATCCGGATTTACGGTCGAACGCGGGTTCGATTCTACTACGCAAACAAAACCTGGGCTGGGCGGCCGGGCTTATAACCGCGACTTTCTCAATGCCGTCCACCTCGAGGGCATCGGCCGGCTCCAACAGCCACTCAACGGTCTCCACTACATTCGATACGAGGGACGAGGTCGCTTCGGCTACACCAGTCGGCCGACGGGCTACCACCGCTCGAGGTTGGCATCCCGGGTTACCTGTGCCACCAACCGGCGAGCTCTTGGCGTTTCACCTTTCGCACGCGTGCAGTTTATCAGCCCATGGGTCAAGGACCTGACGGGCAACGATAGCTGGATCGTCGGCGACACCGGGGCCCTAAGGAATTACCAGGTCGATCTGTACTGGGGTGAGGACGAACCCATGCCTGGTAAAGCCGCACGCCCGGACGGCACCACCTTCGAGTATGGCTTCGCCCTGCTTCAAGTGCCCGCGCAAGTCCCGAAGCTCAAAAGAAGTCCTTCGGTTATTCCGCCGCGGTAAGCGTAAAATCGATATTGTCCCTGTCGCCAAGCTCCCGCAGTTGATCGCGAAGTTTAGCGGCCGTGGTCGTGCCTGGCACGTCCACCAGCATCTGAAACTGAAAGACAGGTGCGCCCGTAAAAGGAGCGGGCGTAGTATGCGTGCTCGCGGATACGATGTTCACCGACTGCTCGCGCAATAGCTGCGACACCTGGTGAACGATCCCAGGGTGATCCAGCGCCGTTGCCTTAAGCTGATACCGCAGGTGCGAAATTGCGGGGGCGGATGGCGCCGCAGCAACAGGCTTACTGGAAATCGTCTGCCCACATTGGCTGGCAAACTGCTCTCGTGCCGATTCCAGTTTCTGGGCCAACCCCGTGTCGCCGCTGACGAGCACGAGCGTGGCAAACTCGCCGCCGAGCTGGCTCATCCGGCTGTCTTCGATGTTGCCGCCGTTCTCGAGAATCCAGCCGGACAACTCCGCCACAATGCCGGGACGATCACTGCCGACGCTGGTTACGATAACGTGCTCTTTTTCGGACACTCTATATCCCTCGGTTTGGAGGTGAACTTCATTCCTGGTCGCACAAAGCGCAAAACAGCCCGGTATCGGATGACAAGCTAAACCGGCATTTCCATGAAATCGCTTATTGCGGTTGATGAGTCGTGTGAGCTTAGAGCTCCTCTTACACAATCCTACCGATAGTCAGGAAAGATCGGGGAGCATGGCCACAGTCGGACAATCACTACTTCGCATCGACGCCCACGGGAAAGTCACGGGGGAGACTCCGTACGGCGGCGATCTATACCAAAAAGGAATGCTGCACGCGAAGGTGCTGCGCAGCCGATACGCATTTGCCAATGTGCTGAGCCTGGACACAACGGAAGCGCAGACAGCCCCGGGTATCATCGGCGTCTATACCGCGGCTGATGTAAAGGGCACCAACAAAACTGGCCTGATCGCGCGCGACCAGGAGGTCCTCGCGCACAAACAAGTGCGATTTATGGGCGACGCACTTGCTGTTGTACTGGCAGAGACGGAGCAGGCGGCGAAGGACGGCTTGACTAAAATCAAGGTCGAGTACGAGCCGCTGCCGGCGCTTCACACGATCGACGAGGCACTCGCTCCCGATGCACCCCGCATTCACGAGTATGGCAACCTGATGGGCGGCAAGCGCATCCGAAAAGGCAACGCTGAACGTGCGCTTGCGAGTGAGTGTGACGTAGTGATCGAAGAGACGTTCCAGACACAGACCGTTGACCATGCGTTTCTGGATGTCGAGGCTGGCTGCGGAGAATACGATGGCGACACGCTGACGCTGCAGGTCAGCGGCCAGTGGGTGCACGAGGAGCGGCGCCTGTGTGCGCTGGCGCTGGGACTACCCATTGAAAAGGTGCGCATCATCCAGCCTGCAACCGGTGGGGCATTCGGCGGTCGCGAAGACATCTCCATACAGATGTACCTCGGTATCTGCGCACTGAAAAACCCGGGCAATAAAATCTACCTCCGCTACACGCGCTCCGAGAGTATGATAGCGCGTCACAAGCGCCACGCCATCCGCTGCCAGTACCAGCTTGGCGCCAGATCCGATGGAACCCTGTGCGCGGCGAAAATTACTGTTTGGAGCGACGAGGGCGCGTATGCCAGCACAGGCATCGCCGTCATGCGCAAAGCCAGTAGTCACTCCACCGGGCCTTATCGCATCCCCAACGTCAGCGTGGATGTTTACGGCGTCCACACCAACAACAATCCCACCGGCGCAATGCGGGGTTTTGGCGCTGCCCAGATGGCAATCGCTTACGAGGGGATGCTGGATCGGCTCGCCGTTAGACTGGGCATGGATCGAATCGAGCTCCGCTTGAAGAACCTTCTCGTCAGCGGCGAAGCTGTGACCACCACGCAAGTCATTCCGCTCGTTACTGCCAAAGAATGTATCGAAGCGGCACTCGTGCAGTGGGCCAAAGGCCGCAAAAGTGGCGCAGGCGTCTCGCCTGCGGTCGACGCAGACCAACTCGCCAGTGGCGCAGGCGTCTCGCCTGCGGTTGACGCAGACCAACGCACAAGTCCACCGACCACCTCCCCCACCGCAACACCTCCCATAGACCCTGGCTTCATTCCCATGAACCCGTGGAAGGAGCCTGACACATTCTTTCACAAACGCGATTTGCCCCACGTTGAAGTGGGAATGGCGACATACTTTGTAACCTTTCGCTGCTGGCAGCAGGTCCAACTTTCACCAGTTGATCACACGATGGTACTCTCCGCAATCCGATATTGGGACAAAAAGCGGCTCTTCCTGCGCTCGACGGTGGTAATGCACGATCATGCACACGCCATATTTACTTTGGCTGCCGGCGAAAACCTTAAGAGCATAATGCATTCTATTAAGAGCTTTACATCTAAGGAGTATAACAAAGCCCACAATTCAAGCGGCCCGGTTTGGCAGATTGAGTCCTTTGATCACGTCTTGAGGGACGCAGCCGAATATATAAAGCAGCTAGACTACATACGCGACAACCCGGTCGAAGCGGGGCTTGTAACGTCAGCCGAGCAGTATGCCTGGTTCTACGAAGCTCCAACTGCGAGGGCGCTGGTTGGATCGCATGATGATGAAGCCCAACCCGTCAACCGCAGGCGAGACGCCTGCGCCACCCCGGTCGCTGCGTTCGAACAACATGTCGCAACCTACGACCAGGCGAAGACCATTTGGGATGCGCGCTCTTACGATACCCCCGCACCGCACCTGAAACGCGGCTATGGCATTTCGGTTTTCTGCTTTGGACTGGGCTACGGCGATGGGTTTCCCGATGCTTCGCGCGCGCGCGTGTGCTTCAATGAGAAGGATGAGCTGGAGGTTTACTCAGGCGCCGTGGAGGTTGGCCAGGGACTTCTGAACATGATCGCGCAGGTAGCCGCGGAAGAAGTAGGCGTGCCAATGGAGCGTGTCAAAGTCATCGCCGCAGACACCGCGCTTACGCCGGAGTCGGGCTCCTCGTCCGCTACGCGTCAGACCTACTTCACCGGCTCGGCCGTGAAGATCGCATGTAGCGAACTTCGCGAGCATCTGCTCGATATCGCCGAGAACCGCCTTGGCGTGCACCCGCTGGAAGTGAAAGTAGAAAATGGCATCATGTTCGAAGCCGCGAATCCTTCCAACTCGGTTCCGCTGACGGAAGTTTTAGCGGAAGGACGTCGGCGAAAGATTCCCCTGGAAGCGCATGCGCTCTTCAAGCCACGCACGGTCGAAGAAAACCCTGCGACCGGTCTTTCACCCCGAGCCTTTATCACGTACCTGTTCGGCAGCCATATCGCGGAGATACTTGTCGATACCGAAACCGGCCAGGTAAAGGTGGAGCGCTACGTCGCATGTCATGACGTCGGCCGTGCGATCAACCCGCAGCAGGTGGAGGGGCAGATCCAGGGCGGTGTGACGCAGGGTATCGGCATGGCGTTAATGGAAGAGGTGTTGATGAGCCAGGAGGGTAAAATGCTCAATCCGGGGTTCACCGACTACATCCTCCCCAGTTGCAAAGACCTGCCCTTCATCGAAGCGGTTATCCTGGAGCACGACGACCCGGGCGGCCCCTTTGGCGCGCGTGGCATTGGCGAACCTCCGCTTATAGGTACCACGCCCGCCATCCTCAACGCAATCAGCGATGCTCTCGGCATTCCGCTTCCAGAATGTCCGGCAACCGCAGAAAGAATCTGGAAGGCGTTAAAAGGCGTGACTGCGGCCGAATAGAACAGGCGTTGGTTAGCATGGTATAGACGGGACCTAAGACTCGTATGGACGCACAACTGACAAACCTGGTGAAGCGGGCGAGCAAACTTCCCGCAACTGAGCGCGAGGCCATTGCCCGGCGACTTCTTGAAAGTGCGGGCGAGACCAAGCTTACTAAGTTCGAAGAAGCATGGGTCGAGGAGGCTGAGCGCCGGTTTGAAGCCATAAAGCTCGGCGAAGGGAAAGTCACCTCGCTCGCGAGCGCAATGAGACAGGCGCGTAAAGTAATCACTAGGTGAAGGTTGTCTTTGTGCCAGAGGCACTGGATGAACTTCCTCGATGCTGTGCAGTTTTACGAGACCGCCAAAGCAGGTCTTGGAGAAAAGTTTCGGCTGGCAGTAAATGCCGCAGCAAAGGAGATCGGGCGCAAACCCTCGTTCTGGAGACGGCTACGCGGCAATTATCGCAGATGCTTGGTGTCTGATTTTCCGTTTGGACTCATTTACATCAATGACGAGGAAAAGGTCTACATAGTTGCCGTCATGCATCTAAGGCGAGGGCCGGGATACTGGGCCAAGCGTCTCCGCGACACTAAAAAAAAGGGCCGTTAACTGTGCGGATGCCTTTTCTATGAACGAGCCGGCAGGAATGTGCGCCCCGCGGAGGGCTGGTGGGGAGAGGAGCTTTGGAATTGGTCAATGGCGCGATCTTCGGACAACATTGCGACCCCTTACAATTTTGCTTGTGAAGATTTCCCGCGCCGGACGTAACAGTAGTTTCGATGCCAATTATTGATATGGCCGCGCCTGCGGCAGACGAAAGCGACGTAGCACCTCCCAACGCGAACCCCACGGATGACCGGGCGAGCGAACTTGAGACCCGCGAATGGATCGAGGCGCTGGAATACGTGCTGGCCGAGCAAGGCCCCGACCGCGCACGCGATCTTCTCGAAGACTTAATTGAGGCGGCGCGCATCTCTGGCGTGCAGGTGCCGTTCACGGCAAACACTCCTTACGTGAACACCATCCCTGCGTACCTTGAGCCCGAATATCCTGGAGATCGTGAGCTGGAGCGCCGCATCAAGAGCGTCGTGCGATGGAACGCCATGGCGATGGTCGTCAAGGCCAACACTCGCAAGGATGAGAACGGCAACAAAATCGAAGGTATCGGTGGCCACATCTCCACCTATGCCAGCTCTGCCACGCTCTATGAAGTAGCCTTCAATCACTTCTTCCGCGGGCGCACGGATAACTTTATCGGCGACCAGATTTTCTTCCAGGGTCATGCCTCACCGGGCATCTATAGCCGGGCTTATGTCGAAGGTCGAATCCCGGCGAAGAAGCTCCACAACTTCCGGCGCGAGCTGGCCGACGAAGGTGGATTGTCTTCCTATCCCCACCCCTGGCTGATGCCAGATTTCTGGCAGTTTCCCACGGTGTCGATGGGGCTTGGGCCAATTTTGTCGATTTACCAGGCGCGCTTTAACCGCTACCTTGTCGATCGCGGGCTGGTAAATGCCAGCGACGCCCGCGTGTGGGCCTTTCTTGGTGATGGAGAAACAGACGAGCCCGAATCGTTGGGCGCTATCACGCTCGCCAGCCGCGAAAAACTCGACAATTTAACATGGGTCATTAACTGCAACCTGCAGCGCCTGGACGGGCCCGTCCGCGGTAACGGCAAAATTATCCAGGAGCTCGAAGCTATTTTCCGCGGCGCCGGATGGAATGTAATTAAAGTAGTCTGGGGCTCCAACTGGGATCCGCTCCTCGCCAGCGATGATTATGGTATCCTTAAAAAGCGGATGATGGAAGTGGTCGACGGTGCGTACCAGAAGTTTTCCGTCGAGGGTGGCGCATATAACCGCGAACATTTCTTCGGTAAGTATCCCGAGTTACGCAAGATGGTTGAGCATCTTTCGGATGACGACATTAAGCACCTCAAGCGCGGCGGCCTCGATCCGCACAAAGTCTTTACAGCATACGACGCGGCGGTCCAGCATAAGGGTCAGCCGACGGTGATCCTGGCAAAGACGGTCAAAGGTTACGGGCTTGGTGAGACCGGCGAGGGTCGCAATACAGCGCACAACCAGAAGGGCTGGGACGACAAGGTACAGAAACAAGAGCTTCGCACTTTCCGCGACCGCTTCCACATTCCCGTACCCGACGACGAGATCGACGATCTTCCCTTCTACCGTTTCCCAAAGGGCAGCCCGGAGGAGAATTACATCGCTGAACGCCGCAAAGCTTTGGGCGGCAACGTTCCTGCACGTGTGTCGAAAGCCGAACCGCTTAAGATGCCCGACCGGGAATATTTCTCAAAGTTCCTGCAAGGCGGAGGACCAAAGCCGGCATCAACCACCATGGCCTTCGCAAATGCGATTTTTCCAGCCATTCTGAAAGACAAGGCGTTCGGCAAATACGTAGTTCCTATCATCCCCGATGAAGCGCGTACCTTCGGCATGGAAGGTCTGTTTGGGGACGTCGGGATATACTCCCACGTCGGCCAGCTTTATGAACCGGTTGATAAAAAATATACCGCCTATTATAAGGAAAAGACCGACGGACAGATTCTGGAGGAAGGCATCAATGAAGCAGGCGCGATGAGCAGCTTCATCGCTGCAGGTACCGCCTACTCCTCCCATGGCGTGCAGATGATGCCGTTCTACATCTACTACTCGATGTTCGGGTATCAGCGCGTGGGAGACTTGATGTGGCTTGCCGGCGACATCCGCGCACGTGGATTTTTGCTTGGCGCGACCGCTGGCCGCACTACCCTCAACGGCGAAGGGCTTCAGCACCAGGACGGCCACACGCCCATTCTCATGTCAGCAATTCCCAACTGCATGGTTTACCATCCCGCCTATGGGTTCGAGATTGCACTCATCATCCAGGATGGCATGAAGCGCATGTTCGAAAAGCAGGAGGATGTCTTCTATTACCTCACGCTTGGTAATGAGAACTATGAGCAGTTTCCCATGCCCGAAGGTGTGGAGGAAGGCGTGCTCAAGGGACTCTATAAGTTCCGGCCAGGCTCAGGCAAAGCGAAGCTGAAGGCACATATCTTCGGTGATTATTCCGCAATCAATGCCGCGCTGAAAGCACAGGAGATTCTTGCTCGCGATTACGACGTGGACGCGGATGTATGGAGCGCAACCAGCTACAAGAATCTACGCCAGGATTGTATCGAATGCGAGCGTTGGAACGTGCTGCATCCCACAGCGAAGAAGAAAAAGAAAAGCTACCTCGCGACGCTGCTTGAAAAAGAACAAGGGCCATTCATCGCCGTCAGCGAGTGGATGCGCATCGTGCCACAGCAGATCGATCGGTGGGTACCGGGCGGCCTCTTTACGCTGGGCACCGACGGTTTTGGCCGCAGTGAATCCCGTGCGGAGCTCCGGAACTTTTTTGAAACCGACGCCGAGCACACCGTCCTCGCCGTATTGAACCAGCTGTGCACCCTGGGGCATGTTAAGCCCGCGGTGATCGACAAGGCGATTAAAACGCTTGGCATCGACCCTGACCAGGAGTTTGCGGTCTACCGTTAGTGGAATCCACGAGACACACGAATTCACTAATCCGAAATCGTGTGGATTCGTGCAATTCGTGGATAAGGACAATGAATGGCAACTGAGGTAAAGCTTCCGGAACTCGCCGAAGGCGTAGAAAAAGGCGACGTCGTTAACCTGATGGTAAAGGTGGGCGACGTCATCGATATCGATACGCCTTTGCTTGAGGTTGAGTCGGAAAAAGCGACGCTGACCGTCCCCTCAAGTATTAAGGGAAAGATTACCAAGGTTCTCATCAAGCAAGGCGACAAGGTATCTGTCGGGCAGGCTATCCTGGAAGTGGAGTCCGGAAATGGGGCCGCCCCAAAACAGTCAGAAGCAAAAAGCGGAGCCCCTGCCGAAGCGGCGAAACAGCCGGCAGAATCCACGCAGGAAACCAAAAGCGATCCCAACACAGATACGGCTGCAGATGTGGAAGGTGACACAACCGGTGACCGTATTGAGCGAGTCGAAGAACCCGAGCAGACCGGCCCCGCACCTGCGCCTCCACCGGCACAGCGGGCTTCCGATGAGTTGATTCCCGCCGGCCCGGCAGTGCGCCGAATTGCGCGAGAGCTCGGCGTCGATCTGAGCACCGTGCAGGGTACCGGCCGCAATGGACGTATTACCGTCGAAGATCTCGATCCCTATATCAAAGGCTACATTTCACAGCGCGGCAATGGGGGCGGTGGAGGGTTTGCCGCCGCCCCTGCCATCGAACTGCCCGATTTCTCAAAGTTTGGCCCGATCCGTCGCGAACGTACCGAAAGTCTGCGCCGCAAAATAGCCGAGAAAATGTCGCAAAGCTGGAGCACCGTGCCGCATGTTCACCAGTTCGCCGAGGCCGACGTCACCGATCTGATGGCGCTGATGAAGCGGCACAAGGAACAGGTGAAGGAAGCAGGCGGTGCGCTTACGTTTACCGTGTTTGCTCTGAAAGCGGCTGCCCTTGCCCTCAAGCAGTTTCCGCAGTTCAATGTCACTTATGATGTCGCGAAGCAGGAGATTGTACATAAGGACTATATCCACATTGGCGTCGCAGTGGACACGCCCGCCGGACTTATTGTACCCGTGGTGCGTGATGTTGACAAGAAACCGCTTGTGCAGCTGGCGGTTGAACTGAACGAGCTCGCCGAGAAAACACGCGACCGGAAAACCTCGATCGAAGAACTTCGCGGAGGTACGTTTACGATCTCCAATCTTGGCGGCATCGGCGGGGCGCATTTCACGCCCATCGTCAACACCCCGGAAGTTGCCATTCTCGGTATCGGGCGTTCGCAGCGTAAGCCCGCCTTCGATGATAAGGGCCAGGTCGTCGCACGTGACATTTGCCCGATATGCGTCGGATACGATCACCGTGTAATTGACGGCGCCGACGGCGCGCGCTTTACCGTCCGTCTCGTTGAGATTCTTGAGAACTTTGAGGCGGCGTTCCTCGGTTTCTAGACGAACACAGCACGCTGTGGGCTGAGGCCCGAATTTAACTTGTGCCATTTACAGGTTACCGCTACCATGCGTTTGTGGAACTGGTAGGATGGCAATGAGCGACTTGTTTACTCGCGATCTGCCAGCGGGCGAAATGGTGCCTGCTGTGCAGGGGCGCCGGGAACTTCAACCACTTACAGTTTCGGCTGCTAAGGCAGTGGGACTCGCCTGTGTTTATTTTACAATTGGCATGGGAGGTCTGCTGCTGGCATTCGGCTTTGGCCGTACGCAAATCGTCTGGTCGGCAACTGGCATCGCATTCTCAGGGCTTGCCTTGTTCGGTATGCGGTACTGGCCCGCCGTCGCCATCGCAGATCTATTGCTCAGCCTTGCGGTCGGCTATCCCGCCTTACCCGCGGTCGGAATCACGTTAGGCAAGGTGCTTGAGGCGGTCGTTGGAGTTGCAATTTATCGGCACTATGCACGGCGCCGGCTGAACTTCAGGTCCGTTGCAGACGTGTTTGTATTCGTGGCTGCTGCTGCCCTGAGTTGCATGATCGGCGCGGGTATCGGCACTCTTTGCATGGCTTACGGTCGCATCGAACTGCCCGCGCCACTCCTGCGTGTTTGGGGAAACTGGTGGTTCGGCGACCTTTTAAGCGATCTCGTACTTGCGCCATTCGTTCTCAATTTAGCAGGCGCGCCCTGGCGTAAATGGAATCTTCGCCGGTGCCTGGAAGCATTTCTGCTCTTTCTTTCACTTTCTGCAATGGGGGCGGTCGTTTTCAGCCGAAGTGTCATAGCAGACGATCTTCTCGTTCCATTCACCTTTCCGCTTTTCCCGGTGTTGATCTGGGCCGCGTTGCGCTTTGAACAGACCGGCGCGGCAGTCGCCTCCCTGCTTATATCCGGCGTCTGTCTTTTTGCTATAACTGCAGGCGCCCTCACCACACGCCAGGAAGATTTCAACCAGGGTCTTCTCACGGTACATTCTTATATGTTCGTCATTTCGATAAGCAGTTACTGCCTTGGAGCAGCAGTCACAGCACGGCGCATTGCCGAAGAACGTGCGCAAAGAATGAGCGATGAACTGCGTGCGCTCTCACAAAAACTCGAGGGTGCGCGTGAAGAAGAGCGCGTGCACCTTGCCCGCGAAATTCATGATCAGCTCGGCCAGCAGCTCACTGGTCTGGGGCTTGCCCTGGCTGCCCTTCGACGAAAAGCACCTGTCGACGCCGTACCGCTGCGGCTGAAGGCCGATGAAATGGAAGAAATTCTACAAGGGACCATCGGGACAGTGCAGCGCATTGCGACGGAACTTCGCCCCGGCGTAATCAATGATCTCTCTCTCCCGGAGGCACTCCAATGGCTTGCAGAAAAGTTCGCTCACGACTCATCTATTCCGGTCACCTTCCGAAAGGATTTTAGCGACCTCCCGCTCGAACCGCAGTGCAAACTTGCGGTGTTCCGTATTTTCCAGGAGGCGTTTGCCAACGTTGCAAGGCATTCCAGCGCAACCGCGGCCGTTCTGGAAATCCGAATGAAGGAAGGTCGTCCGCTCATCTCACTCCAGGATGATGGGACTGGTGTTCCGGATTCCGCGAAAGCATCGCCGCGCTCCCTTGGTTTTGTCGGCATGCGTGAACGCGCCCGCGCATGCGGCGCCGAACTACGTATTGCCAATGCACCGTTTTTCGGAAATCTGCAGCGTCCGGGCACGCAAGTGGAAGTCACACTTCCCACTCTGAAACGTTCTGAAGATGCAGATGAACCCCGATAAAACACGGTCACAAACCCCGAACTGGCGTCTAACTTGCTGCCCTATCGCGCCAGCGTAATATGTGGAGAACTTAACATGCTGAAAGAACTCCTGCAGGGTGCGTGGTTGAAGCACCCCCTGCATCCGGTCGTCATTAGCCTTCCGCTTGGGCTCTGGCCCATCTCGCTGCTGCTCGATGGTTACAGCCACGCCGCGGGTGGTAGCACCGTCGCAGTCACCGGCAGTTTTTACGCATTGCTGGTCGGCCTCGCCGGAGCGCTGGTCGCAGTCGCCACCGGCCTGGCCGACTTTAGTGAGATTAAGCCGGGCAAGCCTGCGCGCAAGATTGGCATCCAGCACATGGTTCTGAACGCAACTGGAACGCTGTTCTGGATCGCAAGCCTGGCGCTCCATCTTCCAGCGCGCAACGGCCAGCTGTCCACGACGCCTGTCGCAGCGATCATCTGCTCAGGCGTGGCACTCATCGCTACATGTTCGGCAGCGTACCTCGGAGGTCGAATGGTGTACAATCACGGGATTGGAGTAGCCCGTTATTCCAAAAAACGTCTCAGACAGATTGCTGCTGCCGCGGGCAATAACGTTCCTGGGGAGGAGGAAGGCGCATGAACCTACGCCACCTGATGCAGGGTCGCGGTGTCGGCCACCCGATTCATCCGCTGCTTATACACTTCCCCATCGCTGCTTTCCTGCTTAGCTTCCTATGCGATCTTGTCGCCATGGTCCATGACCCAGGCGGTATCGCCGCGCGCCTCTCGTTTGGATTGTTGATCATTGGGCTGATCACCGGTGCACTGGCAGCGCTGTTCGGTTTGGCGGACTTTACATCGATCCGGCGCGACTCTGAAGTGAAGCGCCTTGCGACGCAGCATGCGATGCTCAACACCGTCGTGCTGGGAATCTACGCCGGCTCTGTTCTGATCCGGTACAACGAAGAAGGCATCTCGATCATCTCCTTTCTCTTCTCATGCATCGCAATTACCACGTTGATGTACTCGGGATACCTGGGCGGGGAGATGGTCTACAGCCATGGAGTCGCGGTGGGACGCCACCGCAGGAAGACCGAACTGCCGGACGAAACGATTGTAGTTGAAAAGGGAGCGACGGATTTCACGAGCGTTTGCCCAATGGATGAGATTGGAGATGGCGAAAGCCGCCGCGTGGAAATTGATGGCACGCTCCTGGTCGTGGTGAGGCAAGGCGGCGACTGGTTCGCATTCCAGGAGTTCTGCACGCATCGCCACGGCCCGCTATCCGCGGGAACGTACGCCGATGCCGAGGTCGTGTGCCCGTGGCACCGGTCCTGTTTCGATATGCGGACAGGGGCGGTAAAAAATGGACCGGCCAAAGTGCCGATCAAAGTTTTCCCGGTCCGGGTAAGCGCCGAGGGAATGGTCGAGGTCAGAGTCTCCCCTTAAGAAATCTCCTTGATCATTGATCCCGGCACCGGCGTCTTGGGCGACACGGGATTATGCGCAAGATCAACCTCAAGAACTTCCAGGTGGCAACAAGCCTGACGGCGCGCGACATCAACCGGCGCATTATCCTTAATGTGATCCGCACACGACAGCCGCTAAGCCGCGCGGATGTTGCACGACTGACCGGTCTGCAGCGCAGCACGGTTTCCCTCATCGCAGACCAGCTTATTGATGAGGGCTGGATCGTTGAGGGTGAAATGGGGCGTTTGCCACGCGGCCGCCGTCCTATTTTCCTGCAGATGAACACCAGCAAGGCCGCAATCCTTGGCATTAATATCCGGCCGACTGCGACCGTGATCGCACTTGCCGACTTGAACGGCCAGTTTCTCGACCAGGAAAGCATCGAGACAGACCCCGACCCCAAGGTGTTTTTCAGGAATCTCACTCAGGCGCTGAAACTGTTCATGAAACGCCACGCCGACAAGACCTACGAAGGCGTCGGCGTGAGCCTGCCCGGTCGCGTAAACCGCGAGACAAACCGCCTCGCGATCGCCCCGAATCTTGGATGGCGGGATGTCGACGTAAAGACGCCGATCGAGCGCGCGACCAAACTGCCTGTCGAAGTTGAGAATGCCGCAAACGCATGTGCCCTGGCCGAGAACTATTTTGGCGAGCACGGCGCCGAGATCGATAACCTCGTGGTGGTCACGGTTTCGGAGGGCATTGGCACCGGCATTATCGTCAACGGGCAACTGATTCGAGGCAGTTCCGGAATGGCCGGGGAGTTTGGGCACGTGGTGATCGATCCTGAAGGCCCGGAATGCCGCTGCGGAAAGCGCGGGTGCTGGGAGGTGCTAGCCAGCAACACGGCTGCCCTGCGGCATTATGCGTCGGCGAACGGCAAGCGCAAGGCGCCTGCACCACGGATCAGCTTTGAGGAGTTGTTGCAGCTTGCGGAGCAGGGGGATTCCCGCGCGATTGAAGCCATTGAGACCACCGCACGAAACCTGGGCCACGGCCTCGCGATGCTGGTCGCCGGCTTCGAGCCGAACATGATTGCCGTGGTCGGTGAGATTACCCGCATCTGGCCGCGGGTACATCCGGTGATTGCGGCTGCCATTGCAGAGCGCGGTATTGGCATGCCCGCCACGGAAATCGTCCCTATCAACGATGCCCTTCAACCTCGCTTGCGTGGCACGATTGCCCTGGTGCTGGAAAAGCACCTTGGCGCGCCCTCCGTGGCGTAAGCACAACCACCAAAAGTTTTGTCCACGAATCCGCACGAATATCCACGAATGATTGCCATGGGTGCGAGGGCGCGGGCCAGTCCAGTTGGAGGCTTTTCAAGTTTTCAAGTTTTTCAAGTTTTTTTCAAGTTCGCGGTGTAGAAGCTTGAAAGGCTTGCAGATAAATCAAGTTGGCGAAAAATGGGTAATTTCGCCACTTGAAAAACGGTAATCCTCGCGTAAGAATTCGCCGGGGCCATGGATTTCCGGCTTCCTTGCGCGAGGGGCGGCCTATTCCTCCAGGTGCAAAGACGTAAAATGCCACGCGGATTGGGCACAGAAGTCAGTCTACCGTCCGTCACGGCGTTCGGGCTGCATAGTTTTCAAAGAACACGTTAGCTTACTACGCTGGCAGGTATACACCAGTTGTGGAGGACGTGTCACTTCCCTGGCGTACCCTTCAGGTGGGCTAAGTCCAATAAAGTCGAAGAAAGTTTTTGGCGGTCGGCTCAGAATTTTTGAGATCGAATATAATGAAAGGATTGCGCCATGTTGCTATGCATTAAAAGCCGGTGGATTCCCTTTTTGTTTACAAGGCAAACTGGGCGCCACAACAGAATCGTTCTCAGGCTCGTCTTCACGTTTTTGATATTCACGATTACCAAGCTGGGACTGGCAATCAATCCAATCGGTCCCAGCCAATATCACCAGTTCACGACGAATGGTCAATCGGCGGACGAACAGTCGGTATTTCAGGGATTCGGGTCCATCGATGTTGATCATCGCTTCGCAGACTTGAACGACAGCCTCAACTGGCTCATACCGATTCAAGGCCCAGGGACCGTACACGTAGGTATTGATATCGCGGGGCAATTTGATATCAAGTATCGGCTGCAGCCGGCTGCCTTCACACAGGGTCCACGTGTGTCGGATGCCCTCGCTGGCACACAGCGTCGTTCATGGCGGCATTTCAACGTGGTTGCTCCAGCCGGAGTTTCTCAACTCGAGCTGCGAATGACAGATTTTGTTCCGACAGACGGCTTTGGACCCTCAGTTTGGCACATTGAGATCAGCATCGGACAAACAAAAACGTACGTGTTCGACGGAAGTCATGCAACCACGTCTGATAGGATTGCCGGGGCGGCAGTGCAGGGGATTCTCAACCGTGCGGCTGGAACTAATAAGTACTTCATGCTTCACAACGACACTACAGATTTAAGCTGGCTCGGCAGGCTTCAGGTGGCCAGTCCGCAGCAGGGATTCGTCCACATGGATTATCAGGAGGCAATCCGACTAAATTCCGGCCTCATATCAAAGCAGATCCTGTATAATGCTGACGGCATTGCAGTGCCCGTGGCCATTTCTCTGGCGGGTTTGCATTCGGCCGTTCCGGTCGTATCTTCGCTTGGCCTCACAACGCAGGCAGACATCCGCGGGCTTTTTTCTTCCAATATCGATGCGATGGACTACCTGACGACCAACGTTCTTCCCACGGCAAGCCGCCAGGCTCTTGCAGTTCTTAATCCGCAGAAATCTCAGCCTGTCGATTACTTTACGGATAAGTCGATGTTAGTCTGCTGGTTCAATAACACGGTTGCAGAAAAGAACCGATTCAAACTACTGGTCAACGACCCGCATTTTGTCGACATGGTCGACGTGATGGGTTACATCGAAGCCGACGAAGTTGCTTCCCACTTTAGCACACGCGGCGCTATTTCACTTGTTAGCGACTTAATGCCAAACCTGAGCTTTCTTTCCAGGATGTCCGCTTCAACGGCGCCGCGGCCGAATTCTCCACGCCAACTCACCCCGAATCCATCGAAGAGATATTACGCTCTGGTAGTAAGCGATGGCGACAATCTGCAGTTCATCTGGAATGCTATGTCGCCGATGATTGATGCCGGGGTTCAAAACGGCACCTTTGGAACTTTTCCACTGTCATTCACGTTTTCGAACCGGCTTCGTACTCTTGCCCCTTTTGTACACGACCGTTTTTATACGGCCGCAAAACAGGCCGGTCCTGTGGATTTTTTGATGGGACCAAGCGGTTACGGCTACCTGCATCCAACTCTTAATCCATATCACGCGAGTTTCGTAACTTCGACCAGCTTGGCAGCTCAAAGTATGATCACCAACTGCTACGTTCACTGGGACGAGTACAATAAGAAACCCGAGCTTGAACAGACTGTTGCGGCGTACAACGGCTCCGCAGTGGCAGGGGTTCTGTGCCCGATTTTGCCGCAACCAGCAGAAGTCGTGAACGGCGTAGTGACTTTTCCCGAAATTCATCGCCTTTCTGCGACAGAGGCATTGTCCTCAGCCGCAGCGGCCATTAATGGAAGCGCATCAAGGTACGGCTACATTTATGTAATTTGGAGTCAGTCAACATCAAGGATCCGCGACCTTAAGCTGCTCCTGGCATCAGACATTGAGTTAGTGACCGCTCGCGAAATGGTGGGCATTCGCCGTACGGAACTAGGTTTACCGCCGGGATACCCGGCTTACACCACCGCTGCAGGTGAATGGGCGCATTATCGATGAAGTGCTCTTGGAGAAAGCGGGACGTGTAGTGCGTCGGGATAAACCGGCATGGAGTCGAGAATGAAAGAGTCTTACATGGAAGGAGTAGCGCACCACCATGCCCCCGAGTCATGCGTTCTGTGAACAGCTGCGGCGCAACACTGCAACCGGGCGTCCCACCGCGACCGCTGAGTTTGTCCGCCGTATCGAAGCGCAATTGGAACGTGACCTCGCACCACGCAAACGTGGACGACCGGCTAAGGTGCAGTCAATCGACCTCACCGAAGATCATCATGCTGATGAGACTTTCACAGGGTGAGAAAGTTTGATCGTCGAGCGTGCGAAGGGGCGGTGGGGGTGTTGAAAAACCGTCTATCTTTGTTCGACCCATTCAGGGTCGTGGGGATATACGCTCAAGATCCGCAGGTTGCACCTTCCGGTGTCGGTTTTTCAACAGCCCCACCGTCCCTGAAATTCCATAACTCCTAACTCCCCAGCTTGTTTTATTACATACGTAATATACAAAAGAGATGTTGGCCTGGCCTTTAAGGTAGTACTATGATCGTGCAGCACTTGTGCCTCATTCCTGAAGTTTGTGTTGACTGCAACCCAACCGGGCCGCGACTCCTGTGTACGTGAAGAAGTGGTTCTCCAGCCTTGTTACGATGGTGCTTATGTGCGCCCTTTTTTCAACAGGCCAGTTTAACCCGTGTGCTTGCGGCCTGCAGCACACGCCAGCAAATGCGTGTGAGAACCATGACCACAGCCACAACACACCAGAGCAGGAAAACGACTGTCCGTGCCCGACATGTCACCAGGTCTGCAATCATGCCGCATATACCGTTGAGTTAACGGTCAGCGAATTAGTTGCTGTTTCAAGCAGCCCGCTGCATCACGATTCCGACTCGATGCGGCTGCCCTCTGTAGCCCGGGAGATTTTTACCCCTCCCAAGGTATAGCATAACGCTTCCCGGGGCCTGCCCCGGGTACCCTGCAGCTAATCCATGTCTGACTACGACGTGGTGCTCTGCATCCTAATTCATCCATCGCGGCCTAATTTTCTGCCGCGTTCACCTGCCCTCCATTTTGGTGTGGGCATTAATGGAAAGCGTCTATGTTTCGATTCACGTTGGGACGTCGACTCTGCATGTTTTCGCGTGTTCTCTCTCGCGAAAACCGGGGTCCGTACGTAGCAGCAGCATTATGGCTTACTATGGCATTCGCACTGGCCGGCTGTGGCAAAGATGGTCACAAAGATAGTAATGAGCATGGCCACCAAGATGGCCATGCGGAGGACAGTGCCACCAGCGCGCCGACAATAACGAATCGGCTGGATATTCCGGAACAGGTGCGGCGTAACCTCGGCATCACGTTCGCCAAAGTGGAAAGCCGGCGTGTTGCGTCGACGCTTCGTATGCCTGGTCAGTTTGAGTTTCTCCCTTCTGCCCGGAGGGAATACCATGCGCCCCTGGCAGGGAAGGTGGAACTGCTCGTGCGACAGTACGACAAGGTGAGCACCGGCGCCCTGTTGTATCGGCTGGATGCACCGGATTGGCGCAAGCTGCAGCAGGATATCGTAGATGCCCAGGCTCAGATCGGTACGACGTCTGCTGCTCTCGTGCAGGCACAAATTGCACAGAACAGTGGAGGGGCGGCGACCGCGGTTACGAACCTCCGGGTTCAAGCCGGACTTCGCCATGTTGAAAGTTTGCGACAATCCCTGGCAACGGCAGAATCCCAGGCTGATCAGCTCGAACGTCTTCAAAAACTGGTGGGTGGAAAGCTGACAGAAATTAACGCAGCACGAAGTAAGGTCGTGGAGGCTCGGACGGCTTTGAGCATGGCCGAAGAAGAGGCCGCGGATCTTCAACGTGAAACGCTGATCCGGACGACCGAGGGAGGAGCCTTTGCCTCCACTGCGAGTCTGACGGCAAGCTATGAAGCAAAACGCTCCGAGCATGAAGCCGCGGTGATGCGTCTGCAAATTGCCCGTTCTACTGCGCGCTCGATCCTTGGTCTCTCCGACGACGAACTCGACCGTCCTTCAAAAACGCGGAATGGATCAAGGCCGCACTGGCAGGCCGTCGATGTGATCGAAATCCGCGCCGCAGCCGCAGGAATTGTGCAGTCGATTGAAGCAACCAATGGCGCTTATGTTGAGAGCGCTAAAGCCGTGCTGGTTATCGCTGATCCAGACCAGGTCCGATTTCGCGCGGTTGGGCTTCAAAGCGATCTCGAGCGACTTCGCGATAGTATGGAAGCGCGTCTGATTCCGCCTCCTGGCGGATCAGCCGATCCACACGAAGCACTGCCCGGGGTTCTTGTCCTGGGCCAGGAAGCCGACGCGGATCAGCGAAGTCTCGATATCATTGTGACGCCAGTTGGTACGGCGCATTGGGCACGTCCAGGTGTGGCCGCATATGCCGAAGCCGTTGTGGACGATACGGAAGATCCGACGCCCGCCATTCCTGTCTCGGCCATCGTACAGGACGATCTTCAAAAGATATTCTTCCGGCGGGATCCGGAGGATCCCGACAAGGCCATCCGCGTGGAAGCCGACCTTGGCATAACGGACGGGCAGTGGGTGGCAGTAGAGAGCGGGGTGAAGGCAGGAGATGAGGTCGTGCTGGGCGGAGTTTACCAGTTGAAGCTCGCGGGTGGGGGCAAGGCCTCCGAAGCGGGGCATTTCCATTCAGATGGCACCTTCCACGCAGGGAAAGACTGATCTCCTGATGATCAAAAAACTGGGAGCGCTCGCCCTTCGTCACCCCCGCTTTACTATAGCAGCCGCGCTATTCCTCCTCGGATTCACTCTGTGGCGGTTGCCATATATTCCGGTCGACGTTTTTCCGGAGCTGAACGCTCCCACAGTCGTTGTTCTTACCGAGGCCGGCGGATTGGCCGCCGATGAAGTTGAGCAGTTCGTGACCGTTCCCCTGGAAAGCGCTTTTAACGGCCTGATGGGGGTGCGTCGCGTCAGGACTTCCAGTGCGCTTTCGCTGTCCATTGTCTGGGTCGAGTTCGACTGGGGCGAGGATATCTATCGTGCCCGCCAGCTTGTAGCAGAACGCCTTTCATCGGCCAAGGAAAGCCTGCCCCGAAGCGCGCATGCGGAGATCGCACCGGTCTCGTCGCTCACCGGCGAGATCATGCTGATCGCGCTGTCCTCGCCCGACGGATCGGTAAGCCCATTGGATCTGCGCGCGTATGCGGAATTTGACCTGAGAAACCGGCTCCTTGCGGTTCCCGGAATTTCGCAAGTTGTCGCTATCGGCGGCGAGCTGCCCGAATACCAGGTCAACGTACGCCAAGATCGCCTGATGCTTTACGGGCTCACCGCGAAGGATGTCGTGGAAGCCGCGGGCGAGGCGCACTCGATTGCGGGCGCCGGTTACCTGGCCAATATTGAAGGCAAAGAACTGCCTCTGCGGCAATCGGGACGCGTGCGCACCGTCGAGGATATCCGACAGACCGTTCTCAAGTATGAGAAGGGTGCTCCTGTAACCATTGGCCAGGTTGCCGATGTTGAATTTGCAGGCGCGCCAAAACGCGGCACCGGCGCTGAGGGTGGAAAAGCCGCGGTGATTGTTTCCATCCAGAAGGCGCCTGGCACCAATACGCTCTCGCTCACCCGCGAAATCGACAGGGCACTGGATGAGGCAGAAAAGGGCCTTCCAGAAGGTTCCGAATTAAACCGCGACGTGATGCGGCAGTCCCACTTCATCTCGACGTCTGTTCATAATGTCGTCTCCGTGCTTCGGGATGCGGCCATACTGGTCGCCATTATCGTCGTGCTGTTTCTCATGAACTGGCGTGCCACATTGATCACGCTGACGGCACTTCCACTGTCGCTGGCAGTTGCCTTTCTGATACTCGACGCATTTGGATTGAATATCAATGTCATGACGCTTGGCGGACTGGCGGTGGCTATCGGCGAACTGGTCGATGACGCGATCATCTACGTCGAGAATATCATCCGGCGTTTGGCTGAAAACGCCGCGCGGCCTCCGGAACTCCGGCGCTCAAAAATTCGTATTATCTACAGTGCCTCGAATGAAATTCGCTCCTCCGTTATCTACGCGACGATTATTATCTGTATCGTGTTTGTGCCGTTGCTTTTCCTCCAGGGACTGGAGGGTAGATTCTTCCGGCCCCTGGGACTGGCTTACATTGCTTCCATCATGGGTAGTCTGCTGGTGGCACTGACGGTAACTCCGGCCATGTGCCGACTGCTGATACCAGCGCATGGGTCGGGCAAACAGCCCCCGCAAGATGGTGAAGGAATGGCCCATTCGCACGGTCATGGCCACGGACAGACTCACGACGGCCGCTTTGTGCGGTGGCTGAAGCAAGCATATGCGCCCCTTCTTCATCGTGCCATGCGATGGAAGAAGTCCCTGCTAGCCATGGCGGTTGCGGCAACAGTTGCGTCCCTGGCTCTCGCTTCGACTTTCGGCACAAGTTTCCTTCCTGAGTTCAACGAAGGCACGTTTACAGTCTTCCTGATGATGCCACCGGGCACGAGTCTCGACGAGAGCAATCGTCTTGCGACCGGCGTCGAAAAAAGGCTGATAGCTATAACAGGTGTTCAGCATGTTTCCCGCCGCACCGGGCGTGCCGAGCGCGACCAGCACGCTGAACCGGTCAGTTCCTCTGAAATAGAAGTTTCCGTTAAGCCCGGGCACACTAAGGACGAAGTCCGGCGGGGCCTGGATGCTGTTCTTGGGGCACTTCCGGGAGTCACCACGAACATTGGCCAGCCAATCGAGCATCGCCTCAGCCATGTGCTCTCGGGTACACCCGCTGCCATCGCCATCGATGTGTACGGTGAAGACCTGGGCGTCCTGCGTGGACTCGCGAAAGAGATCGACGGTATTCTTCGCACCATTCCGGGAGCCCGCGACATAGCGGCCAATCGCGAAATCATGATCGACTCGGTGCCAATTGTCTATCGGCCCGGTGAACTTGCGCGATGGGGGATCACTCCAGCCGATGCGGCGCGGCAGGTGCAGATCGCATTCAGCGGCGAACCGGTTGCCGAAGTCAATCAGGGCACAAAACGATTCCAGTTAGTGGTGCGGCTTGCACCGGAAGCCCGTTCCACCATCGAGCAGGTGGGCGACTTCCTACTGCGTGGCAAAGGTGGAGCCATGGTGCGCGTGCGCGATGTGGCTGAAGTGGGAGTGGAGCGAACGTCCAACCTGATCGCCCGCGAAAATGGCAGGCGTAAGGCTGTCATTTCGTGCAACGTCGCCGAGGGCGCAAACCTGGGCGACCTCGTGCGTGAAGTGCAGGCAAAGGTTGATCCGGTTGTCGCCAAAGCCGGGTATTCCGTACACTATGGTGGCCAGTTTGAGGCGCAGCAGTCCGCAAGCCGCACCATTTATATCATGGGCGCGGGCGTTGTGTTGATCATCCTCGCGCTGCTTACCATGGCACTCGGTTCCATGTGGGCAGCCGGGCTTGTAATGATCAATCTCCCCCTCGCGCTGATCGGTGGAATCGTGGCGGTATACTTAACGGCTCCAGGAACCTCAGCTATCGCAAATACTGGTGCGCTACTGGGGATTGGAACCTATCGCGCGCCGATTCTCTCGATCGCCAGCATGGTTGGGTTCGTCACGCTGTTCGGCATCGCAGTGCGCAACGGTATCCTGCTGGTGAACCATTACGCGCATTTGATCCTGGAGGAAAAAGCGTCTCTCAGCGAAGCCGTCGTGCGCGGTTCGATGGAGCGGCTCGTGCCTATCCTGATGACGGCACTGGCAGCAATCCTTGGACTGATTCCGCTGGCAATGGCGGCGGGAGAACCGGGGGGTGAGCTGCTGGCTCCGCTAGCAATCGTGGTGCTGGGCGGCCTCGTCACCAGCACCTTCCTCAATCTGTTCGTGGTACCGGCCAGTTACATGCTGGTCTTCAGCCGCCGGCCTCTCATTGCGAAACATTCAGCAGAGGACGAAGAGCTGACGGATGAAGCGCCGCCGCCAGTAAGGAACCCTGCGATGCCGCAGCCAGCCACGTCGTGAATTACCAAGTAAACGCAGCAGCATTAAAAGCAGGAGGAAGCAAATGAAGCACACGAAGTTGGACCACGTTTCGACGACCGCCATGGCGTTCGTCTGTGCGATGGCGCTGAGTACATTCTCTGGCTGTGCGGCCGAAGACTCCCATAAAGGGCACGATCATGCGGCCGGAGGAAAGGAGAAGAAGGGTCACGGCCACAGTGGAGAAGCCATCACCCACGATCTTGGGACCACCGAGATCGCAGGGTTAAAGCTTTCGATTACGCAGGAAGCCGTCATAGAGTCGGGCAAAGAGGCATCCTTCGATATCATCATCGTTGAAGGATCAAAGGCGCCGAAGAACATTCGCGCATGGTTCGGGATTGCCTCCGCGGAAGGCAGCGTGAAAACCAAGACGGAGTCCGAGCCGGACCGGCATTACCATTCCCACGTTGAAGTGCCAAAAAAGATTCCTGCCGGCAGCCGTTACTGGGTCGAAGTGGAACCAGCATCCGGTGCGAAAGCCAAGGCGAGCTTCGAAGTAAAAACGAAGTAAGACCGCAACGTTCGGGAAACATAATCTCCCGAGCGCTGCGGGTGATTGAAAGCAGCAATAGTTCCAAAGACTATCCCAACTACCAAGGAGAACCAGATGAAGAATGCGAGAATACTGACCGTAGCCCTTACCGGCCTGATGGCATGGCAGAGTTTTTCCGCCCTCGCAGTTGAAGAATCCCATGCCGGGCATAACCACGCTAAGGATCCGGCCGGCAGCCATGCCGGTCACAACCACACAGGTCAATGGCACAACCTGGGCACCACCCCTGGAACCGGACTGAAAGTGACGGCAAAGCAATTGGGTAAACTTGAATCCGGCAAAGAGGGCATCTTTGCCGTCGAGGTCTCAGGCGCCAAGACTCCAAAGGCAGTACGTGCCTGGGTGGGAATCAGCTCCGCTGAAGGGAGCACCAAAGCGAAGGCAGATAAAGCCGGCAGCGGTTACGATGTGCACGTGGAAGTTCCAAAATTGTTCCCGGCGACAAGCCAGCTCTGGGTAGAAATCGAACCGGAAACCGGCAAAAAGTCCAAGGCAGCCTTTTCTCTGGTTAGATAAAGTGGCAGCCAGCCACGACCAGACAACAACAAGGTTCACAGAGCAACATACCAACTATAATTAAGGAATTAATATGAAACGGATATTAGCAGTAATAGCATGCATGGGACTACTTACCGCGGCCTTCGCCAAGTCCGCGAGCAAAGCAGGGGATGCCGGAACATCGCTGACGAAAGCTTCCGCAAAGCAAACGCAGGTACAACCAGCGCAAGCAGTAACGGGCGGATGCTGCTCGAACCCGAACTGCCAGAAAAAGAAATGACACTATTGTTAACGACCCTTGCAACCGCGGGGGTCGCACGCCTGTGACAATCGGCGCGAAATGGATCCTGCCTGTGGGACAGGCCCCGCCATGACTCAAACCGCATTCCGCATTCACGGGATGGATTGCGCCGAAGAAGTTCGCGCTTTGAAGCAAGAGTTCAGTAACGTTCAAGGGATCGAGGACCTTGCTTTCGACGTCCTGAATGCGAAGATGATCGTAACGTATGAGGCTGATCAAGCATTCCAAACAGACGCTTCAGATCATCCGGCAGAATATTTATTTGTCCCTGCTTACCAAGGCCGGCTTTGTAGTACTCACGCTTGTAGGCAAGGCTTCCCTGTGGGCTGCAATCGCCGCCGACATGGGCGTTTCTCTACTTGTTGTTTTCAATGCGCTACGCTTGCTGGGCACAAAGGTGGCGCAGCCAAAGCGAGGGATTGGGGCTGCCGCCACATGAACGCAACATGCAGAATCACTCTGGTAATTAGTTTTGTTTTCATCTCCCATTCTTCCTACTCTGCGAAAGGCATTTCCCAATGCATGTAACTCATCAAAGACGGCTGGGTGTCCTGCTCATTTGCACGCTTGCAGCTTCACCTGCGCCCTTGAGCGCGGCAAAGCGTGATGCAGCCACATCAGCGGTGCAGACGCTACAAATAGCCCAAGTTGATGACCTGGTTTCGAGTAGCACACTTGCTCCACTAACGAGCGCTGTTGGTGACAGCTCAGCTGAAGTGACAGGCACCGCTGCGCCCGAGCTCGTTTCGCTGGATTCCATGGACACCGGCACGGTAGAGAGCGCTATTCGCGAGTCGCTTTACTGGGGCGAGGTTGGCGAACGTGCCGGGTACTCCCTACAGAGCATCCTTGGAATGGCACTAAAGGCGAATCCTAACTGGGGAACATATGTAGCCAACCACGCCGCGGCGCACGCGGAGCTGATTGGTGCGTGTGTGTATCCCAACCCCGAAGTCGAGGTAGAAGTCGGGCGCGAAAGCGCGCGCGACGGCAGCATGTCGGCGGGTACTTACTCGCTCGCATTTTCTCAGCCGATTGAAATGCCCGGCAAAAGACTGGCGCGCCAGGTGGAAGCGGAGGCTGGCTTTGCGGTGGTGGCGGGTGAAGCGCTGGAGTACGAGTCCATGCTGCGCGCGGACGTGATCGAGGCGTACTGGACCGTGCAGTACCATGAAGCACTCCGCCGATTGTGGCAGACCCTGGTTGATGTGGCTGAACGACTCCAGGAGATCGCAAAGGCGCGTGTGGAGCTTGGTGAGGCTGGGACAATTGAGCAAGTGAACGCCCAGGTGGAAGTACTGCGCGCCCGACGCGAGCGCGACGCTGCGCGTCGGCGGATGCTCGGCGCCAAGGCTGCTTTAAATGCACTGGTCGGCGGGCGCCTGTCGAAGGACTTCCGCCTGAGCCAGGGTTTCTCTGAGTCACCATCACGCGCTGAACTGAACAACTCGATCGCAAATGCCCTGGCGTGCCATCCAAAACTCCGACGTCTCGCTGCTGAGCTGGAACAGCGGTATTCGACACTCGATAAAGAGCGCACTGCGTGGTGGCCGGACCTTCGCATTGGTGCGCGCACCGAACGCACCATGGACTCCAACATGAACGCCATTACTGCCGGCATCGAGATCCCGCTGTTCAATCGCAACCAGGGCGGCATCGCCAAGGCCCACGCCCACGCGCAGAAGACATACAACGACATTACGATCGCCTTTAATGAGATCCGGCGCGATGTAGAAGTCGCCTACCAGAACTACGAGCTGGCGCGAGAGCAGATCTCCACCTACAACGACGGACTCAAGCAGGCCTCCGAGACAGCTGTGTCACTTGCATACGTCAGCTACCGCGCCGGTGCCAGCGGCTACCTCGACGTCCTCACTGCGCGGCGCCTGCTACAGGAAACCGAGCAGGGCTACATCCAGGCGCTCTACGATGCCGCCACAGCCAAGGCGCGACTGGACAAAGCCACGGGAAAACTCATGCGCTAAGGGAAGCACCGGGGAAACATCGGAACGTTTCACGCCGAGTTATAATGTAGGTAGCACTCGATGCAGTGCCATTACGGAAACAGACTACCCAAATCTCAAGCCACCGGTCGAACGCAACCGAATTGCCTCATGCCGCGATTTGCACATCACGCATTGGGGCAATCATTGCGCGCTGGTGTACTTGAGCCCGAGGACCGCGAAGGAAACAAGCGCGAAGGAAACATAGGAAACAAAAGGACAGGGGGCTGTTGAAAAAACCCTCTATCTTTGTTAGACCCCTTCAGGGTCGTGGGGATCTACGCTCAAGATCCGCAGGTTGCACCTGCGGCTATTCATGTTCGACACCTCCGGTGTCGGTTTTTCAACAGCCCCGCCGTCCCCGCAATCGAGTGTCCGCGTATTC
This sequence comes from Candidatus Sumerlaeaceae bacterium, assembly GCA_051003195.1. Lineage (GTDB taxonomy): Bacteria > Sumerlaeota > Sumerlaeia > Sumerlaeales > Sumerlaeaceae > JBPCLP01. The sequence continues at coordinate 24,402 of JBPCLP010000022.1, read as the reverse complement.
AGAGGAAGTTCAAAGTGGGCGCATAGTCTCGGTCCTTATTTCCCGAGCAGATAATCCTGTCCGGGTTCAAGCGTGATTACTTCACCGGCGGATATTGTGTGGGTGAAGCCTTCGCGCAGAAGGTTGCGGATGTTCTCGCCGAAACTAACGGCATCTTCCGCGGACTTGCCGGAGTAGTAACTCAGCGCCATGTACCACGGACGCTCATGCGCGCCCGCGTCCACGGCGTCGTTATAGTGTTTTCTCAGCAGCGCAGCCGCGCCGCGAATGTTCTGCACCGGATCACGAACCAGGACCGCTTTGTCTACCTGTAGAAGCGCCGCCGCATCCGTGAGGGCCGTTGCATCTACGTCTCTTAAGTTCATAATGCCGCGTCCGCCGCCCGGCCGCGCTGAGCCGTCGCCGTGATGCATCTCCGTTTCCGCGTAGGCCAGGGCCTTCAGCAGTGCAGCCGGAACGCCAAACTCCTGTTCTGCGGCCGAGAAGGAAGAATCAGCATCGAAACCCGGTTCCACGCCACGCAGATCCTCGCTGATATACGGGTCACCAGCTTCAGTAGTAGTAGAGTTCATGCTGGTTTCCACTGACGCGGCGGCAACACCATGAGTACCGGCGCGCAAAGACGCACCTGGGGATCCCGAATATTTTTTCGATGGGGCGGCGGCGGAATTAAGTACTCGAACTGCCGTTTTATGGGTGGTCTGTTGCTCCAGATGAGGACGCTTTTCAAGCGCTGAAGAACTCAGAGAGAGGACACGCGAACTGTTCCAGCGCATTAGCACAAGCATAACGACGCCAAAGCTTAAGGCCGCGAGAAACCAGCGAGTCCGAATTGTCATGCGTGGTCGGGAGCCTTCCTGTTTGGCAGGCGCTTCATTACTGCGTTTATGTACATCATTAATTTGCCGGAATGCGGAACGGTTTTGTAGAAACGTTGCTTGCAAGTGCAGTCGGCCTTTGAGCGACTAATTCAGATCAGGAATTAAATCAGCGAAATTAAAATCGATCTGCCTGCGAAGGCAAGACGGGCATCTGGCCCGCTCAGAAAGGAAATTTCGCGCGACAGGGCTCTCGCAAAGCCAGGGCTCACCGGAGAACGTTTTGGAGATTCTTCGGGTTATCTTCAATGCGGGAATGCAAGCTGCACCTGATTTGGGAACGTAACCAACTCAGCGTGTGCATCCTGGCAAAACCGCCGGCCCCCTATTTTGAATTGATGAGGGTTTTCATGGCTCGTAAAACTGGCAGCATTTTTAGCAGAATTGTCCTTGCCGCATTTGCGGTTTTCTCCCTTCTTGTATTGGCTCCGTCGCCCGCGCGTGCCGCCGCTGAGTTTCGCGGAGTATGGGTGGATGCCTGGGGCGCCGGGTTTCTAACGCCCGCCGAGGTCACCACACTCGTCAACCGCTGTACTACCTACAATTTTAATGCCGTCGTTGTGCAAATGCGTCGCCGCGGCGATGCGTTCTACATGCCCATGGCGCCGAACGGCGACCCACGCACCACCGCTATTTCTTCTACTTACGACGCCTTGCAGGAAGTTATCAACCAGTGCCATGCTGCGGTTCCGCGCATCGAAGTGCACTGCTGGGCGACCACGCAACTGATCTGGGGTAACAGCCCTGCACCAAGCCAGGCGGGACATGTTTACAACCTGCACCCCGAATACCTGACCAAAAGCTCCACCGGCGCAACGCTGATCGGCGAGGGCTACTACCTCGATCCCGGCCATCCGGACGCCACCCAGTGGAACTACAACGTCGCACTAGATGTGGTCAGCCGCTATGACATCGATGGCTGGCACTGGGATTATATCCGCCTGCCAGCACAGGATTCTGGTTACAATGATACGGCCGTGGCGCGCTACAACGCAGAGTTCGGACTATCCGGACAGCCGGCAGCGTCTAATACCCAGTGGTCAGACTGGCGCCGCCGTCACATTACGGATTTCCTGCGCTGGACGGATTCAGAGATCCTTGCGATTAAGCCGAACATGGTTATCTCCACCGCCGTGTTTGCCAGCCGTTCGGACGCATTCACGAATCGCCTGCAGGACTGGGCCGCATGGAACACCGAGGGCATTATCGATATCTGCATGCCGATGAACTACTCCGCAGACAATGCGGGTGTATTTAATCCGCGCGTCGATGACGCTTTCAATAACCAGGGCATTCGGCGCGCGTACATAGGCCAGGGCGCGTATCTGAACACCGCCGCAAACACTGTAACCCAATTAACATACGTTCGGAATAAGCCGTTGCTCGGAACCGTTTTCTACAGCTACCGCACTCCAAACAGCGGCACGGTCGACCAGACCGGAACCTTCACTTATGTCCGGGACAATTATCAGCCGACTTATGAGCCGACGCCGAGCATCCCCTGGAAGTCTTCGCCAACCAAGGGTATTGGCAAGGGCACCATCACACGTGCCGATACTGGCGCTGTAATTTACAACGCTACCGTGAGCATCAATACGGCGCCGGCCCGTACGCAGAAGTCGGAAGCTCATGGTAAGTACGCCTTCTTCGAACTGGCACCGGGCACGTATTCGGTCAGTGCCACCGCCGCCGGACTTGGAAGCATCTCCGGAAACATTACCATTACCGCCGGGGCGGTTTCCAATCTGAACCTCGCTGTTCCTGCCGCAGACACAGTTGCCCCTACCATCTCCAGTGTTGCTTCCAGCGGCATCACGGACAGCGCCGCCACTATAACGTGGACGACTAACGAGTCTTCCGACAGTGTAGTTGAATACGGTCTGACCACGTCATACGGAAGTACCGTTTCCAACGCCAGCATGGTGCTGAATCACTCGATCGGACTGTCCGGCCTGTCGGCATCTACGACCTACAATTACCGTGTTAAATCGAAGGATGCGTCCAACAATACGGGGACCTCTGGTAACTTCACGTTCACGACCCTGGCATCGGGCGTGGTTGCCGACATTATCATCGACACACCGGCGGCCGTGGCAACGGGCTCATGGACACTCGCCACAAGCGCGGTTGATAAATACGGCGCGGATTATAAGTACAAGGGCCAGGGAACCGGCGCCGCGTACCTGACCTACACGCCTAACATACTGACCGCCGGCGATTACGATGTGTATGAATGGCATTCTGTTGGAACCAACCGCACGGTGGGTGCTCCGCACGTGGTAACCCACAGCGGCGGAACAGCAACCGTGAATATAAACCAGCAGGTTAGTGGCGGCGCATGGAACCTCGTGGGACGTTATGCTTTCCCAACGGGCACCACGAAGTATGCCCGTATTACCGATGGATTCGCGGATGCGGGTCAGGTGGTCATTGCTGATGCCGTGAAATTCGTATACGTTTCTGCTCCTGCTCCAACGGCTCCGGCGGCACCTTCGGGTCTGACAGCAACGGCTGCCAGCAGCTCGCAGATCAACCTGGCGTGGACAGACAACTCTGCTAACGAAGACAACTTCGTAGTGGCGCGGTCCGGAACCGCTGGCGGGCCTTATACGGACATCGCCACGCTGGCTGCAGGGACGACCTCCTACAGCAACACAGGGCTCGCTGCCAGCACTACCTACTTCTACGTGGTGAGGGCAACCAATGCCGTGGGCGCTTCCGCGAATTCCAACGAAGCTTCCGCGACAACCCAGGCTGCACCTGCTCTGCCTAACGCGCCAAGTGGATTGACTGCCACCGCCGTTGCAGGGAGAAAGATCAACCTGGCCTGGACCGATAACTCCACCAACGAAGACAATTTCGTGGTGGAGCGCAAAGTTGGAACAGGCGCTTACAGCGTGGTAGCAACTCTTGGCGCTAACGTCACCTCGTACACCAGTACGGGCCTGACTAAAGGCAAAACCTACACGTTCCGCGTAAAGGCAACCAACGCAGCCGGGAGTTCTGCTTATTCAAATGAAGCATCGGCTGTCGCAATACAATAACCCTCACGGCGGCGGCTTCGGCCGCCGCTGTTTTTCTTGATGAGCTACCGCAGTGCCTTGCTTACGGACACGGAATCAGGAAAAACTTCCGCCATATCGGAACTAAGCACCACCGTCTTTTTACCAGATGCATTTGTTGGCTGCTGCCGTGTTTGGACTGCTTCCCCGGCTTTGCGATATTGCTGTGGAAGCGACCTCGCACGCCGTACCTTCGTATACTTTGATGGTAATCCGCGGTTGTGAATAGACAGGGAGATGGGCGATCAAAAATCCGATGCCAATTTAGGAGAATTCTTAAAGTTACCATATGCTTTCCGGCGCCGCTTTCAGGGCGCGATGTAATTGGATCGATATACCCAGGGCTGCGTCGGCCACAAAAAGCCGTGGCCTCCTTACCCCGGGCTGTGTTCCGCTGCACCTTCAGTGCAAAAAACCTGAGGAGCTGCGGATTCCAAAAAGCCGGGAATCCTGGAAGTCATTTCTTTTCGCGTGACATGCACCTGGTTCGGTGGCAACAGTAGCCATCATGCAGCCCGGGTATCGAACATTACTCCTTTGCTGGTTGGCCTCGGCTTACGTTCTCCTTCCTTTTACAGCACTAAGCTCCACCTTCGAATGGGATGAACCGCAGCTTCTTGGCTCGTCGAATCCACAGACCACTCAAAGTGCAATTGCGCTCACCGCATCGAACAGCACATTTGTTGCCGTTTGGCTTGAACCGTCTGCTGCTGAATGGCCCACAAGCAACTGGACACTTCTTCGCTCGTACAGTGTGGATGGCGGTGGAACGTGGAGTCCTCCACAAGCAGTATTCGCTCAAGTTGCTCCAGAGACGTTTTACGAGTCACCGCTCGTAGCAACCAACAAGGCCGGAACCTGGCTAGTTGCTTATCACGGTCATTATGCATTGTCGACCGACGACGGGACAACTTTCTCGAAGGTCGGCGAGATTGAAGGCGGATTTACCGGGATTGCTTCGGATGGGACCAACTGGATTGGAGCTGTGGAACTGAGCGGAAGGCCTACGCTACAGAGGCTCGATCTTGATTCCTTCACCTGGACTCAGTTTCGTACGTTCGATGTTGCGTATGTAGGAATGCATTTAGCAGCCGCTCCCCCAGCAACATGGCTATTCGTGGTGGATGTAAATCCCTGGTCCTATCCTATCGGGAATATAGCGTACTTATCTACGAATGGTGGACAGACCTGGCAACATACGGGCCGGCTGGGTGGTAGTTCCACCACCGACACCTGGAATGCTGCTATTGCAGGTGACGAATCGGGAAACATCCTTGGAACCGTCCGCTCCACGTACCCGCCCAATTCCTGCGTCCAATTCTTTACGTCTACTAGCCAGGCACTCGTACGCCCGACATTACCACAAACCGAACTTCCGCTATCACTGAGCTCTAATCATTCTGGATTATGGGGCCTTGCACTAGGGCACGCGCCTGCTGGTACGCTTTGGCGGCAGGTGGGCACGCGGTTCAGTGCTGATGACGGAAATAGCTGGTCGGAATTCACCACCGTCACGAGTACAGCTCACTACGCCGCCATAGCTGCAGATGCCAGGGGGAACTGGGTTCTGGCCACGCAGGAGCTGATCTCAGGAAATGTGCAGCAGAGCTATATACGGCGCCTTCATATACCTGTTCCTGGTCCAGCTCCGGATCTCGTCGGCCGTTTTGTTCATGTAGATCTTCGAAAAAGAAAACGCCCGAGGCCAAAGCTGCAGGCCCTCCTCGAGATTCAACTGCTGAACGGAAAGATTGCATCGACAGTCCAGTTGGACTGGTTCATCTCGGAGGACAATACCTACTCCGCGGATGATTTGCCAATTGGCGCTAGTGAAGTGTTTGTTCCTGCGGATGGAAAAGCGGCGGTTTTCGACTTTCGCAAGACCCTCAAGCGCAAGAGCTCACGAAAGCACAGATTTCTAATAGTGAGGCTGGAAGCTTCTGCTCCTATAGTAGAGGGAAACATCACAAATAACGTTATTACGTTTGGGCCGCTATACTAAAACCACTTAGGGAGCTCAGGGGACGGGGCGACCGTTACTTCACGCGAACAGGTCACCAACAAAATCAGCGTCAGTATTTGCGGACGCTGTTAGACCCGCTTTAAGTGCTCTTGAGTGAGCATCGCCAGATAGAACTTGCGATCTTCGTCACAAAACACCTGTGCACGAAGATTACCGCGATGGGTGATGTGGTGTGGACATCCTGGAATGACGACGCGAGCTCGACGGGCCATAAATTTATCGCTAGCTGCTACAGATGCAGTTCGTCAACCATTGTGTGGGGACGGTCGCCCGGGGAAAATCGGTGACTTGTAAATTTTCTTTTTGCATCGAGCAGCGTAGGCGTGATCGGGAGCTGAGCCCTTAATTCATGAATTTCACGCAATAAAGCGAACTGGAGCATTATGAAGAAGAACCGAGCCAACTCACGGGAGCCTGACCGCGCCGTTTCGCGACGATCTTTTATGAAGGCCGGGATAGCATTTGGAGTTCCCCTCTTCATACCGTCCTCGGTTCTGGGGCGCGGCAGCGCCACTCCGGCGAGCGAGCGAATCTCGCTCGGGTTCATCGGGGTAGGATGTCAGGGACAAGGGCATCTTAACGGTAATGCTTTTACGAATGTGCCGGGCGGATTTATAGGAAAACACGAGGTGCAGGTGCGCGCGGTTTGCGACGTGGACTCCGGGCATCGCAACCAGGCCATGGATATTGTGAACTCGCACTATGGCAACATGGACTGCGCCGCTTACAACGACTTCCGCGAACTCCTGGCGCGCGACGATATAGACGCCGTGGTAATTGCTGCGCCCGATCACTGGCACGCGCCTATTGGTATTGCCGCTGCACGCGCAGGCAAGGATGTGTACTGCGAAAAACCGCTGGCGCACAATATTGCCGAAGGAAAAGCGGTCGTAGAGGCGGTCCGGCAACACGGTACTGTCTGGCAGACCGGCTCGCAGCAAAGGTCGTGGAAAGCTTTTCGCGACGCATGTGAACTGGTGCGCAATGGGCGCATTGGCACTCTTAAACAAGTTCGGGTGGGTCTGCCTGAGGGAGGTGAGACGGATATTCCCGTCACGTCGAGCGCTCCGCCTCCCGGGTTTGATTATGAAATGTGGCTGGGTCCAGCGCCGTGGGCACCTTATTGTGAAAAGCGGTGCCATGTGGCATTTCGAAATAACAGTGACTATGCGCACAGCGCCATTGGTGACTGGGGAGGGCACCACATCGATATCGCTCAATGGGGAATGGGGACCGATCGCCAGTGGCCAGTGGACGTTGAAGGAGAGGGAAGCTTTAACCGCCACGGGCTCTACAATAACATCACGCGCTTTCGCTTCCAGTGCAGGTTCGCAAACGGCCTGAACCTGATAGTGGAGGATTCGGGCAAACACCCGCAGGCTCTGAACGGCAAAACCTTCACGCGTTGCTGGGCGGATATTAACATGGGGGTCCTGTTCGAAGGGACAGAAGGTTGGGTTCATGTGAATCGAGGCGGCATGGATGTTTTTCCGGACAATATCGCGACGAGCCCTGTCCGATCGAGTGAAACACGGCTGTATCACTGTGACGACCACCGTCAAAACTTTCTGGATTGTATCCGCACCCGGCGTGAACCCATATCCCCGCCCGAGATAACCTTGTGCTCTATTGGTATCGGCTATCTGGGGTTAATTGCCATGAAACTTCAGCGTCCTGTGCAATGGGATCCACAAAAGGAAATGTTTATCCAGGATCCCCAGGCAGATCGCCTTTTGTCACGCGAGCCGCGAGCCCCGTGGCGGAACTCGTGAGAGAGCACAGCGATTGCCGATCATGAAGAGACTACCTGAAGGACATCGCTTTTCGGTGGCGATTCGCATTATTAACCTGGTTATACTAAGCGTCTGTCTGCAGGACTTGATGGCAGATGACACGGTCGGCGACCCGTTGCTTAACGTGCGTTCATGGACGTGGGAACAACCTCGCGACCCGCTGATTGCGGCTGAAGACAGCGCAGTTCAGTCATTAAAAGATGCCTCGCGAAGGGACGCCTTAATTGGCGGCCTCATCCAAATCATGACCGACAATGCCACATCGGCAGCCAAAGCATTTGCCGCGCGGAGCCTCATTCCAATTGCCCGCGATCGGGATTCGAAACAACTGGCCCGCTTACTCGCCAGTGACTACGAATGGGAATTGGCGCGGCTCGTGATGAGCGGAGTCCAGGGACCGGTAACCGAGGCCGTGCTTATTAAAGCACTCAGGGATGCACCTTCTACAAGAACCCGTGTCGGTACAATGATTACTTTGGCTCATCGCCGCTCTAAAGTGTCTGTTTCATCCATTGCTGAATACATGAGCAATGCGAATCCGGAGGTCGCCGATACTGCTGCATGGGCGCTGGGCAGGATTGGGGGCAGCGAGGCCGCCGCCAGGCTGAAGAGTGCTGCTGCGAGACAGCCTGGCAATCGCACCGTAGCAAATTCCCGCATGGATTGTGCTGCTGGATTTGCAGCCGCGGGAAAGATGAAAGAAAGTATAGCTATCTATCGCAGCGTTCTCAACCACAAATCGAGCGCGCCCTGGCTTCGCGAGCGTGCATTGCTGGGTCTGTTAAAATGTAAGCCAGGCGACACTGCCGAGCTTGTGCAGAGCGCCCTTCGCGATACCGATCCCTCTCTTGCCCAGGCGGCGTATCGGGCGATTCGCGAGCTTCTGGACGCCCGTGCCGCGGGTGAGTGCCTCGACATGGCATCTACGCTGGCGGCGGAGCGACGGGCGCGGCTGCTTGCCGCCGCCGCAGGACGTACCGATGATGTGGTGCTGTCTGCCGCCGTTGCCTTTTGTGAAGACCCCGAGTTGGATGTTGCCGGCGCAGCCATCGAAGCACTTGGAATGCACGGCGGCAGCGCTCATGTCTCAATCCTTGCCACGAAAGCATCCGCTGCCGGCAGTCCACTTCAGGAAGCCGCTCGCCGGGCCCTGGTGACGATTTCGGCTCCCGGAGTTGACGAAGCGATGGTCCAAAGCATTTCGGTCCAGTCACCCAATAAGGCAGAAATTATCAGGGCACTGACTCAGCGCCGCGTTGGCGAAGCCGTGCCGGCACTCGCTGCGGCTGCCCGCGACGCTGACCGCCCTGCAGCGCAGGCAGCCATCAAAGCGTTGGGTGTACTTGCCAATCCTACCGATCTTCCGCGGGTAGTGGATTTAAGTATTCAGCTCGACGAAAAGCTCGCAGATGCTGCAGCCGCGGAAATTGCCGTCATCGCGAAACGGCACCACCAGGAAGCTCAGGCTGCGGCACTGGTCGAGCACAAACTAACAGACATCACCGGGTCAGCGGAGCGGTCGCGCCTGGTTCGCGTTTTAGCTCGCCTGAAAAGCCCTTCCGCTTTGGTAGCGCTTCGTTCGGCTCTTTCGTCCACGGATGTCTCTGTTCGGCGTGAAGCAATACGTGGCCTGTCCGCGTGGCCGGACGCAGCCCCATTGCAGGACCTGAGAACGTTTTCCAGGGTTGCGGGAGATGCGACGGATCGCAGTCTGGCTTTGCGTGGGTTCATTCATATGATTGAACAGCTGACTACGGCACCGGACAGTGAAAGGCTTCAGTTTTACCGGGAAGCCATGTCACAGGCTTCGCAACTTGAAGAGAAGCGTATGGTACTAAGCGGCGTGGGCGGACTCAGAAGCGCAGATGCTCTCGCTTTTGCCGAACCCTATCTTACCGACAATGAACTGCGGAATGAAGCAGCATTCGCAGTCGTGTCCATTTTACCATGGATGGTTACCGGCAATGCGGACCATGCAGGAGAACTGGCTCGCCGCATTCGCCTTAGCGAGATGCCTCCTGCCATTCGCCAGAAAGCGGAATCCATTGAGGACCTTCTGCTCCGGCTGGAGCAAAGCATCCTGTCGTGGCAGATTTGCGGACCCTTTGAAAAGCCAGGCGCTGAATGCGCTGAACAATTCAACGTTCTGTTTGCCCCTGAGTCCGAACCCGCTCAGGCCAGCTGGCAACACGCCCGGTGGGAGCCGGATCCCGCAGAGCCGCTCTATCTGGATATCCTCAAGCTCTTCCCGGGCAACAGGCGAGTAGCTTATGTGCGCACCTGGATTCAATCCCCACAAACGTGCGAGGCCGTACTGAAACTGGGCAGCGACGATGGGATCAAGGTGTGGCTGAACGGCAAGGTAGTGCACGCTAACAACGTTTGCCGGGGTTTTGAACTCGATTCCGATCAGACTTCAGTCACCCTGAACCAGGGATGGAATGCGCTGATGCTGAAGGTCACACAGAATACTTCGGGTTGGGGATTCAGCGCACGCCTTACTGATCCGCAAGGCGCAACCATTCCGGGAATCCGTGTAGTTAACCATGCACCGGAAGGTGAAACTACATATGGCGGCGAGGACAAGACTTCCTCGACGCTTCTGTTTGACGGGAAATCCTTCGAAGGCTGGGAAGGTAATCTTGATATGTTCCGGGTCCAGGATGGTGCCATCGTTGCCGGAACGCTCGAGGCAGACATTCCCCAGAATGCGTTCCTTTGTACCCGCAGGGACTTCGGTGATTTTGAACTGCGATTTAAGGTGCGGTTGCTCGGGCAGGGTTTAAACGCGGGTGTGCAATTCCGCTCCGCGAGAGTGCCAAACCATTTTGAAGTTTCCGGGTATCAGGCTGACATAGGCATGATGGGAGAGACAAACATCTGGGGAGCGCTCTACGACGAGAGCCGACGAAACCGGTTTCTCGTAACGCCGGATCAGGAAGCCATTTCACGGGTGCTGAAACCGCAGGACTGGAACGATTACACAATCCGCTGTGAAGGCCAGCGGGTGCGCCTGTGGGTTAATGGGGTATTAACTGCTGATTATACGGAACAGGACCCATCCATCCCGGCACGGGGCATATTTGGCCTGCAGATTCATTCCGGTCCCGCTTCGGAAGCCTGGTACAAAGATATCCGGATCAGTATGCTCTAAAGCCAGGGTCTGTCCGCCGCCGCACATTCAGGCTGAAGGGACGGTTGCTCGCGTCCCCGAATCTAGCTGTCCCCCCAAACCCATGAGGTTAACGAAAAATCGCGCACTTCTTATCTCCCTGCCAGCTGCACTGGTCGTTGACCTGGATAGTAAAATGGAGCAGACAGGTTAACCAAAGCAGCGCGTTCGGATTTAAGGGGCCGCGCTCCGCGCGAAGCTAAGGCGGTGTCATGCCACCTAGCTCACATGCTTCGCATGATCGCGAGCGGCTGCGCCGCGGGCACCGTTTAGCCATCGCGGTTGACCAGACGGTGGTCGCTCGCCACGAATACACCCGATGAGATTCGCCAGCTGGAACGTAAACAATCGCAGCTTGCGGCAGAGCCATGTCGATTTCCTGCAAAACCTCCGCCTGGACGTGCTGGCGCTGCAGGAGGTATCGCTGGGGTTTCACGGGGCATTGGTCGACTCGGGCCTGTTTGCATGGGGGCGAACTTCGTTGACGCTGCGCCCGACGGAGGCAGGTGAGACCGCTGCGCGCAAGCTGGGTTGTTCAGTGTTTGGGAGTGGCGGGCTTCGACCGGACATCACGACGGTCCTTAGTGGCGTTGCGTTTCCCGAGCGTACGCTGATGGTAAATGCACAGTCCGCCGCGGGTGTTGTGCTGCTGTGCAGTTTTCATATTCCGCCCGGGGCGAGCTGGAAAGAGATAAAGCCCCAGACGATGTGCGCGATTGCGGATCGCCTGGCGAAGTTGCCGGGGACGGCGATCGTGGGAATGGACGCGAACGCGCCGAAGCAGGATCATCCCGAGCATTGCGACAACGTGTGGTGGTGGCCCGACGAACCGAAGCTGCTGGGACACGAGCCGGGCCACCATTTACGCGATGCGCTGCGCACGTACCTTGCGCGGCACCCGGGGGAGCTTGAGGACATCCGGCAGGCGCGGCCGTACGGACCGCTGGCGCTATCGCACCGCCGGGGCGTGGGTAAAACGCGAACGGATTGCCGGTACGACTTTATCCTCTGCACGCCCGATGTGGAAGTTGCCGGGGTGCAGTACCTTTACGAGGAGTCGGTCGCCGCAGGAAGCGACCATGCGTTGGTTGTCGCCGAGTTGGAGCTGCATGCTAACGAAACAACATCCATTCGTTAGCGGAAGCCACGATTGGGTATGGGCCCTGGAAGACAGTTCCGGGCTGACCAGTTGCGCCGGGGTTGGATGTGCCGAGGCTTGCAGCGGGACCGCTGGCACCGCTTGTGTGCCGAGCAGAGTTCCGCCGGTGAAAGTGTTCGCGTAGACGGCATACGACCACCACCACCGCCGCCGCCGGATGCTTTATTGCTTTGGACGCGTAAACAGCGCATTAAAAAGAAATCTTACGCGCCCCCAATTTGCCCAAAATGCGCGAATTCTGGAAAGCCACCATCGCGCCAGATCGCACCACGCGTCTGATCCCTCCACCCCCGGCCAAAGGACTACGCACGCGAACAAAAAACGTACCCCGCTCCTGGGAATGCGTCACCGCGTGCCGCACCGAACAACCCGGGCATTCCTTTACGCATCCCTGCGCGTTTGATCGGGTTTAGCGTGAGAAAGAATGTCCTAAGGCGAACGGGGAAAAAGCCGACGTGTAATTTTCTTTTCGCGAGCCATAGCGACGACGGCACTTGCAAATCGCGCGCGCCAGTGTCCACAAAAGTGAAGCAGGTGTAGGACGGATTGGATCGGGAGCTGACCCCTTAATCAATGTGAAAGCTGGTATGATCCCGAATTGTTCCTCAAACTGAAAGATCGTTTGCCCGGCTGGCTGATTCCCGCTGTTATTCTGCTGCTGGTATCCGCGGCAGCAGCTTGGGATCTCGTTCCCTGGTTCACGCTTCATCATCGGCAAAGCTGGATGCTGCATACAACCGCTGTTGGCCAAAGCTGGATGGATGTTAAGCCCCGTCTTCTGGCAGCAGGTTACCGTGTAGAGGAGAGAGGCGCTGATAGCCCATCGAACCACCGCGCTATTAGCGCGGCCGTAAGAGGCCGTTTTTCAAGGTTGGTCATCTTTGCTCGACGGCTCTGGGGCAGATTGGGTTTGAAATCCCGCCCTGTGGATGTCGATATCGTCATCTGGACTCAATTACCCCACGCCAATCTTGACATCAGCAGCAGTGGCACCATCTCTACGCAGCAAATCGACGGCTGGCTCACTTGGTCGTGGTAAAGCGACGTTGTCCGCCGAGAGAAAATTAGGAAAATTAGGTACGTGTAATTTTTCTTTTTGAGAACAAGGGGACAGGCCCGGGGACGGTGGGGCTGTTGAAAAACCCGGCGGTCTTCTTTAGTATCACGATTTCTCTTGGAGTGATTTGTAATTGGGCTCGGCGATTTCGCCGCAGAACTGAAATCTCGCAGTCGAGAACTGACGGCGTGCAGTTGAGGAACGTGACGCTACGGTTTTTCAACAGCCCCCACGTCCCCGAATTCGCCGGAAGATCACGCTAAAGCTAGCGGAGATTCGGGGGACGGGAGCAACCGTCCCTTCAGCCTGGAGGGACGGTTGCCCGCGTCCCTGTAAATCTATCTCTCAGCTTCTCTTCAGACGGAAGAAGACCCTTTTTCCAGAAGTCCGAGCAGGGCCTTGTTAACGGCCTTGTCATTTGGAAATGCCTTAGCCACCTCCGGTTCGAGAACGACAACGTTGGTTGCCTTGCGGATGCCGCTGGCATATTTGCCGCGCGTCAGCGTACCGAAATCCGAGCGCTTGTACTCCGCTCTTAAATCGTCAGAAGTATCAGATTTAGCCTTCTTCATAAATAAGTCTTTGTAGCGCGCCGGGCACTTATAATTCGGATAATCTCACTGCGATCCGTATGCGATACCACAAGCAATCGGCGGATTGCCAACCGAAGTGCAGCGGACGCGGGGGGGCGTGGGCGACTGTCACCATTTCCGTCGCGCGGACGGCACACGGAGTGTGCCTGCTACCTTAACTGCCCACTTTTGAAAAAACCCGATGTCTGTCGCACCTGGATTGATCCTTCGTGAGCACTGTCTGGGTTCTGATCTTGTAGAATCTTTGTCGTGTCGGCGAAGCAAAGTGCAGTTGAACTATAGTTTGCGTACGCCAGTTAATTGTCATAGATGTTTTGTCGTCACGTAATAGGAGAAACTGATGAAGCACTACCTGTTTCAGGTGGTCGTTGAAGATGATGAGATGGAGGATGGCCGGAAAGCGTATTCTGTTCATGTGCCGCAGCTTCCTGGCTGTAATACATTCGGCTTGTCCTATGATGAGGCGATCGCCAACGCCAGGGAAGCCGTGGAGCTGTACGTTCAATCGCTGCTCGAACATGGAGATCCGATTCCAGGTGAGCCGCTCGAGGACGCACAGTACCAAGCGGTGGCTTTGACAGCGCCTTCGGTGCTTGTGAATGTATGACCAGAGCGCGGCGCGGTGTCACCGCGCGGGAATTTACCCGCGCACTTGAGCAGGATGGCTTTGTCCACGTTCGAACAAGTGGTAGTCACCAGTCCTTTCGTCATCCGGAAAGCCATCGGTTGGTAGTTGTCGCAGCGCACCGATCCAGCGACACGTTTGCGATCGGAACTTTGAAGCGAATGATCCGGGACGCCGGATGGACGGACGAAAATCTGCAAAGGCTGGGGTTGTTGTAACCGCTCAGAAAAGGAATTTCGGAGACGAGATGCGCTGTCGCTATTTAAATTAGTGACAGCGTAGCACGTTCCCGTAAAATCAGTCGAGCCATTGCCTTCAGTGCTCCTGCACGTCCGGTTTAACCGCAAGCCACATGAGATCGGGAGCTGTCCGTTAAACGCGGGTGTGCAATTCCGCTCCGCGAGAGTGCCAAACCATCGCGTCCCCACATCTCAAGCGCCTTCGGGTAAGCAACGACGGGAAGTCACCCGTCGCGAAATCTCGCAAAGATTAACGCGTTTTGTCACCTTGGCGCTCCCGCTCGCCACTACTATATACAGGCACGTCCACGCAGGGCTCCATCACAGTGGAGAAACCCACGCAGGCATACCTGAATTTTAGTTTGGGAGGCAGAAATGCCAGCAGCAATACGTACAGTAAAACTTGGGTGGGCTGCAGGCGCAATCTGCCTGCTGACACCCGCAGTACAGGCGGCCAGCCACAGCGATGCCCCGCTCCAGGTGCAGGACCCTGCCGCAAATATCAGCGATGTGTACACATTCATTACCGCTCCTGGTGGCCAGAAAAAGCTCAATATCGTCGCGAACTACAACCCTCAGGAGGATCCGGGCAACGGTATTAACTTTTACAGATTTGCAGACAGTGTCCTCTACAGCCTGCATGTTGTGAAGGCCACCAACACGTCAGGAACCGTAGAGTTCCAGACAGACCCCACGATCACCTATAACTTCCGTTTCTCGTCCATATTGAAAAATCCAAATACCGCATTTCTCTACGGCATTGGGACTGAGGCTGGCCCTATCCAGGCTTCCGGAGACTCCCACCAGAACCTGGATCAGACCTACACCGTGGAGAAACTCACCCCTAAATCGGCCAGCTCCGACCTTCGCTCCCGCACCTCTACGGATGTAACGGCCGGCACCTACATGGTGCCCCCTGTAAACGTCGGGCCAAAAACCACCCCGAAATACTACGTTACCTCACAGACGCTGGTGCAGGGCGCCACGGCGGAGCTGGAGCTGGACGACTACACCCGCAATTCCCTCTTCACGACAGCGGATGGAGCGCGCGTTTTCGCAGGCCAGCGCGATGACGGATTCTACGGTGACACGGCAGGCATTTTCGATCTTGTTAACCTCACGAATCCGGGCCGGGATAGCTTTGCCGGCTTTAATGTTCAGACGATAGCCATGCAGATTCCTCTGGAGCAGATTGTCGGATCGGGTGATGTTCCGATCGTTGGTGTGTTTGCCACTACCTCACGGCGCAAGACTAACATCCAGAGGGGCCTGAAGGAAAACAAGCTCAACAAGGGCAAGTGGGTCCAGGTCAGCCGCATGGGAAATCCCCTCTTCAATGAAGTGCTTGTCGCTCAGGCAGACAAGGAACTCTATAACCAGGATACCCCGACAAATGATGCCTCGCGCTACGGTAAATATGCGCTGAACCCAGAGATTGCCGTCGTTCTGAATCTGTTGCTTGGCACGAGCTTTCAGACGACGAATCGCACGGATCTTTTCGGTTTCTTTATTCCAGACGTCCTGAAGATCGATACCTCTACGCCGCCTGTGCCTCTTGCGGGGCAGCCTGGGTTCAGCAGGCTTAGCCTGTTCGGCGGCGACAATACTCTAAGCCCTTACCAGGGCACCACCATTCCCTCTGGGTGGCCAAACGGGCGCCGGCTCGGTGATGACGTGATTGACATCGCGCTCACCGCCGTCGCCAGCGGACCATCATACAACCCTATCACCCCCGTGGGTGACAACGTAAATGGAAACGACGTCCTCTACGACCAGGTCTTCCCTTACGCGCCTACACCGGATGGCGGCCCCACCTCATCGCTCCACGCCTGCCCGGAAACCATGAACCAGCCGTAGTACCTCACCAGTGCTGGGCCTGCCCCCTCGGGGCGGGCCCAGTTACCTTTACAGAGAAGTAGACCTATGCTCAGCCTTCCCTCTCGCAACTCGTACCGCTTCATCGGCGCGCTTGTCCCTCTGCTTGTTTTGTCCGCCGTTTCTATCGCCCAGGGCAGCGCCTCCCGACTGGCTACATTATCAGCCGCGCTGAACTCCACCAGCCTGACAGATCAGGCGCATATAGACACCCCGCAGGCACGCGCGGCAAACTCGCTTGCCGAGCAACTCATTCAACAGGGGCGGGAAACAGGGGACCTTCATTACTATGTAAAAGCGAAAGCAACGGTGGATGCAGCGCTGAAAGCCGCTCCAACTGACAGCAAGACCCTGCGCAACGCCGCCTGGGTTGCCACCATATTTCACCGCTTTGAAGATGCCGTGCGCTACGCCACCATTGCCACCGTCGTGGATCCTCACAATGCTTCCGCCTTCGGAGTCTTAAGCGATGCTTACCTCGAGTCAGGCCGCTATGAGGACGCAGAAGACGCAGCCCAGTCGATGCTGGACCTCAAGCCCAGCACCGACTCCTACAGTCGCGGGGCGCATCTGCTCTGGCTTCGTGGCGAAACCAGCGGGGCAATGGCATTAATGGGTCAGGCTGGCTCTGCCGCCCAAGCGGGTTCGGAAGCTGAAGCATGGTGCAGCGTACAACTCGCGGACATGCTGCTGAAAACCGGGCAGTTAGAGAAATCCGGCGCCTTGTGCCAAGACGTGTTGCGCCATCGACCCAACTATCGATTCGCCCACGCGGGACTTGGACGCGTTGCTCTGTGCCATGGCGACCTGCAAACGGCCATTGCCTGCTTCGAGCGCGCCACTTCCTGCACATCCCCGCTTCTTTCAAACTTACTTGAGCTGGAGCAGCTTTACGGCGCCAGTAAGGAGTCGGAAAAAGCCACTGCCGTCGCCAGCAGAATTCGCCTTCTCGCTGAACAACACCAGGCGCTTGGCTTCTCCGGCGACGAAATTACGGTCGCACTGCTCCATGCCGCACGGCACGAGAAGCTGGCTGACGCCATCCGGCTGGTTGCCACTGAGGCGAAGGTTCATCGCACCACCGAGGCCTACGCTGCCTACGCATGGGTGCTTTACCTGGGCGGATGCGAACTCGACGCTGCTGAAATAGCGCCCAAAGCCCTGCAGGGTGGTATACAAGATCCCCTTGTCCTCGCCAGAATGAGCACCATCCTCGCAGCCGCGAACGACTTGGAACAAGCCGCGACGCTGCGCGAGACCGCGTGGAAGCTTAGCCCGGCCTATTGCGATGCCTATCACGGACGGTCTGGGCCGGCAATAGCTCTCGCCTATTAGCTGAAGGGGCATGAATATCGCGTATGCTAAGGCATGAATTCCCCCCTCGGCAGTGACTCAGAGCTTGTAGCTGCATGTCTAAAAGGTGACCGCGAAGCCTTTCGGCAGGTCATGGACCGCCATTTAACTGCAGTACGTAATGTCGCCTACAGGCAAACCGGAGATGCCGCGGCAAGCGAAGACGTTGCTCAGGAAACGTTTCTGCAGGCATGGCTCAAAATGAAAAGCCTGGCTTCTGCCGAGAGGTTAAAGCCGTGGTTGTGCGGCATTGCGCGCAATCTTGCGCGCAATCTTACCCGTCGCCAATCCGGCGATCCGCTGAACGCTCCTCTCCCGCTGCAAGACATTATAGATCGTCCGGCCGCCGAACCGACCGCCCGTGACATCGTGGCGTGGCGTCAGCATCAGAAGAATTTATGGAACGCCCTCGGGTGCATACCTGCCCGTTATCGCGATCCCCTCACCCTATTTTACCGCGACGAGAATTCCATTGGCGCTGTGGCCAGAATTCTGCACCTTTCCGAGGACACCACGAAGCAGAGGCTTTGCCGCGGAAGGCAGATGCTAAAGCAGCATCTGGAAAACACTGGGAACGCTGCCGAAGCCAGGAGCAGGACTTCACTTGTCTGGCTCGGCCTCGCTGGCCTGCCTGCATTACTTGCTCAGCCAGCTACGGCTGCCACCGCTACTGCCAAGGGCAAAGCGTCAGCCGTCGCGCTTCAGTCAGGTCTGGTCTCGCTGGCCGTCGCCATCTTTATTACCCCCGTACTCGGAATCTGGAGCGCCTTTCACGGCCTTAAAAGGTGGACGTCCGGGTGCACCAGCCCGCAGGAAGCTATATTTGTAAAGCGCGCCGCCTGGGTCATGGGCGGGTACATGATCTTGTTCCATATCCTCAGCTCGGTCAGCTACTTTCTCTGGCTTGGCTCCCACTCCGCGCACCGGTTTTCCTTTAACATGGTTTACCTGCTGGTGGCAGCGTTTGGCGTGTATCTGTTCATACTGACTCTGCTGGTTCGCTGGACCAATGTCCGCCGTCAGGCCTTCCAGGTCGCAACCCCCGCCACGGGCTCAATTCCGGATTTCTGGAGCAGTCAAATGGGCACCCGATCGACCGCGTCGTAAGGGCGTGATCGGAAGCTGACCCCTTAATTAAAGAAAAACGGATTTCATCTACCGGCAAAAATGGCTAATTCACGTCTGGATCCTCGATATTCAACGCGGCTGCATTCGTTGCGCCAAAGACGTTGAGACTATCAAGATCAGCTGGGCTCTGCTTTGGGTCATGCCTGCCGCCTGACTGTTAAAGTCGAGGACTCCAACAAAGGTAGAGTTGTAAATCCGGGCTGTGGAAGATAGTATAAACCCTGTCGACCAGGTGCAGTTTTCCATCCGTCCCCCAAATGTTCCGGTCCAGGTGCCACCCGTCATGCGGCAGCCGAAAAGTTTCGCCCCGATCGAGTTGGCTGATCCACCGAACGAATTGTTTCCGCCGGTGCAGTTGGTAAAGGTACCGCTGCAAGTACCGCCACTCGCTCCACCAAAGTGACCAGTGCCATTTCCGATGCAGCCTGTAAACGTGCCACTCGCTGTTCCACCGCCTCCGCCGAAGCAATTGTTAGCGTTGGCGATGCAATTAATGAACGTCCCACTGGCCACGGATCCCGCACCGCCGCCGAAGGCCTGGTTACTCGTTGCCCGGCAATTAATGAATGTCCCGCTTGCGACACTGCCAGTGCCGGTTCCTCCTGCAAAGCTATTGCCACCCGAAACACAATCGACGAACGTCCCGCTGGCCGTACCTGCCTCGCCGAAGGAATCCGATATGGCTGTACAGCTAATAAAGGTGCCAGACGCAACGGATCCCTGCCCGACTGCGGATCCCGATCCAAAACTGAAGATGCCCGCTGTGC
This sequence comes from Candidatus Sumerlaeaceae bacterium, assembly GCA_051003195.1. GTDB lineage: Bacteria > Sumerlaeota > Sumerlaeia > Sumerlaeales > Sumerlaeaceae > JBPCLP01. The sequence goes on along the minus strand of JBPCLP010000022.1, from coordinate 4,678 downwards.
ACCTGGTAAACTTACCGCTGGCCACGGCGTTGCACGCAAATGCTTTGTCACCTGCCGCACAGTCCGTATATGTTCCGGGATAATTGACATCGATACGCATCGAATGGATAGTATTTGGATCATCCCCTCTGAACTCGCAATTCGTAACCCTGGTGCTTGTAGTTGTCGCATCTGGGAAATAGGCTGCGGGAGAGGTGCTATTGCTGCCCAACTCCGAAGCGCGCTTGTTGTGCAAGACCAGGTTTTCAATTCGCACATCATCGGCTGTCTGGCGGAGTACTCCGGTCCCTGCGCCGTTTGTGATTCCAAATACGTACTGGTCGTCGCGCGCGCTGGAAAGGCCGACGACGTCAACGAACTCGTTATTCATGACCAATTGTTGTGTGCCGAGATCATAATTTCCCGGAGACACCAGCACTACCGCCCGATTGGTCGCAGTCCTGGCTTGTCCGTTCGGCGTTAATAGAGTCGCTTTGATGTAGGCTGACACTAGATTGCTTCCGTTGGTCGCAGGTGACGTCGTGACCTCGGTCGCAATGTAGGTGCTGGTTTCCTTGTCAATCTGACCATCAGAATCAAGCGCCTTGATCGCAAAGGGCACATGCTCGAGGCGCGTGCGCGGCAGGATCACGTTGCCGACCGTATCAACGGAGACTTCCAAAACGGTTGGAATCGTGGATGTGAACAGGCTCGCGCTCAGAGTATTGACGGAACCGACCGCGTAATTTGCCACACCATCGGCGCCAATACTCACGCTCGAGCTTTCAGAGAACTTCAGCGTCCCGGCGCCCGCCGTGTTCAGATCGCTACTTTCATAAATCCGGAAGAACAGCGTGTGGGTTCCGGACAGCGGCGTGCCTCCGGCCCCTGTCAGCTTCGCCTGCCAGTTAATCCGCGGCGGTGCGTTTACTGCGAATACCAGCTGTGCTGCCAATAACAGGAGTAGCGTAAAGCTAATGCGCATTGGGGGCCTCTCAGATGTACATTCGTAAAAGGTGGGTTCCTACACGATCCCCATATGGGATGTCAAAGGAAAGCACGCGGCGATTGCCCAAGGTTCAGTGCCGGATGCGAATAACCTGGGCAACCTGAAATTTACTTCAGCCGCTGGCGCCGTAAGGTTTTTCGGGGACAGCTTGTGGGACCAGTTCTGTGAGCTTCCTCTTAATTCATAACGGCACACTTAATTGCCGGCATGCCGCGTTTTGCAAGAGTTGTCGTGCCGGGTGGGCCCTGCCACATCGCCCCATCGGGGCAATCATCGGGCCAGCGTATTCTTCGTGATCGGGAGCTGACTGCATGCTTCACGATTCATGGGTTGGAGAAAGGAGTTCTCCACGCGGCGTAGAATGTGACATCTGCTCTGATCTGCTCGACCATGGGTGCGTTTTTTTGTTTATCTGGTCGACTGCGGTTTTAAGCGAGCACGCTGCAGGACGTCCTCGCAAAAGCGTCGGACTAAGTCTGCGCCGCGACGGCTGCCACCACGCGATTCCGGCCCTGGGTTTTCGCCTGGTACAAGGCCGCATCCGCAGAACGGAAAACCTGTTCCGGCGTGCTCCCGTTTTCCGGAAACGCCGCCACGCCGACCGAGATTGTGACTCCCGATTTAGTCGCGTCTGGCAGTGGCTGCAGTTTTTCAATGCCCTTTCGCAGGCTTTCCGCTTTTGTGATCGCGTTGGCCACGGCGCTGTTCGGTAATATCATAACGAATTCCTCGCCGCCATAACGACACACCAGATCTCCACTGCGGATGTTCTTCATCAGGTAATCGGCGATCGCACGCAGTATATCATCACCGCGGATATGTCCGTATGTATCGTTATAAGATTTGAAATGATCCACGTCCAGAACGAGCAGGGAGACGACACCTTTCTCGAGTGTTGCGCGCCTGATCTCACTGCTCAGCGCAGAGTCCATGTACCGTCGGTTGAACAAACCAGTAAGCGCGTCTTCGTCCACCTGGACTTCGAGCTGCTCCCGAAGCCGAAGACTTGCGAAGGCGAGCGCGGTCTGCCTGGTTACCGCCTCCGCAAGGTTCTCGAAACCAGGGGACCTGGAAATTCCTGTCGGTCTGCTCGAGCGCAGATGGAGAAGCCCGAGCACAGTGCCACGCGCCATGATCGGATTACACATGTAAGGGTTGAGTGGGGGGTCGGTGATGTGATCGCATCGCAATGCAGGGTCTGCCTTGGTGAATTGATAAGTTCGCCCGGTTCGAAGCGCCCAGCACTGGTTTGCCTGGAAATCCGTCTGCATATCGGCCTCCCCCCATTGCGCCTCCCGTCGCAATGCGCCATCTTCCAGGCTTGTCACGTAAAGGGCGCCGGCATGATCAGGGAAAAGGTTCCGGCAATACGCACCGATAACGCCGTACGCCTCGGCCATTGTCTGGCAGGCCTGCAGCTGATCGGCCAATTTGCTTAGTGTTTCCATGTCACTCTGCTGCTGTCCCAGCATGATCGCGTCTTTGGCCAACTCCTCGTTGGCGTGTCGTAGCGCACCTTCCGCCATTCGCCTGCGGGTAACATCGCGCTCAACGCCGATCACCCCGGTCTGCTTGCCGCTCGAATCAAACTGCGGCGTCCACGAGCTTTCGATCCACTTTTGTTCGCCCGACTTGGTTGTAATCAGGAATTCCTGTTCAAAAGATTTCCCGCGAAAAAGGTCGTCCCACAGGCGATGGACGTCGTCCATCTGCTCAGCCGCGATGTACGGGATGAAATTCGTTTGGAATAACGCTGCGCGGCTATATCCCGTAAGCCGTTCGAACGCGGGGTTCACGTAGGTAAGTCTCCGCTCGGAGTCGTAGGAATAAACGGCTTCCGAAATACCATCCGCGATCATGCGGATTTTCTGCTCGGAGAGCTCGCGCTCAATGACGCGGCCCAGCTGCGCGGCTGCGTAGGTCATCACTTCCATGGTTCGTGGTTCGGGCAATGCGGATATCGGGGAGAAGAACTCGAGCACCGCCACAACTTCTGTGCGGCTGAGTACCGGCACAGCGAAGCCGGACTTGAGACCGGACAGACGCGCGGATTCGCCTCGCGGAAAATTGTCATCGTCATCAATAGCCGGCAAGCAGCTTGGTGTTCCGCTCGAAAACACTCGCCCCGGCAGGCCGATGCCTGGTTCAAATCGCTGCTTCATGGTATGCTGCTTAAAAGCTTCAAATGCGCCGTTATGGCCAGGACTGCTCCATGTACCCATTGGCTGTAAATATACCCCATCCGGGCTGCGAAATACCTGGTAGGCGTGCCCGAGGGGCCACTTCAGTTCCGCGCAGACGAGATCCAGGCACACCTGCACGGCCTCTGCAAAATTCCCTGCTTCGTTGGCCGCGGCCGCGATGCTTTCCAGCAACTGTACAAATGCAAATTCCTTATGAAGTGCCGCTTCCGCGGCCTTGCGCTGGGTGATGTCGCGCATTATACCGATGAACCATTGCTTTCCATCGTCGGCTGGCCACGCGCCCAGCGATAACTCGAGCGGAAACTCTTCCCCGTTCTTTCGCAACCCCGCGAGTTCTACTGTGCGTCCAATTACGTTCGCGATGCCGGTAGAGACATAGCGTTGCATGCCTGCGTGGTGCATCTCGCGAAAGCGCGGGGGCATAAGGGCACTGAGCTGCAGATTTGCTAATTCGTCAGCTTCATAGCCAAAGGCCCGCAGCGCGGCAGGATTCGCATAAAGAATCCTTTCGGAGTCGTCTGATGCGACAATAGCATCTGTCGCGGCTTCAGTAAGGGCCTTAAATGCGCTGGCATTAACCGACGACGAACTCATGCACCTAACGGGTCGAATGTAATTCCGCCGCGCAAACGATTTCCGTTCGGCGATTGTATGAATAGCAGGGTGCTGCAGAGGGCGTGTAAACGCGGTTATCGGGGACGGTTGACCTTTTGCCCAAGTTTCGAACTCGTGAGACTCCTGGCAGGCAACGGCTTGTTCACACGCACGGGAGTCGGTACTATCGAAGTACTTTTCTTTGCCACTTCGATGAGCGACCGCAGTGCCTTGTTTACGGACACGGAATCAGGAAAAACTTCCGCTACATCGGAAGAAAGCACCACCGTCTTTTTACGAGATGCATTAGTTGGCTGCTGCTGCGTTTGAACTGCTTCCCCGGCTTTGCGATATTGCTGGTAGAAGCGACCTCGGACGCCGTGGCCAAACTGGTACTCTGCACGCATTTCGGGTTCCGGGCTCTCTTTCGTACTCTTACGCTGTTTCATGAAATTTCCGTTCTGTCTTCGTTGCGCGCCGTGCGCTGATAATTCTGATCACTTCATCACGGTACGTGTGGCAGACTACAAGCAGCTGTTCATTGGCCGAGAGTCCAATCGTAATCAGTCGTTCCTCGTCTTTCGAGTGAACCGTGTCTTCTATCGTCTCCGCGAGCGGATCGCCAAAACAGGAAATCAAAGGGCGAAATACCCCCCACATCCGCCTGTTTGATTTAAATCGTGAAACAACAATGCACGACGCCAATTGTTTGATTAGCTTTGATTAGTTTTGATTAGTTTTGATTAAGGAGGCTCGGAGCTGCTCTTTGGAGTGCGCGCGGCTTGCCGCCGCTTTGGGTAGCGCAAGGCTCGAGTATTTGCCCGGGGCTTCCAGGACTGATTGAGTCTTCTTCTCGCAGCAGGCTGGAAGCCTGCTCTACCGCGCAAGATGC
>JBPCLP010000021.1:0-314015 GCA_051003195.1 Candidatus Sumerlaeaceae bacterium | reverse complement strand
GGCGCAAGCAGTGCGAACAAGAGCAGTGAGCGAAAGCAGCGGATCATTCTTTGCGCTCAACCTGGTTGAGCATATCACCCGCGTTATTATACGCCTGCCTCGCGACTTCCGGCTCCGGCTGTGCCGGCGAATATTGAGCAGCGTCGCACTGCTCAAGCAACGCGACTGCTCGTTCAATTGCTTCGGGAGGAACGGCAGCGGCTTCAAGCTCGCCAACAATCTGTTCGATGGTAAGCCCTGCGGATTCGATCCCAAAACGGTTGCCGAAATAGGTACGAAGGCCGCGCGCAAGTTCTGCAAAGAATTCTTTGCGGTCGGGGCTATTCAGTAGCTTTTCCGCCTGCCTGAGATGTTTCCGCGCGAGTTCGCCAGCACGTTTGCGGCGCCGGCTTCGTGTTTCGGAGCCGTCGGCCTGTTTTCGTCTGCCGAATAAATAACCAGCCAGCATCATTGCAGGGGGCAAAGCGAGAGCGGCATAAAAAAGCGACCCTTCGCCCGACAGCACGCCTGGTTCGATAATCGTGAATCGGTCGGAATGGATGTATCGAAGGTCGGTTTCAGTGGCAGCCGCCGGATTATTACCCGGTGCCGACGCTGCTCCGGGGGCCGTAGCGACAGGTGCCTGCATTACATTTTGCGGCTGGGTTCCCGGCGCAACGTCCACCAGAACCGGATTTGATTCAAGCGATTCATACAGCTGCGACTTGGGATTGAATACGGAGAACGAAATCGGAGGAATCTCCAGCTTGCCCGGCTGTGTCGGTCGCAGCATAAAATCGATTTTCCTGGTGGTGAGATACTCATCGTTTTCCTTGCGGCTCTGGGTCGTTGCTTTCGCCTCGCCGAGCTGCGTAAAGTTCGCAAGATTGCCAAGCGGCGGAGGTTTGACCGCTGTAGCATCGCCTTTGCCGTCTATCGTTAGCGTGAGCTTCAGCACGTCCTCGTTGGCCTTGGCCTTATCGCGATCCAGCGCGGCTGAAATCTTAAAGTCTCCAACCGCACCGGAAAATCCGGCCGGCTTTCCATCGGTCGGCAGCGGCTTCACGTTAATTTCAACCGGCCGCGACTGCGCGATAACCTCTACCCGATTCGAGGCGCCCAGAAATGCCGGGTCCATCCCAGAAAAGAACGGATTACTTCCAAACAGGTCGTCATCAAATGGGCCGCCACGGCTGCGCCGAGCGCGCCCAAATAATACGTTTACCTGGTAAGGATCGATTTCGACCTTCCCTGTTTTCGTGGAGCTGATTGCAATGTCTGCAAGTGGCGCAACCTGGTAGGTGCGTCCGCCGATCACCTGTTCGAGGAAGGAGATCTTTTGCGAAAGCTGGTAGATGTCTTCGCGGATGAACTCTTTCATTGCCGGAGGCTTAATATCCACGACCTGCATGTCGCCCGTAAGTCCTGCGCTGTTGATCGCCTGTGCATCGATGCAGAGATGAAAGGCGACGCGGGTCTGTTCGCCATTAAACGGGTTTGGATTATTAACAACGGGTAGAACGAACACAGCGCCCGTAAGTTTTTGCGCCAGTGCAGGATCCGAATCGATGCGCGGCGGCGCCACAAGGTTTTGCAACTCGGATGGAACATTGGCCGCGGCGGGCATTTTGGTGACCTTCAGTGTGACAGGGTTGCTCTGAAAAACCTGTGTTCCTGCCTGAAGCGTCGTCGGACCGAAATTGAAAGTCCCTTCCTTTGATCCAGTGAAAGCATATCGAAAAATGACAATCCGAGTCATCGTACTTCCGTTTGGCCCAATGCTGATACTGGAGTTCGATTGGAATGTGCCAACCTGGGACGGTGTCGAGAGACCCCATGCCGGGTCAAATTCCGGCAGCTTCGGCGCGGGAATAGTCCCACCGGTCGTCGTTTGAACGGTGACGACATACACAACCGTTCCACCCACCACCGTGGAATCGGGTTCCAGTTTTGCGTTAATCTGGAACTGCGCTGCCAGTAAACCGGGTAAAGCGAGGAACCATACCGACGCGAGGATGACAGGCAGCCCCCGCGCATGGCGACAGCGAATGCAGAACTTCAACAGGGTAGCGGAACTCATCACCAGTCTTTGTCCATGTTCTCGCGCATTTTGTAGTTCGAGTTGAGAAACTTCTGCAGCGCTTTGTTGTTCTCGGGTGGCAGCGAATTCAGTAGGCGATCGACGTCGGATTTGCTCATCTCGCCAATCGCAACCAGCTCTTCCTTTGGCTCTCCGCTTTCATTATCGGTGTTGTCTCCAGCAAACCCACCCGGCACATTTCCGTCCTTGTTCTTGCCCGGCTGCGGCGTGGGAGTCGCCTTTGCGGTTTCAGGCTTCGGTTGTTTTCCGTCTTTGCCTTCCTGCTGCTGGTCCTGCTCAGGCTTCTCAGGCTGCTGCTGGTCCTTGTTCTGCTGGTCTTTTTTTGCCTGCTCGTTTTCCGGCTGCTTCTTTTGCTGGTCCTGTTTCTGCTCGTTTTGTTGTTGCTGCTTCTCGTCCTTTTTCTGCTGTTCGCCTTTGTTTCCCTGCTGGTCCTGCGCCTCTTGATTGCTCTGCTGAGGCGGCGGCGGTTTCTGGTCCTGTTTGTCAGGTTGCTGCTTTTGTTGCTGCCCCTGCTGCTGCTCCGGAGGCTGCTGTTTCTCCAGCAGCTTCCTGGCTTCTTCAAGGTCCCGTCTCGCTATTTCGTAATTCACCTTCATGTCCTGGTCGTTCGGCACTTTCATGATGGCTGACTTATAGCGGTTCGATGCGGTTTCGAGCTTCGCGATGGTTTTCTTGATGTCCTCCATCACCTTTTCATCGCCCTGCCCGGCTGCTTTTTCCCACTCGGGCTTTTTCGCTTCGATCTCACGCCGGGAGTCCTTGTGCTCGAGCACGCCCGTATTGTATTCGGCAGCGGCGTTTATTGCGGGGTTCTCCGGATCGAAAACCGATTTGAACGCATCCGCTGCTTTGGTAGAATCGCCTGCCTTATAACTTGCCGCGCCAAGATTGAACTTTGTAAGCGCGTTGTCCCCAGCTTTGGTTGCGGCCTCGGCGAAAACCTGCGCCGCCTTTGCATAATTGCCCTCTTTGTATTCGCGCAGTGCGCGATCGGAAAGGACTTTTGCTTCACCCGGATAGGCATAGAGATGCGTCGGCACGGACATAAGAAAGAGCAGTGCGAAAGCAAGAATGGTTGCAGAACGTCCGGAGGCAAACTGCGAACGGATGCGGCCGCGATTGGCTGGCTGGCGCCTGCGCGGGCCGCCGACACCGAAAGCTTCGAGCAGCAGCAGAATAATCGCAGGTACCAGGAACCATGCGTATCGCTCCTTGTAGACGCGGTAAATCCTGTCCTGCTGGTTGGCGCCCTTCAGGTGATTCAACTCGGCGAGAAGGCTGCTGACTTCAGCCGCACCGCTGAAGTTGGACTTCATCGCGCGTCCGTTCGTGTGCCGTGCAATTTCACTTAGAGTCTGAAAATCGAGCTTCGAATTCACAGGATGACCTTCTTTGTCCTGCTTGTAGCCACCCTGGACGGGTATGAGGGTCCCCTGTGTGCTTCCAATGCCGATGCAGAAGATTTTAATCTTTGCGGCTGCGGCGCGTTTGGCGGCCTCAAGCGGTTCGGTCCCCTGGTCTTCTCCATCCGTCAGCAATACAAGTACGCGCTCTCCTGCACCACCCGCTTCAAAAGCCTTGATGGCGGCATCGATCGCCAGACCAATGGCAGTGCCTTGTGTTGCGATCGTTTTTTCATCAACAGATTCGAGGGCCGTGTTCGCCATTGAGTAGTCCAATGTGAGCGGACACAGTACGACTGTATTGCCGGCGAACGCCATCACGCCAATCCTGTCGCCCTTTGCTTCCCAGATGATGTTCTGCAGCAATTCTTTCGCACGGGCGAGGCGGTTCGGTTTGTAGTCCTGGGCCAACATGCTGTTTGAAGTGTCGATCGCGATCATCAGATCGACACCGCGGCTGACAATGCGGCGGTCTTCCCATCCCCACTGCGGTCGTGCCGTGGCCAGGATAATGCCGCTCACCGCCAGCAACGATAACGCGGGGCGGACCCACGCTCGCCAGCCGGGCAAGCTGATTCCCATACGAGCGAGACTGGCAGGCCCGGCGAAACGCGCAAGTGCCTGGCGTCGCCGCGACTGGCTCCAGAAGATAAGAGCCGCAAGCACCGGAACGCCAACCAGCACCCATAACATCTGTGGATTTCCAAATCTCATGGGACAGTTAAAAACCTCGTTGCGCGAAGGATGATTTCCAGCATCAGCAGCAGCAGCGCGGGCAGGGCAAACAGGTAGACCAGATCATTGAAATTATCGAACTGTGTGGACTCGACACGCGACTTCTCGAGTTTGTCGATCTGCTTATAGATCTCATGCAACTTGGCGTTGTCGGTCGCGCGGAAATACAGGCCGCCCGTTAGTCCTGCCATCTGCTTGAGTGTTGGTTCGTCAATGCCGGCGGACTGCATTGGCATGCGAAACCCGAAAGGGTTCATCTGCGGTGTGTCACTGCCGACGCCGATTGTATAAACGCGTACACCAACCGCTTTCGCCGCTTCGGCCGCCTTAAGCGGATCGATCTTGCCCGCGTTGTTCTCACCATCGGTCAAAAGGATAATAACTTTGCTCTTTGCTTTGCTGTTGCGCAATTTCGTGAGAGCCGTGGCGAGGCCCATCCCGATGGCAGTGGTATTGCCGTCGACGATATTGAAGCGCACTCGCTCGATAAAAGACCGCACCACTCCATAATCCAACGTAAGCGGCACCAGGTTAACGGCTTCCGAACCAAAAATCGTAAGCGAGAGGCGGTCGCCCTGGCGATCATCAATAAACTGCTTAACGACTTCTTTTGCGGCTTCGAGGCGGTTCGGCTGGAAGTCATCCGTTCGCATGGAAAGGGAGACGTCCAGCACCAGCCCGATATCAATTCCCTCGCTGTAGGTCTGCCGCTCGATTCGTCCATATTGCGGGCGAGCACTTGCGATGATTAGAAGCGCGATGATAACCAGCCGCATTGCATCGAGTACGCCGCGCCAGCGGATGCTCTGTCCTCGCATGGCACGCTTAAGCTGGGGAATTCCGGGAAAACGGAGCGTAGGCAGACGCTTGCGCTCACGACGGCGCATCCACAAAAACAACGGCGGTAGCAGCGCCAGTGCAAGCAGCGCCCATGGCCATGCAAAACGAAATGTGCCAGCACCCCCGCCGGTCAACTCGAGAGGCGTAATCATTCTACGCGACTCGGTGCAGTATCGCGTGCCACCGGATGGTGGAATGTTTGCGTCGTATATTCGTGGGGCCGGGAAACCGGCGGCGCAGGTATTATCGGCGGGGGAGGCGGCGGCGGAGGGGGGTGTCCCACCGCATTGTTTTGTTCGTCCGGCTGCACAGGCTCCAGCTTGTAACGCGTCAGCCGGACAATTTCGCGCGCCGTGTCTATGGCCTGACGGCATTTTGCCTGGTCAGGAATAAGCTTCGCAAATTTCACGAGGTCGGCTTCCGCGAGAAGATCCTCAGTTCGTGTACGTGCCTCACGGAAGGCCGGCACATAGCGCGTCGGCTGCTCATATTCCAGATCCTGCAGGTGAAACAGCAGCTCGCCCGTCGTCATATCAAGTGCATGAACCTGATGCAAGTTGCCGTAATACTGGCGGATGACATCGGTCAGGCGAGTATAGAGTTCCTTCATCTTTTTCTGCTCGATAAGTCGATCACTCTCTGCTCGCGCAATTTCAGACAGCGCCCATTCATCAAACGGTACAACCGGCCGCAGCATTGCACCGACGCGCGCGCGCATGCGTTTCCAGAGGAACCACCCGACCAGCCCCGCCACCATCAGGATGACCGTGGCCCCCGCCCAAATGATCCATCGTGGAAGGGGGAGCGCAACAGGCGCCTTTATGTCACGAAGGCCCACCTGCGTGCCATTGGCGGGTAAGAGGCTGTGAACGTGAACAACCATCTCGGGTGTGGCACGGGTGACGGCCTCGCCCCCGCCCGGAGGCTGATAGGTTACTTCGATGGCTGGCGCCGGGATGTCGCCGGTTTCGAATGTCGCAAGGGTGTATTCCGCACGGCGACGCCACTCATTGCCGCCAAATTGCTCGTCTGTGACGAGCGGTTTTCCAATAATGGTCCAGGTTGTGTCCCTGGCGTCGACAAACGGCGCTTTGATGGAAACGCGGGTCAACTCCGGCACGACGATCGTGAGCGAGAGTTTCAACTGTTGGCCGACCGTGGCACTGGTGGGCTGCAACGTGGCACTGACAACGGGATACTTATCCGCGGCCGCTGAAGAGCCCGGATGTGAGGAGAGCAATCCCGCCAGCAGTAATGCGATTGTGTGTACTGTAATACGACCGGACGCCATTCTCACGTACTCCGTAGAGCTCCCTGCATCTGAGCGGTGCTCTCGGTAGTCTGACGTTCGAGGGGCAACGTGCTGCTCGTGGTCTTTTCGTTGCGATTTCCGGAGGACCCTGCAGCGAACTGCCAGAACTTGTGCACCCCGTCCTGCAGGATTTCAGGACTATATTTCTCTTTCAACGCAGCGGCGAGCCCGGTGCTTGCGCTGTCGAGCGCGGTTCCGCGTAATTTCATCTCAATTTCAGCCCGCGCCTCATCCAGAGTCGTCACGCGGCCAGGAGTGCCTCGAACTACCTGAAAAATAAAGAACGAGCCGTTGGCGGGAATCACCCCGGTCACGCTGTTGGCGCGCAATTTGACCAGCTGTTTTACAATCTCCGGGGCTTCGCCAACGCCAGGAATGGACGTATCATTTTCACTGATTACCCCGGTAACACCCCGCCGCTTGACCGATTCCTCATCGATGGAAAAGCTCGTTGCGACGTCGGCAAGGGGAATGCCTTTGCGCAGCTGCTCCAACGCGTCCTGTGCTTCGCCGGCGGTTTTCGATTTGATCATGGCAATTGTTGCGTTGCCGGGTTGCACGTAGTTATCGCGGTGGTGCTCATAGTAATTCTGCACTTGCGCGGTTGTCACGACTTTCGACTGCTGGCGCGTTTGCACGGCATGGCGCTCGGAAATCAACGTGCGCTGGTAATCGTAAAGCCGGGCACTAATATCGGGGTCCCGTTGAACACCAGCCTCGATGGCTGCCTGGTAACGCAGTACGCGATCCATGTATAGATTCAGCAACTGCTGTAGACGCCGGGGATCATCGCGCAGCTGCGGATCGGTAAACTCGGTGCGATCCTTCATCCAGCGCAACAACTCGCCGGCGAGAATTTCTCCACCTTTAAACCTGGCAAGGACGGGGCCGCGTAGATCTTCCTGTGGTGGATTCAGCAGCTCAACGCGCTGAACAACGGTGATGGTGCTCCCCGCGGAATCCGAGGTAGTCTGTCCGGAGCCGACGGCTTTTTGTGCGGCTGCCTTGAGGCGCTCCTGCGTATTTCCGGTCTGGAACAGCTTGGGATTGTCCAGCTTTGCCCGTTCGAAATAAGTGCGGGCCATATCATAGTTCTCGAACTGGTCGAAGTAGATGTCGCCAATCGCGAGCGCCACCTCGCCCTTGTGCCTGCGGCCAAGCCGCTTGTTCTTATAAGCCCGTTGGTATTCTTTAAGCGCTTCCGGATAGACACCATGCTGCTGGAAATATTGGGCGTGCTCAATGTGCTCCCGCGCCTGCTGGATTTGCCGCCGATCATAGAAAATGACCGTGCCGAGCACCACGACACCGAATATGATCCATAAAAGGTTAAAGGGAAAGCGTGCAACGCCGGCATGTTCGCGTGCGGCTGCGTCTTGCGCGGGGGTGCGTGAGTGGCGGCGGAATCGACGTTTCATAGTTCCTTAGTACCTGTGAGCTCTGCGGCGGAATAAGTGAACGATCGGTTCAAGATAGGATTTGTCCGTGTAGATCTCAGCGACATCCACTTTCAATTGCCGCAGCAGTTGCTGAACGGCGGCATGGCTACGTTGGGCTGCCTCCACATAAGCGCGACGTACCCGGGGATTGAAGGTGTCAACGAAGACAATCTCGCCCGTTTCCGGGTCCTCAAAGGGAGCGAAACCCATTGCGGGAAGTTCGGCCTCACGCGGGTCACGAATCTTAATGGCGATGAGATCGTGCGTACGATTCAGAACTGAAAGGGGCCGGCGCAATTCCTCAGCCCCGATAAGGTCGCTCAGTAAAAACACGACGCTTTTTCTTTTCAGCAGCCGCATGAGGTGTTCGATAGCCGCGGGGATATCTGTTCCCCGGTGCTCAGGCTGGTACGCCAGCACTTCGCGGATTACCCGCAGAACGTGGTTCTTCCCCTTTTTTGGAGGAATGAATTTCTCTACGCGATCCGTAAAGATCATCAGCCCCACCCGGTCGTTATTTTTGATGGCGCTGAAAGCCAGCAACGAGCAGATCTCCGCGGCCAGTTCACCCTTAGTGCTCTCGCCGGAGCCGAAGTCGGTGGACGCGCTAAGGTCCACCATCAGCATGACCGTAAGTTCGCGCTCTTCGACGTAGCGCTTGATATAGGGAGCACCGGCGCGTGCAGTTACGTTCCAGTCGATCGAGCGGACGTCATCTCCTGCGGCGTATTCCCGCACTTCGTCGAACTCCATTCCGCGACCCTTGAATGTGCTGTGGTAGCTGCCCGCCATGACTTCATCGACAAGCCGATTGGTCACGATTTCGATTTGCCGCACACGGCCAAACAATTCCTTTGGGATCATGACATGCTCCCAACCGGCACTTCGAAACGACCGAAGTGAAACGTGCCACGTCGATCGCTTCCAGGCATCTGGATTGTACGAAGCCGCGTAAAGCCGTTGCGCTTCAGTATAGCCTGAATTTTTGAAACGTTGTACATCCGGTAATTCATGGTAACGAAGAAGCGCTGGCGGGGCGAGGGGAAGCTGCCGCGACTGGTCAAAAACTGTGTGATGCGCCGCCGCAGGCCGAACAGGCCGACGATCTGGCGAAACCGCTGAACGGGTTCCACGGCAGGGACGTGCAGCATGACAGTTCCGCCCGGCCGCAAGACACGCGCAAGTTCCTTCACGTATTGCTCAATCATGGCCCGGCCGTCAAAATGCTGGAACACGATATACGAAAATCCGGCATCGACAGATCGTGATTCGAATGGAAGCGTGAGCCCATCTCCTTTGCGAAGCACGACATTGGAAGGCATGTGCTCACGAGCTGCCTCCAGCATGCCGGTGGATATGTCCGTCGCAAAGACCTGTTCAAAGCGCGCGGCAAGACTGCGAGTCAGCCGCCCCGCACCGCAGCCTATTTCAGCAAGATCACCTGAAGGCGCCTTGCCGAGATATTGCTGCCACATATCCAGGAATGTACGCACTTCGTCTTCGCCCATTCTGTAAAAGTCGTCGACGGTCCATGGCTGTGGGCCGTCGAATTCCCGCCCGCGCACGGTCGCCACGCCGTACATGGGATCTGCTTTGCCCCAGCGTTCCCATTCGAGCAGTGACGGCCGCGGTCGAGGCATCAGGGCACCTCGACCTCGTCAAAAATCTTCTTAATAATATCCTCGCTGCTTATCTCCTCGGCTTCTGCTTCGTAAGTCGGAATCACGCGGTGGCGCAGTACATCTACGCCGACTGTCTTAACGTCATCCGGCGTTACGTGCGCCCGGTGCCGCAGAAAAGCATAGGCCTTGGCCGCAACCGCGAGGAAGATCGTCGCGCGCGGGCTTGCGCCGTATTCAATGTACTGGCCTACGTTGATTTTGTAGTCTTCTGGCCGACGAGTCGCGAAAACGAGATCGAGAATGTAGTTCTTCACCTTCTCATCCACGTAAATCTGCTGCACGAGCTTCCGTGCGCGCAGAATATCGGCCGTACTGGCAACTGCACGCACACCGAACTCGTTACTGCGTCCGTTGGACGAGGGCGCGTGCGCCACCGCCGTCGCGATTTCACGCGGGTTCGTGTCAAGTGCAGCGGCCATACCGGCAGGGTCCTCGGTCCGCGGATCTGTCATTCGGTCCAGGATGGCTCGTTCTTCTTTTTTGCTGGGATAGGTGACCTTGAGTTTAAGCATGAACCGGTCGACCTGCGCCTCGGGCAATGGATACGTGCCCTCCTGCTCAATGGGGTTCATCGTGGCGAGCACCAGGAATGGCTCCGGCAAAGGATAGGTTGTGTCGCCAATCGTGACCTGGTGTTCCTGCATGCTTTCGAGCAGCGCACTCTGCACTTTCGCAGGGGCGCGGTTGATCTCGTCGGCGAGGATAAGGTTTGCGAACACGGGACCTTTTCGAGGTTCGAACGTGCCTTCTTTCTGATTATAAATCAGGGTGCCCACAAGATCCGCGGGCAGCAGGTCGGGCGTGAACTGGATCCGTTGGAATTTAGCGTCGATCGCCTGGGAGAGGGTCTTGACGGCCAGCGTCTTCGCCAGGCCAGGCACGCCCTCCAGCAGAACGTGCCCGTTGCTCAGCATACCGATCAGGAGCCGGTCGACCATGTAGCGCTGACCGACGATGACCTTGCCTACTTCGCTGGTGATCCGGTCGACGAAAGCACCGGCTTCCTGTATCTGCTCTGTTAGTGATTCGAGTTCGGAGTTCATTGCACCCTCAATTATCTGCCCCTGGAAAACACGCAATTAATTGGCGACACCGGCGGCAGGAGCCGGGGTTGTTTCTCCCGACCGCCGAGCGCCAAACTTGATTTGTCCATCCCAAATACCAGCCTCTCATGGCGCGAGCGCCACCGATGTTTCCACAGCGTTGTATGCGCGTCACTCCGCCGGAATCGTGACGAATGCGGAGGTGCCCTGACGCTCCACAAAGAAGAGGTGGCTGTTGTTCGTAGTGTCACGCATTGCCTTTTGAAGATCCTGTGTGTTGTTGACGGGTTGCCGGTTTACCTCGAGGATCGCATCGCCCTTCTGTATGCCGGCGAGCCCGGCCCTGCTACGCTCTTCCACTTCTTTCACAACGACACCTTTGCCTTCCGGTCTCGGTTCCACCTGTAGACCAAGCAGTCCCTTGTCCGCCTTGTTTCCCGGCAGTTTCGGTGCATTGTCGGTGGCGTTTGGTCCCTGGAGCATCTTGTCAATTTCAGACACCGAAGGTCGCTCGTCCAGCGTCACAACAATCTTCTTCTGCTGGAGCTTGTCGGTTCCTTCGTCGCGAAAAATTTCCAGTTCGACCTGTTCGCCGGAACGACGCCCGCCAATGTTGCGGTGCATATCGTTAATCTCTTTGATTTCTTTGCCACCGACCCTGGCGATAATGTCGTAGCGCTGAAGCCCTGCACGTTCCGCGGCGCTGCCCGGACGCACGCCTTTAACCACGATACCGTCTTGCTGGTCGTAGCCAAGCTGCTCGCCAAGGTTCGTCGTGAGCGTTGCCATGTCGATACCAAGATATCCGCGCGCAACCTTGCCGCGGTCGATGATCTGGTCTGTTACATCTTTAGCAGTGTGGCTCGGTATCGCGAAGCCGAGGCCACTCCACATTCCTGTCGATGTCGCGATGGCCATGTTGATGCCGATGAGCGAACCATCCAGATCGACGAGAGCGCCCCCGGAATTGCCGGGATTGATCATGGCAGTTGTCTGAATCAGGTCCTCGATTGGGGCCTTTTTGATCGTGCGATGTTTTGCACTAACGATGCCCTCGGACACACTGTTGTTAAACTCGAGGGGGTTTCCAATTGCTACGACGAAGTCGCCAACCTCGAGCTTGTCCGAGTCACCCCAGGCAATGTGAGGAAGGTCTTTGACCTCTTCATCGATTTTCAGGACAGCAAGATCGGTCAGATCATCTGTGCCCACGATCTTGACCTTGTTAAAGGAGCGTCCGTCTGGCAGGGAGACTTCGATGTCGTTTGCATTTGTGCTGGCGACGACATGGTTGCTGGTGATCACATATCCTTCGGGCCTGATAATGACCCCGGAGCCGGAACGTGCATATTTGTATTCGTCCGCATCGCGAGGACTCATATTTGGCATCTCGCGCTCGAACAATTTTTCCAGGTACTCACGCATCTGATCGTCAAAACCGAAGTTCGGTGGGATCTGAATGTTACGCGGACCACCATTCTTTCCAAAGACGATGTTGCTCTTGATGCGGATGTTAACGACGGCGGGCGCTACTTTGCGTGCGACATCGCGAAAAGTGTAACGAGTTATCGGTTGGTCAGGGGCTGTTTCAGCAAGGGCGGGCACGGCGGGTAGCGCGATTAACAGGCTCGCGGCTAGCACGTGCAGCCCAGTTTTGTTTGGAATCACAGTTATACTCCAGGTAAGAATTGCCGGACAGAGACTTGGCGAACGTTGTGCCACCATCTTTACCGCCACACGAAAACGTTTTTGACTCTGATTTCTCTCAACTTAGCACGGGAATGGCCGCTTCAATACGGGACGTCAGCACCGGTTGCGGGCCGGTTTCGTACCCAGAGGTTACCAAGGAGTATTTAATCGTGCCACATTGTCGCAGGTATCAGGTGAGCTGCGTCTCCCAGGCAGCGAACACATTTGTTTTGATGCTGGCCAGTGCACCAGCTTTCGTTGTGAAAATGTCCCCGACTCGAAGAAGGCGTGTGTTATTTGCCATCGTTGCTTCACTACTCGGCCTGCTCTTTGGCTTGCTGCTGCTGGAGGTAAGCGTTCGCATTTTTCTCGTTCGCAGGGCGGGGTTCATAGACCAGTTGCACGAGCATGTAAGCCGCGAATGGGGAGGCGATCTCACGCTGTGGGACATTATCCGTCCGGCTGCTGATGTTCAGAGGGTTTATGAAATGATCGCAGGAGCAAATGGAAGATTTGTTGGTCAGCCGCTGGTCATAAACCGAGATGGTTTTCGAGACGGGCAAAGAGCAAAGGCAAAACCTGGCGGTATTACAAGGGTGGCCGTTCTTGGCGATTCCATTGCGTTTGGGTGGGGCGTTCGGCAGGAAGAGCGATTTTCTGACCAACTGGAGTTGATGGGCTCAACCTCGAGCTCTCGCGTCGAAGTGCTGAACTTCGCGGTACCGGGCTACAACACGGTTATGGAACTCGCCACACTCCGTGAGAAAGTTCTCGGGTATGAGCCGGACGTGTTACTTCTAAGCCTTGTTGATAATGATGACGAGGTTCCAAACTTCGTGCGCATTCGCCCGCAGGCATGGAGTCCTGGACGCTGCTTTATCCTGGAGACCATCCGGGACCAAATGATCGGACGCAAACTTGGAGACACGGCCAGGCTGGCTCTTGGAGGAATTGCGGAAGCTGGCGGCATTGGGCACGGTCGCGATGTCATCGGGTTTCGTCCGGAACTCGTCCCTGCTGAGTATCGTTTCCTGGTTGGGGAGGAGCCCATGGTACAGGCGCTAAAGGATCTTGTACGTGAAGCGACGAGTCATGGAATTATTCCGTTATGCGTGCTTCACCGCATGTACTCTAAACCATCGGTCGAATCTGCGGGAGTTGTTCGCTCTGAGAGACTCATGCAATTTGCCACGGAAGCGGGATTCAAGTGGGTCGACCCCGCGCCTGCACTACTCCAATATCTCTTTAAGAATCGTCGGGATGAAAAATCTCTTTGGATCAACAAAGACGATCTTCATCCGAATGCGGTCGGTCATAAAATCATTGCCGAACAGTTGCTGCCGGCTGTGCGGGCAGCACTTGAAGAGAGCAGCAAAAAATGAAAGCCCCGGCTGAGCAGCCGGGGCAATGAACTCAACCAACTGATAACTACTGCACTTGCCCGTACGTTTCCTTCGGCTTGTCCGACGTCGGCTTCTGCTTATCGAGCTTCAGGTTCGCACGAGGTCCTTCATTGCCGTTGCGGTCGACACCCAGCAGCGAAACTTCCGCCGGGCCAGTACCCTTGGAATCTGCTTCCAGGTCGAAACTCGTCTGTTCTCCAGGAAGCACATGCAGTGTCCATGCGTCACCTTTTCTAAGGAACAACGCCCATAGCCAGGCTTTAGAACCAGTTGGTTTCCATGAAATGGCGCCGAGCTTAGCCTTCGCAGGAGTAGACGGCTTTGCGATGGACTCCGCCGCAGCAGTACCCGACGTTTCCGCAGAAGCGGTGGAGGTTGTGTCCGCAGAAGCGGTGGAGGTTGTGTCCTCAGCGGCCTGGGAGGTGAACTCGATACGCGGTCTGCCCGGAGCATCGTCGCCGAGCCAGGGTGTGGCCGGCACGAGTGCCGGCTGCTCATAGACTCCGCCGCCAGTCGTCAATGCGTCATTTAGCTTATGCTTGTTCGAGAGGAACGGTTTCATGCTAAAGTGCACATTACCATTCGCATTAAGAAAGCGCGTAATCACAATCTGGTTCACAATTTCGTCCACGTTGAAGCCATTGGCTTCCCCACTGATTTTGCTGGTATAGAGGCCCGGCCAGATGTGCCGGTCGTGGGTGTTTTCCTGAAGCCACCAGCGCAGCAGGTAGGGATAGCTTTGCGCTGCGGCGGAAATGCGCCAGTAGAGCTGTGGTGTGAAGTAATCCACCCAGCCCTCATTCAGCCACTTTTTAGCATCGGCGTACAATTCGGTGTACTGGTTGAAGCCTTTAATCTGTGGTGGATAGCCGGGCTGCCAGATGCCGAACGGACTGATGCCGAGTTTCACCCAGGGCTTTTCGGCTTTGATGTTCTTATAGAGCCGCTCGACGAAGACATCCACGTTTGAACGCCGCCAGTCGTCGCGTGACAGCTTGCCGCCGCCCGCCTTATATTTGTTCCAGCTTGGCTCGTCCGGAAAATCGATAATCTTTCCGTTTTTGTCTTTTTCTTTATATGGATAAAAGTAATCGTCCATGTGCACGCCGTCGATGTCGTACCGTTTTACGACGTCCATCATGACAGCCACTGAGTGATCCTGTACGAACTTCTCCCCTGGATCGAGCCAGAGGTGCTTTCCGTATTCTTTTACCATATCCGGGTGCGTGTTGAAGAGATGATTCGGAGCCAGGGCACCACGCGCACTTGGCTGTTTCGCGCGATATGGATTGAACCACACGTGCAGTTCGAGGCCGCGTTTGTGTGCCTCGTCGACCCACATCTGCATGGGGTCATAATACGGTTCAGGTGGCTTTCCCTGCTCGCCCGTAAGATACTCGGCCCATGGTTCGAGCTTAGACTCATAAAGTGCATCGCACGAGGGACGACCCTGGAAGACGATTGCATTCAGGTTCAATTCTTTGGACCGGTCGCAAATCGCAATGAGTTCCGCTTTCTGCTGTTCCGTTGTCAGTCCTCGCGAAGATGGCCAATCGATGTTTGAGACCGTTGCCACCCACACACCGCGAAATTCACGCATGGCTTTAGGACCTGTAGTTTGCTGGACCTGGACGGTTTTCTGCCTCACGGCGCGCCGTTGCGGCGGTGTCTGTCCCGGGGCGAGTGTGGCAGCCATAACCGTGACCAGCAGCGCGCCAAGTACGCGATGGCTGTTTTGCATGAAAGGAACCTTTCTGGACTCATAGAGGAATCGGTGCTTTCACGCTCTGGAGCACTGAAATGCTGCGTCAACCGAATGTTTCGCTGCTTGCGCTCAGCTCACGGCTATCCACGGAGTGTTCTGCGTGTGGGCGCCATAACAGCAGACTCTGTTTCGGCCGGAGTTTTTTGCCTCATATAACGCCTTATCGGCGCGATCCAGCAGCTCGGCGGCGGAAAGAGGCTTCGGCAATGCAAAGGTGGATAAACCGATGCTGACTGTAAGGGTAAGCTCCAGGTCCTCATACCTAAACGGCTCTGACAATACCACGTTGCGAAGATTTTCGGCTACGAGCATGCCTTGCTCATGATTGGATTCTGGAAGCACTGCACAGAATTCTTCACCGCCGTATCGAAACAACGCGTCCGTACTGCGTAAATGAGAGCTAATGCGATCTGCAAACTGCCGCAACACAGCATCGCCTGCTGCATGGCCATGCAGGTCATTCACGTTTTTGAAGTGGTCCAGATCCATCATGAGAACCGTAAGCTCATGACGATAGCGTTGCGCCCTGGCCAGGTCGATCTCCAGCGACTCGAACAATGACCTGCGATTGTAAATACCAGTGAGATCATCTGACGCCGCAAGTTTTGCCAGTATTTCTTTCTGGTTTTCAAGCTGGCTTACCAGCGAAGACATTTTTAAGTGCGTTTCGATCCGCGCCAGCAACACCGGCAGATTAATAGGCTTAGTCACGTAATCGTTCGCACCGCGCTGAAGGCCACGCACGATATTCTCAGTGTCGGATAATGCCGACACGAGTATTATGGGCACCGCTGTAGTACTTTCATCTGCCCGAAGTTTGTCGAGTAGCTCAAGACCGCTCATGCCTGGCATGTTTACGTCGACGAGCATCACGTCAGGCAGTGAGCCCTTTACGGCCCTCAATGCCTCTTGCCCATTTGCAGCGCTTGCCACCATGTAGCCACGACTTGTAAGACGACGCCCAAGCATATCGACGTTCATGGGTTCGTCGTCGACTATGAGTACGCGGTAAGTATTGTCCTGGTCAGAGCTCATCAGCAGTTTCTATGCAGATAGTATGCCGGAAGGAAGGAACTGAATGGACCTTGAAAAGGTACGATGATCACCCTCAACTACTGTTGTTACAATAGCCCATACAGAAGTCGGCCACTGGCCACTCGTGAGTGGCGATCTGCGTGACCCCATGCCAGTGATCAGGTGCCGCTTCATTTGGGGGGCTGGTGCAGCCCTTTTAATCGCGGCACTGCTTGTCCGCGTGTGGCCACTGGAGCTGATGCTTTACGACCTCGATGAAGGGGTTGCCAGCATTTATGCGCTCCAGCTTGTGGAACATGGAGATATTCCCCTGTTTGGAGTGCGTGCCAGCCTCGGCTTCTACAATCCGCCCTTGTTTATCTACCTGATTGCTCCGGCATTCCTGATCTCTAAATCGCCGCTCATAGCCGTCGGGATGCTCCAGTTCGGGATTGTACTATTCATTGGCTTGCTGGGATATTACCTTGTCCGCCGCCAGGCCTGGAGTTGGGGAGTGGTTACCTTGCTGACATTCGCGTGTCTCAGCCCTGGACCATTGTACCTGACGAACCGGCTATGGGGACACTCGCTCATTCCTGCGCTGTCGATTGCAACTCTTCTGCTCCTGCTGCGCTGTATCGAAATGCGTGCTGCGCGCTGGCCGTGGCTTCTACTTCCGCTCGCCATCTCCGCGGCCCAACAGGTGCACTTCTCGGGGGCTCTGCTCCTGGTAAACGCTGTTGGTGCGCTGGTGCTCTTTCGGGTGAAGCCGGTGTGGAGGTATCTCGTGATCGGCGTATGTCTT
Organism: Candidatus Sumerlaeaceae bacterium; assembly: GCA_051003195.1. Classification (GTDB taxonomy): domain Bacteria; phylum Sumerlaeota; class Sumerlaeia; order Sumerlaeales; family Sumerlaeaceae; genus JBPCLP01. The sequence goes on along the minus strand of JBPCLP010000021.1, from coordinate 296,805 downwards.
GCGACCGCAACCTACATTCCGTACCTGGTGCAAGAATACCGAACCAGCTTTGCCGATCTCCGCTCGATTGGAGACGCGTTAGCCGGAAAATCCGGCAAATGGGACCCTTCTGCGCTGTGGCTCGCTGCCCTGCACTCACTATCCGACTTCGACTCAGCAACCGCTTTGCAGGAAAACTATCATGTCTTCCTCTCCGCGCTACCGACGTTTCGGATAATTAAATACATGCTTCCGCTGCTTCTTCTAATCTCTTTAGCCCTGTTTGTCTATCGCGTTTCAACACGCGGTAGAATTGATGAGCAACCAGTTGAGAGCCTCAGTCTTATCTGGTGTATTGTTCCGCTCCTTTCGTTCACCCTGATGAAAGTTACCACTGTTCCCGCCTACTGGCTTGTTGCCTTACCTGGCCCATGGATACTCGCCGGCAGTGCAGTAGAGTGGCTGATGCCAAAAAGCAGCCATGTGCGCCTTGCAGTTGGCAGCATGGTTATTGGCATCGTATTATCAGGCTTTGCGCTATACCATTTCACGTATATCAATGCACTCAGGCAAGCCGAGCCGGCTTTAGTCAGGTATCCGAGCTACCGTGACCAGCGAGATGCCGTGGCTTTTGTGTGCAGCGACTCCCGCGACCGTGAAGTTCAGCTCGTGCAAAACAACGGCGGCGATGGTATTGACTACCAACTGTTATACCTGATTGTCATGTTTGAAGGAAATGGAACGCGGCTGCGACACCCGGTTGAAACGGCTGCAACTCTGAAGCACTATATCATAAACGAGAGGTATCGACCGATCAAAAATGTCGTCGGGTGGGCCGTGCGTCGCTTCGGCCTCCTGGAAGTATGGATTCAGCCGGACCAGGTTAATTGCGTCCCGGGGCTTTGAAGCAGCAACAGTTCCAAGCATAACTGGCGGTTGCCGGGATTGCGCTTTGTCACCACAAACCAATTGACAGCACCCTGACAATCTACTGCGCTGCCGGAAATTGCAGCGGTCGCTGGGCCGCGCAGAACCGAACACGTGAGGTGACTGTCAGGTGATGACCTGTAAGGGCTTGAAATGCGCGCTGCTGCTGATTACGTGCTGCGTCTTATTCGCGGGCTGTCGTGGAACAAATTCGTTCTTCGATCGCTTTCGCAACAATACGAACAACGCAGGTGCTGCGCCACCGCTGAGCCCTATGGATGGAGGAATTGAATCATCGGTTCTCCCAGAGCCCATCCGTGGCCAGAATGCCCAGGAGTCTGCCGATTTAAAGCGGATCTATTTCTCCTATGATAGCGCGGCCTTGCTGGATCCGGCACGTCAGCAACTGGATGCAAACGCAGCATGGCTACGCGCGAATCCCCAAGTGCAGATTCAGATTGAAGGGCACTGCGACGTGCGTGGAACGTCTGATTACAATTACTCTCTTGGCCAACGCCGCGCCGATACCGCACGAAGCTACCTTGTGCAGCAGGGAGTTTCGGCCGACCGGCTTCATACAATCAGCTACGGTTCAGAGCGCCCCGACGATCCGAGCGATGAAGAGATGGCGTGGGCACGAAACCGGCGCGCGCAGTTCCTCGTCTACGGGCAATAACGCGGTAAGAATGCATGGAACCGTGCGACATCCGGTTTCCGTTGTTGTGCCACATCGTTAGCGACATTGCATAATGCCGCCCAATGGAACGTGAAGAATACCAGCGCCTTTTCACCACGGACGACAAACTCTGGTGGTTTCGAGGGCGATGGGGAATTCTGGAGTACGCCCTCCGATCCTATCGGAAATCTACCGGCGCGTCTCCTGTGATTCTGGATGCAGGCTGCGGCACCGGCGCAAATCTTCTTCAGCTTGCCGGCATCGGCCGTGGAGTGGGAATTGATCTTTCAGCAGACGCGCTGAACCTTACGGCCAGAAGGCATCCGGAGCGGCTCGTTCGTGGTTCCGTGCTGGTGCTTCCTTTCCAGGATGACGCATTCGACGTGGTAATTTCAAACGACGTTCTATACCACCAATGGGTGACCGATGATATTGCGGCCTTGCGCGAGCTGGCTCGAGTCTTGAAGCCGGGCGGGATGTTGCTGGTTCATGTGGCAGCCATGGAAATCTTCCGCGGTTCACACGATGTCGTAAATCTCACGCGACACCGTTATACGGTGTGTGAAATGCGAGACAAACTTAGTGCTGGCGGGCTGCAGGTCCAGCGAGTATGCTACCGTAATTTCCTGCTTTCGCCGGTGCTGCTTGCCCGGCGTTTCCTGCACCGGGCGGGAGGTAATTCCGATTCTGATTTGTCAGTTCCAGTCGCCTGGCTGAATAACACCCTCACGGGCATACTGAAACTGGAGAACGTTTTGCTGCGTTATACGAACCTGCCATTCGGCTCATCGGTTTTTGCGATCGCACACAAGCCAAAGAACTAGACCAGGGGCACACTAGGGCGTCTCCCGCCCGCCGAGTACTTTTTTCCTGATTACCCACTGTGGGGTACCGTTTACATCCAGGTAAGCCTTACCAAGGTATTCTCCCATCAGGCCCACGAACATCAACTGAATACCTGACAACGTCAGGATGGAAACCATGAGAGAGGTCCAGCCCATCTGTTCGGCCGGATTCAGCAGTTTTTCGACCACGAAATAGACCGACATTAAGAGACCGAGCACGAAAATTACGAAGCCCGAAAACGTGAAGACCCGAAGCGGCTTGATGGAGAAGTTCAGGAACATATTTAACCAGACACCCACCAGCTTTGAAAACGTGTACGTCGATTTGCCGTCCTCGCGCCCAGCATGCTCAACATACACACTACTGAAGTTGTTGGTCACGCGCAGGATGAGTCCGTCGATATATGGAAAGGGGCCTCGATACTTGATGATTTCCTGAATGACATCATTCCGTATTAGACGGAAGCTCGAGAGGTAAAGATTGGGTGGCTTGTTAAGGAGGAATGTAGCCATGTAATTGTGGAGCCTGCTACCGAAATTTCTGAACCAATGGTGGTGCTTCACCCGATATTTCGAGTACACCACGTCGTAACCTTTTTCGGCTTCATCCAGCAGCTTGACGATCTCCGACGGTGGGTTCTGAAAGTCGTCATCTATCACAGCGGCATACTCTGCCTCGACGAAATTTAGGCCGCACATCACGGCATTGTTTTCTCCGAAGTTTCGGCGCAGCGATATAAACTTCACAGAGGCGTACTTGTGCGCAAGCTCCTCGCAGACAGCTTCACTGCCATCTGGACTGCCATCGTTTACCAGTACGATTTCAGGATCGTAGGCCACGAGCTTTTCAAGCACCTCCGTAACGAGAGGCGCGATGGTTCGCTCACCACGGTAGACAGGAATGACGACGGAGAGCTTTCTCATGGAAGTAGTCCACGCCATGCACATCGCCTGAATCCGTCAAATCCTTTTAAGCGATGCTTACTGATCTAAGGCCTCGTTCAACGAAGCAATGACAGCATTAACTTCATCATCGGTCAGCTCCGGGAACATCGGAATTGAAAGTACCTCGTTACAGAGTTGCTCCGCATGCGGGAAATTACCTGGCGAATACCCCAGCTCCGAGTACGCCTTCTGCCGATGAATCGGGATTGGATAGTGAATCAGGGTTTGAATCCCGAGGCTTTCCAGCCGGGCGATTATAGAGTCTCTGTCTGCAACACGGATCGGGAAAAGGTGCTCGCAACTTAGTGTGTGGCTGGATTGTTCGAAAAACGTCACTTTCCGGTTGCCGATTGAGTCGCGGTATTGACGCGCGATCTGGCGTCTCCGCGAGTTTTCAGACTCAAGCCGAGGTAGCCGGCCACGCAGCACTGCCGCCTGCACCTCGTCCAGTCGGCTGTTTATGCCCAGGCTGTCATGGTGATATCGTTTTGACTGCCCGTAGTTCCGAAGTTTCGTCAGCCGTTCAGCCACTGCAGCATCGTTGGTGGTTACCGCGCCCCCATCGCCGAATGCTCCCAGGTTCTTCGAGGGATAGAAGCTCCAGGCGACGGTGTTTCCATGGCTTCCAATCCTCTGTCCCTTGAACATGGCTCCATGCGCCTGCGCGGCATCTTCGATCAGCAGCGCTCCGTGCCGGTTTGCCACTGCCTGCAGCTCCTCCAGGTCAGCAGGTTGACCATACAAGTGAACCGGTACGACTGCCTTACACGGGTGTTTCCTTAACTCATGGTCCAATGAGGAGGCATCCATGAGCGCTGTGTTCAAATTCGCATCACACAGTCGGACAGCCGCCCCTGAACCGATAATGCCGACTACTGTCGGCACACACGTGTTCGCAACTGTCATCACACTATCGCCGGGCCCGATCTCATGCGCGGCCAATGCCAGTCGAATGGCATCCGTGCCCGAATTGCATCCGACGCAATATACGGCGCCTGTGTACGCTGCGAACTCGTCTTCAAATGTACGGCCCTCTTCCCCCAGCACAAACCAGCCCCGCTCCATGACGCGCTGCACTGCTGCATCGTAATCTTCGCGATGGGCGCGATACTGGCGCGACAAGTCGCCGAAGGGAATGGTTATTACCTTGTCGATAGGTGCCACTAAGCGCCGACCGGGATGCGGTTTGAATCGGTTACCGCATAATCGCCGGCATCCCAGTAATGGCATTTATATTCCCGATAATACTCGAGCGAGCGTCGAATACCTTCGCGTACGGTTACATGCGGTTGCCATCCGCAGGTAGACGAAAACTTCCGATGGTCTGCAACATAGTCACCAATCTCGATCTGCCTGCTTTCAACTGGGAATGGGATAAGCTCATAGCTCCCCCCGCCGTTTTCTTCAATCGCAATTTCGACGAATTGTTTTAAGCTGAGAGGTTCACCACCAAGATTGAACGCTTCGCCATTCGTGCTCTCATTCATACCCGCGAGCAGAAACGCCTCGACGACGTCGGAAACATAATTTGTGTCTCTCACCTGTTCGCCAGTGCCATAGAGCCGAATTTGCTGCCCTTCGATCAGTTGACGCAGGAACCAGTTCAGCACGCCCTGTCGATGGTGGCGCATCTGGTGCCGGGGTCCGAATGTATTTGTCAGCCGCAGAGAACTGGCACGGACACCGTAGACGTCGTTGTACAGAAGATGATAGCTCTCACCCGCCACGTTGTTGATGCCGTTCACGTCTGTGGGCCGCATTGGGTGCTGCTCGTCTACAGGTGCGCTACCTGTGCGGCCGTATTGTCCACGAGTTCCGGCAAAGACGAGTTTCACCCCGGGATTATGCTGCCGGCACGACTCGAGGATCGACAGCTGGCTTACGCAATTTATCTCAAGGTCTGTAAATGGATCCTTCATGCTGTCAACGTGGCTCAGGGTACCCGCGAGATTAAAAATAAGGTCCCGGCCCTGCACAAGGTAATCCATACTGGAGCGATCGCGAACATCGGAAACATTGATGCGCACCCGCTCCTTTACCGGCTCGATGTTGAAATGATTTCCGCCGTACTCAGGCACGAGAGAATCGACCAGAGTAATATCGGCTCCAAGTTCGGCGAGGATTATGGCAAGGTTGGAACCAATGAACCCGAGGCCGCCAGTAATGAGAATGTTTCTTCGGTTGTAGAAACGGCGCATCTCCTGCAGGCGTGCGGGGTCGCGCTGCTGCAATTCAGCCGCAAGTCGCGAACTCACAGGATCGCAATCTCATTCGTCATGCGTCATACCCTAGCTGAAGCTGACCAGCGTAATTTCGATTCGATAGTCCTCGGGGTCCGAGCCGCGCATGCGCACGATATATTCGCCTGGAGGAACTGGGACCGTAGCCGAATAGTCCGCAAGGCCTCCCTGACTGCGTCCCAACATGAAATCTGCCGTAGCAACTGGCTTGTTGAATGGCCCGGCAGCAGGGTACATCTCGAGTTTTAATGCGGGTTGAACTTCCTGGCGTTGCGCACTCAGCCCTCGAGCATTGACGGTAATTTTCGTCATCGGTTTGGAGATAGTAACCGTTGCCGAAATTGAAATTCCAGGACGTATAGCCAGCCCTTCGTCGGACAATTTAGTCTCCGGGTTGCGCGGCCCCGCTGTAAACTGGCTGCCATATATCTTGTCGGTAGTGGCAAGGCGGGTCTGCCACAAGGATTCCGTATTCTTCACAAGCCGGACTGCAGGAAAGATCGATGGTTTACCGAAAAACATAGGCGCAGTACCAAATTCGAAACCGGGTTCAGCTTTGGTCTTTTTCAACCAGTCATTGATAATATCGCCAAATTCCTGTTTGCCGGGGGTTGGCTTATAAAAAGTCACTTCCCGGGGAACCACGATGTACTCCACGGACGTCGTGGGCGGGGGTTCGGCCAGCATTCGCAGAATCGGGCTGTCGGCCATTTGAAGATGTTTAAGTTCTTCACGGTTCATGAACCACCGCGTCTCGCTGGCGACGAGAACCCTGCTGTTCCTGGGGAGTGATGCCCGCATTTTGCGCGACAATTCTACACGTGGCTCCACAAAGTTGTTCTTGAGAAGCGCGTTGCGAGTTCCCCATACAAGAAGAGGTAGAAACGCGAGGACATAAAGCACACAGGTGGTCAACGCCGATGCGGTCGCAAATTGTTTTCTTCGACTCAAAAGCGAGTGCGCTAATCCACAAAGCCAGACAAAACCAAAACCTCCAACAATGGCCAGGGGTCCCTGTGACAGTAGCAGGTTTCGTTCAAAAAATCGGGAGGCATGGCCTGCTACGAAGTGGATGTTTAGCAATGCCGGCAGAAAAAGCATGGCCAGCAGTCCGCGGTTTTGCTGCCATAGTACCCATATTCCAAGCAGCATGACTGCAAATAGCATCACTCCTGAGGGAACAAGCAGGTTTTTCGCCGAAGCAGCGTCGCTCGTAACGAGAAGGCCACGCAGGGCGCCGTTAACATATTGCCCCCACGTCGACGTTCCAGCGGGGCCGTAGTATAATGCCTCGCTTGCGAGGTCGTGTAAAAACCTTGTCGGCTGCAAAAACACCGGGAAGAGCAGAAGAGCGAGGCCGATGGTACAGGCGGTGATAAGCCAGAAAAGCGAAGAGTTAAGCCATCGCTCCTTTTGCGACGAAGAGACAAAGTGCGCAAGGAGCGGAAACAACAGCACTGGAAACGACGTATATTTAAAAGCCATTGCGAATGCCGCACCAATCGCAGCAACCCAATATGCCCAGCGAGCGCGGGATAAAAAAATATGCGCACTCGCCCAGACGACGATCGACGTAGCTGTCATGCTGGTTGAATCCGCCGTCACAGTCGAAGTCTGAATCAGACTTGTACGACTAAGAGCAACTACGCTGGCGGCCCACACCCCGACGGCCACACCGCCCAGACGACGCCCGGCGGCGAAAATAAAAATAACGCTGACACAGCCGAGCAGCACGCTGAGAACTCGGGCCTGGCGCAGGAAATAGGCTGATGTAATCGACCAATACCATGCAGTATCCCTGGAACTGGTAAGCGCCCAGATACTATCCGGGAATTCTCCTTTTTCGATTCCACGCACAAAAGTAAGAGCGCCCCAGGCCGCATGAAGGTAACCATTAATGGGACCGTAGGCAAACCGCGCCGGGCGATAATCCCCATAGCGCAAAACGTTGATTGCCGGGTTAATAATCTCCGGCTCGTCCCACGGATAAACGTAAGGCAGCGCGTAGTCCACGCAGGCAAATCGCAAAAGAAATGCTGCCGCCAGAATGGGCAGCAAAAGCCACCCAGGTGAGCTGCGCAAGCGATGCGCAACAGAGTGCCACATCCATGAGGCTAGACGTACCTCAGGCGCAATGGCATCTGCTGGAGTTACGCGCGAGTTTTTGTCCAAAGGTGCCCTTGCTGTTATCAGACTGAGAAGTGACGCGAAGTTTGCTTTTCGCTTTTCACATTTCGCAACTTAATTTCGCGATGGTTTTCGGTCTCTTGCAAAGGCGAGATTTATTGCGTGCGGGTTACGTTGCCGGGTCCATTGAGACGGGTGAGCCGGTCCACCACGCATGAGGCCGCCTCATTCACAGACCACTGAATCGAGACGACGATGGCGTCTTGCGGCTCTTCCAGGTCTCTGAATTGTCCATCCAGAATCTCGCTGAAATGCTGAATCAATTCATGGCCTTTGACAGCACGATGGGTTAAACGTTGTGCCACCTGCTGCTTATCGCCCTTGATATAAACCAATAACAATCCAGCCGTGCCGGAACCCAAAAGGTCTCTATACGCCTCTTTCAATGCCGAGCATGCGAGTACTGCACCGCCTGAGCGCTCCCAGTGCGCTAAATTTTCAGCCAGGATTTCCAGCCAGGGCAGTCGATCTGCGTCGTCCAAAGCAATATTGGCTTTTAACTTTGCGCGATTTTGCTCCGGATGGAAATCGTCGGCATCGTAGAACGGTAAGTGTAATTTGTCTGCGATGGCTTTGCCCAACGTCGTTTTTCCGCTGCCTGTCACTCCCATCACGACGATTATCAAACGCCGGCCATCGCACGTGAAAACTGAGACTTCAGCCCCCATAAACCCAGCGCAGGATTCGAAATGAAGAACACCTGCTCGCCACCAGGCAAAAAATTAATTCCATCCCGCAATCTCGCAGGCGAGTAGCGCTTCAACAGCTCGTCGCAATTCGCATAGCTGAATCCGACGCCTTCAATTTCCGCGCGCGAAAGTTTGCCAGGGCAGTAGGTAACACGGAATCTTCCCTCCGATGACCCGTGGATCAGGTGAGCCGCAGCGGCGAGGTTCGAGCCCAGATCGCTGTTCTTTTCCACCGCCTGCAGCGTGTGCTCGGTACCATGATAACCGTATTTCCGAATCAGGTGGTCGATGCCCGAATCCTCGCCGAACTCGCGCACACCCGGTGCGATAATCATCAACTCTCCATCGTTGGCCATGGCCATACGCGTCCGGTATATTGCTTTATTTCCGAGCCACGTAGACTTGAATTCATCAGGCGCAAGGTACACCACTACCTTCTGGAGCGGCTCATCCAGCAAGTCGAGGTTCACCTCCTGGGACAGTTGCGCTGCTTTTGCGAAGCAGGTTTCATCGTCCCCCGCAAAAACGCCCCGGGTGACCAGGGCTCCGTGACTATTGTGACCTCGAACCGTCAGCAGATAAACCAGGGGCAGCGACGCGCCAAAGTATGTGCTCATGTAGTTCAAGATTTCGCGAACTGGAGACTGGGCCCGGCCCATGACGTTCTCCATGCCGCATACCGCGCCAACGTAATGCGTCTTATGAATGGTGTCGCTTCCGCCGGTACCCACGAAAACATTCTTACTGTGGTTTGCCATGCCCACTACCTCGTGGGGAACCACCTGCCCAATGGAGATAATTCGGTCCCACTTACCTTCCAGCAGCGTACGATTGATCTCGCAGTGAATTGGATAACGGAGACGCTTACCGGTGATGCCGTCGATAAAGTCGGCCGGAACCTCACCTAGTTTGTGGAGGTCTGTGCGCCAATTGTGGACAAGGAACCTGTCGAGCGGAATGTCTTGAAACATCGCGGCGATTTGCCCCGACGTCATCGGCGAGTGCGTGCCGAGCGCTGGCAGGATTTTAATCTCCGCGTTTTTCGACAGTCGATGGTACAGCATCGAGGTTAGCTCACCCGCGTACGAATGCGACCGGGTATGATCGGGGGGTATCAGGAGCACACGTTTGAGTGAACCCAACCGGACAAGCAGCTCGTCCACCAGAAGCTCGAGCTGCTCGTGCGTCAGTTCCTCTGTTGCCGAACCCTGCGCGATATAATCCATGCATTCACTTACAACATAAGCTACCCGGTGTATGCAAGTGCTTCGCAAATCGATCCGTCACTTGACGTTGGCTGTCGTCCTGGCCATTTTACCACATCACTCCTGGAGGAACTTCATGGCAAAGCGCGTGGCCCTATTGCTATCGGGATGCGGTGTAATGGATGGCTCGGAAATACATGAAGCATCTTTTGCGCTTCTGGCACTCGACCAGGCAGGCGCCGAGGTGACGTGCTGCGCGCCGGATGCCGAGCAGGCAGAAGTGGTCAACCACGCAACCGGCAAACCCACCAGCGAAAAGAGGAATATCCTTGTTGAAGCGGCACGCATCGCCCGGGGCAAAATCAAGCCTCTCGATGGAATTCGAGCGGCCGATTTTGATGCCCTCATTATGCCGGGCGGCTACGGAGCCGCAAAGAACCTGTGCAGCTACGCGCGGGAGGGCTGCAATGCGACAGTGGCCGAGGACGTCGGCCGAGTGCTGCGGGAATTCCATGCGGCCGGAAAAGTGATCGGCTCCATCTGTATTTCGCCAATGGCAGTTGCCGCAGCATTCAAAGGCACCGCCGTTTGCCCGACTTTGACGATCGGCAATGACACAGCGACGGCAAAGGATCTCGAAACACTCGGAGGCCAGCACCAGGAGTGTAGCGTCCGCGACTTCGTGGTGGATAAGAAGAACCGCATTGTGACGACTCCCGCATATATGTACGACAAAGGGCCGGCCGATGTGTTTACCGGCATCGAGAAGCTGGTGAAGGCAGTCGTTGAAATGGCTTGAACCGGTTCGCCTGCCGCCCGTGGGTGCATTCTTCTATTGCACGACTTGCTGGACTGGCGGAAAAATCTGCCTGTTGCCGTAATATGAGTTTCTGCCGATCCATATGCCTTTATTTGCTAACTGCCGGAGTCGCAACATATCCAGCATTCATCCACTCTGCGGCTGTGCAAAAAACGCGCGAGCCGGATGAGCCCAAACAATATGTCGCGCCCGTGGAAAGCGATCCATTGGCGGAGGAAGCTCTCGTGGCGATGTTTGCGGGTGACCGCGAACGCTTGCGGCTGACGTACTACCAGGCCATTGAGCGGGAAAAGGCCAGCGCGGACAATCGCCCGCTTCGGAGCAGTGATGCAATTCTGTATCTCTTCAACAGTTCACTTGCCGACCGCGAACAGTTTCTTGCTGGCCAGGAGATTGCAGCCGCGGAAGCCGGCAGCGAGGAACTGCGCACGCGCATCCTCATGTCCCTGCTATCGGATGAACTTTATGAGTTAAATAAGGTCGAAGGGCAAAATCGGTTTAATAAGTTTACGCGCGTTTTCAACCGGGCGTCCACCAGCCTGAGTCAGCTCATCATGTTGCAGCCACGCGCAGCGGTTCAACTGATCTGGGACGGCATTTACAGCATCCGCCAGGCAAAACCGGCAACCGACCGTGAGCGCAAGATGGTTTACCTGGCCACCAACTTTCTCAGGAAATACCCCGATGCACCGGAGTCGGCTGAAGTGCAACTGCTGCTGGCGGAACTTCGTACAAAGTTAAATGCAGATCGTGCAGTGCGCGGAAAGGCCACTGGGAAGCTCGCCCTGAAAAAACAGGAGTACGACACGGCAGAATTCCACCTGGAGAAAGCTGCGATTCTTGCACCGGAGGACCGCGAAACCAGTGAACTGCTGCGCAACGCGCGTGCGTTGCGCATTGGCGCCGAAGATGCGCAAAGCGTGGCGATGTCGGTGGGTGGGGCGGAGCAGGAAATGGGAGATGAAGATGCCAGCATGCTGGCGCAAGCTTGCCGGGCGCTTGCCTGCGCTGATGCTGCCGCACTCTCGCGGGCGCAGGCGAGCCCAAGCAATGTGCGGGATTCCATAGCAGTCGGTATTGCCGCACTGACCGAATCGCAAGGACGCCATGATCGTGCGCTGCAGCAGCTCGCCGAGATCCAGCGGCACGCGCCGGGTACTGCCGGCGCCCGGGCGGCGGCCGCAACTCTCGCCAACCCGGCTTATAACCTGGATGATCAGTTCGAGCAGGCACTCAGGGATCTTGCCGCGCAACGACGCAAGTATTACTGGACCGGCAACCGCACGTCGGAAGACACCGCCTACCAGGTTGGCAGCGCCACAATCCAGCAAGGCGCTCAGGCTGCGTCCGGCGTACCAGTGCTCGCCGGGGCAGACGTCGCGGTGCGCGCAATTACCGAGCAGTTCCGCTCGACTGTGGACGTGGATCCTGTTATTGATGCCGGAGCACGTTACCTTCGCAAATATCCGAATTCTTCGCGCAGCAGCGCAATCGCGGCAGAACTTTCCGACCTGGCGAAAAAATCCCGCGACTATATTCGTTCCGAAGAATACCTGGCGGAAACCGGCCAGGCCACTGCTGAACAACTGGCGAAGCTGCATGAAAAGCAGGCTATTTCGCTTTTCGAACGGGCAATGAAGACCGCGGTGCTTACGGAGCGGCGCAACCTCCTCCTGGACCTGGCGCAAAAATTCCCCGACTCGAAAGTTGTGCAGAAATCGGCTGGCAAAGAGCTTTCCAGGATCGCGCCGAATATAGCCGACGATTCCATTCTCCTGGTCCGCAAGATGCTGCAGAAAGACCCAACGGTTGCGGTTCAACTGGGGCTTGCGCCGCAATACGTCGACGGCAACCGCAATAACGGCGAGCTGGCGGAAGAAGGAATGACGATAACACCCAGCGTCGGAATTTTCGATTACAAAATTGGGGGGGAGGAAAGCTTCCGTACGGCTAAACTGCCACCGTTAAATCTCGACCAGTTGCTGTCACGCGCGCGGGAGCTACAGCGAGACTATAACACGCAACAGCAAAGCCGCGAGGTGGTACGGCAGCAGCGTGTACCGTTCGCCATCGATGGCGGCATCGGCGGCTCCGGGGTTGATCTTGCACCACAGCTTGTGCCGGCGAAATCTGACCCGCGCGATAAGAACCGATTCAATTAACCCGATAGCCCGCCTGGCGCCGACTATCGTTGGTAGCTGGGCTCATCGTCGGCGTAGGCAGCATCCGGGAAGCCTGCCGCCTTCTGCTGTTCGTAGGCAGTCAGCACCGCACGCTCAACTACTTCCCGCGTTTCCTGGTTCAACGGGTGCGCAACGTCGCGAAAGATCCCGTCTTTTCCGCGCCTGCTCGGCATCGCCACAAAACGCCCGTTATTTCCCTCGATGATTTTGAGGTCTTTAATAATGAACGCGTTGTTGAGGATGATCGAGGCAAATGCCTTCAGTTTATCATCACCGGCGGTATAGGGCCGGATGGTGATACCGGTAATATCCAACGTACTCATGATGTCCTCCCTGAAGTCGCGACTGCTTACCGGACTACGATGTTCTTCTACCGGCCAGCGTGCAGGTCACGCTTTGAGTGTAAGGAAGTATATTGCACAAACGTTCAGACATTTCAACACAATGATGATTGTCCTTCCCTAAACCCGCAACGGTCGAACCGCTGCCGCACAGAAACGCGCGCAGGCAACCCACCCGGTCAAGAGCAGAAACGCTGTCGCGGAACCAGGGTTCGCTTTGAACTGCAGGCTCAAAATCATTGTGAATGGCCGCTGCCAGGCGATACGGGTTTCCTATCAACAGGGCGCGCTGTATCCCCTCTATCGAATGAACAGATTCCCTCCTTGTGCCAAGCTCGTCCAGCCTCTGGTAAGCTTCACTGGTCGAGATGCCGTGTGGCGGGAACAGCAGGAGCAGGTGGAATTGATGAGAGGCAGGCAGCGATTCCAGCAATTCGCCCCGGCCACGCCCGATCGCGGTTCCCCCGCGGATAAAAAACGGCACATCGCTCCCGAGCTCGCTCCCGAGCGATTCCAGCACATGGCTCGGCAAGCTGAGCTGATACAAAGCGTCAAGAGCGACCAGGGTCGTTGCAGCATTGCTGCTTCCGCCGCCGAGCCCGCCACCTCGCGGAATCCGTTTGTTGACCTCCACCCGAATACCGCTGACCCTCCCCGGATAGCTGTCGCGGAGTAATTTCCAGGCCCGAAAGATCAAATTGCTTTCGTGCGGGATGTCGTGCGGAAACCCGTGAATCTCGCAGTCCTCGGTTCCGCCCACAGATTCAAAGACCAGGTCATCGTGTAGATCCAACTCCTGGAAAACCGTCTCAAGGTCATGAAACCCGTCTTCCCGTGCCTCACGCACATGAAGATACCAGTTCAACTTGGCGGGCGAACGTATGGTCAAAGTGGCTGTGCTCATTGCTATTTGCTGCTCTTCAGCGCTTCGTAAAAAGCGGGCCAATGCTCTGCTCCGGCGACACCCGGGCTGAACTCCGCCGCCTTGCGCGCGTATTTCAAAGCTTCGGCTTTACGCCCGCGTTGCACCAGCAGTTGCGCCATCTGTCCATTATAGGCCGCATTTGCGGGATATCTCTGCAACGCTTCCTGAAGCTCAGACTCGGCGGCTTTCCATTCGCCAAGTTTCTGCTGCACCGTCGCGAGAGCCGCATGCGCAGCAGCGCTTTCAGGCTGTCGCTTTAACGCTTCCTCCACCAGCAATCTCGCCGAACTAAGCTGCCCTGCGGCCTCTTTCGACTGCGCCAGCCGCAGATAGTTTACGGGGTTTCGCGGTTCCCAGTTTTGTGCTGTGCGAAGCAGATGCTCGGTTTCAGCCGCGCGCCCTTGCTCAATCATGTCGGTGGCCTGCTGGCGATAATGTAACGCTTTCAAGGCCGGCATTACGAATATTGCCATCGCGAGCACCAGTGCGCCGGCGAATCCCCATCGCAATTCAGCAACCCAGCGCCCGGCCTTCGGCCGTGAGCCATTCGCGAGCAGCACACCGGCACAGATTCCGAACAGCGCCATCATCTCCCGATGATTAAACGATAGCTGCACGAGCGCATCGAGGACAAACAACGCACCAATGATCCACACCGCCCGTGTCCCGGGACTGCGAAGCTCGCTTCTTCGTGCGCCATTCCAGAACAGCGCAACCAGGAAAGCGCTGCCAAGAAGGAATCCCACGAGCCCAGTCTCGGCAAGCAACTGCAGCACCCAATTGTGCAGGTATTTCGATTCCCTCGCCTGTGGCGGTTTAAATCGTCCGAAGTACAGATCAACGCTGCCAACACCCAGCCCAAACACCGGTGATTCCTGAAACATGGCTGCACCCACGTGGAAATAATTCGCCCGTTCGGCAATCGTGTTGCTCCGCCAGGTCCATGCGGACTGAGTGTGCGACTCAGGCGGCTGCGGGACTCCAGGAGTGGTAACAAGCAGCGTGCAAACAAACAGAATGGCAACGCCCGCATTGTGACGAGGACTTCGCCTCCGCATAACAACCCAAATCAACGCAACCGCGATCAGTACCACCGCTTCCAGCATGCCACCGCGTGATCCCGATAATATAATGGCGACGGCCGCGGCAGCGATAGCGGAGATCCCGAGAACACCGTCGAAGATCCTTACGCGCTTTGCAGGCTCACCGTCGCCCCGGGAGAACAATCCGCTCGCCAGGGTTCCAGACGCCGCCAGCGACATCGCGCAAAATCCCGCCAGGATGTTCGGATCACCCCATACCGAGGCAACCCGTCTTAGTTGAAAGTGGTGCAGCAATCCCACCTGCAATGGCGTCGGTTGAGCGGTCCCAATGCTTTCCTGCAGCGCCGCGTAAGCACGATCGTAGATCCAGAAATACTGCGCAAAAGCATGAATTCCGCAGGCGAGCGCGACCAGGGCAATGATTCGCAACAATGCGAAATCCATTCGTCGCCGCAGGTCGCCCTCGGCAGAGCTCCGCAGCCAGTAACTCACTGCCGCCCACGCGGTCGCCTGAGATAACGTGCCGAACCCGTCGTTTCCAACGGAAGGCGCTCCGGCCGCGAGCCACCGCACTACGAGGTAGATGAAGAACGCAGCTCCCAGCCATGCCGCCGAATTGCTCCCCGGTTCGCCCTTGCGCGGCAGTGCGGCTATAATCACGAGTCCCGCCAGCGTGCAGCACTGCACCACCCCACTGCCGGGATAACCAAGTTGAGGCCATCGCACCTGTAATGCCCACAACCCAAGCATCAAAACCCAGATCAAAAATACGATACGGGAGCTAATGGCGCGGTGGCCTTGTTAAGCTGCTGGTTTTTCGGCCACGCATAGTAGAGACAATCCAAGGGGCAGGTTGCCGTGCG
Source organism: Candidatus Sumerlaeaceae bacterium (assembly GCA_051003195.1). Classification (GTDB taxonomy): domain Bacteria; phylum Sumerlaeota; class Sumerlaeia; order Sumerlaeales; family Sumerlaeaceae; genus JBPCLP01. The sequence goes on along the minus strand of JBPCLP010000021.1, from coordinate 280,937 downwards.
GAAGCCAGCGCGCCTCAAGCTCCACAAAATTCTTCAGCACAAAGTTGAGCAGGCGCGGGATTTGGAATTCATCCGTGCGCGGTTCGCTGCCCTCGCTGGACAGGAACTTTTTCACACTGCGAAAAATGCGTGCGGGCACGTACGCAGTGGCCATGGAGTACGTGAATTTCTTCGGTCGAAGCCCGGCGCGTTGTACCAGTTCCAGGAACTCCTGCTTCTCGTAGCGGCGGAAATGGTGCAGTGCCACGTCATGGTTACTCCACATCTGCTTGTGTGCCGGCACGGAGAGCACGGCCACTCCTCCCGGCTTCAGCACCCGCTGAAACTCCGCCATCAGGCCAACATCATCCTTAATGTGCTCCACCAGGTCGATCGCCGTGATCACGTCGACGGAAGCATCCTTGACCGGCAGGTGCCGAACATCCGCGCGACCCAGGCTTTTTAAGTCGTGCGAGCGGCAATACTCCAGCGCGACAGGTGAAAAATCCAGGCCGGTCGCCTTTCCCATCTGCGCAAGGTGTTCCAGCAGCAAACCGGTGCCGCATCCGATGTCCAGGATCACCGGCTTTTCACCCGAGCGGGTCCGCGCATATTGCTTTAGAACCGTCAGGATGACCTTCAACCTACCCTGGAACCACCAGTAGTTGCGCTCCAGCGCATGCATCTTATGGTATTCTTCGAGGTTCATTGCAGCTGGTCCGGTTCCTTGCCGTTTCACGAGTCTGCACGTGCCCGCCTGCTTTAGGCTTGCGCACACCCCTCAGTTTACAAAATGCGGTAAGTGTCATACACTGTCATTCCGTAAGATACGGTAATGACTGTTGCGCACAGCTACACCGTTCGGCTTACAGGTCGTCAAATTATAATGTCGCCAAGGGCGACGTGAAGGTGGGGACATGTTTTGGACACGTAGCAACCGGGGATCGACTCTGCTCCTCGTGCTTGCCATGTTGTCCATCCTCTTCCTGATTGGGGCTGCACTCAGCTTCAGCACGCGCCTTGAAGGGCAGGCAAGCGCCAACTATGCTGAACTTACGCAGGCCCGAATGTCGGCCGCCACGGGACTTCCCACCGCCATTCCGCTGGTAGCCGCCGCTGCCAATGGGCTCACGAACACGCTTCAGCCCTGGTACCTGGCGCCATCGCAATGGAATAAAACCGCACAGGCAGGCCGAGCCGCGGCAACCAATTCAGGCGCCAACGCTGGCCACTCGCGCACGCTGCGCAATGAAGGCATCAATCCGCAGTTGCTGCCCTCCGGCGCGATGAAGGATGCTCCCCAGGCGATCTTTTCGATTTCCGACCTCAGCAGTCGGGTGAACATTAACTCGATACGCAAAGAGGAGTCTCTGGCGAAGCTTATCGACAGCGTGCTGCCCAGTTCTGCAGGGGATGCAAAGAGCAAGGCGCGTGAACTGTTCAGGCTTCGCGGCGGTGATAAGGTATCGACCAGCGCAGCACGGCTCGACCTGCGCCGCACCAATGACAATGGCACGTTACGCCTGAACAGCCTCGCGTCACTCTCGCGCAAAACCGGCAAGAACATTGCCCCGCTGTTCACCGAGGAAGAACTGCGTACGCTTTCCAATTACCTGACGGTGTTCTCGGAATCCCCGGAGGTTTATAACCTGGACGACGGCACGTCGCTGCCGAAGATCACGCTCGAAAACATTTCTGCGCAGGCGGTATATGACGCCCTGAAAAAAGCTTTCCCGGAAAAAGACCAGGCGCTCCAGATGCAGTTCGCCGCAAACGTTGCGGATTTCGCGGACAGCGACCACTCGCCCACGCTGATGAACCAGTCGGCGCAAGCGACACAGCCATGGCGTACCGTTTTCGGCTCCGAACAGACGCCGCTGATTACCGAGGTGTATCCGGATGCGACCTCGCCCGTCACTGAAGGCGACCACGGCCAGTTCGTGGAAATCTCCAATCCATGGAACAAGACGATCCTGATGACGGGCTGGCGGTTGAGCATTAACGGTGCGCCGGCTGCGACTCTCAACCAGTCATTGCCTCCGGGCGGAACGCTGATCCTTACCGACAACTACGACCAGCCCGACGAACGCGCTCGGCCGGGTACCGGCAGTTTTCTCTCGATCTTTGGTGCGCGAAAAGACGAAGGGCTGCGTAAGCTCCAGGTGCTTGCGAATCTAAATCTGCCCGACCGCGACAGCTATATTGCGTTGTACGATGATTCTGGCCAGCTAATCGATGCGTTCGCGTATGGCAGCCCGGGCCAGCTTGATACGCGCGTGAGCCTTCAACGCGAAGATCCGCGACTGCGTGTTTCAAAATCCGCCGAAGCGACGCCGTTTGAGCCAGGCAGCAGTTCGGGCGGGTCACAAATGGAGCAGGTTCGTGCTTCATGGAAAAACGGGAACCAGCCGCTCCATTCCGCGGCCGATCTGTTCCAGGTTTCGACCGCCTATGTGGGTGACACAACAGGCCCGGCGAACCTCGTTCCATCACTTACAGGTGGCCACCCATGGCAGTTCGCGGGTTTGAACGCCTTAACCAGTATCAACGAGCGGACAAACTTCGATCTGCGTCTCGTGGACCTGTTTACAAACCTGCTTCCACAGCCCGTTGAACAGGCGAACGCGGCAGCCGCGCAGGAGCAGAAGAACCGCAATGGCGGTCGCACATCGCAGAACGCGAACCGCACCGCGGCAAACACCCGGCATCTAACTCAGCAGCGGCGCACGACCTCCGGGTCTACTTCCCCGGCCAGCCCCGCGCCTGATGCGTCGCTCAGCTCGTCGCTCGCGTTCGCATATGGAAAGCTGAACCTCAACACCTGCGCGAAAGTTGCCCTTACGGGACTCGACCTGAAGCTTGGCGGAGCCACTTGGCCGACACCGGACGCGCTTGAGAAATTCGAGGCCTATCGCCTGCGTCGCGTCCAGGAAAAGAAGTCGCCCTTCGTCAACGTCAGCGACTTCGTCGTGGAATTCTTCCCCCAGCTTTCTACGAACGATTTGCCGGCACTTGCCGAATTGCTTGACCAGGTGACGGTAGGCTCCAGCTCCTTCGAAATCGCGGCGCAGAACCGCCTCTCACCCGAAGAGAGCAACACCCAGCGCGACAACGCAGGCAGCACGCCCGATCGTCTCACGCGCCGCCCTGCCATCGCCAAGGCTCGCTGGGTCATCAGCACGGACCAGCAGCCCTACAGCCTGGTGCAGTTTACGACGGTACCCTGACCGATTTTCAGGCGAGACACAATCGCATAAATCACTTAGTCTTTTACGCGCCGACAGTCATCGCTTGTGGATCACTTGATCTGTTGCGCGGTTTTCCGCACATTGCGCGCAATCCCTCGCAGCAACTTTCCGCACAGGCGGTTAGCCGTTGGGCCGCGGCGCTTCCTTAAAACGCCTGCTCATATTTCCTCTTAAATGAAAAAGCGCCTGTAAAGCCGCGGTTTGAGCCGGTTTGTGTGCTTTTCGACTTGCCGACGCCACTTGCCCGCAACCCATGTTCGTAAGCCCGCCCTGCACGGCACAGCGGTTGCGCCAGCAGGTGGGGATTGTCTCTACAAGTTGCGCAGACCGAATGTTTCATCTCGGTTTTCGCCGCTTCGCAGGGGTTGACGTTCTCGGGGTTGGGTCATATATTTAGGCAGGTTGGAGCCGATGAAGATTAGCCACATGCACATACACACGAAAGCCACGCATCAGCGTGGATTCACTCTCGTGGAAATGCTCGTCGTGGCGGCACTCATTGCGATCTTCGCCGGCCTGGCAGTCTTCAATATCACGGCGCAACTCGAACGCGAAAAGAGCAAGGCAGCGGTTGCCGAAGCGCGCAGCATCGCCACCGGGATGTCGTTCGCCTACGACGACCTGGGCTTTTACCCGAAGATCGGGCTTCTCAGGTTCAACCTCGACAACGTTTTTGAATTCCTGAAGGGCACCGGCTTCGATTCCGCCGAGTACCACAGCTACATCGTTGGCAACCAGGACATCCGGATGCGCAAGAAGTGGCGCCAGAACTACATGGCGAGCTCGGGCCCTGATAAGACAGTAGTAATGCATTATACGTCCAACGGCGTAGCCAAGGCGCTGGACTGGCCGGCGGACCCATGGGGCAACCCCTACGTGGGCTACTTTATCAAGACCATCCCCGCTGTTGACGGCCAGGAGCCCAAACAGAAGTTTATTGAGGGATCTGGCGACAAGGCAAATTTCACCGCGGCAATCGTCAGCTATGGCCGCAATCGCGTGCCGGGACTTCGTGATAATGCTCTGTCCAGTGACATAGGTGATCGGTTTAATTGGAGACTTTACAGAGACAACCCAATCGGCCCGCGGCATTACACGCTGTTGCAAGGCAAAGACGAGTTTAACACGGCAGACGAGACGAAACTTAAAGCCTTCACCGGCGTCAGCGCGCCATTCGACCCCAATTATCCTAAACCGTTCATCCGCGAGCGCAATTCGGATGACCGCTATTACGAGTTTTAGACTGCCATGAGGAAAAATCCCACGCCAATGCCGACTCGAAACCGAAGGTTCCATAGCCATGGTGCCGCGCAACGGGGCTTTACCGCGATCGAAATTGCGATGGTGGCGACAGTAATCGCCATCTTCGCGCTTATCGTGCTGCCTATCTTCCGCAACCGCGTCGAAGAAGCGAAGCTCGCCGCTGCGCGTGCCGACCTTGTGAGCATGATGAAAGCGCTTACTCTTGAGCAGGCCGATACGGGAGCCTTTGTCCGGCTCGAGGATCTGGATAACACCTCCTTCAATCTTCCTACTACGCCGCCGGCCATCGGCATTACCATCGAGACGCCCATTTTCACGTATCCAACAAATCATGACGTTTACCAGCGCCGCTCACTGGACGATGATGGCTGGCGCAAATTTGCCGGCTCAAAGACGACCCCGAAATGGAAAGGTCCGTACATCAGTTTCCAGAATTACATCGGCTATGACGAGGCGCTGAACAATACCTCGATGATTCCAATAATGCGCAGCAGGGCAACCAGCGATAACCTGGACCGTCCCATCCAGGACATACCGCAGTCGGGCGGCAACGGCGGTCCTCCGACGGACGCGCAGCTCTTTGACTCGCAGGATCCTGCAAACCCGAACCGGATCCCTGTCGACCCGTGGGGAACGCCTTACCTGTTTTATCCGCCCGATAACGGCAGCTTTCAACGCACGGAAACCGGTTATGGGGAGTCCTGGCTTGTATCGCTCGGGCCTGACGGCTTCCCCGGCGACCTTCTCACCAACCCGACCAATGATCAACGTGCTTACCTGCGCAACTACGTCGATGGATCGGGCATACACCCGCTCGGCACGGGCGATGATATCGTGGTGCGATTCTAATGAAAACTATGACCGCTACATCCAAGTTGATCCGCAGCCGCCGGCACGGCTTCACGCTGCTTGAGCTGTTGATAGCCGTGATCATCATCGGCATCCTGGTGGCCATCATTGTGCCGGTGCTTTCCAGCCGCGCCAATGAGGCCCGCCATACCGCTGCGCTCAAAGACCTTGAATCGATTGCATCGGCCGAGGAGCATGTCGCAATCGACACCGGGTATTTCGTGCGGCTCTATGTGCTCGACGATACGCGCGGCGGCGACGGGATCCCAAACAACACCTACACCGGGACAACGCAGGACCGTATCGATGGTATCCGTGACGAAGGCATTCACGCCAATGCCGCCAACCCCCTGCAGATCTTCTTTGATACGGGGAACTACACGAATTCGGACGGCACGCTGCTGGGAAGCAACGTCTATGTACGCGCCGTGCAGAATGAAACTACGTTCGGCTGGAACGGGCCGTATCTGAACGTCACCAAAAAGGTGGGCGGGCCTGCACCGGCCGGCGTAACACCGCCATGGTCCGTTTATAACCCGGAGATCGCATCCTACGGCATTCCGCTCGATCCATGGGGACAGCCGTACCAGTTCTTTAACCGGCAGGGGCGTTTCGAAGAAAACCCGAACAGCACTTCGCCGGAAGGTCAATTTGACAACGAAGCAAACGTAAGCCTGGTTTTTGATCGGCCAACGGTGCTCAGCACCGGGCCGAACGGACTGCCGGGCGATGGTACCACCAACGCGCCGTATGGAACGGGCGACGATCTTTACAAGCAATTCTAGGACGAAGGGCAGAGTCACATGAAACTGAATCTAACGAACAGGAGCCGAGGCCTGACGCTCACGGAGTTGCTTGTCGTGATGCTCATTATCGGGCTTCTGGCCACCATTGCGATACCGGTGTACACTCGTCGCCAGGAAGACGCACGCATTCGCGTGGCGATGGCCGAGTGCCGTGAGATTGCCCACGCCGAAGAACAGTGCGCAATCGTTCACGGGTTCTATGTGCCGTTCCAGGTACTGGATGATTTGCCGCCTCCACCGACGGGAGTCGCACCCCTTGCCGGTGAGGAAACTATTATCCGTGATGATGACAGTATCGAACTTATCGACCCGTTTACACGCAGTAGAGACCAGGTCAATGCGACTCAGAAGGTGCTCAGGCAGTGGCAAACGGATTTCGATCCGCAGGTCTATGCGATGGTCAGAAACTGGAATGGCCCGTTCATGAACTTTCAGCGGTACTTCTACGGCCCGAACTCTGCCGACGATCCGCCCGGAAGTGCGGAGTATTTGCAAGGCGGTTTCCTGTTTAAAGATTTCCCGCTCGACCCATGGGGAAACCCGTACCGGTTTTACTCATCGGCAGGTATCATTGGAACTTCATCCCTGGTCTTTAGCCCAACTTCCACGGACGATTTCAGTGACGGCAACATGACAAACGATGACCGCCGCTTTGATCGTTACGCGGTTGTCAGCTATGGCCGGGACGGCAAGGGAGATACCCAGTCTCCAATTAATACCAATAACCCGAACGACATTTTTTACATCTTCGGCAGCGACGGTGTCGAGTCAACCTTTGGTCGGAACTTCTAGAAGTAGTCAGGCGTGCTGTTAATGAAAAAAGGCTTCTCCATGATCGAGCTGCTGGTGGTAATCCTTATCCTGGGATTGCTCGCCACCCTGGCCGTTGGTCTGTTCTCCAAGCAGGTGGAGAAAGCCCGCTATGCCAAGGCGCGCACCACCATTGCTGCGCTCGAGCTGGCCATCAACCGCTACCAGATTGATGTGGGCTCCTATCCGCCCAGCGGCACCGGTAATCTATCCGGTCCGACCTCTTTTGAAGGCAGCGGCATGCTGGAGCTTGCACTGCTTCACAGCATGAGCGGCAACACCAGCGCGCCTGCGAGTAACCGCTGGCAGGGACCCTATATCAGCGTAAAAGAGGAAGACCTCGGCAACCTGAATGGTATCCCGTTGCGGGAAGCCGACCCTCAGCCGGCGCCTGGTGAAGTACAATTTCTCGATCCATGGAAATCGCCTTATCGCTACGTTCGTTGCTGTGGATCGTCCTCGGATAATTATAGTGTCAACAATGCCACCCGTTTACCGAGCACGCATCCCTACGCCGCCACAGAAATATGGTACAACCCGAGCACATTCCAGATCGTCAGCAATGGGCACAATGGCACTACCTTTGGCGCTCCGAATATCGGGCTGGAAGATGACGACGTAACGAACTTCGGTCAGTAGCGCCGACCAGCGCGAGACTCCGGTCAGAGGGTTTCCATTTTACTTTAGCTGCCGATTGCGCGTTTCAGCTCCGGCTCAAGTAGCGGCCCCGGGTCTGCGGGAAGACCGATGTGCTCGGCTTTTACGATCCCGTCCTTGCCGATAATTACGAGATGTGGGATTCCACCTACCTGGTAAGCCCGACCGACCGCGGAGTTCATATCCAGCAGCACATTCGATGACAGTTTGTTCTGCTGCAGGAATTGCCGTACCTGCGCCGCTGTTTCACCCTGGTTGACCGCGTATAGTTCGACTCCCTGCGCCGCATACCTCTTGGCAAGCTGCTCCACGCCGGGCATCGAGCGGCGGCAGGGCCCGCACCACGTCGCGAAGAAATCGAGAATGACCACGCGTTTCCCAAGAACGGACGAGAGCTGGAAGGGCCGGTTATCCAGACCCATTACGGTAAAATCGGGAGCGGCTTTGCCCAGCAGTTTCGGAGGATCGCGCATCGGCATACTCGCACCTGCAGCGCCCGGCGGCGCACTTGCAGCATAGGCACGCTGGACAGCGGAAGCAAGTGTACGCTGGTCAAAAGCCGCTACTTTCGTCGCTGTTGCTGGCGGACTGATTGCGAACACCGCATCTGGAATGTGCTGATTGGCAATCCACTTCAGTCCAATCTCCTGCGTCACGTCCATTCCATTGCGCTTGCCCGAGACTACCACTCGCACCGGCAGTTGGCCGGTGCTCTCCAGCCATACGTCCGTCGTTCCCTCGGGTGTGGTCGCGCGCAGATGCTGAGCCGGCTGTCCATCGACGATCTCAGCGCCAACGACTGCGACGCCGCTGAGCAACGTCGTGAGACTTGTTGTCGGATCGGCGGCGAAGAGCGCGCTCATGAGCGAGCCAAACGAGTGCATTCCTTCGGCAAGGCGAGGCGCGACTCCGCCTGTCAGCGGCTCCAGGGTATACTGCGATAGAAGCGGAATGTAAGTGAGGAGCTGGGAGCCGTCTGAAATGATCGAGACGGATGCGGGACCGGTCTGTGCCATCCAGACCAGTTTCGAGGGGCGTTGTAGCCATAGGCGTGTCGAGGCGTTCTGCACGCGCTCGGAGCCGTTTACCGTCGCGCTCATGGTAGTCGTCAATTCGAGGTAGCAGGAGCTCAGGCCCGCCAGGCGTGCTGCCGCTGATTGCAGGAGCTTTTGCGCGTCGGGCTGGCCCGGGCTGCCGGCGGGAACAGAAATAGTTATGGGCGCGAGTGTACTGGAAGGAGTTGGTACCTGCGCATTTGAGACGTTTACGAGCAGGCTTAATGCAGCAATAACGGTCAGTAAAAAATGAAACGATCTAATAGTACCAGTATCCATATAGAGCCTATCTACGCGGCCTGACGTACAATTCTGCCGCCGTTCATCTGCCAGTGCGGTCTACCGTTAGTTCGTAATCTGTTCTGTGTGCCGAATCGAGGTCAAGTCTGCCCTTTGGTCTCGTAATGAACTACTGATTCGGCATGCGAAGGGCGTACCCGCGCAGAGGAGTTCAACCAAATAGGATAGGGGTGGTACCCTGTAATCAAAGTCATGGATCAGAATTGACGGGGACCTTGGAGATCATCTAGTGTGCCAAATCAGTAGTTCATTACCAGACACCCTCGATTCGGCACACGGAACTGGTTACGAACTAGCGGTAGACCAGACCAGCACCGAGTTCTCTGGCAAACCAGGGTGCAGCAGGAGAATGCAATGTCGCAGGACGAACAACAGCCTATAGTGGATTCGGGCGAGTGTGATTCCGAGAGTGAAAATAAGAAACTCTCACGCCGCGAGTTGCTCAAGGCAGGTACAGCAGCGGCGGGAGGGCTGACCCTGGCCGGCGTAAGCTTCGGTCGGTCAGGTGAATCCGAGAGTCGCGGCGACTCTAAAGCCCCTGGGCATTCGATGAAAGGCGAGAAGTTCAAACCATTCGAGACTGTCCGCGTGGGTATCATCGGCGTTGGTGGCAGGGGCACGCACTTGCTGAAGGACCTGCTCGCGATTGAGCACGTCGAGGTCAAAGCTGTATGCGACATCCTTAAAGAGAAGGCCGAAAACGCACAGCGCATGGCGGAAAAGGCGGGCCAGCATGCGCCCGAACTCTACACCAGTAACGAACATGACTTTGAGAATCTGTGCAAACGCGAGGATCTCGATTTAGTCTATGTCGCAACACCCTGGGACTGGCATGTCGCCATGGCTGTCGCGGCTATGACCCAGGGGAAACACGTTGGTGTCGAAGTTCCCGCGGCCGAAACAATCGATGACTGCTGGAAGCTTGTCGAATGCTCCGAAAAGACGCGGCGGCACTGCATTATGCTGGAAAACTGCTGCTACGGGAACCATGAAATGCTGGTGCTGAACATGGTGAAGGCAGGGCTTTTCGGCGAACTCACCCACGGCGAAGCGGCGTACATTCACGATTTGCGCGATGAGCTGTTCCACGGCAAGGGCGAGGGGCTATGGCGACGGTTTGAGCACCTGGATCGCAACGGCAACCTTTACCCGACCCACGGTCTCGGCCCGGTGGCTCGCTATATGGGCATTCATCATGGAGACAGGTTCGACTACCTTGTGTCGGCCAGTTCGCCGCAGTTCGGGCTGGAGGCGCACCGTGCGGCTCACATTCCGAAGGAGGATCCGCGCTGGAAGGAAAAGTATAAGTGCGGCGACATGAACACCTCCATTATTAAAACCGTGAAGGGCCGCACCATCATGCTGCAGCATGACGTAGTGAGCCCGCGGCCGTATGATCGCCTCAACCTGATTTCCGGAACCAGGGGAACCTTCTGCGATTATCCGGCCCGCATCTTTTTTGACGGACAGGAAAAGCACGCCTGGCAGACGCTTGATGCGTTCAAGGAAGAGCATGAACATCCACTATGGAAGCAGGTGGGAGAGCTGGCGCGCAAGCAGGGCGGACACGGCGGCATGGATTTTATCATGAGCTACCGCCTGATTCAGTGTATGCGCGAAGGGCTGGCACCCGACATGGACGTATATGATGCTGCGGCCTGGAGCGCGCCTGCTCCGCTCAGCGAAATGTCCGTCGCGCAAGGCAGCGCCCCCGTGAAGTTTCCGGATTTCACCAGGGGTCGATGGAAGGCCACTCAGTAGAGCTGCATGGCACACGTGCTGATGCTGTGCGATACCTTTGCGCCGATGCTGGGCGGATCAGAGAAAATGTTACTCGACCTCGCCCGTGGATTCATAGCGACGGGGCACAACGTGACGGTACTTACACCTTTGGTACGCGGTGCTGAGCAATTCGATGCCGGCGAGTCATACCGGATTATCCGTAGCCGTGCATGGAATCGCCTGTTTCAGCTCGGGGGCTCACGGCGGCCACTGGTCAGCCGAATCGCGCGATTTCTGATCGTTCCGCTTCTATTCAGGCAGGTGCTCGCGATCAAGCATGTCGATGTGCTGCTTGTTGGTCACGCGCTACCGCTGGGCAATGTGGCCGCCGCCGTGAAACGTATGCGGCCGTGGCTTAAAAACATCGTGATGACGTATGGCGAAGATGTGACTATGTACTCGCGCGGAACGCGAATGCGGGGAATGCTGACGGTTGCGCTCGAAGCAGCGGATGAGATCACTTGTCTGACATCCGACAGCGCCCGTGAGATCGATGCACTTGAAAGCGGGCTCGATAAAAAGGTACACGTAATTCCGCCTGCGGTAAATGACTCTGAACCACCGGACCCGCTGCAAGTGCATGCACTGCGGCAGCAACTGGGACTTGATGGAAAGCGCGTGTTGCTGACCCTCGGGCGCCTGGCGCCACGGAAGGGAATCGACGTTACTTTACGCGCAGTTAAGATCCTTACAGGCGAGTTTCCAGACCTGGTTTATCTGGTCATCGGAGAAGGTTCGGATCTGCCGCGGTTGCAGAACCTTGCCGGGGAACTCGGCATCGAACAGGTCGTGCGGTTCCTCGGTACGGTGCAGGACAGCCGCTCGGTTTACGCCATCGCAGATATCTTCTGCATGCCGAACCGCCAAATGTCGGATGGTGAGCGGGAAGGTTTCGGGATCGTCTTTCTGGAAGCAGGCCTGGCGGGCAAGCCTGTCATTGCCGGACGTAGCGGTGGCGCACCGGATGCGGTCGTGCATGAAGAAACTGGCTTGCTGGTGAATCCCGAATCGGCAGAAGAAGTGGCTGGCGCCATACGTCGGTTGCTCGGTGATCAAGTGTTGGCCAGCCGGCTTGGCCAGGCGGGGCGCCAACGGGCGCTCACACAATTCACGACAGAGCAGTTTGTCAGCAGATACCTGGACCTGCTACCATTCAGTCCGAGCGCGCTCACCGAAAATACGGACTCTACTGCAGCTTCGCGATGATCGCGTCTGCATATTCACTGGTGCCGACGCTCCCGCCCACGTCGCGGGTCAGGCTCTTCGCCTCCGCCATGACCTGCAGCACCGCTTTGTGAATGCGCTGCGCGGCTTCCATTTCACCCAGATGCTTCAGCATCAACAATCCGCTGAAGAGCACGGCGGTCGGGTTCGCGATGTTACGCCCGGCGATGTCCGGCGCACTTCCGTGGACGGCCTCGAAGACGGCAATCCCTTCACCGATATTCGCCGCCGGAACAACGCCCAGGCCACCGACTAATCCTGCGCACAGGTCGCTCACAATGTCTCCGTAGAGATTCTCCATCAACAGCACATCGTACTGGTTTGGGTTTGTGACGAGTTGCATGCACAGATTGTCGACAATGACTTCCTTGTATTCAATGTCGGGGTACAGCTTGGAGATTTTTCGGCAGCAGTCGAGAAACAGTCCGTCTGACAACTTCATGATGTTCGCTTTGTGGACCGCGGTCACGAGCTTGCGACCGTTTTTCTCGGCATAATCGAATGCGAACTTCGCAATCGCGGTCGATGCCTTTTCGGTGATAATTTTCAGGCTTTCGACAACACCGGGAACTACAATGTGCTCCAGGCCAGCGTACAAGTCCTCAGTGTTTTCCCGCACCACCACGAGGTCGATATCCTCGTAACGTGTTTTAATCGCAGGCAAGCTGTGCGCCGGGCGCAGATTTGCATAAAGGTTTAGTTTCTGGCGGATTGTCACGTTCACGCTGGCAAAGCCACCGCCGATAGGAGTTGTAATGGGCCCCTTCAGCGCGACGCCGTTGCGGATGATCGACGTGAAAACGTGCTCCGGCAGGGGAGTACCATACTTCATGGCCACTCCGCCGCCAGCTTCCAGTCGGTCCCAATTGAAGCGAACCCCCGTCGCTTCTATAATTCGAACCGTGGCATCCACGACTTCGGGACCAATTCCATCGCCCGGTATCAGGCTCACATTGTGTACTTTTTGGCTCATTTTGGAGAGTTTGGCTTTCGTTTGACTTACTGGCGGTGTGCCAGCGCAGAATGGACTGGTCTATTGTGCAACTACTGGTCAGGTGGAGGGGCTTAGTGGCGTTGTCAACGTCGGCGCAACCCGTTTTAGTTCAGCTTAAGAGAACATGCTTCAGGATCGCGGTGATGGGTCTGGGGGCTGCCCTGCTGCTGCCTGGTTGCGGTGACGGAGGTTCGCGGCGCAAGTCCGCTGCCGGTGGTAGAGCGGAATCAGGACGCAAGGTGCTCAGCTACGCGATTGGCAATGACCTGTCCAACATGGACCCGGCGCTCATCACGGATATCGAATCGGCGCTCGTTGCGCAGCAGGTGTACGAAGGCCTGGTCAAATTCAAGCCAGACTCTGTGGAAGTCGAGCCGGCGATCGCCGAAAAGTGGGAAATGTCGGAGGACGGGCTGAAGTGGACATTTCATCTGCGCCATAATGCCACCTTCCACGACGGCTCTCCAGTGGACGCGGATGCTGTCGTTTTTTCAGTCATGCGCCAGACGGATTCAAATCATCCCTTTCACGTCCCCGGCAAAATGCGCTATGCCAATTTCCTGTACGGCGACCGTACCAGCACGGAAACGCAACTGGTCACGGATGTTTCCGCGACGGACGCTCATACGGTGACGTTCACACTTGCGCGGCCTTACACCCCCTTTCTCAAGAATATGGCGATGACGCCAGCTTCCATTGTCTGCCCGGCAGCGGTTCGTACATATGGCAAAGATTTCAATACCACCATGGTTGGGACCGGACCCTTCGCGCTCCGCAATTATCGGCGCGACGAGGCAGTTACCATCGATAAAAATCCGAAGTACTGGGGCACACCTGCCAAACTCGATGAAGTTCGAATTCGGATCCTGCGTGACGCAAACGTTCGAATGAACAGCCTGCGCAAAGGGGAAATAGACGTTATTTCCGGTATAGAGCCGACCGCTATTCCCATGCTCCGCGAAGACCCGGCCATCGCCGTCATCAGCGAGCCATCGATGAACCTTGGATATATCTCCCTCAATAACCAGCGATCACCATTCGATAATCCGAAGGTGCGCCTGGCCCTTTGTTACGCCATCGACCGCCAGTACATAGTGAACACTCTATTCGCTGGTTCCAGTGTCGCCGCAAAGACCGTAATTCCCCCCGGCATGCTGGGCCACTCATCCGAACTGCCCGGTTTTCCGTACGATCCGGGCAAGGCGAAAGCATTGCTGGCCGAGGCTGGATTTCCAAACGGGTTCACGGTTACGTTCTCGTCGCACGATCGTCCGCGCATTTACTACCCGGTTGGTATCAAGCTGGCAGAGCGCATTCAGCAGGATCTTTCGAAGGTGGGTGTAACCACAAAGATCGATCAGATGGAGTTTTCCACCTTTCTAAGCAAGACCAAGGCAAAGGACTACCAGATGGCGAATTCGGGATGGGTGTCGGACAATGGTGATCCAGATAACTTTATTTATGAGCTGGCAGGGCGCGAAGATAACGATTCCAATTACGTGAACCCCGAAGCCACAAAGCTCATGCGAGATGCCTCCATGGAAAAGGACGAGAACAAACGCGCTGAAATGTACAAACGAGCAGAGCAGATGCTGGCGGCAAACCCGCCCTTCATCATATTGAATCACGCCAAGCAGACTCTCGCCATCCGCAAACGTGTCACGAATTTCAAAATGCACCCGACAGGCGTAACGCAGCTCGCCGGTATCGACATTTAGTAAGAGCGGGGATGTCGTTCAGCTTTAAACCCCAGCAGCAGCTCGCGCTTGAATACCCTGGTAATGTCGCAGTGTCGGCTGGTGCAGGATCGGGCAAAACGCGCGTCCTGGTGGAGAAATATTTTCGTCTGCTGGTGGACGAGCATCCGGATTGGCCAATCGAATCCGTCGTGGCGATTACCTTTACGATCAAGGCTGCGAACGAACTCCGGCAGCGGATTGTGAAGCGCGTGCGCGAAGAGCTGGCGAGCGGCAGCGCATTACCGGAGCGCCGGGCAAGACTGTTGGAGCTGCGTCGCGAAGTGGCCGGGGCGCCAATCGGGACTATTCACAATTTCTGCAGCCGGACTCTGCGCGAGTTCGCATTTGATGCCCGGTTGAACCCCGACTTCGCCATTGTGGAAGGAGCACAGGAATCTTCACTCCGGCGTGATGCGGTACGTCAGGCTGTTGCGGAAGCAATGACGGATGAGAACCGACGCGAATACACCGATCTCCTTACGTTGCAGGTCGTTTATACCCAGCGGCAGCTTTATGGAATGCTGGAGACCATGCTGGCGCGGCGCGCGGAATTTGGTCCACCATGCCACCGCTATGTGAGCGAACCTGAGGAAAAGATTTTTGCCGAGCTGGAGGTATTGTGCGGCCAGGCCGCAGGTTCCAGCAAGGAGCAGCTACAAAACGATCTGCTGCGTTGTTTGGGCGCGCTTATGGAAGCAGTCGGCACCGCAAGCGAACCGCTTCTACGGCCATTGGCGGATCGCCTGAGTACGACCGTTGAAGAGCACGACAGATGGACGGATTTTATAGAACTGGCCTGCGAGGTCCAGGCGGTACTGTTCACAAAAGATGGAACACTGCGCAAAGCGCTCGAGAAATCGCTCGGATTAGCAAATCATCAGGAATGTGTGCAGCGGCTGCTCAATGCCTGCAATGCCTCGGCAGAAGCCGCGGCCATGGAGCTTGGGACCGATGACCGGCAGAGCGTCACGCTGGCCGCGATGCTGGCCCGGCTGTACTTCCGTGCGGAGGAAGTATACGGCCAGTCGCGCAGCGCTGCCAATTCCGCCGATGAAGTGGACCTTCTGGATTTTACGGACCTGGAACTGCTCGCGGAGCGGTTAATTATATCCAATGCGGCAGTCCGCATGAAGCTGCGCGATCGGGTTCGCTACCTCATCGTGGACGAATTCCAGGACACCAGCGAACTGCAATGGCGTATTCTCGGGCCAATTGTTTGCGCGGACGACACACGCATGCTGCCGCGTCGCTTTTTTATGGTCGGCGACCCGAAGCAGGGAGTATACGGGTTTCGCCAGGCCAGCAGCACACTCTTTGCCCACGTCCGTGATCTGGTGATTGATAGTAACCCGGCCGATGAATGCCGCGGGCATGTCTCGATCGCTTATAATTTCCGATCTCTTTCGACTCCATTGCGTGCAGTGAACGAGCTTTTTGCGCAATTGATGGATGTATCTCAATCTGTACATGAAGTCGCGTTCGAAGCGCTTGAGCCCCAGCGGCTTGATCCTCCAGGGCAAACGACATTGCTGCTTTGCCATAGGGCCCAGAGGCAGCGGGGCGACGATACTGAGGAAGACCCCGAAGACTGTGGTGAAGCGGAAGTCGTAGCGCGGGAAATAAAGGAGCTGCTGGCAGCGGAAGGCCCAGCCGGAACGATTGCCATCCTGCTACGGAAGCGAAAACACTTCGAAACCTACGAGCGCGCTCTTCGCTCGCGCGACATTCCATATGTAACGCACCGGGGAAAAGGTCTTTACGAGCAGCCCGAAGTGCTGGATCTGGTCGCGGTGCTGCGACTGCTCGAAAACCCGCACGAAGACCGTACAGTACTGGAAGTCTGCCGGGGTGCACTCTTCAATTTCCCGGATGACCTGCTGCTGAAGATAGCGCTCGGGCGCGGTCGCACCTTTTGGGACAAGTGCTGTAGGGCCGCAGGGAGCGGGTATAATAATACGAACTCAGAGCAACTAGCGCTGCAGCAGGAAGATCTGTGCCGACTTAACCAGCTGACGACTATAATCCACCAGCTAACGCAAATGGTTGGCTTTTCAGATCTCGGTGATCTGCTCACGGCGATCGTACAACTCACAGGGGCTCGTGTGATTTTCGGTGCAAGCGCAAGGGGCTCACAGTCACTTGCCAACGTGCAGCGATTTGTCGAGCTTAGCCGCGCAATGCAAAGTACCGATGTGGCCGAGTTTCTGGCCTACGTGGAGAGCGAATCCTTTGATACCGGCGGCCAGGGGGAGGCAACAGTTCATACCACCCGAAAACATACGGTACAGATCATGACCATCCATGCCGCGAAAGGTCTGGAGTTCGACACCGTGTTTCTGCCGGAACTCGCCGAGCCAATAAAGGCGCGCTCCGAAGAAGTACTCACGGATGGTCACGAGTGGCTCGCTTTGCAGAAAACGCTGTCCGCCGAGAAACCAAAGCTGTTTTTGACCAGCCACCTTGCCAGGCAAAAGAAAGAGCGCGCGTTCAGCGAAGAAAAGCGGGTGCTGTACGTCGCGATGACGCGGTGCAAAGATAACCTGTTTTTAAGTGCAACCGCGGGGGGAACACAAGAGCAGGATTCCTTTTATGGATGGATGCTGCCGCACCTGTCCAATCTATCTATTACGCGGCGTACTGCTTCGAGTCCTTCAAAACATGAGAGCGACTCAGCAGATAACCGGGAAGAAAAACCGGCAGCCTCAATCGCCCTGCATGACGGAAGATTTGAACAGAAGCGGAACACGATTCGTCAGCGCCTGGAAATCGATCTGGATTGGGAGCGTCCTGCTGAACCGCAGCATTTGAAACGCATACCATTCAGTCCGCCTGCGGCTCCTGCCGCAGAGATTGCGATAGCGTTGGACGTGCTGCTTGCGACCGCGATCGCTCCAGCGGTAGCGCGGGAATACCTCCTGTTTCGCCATGCGTTTGCTGCAGGCGCTGCTCAACTTCACCGAGGGTCTGGCAATGCGGCGCATGTGTCAATTACTGCCCTGAACAAGACAACGTTTCAACAGAGCGAACGAACTTCGATCTCAACGCAACTGGCGCTTGCATGGGATCTATTGGGGAAACTTGAGCCGGACAGACAATTCCGCAGTGGAACTTCGACAACGGTCGCATTACACGGATTCCTGATTTCGATGCGGCCGGATCTGGAGTTGTCTGGCCACGATGGTTCGCAACTGCTGGTCGTAGCACCGAACGCGGAAAGTCGGACTATTGTAGAACGGCTGGCGGTATATCAAACCGCAATCCTGGCAACGGCAGGTATCCTCGTGCACATGCAGATTGCAGACCTTGTCTCAGGGCGAATTATCGATTCTACAGATGCCAACCCTGAACAGAAAGCACTTCGGCAGCAGATAGACGCGCTTTATACACAGATGCAGCAAAACTGCGGAAGCCTTTCCACGAAGCTGCCTCTTCTGTCTGCGTAATCTACTTTACAGCTTCTGGCCGATGAGCATCGCTGACCGTCAATATTGATATGCCAGCAACAGCACCGGCCATCAACCCGCCAGAAACTGAACGCTCAAGCCTGACGCGTTCCTTCTCGTTATTTGCGAAGCTTGCACTATGCGGAGTCATGTTAACCGGAATGAGCATTGTGATTCGCGGCTACTATTCCCGTTATTACCTTGTTGCTGCGCAGCGCGGCGAAAAATCCGTCGCCGAATATGAGCGCCTGTTGAGAACAGCGGTGGCGTACGATCCCTCCATGGGTCGCGCAAACACCGAATTAGCAGCGCTGCTTCTTGCGCAGAAGCAGTATGAGGCTGCACGGGAACGACAGCAGATTGCTATTCGAACATATCGTCCGGTGCGGGCCTTTGAACAACTGGGCGCAGTTCATGAGAAGCTTGCAGAAGCTGACGGAGTCACTCGCAAGAATGAACTCGAGAAAGCTCGCGCATTATACGAGAAAGCCGAACGAGTGCAGCCCGGAAATGTGCGGGCGCTCGAGCATCTTATGATAATGGCATACCGTGCTTCTGATGATGTGCGGCTGGAGCAGCTGGCTTCGCAGGTCGTTCGCTCGCAGGCCGACAATGTTAATTCGATATACCTTAGAGCACTCGCCGCGGAGCGTTCCGGAAATCAGCGTGCTGCGTACGGGCTTTATCAACGGATCGCAGCAATGCGCGACCTGCCGAAAGGCACACTTGCGACGAGCGCAACCGTCGAGCAGCGACTTCGCCAGATTCGCAGCACGATGAACGTGGGCACGTGACGCTGCGGCGAGTCGTATCTGCGCTACTGCTTATTGCAATCATTGGACTCGCAGCTGCATATCTGTCGCGCTTTGTTTTTCGCCTTCAATTTAACAGGGCATTGTATGCCCTGCACCAGGGCAGCTTTCCGGAGGCTGAACGCCGTTTTTCGGCGCTTGTAAAGAGCCAGCCTGGCAACGCCGCGGCCCAGGTGCGATTGGGTGAAGCCCTGCTTCGCCAGGCTAAATGGCAAGCGGCGCATGTGGCACTGAAACAGCCAGCTCTTTCAGGAGCGCAGCGTGACTACTGGCTCGCAATCGCCTGTTACGAAATCGGCAAAGACGATGAAGCACGACGGCTGCTTGGTGCACTTGCAGAAAGTCAGAGCACAAAGACCCTGAGTGCGGTTGAGCAACAACTTGCCGCCCTGGGTGAGGCTGCGCTCGCACCTTCCCAAGATCCAAATGTTATGGGCGAGGTTCCGCAGCCGGAATCACGTATGCACCTCGAGAGTATGCTGTGGCATTCGTGGAGCGGTCGGCTCGCGATGCGTCGAGGAATGTGGGAAGACGCCGCCGGGATGTTGCAAGAGGCGATAGATCGGCATGACAAAAATCCACGATCCCGATTGCTCGGCGCTGCAAGTGCGGCGCTCAGCGGAAACTACCCGCAGTCCCAGTACTACGTAGATACACAATCAAGCCCGGCGAAGTTTCTATTGGACGTACAAAGAGAGGTCATGCGTGCAGCAGAAGATCAGCTGACCTCAACCGTTACGGTACTGGATCTGCCCCGCCAGACACGTGTGGTAAATAGCAGGCAACGCGCTTCATTGTGGCTTGAAGTACAGAAGCTGCGTTTCGAGCCTGACACTGGACTGACTACGCCGGCATATAGTTCAACCGACGATCCAGTGCTCCGGATGCTACAGGGAGATTTGCTCTCGTCGAAGCAGCGCCTGAGTGACGCGTATGCCGAGTACCTGACTGCTGCATCGCTCAGCTCAAATCTGCAGCTCCAGTTGCGCGCATATGACATTGCGGGTGAGCAGGCTATGGTACGCACGTATCCCGAAGAGTTCGTGCAGAGTCTTTATGGTGCGACGTACATCAAAGCGTCCGAGACAACCTGCACTGTGCCACTTTCAGCGGAGGGCATTGCGCTTTTTCGACAGTATGGGGAACTCGCGGCGGCTTTTTCTGTATCCGCACCAGCGGAGTTCCGGGTGACCATTATCGCCGCATCGGACATGGCGCAGAATCTGGGGCCTGTGATTCGCATTCAAATAGACACTTTTTCGCCAGGTGAGCTGTATGTCGCGCGCGAGGGCTGGGATTGTTATTCTGTTACTTCCAGGCTCTCGCCGGGAAATCATGAAATAAAACTGGCGTACTCCGCCGAAGCGGACGCAGTCTCAGAAAAAGGAGAAGACCGAAGCTTGTACGTGCTTGGGGTTTTAATCAATCCGGTGCCGGCAGGGAAGTTTTGAGCGCCGCCGACAGCTCGGCCACGCATGCCGGACGGCCGCAGGTCGACGTGGCCTCGGCCATAGTCAGCTATTGGTGGCAAAACCGCTGGTATATCATGAAGGTCCTGGGCATCGCCGTGCTTGTATTTGCCGGGGTATTGATGCTGGTGCCCCGCCGCTACAAAGCGCAGGCGACGGTGATAGTACTCCCACCAAGGTTTCTGCCCGAAGTGCGAACGCAACCGCTGAGTGTCAGCACCGTTCGTACATTGCTGGAATCGGGCGAGCTACTTCAATTGGTAATAGACCGATTACGCACTGCACGTACGCTCCTCGATACAAAACTCGGACCTGGTGCGGACGCAGCACGGCTTAGTGCTATTTCAGGTGCTGCACCAGCGGACGTCGCGCGCCTGCTCGATATCCAGGATGAGGACCTGGCAACCTATCTTGCGGCATTAAGTGTGCAGGAATTGCGCGCCATCCTGAGTTTTAAACGGGCTGATCTGGAGGATATGACGACGGACGACCTGGCGAAAGTGCTTTCAAGCGAGGAGACTGTCGAAAAGAAGACAGCATCAGACCTGACCTTTTCGCCTCTTGTTCAGTTGTACGCCATTGGCGACTCAGGCGCAAAAGCACAGGCGCTCGCAAATACCTGGGCAACATTGTTTGAGCGAAAATATGATCAGCTCACACGCCAGAAGACTACGCAGCAATATGATAGTATCGTGAAGCAGCAGAACACGAGCCAGGCAGAACTTGAGGACATCCAGACTACCATCGTTGTATACAAATCACGTAACAATATCGAGCTCCTGCAGCGACTGGTGGATGAGAACTCTGAGAATTTCCGGAATTTCAGTCAGCAGCTCGTCGTTAAGGAAGCGGCTCTGGATCGGCTGCGCGGCAGGCTCGCTCGCTTGCATGGTCTCATTGCTGCCATGGAAATGAACGGTGAATGGGTCGGACGGGTTCGTACCGACGCCGGCGTAAGCACAACGACAGTTGATCTCTCCAGCAGCAAGACTTCGGCGGACACAGAACTTCTTTCCAACACCCTGTCGCTTGCCGATGATTCCGGTAGCAGCATCGCGGTTGCAGAGCTTTACAGCCGTATTCACGATGAGACGCTGCGCAGCGGTTCGAGACTGGCATCAGCAATGACAGAATCCAACAAATTTTACGAGCAGCAACCGCTAGAGATGCTCGAGAAAGAACGCGATCAATTACAGCAGGATTATCTGGATGCCGTCAGCCGTCTCCGCAGCGGGACCGTTGGACTTGGCACTCTGAAGGAAACGCTGGCGAAACTTGATGAGCAGCTTTCGGCAACTCAGCCGTACATCACACTTTCGACTTCTCTACCCGAGGAGGCGATCGGGACCGCCATTGCTTCGGGACGTCGGCAGGACCTGGGCAGCCTCGCACAGGTGCAGTTTCAACGTCAGGAGCTCAACCCGGTCTGGGAGAAGCTCGGTATCCAGCGCGCAAAAGTATACGAGGAGTTGCAAAACCTTGAGGGAGAAATGGCGCAGCTGAATACGACTGTGCCGCGGATGGATGCACAATTGCGCAGGCTCCAGAACGAGCTCTACCAGGCGCGCCAGAGCGAGATTTTCATCAAGGAAAATCTCGATCGCTGGCAGAAAAGCAACGAACAGCTTTTCAGAAACTATGTCGAGCTGACCAATAATCTTTCCAGTACAGCACAGGAAATTGCGCTCATTGAGCAGGAAGTCCGTGCACTTTCTCAGTCCGTTGAGGCCAGCCGCTTGCGCATCGAAACTTATCAGCAGAAGAAAGATAAAGCGACCGCGGATCTTGAGGTTCTCGAGTTGCGCCAGCGGGCGATTCAACGCTTTGCCGATCTTCTGTTGCAGAAGGTCCAGGAAGCGCAGATTGCAGTGCGTGAAGACGTGAGCGACGTCTCTGTCGCAGCGCACGCAGTCGCTCCGGAACGTCATTACTTCCCACAACGCAGCGTATTACTCCTGGTCGCAACACTCCTGACTGCAGGCATTTTGCTGGGCCTGCTGGCACGCCAGCGCTACATGCAATTAAGGGAGGCCTGACCCGCACCTTGGTTGCGCGGGTTGGCTATGCGAGGCCAGCTTTCAGCTGGGTAGTGCTGTTTATATTGTTGGCTGCCGCATTTGTCGCGGGAGTCGCCGCCATTCCCGGATTGTTCTTCACGCTATCGCGGCGAATGCCTGAAAACTATCGCTACCTGGTAAGAGAATACCTCGCTCAGAAGCAATACCCCGAGGCGGAGCTGCTCGTCCGCAAGCGGCTCGCCCAGGAATATTATGATTTCGAAGCGACTTACCTGCTCGCTGAAATCCAGGCGACCAGTGGCAAGCCGCGTGACGCAGTAATGACGATGGTCGACGCGTTGCAGAAGGGTGCTGCGATACGAGGTCGCGAGGTACGGGCCGCAGGTTACGATGAGAGCGCAACCTACCGGTTATTGGGTACGTACTTGTGGCAGGCCGGCGATTACCTGAGTGGTGGCGAGATGTTGCGTGTCGCACTTGACGCAGGTGCGACCCGGGAAACCATCCGCACCATTCTACCTTTGGAAAACAGCGATTCTCTCGAAGGCATCTTAAGCACCGCTAAGATCAGCATGAAGCTCGATGATAATTCTGCGGTGGAACAGCATCTGCAGCGCCTTGCCATCTTCAAGACTCCTGACGCGCAAGTCGCAGAAATAGCGATTCGAGCGGCGCTGATGGACAAGGCAGGTAATACAACGGCTGCCTTGCGATCACTTGCGACTGCAGCGGAACGCATGTCGAGTCCGCCGCTTATACTCGCTGCTCTTGCAAACACGATGTTGCGGTTGGAAGGTCCAGAATCCACCGCGTTAATGGATTCAGCAGCGCCGCAGGTACAGTTGGCTGCTTTGGATTTAACCCGGTTTGCATTGCCGCAGGGTGCACGCCTTACGAGCACTGCACTTCAATTGTCGAGAACAGGCACGG
The DNA here is from genome assembly GCA_051003195.1 of Candidatus Sumerlaeaceae bacterium. GTDB lineage: Bacteria > Sumerlaeota > Sumerlaeia > Sumerlaeales > Sumerlaeaceae > JBPCLP01. Next base: position 257,559 of record JBPCLP010000021.1, on the reverse strand, counting down.
TCGCAGCGCGTTTTGATACAGGCGTGTTTCGCACAACCTCGCTGCTCGTGCGCGTCCGAGGAACAGAAGCGCTGGGCATGTCGCCGATTCTTGTCCTCCGATCAGGAGAATCCGAGTTGGCCCGCCTGTACCTCGATGGATTGCAGCCGGCAGCATATGATCTCTTGCTATGGCCACAAGGTGCTCCGAAATCTCTGGCCCTTAGCCTTGCATTTGAGAACGACGCATCCGATCTGGTTACGAAAGCCGACCGGAATATCGATATTCTTGAACTGAGTTTGCATTGATAAGGACCGCGACAAAACAGTATCTTATGGCCGCCCGAAGCGCGGCTGTCGCGGCTGTTGCATCGGCACTGGCTTGCTGTGTAAGTGTGGCACCAGCGCTGTCCCAGGCATTTACTCCGGTTGGTCCCGGTACCATGATCCGCACCGAACGTTTTTCCACCGGCCCGTTACAGTTCAGTGTCCTGCGGGTGGATCTTGCCAATCCCCGTGTGACGTTAAAGGCCGAGCCCGGAGACGACTCACTTTTTCGCGGCGAGCGAATACCGGACGTTGTTGCGCGTGAAGCTGCCTCGACTACCAGCCGGGTCCTTGCCGCGGTAAATGCCGATTTCTGGACTATGTCGCCGCGTCCCTATTCACCCCTTGGTTTGCTGATCGCTAATAACATGATCTGCAATTCACCGAATGCAAAGCGCTCGGTTTTTGCCCTTACGAAAGATCGAAAAGTACATATCGGGCCGGTCCATATGGACATTACGATACAAACCGCCGGGGGTAAGTTCACCGTCGACCGGGTCAATGACACCCGCGGCAGCACGGACAGCGTACTGCTTTTCACGCCACCATTCGGCATCCAGGTTCCTCCGTTAGCTGGCCATCGATACATAATTAAACTGCCGCATTCGGAGTTTCTTCCCAACCAGTCGATTGCCGCGTCGATTGCGCCCGTGTCTGCGGACACCTCAAGCACCCTCACACCCGAGACACTGATCCTTTCCGTTCCGTCTAAACTGGACGGCGGCCCCAAAAAAATCGGCAAGTGCACAATCCGCTCGAGTATACCCCAGATACAAGGTGTTGTCGGCACATGCGTTGGTGGAGGCCCAAGCCTGTTAAAACACGGCCAGGTGCAAGTGGATTACGACTCCGAGGAAATGGGCCGTAGTTTTGCGACGGATCGACACCCCAGGACCGCAGCGGGCATTTCTGCGGACAAGCATACTTTGTATCTTGTTACCGTTGATGGAAGGCAGCCGAAGCTGAGTATCGGGCAAAACCTCTATGAGCTCGCCGAATATATGAAGCAGCTCGGATGCTCCCAGGCCATTAACCTGGATGGCGGCGGCTCGACCACCATGGTTGTCGACGGCAAGGTCGTCAATCACCCCAGCGATTTGAAAGGGCCACGTCCTGTCACTAATTCGCTTGTCGTGCTTGCCGACCCCGGCTCCGGAATCGTCAGGAAGCTCATGTTCGAGCCCGCGGGTAATCCGTTGCTTGTTCCGACCGGGGTTCCGTTGCGGCTCAAAGTAAAGGGCTTCGATGAGACAGACACGCCTGTTGCCATCGATCCTGCAGGCCAGCTTCAGGCGATCGTCGCAAACATCTCAGAGCATACCAAAGCGGCCGGCGACACGATTGAACTGCAGATTGGCAAAACTGCAGGCACTGGAACCGTGCGTGCCGAACTGGGTGCAGCCGCTGGCGAACTGACTATTCGTGCCCAGGATCTCTCCGGCCTTAGGATCGAACCCGCTGCAGTCTTGTTAGATAGTGGGGAGAAACAGCAGCTGGATGTTCAGCTATCGTCTCGCGACGCAGGCATGGTACTTCAGCCAGAAATGATAAACGTCGTAGCTGCCGGTGGTAGTATTGCCTGCGACCGTATCAAGATCGAGGGAAAGCGCGCGGGAGCCGGCGAGTTGCAAGTGTCCATAGGGCAGACGGTGAGATCGCTCCCGTACTTTGTGGATCAAAGCAGCCACACTGTGCTCGCCTCATTTGACAGCATGGACCGTCACCTCTCTCTGACTGGGACAAATTATGATGCCGGCGCAACGGGGATCCAGCAGGTAGTGGCCGATCATAAGGAAGGCACGGGTGCAGTGGCGGTGCAATATGCGATGCGCGGTAATGGAAGAAGCCGCATCAACGTGCCAGTGGGTGGATTGCTTGAACGGGCTCCCGTAAAACTGGGCGTATGGATTCTCGGCGATGGCAAACAGGAGTGGCTGCGTGCAAACCTGGTTGATTCGCGCGGAACTACTTTTACCGCGGATTTTACAGAAGGTGGAAAAGGAATCTATTGGTCAGGAGAATGGCGGCGTGCAACCTGCCTTGTGAAAGACCTGGTTCCTGAGCGCTCGTCCGAGTCGGACCAGCCCCTGTATCCATTGGTTGTTAAGGACGTTTATATTGCCCAGGACCAGGAGGCGCTGAAGGCCACGGGCAGAATCGTGCTCGATGCGCTGAGCGCAGAATACCCGCCAGCCCTCCAGCGCGTGAGCTCACCCATCCAATAAGTGAAGTAAATGTTGCCTAGAGCAATTCGCAATGTGCATAAAGACTGTGCATTTGTACGGATCCCATAAAGACTGAACTGCATTTGAAAAACCTCAGCCCAGAGAGAACGATAAGGCTTGTGCGATTCCTCGAACAGCACGGCCTTGCCATGATGGGAGACCTGGCGCTTCTCGACCGCGCATTGACTCACAGCAGCTACGCCTTTGAAATGCAGCTGGAGCACGACAACGAACGGCTGGAGTTTCTGGGCGACGCCGTGCTCGGGCTCGTTGTTTCGGAATACCTGTTTAACGAGTATCCTCGTTCGCGGGAAGGTGTATTGTCCAAGTACAAGTCCCAAATGATCAGTCGCGGGGTACTTGGTAAACGCGCATTCGAATTAGGTTTCGGGCAGTTGATTCTGCTGGGCAAGGGCGAGGAACTGCACGGTGGCCGGGAACGTCCGGCCTTGCTCGGCAGCGCCCTGGAGGCCGTTGTAGGGGCCATGTATATCGATTTTGGCATTCAGCCGATGATGCGCTTCCTGGAAAAAGAAATCTTCGAGCCGGCGCGCGTGCTTTCTGCCACCGACGAGTTCGGTGATTACAAATCGATGCTTCAGGAGCATGTGCAAAAATTCTCGCAGACAGTTCCGGAGTATGATATTATCAGCGAAAGCGGCCCCGATCATAACAAGCAGTTTGAAGTCGTTGTGCGGGTAAATGGCGAAATCAAAGGCCGGGGCGAGGGTGCACGGAAAAAAATCGCAGAGAACCAGGCTGCGATGCGTGCTTACTGGGCGCTGACACAGGCGGACTCCATACAAACCTCTGCGGAACCCCTGCGCTAAACCTCTGCGCTAAAGGCGGCGGCACCTCACCTGCGCCTCAGATCGGAGGGCGACTGGAGTCCGAGATCGCCAGCTTTACCTTCGCTATCAGGTCATGAAATTCAAACGGTTTTACAATATAGTAATCGATTCCAAGATCGAGAGCCTGCCGAATCTTATCCTTATCGGACACCCCGGTCAGCATGATCACTGGAACACCTTGTGTAGCCGAACCATCCCGAATATGCCGTAGTGTTTCAAAACCATTCATGTCCGGCATCATCATATCCAGCACCATCAGGTCCGGCGTGTGTTCCCGGGCCAACGCAATAGCATCGGGCCCATTGGTCGCCGTAAATACCTGGTAACCTTCGCTAATCAGCGCCGTTTTCAGAATCAGCAGAACGTCGCTTTCATCATCTACGGCCAGAATCTTCTTTTTCTCAGTCATAACCTCACTCCTTTGCCCAAAAACACCGCCGTCAACCTCCGCGCTCGAAACCGCTTACACGATCTGCACTGTACAATTTCGACGAACGAGTGACCGTAGGACTTACACCCTTTTCATTCGACGGTTTAAAGCGCATATTGAAACGCACCTGGAAATTGTCCTTCGCCGTTCCTTCGTCTTCGGTGGATAGCCGATTTCGCGAACGAATGCCGACGGAAACACCGGCGACCATGTCGTGGAAATCGCGTTCCAGCCGCAGGTACGAGTCTTCATTCTCCGTCGTGCGCGTTCGCATTACACTTCGGAATTCCACAAGGTATTTAGGCCCAATCTTGCGACCGAGCGCGTAATCCAGGATGGCTTCGTCGCGCGTATCCAGATCCCGGGTGCCGCTCGCGCTTAAACCAAGCGGATCGATGTCGTTGTTATCGATGAAGAAGGCTGACATGCGGGTCCACCATCTCTGGTGAATTGGCAAATACGAGCCGCTCACATAGTACGTGGCAGCGTTCTGGACGAAAGCGTTGGGATCAGTAGGATCGCGCATCTGTCGTTCCTGGAAGCCGACACCTCCATTTAACACCAGGGTGTTGCACAAATTGGTATAGGTGAGCGACAGGTTGCTGTAACCGAGTAGCTCGTTCGGGGTAACATCGCCTTCCGTCTGCAAGTTCTGGCCGAAGGTCATATTGGCACTTAAGCGCGGATTATCTAACTGGTAGGAAAGACCACTTTCAATCCAATGCTCCGGTGTGCGAAACGCATACAAGTCATCCATGCTTTTACGCGCACCCATCGATTCGTAGAAGGTCCCCAGGTTATTATCGGTCCCTTCCCTGAAGCGATACCTGATGAAAGCACTCAGGCACTCAGATATTCTCGCATTGAACCTGCTGTCGAGGTCCCCGTAGACAAATGCTGGATCCACATCCGAAAGGCTCATTTGCCGTTCACCCACGAGGAATGTGTCCTTGTCGACAAATGTCAGGCCGAGCGGCTGTCCGTTGATTCTCTGACCGTTGTAAATGAACGGGAAAGTTGCGCCTGCAGGAAAGTCGAGATTGTACGAATCGTCGTCGCGCTGGGCGACACCCATACCCAGCCCTGCCTTGGTCAGCAGCGTGTACCGCTCACAGAATTTGGCGAGGTGGGAGATGGATTGATACAGGTCGAAGCCCTGCACAAAACTGTCGTCTCGCGTACTTACGATGTTCAACCCTTTGTCCAGGTTGTTGAAAACGTTCAGGTCTACGTGGTACCACAATGGCAGGCACCATAAGCGCATCCGGTTGGAAGAAACCGTCAGCTGTGGCAGCCTCTCGCTGACCCGCCCATAGCGGCTTGAAGCCACACCCGCGTCGATGTCTTCCTGCAAAGTAGAAGGATCTGTGTAGATCCCCGCGTTTGGATAAAAATTCCCGTCCGGTCCCACACCGGGAGCGGTCAGCGTGAAGAATCCTTCGTTATTGTAACTGCGGTCAAAGTCGAAATCTCCATCGCGGAACTCTCCAAAATTCGAGACCCGGTTTCGTCCGATGCGGTCTTTTAATTCTATCTGGATCCCGGCAAAGAAGTCGTCACACGTCCACTCCAACCCGGTTTGTAGACTCCGTTCCGGGAACCGGCCCTGGCGGGGCTCTCCCGATCCACGTAGCCGATCCAGGATGTCGTAATAAATATCCGGATCGCTGGCATAGTTCACGTCTATCATGTAGTCGAGTTCATCGGTGATTCGGCTCCGGTGATACCAATCCAGGTAATTGCGTTCCGTTCCGGTTTCGCCATCGACATTGCGTTGGCTGTCCGCTATGTGATACGCATCAAGCCGCCCAAAATGGCGTCCGTAATCGAGGTTGTAGTTGTAGTTTATGCCTTCGCCAAATCCGCGCTTGGACATAAAATCCAGCCGCAGGCGCGCGTGTCCGCTTGATGCTCGTATCATCAGCCGATCATCAACGTCGCTTGGCGTAAAACAGCTGTGTCGGTAATCGTAGTGCAGCCGGACGAAGAATCCTAATTGCGAATCGATACCCCCGCTGATGCCAAAGGGATTCTCATCATTCATGGCACGCGTGAAATAGGGCAGCCACAGCACAGGGCACTCCAGCACGTACAGCACAACATTGCTGGCGAAAATCCGCTCGTTATTAATGATCGTGAACTCCTTCGCACGAATCCGATAATGTGGCACCGGAAAATCGCACATCGTAAAGCAGGAGTCCTTCATGACAGTTTCTGCCTCGCTCACCTGGCGAATTGTCGTACCATCGGCCTCGTGCGGATCTCCTGCCAGTACAAAGAAGTTGCCGGTATGACCGCGCGCATTATATGCTACGCCGCGACTGTGGAGTCCATCAAACCATAGCGACTCGGCCTCCATGTACTCCGTAGGGCTACTCAGGATAACGTGCCCGTATGCCTGTACTTCCTGGATTCGGGTATCTATCAGGATGCGATCTGCTTCGAGCTTATAGGCCCCGAAGCGAACTACGATACGCCCCTGTCCGTAGATGTGATTGTGCTCTTCGTCGTAATCCAGGTAATCGGTTGATTCGATCTCGACCTTGCCGGCCGCCAGGGGGCCTGGTGCAGCAGGGTCGGCCCCAGCCGTGCCCGTGCCAATTCGAAACGGCACGCCGGTGCCCATCGCAGGCGCCCCATATCCGATGGGTTCAACCGGACGATTGGCTGCCAGCAGTTCCTCGACACTTAGAATCTGGGGCGGTACGACCACCGAACCGACCGCAAGCTGCGAAAGCACATCCGTGGTTTCGTACGACGGCGCGGCAAGCTGCTCAAACTCCGCGGGATCCCAGTCGCGTTCGCTCAAACGGCTGACTGATTGCACGTCCTTCAGCAGAGCGGCTGCCGGGAGCTCTGCTCGCTCGGCGGCAGCCTCGACATTGATATCCGCGGCTCCGGTTTCGATTGCCCTGGAGCCGCCAGGAACGTTCGCCTCCGTCTCAGCGACTGCCGGAGATGCAGTTGCAGGGGCTTGCTGCAATTGTGGATAGCTTCCGTTTTGCGGATGCGCTGGTGGGGATAGACGCGCAACTCCAGCCCTGGCAGTAGCGGGCGTAGAGGCTAACGGACGATTTGTCTGCCCGTGCATCCAGATGGAGACACCGCATACCAGTCCAATCCAGACTGTACCCGCAACCCAGCGTGGCAGTTGCAGGCTCAACGGAACAGTTCTTTTGCGGCGGCGAGCCGTCTCACTTTAATACCATCCGGTAGAGCAGGATCGAGCCAACGCTCATCAACAGTACATTCGGCAAAAAAATAGCAACTGCGCCAAGTGTGCTTCCATTTTTACCAAGGGCAATGCCATATTGCAGGAGGCCGTAATAGACCAATATAAGCAAAAAGGACATGGCAAATGCAATCGCTTTGCCGGTCGGTCGCACATACACGGCCAGTGGGATGGCAATAAGCGCAAAAGCTATGCACGCCAGTGGTACGGAGTAGCGCTGCAGAAGTTCCACCATAAAGCGTGCGCCGCGCTTGTTTCCGGCCTCTCTGCGCGACTGCATCAGCTCCGCACTGCTCATTTCGTTGGTCTTCTTTATGTAGTAGCCCTCTTCCGTACGTGCGAAAACAGGGACGTAGCCCTTCCTCATAGTGTCAAAACGCACCAGGTCGTAAGCGCCGGGCTTGCCAGCGTTCGAAAAATGGATCGAACCGGAGGTTAGTTCGAAGTTCAGCACGCGTTGGCTGATATCCGGCACGATACGAGCCGACTGCGCCACCACCAGTGCCTCGTTCATATCGCTATATTCTTTTTGCAGCAGCTTGCGACGCTCCCTCTCACGTCTTGGGAGCTGCTTCTTTGGTCGCTCATCAGCGGACTTCGCGGTCGCTTGAGTTTGCGCCGTGGCCTCTTTGCCACTCGCCTTGTTGTTGTTCTGTCTCGCAGTCTTCTTTGTGTCCGTTATACCGCCAGCCCCTGAGGAAGCCTTCGTCCGGGCCTGAACCTCCTCTGATGGGAGTTCCATGTACATCATGACGCCCCTCATTTCGCCACTGCCGTCCGCCTTCTTCTGGTCATAAAAGAACCTCGTATCGCTGCCCTTGCCCTCACTCGGAAGCTCCTGTACTATTCCAGGCGCAAGCGCAGATAAGACATGAAACTCCAGCTGCATGCCGACATCGGCGGTTCGCTGATGCAGATAAGGAATGAGTCGCTGGTTCGCCAGCATCATCAAAGCCGTGAGCGCACTCGCCAACAGCAGGATGGGGATACAGATATGGAAAAGATTTACCCCTGAGGTACGGATCGCGAGGATTTCCCGATCCGCCGCCAGCCGACCCACCGCCAGCAGAATCGCCACGAGAACCGCCATCGGTATCGTCCACGATAAAATGCCGGGCATCAGCAGCAGGATCAGTTCTCCCGCAAGGCTGCCGGGGATATTGCTGTTGAGCAGAATGTCGGTCAACCTGAACACCCGTCCAATCAGCACGACAAAGGTGAATACGATCAGACCCATCGATAACGGGCCCAACAGCTCACGCAGTACATATCGCTGTAAAATACTCACTTCAGGTACCGGGCGACTCCGTCAGAATTAAACAGTCAGGTTCCGGGCCGACCGGCAGGTGTGTCAATAGCAACGGTTGATGCTATCGGGACAGCCTGATTATAGAGGCACAGGCGTACTGTTCACATTCTGTGGAGCAGATTCTGTAGAACGGGTACTGGCGATCTTCTCGCCTGGAAGGTTCATGATGCTGCCGTTAGGAAGTTGTATTCGCCAGACCGTGCCGCGCTGCAAAACACGACCTGCGAATTCTTTCCCGCTCTTTAGAACGACAACCTCAAGAGGCGCAGGTGAGGGCGGCATTGCGATAAGATCCTGGCGTTCCTTGCGAATGTTAGCGGTCGTGAAGTTCCTGATCTCATTTGCGGGATTTGGCGTGCCATAGGCCGACTGCCGTTCTGAGAAATCCATCCGCTGAACCTGAGGCGCATCCAGCACCGTTTGCTTTCCGACATTGATCGGCTGCCCCTCGTTATTGTACCCAGGCGCCGGGGTCAGGATGGTCGGCGGAGTAATCAGCGGAGAGGCCGGTGCGGCTGCCCCAATTGCCTTGCCGTCAAAGTTGGTGGATCCACCAAGGCTTGGAATATTTACGCTGGTATTTGCCGACGTGCCGGGCACACTTAAAGTCGTCGTCGGGGCGCCGCCCGGAATGGGAGCAAGGGACATAATCGGTGTGCCAACAGGCGGTTCAACTGTTACTGAAACATTTCCGAAAGGCGATACCGAGGTCGCAGCAAACGAGGGAACTTCAACGTGTACCCCCGGCGCAGGTGTACCCAATGTACTAAGCGGCGCAATGGGTGATTCAGGGATCACCTTTTGCGATTCCGGTGTCATGCCGAGAATTGCGACAGAACCGCTGACGCCGGTGCTCGGCAATGCTGGCGCACTAAGGGAAGGCAGCGACGGCACAGATGCGATGCTAGTATCGCCAGATGGCGCAAACGGATTTGGCGTACCCGCCGAAGTAATACTGCTTAAAGGCGGGATCGGGCTGTTTGCCGAAGCACCCGGCACAACGTCCGTCAGCGGCGGCAATGCCGCAGTTGTGCTATTACCAGGCAACGCAGGCAGGCTACTGCGAGCCGTAGTTCCGCCGGGCAGTGCAGGCATGGAGTTGACCGCACCCGGTCCGGCAGCGGCGGTCGATAGCGAAGGCATCGTTCCTGTCAAAGGTCCTGGCAGTGACGGCATCCCGGGCGCAGCCGCCGCGGAAGCTCCCGGTAATGTTGGCATACTGCCGGGTCCCGGTGTGCTACCAGCGATCGCCGCACTCAAGCTGGGCAGTCCGCCTGCACCTGTGCTCGCCGTAGACCCCGCAGTTCCCGGCAACGATGGCATCGCATTGGAAGCTCCTGACGGTGGCAGATTAGAGCTCGCCGCGCCAAGTGCAGGCATGTTCGGTATGGGCGCCGAACTCGACGCACCAAGTTGCGGCAACGATGCGACGGTGGAAGCACTGCTTCCGGGCAACGGCGACACGGGCGCGGCGATAACAGCAGCAGCCGGCGCGGCGGCTGCAACGGTCTGAGTAACCGGTGCATTTATCCCCGCCGCTGCGGCAGAAGCATCGAGCTTCGCAAGTTGCTCCTGAAGAGGAGTACTCTTCTCCAGCGGTTTGGCAACCGCCGCTGCAACGTCAGCGGATTTTAAATTGAGCGCTGTTGCTTCAAGCACCGGGCGCACAAAAGAGAGATCGCGATCGTACGGGGTGTCACGATAGGTATCGTTGTAGCTGTACAGCGCCACGCCATCGGCTTTGGGTTGAAAAACGGGCAGCAGCATTTGTGCGGCCGTGTAGCGCGGATCGTTCAGAAAGCCACCGATACCGATGACCATTTTCGCTTTGCCTTTGTTGGCGAGTGCGAAATCCTGCCACGCTTCAAAGTCCGCCTGGAGCCCTCGGTCAACCGCCTTGAAATTCATAAGTACGTTCGTGTCGACAAGGCCCTTCTCACCCCAGCCAACCCAGTCCTCGAGCACTGAAGTATATGGAGCGCTCTGACTCACATATTCCTCGCGTGAGTGCGGAGGGGCCCCGAAAGTAATAGCACCGGCAGAAATCTGCACGTTGGGCCGCACAGCGCGAACAGCTTCTCGAATCTTGCGAACTGTTTCGGTGACCTGGTCTCGCCGCCACGCAACCCAGTCCGCATCGGTGGGTTTAGGTTTTCCGGTTTTACCCTTCTCCTGGTTGTACCGGTCAACGGCCGCCTGGCTGTAACCTGTTAGAAGCTTTGCGTTGGGATTGGTCTTTGGGTCCAGCTCGGGATACCGTATTCGATCGAGCTGAATTCCTTCGACGGCATAATTCTTAACAAGGTCTGTGGCGATCAACGCGAGGTGATCCTGCACGGCAGTTACGCCGGGATCCAGCCAGCTCTCCCCATTTTCCAACGCTTTCGAACCATCTTCGGCTACCGTGAGCCATTCCGGATGTTGTTTGGTTACGTGTTCTGCGGATGCATCTGCGGAGGAGGACCAGACTCGATAAACAACCAGAAGCGCGTGAACATGCAAAGGCTTGCTTCCGGCTTTGGCTTCTTCGAGTAAAAGCTTAAGCCCATCGTAGCCTGGCGCAAGCCCGACCGCAGTCGGCGCCAATGTTGTCGCATACAGCGCATCACCATTTGCACGTACCTGGGCATAAATTGTGTCGAATCCGGCATCACGACAATCTGCTACCAGCTTCTTGATACCTTCGGGCGTCCGCAGTGCAGGCTTCTGCGCGTCGACCCATATCGCTCGAACAAAATCGCTGCGGCTCAGGTTGGTTCCCGCGCCTGCGGGCGGGCTGAGCGCCACAATGGTGGAGCCGGGCAACATTGCCGGTGGAGGCAGAGATGCTGTCGTGCTCGCGACCGTTGCAGCATCCGATGGCGTTGGAATGGCGGGCGCTGCCGTCGCCGGAAGTCCCGCTGGATTTGCGAGAGCAGGAGCTGATACAGGCATCGCCGCGGACGGCGCATTATCCATATGTTGCGCATGGGCAGCGACGATGCCGCAGCTTACTGCAAATGCGGTCAATGTCCTCAAGCTTCCAGCTTTCAAATCGTGGCTCCCAGATTAGCGTGAATTCTCGAAATGCAGCGAAAAGGGCCGAGGCAGATGGGTCAAGCAGATAACAGGTTGAATTACGGGCTCCGCAACTACCTTAAATGTTGCAGCGACAGGTGTTAATTGGGAGTTGGAATCTTGCCCCACTGCCCCATTTTAGATTCATAAAATGCTTTGATATGTGGCAGACATTGCAGTTCACCAGTGTCGCACGCCACGGAGAGCTGCTATAGTCCTGAGATCACAAATATGAATCAGTTGCTGAAGAGTCGGCAACTTACAGTCATCCTCGTCGCTGTCGACGCGCTGGTTTTTACAGGCATCTGGCTCGGCAGCTACTGGCTGCGCGACTACCTTGCCGATCGTGGAATTGTGCGCGTTCCAATCAATCCGATCCGGAGTTACTTTCTCGCGCTCCCTGTTTATCTTCCCTTCTGGTGCACGTGCTGCTGGTACTATGGGCTTTACACTCATCGCGGAAAAGTGACGGGTTTAAACCAGGCATCCGGCCTGGTGAAAACCTTTTTCGCAGGACTGGTCGGCTCGCTCGCGATTGCTTATGTTTTCAAGCAGTGGGACATTGGCCGCTTCATTATTGGCCTGTCGGCCGCGCTTTTTTTTATCTGGCTTTATGCATCGCGCACCGCCCTGCGAGCCTGGAAACAGGCAAAAATTCGCCGCGGAATCGGCGTCACCAATGTACTGGTAGTCGGGATCGGACGTACCGCACGACGTGTCATGAGCCGAATTGTTCACCATCCTGAAGGCGGCTACCGGTTTGTAGGTTTTGTGGATCCACGAAAGCGCCGGACACCGCTTGCGAAAATCCTCGAGCACCCGGTTCTGGGTTCGGCGGCGGAACTGGAATCCATTTTACTGTCAAATCAGGTCGACGAGGTTTTCCTCGCGGTTCCCCGGATGCCTCAAACCGAGGTGCTGAACCTTGTGTCGGCATGCGAGCACCACGGCGTTCAGTTCAACCTGGTGTCGAACCTGTTCGAAGTCATTACCTCCCAGGTGCGGATCGACATCATAGACGAGGTGCCCGTCGTGCACCTCAAAAACACCAGGCTGACGCCGCTCCAGGCGGCTTTGAAGCGAGCGCTTGATCTCGTGGTGGCATGCGGGCTGTTGCTGCTCGCCGGGACTTTCATGCTTCTCATCGCTTTAATTATCCGGCTGGATTCGCGTGGACCCGCAATCTTTACGCAAGAGCGCGTGGGTCGTTCCGGGCGACGCTTTCGCCTGTTTAAATTCCGCACCATGCGAACCGATGTCGAACCTTACAGCAAGGCGCCCACCGATCCCGAAGACCCTCGCATTACACGCTTCGGAAGGTTTCTGCGCCGCACCAGTATCGATGAGTTTCCCCAGCTTTACAATGTCATATCTGGTGACATGAGCATGGTAGGCCCGCGCCCTGAAATGCCGTTTCTCGTGGAAAAATACGAGGAGTGGCAAAAGCGCCGGCTTGACGTGAAGCCCGGCATTACTGGATTATGGCAAATCGTAGGTAGAAAAAACCTGCCACTTTCCATGAACATGGAATATGACTTCTACTACATCAAAAACCAGAGCCTCCTGTTCGACATTGTCATCCTGCTGAAAACCATTCCTGCTGTAATTTTCGGGCGCGGCGCGTTCTGACTCTTGCAATCGCAAACCTTCCTGCCAGTCTCGCCACTACGCTTTCGCCACAACCGGTGTTCGCCGATAGAAAATGACATGAACTGATAAGACATGCGAGACGGTCTGATCACTAAAACGCGATGCTGCCGTGGCGGCGCGACATTTACACTGCTGATCTTCGTATTGCTACTGATCTCGACCGGGCTGATGTATTATTACTTCCATCGTTGCCGCGTCCTGGAAGCGGAAGTCACCAAATGGAAGTCGGGATTAAAGGAGCGGGAAGCGCCTGTGCAGGTTGCTGCGCCCGTAGTAGTTCAAACGAAGAAAAAAGAAACCCTGCGCGATTTCGCAGCCAACCTCGGCGCACGATTGACGGGCACGCCTGCCGCCGAGCCGGTTGAAAAGTCAGCTCCCGCACAGCAATCGCCTGCTCCTGCCAGCGCATCGACCGAAACCCGCAAGTCCAGCAATGAGACGCCTCGTCCAGAGACCGCTCCTGACGCAGAACTGCCTGCGCCAGAAACGCCAACGGCCGCGGCAAGTAGATCCACGCCACGTCCCGAGGTGACACGCACACCAACACCGGCACCTGCGCCGCGTGCGGAAAATTCCGCACGTGCAAAGAAGACGCCTATTACCAGCTTGTACGATCTTCAGGCAGCACCTTCACCGCAACCAGGCGGTGACGAACCTGCCGTGCGCGTTCGGGCCCCCAAAAGAACTGCCACACCCGCAACTCGTTTGAATCTCAACGACCGCTGAGCCCACTCGTCCCTCGCACTGCTTACGGTCCGTATTTTGTCTCGGAAGTTACGGTGTCTGTGGTAGAAGCATCCTGCGTTAAAACGTTTCCAGACGTACTCTCTGCATCTTCACTTAATGTTTCGGTTGTGTCTGTGTCGTCCACAGCAGCTAAACCGGGAGTCTCTGCTCGCAACTGACCGTCTGCTCTTGCTGGCCAGCCCTCAAAGCGCAGTAGCTCCCCGTCTCGTAAGGTGAAGCTTGGCTGCAATCGCCTTTCACTTATCAGCGCGCCATTCACGTCCTGCCGTTGCGCGACTCGCGCGATTTCAAAATTTGCAAAGGCTGGAAACACCTTGGTGACCGCAAGCGTGCCGGTTGAAGTATCTGCATTGTAATCAAGCCAGCCCCAGAAGGCAGAGGTAAACACCGGTATGGTAATTTCATGATCGGGTAAAGACGAAGGAACTTTAGGATCAAGGTAGAGCGTTTTCGTGGGCACATCCAGAAACGCACCCGAGAGCGCAGGAAGCACCGTCCATGCGGCGGGTGAACTCATATGCGAGCGAAGACGCGGCTTTGTGCCCTCAGGCACCGTTGCGGTCAGCGCCTGCCGCCATGGGCTGTGCTGAACCCGTGTCGATACTTCCTGCGCACGCGCAAACATTTCGATCCCCAGGTCCACTGCGCCCAGCAGGATCGCCTCTGCTCCAAGATAGGCTTGCAGCAGTCCCGGGAAGGAAGCGATCCCGCGCGTGACAGGGTTGTCTGCGGTTACTTCCATCGGAAGAACGGGTTTGTTTTCCTGTGCGTGCTTTGCGAAGAGCGAGGTCAGTACGCCTGTGGCGACTCCATCACTGGTTGCCGCACCGCTGCCATGCGATCGTAAACACCAGTCACCTGCCAGTGCTGCAGCAAATGTTGAGGAGGTCGCGCTGGCCGAACCGTAGCCGGACAGCAGACGAGTCGCCGCTTGGTTTGTCGCGAGGGCGGCGCTGCTTATTCTTTTCTCAGATGCGAAATCCTCCAGAGCATGGTAAATGCCGGCAGCAGCGCGCAACGCCGCACTGTGATTCATTGACTTGTAGGCGGCATCAGCGCCGGAAGGACTGGAGTTGTCGAAGAAACAACCCGTATCCGGAAGATGATCGCCACTCGTGTCGCTCTTCTCCAGGTATGCGACGGCTTTATCCAGTGCAGGGCGAATGGTGTCCGCAAATTCGCGCTCACCACGTGCGTGGAAGTGTGCTGCTGCTTGCATGACCCAGGCCGCCGTCGGGTCCGACCAATCCTGGCCAAGCAGCCGTGCATCCAGGCCGGTCCAGCCACCATGGATATTTCCGATGTAGCGCGGCAGGTGTCCGCTTTCGCTTTGCGCCTTGCCGTACAATTCTAATTCGCTGCGATCCAGGCTCGGGTACATAGTCGTCAGGAACGGTTGAGACGCAAGACGGTGATCAAGGGGACCCATCATGCCTCCCATCTCACCTGGTGATTCGAGCGTCGAGTAGCGCCGTCCCTGAAGTAGAACGGAGTTTGAGACAATAGTGGATAGCGAATTCAGCACATGTGATTTCAACCAGAGGGGCAGATTTGAGCGAAGCACCATCGACTGCCATTCAGAAGTTCCAGCCTGAAGACGGATTCGATTTGTGGCGACATACGATGCAACCCCGAGTGATGACCCAAACGTTGTCGAATAGTCCTGTTGTTCGGTCGTCGCCGGCACATTCGCAGAGGCGATCGTTGTCAGTTTCGGTGCGTACCATGCCACGATGAATGGAATGCGCCGCCTCTCCTTTGGCGCGAGATTCACAGTGGCGCAAATTACCGCCGCGCCAGGCCCTCGATTGGCCGTGCGCATACCGCTGGCTGCAGGCGCGATGCTGGATGGAACTGGCCCTACTTTTTCGAGGCGCATCCTGTTGGTAAAGCTTCGCCACCACGGGATCTCCGCACTGCGCGGATCCCAATAGAGCTGACGGGTCACAACGGCGCGTTTAACCGGTGTCCCTATGAAATAGTCCCCGATGAATGTGCCGCGCCGGCCTTCGGCAGAAGCCGTGCTGCGAATAAGCACGCCCTGGATAGATGATGTGGCAGCGTCTGAAAAAACTGCAGAGCCTGCATAACCAAACTGGTCACCCTTATTGCGGGAGCCGCCGCGGCCATTCACATCTTCCCAAGAAAAAGCAACGCCCGCGGATACGGGGTAAGATCGCGGGTTGCGCAAGTGCACATACAGCACCGCCGCCGGGAGCGAAGAATCGCCAACGTCCTGCGGCACAAGCGATGACCAGCCTTCCAGCGTCACTTCCAGCGGCATCTTGTCGTCTCTGAACACCCATTGTGCTACTGGGAAGATGCCTTTGAAAACACACGACAGGAACGTCTTGGCGTTCAGGTAGTTGCCCGAACCACCAACACCCGCGGGTCGCACGCGGAGCAATTTGCCAGTCCCACTTCCCGACTGTGATTTTGCACCAATCGCGAAAAACGTCCCCGGTACACGGCCCACGGGCAGGTCCCAGGAATTGCTGATCGTCAGGTTTGCGAATTCTCCATTTGGCAGGATTTCAAATTTGCCGGTCCCTATTCCGCCCAGCGGAAATCCCGTCGGCCATGTCGGCGACATCTCATCCTGCAGAACCTCTGCGGTTTCCGGGTTTAAAGACGGAAGGTTCGTCGGAAGCGCATCTGGATCCTCCTGCATCGACGGTGTTGTTGTATCAACAGGAACAGAGACTATACGGGTAAAGCCGCGCCCTCGAACGCGGATGTAGTTTATGCTGGCCTCGCCAGCACTCCCGATAAAGTGAAAGTCCAGGAACCCACGTTTGGGTGTAATGGTGAAGCGCCGAATCACCGCCTGATTCGGCCCACCTGCGGTTGCCGCAATGTCAAAGCTGCTGAGCGCCCGCTTTTCGTTAATGTCGACGTCGAAAACCCGCTGCCCTGGCTGCGCATTGGCAAGTTCTGCAAAGCCCAGTTCAATCTCGACCAACGCGTCACTTGGCAAGGCACTCAGTATCACATGAAAATCGGAACCCGTGCGGCTGCCGGACAACAACGCCGCGCTCTCTTCGGTGGGCGCTCCCGAGATCCGGACGTTCGCATTCTGTACGTTGAACTGGCCGACGAACTCTACACCAGCCTCACCCGCCGGGGCCGCCGACACTGCACCGCAGAGTAGTGCCAGAGCGGTGGAAATGAAGAACACAGCCCTGAAAAATGGAATCACTTTACCAGGTGCTTGACCGCTGCGGGCCTTAAGTTTCGCGGTGATCAGGGGTTCTCGATCCCGCGCTGCACGTCCCGAAGCACCTGCTCCTCCACAAAGACCGGAGAATTGCGTTTCATCGCAAGGATCATTGCGTCACTTGGGCGGGAATCGACCCGCACAACGGTGCCATTTGTACTACGCAATTCGATTGCACCGATGAACGTGGATTTTTCAAGCTTCGTCACCAGGACTCGCACAATTGCAGAGCCAAGCCCATCAATGCAGTTCAGTACAAGGTCATGCGTCATCGGACGCCTCAGGTGCTCGGCCAGTCGCGGCTCGCCAAGTACGACGTCCTCAAGGGCTTTTGCTTCCACGGGCCCGATGTAAATTGGGAATTCCCGCTCACCATTTTTTTCGGCGAGTACAATGATCGGATGATCACGCGGGTCGTCAGAAGTCTGAATTTCCCGCAATTCCATTTCGATGAAGTTTTCAGACATGCGAGCAGTTGCGAACTCTCAGATGCCCCTGTCAGCCAAAAAATGGACTTCGATCTGCGGGTGCTGGAATTCTACACCATCACCTGCATGTGTCGCTTCATTTCGTCCTGTTTGCGCGCGTGCAGCATTGCCGTCTCGCGGGTTATTTTCCCGCGTTTGTACAGGTCCGCGATGGCGCGATCCATGGTCTGCATTCCAAGCTGTCCGCCTGCCTCGAGCTGCGTGTAGATCTGGTGCGTTTTGCCTTCGCGAATCAGGTTCCGGATGCCGTCGGTTCCAATCAGAATCTCAACACTGATCATACGTCCGCGACCGGAGGCCGTCGGCAGCAGCGTCTGGCAAAGGATTCCTTCAATGACCCCTGCCAGCTGCACGCGTACCTGCTCCTGCTGATGCGGAGGAAATACGTCGATAACGCGGTCGATCGTCTGCGCTACGTCCACCGTGTGCAGCGTCGAGAACACCAGGTGGCCGGTTTCTGCAGCTGTAAGCGCCGCCGAGATGGTTTCGAGATCGCGCATTTCGCCGACCATGATCACGTCCGGGTCCTGGCGCAGCACGAACTTCAGCGCATTCGCAAATGAGTGCGTATCCTCATGCACTTCACGTTGTTCAATGAGAGCCTTCTTATGCTGGTGAAGATATTCGATTGGATCTTCAACCGTGATAATATGACACTCACGCTCGTTGTTGATCATGTCGATAACCGCTGCCAGCGTCGTCGATTTTCCGGAACCCGTCGGGCCCGTAATTAAGACGAGCCCTGAGGGTCGACGGGCAAACCGTTCGCACGTCTTTACCGGCAGGCTCAATTCTTCGAAATTTCGAATATTAGCTGTGATGGCTCGAAACGCCGCGGCCACGCTGCCACGCTGAAAGTGCACGTTTACCCGAAAGCGGCTGATATGGCTGATCGACAGCGAAAAGTCCAGCTCCTTGATCTCTTCTAGCTTCTGCTTCTGCATGTCCGTCAGGATACCATAGACCATGCGACGTGTATCTGCCGCCGTCAGTGGCGGAGCCTCGGCGTTCAGCAGTTTCCCGTCGATGCGCAGTACCGGAGGCCGGCCCACCGCGATATGCAGATCCGACGCGTCCCGCTCCACCGTCATTCGAAGAAGTTCAGCAATTTCCACGTTTCACTCCATTGTTCCCATAGTGGCGCATCGGCGCCAGTGCACGCATGAAGACAGGGCTGGGCGTGCACCTCATGCAACCACAAACCGCACATTTATCAGTTCCATGGCCTGCCTTATTGTGCTGCTTTTTTGCCCGGCATCGGGCTTCCACCGCTCTTGCGCGTTCATAAGCTTCCGCTGGAAGAAATCTCGTTGCCGCTCACATTTTGGCTTCGGCGTGCATCTCCGCGGTTGCAGCAGGCTTCACTTCTATCGCGGCTGCCGGCCTGGAAAGACTCACTAAATACTTTAGAAGACCCACTGCGGCCAGCACCACGCTCGCACAGGAAAGCACCAGGCCCATGCGACCCAGTAAAGTAGCGTGTACAGGCTCAGTTCCCCGGAATAGAACAAGCAGCACATATCCCAGCAGTGGTACCCAGCTTAATGCAAGGGTCGCCAGCCCCGCAATAATCATATTAAGCCCGGGTCTCGTGGCGCCCGCTGCGATTTTCTGATCACGTAATGCCGTGAGAACGGTGGAATTTCCGCGCTTGCCCCCTGTCGCTTCTACCTCGCTCGAAGCGCCGCTGGAACTCGCGTGCGCCTTAAACCCATTCGTGAGCGTTGGCGGCTCTGGCGACGCAATAAACTCATACCCGCATTTCGAGCATTTTGCTTTTGCGTCGCGTGTACCCTCAGGCACGGAAACCGGGGTTCCATCCAGCGGGCACATAGCCTGTGGAAACCGCCCGCTTTTCAGGTAATCGGTCCGCATCAGCTCATGCTCCTGCAACGATTGAAGTCCACGAACCAGCACCTGCAGCCGTTCCATCACCTGCTCCTGCTGCACACGCAGAGCATCGGCCAGCCGCTGCAGATCCATCCTTCGGCGCACCTGGTTGAGGTACACCATGCATGGATCGTAAGTCTCCGCTTCCTGCGCCCCGATGCGGTCCATTGCCTCGCGGCACTGCTTGTGGTAGCCCGCCAGCTCCTGCATTAAAGGGGCGAGCACTGTCGCTTCAAAATGCCTCAGTAGCTGATCAAAGCGTGACAGCACAATCTGATTGTCAGAGACGGCCTCGACCAGTGGGCGGTGCGTCGCCGAAGCCGTGAGCACGTTGCGCAGCGAGAGGCTGAACAAGTCCTCACGGTAAGCGTCCCACGCGCGAAGCAGCTCGAGTGATTGCGGAGTAAGCCCCGTCACGTGCTGCTCATAATCGAGGCCGCGCATCGCGCAGGCGGCTCGATGCGCGAATGCGATGTATGTCGGCGCGAGCACACACCCGCCGGAAGCTTTTGTTTTCGAAGCGGGACCGGCGCTCACAACACGTTCCGGTTTTGGTGCCGCGTCACCCGCACATCCGTTTAACAGAAGTTTGCCAAGTCCCAGGAAGACGGTCGTCACGTCGACAAAGGTCGGTTCAGTTGCCGCCGCGGCATAGGGCCCGCCCCGAATATTGGTTTTGTGCAGATACGCCCGCGCAACTTCGCGCGACAAAGCACCCAGCGCCCGCGTGGGCGTCACTACGGATGTCCTCGGCAGGTCGATCGTAAACTCGTCCTGGTCGCGTTCCAGTCGTACTCCGCTCATGCTGGATGTAGGGCTCTCCCCAAGCACCACGTGAAAGAGTGCGTTGCGCAAACCAATCCAGTCGCCAATCATCCGGGCCGCCGTCTGCAGGCTGTTAGGATCAGTTCCACTCAGCGGAGGCGGTTCAAGGATACGGTAGTGCGCGCGAACCCCAGCCGCCTTTTCAAGGATCGCGAGCTTCTCCATGATGTCCCGGGCAGTCGCGTCACCCGCAATTACACTATCCAACTAACACCCCATTCTTCGGAGTGCTGGCATGGGTCCGGGTTCGAGTTTTCGCAGTCTGCTGCGGCGTTATGTGTACCATCGCTCTCACAGGCACAACACTACCAGCACCGCCCCGCAACATTTTAAGCGACGCATAGCCCCTCACCAGCAAACAAAGGGGTCGCGATACCCCTCGACGTGCAATCCGCGTCGGCCCGCTACTCTAACAGGGTCTCTCGTAAAAACTGCACGGTGGCGATCAAAGCAAAGTCCCGGTTCTCCTTCCTCGCAAAACCATGTCCTTCGTTCAGCCCCAGCAGGTACCAGCACGATCTCCCATTCTTGCGCGCGGCCTGCACGATCTGTTCCGCCTCGCTTTGCGGCACGCGCGGGTCGTTCTTGCCCTGCTGCACAAACAGGTGCGCGCGAATCTTCTCTGCGTGATTCAGCGGCGAGATCCTCTCCTGTACCTCGCGCACGTCCGGCACCCGCTCGTCACCATACTCTGCGCGGCGTAAGTCCCGGCGGTAATCCTGCGTGTTCTTCAGGAAAGTGGGAATATTTGAAATGCCCACCACGTCGACAACCGACCGCACCCGCTCCGCATAAAAAGTTGCTGCCGCCAGGACCATGTAACCACCGTACGATCCTCCATACACCCCGATTCTCTCGGCATCGAGATTCGGCTGCGCCGCAATCCAGTCAAACGTGGCCCCGATATCCTTCAGGCTCTCTTCACGTTTCACGCCGTTGTCCATCGCCAGGTAAGCTTTCCCGTAGCCATCCGACCCGCGTACGTTCGGCATCATCACGGCTATTCCAAGGTCCGTTACCAGCATCTGGATAAACGGCGAGAAGTTGGGTCGCGATTGCCCTTCCGGGCCGCCATGAAACAGCACCAGCACAGGTGCGCGTTTACCCTTTGCCAGTTTGGGCTGGTAAACAAATGAGGGCACCTTCACACCGCCGGCGGACTCATAGCGCACAATCTCCGGCTCCACAAACGATGAGGTATCCAGCCCGCCCACTTCGCTTCGCGTCCACCGGGTAAGCTTCTTCGACGCTACTTCCAGCTGCCACACATCAGTCGGTGACCGGGCTGAATCGATGGAAAAAGTCAGAAGCGCGGAGTTCTCCGCCGCGAAGCGCATGCTTCCCACAATCCCGGGCGAAAGTTCCACGGGCTCCAGCCTGCCGGACTTGGTATCCAGCAGGTAGATTTTGCTGATGCCGTCTTCGTTCACTGAGACTGCCACGCGACTGCCGTCGTGCGAAACTTCGATGCTCTCCACATTCCAGGGGAGAGTTCTCGTCAGAGGCTTCGGAGCATCGGTCGACCCGACATGCACCTCGTACAGCTCGTTAAAATCCGTGTAGCGGTCTGTTACTAGGTACACCGTGTTGCCGTCGTGGCCGAACGCAGCATCGACAACGCTGCCCCGGCCGTCCTTCGGCGTAATCTGCAGGAGTTCGCTGGTCGCTACATCGAAAACATGGAGGTCGGCGTCATCAATCGCCCTGTACTGTTCGACAAGAAGCCGCGAGCGCCCGCGCGAGAACTGCAGCGGCGCCCAGGTCCCGGTCGTTTCCGTTACCAGTCGCACATCCGAAAACGTCGTGTTCTCGTCGATGTCAGCGATGTACACGTCGGTATCACGACCGTTGCGCGCGTTGTTCGTAAACGCCGCCAGGTTACCGTCCTGGCTCAAGACCGGCAGCGAGTGGCGACTCTTACCATCGGTTAGTAGAACGCTGCGCCCGCTCTTCCGATCGAACCGGTAGATCTGGTGAAACTCCCCGCCGCCCACGTCTCGCACGTAAAAAATAATATTCGTGTTTCCCGGCAGGAAACGCGCGGATGAAATCGGCTCCTCGTTAAACGTAAGTTGAAAGCGCGCGCCCATCGGCTGCTCGACCAGGTGCAGTTGCGACGTGGATGCAAACCGCGTCGCGACCAGGACATTGTCGCCTTTCGGCGAAACATCCAACAGGTTCGCCGCACGGGAATTCAGGTACTGCATTACCCGCTCACGCAGCTCCGGATCCAGCGCCGGCACCTGGCTCGCCAACAGGTTGCTGTTGCCGGGAACGGGCGCCAAATCCGGGATGCCGGACGTGCCACTGCTCTGCTGTTCCGTGGCGGTGGTTGTCTTTGTGTCGCTTGCACTCATACCCGGTGCAGTGCATGTTGCCAGCAGGGCGAGCAAGAGTCGAGTTGCTATGGTTCCGAACACACAGCGGCGAATAGTTCCAACTTGCAAATTATGCATAATCGCAAACTGGGATTCGCCTTCAGCAACTACGTCAAGTATCGAAGCAAGATTCTGAGCAAATGTCGGAACATGAACGTCCTTTACAAGTGATGAGGCAGCCAGCATGGCCGATCAGCACATGTTGACCAATGAACAAAAAGATAATCTGATCCAGCGGATCGTCCAGGCAGTCGATCCTATGAAGATTATCTTGTTTGGTTCCTCATCGGGAATGCGGACATCGGCGTTATTAGTGGGCCTGGTAGTGCTACTCTATCCGGTAAATTTCCACGCCGAGACCCTCGACGCCCTGCCGCACGCAATTCGCGACTATACCGCGGCGCGTGTCTCCAGCACGGATAAGACAGGCGCCAACGTCGACCACCTGCATTCGATCGAGCCGGGCGAGACGCGTGTACTCGCGGACATCAAAGGCGCCGGCATGATCACTCACATCTGGTGTACGATTGCGGCGGAGCGATGGTACGGTCGAAAACTCGTGCTGCGCATGTACTGGGATGGCGAAAAGAATCCCAGCGTGCTTGCACCCCTCGGAGACTTCTTCTGCCAGGGTCACGGGCTCGAAGCCAACGTGTGGTCGCAGCCGATTACCTGCACCTCGAACGGCCGCGCTAAAAACTGCTTTTTCAAAATGCCTTTCAACAAAAACGCGCGCATCGAGATCACAAACGAAGGGCTCGAACCCGTTGGTGCAATCTACTACTACGTCGATTATCGAAAGTACAAGCGTCCGCACGAGGATTTGCTCTATTTCCACGCGCACTACCGGCAGGAGTATCCCGCCGTTTCCGGCACAGACTATCTGGTCTGTTCCGCCAGGGGACATGGGCACTTTGCAGGTGCCGTGCTCTCGTACGAGCAGCGCTCCGACGGCTGGTACGGCGAAGGCGACGACCGCTTCTATGTCGACGGCGAAACGTCCGCCAGCCTGGTTGGCACGGGCACGGAAGATTACCTGTGCGATGCGTGGGGCGTCTGGAAAGGCAGCTCTCCGTACTACGGCACCACCATTCACGAAGGCGAACAGTATGCCACCGGCAGCCGCTACACCAGCTACCGGTTTCATATCGCAGATCCCATTCCCTTTCGGAAAAGCCTTCGATTCGATATCGAACACTACGGCGCCGGCGTCCTCGATGGAAAACCGGACGGCTTCGTCGAGCGCGCGGACAATCTCTCCAGCATGGCGTACTGGTACCAGTCGCAGCGACGCGATCCGCTGGAACCGCTCCCCCCAGTGGGAGACCGCCTGCCGGAAGAGGCACTCTACCAGAAGCACCTCCTGAATTTCCTCGGGAAAGCCAGGACTCCAGGCGCTGACGGGCTCGACGAGATTCGTCAGGAATTTTCGAAGCTCTATCTGGCACCCGCATATGCCAGCCATCGCACGTTGCTGCGAATGGCCATGGCGCATGCAGAACTGAAGACCGGCGGGGGCGATCGTATTACCGCGCTGCTGCAGGATTCGCTCCGGCCTTTTGTGAACCGCAGCCTGCTCGAGGATGACCAGTTAAAATCCTATGCGGCAGATCGCATCACTTCGCTCACGCCAATTCTTTGTACATCGGGCGACGGCTCAGGCACAGTGACTACGGTAGCGGAAACGATCGGGGCGATGACGGATACCAGGGCCGGCAAAGGCTACCTTTACTTCGCAGTGCCCGAAACATCCCCGATACGCGACACCTCGCAGACCATCCATCTGCGAGTTCGCTATTACTCGGCCGGAGAGACCTCGGATACTCTGACGATCCACTACAACAGTAAGACTGCGGAAGGCAAAGTCGACGCCTACCGCAACAGTGAAACGCTTCAGAAGCCGCTGGAAGCGGGCTGGCACACCGCGGAGTTCCGGCTCCCCGACGCGTACTTCGCCGGTAAACAAAACGCGGCAGCCGACTTCCGCATCAGCGCCAACAACGATGGCGACGAAGCGATTGCCGAATTGACCATCCTGCCGCAATAGAGAGCGCCCCCGGCCCGCATCAAACCGCTCACGAACAGAAAAAGCGGGCCGTTTCCGGCCCGCCCGCTATTACTGTTCTTGTTCTTTTACTTCTTCTCGTCCACGATTTCGCCTTCGACCACTTCTGGCTCACCTGACGACCTGCCGCCCATATCCGCCGATGCTCCGCCGCCAAAGTCCGGGCCCATTCCCGCGCCGGCGGCGTCCGCACCTGCACCTGCATTCGCGTGCTGTCGGTAGAGCGCTTCGCTCAGCTTGTGCGCGACGGTGTTCACCTTCTCAACTCCCGACTTCATGCCTTCCATGTCGTTCGATTCCACCGCCCGCTTCAGCTCAGCTACAGCATCTTCGGTAGCCTGCCGGTCCGCAGGATCCACCTTGTCGCCCACTTCCTTCAGTGTTCGCTCGGTGGCGTAGACGAGCGAGTCTGCCTGGTTTTTCAGCGTGGCTTCTTCGCGTTTCGCCGCATCCTCGGCCGCATGCTCCTCGGCGTCCTTCACCATCTTTTTAATTTCGGCCTCGCTCAGGCCGCTCGAAGCCGTGATCTTGATCGACTGCTCCTTGCCCGTCCCAAGGTCCTTCGCCGACACGTGCACGATACCATTCGCGTCGATGTCGAACGTGACCTCAATCTGCGGAACACCGCGCGGCGCTGGCGGGATGCCGACCAGGTCGAAGCGTCCCAGCGTGCGGTTGTACTGGGCCAGCTCGCGTTCGCCCTGCAACACGTGGATCGAAACGGCCGGCTGGTTATCCGACGCAGTCGAGAAAATCTCACTCTTGCGGGTCGGGATCGTGGTGTTGCGCTCGATGAGTTTCGTGAACACACCGCCGAGCGTCTCAATGCCGAGCGAAAGCGGGGTCACGTCGAGAAGCAGCACGTCCGTTACGTCGCCGCCGAGCACGCCGCCCTGGATGGCCGCGCCAATCGCCACCACCTCGTCGGGGTTCACGCCCTTGTTCGGCTCCTTCTTAAAGAAGTCCTTCACCTTCTGCTGCACGATCGGAACGCGCGTCGAACCGCCGACGAGAATCACCTCGTCGATGCCGTCAACCTTTAGTCCTGCGTCTTCCACCGCCTTGCGGCACGGCGCGATCGACCGCTCCACCAGGTCCATGATCAACTGCTCGAACTTCGAGCGGGAGATGTCGAGGTTCAGGTGCTTGGGTCCGCTCTGGTCTGCCGTGATGAACGGCAGGTTCACGTTGGTCTGCGTGGAAGAGCTCAGCTCGATCTTCGCCTTCTCGGCTGCTTCTTTCAGGCGCTGAAGCGCCATTGGATCGTTGCGCAAGTCGACGCCGTTGTCGCGCTTGAACTCGTCCGCAATGTAGTCGATGAGCTTCTGGTCGAAGTCGTCGCCGCCGAGGTGCGTGTCGCCATTCGTGCTCTTTACTTCGAACACGCCGTCGCCCAGTTCGAGGATTGAAATATCGAACGTGCCGCCACCAAGGTCAAACACGGCGATTGTCTCTTCCTTCTTCTTGTCCAGTCCGTAAGCCAGTGCCGCTGCCGTTGGCTCGTTAATGATGCGCAGCACATCCAGCCCCGCGATGCGCCCCGCATCCTTGGTAGCCTGGCGCTGGGAATCGTTAAAGTACGCAGGCACCGTCACCACCGCCTGGGTTACCTTTTCACCCAGGTAGTCCTCAGCCGTCTGCTTCATCTTCTGCAGGATGCGCGCCGAGATTTCCGGCGGAGAATACGTCTTGTCCTGGATATCCGCCTGCACGTCGCCATTGGACGCCTTCTGCACCTTGTACGGTACCCGCTTTGCCTCTTCGGTAACCTCGTCGTACTTACGTCCCATGAACCGCTTGATGCTGAAAATTGTATTCTGTGGATTGGTGATGGCCTGGCGCTTGGCTACCGCGCCCACCAGCAATTCACCGTTTTTCGTATACGCGACCACCGACGGCGTTGTGCGTCCACCCTCGGAGTTCGGGATGACTACGGGCTCGCCGCCCTCCATCACCGACACGCAACTGTTTGTAGTTCCCAGATCGATTCCGATTACTTTTCCCATTACTCAACTGCCTTCCGTTTCAGTTTCCCGTTTCGCGGTTCACATTTGTGCAAAACGGGTGCCGCAGCCCCGATGGAGAACAATGGACTATAAACCCAACGGCAGCAAATAGCTATCGCTTGGGGAAGTGCCGGGCATTCCCTCAATTCCGCCCAAGAGTATCAATCTGACACGCTACGCCATAAGCGCTTCTTGAGTGTGGGTCACAGGCCTAACGCCAGCTTTCACATCGCAACCGCGCTTGCCGTCAGCGTCGTCACGCCAACCTCACCCCTCGAAAAAACGACCACGAATCTTTTGACCGTCCACTTGTCAGACCAACACGCTTGATCGATGACTAACTCCGCCCAAACTGCCACCGTCAATACCGCCTCCGCAACCGCAGCACCAACCCTGCCGGTGGCCAAAAAACCGGCTGTTTTTCTGATCGGCACGCCGCGCTCGGGCACCACGCTTCTCCACCAGATGTTCGACCACCATCCGGCCTTCGCCCTGCCTTACGAATCCAAATACATTTCGATCTTTAAAGCGCACCTCGACGAATTCGGCGACCTCAACGACCCGCAAAATCGCGAGGCACTGCTGCTCTCCATCGAAAAGTTCATGTGCCATGCATGGATGGAGCGCGTCCACGATGAGTGGATCCCCGGCCTTGCCGCCGCGGCGCCCGAGCTAGCCCGCACGGCCGCGCCCACTTATGCCGGCGTCATGGAGGCTATCTACACTTTCTTCGCGAAGCAGCGCAAGCGCCCGCGGTGGGGTGACAAGATGGCGACGTTCAAACGCGTGATGCCTACCATGCTCGAGCTTTTCCCCGACGCGAAGATCGTCTATCTGATCCGCGACGGGCGCGACGTCGCCGCGTCCCTGCTTCCGCTTTCCTTTGGTCCGAACACCGCCTATGTCGCCGCCAAAAAATGGAAGAACTCCGTCGAGGACGGTCTCAAATTCGCGGACTCGCACCCCGACAACGTCTACACGATCAAGTACGAAGATCTCGTTGAGAGCCCGGAGAAACACATGCGCGACATCTGCGCATTTGTCGGCGAGCCTTTCCACGAGGCGATGCTCGAATACCACCGCACCGGCACGGCCAGGGTGCCGCGCCGCGAGATCCACGGCCAGCTCAACAAGCCCGTCAACACGGAGCGCGCCGCCCGGTGGAAAAAGGATCTGTCCTCGTATCAGGTGCGCGTGTTCGAAGCCGTTGCCGGGCCGCTGCTCGCCAGGCTGGGCTACGAAGTGGTCAACCCGAACGCCAAAGTTTCACCATTCGACCGCGGCCTTGGCAACTTCGCCAACAAGGCGCTCTGGTGGCGCCCCTTCACCCACCCGGTCAGCCTGTGGGATAAGGTGCGGATGAGCATCCACCGCCGCAAACTCAAGCAGGACTAATCGTACAACCAGGCCTTGGAGGTGCCCCGTGCGGGTGCCGTCGACTGCGGTTGATGAGCGCGGAGCGCGGCGCTCCGCTTCTTAGCCCACCACGCAGTGGTGGGTATACGATTGTCTCCTCAGCTGGAGCTGCTTGCAGCGGCGCTAACAATAGGCCATGCAGGGATAATTTTCCCGCCCGGCAGTTCTGGAGATCGGGGCCAGCTCCCGATCTCGAAACTTCTGCGGCGTTCGCCCAAAAATCTTTTTCGACTTTATTGGACTTAGCCCACCTGAAGGGTACGCCCGGGAATAGACCCGCCCCCCAAAACTCGTGTATACGTGACCGCGTAGTAAGCTGAACCTCGTTCTTTGACAACTATGCCGGCCCGAACGCCGTGACCGACGGTGGACGGACTTCTGCGCCCAATCCGCGTGGCACTCTGCATTTTTTGCCTGGCGGAAAAAAACTGCCTATCCGCAAGCGCCGTTGCCAGGACCCCACACGCCCCGGCGGAACATTACGCGCGGATTACCGTAATCAAAGGGCGAAATTAATTGATTTTCGCCCGTTTGATTTATCTGCAGGCATTTCAATCTTCTACACCGCAAACTTGAAAACGTTTGAAAACGTTTGAAAACTTGAAAGCAGGGTATCGACACATAGGATGTGCGTGGTGGGCTAAAAAGCGGAGGGCCGCGCTCCGCGCTCAGGGTATCGACACATAATGTGCGTGTGTTCGAACGGCGAAGAGGTTCAGCTACCTCTACGGCCCAACGCGTACGACAAGGCCAGCGCTGACCGTTCCGTTCGTGGTATCGTAGGGGTGCTGTTTCCAATCCACGCTGCGCGAAGGCGTATAGTTGTTCCCCGCTTTCAGGAACGCGGGACCCTGGGAAATGAGGAACCACTGGCGATTGGAGAGCTTTTCAACGCAGAGCTTAAAACTCGGGAACCATATGGAGGAAGGATCGCTGTAGTAGATTGGGAAATCGGGGTGCGGGTTTACCTCGTACCAAGGTTTACCTGCTGCTTCAGGTGTACCGGCTCCCGGTAGGGAGTTGTCGTACCACTGATAGACATAGTTTGGCGTCGTAACCGCAGTTCCTGAATTCGTGTAAGTTCCGTCCTCCTTCTCTTCCCAGATCGGATCGCTTGTTCCCGTGTAACCGAGCATCTGGCTGTGCATAAACGGATCCTGAGGAAGCGACGTGATGTAAGAAATTGGGGTGGTCAGACTCTTGAGGTTTGGCGAGATCCACCGGCTGGAACGAGTAAAGTTGTACCTGCCGTTTTTGTCGACAGCCTTCGCCTCAACTGCGGTGGCGAACGTACGCATATCCGCCTTTGCGCGGGACACTTTGGAGCGCATCTGCGCTTCCAGGAAGTTTGGAACGGCTATCGCCGCAAGGATGGCGATGATGGCCACCACGATGAGCAGCTCGATCAGGGTGAAAGCGCGAACAACTTTAGAAAACATGGGAAGGCCTCAAGTAAAGTAGATCGATCTAAGAGCAGGATAATTGCACTAAGAGCAGGATAATTGCAGTCTCAAAGTTTATTCTGTCAAAGCCAATTGCGCCAAGCGGATTTCTTTGGCTGGGCCTGCCTGTTTCCGGCGCCCCTTCAGGGCGCGAAAAATGGGGGGTGCTGTAACCCAGGGCTGCGCCGGCCACAAAAAGCCGTGGCCTCCTTTCCCTGGGCTGGGTCCCGCTGCACCTTCGGTGCAAAAAACCTGAGCTGAATTGTGCGGGCGGCGGATTCCAAAAAGCCGGAATCCTGGAACTAGGCCGCGAAAATTCGTTCGGTGCAAAAAGATTCCGCCGGAATTATGCCGCGAATTTCAGGGACAGCGCACCAGGATACAGAGCAAGATTATAGTAAAAAGCCCCCGGCGCATGCGCCGGGGGCTTCACGAGAATGTAGCTCGTTAATACACTTGCCAGTCTTGAACGGCGGCGACTGGTCCGACGTCGTTGGTCGCTAAGGGTGTTCGATTCGTCCGCTGGAAGGTCCCTGTGCCATCCGGAACTCGAGACAAACTTGCAAAATCTCCCGATAATGCGGTAGCTGCAGCATCGAATTCGTCGTAGACAGTCGTGCTGGGCAGTCCGGTCCAGGTAGCGTTTGCATCGGCCCCCGTTTGATAAACAATCGAGTCGACAAACACATTGCCCGTCGGCGGAGCCTGAAGAGTAGCGAACGGACCGACTGTGCCACCCCATGCCGCGGCGGTTGTGCCGGAGCACAGGGCTACTGCGTCTTCGCCATTTTGCAGGGTATTGGAGGGGAACGTTACTGCCGGATCAGGAGAAACGACGCCAGGATTCGCGATTATATAGTAGCCGCTGGCATTGGCGTTTCCGGTCAGATCCATGGCTCGATACGCGGGAGGATTTGCGTTGCCGGTGCCTCCATTGAAGAAGACGATCGTGAGTCCAGCTACGCTCTCGTTTGCATTTCCTTTCAGCTCCACATACTCAGAAAAGTCCGTGGACGGCGTGTTGGTGGTGTCGCTGTCGGTTTCGTTGATCACGAACGCAGCCGGTGCCGCGGTGGCCAGCAGTGTCAGGGCCGCCGCTGCCAATAGTTTTGCGGCAGAGAATGGATGGTTCACGTGTTTACTCCTTCTTGGTAATGGTGACAGACGACGATTCGCCTCTCTGTCCTTAATCATGATGATAAATGTATCCATCGCAACAGGAAATTCAGCCGAATGGCAGTTTTGTCGAACTAACGGTAGACCACACCAAGGAGCTATGGCAGGGGCTGGATATCCCCGTAAAGCAGCTTAATCGCGCGGAACTCGGGTGATGCCAGAACCGCCTCGATATCCACCACGCTCGTCAGTGTTACCGTCGGGATCTGGTCGCCGGGAGGTACCTCGTTCAGCTTCAATGGTGTGCCCGCATACACGCTGATGGTCATGTAAACACTGGCAGGTGCAAAGGTGCTCGTGCTCATCGTATCGTCCCAGCTTGTGCGCCATGGATTCGAGTTCGGGTCGTGCGCGCTCGCTTCATCCCAGAACAGCAGTCCGAAGCTATACACATTGTGCGCCACGGGCCCGGCCACGGTTACCATTGCGGATGTCGCCGGGTCGAAAGAGGTCACCTGCTTCATCAGCGTGTTTGGCTCGCCATCGGGATCCAGCCCGAGGTAGAAACGCACGCTGCGCGGGTCTGTCTCGCCCGGTGTCGCGAAGGTTGAAAACTCCACGCTCGCGGAGCTCTGCTTGATATCCACGTCGATGTGCCAGTCGTCGAGGTCGGGGTGCTGATAATACACCGGGCGTTCGACGTAACGTGTGCCGCTTGTATCGATGATCGCGTGCCGGTCGTCGGCAAGCTGCCAGTCGCCGTCGTCGTCGAAACCGTTGAGCAGTTCCTCGTCGATCTTGCCATCGTTGTCCTGGTCAATCGCATCGGTCAGAGATCCGCTGGATTCCGTGTTGCCGACGAATCGGGCGGTCAGCGTGCCGGTTGTCTGCGCGCGTTTCAGTTCCACCGTCAGCGCATCAATTGCCGTGCGCGCATTGGCGGTAGCTTCCACGCGCGCCTGCGCGCGGTCGTTGGACCGCAGCAATTGGATAAACGCAACCGTCGCTCCGCCGATGATCAACACTGTCACTGTCACTGCGACCATGACTTCGAGCAGCGTCATGCCCTTGCGTCGGGAGCATTGCATGGAATGGCGCAGACTGTGATAGCATGCGTGGAAGATCGCAGGCGCGGACGCCTGCGGCGCGGCGGTAGTGGGCTCCATCTCTACTCTACGGCCCGAAGCGGAGCTCATAGAGCACATCCTTGTTGGGATTGTTACTGACGCGGTACTCTGGCGAATAGCGAACGATCACACGCGCCACACCGGGATCGCCCGCGGGCGTTTCGCCTTCGTAGAGTATCGTGCGCCCGCTGAACTGGTACGCGAGGTTCGGCTCCTGCGAGAAGGTGACGGGTGTGCTGGGCACCTGCATTTGCTCAATCGCATGAATCAACGTGTGCGTCGTATCATCGTCGCGGCGGATTTCTTCCGCTTTCATCTGCGCCAGCACCGCGGCCTTTGTCCGGTATTCCGCCCGGGCCGCGCTCTGCAGCGTCTGCGGGAAGAAATAAACGACGGCCAGCACGCCAACCAGGAGGATGGCGAGGCTGATCATCACCTCGATCAGTGTGAGCCCGCGTGTCCCCATTGAAGAAAAACGGCGAGCCCTCACGTGCCATCATCCGTGATGATACGCGGTTTGGCGGTGGCTGCA
Source organism: Candidatus Sumerlaeaceae bacterium (assembly GCA_051003195.1). Classification (GTDB taxonomy): domain Bacteria; phylum Sumerlaeota; class Sumerlaeia; order Sumerlaeales; family Sumerlaeaceae; genus JBPCLP01. The sequence goes on along the minus strand of JBPCLP010000021.1, from coordinate 225,251 downwards.
AAAAGTTTGATCGTCGTGACGGGAGTCGGCCGGTTCGCCGCCTGCGAATCTTCGTATAACCGGATGTTCGCCTGGTCTGACGAACCATTGGGCTGAAACCGGATTACAATGTTCTGTTCGGCCGATGCGGTGAAGGTCGTCCCGTTTACGTTTACATCCAGGAAGTGCACGCCCACGGGCAGCAACTGCGGAGTTGTCAGCTTTGGCCGCACGGCGGCCTCGGGCACTGCAGGGTTCGGTGTCGTGTTGGAGTTCGGTTGAATCTCGTCGATCCAGTAGGACGCGCGCTCCAGGTTGGTGACAGGATCGCGCATCTGGAGGACGACGCGGTGCCATGCATTGCGGCTTACGGCGTAGGAGCGCGCAGTGACCAGCGCGCTGTTCACGCTCTGCGCCGCGCCGCGCAAATTACGCTTTTGTTTCATGGCGGAATACGAACCGACAACCACGAGCGAGACCATCCCGGTGATGACGACCACCACAGCCAATTCGATCAGCGAGAAGCCGCGCATATGTTGTGCATTGATTTTCATCTAATTACGATAGTTGGCCAGCCTCTTCATGTATATGCCAGCCCTCGCCGCCGCGTCAACCGATGCCACTCCTGTATCCAGAGCATTTAAGTGCGCTTCGCCCGCAAATCGTGCTGCCAAACCCCAGCCGTCAAGCTGTAGTGCCCGCGGTGGGACCTTGCCTACAAAGAAAACGGGCGGCGCCCCCGGCTGCCGGGGCACCGCCCGTTTGCGGTTTCTTTCGAGATTACTTGGACGCCAGTGGCGGAATGTACAGGTACTGGTCCGGATCCTCGGTGCCAGTGCTGGTCTGCATCCGAAACGCGATAAAGCGGCTCAGGATGGGGATAAACACTGTCGGATAATCGTTATACTTTGTCATGACGGAGAGGATGTACCGCTGACCGCTGGGCAACGTCACGATTCCCGCGTCGTGATAATTGCGCACCGAGTAGCCGTTGAGGCTCACCAGTTTGCTGCCGACCGGCAGCCCCGCTGCAATGCCGCTCAACGCGCGCAGCTTCTGCTGCTCGACCGGGCGGAACATGTACGCCTTCATCGCGTGGCTTGCACCGGGCGAAACCAGCGCTTCCTGGTCCAGCAGGTAGAAGAGCCCGGCGACCTGCTTTGCGGTAAGGCGGTTACTGTTTTCGTAGTTTAACGGCAGTTTGCCGCCGAGCAGTTGCAGCTCGGTGCCTCCCGGCGCTTGCTGCGCGATCTTCTGGTTCACGTTGAAATCCTGGAACCCGAGGTTCGTCAGGTACAAATTAGCAAAATCGCGCCGGCTGGCGAAATCGCACAGCTCGACCTGGCCCAATGCGGGGCCGCTCCCGGTGCCCGACAGGAAATCGACGATTTTGTTGGTCGACGTGTCATCACCATCGCGCAGCATACGCACGATGTCGCTCTGCAGGGCCGGGTCCATGTCGGCGCAACTTTTGACCAGGTGGTTATACGCGGCCACCGCATAGATGAGGCGTGAAAAGCCCGAGGCAAACTGCATCTCATCGCCATGCACGCTGGCCATCACCGGACCGGGCGAATCGCCACCCCAGCTCAGCGCTTCCGGACAAAGATCGATAAAGGAAACAAACACGTCTTCCTTGTTGATCACCCGCTGTGACGCCAAGGCCAGGTTCACGACTTCGTTCAGCCACTTGCCGAGGTTCTCCGACTGCTTCAGTCCGCAAAGCATCGCGCGGCTGCGCTCAATCGGCACCGGCAAAAAGGCCGTCGGCGTCGCACGCTTTACCGCCCGCTTCGCCGGTGCTACTTCCACAGTTACTTTTTTGCTGTCATCGCCGTCGGCAATCGCCACGGAAGCCGCGATCAGCGATGCGCCAAGAATCAGAAGCCTACGCACGTTACCAAACCTCCTGCCAGTATTAGTAGCTGAACAGGCGCGGAACGGCGTGTCTTAGCAAGTAAATAAGTTTACGCAAATTCGGCCTTAAAGAGTTGTAATATTTAAAGTTAAGTGCAGTTTCCTTAAAGACAAAACGCATGATTTATGCGCCTTCGTGCCGGCCCCTTTGCGCGCTCTGAATGCCGCTTGCATCCAGCAGCTCACATGATGAACCCGTCTCCCAATGATGATTCTGCGATACTTCACACTGATGCCTGGTTTGATCCTGCTGCTGCAGGTGGAACCAGCAGGTGCGTCCCAGCAAACCAGCACGACTTCCTTCACTGCGGCGCGCCATCGGCAGCGCACCTGCTTCCAGAGCGGTGATGCTTTTGATGCGCGCTACGACATTCGCACGGATGTCGCAATCGCATACGGCGTGAATGACTCCCTCACTTCGCGCATTCGCGGCTGGGCCGACCACGGCTACATCCCACACCTGATGACCGGCGTGGCCTGGGGAGAATACGAAGCCTACATCCGCGGCGACTTCGATGGCCGTCGACATGAAGATGAAGGCCAGGCGGACGGAAAGGGAGAGACCATCTGGCACCACGAAGGTGTGCCGTACATGGTACCCACACCGTCGTATGTCGATTACATAACTTCTCTCTCGACGCAGGCCGTCGACGCGGGGGCCCTGGCACTGCACCTTGAAGAACCGGAGTTCTGGGCGCGCGCCGGTTACAGCGAAGGATTCAAGAAACTATGGCACGCGGAGTACAACGAACCATGGCAGCGGCCCGACTCTTCACCCGATGCTTTCTGGCGCAGCAGCAAGCTCAAGCACGTGCTCTACCGCCGGACATTGGGCACGGTGTTCAGCCGCGCAAAAGCCCACGCCGCCGCAAAACACAAGCGCACCCTGCAATGTTACGTGCCAACGCACAGCCTCCTGAACTATTCGCAGTGGGGAATCGTCTCACCCGAGAGCAGTATGATGGACCTGCCCGATTGCGATGGCTACATCGCCCAGGTGTGGACGGGGACCGCGCGCGTTCCGAACCGCTACGGTGGCGTCGAGCGCGAGCGCACCTTTGAAACTGCTTATCTCGAATATGCGACGATGCATGCGATGACCGCTCCCACCAGCCGCACGGTTTACTTTCTTCACGATCCGGTCGAAGACGTTCCCACGCACACATGGGACGACTACCGGGCCAACTACCGCCGCGTCGTCGCCGCCTCGCTTCTTTTTCCGTCCGTGTCACACTTCGAAGTGATGCCGTGGCCAAGCCGCGTGTTTCTGGATAAATATCCGGCGGGCTCGTACGCCGCTCCCGGTGAAAAGATTACGATTCCTCCCTCCTATGCGGCAGAGCTGATGATCGTCGTGAACGCGCTCGCCGACATGGAACAGCCTGAGTGCACCTGGAGCAGTGGCTCCAGCGATGTTGGAGTGCTGGCTTCCGATACCATGATGTTCCAGCGTGGCAGTCCATGGTCGGGCGACAGTTGCTACGACGAGTTCTTCGGTCTTGCGCTGCCGCTGGTTAAAAACGGTATGCCTGCGCGCTGCGTGATCCTCGAGCAGGTTCTTGCACCCGGTGCGCTGGAGGGCATCAGCGCGCTTCTCATGAGCTACGATCATATCAAACCGCTGCGCCCGGAGTACAACGCGCGCCTCGCGGACTGGGTACGCGATGGCGGAGTGCTCATTTTCTGCGGCAACGACCAGGACAAATTCAACACCGCGCGCGAGTGGTGGAACTCAGGCACCGATGCGGCCGGAACCCCACGCGGCGATCTATTGCAGCGTTTTGGAATGTCAAAAGCGCAAACCGGCGAGCCTCTACCGTTCGGCAACGGCACGGTGATCATTTCGGACGAGGGACCAGCCAGCTACGCAAAACAAACAACCGGGCCGGAAACGCTCATGAGGTACCTGGGCGAGGGACTGGCATCGGTTGGAAAATTATTGCAGACGACCAACTCGATTGTGTTGCGCCGTGGGCCGTACACCATCGGCGCCGCGCTAGACGAATGCACTTCCTCAGAACCTCTGCGGCTGGCCGGCAGCTACGTGGATCTCTTTACCTCTGATGCCGTAATACTCGGCAATCCGGTCATAGCGCCCGGGCAGGTGTTTTTCCTGAGAAACATTCCAGCGACACCTCCCGTGCAAACACTGGTGCTCGCCAGCTCTGGACGTGTGGAGCACCAGGAAGACTCCGACGGAGAAACCACCGTGACTCTCACCGGGCCCCTTAACACGCCCGGCGTTCTGCACATGAGCATGCCGCGCCGACCGCGTGGCGTCCACATCGACAGCCGTCCCGCCACGCACGAGTGGGCGGCGCAAACCGGCACCGCCCTCGTGCGTTACGAGTTTACTGAAACTTCGACGACCGTCGCGCTTACTTACTGAGGACTACTCGTACAGCGTCCAGTCGGGCTGCGCCGCAGTAATCACCGCGGGTACATTGAGCTGGTGCAGAATGTACGCCGAGTTGTTAATTGCGTAGACCTGCTGGGGGCCGCTCGAAAAGGCTCACGAATCTGGCCTGCACCGCGAGCGCCCCTGCGCCGAGAATCTGCACCGCGAGCGTTAGCGAGTGCCCATGCGCCCCGCTCCCGCAGACCCACCCAACTTTGCAAATCGGTAGGCATTTCGTCCCCGCCCGAATCTCTGGTCACTCGCTAACGCTCGCGGTGCAACACACCGACCAGTTGCCGCACCATGGGCAAGCACGGCCCGCATCTGCCCCGCCCGAATCTCTGGTCACTCGCTAACGCTCGCGGTGCAGATCAGGCGCAACACACCGACCAGTTGCCTGCTGAAGCATCACGGGAGCCACGATTGGATGGGGCAGGTTAACAGACGCTGGGGATGCTCTCTATTTCGCTGGTTATTTAGTTTCCAGCCCGTGGAATGTCGCGGAAATGTCTCGTGACGGAGTAATAAGATGCGCAGGTTCTGCCGGGCAGCTGGAATTTCATTAGTCGTGACGTCCGTTGCAGCGGTGAGTTTCGCGCAGCGTGGCCCGCGCGGCAGCCGACGCACGGCCGACGAGGCTGCAAGCACGCATGCGATTACACTGATTGGACCGACGAGCGAATCGACTACGTCGACCAGGCCGATGGCGCATGTGGGTGCGCGCGTAGCAGCAGGCACCGCCACGAAGGCCACCATCAACGGCACGATGGTGCCGGTCTACAGCACGGGTGTTTTTGTGCGCGACAACATTCCACTGGAGATGGGCGCGAACACCATCGCATTGCGCGTGGAGACGACCGGTTCGGCCCCGCTGGAGCGCACCATCCAGATCACGCGTGTACAGGAAGAAGTGAAGACGACTTCGCCCTCGCTGCCGCTCGCGATTGACGCCGAGTCGATCGTGCCGGCCGAGAACGTCGGGCTGATGCCAGGCGAACCCCTTGAAGTAAGTTTCACCGGCGCGCCGGGCAACACGGCGGAGTTCATGCTGGCCGGTGGCAGCTGGACGCCGATGGGCGAGGTTGTGGACGCGCTAACGCCCGGACCGAGCGGACTCTATCGTGGCACGGTTCGCGTTGCAGCGCCGGGCGCGGGCGTGGATGCCAGCACCAGCCACCCCATCATGCTTCGCATGCACGCAGGAACTTCACCCGGCAACGACGCAACGCCGCCCCTGCTTGTGGAGACGAAATCGCGCGTGATGGTAATGCCGGAGAGCGGGCCACCACAGCTCGTGCGTGTGAAAGCGGATGAAATCGGGCAACTGGCGTACGGCCTGACCGAAGTGCGGCTGGGTGGCCCCTACCTGGCGGAACTGACCAGCGGAACGGCACTTCGCGTCGTTGGTCGCCGCGGGTTCAATCTTAAGGTGCAGCTTTCGACCGATCAAACCGCGTGGATCCCTGCCTACCAGGTGGAACCGGCATCTGCGGGCACCGCGATTCCGCACCTGGAGTTTACGGACATGAACACCACCATTACCGCGCAAGGCGACGAGGCGCTGCTGTTTCCGTACCCCTCACCGGTGCCTTTTGTCGTGCGCGATGTCGTTGCAAGTGACAAGGACGGCAGCCCGGCCATCACGGTGGACTTCTACGGTGCGCATCATGCCTGCACGTGGATCACTCATCGCCGTCCGGGAAAGGTTGTGCGGCAGGTGACCATTGACCAGGTGGCGAGCGATCACCTGCGCGTGACGGCAAACCTGCACGGCAAACGCGTGTGGGGCTACAAATGGGAAGTGACGACGGGCAGCCTGAAGGTGACGATCCGCAGGCCGCCGACTCTGCAGGCAGGGGCTGTTTCGCCCCTGGCAGGGCTCACGGTCGCGGTGGAAGCCGGACACGGCGGCACCAACACGGGTGCTGGCGGTATCACCGGTTCGCGTGAGAAGGACATTACGCTATCGGTCTCTAAAGTCGTCGAGGCTCAGCTCACGGCTGCAGGGGCGAAAGTTGTGCAGACACGCATGGAGGATGAAAGCGTGGCGCTGGGCAAACGCGCGCAACGCGCCATGGACGCGAACGCGGAATTGTTTGTCAGCATCCATTGCAACTCCGCCGGCACGCCGCGCGGTTACCTGGCCGTGGCCGGCAACGCGATGTTCTACAAGCACCCGTTCAACCATGATCTCGCCGCGGCGATTCACATGCACATCCTCGAGCAGACGGGCCTCGCACCTTACGGAACGGTGGGCAACTTCAACTATCCTCCAATCCGGATCCTGACGTGGATGCCGGCGGTGCTTGTCGAGCAGGCGTTCATTTCCAACCCAATGGAAGAAGCGCTGATGCTCGAACCCGCGTTTCAGCAGAAAATGGCGTCAGGAATTCGGCTGGGTCTGGAAGACTGGCTGAAGGCGGAGTAGGTGAGTGGTATCTGGTAGTAGTGTCTGGCAAAATGCCGCCACTGTTCAAGTGTATCAGGTTGCAGGAACCAGCGCAGGAAAGGAACGGACCGCTTTTATGAGTTCATCGGCTGTAGCTACCGTGACAAAGATTCTCGAATCATTGCCCGAATCGGCGCAGGAGCGCGTTGCCGATCACTTACGGGAATACATAGAAGACCTTCGTGACGAACTGCAATGGGACCACTCGTTTGCAACCACGCAGAATAAACTGGGCGAGGCAGGACGCCGCGCAAAAGAGCAGATCCGTGCTGGTCGTGCAGAACCATTGGATCCTGATAAGCTGTGAGGTCCGCTACGCTCCCATCTTTTTGGGACGCGTATGAATTGCTGGACGAAAACACCCGTAAAAGCGCGCGGAAAGCGTATCAACTTTGGTCCGAAAGCCCATTTCATCCGTCATTGCATTTTAAGTGCGTAAACTCGAATGAAGATATTTGGTCGGTAAGGATTAGTCGCAGTAACCGGGCACTTGGTATCCTGGAGTCTGACACTGTTACCTGGTTTTGGATCGGCGGTCACGATGCATATACTCGCGGATATTCGTAGCTTAAGGCTTCGGGGGTTTGTGCATGGGATCTACGAGGTGCTTCCTGCCACTCGGCGGTAGATCAACTTTCCGCGGGGCGATCATTTCCCATTGAAGGCCGCGTCGTTGCAATGGGTGCATCGTCCGTGGCACGGCGGGCTTCGTATTCTTCGCGGATCAGACGCAGCAGGACGCCGCGGTTGCGGATGAACCGATTCGTTTTGAAAACCTGGCGCGGAATTTCAGGATCTTTCGTAAAAGCATAAATGCGCATCTGGTTGTCGTGGATCTGGATGTCGGCAACCGTGTCGATTGGTATGCGGCGGCGTACGTATTTTCGCACGAGCACGTAAATATTCTCGGCGTCGACGCCGATCTGTTTATAGAAGAACCTGAGGAACGAAGTAAACATCACAATAACCGCGATCGCGGCGAGCGGCGGACGGACGAACCTCTGGTAATCGGGCGAGAGCACCTGCTGCACGAGTTTATAGGACCAGAACGGATCGTAGGCGGCGGCGAAGAGTACGAAGATTCCGCCGCAAAACAGCAGGAAAGCGAAAAGCCCTTCCCCCGGTTCGCGCACTGGAAAAAGCGCGGGCTTGCGCGTATGATTGATTCGCTCGCGGAGTCGCGCGGCGACAGCCGGAACTGACACCTGCACCGCGATCCGCTCGACGTCGTCGTAACCTTCGAAGTGGCGGCTTTTGATCGTCAGCTTCCTGCGGGTTTTAAACAGGCCGCGCGGGATGGAATAAAGGTAGAGGGTTTTTCGTGCGGTCACGTCGCCCTCGAAACGCGCTTCGACGAGATCGATAAGCACTTCATCGATATCGATCCAGCGAAGCGTACGCCGAATGCCCAGCGGAAGCCGGCGGATGACGGCCTCAGGTGTGATAATGAGCGTCTGCATGCCGGTGAAAAGCCACAACACGAGCAGCGCGCTGATAGCGCCGGTGCCTACAAGCGCGCGGCGCATGTCGATGCCGAACCTGTTCAGCCAGTCGTGCCCCTTCTGGGGCCATCCTTCAAACGGGGTCTCGTCCACCGGGAGCAGGTGGCCCTTCCATATGAACAGCGGTAGCAGCCATATCACCGTGAGCAGAAAAACGGGTACAGCCTTGCGCCACAGCGGCCGGCGGAAAATGTAGCGCTCCAGTTGCCTCGTCTGGTCCAAGACTGCTCCTTACATGGCGAAACTGTTGCGATGCCATACGCGCACGTTTGGGCGGTGCAACTGCATTCCGGCACTCATGCACGCCTGCGATGCGAGGCAATAACCCAGAGCGGGCGCGGTAATCATGCCGCGCCATGACCACGCCCGATCTCAGCCAGCGGTTCCGCGACGTAGAAGAGCGCTTCGGCTCCATTGAAGCGCAACTGAGTGATCCTTCCCTCGCCAGCGATCCGGGCAAGCTCCGCCAGCTCTCGAAGTCGCACTCCGATCTCGCGCAGGTCGTCGCGAAGATTCGAGAGTACCACGACGTCGAGAGCCGGCTCGAACAGGCACGAAGCCTTGCCAATGATCCGGACCCCGACATGGCGGAGATGGCGCGCCTGGAACTTGAGGAACTCGAAGGCATCCATGAAACCCTCATGAAGGACATCCAGTTCCTGCTCGTGCCAAGGGATCCGCTGGACGAGAAGAATATCATCATCGAAATCCGCGCCGGAACGGGCGGAGACGAAGCGGCGCTGTTCGCTTTCGACCTCTTCCGTATGTACAATTACTATTGCGAAAAGAAGGGTTGGAAGACCGAGCTGCTGTCGAGCAATGAGACAGGGCTGAACGGTTTCAAGGAAGTCATTTTCAGCGTGACGGGCGAGCGGGTGTACAGCCGCATGAAATTCGAGGCCGGCACGCACCGCGTGCAGCGCGTACCGACGACCGAGGCGCAAGGGCGCATCCATACATCCGCGGCTACGGTGGCGGTGCTGCCCGAAGCGGAGGAAGTGGACGTCGTGATCAAGCCGGACGACCTGCGCATCGATGTGTTCCGTTCAGGGGGACCGGGCGGCCAGAGCGTCAATACGACCGACTCGGCAGTGCGCATCACGCACATACCGACCGGCACGGTGGTCTCGTGCCAGGATGAGAAGAGCCAGCACAAGAACAAGGCGAAGGCGCTGAAAGTGCTGCGCAGCCGCATCCTCGAGGTGGAGATGCAGAAGCAGCACGCCGAGCAGGCTGCGACGCGCAAGGGGATGGTCGGCAGCGGCGACCGCAGCGAACGCATCCGCACTTACAACTTTCCGCAGAACCGTCTCACCGACCACCGCATCAACCTGACACTCTACAGTCTCGATCGCATCATGGAAGGCGATCTGAATCCCGTGATCGAGCCGCTTATTCTTGAGGAGCAAACCGAGAAGCTGAAAAATATCTGACCCTGCTTTTTCTGCGCGCACCGCTTTCGACTGCTCTTGCGCAGTGATGTCAGAGAGTTCGAATCGTCACTCCATACTGAACGTGGAAACCGATACCGGCACGTTTTCCGGATCGAACCGGACCGCTGCCGAATACATGCTTCCGCTGGCGTCGATATCGGAATTGCTGACGCGCACATACCCGCTGGTACCCGCGTAGAAGGTGTGGGCGCCAAGGCGTTGCCACACATTGGGAGTCCCGGTCTGGTCGACGAGATACTTCGTTGTCCCATTGGCATCAATGACTTCGTAGGTGACGGGATTTCTGCGGCTGCCGCCGTTGCCCCATGTGACGAAGACGCCGCACGTGGTCTGCTCGGCAAAGTCGGGCGTGTAGGTGGCGGACTTTGCGCCGGCAACGGACCTATAGGTGGAGCCCCACCGCATGCCGATGTTGCCGGTGGCGTCGGGGGTGGTGCAGTTGGTCGCGGAATCGGCCCACACTCCGTTTTCCGCGTACCACTGGTAGTTCTTGCCGCCAAGACGGCTTTCGATAACTATCACGCCCGTGGTGGGCACCGATTGTGGCGAGACGGTGATCTTGAGGCGAGGCTCGTTATCGGCAGGGCCAAACGGGCCAACACCCTCCTCGTACAGGCCGAAGTGCTCGTAGTAAATGGTGGGTGCGGGCACAACGGGCGCCGTCATGACAAACGAAAAGGTGGTAACAGCATCGGGGGCGACAGTTGCGGAAGGCAGCAGGGCGGGAGTGTCGGTGGCCGGCCACGCGGAGTCCGCCGCAAATGGACTGGTTCGGGTGCGGGGCCGCGTGACTTTGAGTTTGGTGTTTGCCGCGGTCCAGGTTTGCGTGCCAATGTTGCGGTAGGAAAGCGTCACGGTCTGGCTGGTGCCGCCAATGACTGCCGGGAAATACTTGGCGCTGAGAATCCGCGCGTCGAGCGCAGCGGGCGGAGCGGCGGGCGAAATGATGGCGATCGCATTGGAGCATGAGCGTTCGCCGAGGTGATCGTACACCCCGTTATCCGACGGATAGTTTACAACGCCACCGTTCTCCTCGCCGCGCACCCACATGGTGGTCGAACCTCCACCATCGAGGCTGGTGGCATCGTCGCAGCCGAGGTCGCGCATAACGGTCGCCATCTCGTCGCAGGTGAGTCCCGCGGCGCCGTCGGTGCGGCCGTCGGCGGTCACAAGAATCAGCTTGTTCGTATTCGTCACGCCAACCATGGTGCGCGGATGCCGGGGCGCGCAGTGCGAGGTATAATTGGTGAAACTGGCAGTCGCATTATTGAGAAGGATGAGGGGGCCTTGCACGAGGATGTCGCTGACACCGAGTGGTCCCGTGGGCTTGCTGTCCCAGCCAGAGACGGGACGCGGCTCTACCGTTACGGTCTGGTCGCCCGTGACAACGTTGGGGGCCGTCTGGCACATGCCGCCATCGACGGCCATTCCGCCCTGCTGCTCAGGAGTAATTAGAGTGCCATTGGCGCGCAGGTAGGTGGTGCAGCCGCCCGAACCGGGAGAGGTGTCGAAGAAAGTGCCGTTCACGGCGGCCGCCGCCGCGGGATACTGCTGCGGGGTAAATACGCTGGTTTTGGCGCGGGTGTTTGTAAGATACGGGAGACGAACCACGACGTTGGGATTGCTGAGGTCGGCTTCAATGACGCTGATGCTTTGCTTCGAGCCGAACAGCGTGTCGAACTGGTAGTGTTTCCACACAACACCCAGCGCTATGGTCCGCTGGAACCACTCGGCGTCGGCGATGGTTTGCTGTGCGTGTGCCGTCGACAGATGAAAAGCGACAATTGCGAATGGGAGGAGAAGTCGTAGAAAGTTACGCACTAGAAGATCAGGTAGACCGCTGTAGCGGAATTATTTAAAGAAACCAGACCGGCCGCTGCTATGTATTGTGAACTGCGACGGTGCAGGCGGCATTACAAAGCATCCTTCGGTGTTGGCTATTGTCATCGCGCGGGCGGGGGAGCGCGTCTGAGGTCGCATGCAAATGCAGTTTCTAAACTTCGCGGGGCGGATGCCGCCCATTGCACGGCACCCCGCCTACCAGCGCGAGCCGGAAAATTCGGCTTGTAGTGGAGGCATTGCTGTTCAGCTTCGAGCGATTGTGCGTGCAAAGCATTCCAACCGTTCGCGTGGCGCTGCCACGTTGCTCCCAGAGTAGCCGAATTGGTATTTAACACACCCGAGTTTTTCATCTTTTTCGCCATCGTTGTCGGGTTGTATTACGTGTTCAACCACCGCTGGCAGAATATCCTGCTCGTGGGTTCGAGCTACGTGTTTTACTCGTTCTGGGACTGGCGGTTTTGCGGGCTGCTGGCCATCTCAACGATACTCGACTGGTATTGCGGCCTGAAAATCCCGGGCCCGAATGGGAAGAAATGGCTGTATGCCAGCGTGATCGGGCAGCTCGGGATGCTGGGCTTCTTCAAGTACTTTAACTTTTTCGAAGAGGCCGTGCGGCAGATGTTTCTGCGGCTGGGCTGGGCGGCGGACTGGTGGACGCTGAAGGTGGTGCTGCCGGTCGGCATCTCGTTCTATACGTTCCAGACGCTGTCGTATACGATCGACATCTGGCGGGGCAAGCTCAAGCCGGTTCGCAGCCTGATGGATTTCGCGGTGTTTGTGTCGTTCTGGCCGCACCTCGTCGCCGGGCCCATCCTGCGCGCCAGTTTTCTTCTGCCGCAGATACTCGAACGACGCAAGGTGACGATGCGCGACTGGGGCGAAGGGACGTACTTCATCCTGGTGGGACTGGTAAAGAAGGTGGCGGTGGCCGATGTGATTGTCACGGCGATCGAACACGCGCGCACGTACCCTATGGAATACTCCTCGTGGCAGCTGGTGCTGACCTGTTACCTGTTCGCGATTCGCGTGTACTGCGATTTTTCGGGCTACACGGATATCGCGCGCGGCGCATCGATGTTCATGGGCTTCCGGCTGCAGGAGAATTTCCGATGGCCGTATTTCTCGGCAGGCATTTCGGAATTCTGGCGGCGGTGGCACATTTCTCTGAGCTCGTGGCTGCGCGATTACGTGTACATCTCGCTGGGCGGAAACCGCGGCGGGACGTACCAGACGTACCGCAACCTGATGATCACGATGGCGCTATGCGGACTGTGGCACGGGCCGACGTGGAACTACGTGCTGTGGGGGACGATCAATGGGGTGTTCCTGTCTATCGGGCGGATGATCGGGAAGTCGTACGACGCGTTTGTGGAGCGGCTGGGCAGTATGCATCTGCGGCCGGTTTGGCTGTTTCTCGTCGGGCTGTTTACGTTTCAGCTAATGAGCATGAGCCATATGTTCGCGATCCTGCCAGGCCTTCCGACGTCGTTCGATTTCTTTTACCGGATTTTCGAGTTTACGTTCAAGGCAGACCCCGACCGGCAGCGGCTGGTGCTGTACGCGATGGCGGTGGTGCTGGCGATCGATGTGCCCGAGGCGCTGCACAGGCGACACGAGTACCTGCTGGATAAACCGTTCTGGGTGCGCGGACTGGTGTACTCGTGTTTCATCGCGCTGATTGCGGTCACGTGGACCAACAACTACGAGCCGTTCTTTTATTTCCAGTTCTAGCGTGATCTACCGTTTGTTCGTAATCAGTTCTGTGTGCTGAATCGAGGGTAAGTTTGTTTGGTCTCGTAATGAACTACGGAATCGGTACACTGGTGTGGTGTCCCAGAAATTTGTACCATATTTTCGGTTTGCGGCGCCCCTTCAGGGCGCGATGTAATTGTATCGATAACCTAGGGCTGCGTCGGCCACAAAAAGCCGTGGCCTCCTTTCCCTGGGCTGGGTTCCGCTGCACCTTCGGCGCAAAAAACCGAATGTTTGGTTTGTTGCGCGGCGCCCGGTTGGTTAGGCGTGCCCTGAACTGAATTATGCCGCGAAATTCTGCGGATTCCAAAAAGCCGGAATCATGTAATTATTCCGCGAAATTCTGAGACTGCACATTAGTGTGGGCTCCGTTAGTTCGTATTCGGTTCTGTGTGCCGAATCGAGCTTTCTTCCGTGCTCAAACTGGATACGAACTTCTGATTCGGCACACTGGTAGTCAGGCCGCGACGGCGGAAAGCTCCTTTACCAGTTCGCCGACAAAACTTTTCGCGTCTCCGAACAACATCAGCGTCTGCTCCTGGAAGTAGAGCTCGTTCTCGATTCCCGCAAACCCGGGGTTCATGCTGCGTTTGATGACCATGACGGTTCGGGCCTTGTCGACATCCAGTATGGGCATTCCGTAAATCGGGCTGCCTTTGTCGTGACGGGCGGCCGGGTTCGTCACATCATTTGCGCCGATCACGAGTGCCACGTCCGCCTGTGGGAATTCGGAGTTTGCGTCATCCATCTCAAGGAGCTTGTCGTACGGGATATCGGCCTCGGCCAGCAGCACGTTCATGTGGCCCGGCATACGCCCCGCCACTGGATGAATGGCAAAGCGCACATCGACTCCGCGCTTAGTGAGCAGGTCGTACAGTTCGCGCACCTTGTGCTGGGCCTGCGCCACGGCCATTCCATATCCCGGGACAATCAATACACTCGATGCCGCATCCAGGAACGACGCTGCTTCTTCGGCACTGGCGCTGCGGGCGGTGCGCTGCTCCACTTCCCCAGGTGCAGAGGTTTGTACCTGGCCAAAAGCACCAAACAGCACATTCGTGAAGCTGCGGTTCATTGCGCGGCACATGATCACGGACAGAATAAAGCCGGAGGATCCATCCAACGACCCCGCGATGATCAGTAATTTGTTATCGAGTACGAAACCCATGGCCGCCGCGCTCAGGCCGGCGTACGAATTGAGCAGCGCGAGAACCGTCGGCATATCCGCTCCGCCGATAGGCAATATCAGCAGCACGCCAAACGCAACCGAGAGCGCCAGGAATATCGGGAAAAGCCATCCAAGGCTGGGGCTTGCCACAATCAGGATGGCGAACAGAACCGCCAGTCCGAGTACGGACAAATTGAGAATGTTCTGGTGCGGGTAGACAATGGGTCGCGTGGGGATCAGCTCCTGCAGTTTGCCAAAGGCCATAAGGCTGGCGGTGAAGGTCAGGCCGCCAAGGAGCACTTCCAGCACAAGGGCCGACATGGTAAAGCGGTCGAGATGCGCCCCGCCTGCCGCAGCGGCGCCTGCCCCTTGCGCGGTGCCGCTCCCGCCGTGACCCCAGCGGTGCAGATAAAACTCGGCGGCACCTACGAGCGCGACGGCCAGCGCGCCGAATGAATGGGAAAGCGCGGTTCGCTGCGGGACGTGGGTCATTGGCATAAGCGCCATGGGGACCCCGATAATCGAGCCCAGCACGATCGCAATCGCGATCCACTGATAGTTGACGACCTCGGGCTTGATCAGCGTGCCGCCGACGGCGAGCGCCATACCCGTTACACCAATAATCACGCCGCGACGTGCCGTCGGCACCGCGCTTAACCATTTCAGCGCCAGGATAAAACATGCGGCAGCGGCGATGTAGGCGAGGTGAACCAGTATGACAATCATTTAGCAGGCCCAGCCGGTGTGCTGGTCGAAGAATTCGGCTGAACAACCGCTACGCGCTCCCGTTTCTTAAACATCCGAAGCATGCGATAGGTGATAAGGTATCCGCCGACAATGTTGATCGTGGACGCAAGTACGGCTATTGTCCCAAGCACTGTCACAAGCGTAGGCGCGTCCCGGCGGCCGGCTATCACCAGCGCTCCAACAATCGCAATGGCCGAGATTGCATTGGTCAGCGACATCAATGGAGTGTGAAGCAGCGGTGAAACCCGCCGGATCACCTCAAAGCCGATAAACGTCGCCAGAAGAAAAATGTAGAGGTTGGTGATTAGTGTGGATTGCACTGGAATCTCCTTATGTGGAAGCGAGGTTCGGGAAGTGCGAAAGCCTGAGTCAAGTTGTGGGTGGTTGGCGATGGAAGTACCTGGAGGCATCAAGTGATCGTAGGGGTCCCAAAAGAGACATTCGCAGGCGAGCGGCGCGTGGCGCTTGTACCGGCATCGGTGCCGCTGTTGCTGAAGCAGGACATCCAGGTTCACGTGCAGAGCGGCGCAGGGGTGGAAGCAGGATTCCCTGATCAACAATACATCGATAAAGGCGCAACCGTTGTCGGGGACGCCGAGGCATTGATTGGTTCGGCAGACATCCTTGCCTGCGTGCGCGCGGGCGGCGCAAACCCGGGCGTTGAACTGGCAGGGCTGAAACCGGGGCAGATTCTCATTGGATTCCTGGACCCGCTTGGTGAAACTGCGGCGGCAGCCAGGCTTGCTGCAACGGGGGTCACCGCCTTCGCCATGGAGCTTATTCCGCGGATTACCCGGGCGCAGAGCATGGACGCGTTGTCGAGCCAGGCTTCCATTGCCGGATATAAAGCGGTGCTGGTAGCGGCGAATCTGCTGCCGCGTATGTTCCCAATGCTGACGACAGCCGCTGGAACCATTGCGCCGGCCCGCGTACTCATTATGGGTGCCGGTGTTGCCGGGTTACAGGCCATTGCGACGGCGCGGCGGCTGGGTGCCGTCGTAAGCGCTTACGATGTACGTGCCGCAGCCAAGGAACAGGTGCTCAGCCTTGGCGCACGGTTTGTTGAACTGCCGCTCGAAACCGCAGCGGCGGAAGGTGCCGGCGGATATGCCGCCGCGCAGGACGAAGCTTTTTACCAGCGGCAGCGTGAGCTGATCGGTAAAGTTGTAGCGGAGAGCGACGTGCTCATAACGACGGCAGCCGTGCCTGGTAAGCGCGCGCCTGTCCTTGTGTCAGCTGAGCATACCCGCCGCATGTCGCCGGGATCTGTCGTGGTGGATCTTGCGGCCGAGCGCGGTGGCAATTGCGAGCTAACGCAGTCGGGGCAGACCGTTTACGATTCGGGTGTAACCATCTTTGGGCCGGATAATATGCCCAGCGAAGTGCCTTATCACGCGAGCCAGCTCTATGCAAAAAACGTCAGCAGCCTGATTCTGCACCTGGTGAAAAAGGGTGAAATGACCATCGACATCGACGATGAAATCACGCGCGAGACCATGCTGTGCCGCGAGGGGGCGATTACGAATGCGCGCGTGGCGGTGCCGGGTACCGCGGCGTCATCCTGATTGATAGCTGACAGACTGCCTTTACAGTTCAAGCTCCATGAAAACGTCGCACGTGCTTTCATTATAGCGCTGTATCTCGCGAAACCCAAGCTTGTGATAGAGCCGAAGCGCCGCAACTTGGT
The DNA here is from genome assembly GCA_051003195.1 of Candidatus Sumerlaeaceae bacterium. GTDB lineage: Bacteria > Sumerlaeota > Sumerlaeia > Sumerlaeales > Sumerlaeaceae > JBPCLP01. Next base: position 208,356 of record JBPCLP010000021.1, on the reverse strand, counting down.
TCTTTCCACTATCCAGCCGCACGTGAGTATAACCGCTTGTTCGAGCAAACTCAAGAAGCTGCTCCGCCATGCTCCGTCCCAATCCGAGTCCGCGGTACTCAGGTAAAAACCACATCCTCTTTAACTCAGCAGTGGTTTGATCCAATGGCCGTACCGCGCCCGTACCCACAACCTCGTCGCCTTCGAGCAGGACCAGGAACATTCCTTTGCGCGCAAGATAATGTTCCTCAAAATCATCAATGTCAGCAAAATGCCGTGAGCGGTCATAATCATTTAATGTGCGATCGATATTTGCCGCTGAAGTGTCTCCAGCAAACAGTTCACAGACAACGGTGATAATTACGCGCTTTGCAGCCTGCACATGTAAGCGCGTCATCGGAACGATTGTTACCATAGATCCGATTCGTTCCGGCACCTGGGACTTACGTTAATCGCCACCGTCATCAGGGGTAATATTAAACAGCTCCTGGGCGACCTGGAAGCGATGACGTCCTTCATCGGTCTCGAGGTCCAACGTGCGCAAATTCGCGACCAACTCGTGCAATAAGCTTCGCGTGAGACCGGAGGTAAAGGACTCCAGGTGGTCGCGGTGCTGGTCGTCAAAAAAGTGGCCATAGCGGTCGAGATGCCCGCGGCGGAGCTGCTCGGTACGGCGGTGCAACGCCGCGACAAACCTGGATGTGTCGCGCGACAACTCCGCGCTTCGGAACGCGGCGATCTCTTCGCCAATAACCTGCTCCACTCGCTCCACCTGCGCTTCACGCTGCAGCCGGTTCTCCTCGGCGATTTGCGTCATGCTTTCCATGCTGTGCACGGTCACGCCCTCCAAAGCGGCGACGCACGGGTCGACGTTCCTCGGAACCGACAGGTCGAGCAATAGTAACGCCTGGCCATTGCGGCGTTCCATTGCAGCGCGTACCATTGCTTCGTTGATGATAAAGTGCGGTGCACCCGTAGCGCAAAGAACGATGTCCGCATCAGCCAACGCTTCGCCGATCTGCTCAAATGCCGTTTCGCGGGCGCCAACGATGTGCGCAAGGTCCCTGGCGCGTTCGTATGTTCGGTTGGCAATCGTGATACGCGTCATCCCGCGCTCGGCCAGGTGTCGCGAGGCAAGCTCCGCGGTTTCTCCCGCACCTAAAACCACTGCGCGTTTCTCAGCGATGTCGGGAAAGTGCCGCGCCGCCAGGGTGGCTGCGACGGACGCCACCGAAACATTGCCTTTGCTGATGGCAGTCGTGCGACGAACGCGGCGTCCTACGTCGAGGGCCCGCAGTAGAATTGGATCCAGCACTGGCCCTACATAGCCCGCGTCTGCGGAGGCCTCACGCGCCTTGCGCATCTGCCCCAATATTTCGTTCTCGCCGATGATGAGAGAGTCCACACCGCAGGCCACTCTGAAAAGATGGCGCATCGCAGCTTCATCCGCGTAGAAATACGTTTGTTTGCTTTCGGGACGCAAGTCCACACCCCGCTCATCGTGCAGCCTCGACAGCAGCAGCGCCAGCGCCTCGTGCACATTGCCCGCATGCAGGTAGAATTCGGTTCGGTTGCACGTGGACAGTCCAAAGGCCTCGTTTACTTCAGAAGGAGCGGTAAGGGTGTTTAAAAACGCATCCATCCCGTCGGTGCTGAAGCTTACACGCTCGAGCAAAGACAGGGGGGCAGTACGATGGCTAAGCCCGAAACACAGAATACCCATACTTTTCGCTTTTACCGCCTGCCTTCAAAAAACTTCTAAGTACTTAACCAGCAGAGCTCCGCTATAATGCGGAACTCCACCGCACGCGCCCAGCTATAAGGGTTATTCAGTAGTTGAGCCTGTGTCATTCAAGTCCAGCAGAAAAAAATGCCGCTGATCCGGTGGTAACTCAAGCAAGCACCGTTCGGCAGATTTCCTTCACAAGCCCAGGTCCGCGATAGATCAACCCTGTGTAAATCTGGACCAGATCTGCGCCGGCGTCCATCATTTGAAGCGCGTCGGAACCGGACATGATGCCCCCCACGCCAATGATCGGCATCCGAGGCAAGGCAGACCGGACATGGCGCACTACCCCTAATGCGCGCGTGAACAGAGGACGCCCGCTTAGCCCTCCCTCCTCGCTGATTGCCACATGCAGCCCCTCACGGGATAGAGTTGTATTCGTCGCAATCAGTCCGTCGACACTTCGCTCGGCACACACCTGCAGCAATTCGTCGAGCGCAGCAGGTTCCAGATCCGGTGCAATCTTTACCAGAAAAGGTTTTTGTCCCAGACGGCTGCGCTCGGCTCCAAGCGCAACCAGCAATGCGTCCAGGGCATCTTTGTCCTGAAGCTGCCGAAGCCCCGGTGTATTGGGTGAGCTCACGTTAATTGCAAAATAGTCCCCATGCGCAAACAATGCCCGAAAGGAATAGACGTAATCCTCGATGGCTTGCCCAGGCGGAGTGGCTTTCGATTTTCCGATGCTGATTCCGATCGGAACAACGGGGTTACGCGGCGATTGGGCGAGGCGGGCGGCGAGGGCGTCCGCGCCATCGTTATTGAACCCAAGGCGGTTAATAATCGCTTCGTCCTGCGGCAGGCGGAACAGGCGGGGGCGCGCATTGCCCGGCTGTGGATGGCGCGTGACCGTCCCGACTTCGAGAAAACCGAATCCCAGTGCCTCCAGACCTGGCAAACTGAGTGCGTTCTTGTCGAACCCCCCGGCGAGCCCGACGGGATTGCGAAACGTGAGTCCAAAAAGCTGACGGTGGAGCGATGGTGCTTCGATTGTGAACACCTGTTCGATCATCTTCCTTAAAAGCGGACGCTCGCCTGCACGTACGAGCCAGCGCATCGTTGCGTGATGGGCCGATTCGGCATCGCTGTTCCACATGCGGAACAGCACAGGGCGGAGGAGGCGCTCATAAACCATGCGGGCGATCCGGCGGCGCAATCGCCAACGCGTCAAGTGCGACGGTATAGAGTTTGCTCTCACTTGGCCACATCTGCTTGACACGGTCCGGTTTGCGGCCCGCAACAGGGTTTCAGTTTTGAAATATTACTAAAATGAAGGTCTTTCCAATGTCGATCCGAATGATGCTGGGCATTCGGGGCGCTGTCCTGGCCTCTGCTCTTGTCTGTGCTGCCGTGTCACCAACTTCGTCACCCGCCCAGGGAATCCTTGGCGCGTTCCTTGGCCTTGGCGTTCAGCAGGGCGCCGGTAGTTTCCAGGCGCCAAGCGGATGCCCTGTCATGGTGGAGCACTTCCTGCCGAAGTGTGCTTCAGCGCCGGCGGTTATCTTCCTGCACGGCTCGGATGGCGCTTATCGTCATGCGCGCAGCTACCGCATGGTTTGTCGTGCGCTGGCTTCTGAAGGCTACGCTGTATTCTTCGTCCACTATTTTGAAGGCACGCCAGGATTGCAAGCGCCCGATGCCGACACCCGCGAGTTACCAGACCCTCGTGCCTTTGCTGCATGGCTCGGTGTAAACGCCGCGGCCGTGAATTACGTACAGAACTTCGGGTGTGGTGTCGATCCAAACCGCATCGGGGTAGCCGGCCTTTCGCTTGGTGGATACCTGGCCACCGCACTCGCCTCTAAGGACCCGCGCATCCGGGCAGTCGTCACTACCTCTGGCGGGATTCCTCCGCAGTTTGCGAACTTCAGGCATATGCCCCCGACTTTGATCATCCACGGAGAATGCGACCCGACAGTCCCTGTTGCCGAGGCGCATAAACTGCACATACTCATGTGGAAAAAGAAGCTGTGCAACGAGCTGCTGATTCTGCCGGGTGAAGGCCATGTACCATTCGGCGAGGGCGGGCAGAAGGCCGCCGCCGAGCGCGGGCTCGACTTTTTAAACCGGAACTTGTAACCAAGCAAAAAATAAACATCGAAGTACAAAACGGCAGCCGAAATCGGCTGCCGTTTCTTAATTTATCCCATGGGTGCCTAAAGCGCTTTCGTCATAAGATTGGCAACTTTCCGGCTAAACGCGCCGGGGTCGGGCAACTGACCTCCTTCGGCAAGCACGCTTTGGCCGTACAGTAACTCGGCGTAATCGCCAAGACGTGCGTCGTTACTATCGGCAGAGTATATCTGCTGCAGTTTTTCCAGCAACGGGTGCCCTGGATTCAATTCCAGGATGCGTTTAGTTTTCGGCACTTCCTGCCCGCTCGCGCGCATGAGCTGTTCCATCTGCGGGCTCATGTCGTATGCTTCGCCAACCAGGCAAGCAGGGCTGCTAGTGAGACGCCCCGACAAACGCACTTCTTTGACGTGCTCATCGAGCCTGCTCTTCAGCGCTTCCAGCAGGCTTGAGAAGTCCTTCTCCTTGTCCTTGCGCTCCTGCTCCGCCTTTTTCCGATCCTCTTCACTGCCGATATCGGCCGTGCCCTTTCCAACGCTCTGGAACCGCTTGCCCTTGTGTTCGAACAGCGACTGCGTCCAGACTTCGTCCACCGGGTCCGTAAGGATAAGCACTTCATAGCCTTGGTCTCGAAACGCCTCGAGATGCGGCGACGACTCGACGGCGGCACGGTTAGGCCCTGTCATGTAATAGATGGTGTTCTGGTCCGGCTTCATGCGAGCAACGTACTCTTCCAGCGTGGTGCCAACGTCCGGATCAACGCTGCTTTCCGTGCTCGCGAATCCACAGATCTCGAGCAAGGCATCGCGATTCGCCTGGTCCTGGAACAAACCTTCTTTCAGTACGCGCCCAAACTCTTTCCAGAACGTCGCGAACTTCTCCTTCTCGTCAGCTCGCATCGTCTTTAGCGTGTCGAGAAGTTTGCGTACGATAGCCTTTCGGATCGTGGCAATGTGGCGGTCTTTCTGAAGAATCTCACGCGAAACATTGAGCGAGAGGTCCTCGGAATCCACCACGCCGCGCAGGAATCGCAGGTACTCGGGCACGAGATCTTTGGCGTCGCTCATGATAAAAACGCGTTTGATGTAGAGGTGAATCCCCTTCTCGAAGTCGCGCGTAAACAGGTCAAACGGCGCGCGTGCGGGAATGTAAATCAGCGCGCGGAATTCGCTCGTCCCCTCGGCGCGAATGATCACCCGCTTCAGCGGATCGCTCCAGTCGTGGCTGATGTGCTTGTAAAACTCGTTATAGTCTTCGTCGCTGACATCCTTCTCCGGACGCGTCCAGATCGCCTTCTGGGAGTTGAGCGTTTCGTCCTCGACGATCGTTTTTTCCTCGGCGCCTTCCCTGGGCTTGCCGTCTTCATCGCGCTCGATCTCTTTGCGCTGCACCTTCATCCGGATCGGGTACGAGACAAAGTCCGAGTAATGTTTAACGATCTCGCGAATCGTCCACTCGCGCGTATAATCCTTCACACCGTCTTCATCGTCCGTTTGCTTGAGGTGCAGCGTGACAGAGGTGCCTGGCTCGAAGCGATTTGTCTCGCCAATCGTGTACTTCCCATCGCCCGTGCTCTCCCACAGCACTCCCGTATCCTGGCCGGCGCGCCGGGTGATCAGCGTCACTTTATCGGCAACCATGAAACTGGAATAGAAGCCTACGCCGAACTGCCCGATCAGGTCGGCAGGCACTTCCTTGCCGCTGGATTTAGCGTCCTGAAGAAGCCTGGCGTATTCGAGCGTTCCGGATTTCGCGATGGTGCCAATGAAACGGATGACTTCCTCGCGATCCATCCCGATGCCGTTGTCACTCACTGTGATTGTTCGCGCTGCCGGGTCGGACTCAATCCGGATATGCGGATCCACGGTGAATTGCTCCAGCCCGGAGTTCGTCAGCGATTCGTACCGCAGCTTGTCGAGCGCGTCGCTGGCGTTGGAGATCAGCTCCCGCAGAAAAATGTCTTTGTTGGAGTACACAGAATGGATCATCAGATCCAGCAGTTGACGAGCCTCCGTCTGGAACTCGCGTGTTTCCATTTCCTGGTGGGTTGCACCGGGTTCGTCGGTTTCGACTGTAGCCTGCTCCGTGGGTTCTTTTGTTTCAGCCATTGATCTGTGGCTCCCTGGTTGTGTGTGTTTGAATGCTATATGCGAATGTCCCGTTCGCCTTCAGTTTTGGCTGCTTGTTTGCGCGTAAAGTACGAAAAGTCAAAGATTTGGCCCGCCTTCTCCTTCGATGGCGACGTCATCCGATTTGGATCGGATGGTACCAAGAACTTTGTTGCTCCTCACTAAAGGCAATGATGATCATCTGCCCGTGGAGTTTGGCAGAGAGGGCGAAAGTCCAACCTGCCGGGGAAGCCGGTGAAAAGCCGGCGCGGGCCCGCCGCTGTAAACGGGGACGACGCCCTGCACGTAGTAGCCACTGGTGGGAAATGGCATTTGCAGCACGTGCCATTGCCAACTGGGAAGGCGCAGAGCTGAGGACGATCCGTAAGTCAGAAGACCGACTCCACGCATTTTGACGCGGCCGACCCTGGGCTGCGGGAGGAGGATAAAACAGCTGCTGCGCGCGGAGCAGCCACTTCGCGCCGACGCGTCGCCCTGGTTCCAGGGGAAGGTGTCACTCATTCTGACCTCGGAGCAGGTCACTAAAGGATCAATCATGTTCACGATTAAACACGTCTGGCGACTTCATGTCGCTGGTGTACTTCTCGGCTGCATAATGTGCAGCTCGCTTCAATCGGCAGCGGTCACAGTGCTTTCACTGCCTGCCGGCTACACATCGGCTTCTGTACAGCTTGGGCAACCCTATGCCGGAGCTCTTGCCGTCGACTCGAATGTTCCCAATCGGTTGTATGCTTCCGTGGGGTTTTTTGGCAGCCAGTCCATTCTAAAGGTCGATACTCTTGCGGGCACGACAGCCACGGTTGCCGTGGGATTCGGCAGTGTCGGCGGCATGGCCGTATTGAGTAATGGCGATCTCGCGCTGACCGAAAATGGAACGAGCCAGAGCATCTACCGCGCACGCGATCTGAATGCAGACGGTGATTTTCTGGACCCATCCGAGATAACGCTGCTGATCGCGCCGATACTGGCCGACAGCGGATTCGGTTTTACGGGAGCGCAGATGACGATCGCACCGCCGGGTAATGCTTCGGCCATGCCAGCGGGATCGCTTGTCATCCAGACGGCGGACGGCGGCACCAGCGCGGAACTTCTCGTGGTCGACAATCCGACCAGTGTCAGCCCGATATTTCGTCCGCCCGGCGCATCGTATTTCAGCGGCCTCTCCTACAATGGGGGGGTTGCATTCGACAATTCCGGAAACCTCATCGTTGGCGAGTCGGTGTTTCCAGATGGGCGTATCTACGGCCTCGTAAACTCGAACTCCGATTCTGACATAGATGCCGGAGAAAGCCACGTACTGGTGGACACAGCGGCGATACCTTCGGGTATTGCGGACCTGGCGGTGTCGCAAGGTGGAACGGTTTTCTTTGGCGGCAACGGCAGCGGCTTCGGTGTTCCTGACGCGAAGATTTACAGCTTGCAGTTGCCGGCGAACCTGCTGACGGGGACCGGCTCACCCTCCCCTTTCACTACGACGAATGCGTCGTACCTGTCGACGCTGCGTTTCGATGACGCGACAAAGAGCTTTGCACCCGGCGCGACGTCGAACCCGGCGCGGCTTTTTGTCGGAGGGCTCGACTCTTCATTCAGCGGATTCAGCAACCTGCTGGTGATTCGCCCTTCGGCTGTAAGCGCAGTTGGGGACTGGAACTTTTACTAGTCTGGTGGACCAGTGATTCGTAGCTCGTTTTCGGTTTGCGGCGCCCCTTCAGGGCGCGAACAATGGGATGCTGTAACCCAGGGCTGCGTCGGCCACAAAAAGCCGTGGCCTCCTTTCCCTGGGCTGTGTTCCGCTGCACCTTCGGTGCAAAAAACTTGAGGGCTGCGGATTCCAAAAAGCCAGAATCCTGACTTTGGGCTGTGTTGCGCTGCACCTTCGGTGCAAAAAACCTGAAGGGTTGCGGATTCCAAAAAGCCAGAATCCTGACCTTGGGCTGTGTTCCGCTGCACCTTCGGTGCAAAAAGATTCCGACGGAATTCTCCTGCGAATTTCAGGAACAGCACACAGGTGTGGTCTACCTTTAGTTCGTAATTAGGTTCTGTGTGCCGAACCGAGCCCATCTTACGCACTCAAACTGGTAATGAATTACTAATTCGGCACACTGGGACGTAAACAGACAGTCGCGAATGTGAGCGAGCAGGTGTAAAAAAGAGCGGGCCCGGTTGGGCCCGCTCGATTACGCTCATTCAATTTCGATTTAGAAGTTACTGATAAAGCTGCCAGTCCTCTTGCACGGCGGTAACTTCCATCAGGCTGGCGTCGATTACCTGGAACGCCTTGTTGCTGCTGTACGTGTACTCGCCATCCGGATTGGTCACCTTGATAACGCGGCTACCGGTTTGCGCATTTGCTGCCACCCTGATGCGTACCGTCATGCTGTCGCTGATTATCGGCAGCGCGCTGGTTTCAAGTACGGTTATGCCGGCTCCAAAATCCACCTGCGGCCTGCCCGCAAAGTTGTCGCCGCGCAGCAGAACGGTCAGAATCTGCCCCTGTGCAGCCATTGCCGGCGCAACACTACGCAGGATGGGGCCGCCAGGATCACGGACCGACAGAACGTCACGCGATGCGAAATTCGCCGGGTTTATCATGTTCAGCAGAATGTGGTTCATGTAACCGGCAGTGGCGATACTGCCGCGCCCTGCCTGGCCGATAATGATGTCCAGGTCGCCGTCGGTGTCCACGTCACCCAATTTCACCGATCGGCAGTTTCCAGCAATGAGGTTGCCCTCAGAACCAGGTGGTGGGAACTGCACTTTCAAATAAGGCAGCTCGCCGGATGCGGCAAATTGACCGGCGGAGGTAACACCGTCGTAACCAGTTACGTCGACAAAGAACCCTGCGTTGGTCGATGTTCCTGACGCGGCAGTGTTCAGCAGCAGCGAAATCGGGATTTTCGCTGCTGGAGGATTACCACCGCCCGTCACATTTGACGATGTGTCCAGTGCCAGCACGAGATCCTGCAGGCCATCCGCATTCACATCTCCTGCGTCGCCACCGAAACATGGGAACGGAATGTTGACGGCAAAGCGAGATGCAGTCTCCTCAGTGAACGTACCATTTCCAAAAGCACCCGCAGCGCCGCCGTTCATCAGGAGTACGCTGCTGGACGCACTGTCCCCATTGCAGAAGAACAGGTCGAAGCTTACGTCACGACGTCCATTCTCAGAGCCCGCACCGCCGCTGCCGGCGGAACCAGTATCTGTGAAGTCCACAAAGCCATTCCGGTTGCGATCTTCCGTCTCTTCGATAACTTTGTATGGGAACACGGAGTTGCCATTCACATCCTCCCCTGCTTCACCGCGGTTTCCAAAGTCAGCGACCACGATGCCTTCCCATTTGCCAGGACGGGTGATCATCGGCCAGCGCTCAGGTGCAATAATTCTGCGGGAAGGATCCACGAACATGCCCGCGTGACCTGCGTCAGTAACCTCTGAGAAGATCCCCGAACCGTTGTTTATTAAGAGGCGACAATACGGGTAAAAGTTCGGCGAAACGGTTTCTGACAAGCTGGCGCGATTCACGAATATGATATCGAGATCTCCATCGTTGTCCACGTCCACCAGTGCCACGTCCACAGTATCGTCCAGAACCTGTCCCTGGCCGGAAGGTGAGTACGACACCTGGGGAATACGGGTATCCTCTTCCGAATTAAAGTAGCCCCAGCCGAAGGCCCCAATTCTGTTAATCAAAACAAGGTTTGGAGCGCCATCGCGATTATCTGCATTCGCTATGACGATGTCCGGGTGTCCATCACCATTAATGTCGCCGATGGCGGAACGCCGGCCATTCAGCCTGCGCGGATCGCTGATACCAGGCAGGCGATCCTGCTCTACAAAAAGACCATCTGGAACGCTGTCGGCGTCAACCGCAGAGTTACGGGTGTTATCGTCCGAATCTACGTTGATGTAGAGTCGGGATGAAGCACCATTTACAGAGAAGAAAATGTCAGGGCTGCCATCGTCATTCAAATCCGTAAACTTCACATCATATGCCCGGTATGCCACATTGTTCAACCACGGTGCATTGCCAGGATTCGACTGGAGATAGGGTGCTGTATAAGGTGATCCAGCTGGTGTGAATACGTGCTCGCCTGGGTTCAACGGCTTACTATTGTTCTTAAAAACCATCTGATATTCGCCAACCGGATGGAAGATGCCGCCGTTGGCGAACACAAGGTCCAGGTCTCCGTCGCGGTCCATATCTCCCAAGGCGGTACCAAACGTCATGTTCGCAATTGGCTGTGATCCGGTAACTGGATCAAAGGCCAACCCGAAATAGGGTGGCAGCAGTTCATACGACTGGTCGATAAAGAGCGGAGCATCATAGACGCTGGCAGTCGAACCGACCGACGGCAGCGTCACACCTCTACCGGCAGTCCGCTGGTTATTCCGATAGAAATTTCCGACAGTGCCTGCTGTGCCGGAAAACAGATCGATGTCGCCGTCCAGGTCGAAGTCTGCGGCCGCGAAGGAAAGTGCATACGTGTGTAGTTCATTGGTTATGAGCGACCGACCCACAGGACCGTTACCATTTACTTCGAGCCAGCCGGTGTGGCCCCCCTGGGGGGCAAGATAATCCTGGTTGATGTAAAAGGTCTTATTGCCGGGCGGCACATCAAGATTGATTATGTCTGCTGTAGTGACACTGTCGTTAGCGACACCAATATCCGGCAGTCCGTCCGAATTCAGATCGTCAGTCAGAGCGTCCCTTGGACGACCAAAATGAGTAAGCGCGTACTGTTCGCGGCGTCGAGTTACATCGACAGAACCTGGAAACAGGAAATAATCGATGGCTGCCCGGGCGCCCCCACCGAAGGCCGCGAGCGATCCGATCCGTCCCCGATCCGCTTCAGAATAGCCGTTGCGATTTGTAAATACATTGTGATTCGCATTGGACGTCGTGTTAAACGAAACCATCTCGTTCCAACCTGTATAATCCGCATCCAGTACGAGCCCGCTGATGCTTGAATCATTCTCTACAGCCTTTTCGTCCGTCTCTGCACCGGGGGCATCACCAGGCAGTCCCTGTGGAATTCCGATGTTTAGAATTGTTCCATCGTCGGCAGCGAGCCAGGACTCAAAACCGTACTGAAAACACCCGAAAATTCCATCGGGCACACCGTCGCCATTATTATCAAAGTTTATGTACGACAGGTCATCCCCATCCCAGGTGTTTGTGGGCGAAGGGAAACCCGCCGGCAACTCATCTCCGTTGGATACGATGTTGGGATTGCGCTTATCGAAGACGTTTATGGAAAGCGCATTGGAGTTAAAAAAGTGACTTAGCTTCACTTGCTGCGTATTGCTGTAGTCCACCTCATCAAAAGCATTGGTATCGGAGACGGTTGCCCACTCCGGCTTGAGGGGCGGCATTCTGTCCTGTGCTTCTCCAAATACCTGGTCCTCACCCAGCGTTTCATCACGGAAACGGTAAGGGAAGCCTGGGGGTACCGGCCCAAAATCCGGGTTTGCGGGTTCACGCGTATGGTTGATTAAAACACGCTCGCTGAACCGCAGGCCGCCGAGGAATATCGGAGTTCCAGGGTCTGTTCCCTCCTGCGTGTTTATGCCCGCTGAGGGTATAATGTCGTTGAACGCGTTCGCGTTGCTGACGACCACGTCAATATCGCCGTCACAGTCGATGTCGCCGACATCCGAATGAGTGCTTACGTCGAAACCCGTTACAGATCCAAAATAATTCCCTACCAGGTAGACATGTGGATACGGTACATTTGGGCCGAAGTTGAGAATTCCCGGATCCCAGCGGTTCGTCGCATCCACAAAGAACGCGTCACCGAATGAATCCGCGTCCGGGCTGGGGTTCAGTGTTGAGTCATCGACGTCGATGTTCTCGAAGAAGAAATTCTGCGCACCTGCGCCAATGGTTGGATTCTCGTTTGTCTCAAAATTCGAGATAAACATATCCAGATCGCCGTCATTATCGAAATCCGCAAGGCGGATGTCTTTACTCGATACCGACAGGTATGGCATGCGGTCATCCAGCGTGTCCGCAATTCCGTCGACACCAAACGTGACATCGACATAACGCCGTCCACCGGGCTCATTTGCGGAAGGACTGGCAATATTGAGGTACAGACGATTGACGGGCGCACCCGTCTGGACAATGGGCAATCCGTTCGCCAGCGCGAGCTCGGGGAAGCCATCGTTATTCAGATCGCCGAATGTTGCTCCCAGTGTGTAGAGCGGCTGATTTGGAATGGCATCTTTGCGATCGGAACCCGGCGCTATCGGCGAAATATCCGTGAAGGTTACGAAATCCTGATCGCACACGTCTCCAACAGCGTCGTTGTCGATATCCAACTGATTGGTATTCGGGACAAACACGCAGTTGTCGAGGATGTTGATGATGCTGTCGTTATCGGCATCACCTAAAGGATTGGTACCGCCGCCGCCACCACCAGGAGTGGTAGGTCCTGCGCTTAGCCCGCCCGGCGTACCGGTATTCGTCAGGATATCAATACCTGTCGTAACTGAGTTCGTCGTTACATCAACCGGGTAGTAGATGAACGGATCATCTGCACCGGGGACACCGTCGAGCGGACCTGCGATAGGCCCGTCAAACACCGGCGACGAATTGGAGCGCACATAGCCGACATCCGTGCTGAAGGTTACGATCGCACCCGGCAGCAGCGTGCGTGGGTTAAACACTACCGCATACGCGGAATTGGTCAGTTCACGATTATCAGGTACGTAGTTGAAGAAGTTCCCGTTGGACTGGTTAAAAGCGCTGATCTGTGTAAAGTCGGCGAAGATCAGCTTATCGGGTGTCGTGATGAAACCGGCAGGGTTTGACAACGTAGCCAGACCGGAAAGCTCGGAGTTTTCGTTCGGTGCGTATAGAAAGCTAGCGGGAATAGCCCCTCCTGTAAGTACAGCCTCACGGTCGTATTCCTGTCCGTTGATAAAGAAGTGAACGTTCTGGCCTTGCACGACCGGACGAATGAGGAACCGTAGTCCCGCCTGGATCGTACTGGAGGTCACGTTCTGCATGCGTACCGTGATGCGCATATCGCTCGCGCTACTGGTGCTGAGACCGTCGGCGCGGAAGCGGCCCAGCTCAATTGTTTCAGTCGAAACAATTGAGTCCGCTATAGTGGAAACACCCTCAGCCGAATTTGCCAGGTCATTTTCAACCATGCCGGACGTGACGATATTGTTCGACTGAAAATTGGGTACGTCTGTCGTCACGCCGTTTTTAATAATACGGTAAGTCAGATACGACTGCGTCGGAAACTGGGGGAAATCGTCAATCAGCGAAAACGTCGACTGTGCAAGAGCCAGGGAGAACTGACCCAGTTGGTTGAAAGCAAATTGCAGCCAGTTATCCTGCACCTGGAGATCGCCCGGCGTGTTCGGATCGTCGACCGAGCCGAAACCCGGCTGGAAATAGCTGTTAGTCGCAAATGTTCCACCATAAAATTCAGGCGGAATCAGCTCGGGAATAGGTGAGAAAAACGCAGTGACCTCATCCACTACAAACCCCGGTTGGACGTACAATGCATACCCGTTGGGCGGCAGAAATTCCCCGTCCCCGCGCTTCAATTCTTCCAGGGAACTGGGCAGACCGGGTATGAAATATCGGCTGTCAGGCTGGGACACAGCGTTGAAGCCCAATCCAATCCGGAATTTTTGACTGTTATGCACCACTGCAAACATCCGGAGCCTGTTTACCTGGCTGGTGATTTCATCCACGCCCGAAATATCATCAAACCCGAAATACTCGTCTGCGGTTGGTCGGCCAATGAAAACGGGAGTGTTTTCGATATCAGTTATAAAATCAAAGATATCGAATGTCTCATCAATAACGCCATCAAAGGCGTCTCCGTTCAGCACCCGGCCTGTGATCGCCCCCTTGCCGAGCCGGCTGAACAGTGGCTGATAAGCCATTTTGATGGAGAGTTTGTCATCAAAGTCCAGGTTTCGGCCGTGCCAGATGTCTTCATTGTAGAAAGGCGCCATGGTTGGCATCGAGAGCTGGCTATGCGCGAGACCGGCAGCATGCCCCATTTCATGCGTACACACGGCCTCGATATCCGTAATAAACGGAATGAAATCGTTGAAGCCATTCCACCGCTCACGTTCCGCCGGATCGTCCGGTGGATCTTCGGGAGCGATTCTGTAAAACAGGTTTTGATTGAAAATGATGTCGCTGTCGATGATACTGCCAGCGGAATAGAACTGCTGAGTCAGCCGGAGCCGTATAATGTCTTCGGGCGTAATAAAGATACCGAGCGAAGCTGACAAAAACTCCGTAAAATAGACGCTCGCCACAAAGCCAGGCAGATTATTGATGTCACTGAGGTCCACATCCTGGTTGAAGAAAAAGATGCTGTTAATTCCAAGAATGGCGCCGTCCTCGGTGGGTGGTTCAATGACGGTGAGCGGATCTTGAAAAGTGATCAGGTTAAATCCGTCGAGATCGGCCCACAATTCCGGACCCCGAGGCAGGGTTGGCTCAAAGCCGGACCAGAAATCGCTGGGCACAACACTGCTGCTCCAGTTAAAATTAGACCCTGCGTCATTCCACTCGGAAATGGAATTGTTAATCACCTCCATCACGCGCCCCTGGGTGTACGGAGGGAAGAACGGATCCTGGTTGAAACCGGGCACGATGACTCCGCGTTCGTTGGTTAACGGATCAATCTGCGAATAATCCCTGTAGACGGTCCAGATAGGCGACTGGGCACTAGGCCAGCGCAGTCGTTTAGCAATGAGTTCATCGTCGGTAAAAGTGTCGCCGCGCGGGCCGGGGTCCGGCTTCATATAACGGAAGCTTCCCGCCGAAAACGCCGTTCCGGAAAAAAGCAACGCTGCAAGAGCGAGCAATAAGTTCCTAAATAAAATCATATGCCTGGTTCCCAATTCGCTTCCTAGTAACGAGGGTTCGCCCGGTTGTGCCGGGCCTGGAAGTGTACTCTGCTTCATGGCTGCTGCGTAAACGATTTGATCTGCTGCCGGAATTCGTCAAAGTCCTGCACAGGTATCGGCCCGCTGCTGTCTACGCTATGAAGTGTCTGCTCCGAATTGAGTCCCCGCTTCAGTTTCTTAGCGTCGGTGTTGGTGCGTTCCAGCGGATCGCGTTTATCGTCCGTGCTTGTGGATGGAGCACTGGCAGGAACAACTGGCCGCGCCGTTGTCCTGATCCGCCCACTTCCAATTGCTGAGAGCGTTTTGCTGAGAACGGTGTCTTCGGGCATGATGCCACGTTCCTCAAGGTTGATCTTAGTTACTTTGCGCCGACCTTGCTTGTCGGTAATGATTGAGAATTTACCCTGGTTCATGCCGACAACGCGCGGCGTCCTGAGTAGCTTCGATTTTGCATCCACCTCGCTAAGCCTGCTTGTCTGATGTTTCGTTAATTTCGGAGGGCTGGTGCGCAGGAACAGGGCAACATCTTCGCCTCTTATCATTAGCGGCTGAGCTTCGACGAATTGCGTGAGCGGTGGAGAGGTCAATGCGCCGCCAATAACCGTCATTTCTACCTGCGATCCGACGCGACTTGTACCCTTCAGCGACTCAACAACATCCACTTCGTAGTCGGTCTCAATATGCCTGCCTACCACATGCGTGGATTTGCTCTTAACCTTGCCAATTACAATCTCGTCGCTTTGCTTTGTGAGGGCCTCAAGGCTCAGTTCGGTTTTACCCACTTTTGTGAGGGCAAACCCGGAAGCCGTAAAAGCCATACAAAACAACATGTAAATGGCCATTTTACAATATTTTAGACAAACACTCATCTGGATCACCTGTTTGAGAATCGCTTTCCTTATATAACAAAGGCTAAGAAGAATCCTTCCAAAGTTCAAAATGTTCAAGCCTCCCTGCAGATTAGACGCACGGGCAGGTGCCGAAGTTGACAGTGTCATGCGGTCAGCCACCAAGGAAAAATTCCGCCTGCGAAAGATCGCCGGCACTACGCACGATATTACCGACGGAAATCGTGCCATTTGTGGAGTCATACAGCAGTCGAAACTGGTTTGAAGTTGGTATAGAGGATGGATAGCCGTTCACTGGAAGGAGGCCAAGAAACTGGTCCGGCCCGACTGAGACGAGCATCCAGCCTTTGGCTATGCCCTGCCTTTTCCCACTGCCCGGGCTCCGGCAGAAGGTTACAAAAGCGTCCGCCTGGACCGGATCCCAGTAGTCAAGGGCGTCGGAAATCCCATTTTCCGGGGCAATAAGCGCTTTTACAGGCAGGTTAAATATGTCCGGAGGCAAACTGGTCAAATAGGCTATTGGCGTGGTAATTGTGTGCATGCCGACGGATGCCGCCGGCACTGCGGGGTCGAAAATCTTGTCGTTGATGGCAGGATAAAAAAGCGGTGGCGCTGCGCTGTTCCAGTTGTCGTGGCGCACGGGCGGCTTGTTGTAATCCACAGAATAGCTCTCCACACCGGTCGCAATTGTGCGCATGTCAGCCTTCACGCGGGCTACCTTGGCGCGAACCTGGGCTTCCAGGAAGTTCGGCACCGCGATAGCCGCGAGAATTGCGATAATTGCGACCACGATCAGCAGTTCGATCAGAGTGAACGCAGAACGGTTTTTGATCATGGGCGCGACGATGATTCTGCGGCAAAAACTTGAGGTCAAGTTAAACGGTTCTAGTGTTCTGCGCGGTTTAAGGAAACAACTTTGGCGGGCTAATAAAACCATCCATAATCCCCCGTGGCCACATATACGAGCAAGATGCGGGACAATTCGTCTGAGCCACAGAGTCGTACGCCGTCAGGGATAAATGGGTATATCTCTGCGCTTCGGTATCGAGGAAAGCCAGTCGTAGTGCAGGTAGGTTTCGTTGAGATCTTTGCGTATACCCATCGCAAATTCATTCGCGCCATTTGACCAGTCCGGATTCATCGGATCGATCCATATTTCGCGGTAGGCCACATAGTGCCACAGCTTGCGCCATTCCAGCAGCGCACGCTGGTGCTGCATCAGGTTCAGCCCCGCTTCGCGGCTCTCGTGAGGCGTAAACACCCGGTAGATGTCCAGTAACGCGCTGACCTCCAGCAGTGGAGGCTCCCACCACTCCCGAACTTTCATCCGTCGCACCCAGTAATTCTGGGTGAGATTGTCGTTATTGGCGTTTGTCCAGTCCACCATGACCAGCGGGCGTGTCGTTGTGTCGAGCGATTCGCTGGCCGGGGCAATCATGTTCGGGTAGTTTCGCAGGTACCAGTGCAACGGCCAGGCCATCTCTCCCTGCATGAAAATGGGCAGCTGCCTGCCAAATTGCGTTTCGCGTCCCATACGCTCCACCACATCGAGCGCCTCCTGCACATCCGGCGATGTATGGTTGTAGACCAGCCGCTCTGCCGGACTGTGCGGATGCACAAAGTTCAGGTAGTGCTGAGTGCGCGCCTGGTAAAGCACAACCAGACATGCTGCAACGGCGAGCAAACTTCGCCTGGCACTGCGCATTTGCACCCGAGAGTGCCAGATGCGGCCTACCTGAATGCCCGCGAGCAGGCACGTGGGTCCTGCAATGTGCACGGTGAGCCATGGCACCTTTTCGCCCGCATACGAATAAGCAAAAAGACTCGTGATCATCCAAAAGCTTAAAAAGGCTTCCACACGTCTGCCGATCGCGAAAAGCAGCGGCACGAGGTGAAGTAAAATCTGTACGTAGAGCAGAATGAGTGTCAGGTGAAACCCGTGCGACAGATGGAATTTCTCATCCATCTGCTTCCAGAAGTCCTTACTCGCCTGCTGTGGATCGGTTCCCGATATCCATCGCATAAAGAGCAGGTAGCAGAACGTGGCAGCCAATTGAATGGCGGCAAAAATATAAACATGCAGCCAGCGTTCCGGGCGCGACATTACCGCGCGCCACCAGCCCCACATCACGAGTGCCAGCATCGGTAATTCATAGATCAATAAGATCGGCAGGTAGTAATGAAACGGCCCCTTGATGCGGTGCAGCTTATGTTGATCCCACCAGTAGTCCCAGGTGTTCTGGTAAATCTGAACCGGCGTGAGGGCGCGCACAGGACCTGTGAAGTCTCGCGTGGAGTGATCGAAGCTTCGCGTTTCAGTAAACGTAAAAAACGTCGTGAAGAGCGCCTGGTACAGGACGACGCCGATTGCAAAGGAGGCCAGAACCGTCCAGCGGTTTTGCCACAGAATCATCAGGACGCCATGATAAATGCCCTGGCGTCCGCGGGGCTCTCGAAAGTTAACCAGTGTAACCAGGCTAAAGGCCGTCGCGGCGATAAAGAATAGGCCTGCAATGCTGACGTTCGCCTGGCGTGGCGATAAACCCAGGTGCGCTTTACGGGCGATGGCAACCAGCGGCTCGTAGATGTGGATGGATGAATATAGCACCCGATGAAAGAGCCAGCCACAGATGAGCGTGATCAGCAGCCCGGCTGCACAGCACGCCAGCAGGTCCCAACCAGAGGTTCGATTTCGAACCATACGGGGGTCCGTTGCAGCGGGCTCAGGTTGCCTGGGTTTTCCGCGAAGCCAGTCGGCGATGACAATAACGCCGAAGAATCCAATGCACGCAGAGAAGAAAAAGATCGAGCTCTCCATCATGCAGAAAGCGGTGGTCGCCGTTACAATACTCGCGCAGATGTAGCGTGGCGCCCCGGTTTGCAGCGCTCGCAGAATGCACAATGCGCAACCGATGCACATGGTTAAATAGGGAACATCATTGCGAAGGAATCGGGTATAGTACGTGATACTCGGAGAGAGCGCCAGGAGCGCCAATGCTGCAAGAGTGCCGGCCTGCCCAAGATACCGCCTCCAGTACCACACGACCGGAAACATCGCCAGCCCTCCGAGCAGGCACGGAAGCCGCATGGTAAACTGATCGTCGCCGAAGAGCAGGAAAAAGAATGCGCTCAGGAACTGCAGCACAGGCCCGTGTAGAATCGGCTGATAGTCGTAACCATTTCCCTGGTGCAGCCAATAGCCATAGTACGCAAAGAGGCTCTCGTCGTGGTGCATCACTTTGTGCGAAAGACCGACTACACGTGTACACGCCACGTAGGCGACGATCGCAACCAGGAGCGCGACAGGTGTATCAAGAATAAGTCGCCTGAAACTCCAGGTGCCCGGCATCGCCGGAACGGGCTGGATGTCGTTTGGTTGTTGCACGGGCGGAGTTTGGGTGTACGATTCCAAGCCAAGACCTTCGATTGCCATTGCCGGGCAAGTGAACTGTCGACTTTGGAATCAATGGCAATGCAAAAGCGTAGTTGGATTGGAATCAGCTCGGTGCTGGCGTTACTCGAATGAATGAGGGACAAGTGAGCTTGGGCGAGCGGCGGACTGCCATGGGACTTCCCTGGCGAACAGTTTCAGGCATCGACAGGATCGGCCAGTGAGCCGCACGTCCGATGCCAAGCCCACCGGGGGGAGTGGGCCGGCTGTTCCGCATGAACCGCTGCGCAGCCCGGATAAACTCGAGCAGATGGCACGGATACCACCCGCGGTGGTGAAGCGGCTCTCACTGTATTCACGCGTGCTAACCGATCTTGAAATGGGGAACGTCGAGAAGGTTTCCAGCCAGGAATTGGCAGAATACCTCGGGCTTAACAGTGCGCAGGTTCGAAAGGATCTGGCATATTTTGGGCAGTTCGGCGTGCCCGGCTTTGGATATTACGTCAGCGATTTACGCGTTAATCTGAAACGCATTCTTCGCACGGACCGCGAAGTGCGTGTAGCGCTGATTGGCGTAGGTAATCTCGGAACAGCCCTGGTGTCCTACGCAGGATTTTCGCGGCAGGGGTTCAAAATCCTGATGGCTTTTGATGCGGATCGGCGAAAAGTCGGCAGCATGCGCGGCAATATCGAACTTCATCACATCGACGACCTCGAAAGCCGCCTTGCCGAAACACCCATAGATATAGCGGTGCTTGCAGTGCCCACCGAGGCGTGCCAGACAATGGCTGACCGGCTGGTAGAGGCTGGTGTCACCGGCATTCTGAACTTCGTTCCAAAGCGGCTCAATGTGCCTCCGCAGGTGAAAGTACATTATGTCGACTTAGCCATTGAAATGGAAAGCCTGTCCTATTACCTGCGCTAATTAACTGGAACGAATACGCAGTAAAAGGAGACGCTTTTGAAACTGAGCCTCGACACACGGATGTATACGAATTTCATTCTCACAGCTATCGCTGTGCTGCTGTTGCTGATCACATTAAACTTCTATCGAGTGCAGGTGAGTAGCGCTGCAATAGCCCAGACAACGGGCGATAGCCCGAGCCAGGCCAGCCAGGGCGCACGCTTTTCTCGCCCAGGCCGAAATGCACCTGTCGACGTCAGCAACGTGGCGCAGACGCAGGACACTGCCGTCGCTGCCGCGACCAATAATGTTGCTGAGGCAAACCGCGACATCGCTGCGGCAATCCGCGAACTGGTTACGGGGATCAAAGGAATTAACCTCGCCCCAGCGACGCAGGGGACCGCAAACGCGACGCTTGGCGCCACTGCAACAAACACGAGCCGGCCTGAGCCTCCCGCAGATGCAACCAAGCCGGTGATTGAGATGAGCCCGTCGCAAAGTCCAACAGGCGGCAACCGCTAGAGCTCGGGTCCGGCCGAGCTTATTGGCCGGACCTTTGGTTTATTGTTGGTGCTGCTGTGTAAGTTAGTTTCCGTCGATTCGCTTTTGCACACGGTCTTTAACTTCGTTCTTTAGCTTGTCGAAATCGCCGCTGCTCAGGCGCTGACCCGCCGGGGCCAGCATCTGGTCAATAACCCGGTTCTGAAAGGCAGTGCGAACCGGCCGGTAAAGCGTTAACTGCTGCGTCGTGAGAATGTCATTGGTCCGCTGTTCGTACTCGATTACCTCTGCAAGGGATCGGGGCGGATTTTTCCAGAGCTGGTCCAGTTTGTGATCCTGCTCAGAGGACGTAAGCAGCACCGTTTTGCGAAAAATGGGAAAACCTACTCGAATTGCTTTCAGCTGGTCGGGCGGTATGGGGGCAATTACGTTCGGCAGGGGAGGTGGGTGCTCGCGTAGATAACGCTGACGTCCGTAGTATGCGCTTACAACAAGAGCACATAATGCGATGCCGGCAAACGCAAAAGCCGCCGACTTCCGCATTCGCCCGGGCTGCGCTTTACGAGGTGCTGTCACAGGCGGAGTGCGGCAGGAATGGAATTACTACTCAAGTCTCGAAATGCACCGTGATCTTCGAAGAGCTTGTGTCAGCCCAGGCTAAAGCCTGTACTCCGAACGGGGGGCCCCATCGCAGCTCGATTATGGTTATCAAGAAAGGCGTAACCCGGCGGGCAATATAAGTCATTAATAATCAACGTTTTAGCCGCATAATTGCTCGTTTCACCTTTGGGCTGGTGGCGAACCGTGTATTCACAAGGAGACCGAAGCTTTTCCACAATTTATGCAGAGGCGATGTGAATTCGGAACAATGTGTGATTAAATCTTTTCTTATGCGAGTTTTGTTGAACTTAGCCTTTATCCATGTCCGGCATGCCACCAAGCTATAGAAATCGAAGGTCTTCATTGCAGATGAAAACAAGCGTGCGTCGGCTCGCGACCAGACTTCTCATTCTTTCGCTTTCGAGTTCCCTGACTGTTCCCTTGCTCGCAAGTCAGGATTGGTTTCTTAACTACGAGGAAGCACTGGCCGCAGCAAAGCGCGAAGGGAAACCGATCTTCGCGGACTTCTCTACCACGTGGTGCCACAACTGCAAACAGCTGGACCGCGAGACGCTTTCCGATCCTAATATTGCAGCCCGGCTGGACAACTACATCAAAGTTCGGATCGATGGCGATCAGCGCGCAGATATCGTGCAGCGCTACCAGGTAGACGCATACCCTACGTTGCTCACTTTGGATTGCACCGGCAAGTTAGTCGACAAGACGGTGGGTTTTGTTCGCGCGCCGCAACTGGCAGGAACGCTCGATAACCAGAGGCAGTTGCTGGCGCCCGCGCCCTCACCGATGCAAACTGCCAGCGTAGTGCCGACAGCGGCGATGCAGGACACGACTCTAAACATCAACCGAACGGCGCCAAAGAACAGCGAGATTTCAAAACCGGTGCTTGAATCCAGATTTTCCGCGCCTGTCAGTAAGTCGGCCGAGTCGCGAGTCAGCAAAGCAGCGGACGCGAAGCTTTCCACCAGCCTGCCTCCGGATGCTGAGCCGAACACACGGAGCAAGAAACCGGCATTTGCCGCGACAAAAAGCGAAGCGTTACCCCTCTCACAGGCAGAAGCCAAGTTCAGGGCAGCCACGGGTTCGAAGCCGCGCACCACTGCGCAGGCAACGGGGAAAGCCTCGTCACCACCCCTGGGTAATGAAATCGTGCCGTTGCTAAACGCGTCTCGCAGCGTGTCGCCCGGAGGCGGCGGTGCTCTGCGGCACAGCGATGACGAACTGCTTATCAGCCAGGCGGAACCTCGCAAAACTCCTGCTTCTTCCGTAACCGAGGATCCAGCCGCGGATGAAGAGCTGCCGAAGCCGCTTCTGAAAACAGGCAGTCGCGGTAGTCAACCTGCCGCCGCGGAATCCGCAAAAACGGAGAATGGCTCGAACGCCGTAAAGAAAGAAACCAAGGCAAAGCCTGCCGACAGCGGTACCGCAACTACGGAGGCACCGGCTGACGAAGCAGATGCGATGTCTACCATCCGCAAGCTTCAGAAAACCGGCAAGTCTGCGAAAGCTGGCACAACCGCGAGTGCGCCTGCCGATACCAGCAAAGCAACAACGTCGGAGAAATCGACTGCAGCCAGTGAAGAAACGAAGACTGAACCTGCTGCCAAGACGTCGCGCGTTTCAAGCACACGAACGGCTTCGCCTAAAACGGACTCAGGCGACGCTCCGCCTGCTTCCTCAGAACCAAAAGGCGAATCGTCCGCCCCCGGCACTGACTCTGCCGATAAAAGTGAGTCCGGTGAGGAGACAAAAGCAGCAGAGATAACGCAAGAGGATGTCGATCGCTGGATCAAAGACGCAGACTCGAAGCTCATCGCTGGCCACAAACGGGAAGCGCGTGCAATGTATGCGCAAGTCTTTGAAAAGGATCCGCAGAACCGGTTTGGCAAAACCGACATGGCTTTTATAAAGATGGTTTCACTGATGGTGGACCAGGACGACGATGCCCTTCGCAGGAAGGCATTGAACAAGATCAAAGAGTTTGAAGCCCTGTTTCCTGATTCGGACCATAAAGACTATTACACGCTGATTCGCGCCACCCTGGCGGCTGACCTGGGCGACTCCAACTCCGCGCACCGGCTGCTCGAGACTTTCGCCGTTCGCTTCCCGGATTCAAAATACCAGAAGCTAGCCTACGAAACATGGAAGTCGCTGCCTCCAGTGAAAAAGGAGCAAAATACAAAGGAAGTTGCAGCGAAAGAAGGCGAGTCGCAGAAGTCTTCGGCGAAGAAGAAAAAGTCCTCCGAGTAAGGAAACCCGGAACGGCGCTATTTAACTGCCTGTCGAATCTTAGGCCGCGGCTCCAGGATTGGCGGTCGTTTGCCGGTTCGAGTGGCACCTAACACGGGCGAGTAACTCAGTTCCATGCCATCGGCGGCCGCCCGCAGACATAGTCCTCCGCGGCTCAGGTCGCCCCTGCCGACAAAATCCGACGGGAAAAGCACCCGGTCGTGGGCTATTTCCAACAGAATATCCACATACTTCGCAGTCGCGATACTGCCAAGCAGAACGATGCGTCCGTTGTTGCGCAGCGTTTGTCTCAACGCCGTCACGTCTCTGCGCAATGGCTCATGATAACGGGCATCAGTCGCGTTAATATCTACTTCACCATCTGTTTCACGTCCGCCATTGTGACAAGATCGTCGACGTGAACGAGCCCTCGATCCGGGGTAATGGTAAACACGGCGGATCGCCCTCCGCAGTTAGTTGAAAAGGCGCGAGCGTACGCCATCTTGCCGCGAAAATAAAGTCCACTTACGAATTCGTAAACTTCGCCGAGCGGCACCGGAATGCCACGCTGCAACCGGGCGGCCAGATCGAAATTTGCGCCTTCGCGCCATAACAACTGCGCCCGCTTTCCTCCCAGATGCGCAGGCGACAATATGAAAACTGTGGGTGGTCGCGGTAGCCGCTTCATAACATGCGGATGTCCAGTACCTGCATTCCGGCTGCGCGCGCCGCCTGCAATCCCAGCTCGGCATCCTCAAATGCAAGACAGAGCCGAGGCTCCACCTGAATTCTACGCGCAGCTTCCAGGAAGATGTCCGGCGCAGGCTTGCCATGCTCCACATCGTCGGCCGTGACGATCGCTCGAAAATAATGAAGCAGCCCGAGACTCTCCAGCGTCTTCGAACAAATGGCGCGGGTGCCGCCCGTCGCCACCGCCATCGGCAGCGCGTCCGCGTGCTGGCGCACAACCTCGGCCACTGGCTCTATCGCTGTCACAAGCGGCAGCAGACTCATGAAGATCTTCTCCTTCTCGTCTGCAGTCTGCTGCACCGGCATGTCATACTGATGCCGCTCGTTCAGCAGCTCGATGATCTTCACAGTGGGTATGCCGGCCATCTCGTAAAACAGCGCCTCGGGAAAGTCACAGCTATGTTGGCTCAAAGCTATGGTCCAGGCGTTGTAATGCAGCGGCATTGTATCCGCGACCGTTCCATCGCAATCAAACACGAGGCCGCGGATACCAGGAGGAATAACAATCATGGAAATCTCGGCGCCTAACTTGCGTGACTAAGCAGCATACGCGTCCCCACCTGTTGGTTAATGATTAGCGCTTTCGGAGCTATCGGTTTGCGAGCGATCCACATCCACAACAAGCTCGAATTTCGACTGCGTCCATGCTGTGATGCGATACTGCGATTTCATAAGTTCATTTCCGAGAATGAGCCGCAGGCGGTCCACGCTGGCGCTTGTATCCAGGTCAGGGTTCAGAGTTGCCGTTTTCAGTAACGTCACACGCAGCCCATGCTTACCAGGAATGGGGTCTCCCGAAAGTGCAAACTCAGAAGTCCTGCTGAGTACGTCCTTTACAATTTTAAGTACGACGTCTGCTTGTACGGCCTGATTCAAGATATCCTCCAGTTTCACATCGTGGCATTGCGAATCCACGAGACACGAAAGCAAGCACGCTGTGTACTGGTGTGTTCTACCGTTAGTACGTAATCTGTTCTGTGTGCCGAATTGAGGTTACGTCTGGCCCTTCGTCTGGTAAGGAACTAGGAATTTGGCACACTCTGGGGTTGAGCGGACACGCACTTGGATTTACTCACGCGTACCAGGATATCGCCTAGAGTATCCATGTTGATCGGCTTCGGCAAATATACGTCACATCCCGCCTGCAACGCCGCCTCCTGGTCCCATGTCAGGTCCAACACCGAAATTGCTACGATTGGCACATGTGCAGTTTCCGGTTTCCGTTTTAGCTCGCGCGCCGTTTGCCAGCAATCCATGGTCACGACGCTAAGATCCATTAAAATAACATCGGGGCGCTGGCTGGTTACCTCCGCGATAGCCATCGAACCATCCTCAACAGTAAGGACTTCAAAACCGCGCCGGGTCAGGCGCCGTGTTAAAATGGTTCGGCTGTTCTCGTCACTATCGACTATAAGGATACGGCAAGTCATGTAGTCTCAGATCATCACACTGCACTTGGCGCTTGAAATTTCGTCCGCATGCAGCCTTTTATCTAACGGCAAGCTCTAGTCATATAGCGACTCAGGCACTTTGGCAAGCACAACCTTCCTGAAATCTTGACGAAGTTTCTCCAGCCGTTCGCCATTCTCCTAAATAAGGAGATCGCATGAGGGCACTCGCGGTAGTTGCCGGATTGAGTTGGTTTTGCCTGTATAGCGTAGCGCAGGCGCAAACGAGTGCCACAGTTTCGTCCTCTTTGGAAACGACAACGGCTCCAGTTAACCTCTTCGGGGACGATAAAATCCGATTTGTCTTTCGGTCAGACGATGCCGGCTTTTGCCACGCCAGCAACATGGCACTTGAACGCATTCTGCAATGCGGTGTGGTGACGGCTGTAAGTGTGATTGTTAATACTGGCTGGCTCGACGAGACGGTAGAAATACTTAAGCGGTATCCAAACGTCAGCGTTGGCGTGCATGTGTGCCTTAATTCCGAATGGCTGCCGTATAAATGGGGTCCCGTGCTGCCGGCTAAAGAAGTCCCGTCGCTCGTAGACGAATGGGGCCACTTTTTTGGGACGCGCAAAGACCTGGTCGCGCACCAGCCGAACTCAAATGAGGTGGAATCTGAGATTCGGGCGCAGGTTGAGCTGGCGTTGCGCAAAGGCCTGAAGCTTTCTTACATGGACCATCACATGGGCGCTGCGGTCACGACTCCTGAAATGCGTGAACGATTCGAGAAGGTAGCCAGAGAAAAGGGGCTTGGAATTTCCCGCTGGCTTGGAGAAACGCAGGGACCAGTTGTCTACAGCGTGGAGCCCACGAAAAAAGCCGACGCATTGATCGCACAGATGCGCAGCATTACAAAACCCGGCGTATACCTGGTCGTGTGTCACACACTTGTGAAAACACCTGAGGTCGAGGTCTTGCGCGACATGAACGTCAGCGGCCCGAAGAACATGGCCGAACACCGGCACGCAGAAATGGAAATGCTTTGCGATCCGCGGCTCAAGCAGGTCATTCATGAAATGCAGATCGAACTGGTGGGCTACGATTTATTACGCGAAAACTTCCTGCCACAGATGCGCCAGCCGCCCGAGTAACAGGGGCCGCTCTAAGATTCGATTCTTTAGCTTGTTTTAATTAAAGCGTACTCAGCAACTGGGCTCATGGACCGCTGCAAAAACCCACTGCCTTTGTGGCAGTGGAAGGAGCTGCCAGACGAGGACCTCCTCGACATGCGCCTTTGCGACCTGGAACTCACACTGAAGCACACGCAGCTACAGCCCCGGCTGGATCAACTTCACCGCGAGCTCTGGCGTGCAGGCATCAGCTTCCGTCCCCATGCATGGCTATCCGAAGAATGGTTCTCGCCCGACGGCGTACCAGGATTTGCGATCCCGTTCTACCTTGGTCACCCGCGCCTGTCGCGTCTCGAGCGCACCCAGATGCTGGAATGTGAAGGCGCCGCACACGCGGAATGCATGAAGATCATGCGTCATGAAGCGGGCCACGCACTGGACAACGCGTTTATGCTGCATAAGCGTGATGATTGGCGCAATACATTCGGCGAATTCGCGGCGGAATACCCCGAGCATTACAATCCTGCGCCTGCGAGCCGTGACTACGTTGTGCACCTGAACGCCTGGTATGCACAGGCACATCCCGCGGAAGATTTCGCTGAGACGTTTGCCGTGTGGCTTGCCGACCCGAAGAAGAAATGGCGCCAGATTTACGACGGCTGGCCGGCCCTCACCAAACTGCAAGCCATAGACGATATCGGAGAGGCGATCCGACGGCAGGAGGCTCCGAATCAAAGTCGCCGGCGCGTTTTGCCACTCTCGGCCTGCCGTACCACATTGCGCGAACACTACCGCCGCAAGCGCGAGTTTTACGAAGTTGGCCTGCCTACGCATTACGACGCGGATCTGCTGCGCATTTTCTGCGTGGAAAAACTGGATGGCAAGCCGCCGCGCATTCGCGCGGCTGCGTTTCTTTCGCGCTTCCGCCGGGCTATCTGTAACGCCGTTTCGCAGACGACTGGTGTTCATCATTACACTGCAGACCAGTTGTTGAAAAGAATGATCGACCGTGCTCGACAATTGGCTCTTGTGCTGGTTCACGACGAACAACAGACGCGCCACGAGTTCGCCTCGTTGCTGACTACACAAGTGCTGCACGTTGCGCAGCACGGCCATGCGCGTATTCCGCTATGAGTGAATCCGCCACCCCGCTCGTGGAGACGACCCCTGCAGATCAGGGTGAAGCGGGCTCCATTGCCGCTGCTGGACGCAAGCTCCGGATTATCGTGCTGATGAATGAGACGCTTGTGCCGCCGGAGTCGATTGAAGGACTGACGGCAAAAGCAATCGCGCCTTTCAAAACTGAATGGGATGTTTTATCAACACTGCGCGGCCTCGGTCACGAAGTAACTCCTGTCGGTTTTTACGACGACCTCGGCGTGATTTCGCGAGCGATGACAGAGCACCGTCCGCATATCGCTTTTAATCTCGCGGAGGATTTCGACGGCAACCCGTTATATGACCAGCATGTCGTCAGCTACCTCGAGCTAAAGAAACAGGCTTACACCGGTTGTAACCCGCGTGGCCTCACGCTCGCCCATGACAAAGCACTCACGAAGAAAATCCTCAGCTACCATCATGTCCCAATGCCGGGCTTCGTTCATTTCCCGCGCGGGCGCAAGGTACAGGCGCCGCGACTCAAATATCCGCTGTTCGTAAAGTCGGGCGTGTCGGAAGGCTCGGTTGGCATTTCGCAGGCATCGCTGGTCAGAGACTTCGAGCACCTCGTCGAGCGAGTGGAGTTCATTCATCGCCAGACCAGTTCAGACGCGATTACAGAAGAGTATATCGAAGGGCGTGAGATCTACGTTGGCGTCATAGGAAATCAGACCCTGCGAGCTTACACCCCGTGGGAGCTTGAGATGACGAACCTCTCCGATGGCGCGCCACTGATTGCCACCGACAAGCTGAAGTGGGACCTGGAGTACCAGAAGAAGATGGGCCTGGTAACCAAGCCCGCCGAGCTGTCTCCCGAGCTCGCCAAGCGATGCGATCATCTATCCAAACGCATCTACCACCATCTGCATCTCAGTGGATATGCGCGGCTTGATTACCGGCTTACTTCAGACGGGCACCTCTTCCTGCTCGAGGCCAATCCAAACCCGCAGATCGCGCAGGGCGAGGACTTCGCCGATTCTGCTGCCCATTGCGGTGTGTCGTATCCGTACCTGCTGCAAAAAATTATCAGCCTTGGACTGAGCTACACAAAACAGTAGCCCCTGCTGTGGCGCAGGCTGGGCTGCGATTCGGCACACATAGCTGAATACGAACCAACGGTAGACTACACCAGCTTCAAGCGCCGCCGCGCCTGCAGTCCTGCGGCTGCGAGTGGCGGCGGAAACACGCCGGCTCGCGGACCCGGAAGTAGCCGCGCGTGCGGTGAACCTGCTCGTTCGCACAGCCGCTTTCAGGGTGCGCCGTGTGCCTGCTGCCCTGCCTTTTTTCGCCGGACCTGCAACTTGGCGCTTCGTGCTGCGCTTTGCGGGCTCGCGTTTCCTGGTACTGCGAACGATCGATTTTGGTTTTTCGGCCACAACCTCTTTAGCTGCCTTATCTTCGCGCAGCCCCTGAAACGAGGGATGTCTAAGCTTGCCATCCGAAGTGAACTCCGTGAACTCCACCTCGCCGACCAGGAACGGTTTCACCCAATGCGCGCGCTTTCGCCACGATGCAGTTGGTGGATTCGTGAATGGGCACTCCGACTGCTCCAGCGGACGCATGCGTTTCCACAGGTCTTCAAGGCTCTTGTTTGAGAATCCAGTACCGACCTTGCCGGCGAAGCGCAGCTTGTTGCCGCCACTTTTGGAATCCGCCGGAATTCCAACAAGCAGTGCACCAAAATGGCTGCGGCCGCCTTCCGGGTCCGTGTAACCGCCGATCACAAATTCCTGCCGCTGGATGCACTTCGCCTTAACCCAGTTTTCATTCCGCCCGAAGGTATACTGCGCGTCGCGCAACTTCGAAATAATTCCTTCCAGCTTAAGGCTACACGCACTCTTCAGAACGTCGGCCCCGTCTTGTTCAAAATGTTCGCTGTAGCGCACGTGTCTGGCGGCCAGTTTATCTTTTGAGTTTTTAAGGCTACCCAGTAGCACGCGCTTGCGATCGATCGTCGTCGCCTTTGTTAAGTCATAGCCATTGAGATGCAGCAGGTCAAAAGCGTAAAAGACCAGGTCGTCGTGGCGACGGCTGCTCATAGCGTTCTGGAGCGCCTGGAAGTCCGTGGCCCCGTTTACGCCCGGCAGCACAACCTCTCCATCCAGAATAGCTTCCCGCATCTTGAGCTTTTCGATGGCTCGCGCAATCGTATGGAACTGCGCAGTCCAATCGTTGCCGTTCCGCGTAACCAACCGCGCCTTTCCATTCTTCAGAAATGCAAGGATGCGATACCCGTCGAATTTGATTTCGTGGATCCACTCGTCTCCGCCGGGTGCGCTTTTCACCAAGGTGGCCAGTTGCGGGCCTTTGATGGAGTCGGGCATGACGGCTTTGTGTGCACCGGCGACATCCGAAATGTCGGCAGCGCGAGCGACGTCCTTCTTTTCAGGCGCCACAGCATGCTTCGCCGTGCGCGACTTGTTCTCTTTGGGCGGTCGGTTGGAGCTCCATACATTCAGCCCGCCCGTACCGCCACGCTTCTTCGATTTTGCACCTTCCGCAATCTGTTCCAGGCTGCGGCCAGTCGTCACGCTTTTGTCGAGGTCCTCAGTCACTACGTACTTCGTTGCAGGCCGCGCGAACTCGTCTTTTTCTTTCACCAGGAGCCAGTTCTGCTTCTCTCCCTCCTCCTGCTTAGCAAGGCGCAGCAGCATCCAGTTGCCCTGCAGTTTCGTGCCTTCGAGCGCGAACTTAAGAACGCCTTTTTCCCAGTCGGCGAGCGGGTTGTCGGATTTCGGAATCCAGTTGCCATGGTCCCACAGCATCACAGTCCCGCCGCCATATTCACCCTGTGGGATGATGCCCTCGAACGTCCCGTACTCGATCGGGTGATCCTCAACCTGCACGGCGAGCCGCTTGTCTTTTGTGTCGAGGCTGGGGCCCTTGGGAACTGCCCAGCTTCGCAGCACGCCTTCCATTTCGAGACGAAAGTCATAATGCAGGCGGCTTGCCGCGTGCTTCTGGATTACAAAACGCCCGCCCCCCTTGTGAGCAGAATGAACATGCCCGCGCGGTTCCGCGGTCTTGGAAAAGTCACGCTTCCGATAATATTTCTGAAGACCCATTGCGCCGCCTCGGACTGAATTTGCCAAGGTTGTTGCGATCTTCGGGCCAGAGTGGAAAGGCGGATTCTACTGCAAAGAAGCGCTTAGTGCCTGTTGCCCTGCATGGACCTCGTTAGAGGCTCTTGACGCTGTTTCCCATGCTATTAAATACTTTGCCAGTGCCCTGCAGGCACGAGCCCGCTATGCTGCAGCCACCCAGGCAAAATGCAGCGAGCGTGCACAGCAGCACTAGATAGATCAGGAACTTAGCGGTCATTGAGTCTGCTCCCAGCAAGAGGTTTGTGGCCGCATTTGACCGAGGCCTGCGATGTGCCGCAAGCTTTTTGTTTTTACGTGACGTCTGCAATTTCGGCCGCATGCTCATCTGGTAAACTGCACGCCGTAGAAAGACTTCCAGTATATGCCACAACGAGTTGCAGCCAGGGCGAATAGTCAAATTTACCTGATCGTCGATCTGGAGGCCACGTGCTGGAAAGGCACACAGCCGGGACAAACTGAAACGATCGAAATTGGAGCCGTCCTTTACGAGCAGGGGAAGGGCATTGTTACTGAATTCCAGTCCTTTGTTCGTCCGAAGTTGTGGCCTGAATTATCCGATTTTTGCAAGCAACTGACGCACATCCGACAGGAGGACGTGGATTCGGCTCCCACCTTTCCCGAAGCGTTCAGAAAATTCCTGGACTGGGCAGAGCCCTATCCATCCGCGGCATTTACATCGTGGGGAGCTTATGACCGCAAGCAGCTACTGATGGACTGCCTGCTCCATCAGATGGAACCTTGGGAGCGGCTGGATCCCCACATCAACCTTAAGCGCGCTTTTTCCGCGCTGATGGATTGTTCGCTCGCGCCGGAGCTTTCACATGCGCTGGAACTTTCCAAAATTGCCGGGCGGGGAAACCTTCATCGCGGTCTCGACGATGCACGCAACATAGCGCAGGTGCTCGAGCATCTGCTTACAAAATTTAGCCCGGAAAGGCTGAAAAGCAACGCGATGTGATGTGAAGTTTAACCCTGTTACGCCTGGCGAGGAACTACTGATCCGCCAAATTAGTGGTCTTGTTCGGTCTCGCGCTTGAGGCTGTCGCTGAGGCACTGGAGTACGCTCTTAAAGCGAACTTCGTTTTCGGAATCCACGTCGCACAGGCTCTGGTGTGCTTCGATCATGTGGATAATCTGATCCAGCCGAGGCACCTCTTCGGTCTCTGCAGTATGAAACCGGGCGTTCTCCACGTCAGGTGCGGATTCATTGCTCGTGCGCACGTCCATGAAATGGGCAAGGCCGAGTGTATGTAAGAGGCGGTAGTTTTGCGGGTTCGCGTTCACAACCACGAGATTATCGGCAAGCTCACGCTTCTCTCGCAGTGCCACGCTGGCGAGCACGCCCATGAAAGTAGAGTCCATCGTTGTGCATGCATCGAGATCGATGATGAAGTGCGGTTTGACGCCACGCTCAAACATGTAATCGCCAAGACGCTTCAGCTCGACACTGTTGGAGAATGTCCCGCGCCCGTAGATTTTTACAACTACAAGCCCGTCCGGTAGCTCGGCAAAGCAGACCGAGTCCTGCGCCTGCGCGCGCTCTGCCGCCATTTTTTCTTCCGTCATCATCCTACCCATCCGAATCCACCTGAGCAACTAGAACGTGGCGGCTGCGTCCACCACGATCGGATATTGCTGGAGGTTGTACCGACTCGCTTTTGCATTATCACGTAAAATCTTCGCTTCCAGCGTGCCTGATTTTTCCACTCAGCCGCGCTTAATGGGCGCCGCATAGGAATGCAGTGGACTGGCTAACTGTGGTATGTAATTCACGCCAATATACGTGAACAAAACCATGGCAAATCCGACCATCGCTGCGATCACGGACTTGCGGCCGGTCCAGCCGAGATTTATACGTAAGTGTAGATAAACCGTATATGTAAGCCACGTAATCAGTGCCCATGTTTCCTTCGGGTCCCAGCTCCAGAAGCTACCCCAGGCCGTGTTTGCCCATACCGCGCCCAGAAACACTCCCAGGGTCAACAGCGGCCAGCCGATCTGCACACTGCGGTATGCAAGGTACTCGAATGCGTCGCTTCGGGGAAGGGCACCTGGTCGATTTCCGGTCAGTTCCTTGAAGAAGTACAGAATCCCGAACACAAACGCCAGCAGGAAGCAGCTGTAGCTGATCAGCAGCGAAGTAACGTGGAAGTTCAGCCAGACGGAATTAAGTACAGCAACGAGTGGCTCAACCTTACGGCTGTGCAGAGGCATTGCGTTGGCCGCGGTCATCAGTGCCCAGCCGGTGAGGCAGGCCCCCATTCCTATCCAGCCGCGACGGTATATGCCTTCGAAAATAAGCGTCAGCACGGCAAATGCTCCCATTGCGAACGTGAGCGATTCATAGAAATTCGAAACCGGCATGCGACCGCCGAGGATGAACCGAATAACCAGTGCCGCTATGAGCATCAGCCCGGCGGCGAGTTGAAGACCGAATCCGATCCGCCACCCGAGCTTTGGCAAAGGCGCGGTTTCGAGCTCAGCCGAAATGATCGGATCGTGAAACCCGGCATTCGCGCGCATCGGCCAATCTGCTGCAGCTTCGCCAGCATTCACCGGGACGAAGCTGCCAGCAGTTGTCTGAATATCTAAACCTGCTACATTTGTCGCGAACCCGGCCTGCTGCGATGCCATCAATGCCGAAATGGGGTTCGGCTCTTTGCCCATGTACTCTCGCGCGCCCGGGGCATAATCTTCGGTCCGCCCATCGGGAAAAGCGTGCGTCTGGTCCGAAGGTGGAGGCATGCGTCGGCGCGCAATCGCCATGGCGGTCAAAAACACGGCAAAGGCTGCAAAGTAGATCCAGGCAGCCTTCTGGAACGGCTTAATGCGAGTATTCCAGAAATCCAGTCTGCGCACGAAGTTACTCATATACTCAGGGTTGCTGGTGATCTTGCCAAGGAACCCCGCCGTCGCGGATGTAATCTGATCAGGCTTCTGCGCTTCATACGCCTCTCGGAGAGCAGCATCGAGCGCAAGTGTGGAAGCCCACGGCTCCGCCTTGGGATCAAGTGTGCTTACCCGATGCTGCAGGTCTTCGTCGCGAAGCAGATCAGGACGAGAGAAGTGCGACGGCGCCAGCCACACCCCCTCGCTGTTCGGCAATGGAACAATCTTAAATTCGCCGGAAAGATTTAAAAACGTGCTCATGCGAAAAGCGAACTTTTTCAGCGCATCCTGCACGTCTTTGTCCAAGCCGGCAGAGAACGACTCGTCGCCCGTGAGCACGCCCATTACAAGCGTTCGCGCCTTGGGCGTCTTCATGACCCATGTCGGAGCCACGCGGTTGTGCACCTTGGGATTCAGGCCAAAGATTTCCGCGAGCCTGGCGCTTTCCACCGGTATGACAGGTGAGCGCACCCAGAGCTTATTCTGGTAGACCATGCCAAGAGTTGTGTACACGGGGTCCTGATCATTAAACCGGCTGCGACCAGTAATCGCCGAGACGGAGATCTCTGCGAATGTACGAAGGGACGTCTTCACTCCTTCACTCTGCACAGCAATCTGGTCGATGCCACTCTGCTTGATCGCGGTTTCCACGGCCGGGTAGTAGAGTTCCTTTGGGTCCAGCTGGAAAATTGCAGATGCTTCATGGGGATCGCCTGCGGAAGATGACGCGGCAGGCCCCGTCGATGCTGGATCGCCAGCGGAAATTTCCGCAGCATTGGCAGACAGCGCAGGCTTCTCCGTCCGTCCCGTGTCACCGACATAATAATCAGCGGTTTGTAACACCGACGGCAGGCACAAAAAGGCGCAAAGAAATATGCCAGCGTTGAGATATCTAAACATGTCGATCCTATGCGATCTGGTTAGCACCGGCTTCAGGCTATTGGCTACGCAGTAGACTATTCGCTCCAGCTCTTAAAGCCTTCAGGATAAAGACAGCAGAAGTAAGCTGAACCGGCCTTTTACCGGCGTTTTTCTGAATACTTAAGTGCCTTAACAATTATCTTCTGCGATGTCTTTGCGTAAGCCGGACATAAGCCAGGTCGAATCCCTCAACTACGTCTTCCTTCGGGTCATGGGGCAGATTTTTCTGGCAGCCTCAGGCAACCCTGTCTTTAACGAAATGACGGGCGCACAGAAGCGTATTCTCTATTTCCTCGAACTAAAAGGCCCGTGCAATATGACCCATATTGCGAAGCTGGTGGGTTGTACCGTACCTGCCGCCACGGGCGTGGTGGACAAACTTGTGCGTGCGGGCGTCGTTCGCCGCGAGCAGGACGAAAACGACCGACGCATTATTCGAATCGCGATGACTGCAGCGGGCCGCAAGACGCTCGCGCAGCTCAAACGCATCCACGAACAGCGGCTCCAGGAAGTGCTGGAACGCCTGCCGCCGGAAAGGCGCGAGGAACTCATCGATTCGTTTACCCGGATTCATGAAATTCTCTGCGAACTTGAAGACATGGAATGCACCCGCCCTTGAAGGTCAGGGGAATTGGCATATTCTGCGCGGCGGTACTCGTGCTGAACGGTTGCAATCGGCAAGTGAAAGAGCAGGCCGCGAGCAAAGCCGGTGGGGGCGCGGCCGCCCCTGCAGCGGCTGCCGGAGGAGCCGGCCAGAAACCGGCAGGCCCTCGGAAATTTCCTGTGCGCACCAGCCCCGTGAACACGCGCCCCGTGCAGTACGAAATCCAGGCAGTCGGCAACCTCATGGAGGAAAACCGCTACCATGTCCCGGCACAGGTTGCGGGCGTAGCGCAGGATGTGAACTTCACCGAAGGAGACCGCGTTACGACGGGGCAGCAGCTGTGCCGGATTGATTACGACCGCTACCAGCTGTTGGAAAAGCGCGCCGAGAGCGACTCCGAGCAGAAGCGCGCGGCAGTCGCGAAGGCTGAGGCAGGCCTCGCGGACGCAGTACGCGACAGCAGCGCAACGGTGGCAAAGGCGAAGCTCGACCTGGAGCTGACAGAATCTGAGTATCGGCGGCGCATCTCGCAGGCAACAAACTCGTTCACGAGTCCCGAAGAGCGCAAGCAGTACGAATCCAAATTTCTACAAGCCCAGACAAGCTACCGCGACTCGCTGGGGAGCGCTCAAACAAAGACTGCGCTGGCGCAGGCAGAGGTGGGCGAAGCACGCACCGCGCTTGCAAGCGCACAGGCTGCGCTCGCAATTGCACAGGTCGACTTGAAAAACGCCGTCATACGCGCTCCGATCGAGGGTGTCGTCCAGCAACGGCTGGTGACAAACGGGCAATACCTGGTTCCTGGTACAACCACCGCCATGATGGTGCAGACGGATCCCCTTCGGCTGAAGTTTACCGTCGCTGAAAGCCGTGCTGCTAATCTTACCCGCAATATGAAGGTAAAGTTTGGCGTGCCGGCGCAGGCTGGCCGGACCTTTGAAGCGACGGTGTACGAAGTTGCGGCGACGGCCGACCTGGAAACGCGTGAAGTCCAATGTTGGGCGCGTGTCCCGAATCGAGAGGGCGTGCTGCGCCCTGGCTACTTCGCATCGATTCGAATTGTGCAGGAGTCGAAATCTTCGGCCATCGTTGTGCCACTCGCTTCCGTTCTGCCCACCGAAGCAGGCATGGTTAGTTTCATTGTTCAGGACGGGATCGCCGTTCGCAAAAAGGTGCAAACCGGATTGCAGGTCTCGGGTGACGCAATTGAGATACTTGATGGACTCGAACCCGGCCAGCCGCTTGTTGTCGAAGGCATGGAATCCCTGCATGATAATGTACCTGTGCAGGTGATTCCGGATCGCGGACGCGCGCCCGTAGCAACTGCGGAGGGCCCGCACACGTCAGCAGCTAAAGAACGGTCGTAAACGGTGAGCCTGGCTTCCGTGTCCATCCGCCATCCTGTTTTTGCATGGATGATCATGGCTGCGTTTATCACGTTCGGCGCGATTGGTTTTTCGCGCCTGGGTGTCAGCGACAAGCCGGACGTCGACTTCCCGGTTGTCACGGTAAGCGCCACTCTCGAAGGCGCCGCGCCGGAGATCATGGAGTCCGATGTTGCGGACATTATCGAAGACAGCGTGATGGCTGTCGAAGGTATCAAGGAAGTCTCTTCCACCTGCAAGCAGGGTGAGGCGACGATCACGATCGAGTTCGACCTGAAGCGGAACATCAACCAGGCGCTCCAGGATGTTCAGTCGAAGATCAGCCAGGCTGGCAAGCTTCTGCCGAAGGATCTCGATCCGCCAATCATCAGCAAAACAAATCCGGAAGATCAGCCCATTATGTGGATGGCGCTGACGGGAACGCGCGCCCCTCGGGAATTGAGCGAGTACGCAAAGAATGTGCTGCGCGATCGTCTGCTGACCGTGCCGGGCGTGGGTGATATCCGACTAGGCGGCTACCTCGCGCGCAACGTTCGCATCTGGATCAAGCAGGACGCGCTTCGCGCGCTGGGGCTTGGCGTGGATGAAGTGATTACGGCGATACAGCGGCAGCACGTCGAGCTGCCGGCCGGGCGTATCGATGCGAATACGCGAATCGCGAACGTACGCATCGAAGGCGAGGCGATGAATCTCGAGCAGGTGCGCAACCTGCAGGTGGCCGAGCGAAGAGGCTCCCCGGTGTATTTGAAAGATGTGGCTCTGGTTGAGGATGGGTTCGAAGACCGCACACGTATTGCGCGGTCCGATGGAATACCGGCGCAGGGCCTGGGCATCATAAAGCAGCGCGGGTTCTCCGCCGTCGAGGTCGCCAAAGGTGTTCGCCAACGCATCGTGGAAGTACGCAAAGAGTTGCCCGAAGGAATGACGCTGGACATCCGCGTCGATAACACGAAATTTATCGAGAGCGCGATTCACGAAATCGAACGAGACCTGCTGTTCGCGGTGCTGCTCACGGCAGTCGTGTGCTGGCTTTTCCTCGGGTCGCTCTCATCCACGTTCAATGTGGTCCTGGCGATTCCGGTGTCTGTAATGGGCACTTTCGCGGTTATGTATTTCGCGGGCTTTACGCTCAACACGTTCAGCCTGCTGGCCCTGTCGCTTTCGATTGGTATCGTTGTCGATGATGCGATTATGGTTTTGGAAAACATCTATCGCCATGCGGAAGAGGGAGAGGACCGGGTAACCGCCTCGCGCCGCGGAACGGAACAGATCACGTTCGCTGCACTGGCTGCGTCGCTCGCTATCGTCGCAATTTTCCTTCCGGTCGCCTTCATGACTGGCATTATCGGAAAGTTTTTCTTCCAGTTCGGCGTGGTACTCTCGGCAGCAGTGCTGATCTCGCTGCTCGAAGCCCTGACGCTCGCACCCGCGCGGTGTGCGCAATTTCTCAAGGTGAAGAAACGTGGCAACGTCGTGGAGCGCACGGTCGGCGCGGCATTCCAGGGACTTGCGCGATTTTACAGGTGGTCGCTGGGCCGTGCGCTGCGCTGGCGATGGACCGTTCTGCTGGTTTCTTTCGGCATTTTTGGGGCGTCGCTCTGGTTTCCATTTCACATTGACGACATTCGCGAGAAGCTCCCCGCGCAGATTGCTGACCGTATTCCCCCAAGTGTTAAAAGTGAGTTTGTGCCGGCATGGGATCAGGGCTTTTTTATGATCAACTTCACCACGCCTGTGGGATCTTCTATTGATTACACGGACCGCACAATGGCAAAGCTCGAAGCCATACTGGACCAGAATCCAAGCATAGCCGGCAAGCTTGCAATCGCCGGCGCACGCGATCTCAATGGCGGTATCATTTTCGTCACACTGTCAGATCGCGAAAAGCGGCCGACGCAGCAGAAAATCATGGCAGATCTGCGCCCGGCTTTAAACATTTTTCCCGGTGTTCGCGTCGCGATGTTCGATTTTTCGCAGTCGGGTTTCACCGGCACGGGTCGAAACTATCCCATCGAATTCACCATACGTGGGCCGGACTGGAAGACACTGGGCGAGACGACGAATCGGATGATCGCGGACATGCGCAATACCGGTGTCATGACCGATATCGATACAGACTACAAAGTCGGCTTGCCGGAAATACAGGTGATACCGAATCGCGAGCGCGCCCTCGCAAACGACGTGGATGTACAGGCGATTGCGCAGGCAGTGAATTCCCTGATCGGCGGGCAGCGGGTCACAAAGTTCAAGGACAATGGCCGGCGATACGATGTGCGCGTACGCCTGTTGCAGGACCAGCGGCTCCGCCCCGAGGACATTTCAAACCTGTACGTGCGCAACCGCAACGGCCGGCTGCTGCCCCTTTCCGAGGTCACCACGATTAATGTGGCTGCCAGCGTGCAGACCATCACTCGCAAACAGCGCGAACGAGCCACGAGTATTTTTGCAAACCCTGCTCCTGGCCATTCACTTCACGAAGGATTGAACGAGGTGCAGCGGATTTCGAAGACGCTGCCCGACGGCTATAAGATCGTGTTCAGCGGCGGAAGCCAGGCGGCACAGGAATCTTTCAGCAGTCTCATATTTGCCATGGTCCTCGGGCTGGCTGTGGCGTACATGGTACTCGCCAGCCAGTTTAACAGCCTGATCCATCCATTCTCAGTATTGCTGGCTCTCCCCTTTTCAATAACGGGTGCATTTCTTGCCATTTATCTCACCGGCATCACCATTAACCTCTACTCATTGATTGGCATTATCCTGCTGCTTGGCATTGTGAAAAAGAATTCCATTCTCCTCGTGGACTATACAAACCAGGTTCGCGCGCGTGGTCTCTCCACGATGGACGCTTTGCTGGAGGCCTGCCCGGTTCGGTTGCGACCGATTTTAATGACCACAGCCGCCATGATTGCGGGCGCTTTCCCAGGGGCCATTGCCAGCGGCATCGGGCATGAAGTGCGCCAGCCAATGAACATCGCCGTGATTGGAGGCCTGCTGGTCTCGACGCTGCTCACACTGTTTGTAGTGCCGTGCTTCTACAGTCTTTCCGACCAGGGGCTCAACTGGGCGAGACAGTTAAAATCGCGCAAACGCGAGTTGCCACCGGAACCGGAAGATTTAGTGGGCGGCCCACCGCCTGTGCACGGCGGCGCACACGAGGCCTTCGGTAAGTAGCTGTGGGCGGACGCCTCCGGAACGCTGCGGCAGAACTGAAACAGCAGTTCCTGCTCTACAAGGCCGTTTTGAAGCACCCCGATTGTCCTCGTGACGCCAGGTGGCTGCTGGCCGCATCGCTGGGTTATCTCGCGTTGCCTTTCGATCTGATCCCGGATTTTATCCCTGTCATCGGGCACCTGGATGACCTGATTATCGTGCCGGCGCTGTTTATCGCCGCTCGCAAACGCATTCCCGAGCACCTGCTGCGGGAGTGCCGGGAAAGCCTTAAACAAGAATCCTCTTCAGCCGAGGAACCCGGACCATCCCCGAATTTGTAGGGTTGCATGCGTTAGTTTGAACTGAGCGTATTCAGTTTCAAGAAGCAGAATACCCGCCGATGGCACCCAGCGCAACCGCGTTCTCTGCCCGTCAGCGGTATGGGTGAAGTGCCTGCCGCGAAAGTGGCAGGCTTGCCACGCGGGTTGCGTGGGAGATCGGATTGGACATGCGCCAGGTAGCTGACGAGAGGCGTCGCGCGGAAGCAATGCGGATTGCGGAAAAGACAGAGCTGTTTGGCCTGCGCGGCCGGATGCTTGAGAAGCTTCGTAAGTCGGATTTTCGTAACGCTTTGATGTTGTGCCGGCGCGCCCTGGCCGACGAAGAAGAGCATTTTGCGACCCAATTGCTGCCAAGTCCGCGTGTCGAACACATGGAAGCCCGACAGGAACTGCTGTATCTGCTCAAATTGATCAACACGCTTCGGCTTGAAGTTCGGACGAGGGCCGCGGTCTGAAGTTACGTTGCACGATCGTTTTGAAGTTTTAATACCAAGAAGAGGGTGTGTTGATGGGTTTAACTCGGACCAGCGTTTTGGAATATGCTCATGCAATTCCCGGGATTGCGGCGCGAGACTGTTTATTTGCGGCGCTTCATCGTGCGCAGGATTTACGTGCGTGTGAGCGCTGCGAAATACTTCTGTCAGACTTCAGCAGTATTCCCTATGCGGGCGGCAGACAGAAAAAGATGCTGCGCAGACTTCTGACCATGATTCGTATCCTGCAGCAGGAAGAGCCACAGGAACTGCCCGTCGCTGCTGGTAATAACGGCAAATTTAAGCTGGCTTAATCGACTGGGCAGCTAGCGTGTAATTGATAGACCTGTTTCGCAGTGTGTAGAAGGTGAGTGTCGTGAACCCCAGGTGGTTACATATTTTGATCGGCATGTTGTGTTGCCTCACCATGGGTTCGCTGATGGCCCTTCATTACACCATGCCAGCATGACTCGGCAAATGTGTTGCAGCAGCCACCGCATGGATGTTTTTACCTCTTGCAGCACTATCCTGGCACAAGGCTCGAAGATCCTGATCTAAATCACGCTGAGAGCGCTGATCAGGCGTCCCCACCAGAATCCATATTTTCATAGCCCAACTTGATATAAAAACAGCGCCGGCGGGATGAACCCTGCCGGCGCTGAATGCTTTCAGGCTATGTGCCGCGTTAGCAGCACAGAACTTTATGCTGCGTCGCGACGAACGTTGCTCGCCTGCGGGCCACGAGGGCCGCTGCCGGCTTCGAACGTTACACGGTCGCCCTCGTTCAGGCTGCGATAGCCTTCACTTGCGATTGCCGTGTGATGCACGAACAGATCAGGACCATTGTCCTGTGTGATAAACCCGAATCCCTTCGAGTCGTTGAACCATTTTACGGTTCCATTAGCCATGATTGGCCTCCAGATTGGGGACATGCCCCTGAATTAGGAGAAGATGAATCTTTGAAACGGGGAAACTGAGCCGGGAGGTGAAACTCAACCGGCTACGTGAAATGCCAGACAGTTAAGCGACAGAACCAGAAACTTGCTTCCCTCCGTTTGACGGAGGTCTTCTCGTGCTACGGGACAAACTAGTGCCGGCTCAGTGTTTCATTCAGGCTTTTCCGTAAATGAGCTGCGATTGAATTAAGTATGTGTTATCTCGTTATATTTCAGCTGGTCGCGGTAAAGTTCGCGATGGATGCGCATCTTCCTGGTGTGATACGCCGCTGTCTTTGAATTCGCGCGGATGGCCCCACCCGAAGCACTCATCGCGCGCATGGCCTCATGAATATCGGGGTAAATGCCAGCACCCACGGCTGCCAGAATTGCGCTTCCCAGCAACACGGCTTCGGGTTCGCGCGGAAGCAGGATGTCGCACCCCGTAGCATCCGCGTGCTCCTGCATCCACAGCGGGTTCTTTGTGCCGCCGCCGGTAGCGTGCAACCGTGTGATTGTGTAGCCTTTTGCATTCAGCGCTTCAATGATGTCGCGCGTACCGTAGGCAATTGCCTGGATTGTGGCGTAGTACAGGAGAGCGAGGTCATCCAAGGTGGCATGCAGTGCCAGCCCATGGATCGCACCGCGCGCGTTCGGATCCGCGTTGGGCGAACGGTTTCCATGAAAGTAAGGTAGCACATGAAAACTGCGCGTCAACTCGGCTCGATGTTTCACTCGTGCTTCGGATGCAAGGCGATCAACCTGCGCGTTCAGATATTCGTAAATGCTCTGCCTTGCGGCCTTCGCTTCAGCAAGCGCGTCCGCGTAGCGCGCATGCGTGGTAATCACGTAATCCATCAGGGCGCCCGTCGCGCTCTGGCCACCTTCATTCAGCCACAGGCCGGGAACCATCGCACTGAAATAGGGTCCCCATACGCCCGGCACGAATCGCGCCTTGGGGCTGACCACCATGTGACACGTGGACGTGCCGCCGATGAGGCAGAGTACGTCGTCGAAACCGGGTCGCTTTGAACCGCGTTCTGCCGCCTTTACTTTGTTTTTCTTTTCAGGTGTCATGCCCAGCACACCCAACCCGCCAGCGTGCGCATCGATAATTCCGACCGCCACCGGGGTACCGGGCTCCAGCCCCAGTTCCCTTGCGGCCCGCACCGTGAGCCCACCGCAGCAGTTGCCCATCGGCTCGACTTCGGCCCCGATGCGGTTTTCCGACAGCAGTTCAAGCAGGCCGTTCTTACGAAAAAACTCGCGATGCCACCGGCGCACAGCGTCCTTTTCATGCGCAAGATATGTCCATTTGCACACGGTTGTGCAAAGGCTCCTTACATCGCGCGCGGTGCTGCGGAATGCCAGCCAATCCGGAAGATCGAAAAACCGGGTAGCCCGTCCCCAGCTTTTCGGCAGATTTTTTTTCAGCCACATTAGCTTTGGAATCTGGTGCTCGGGTGACACCACCCCGCCCAGGTAACGGATCACATCGTGACCCTGCTTTGTCAGGCGGGCGGCTTCAGCCATGGCGCGGTGGTCCATCCACATGATGATGTTCTGTTCGTCGGCGCCAGTCGGGCTCATCGTCACAGGATCGCCATTGTGATCGATGGCAACCAGTGAACACGTGGCATCGTACGCAACGCCCGCGATGGCCGTGGACTCTATATGCGATTGTTTCAGTGCGGCCTTTGTGGCGGCACAGACGGCGCGCCAGATGTCCGCGGATGACTGCTCCGCAAAGTCGGGCTCCGGCTTCCATATCTGGATCAGCTTCACACCTACGCCGGCCATGTGTCCGTTGAGATCGAACACGCCTGCGCGTGCGCTGCCGGTGCCGACGTCGATTCCGATTACGTGTGTGGGTGCCTTGGGCACGTGTGACCTCCAGCCAGGTTGCAAAACATCCGCGACAGCCCGACAGTGAAATGAGATGGTTGCCAGCAGAAACGGGACCGTCATGGGTTTTCAATGAACTGCGCACCGTATAACCGGACCTGGTGTGGTCTACCGTTAATTCGTAATCCGTTCTGTGTGCCGAATCGAGGTCAAGTCTGCCCTTTGGTCTGGTAAGGAACTACTGATTCGGCACAATAGTGTGCCGTCCCAGAAGTT
This sequence comes from Candidatus Sumerlaeaceae bacterium, assembly GCA_051003195.1. Classification (GTDB taxonomy): domain Bacteria; phylum Sumerlaeota; class Sumerlaeia; order Sumerlaeales; family Sumerlaeaceae; genus JBPCLP01. Next base: position 164,657 of record JBPCLP010000021.1, on the reverse strand, counting down.
CATAGCTATACTTCAGGAAGCTTTCGAGCTCGGACGGCACACAAAACCAGTGAACGAATTCATGGGACACCGCCCCAGCATGCGTCCCTTATTCCCTGCTGGGAACTTCGCACATTTTTCTGACGTGTGCTGCCAGGGCTTTAATCTGCTCCTGTGTGTGTGCGCTGCTGAGGGTAATTCGCAGTCGGCTGGTGCCTTTGGGTACTGTTGGGGGACGGATGGCACCGACAAACATCCCTTTGTGCAGCAATTCACGGGAGGCGTCGACTGCGTGCTCTGGTTCGCCAAGGATTACGGGTACGATAGGTGTCTGGCCGGCAGGCAGCGTATGAACGATGGGCTGTAAAAGCTGCTCGCGGAGCAGACGCGCGTTCTTCTGAAGAGTCAATACGCGCCCTGGCTCCTGCTGCAGAATTCGGAGCGACTGCAATGCGGCCGCGGCACTTGCGGGTGCCAGCCCGGTATCGAAAATGAATGTCCGCGCTCGATTGATCAGAAGGTCAATAATGCTACGACTGGCAGCAACAAAGCCGCCCTGGCTGCCAAGTGATTTGCTGAGCGTCCCGACATGTACGATCCGTGGACTATCCGTGATTTTAAAGTAGGCTGCGGTCCCCCGACCATTGCGACCGACAGTACCCGTACCATGTGCATCATCGACGACGAGCAACGATTTGTACATTTGGCAGACCTTGAGCAGCCGGCCAAGGTCGGCCATGTCTCCATCCATTGAGAAGACGCCTTCCGTTACCACCAGCGCACGCGGTGACAGACGCGAGGGCAGCCGCGCCAGTTGCTGACCTAACTGAAATGCCTCATCGTGCGCAAAGGTCCGCCAGTTCCTGCCAGTCGCCAGCGCGCCATCTACAATGCATGCATGCGACAAACGGTCGAAGAAAACCGGGACCTGGCTTCCATCTGCACGCTGGGACAACGCCTGGATTACACCTATATTTGCAAGGTAGCCCGACGAAAATACGAGTGCGGCTTCGGTGCGTTTGAAAGCTGCGAGTTCGGTCTCCAGTTCCTCGTGAACGGACAGGTTGCCGCACACGAGCCGCGAAGAACGAGCACCCGCACCATAGCGGGCAATGGCATCGGCTGCCGCGGCGATCACTCGCGGATCGCAGGCAAGGTTCAGGTAATCGTTAGACGAGAAGTTGATGAGAGGCTGACCGTCGACGACGATATGCGTCGAACTTGTCGATTCAGCAATTGTCAGTCGACGGCGCAGGCCCGTTGCAGTCAGTGCTTCCAGTTGCCTGGCAGCATCGTCCAGCGCGTGTGATGCATCTGAAGGTTTTGAAGTGTTCGTCGGGATTCCGAATTAGAGCCGGTCAACGCTGACCAGCAGAGCAATCTCGCGCAATATCCCGGCAATCCGTTCGGCGTCGCGGCGGCTGGTGATCGTTACCACCGTTCTGCCATTGCTGTGCGCCCGCAGCATAATCGAACCGGCGATTTCGAGCGAGCAATGCAATGCCTTCATCAGTTGCAGCGCAACCTCGACCATGGAATGGACTTCATCGTTGAACAGCAGCACACGGTAACCCTCACCAACCCGATCGTGTTCCAACTCCGGCTCGTGATAAGGTACCGGCAGCAGCTTTGGCGCCGCAGGCAGCAACTTAGTGTGGTCTACCGTTAATTCATATTCGGTTCTGTGTGCCGATTTGAGCTCATCTTCCGCGCTCAAACTGGATAGGAACTTCTGATTCGGCACATCAGGTCCCTCGGCTATGCGGTCAGCGTCTTTGGTTGAATCGTCCATCTTCAGCACCGTTCTACTCAATACAACTTGGGACATAGACCATCACATGACCGCTCCCCACGGCAACAGGAAATTGCAGTGGGCACCGGCAATTCTCGCAACATTCGCCTGACCGTGGAATATGATGGTGGCCGTTATGCGGGCTGGCAGCGGCAGAAAAATGGCCTGGCAGTACAGCAGGTGCTGGAGGAGGCGCTGGAACGCCAGCTCGGGCACGCTGTACGGGTGAACGCCGCCGGGAGAACCGACTCCGGCGTGCACGCAATCGGGCAGGTGGTGAACTTCCACACCACAACTTCGCTGGAGCCACGGGCGATAGAACGCGCGACGCTGCTCCATCTGCCCTCGGACGTCGCCATCTCCGATGCGCAGGAAATGCCAATGAATTTTGATGCGCGGAAGTCCGCGCGCCTGCGCTGGTATCGGTATTTCCTGTGCAACCGGAGCGTGCGGCCGGCCGTCGCAGCGCAGTACCTGTCTCATGTCATCGGGCGGCTCGACATGCGCCAAATGCAGGAAGCGGCGGACGCCCTTTCCGGGAATCACGACTTCCAGGCATTTCGCGCAATCACGTGTACCGCCGTCCGCACCAGGCTGGATCTTTTGCCAATCGAGATTCAACAATCCGCCGAAGGAATTATCACGCTCGACTTTCGATGTCGGTCATTTTTGCAGAACATGGTGCGCATCCTGGCTGGCACGATGGTGTCGTGCGCGCGCGGAAAACTGACGGTGAATGAAGTTCTCGCGATGCTTGCGTCGGGACAGCGCCGCAATGAAGCGACGACACTCCAGCCGAACGGTTTGTTCTTATGGCGTGTCCTCTACGCGGGCGAACCTGGAACCGAGAACCTGCCCTCAAACTGATGCGCGAAAAGCTTCAGCAACTGTTCAACTGGATCCCAAAGATCGGTTACTTCATGATGCTTGCCGGATCGTGGGCGGTTTATCCCGTGGTTCTCCTGTGGCGGCGAATTCGTAGATAATATTCGTAGAAACTGGTGTGGTGTCCCTAATTGGTTCACTGGTTTTGTGTGCGTCCGAGCTCTAAAGCTTCCTGAAGTATAGCTGTGAACTTCTGGGACGGCACCCTGGGGTGATCTACCGTTAGCTCGTAATCTGTTCTGTGTGTGCTGAATCGAGGCCAAGTCTGCTCTTTGGTCTGGTACTGAACTACTGATTCGGCACACTAGGGCATCGCCTGCTCCAGGTCGGCGACGAGGTCATCACCATGCTCAATGCCTACGGAAAGTCGCAACAGATCATCAGGTGTATTGGTGCCCTGCTCAACACTGGCGCGGTGTTCGATAAGGCTCTCGACTCCGCCCAGGCTGGTGGCGCGCGTGAAGACGCGAGTATTTGCCGCGATGCGTAATGCGGCTTCAGCCCCGCCTGTTACCTGGAACGAGAGCATCGCACCGGCATGCTTCATCTGTCGCACTGCGATGTCATGCCAAGGGTGCGAGCTCAGCCCTGGATAATGCACGGTGTGTACTTTACTGTTCCCTGCCAGCCATTGCGCTATGCGAGCCGCGTTCTCGCACTGCGCGCGCAAACGAACAGGAAGCGTGCGAATTCCACGCAAGGTCAGCCAGCAATCAAAGGGCGAAGGAACTGCGCCCCCGGCTGTCTGGATTTTCCGGATCGCGGGGAACAGTCCGGCAGTTGCGCTTCGTGCGATCACAGCGCCGCCTACAACATCGCTGTGCCCCGCTATGTATTTGCTGGTTGCATGCATCACCAGGTCGGCTCCCAGAAGTATCGGCTGCTGAAGCAGCGGCGTGGCAAAGGTGTTATCGACCACGAGCGTGGCCTGATGCTCGCGCGCGACTGCGGCAACGGGTGCAATGTCCGTCAGCGTGATCAGCGGGTTCGAGGGCGTCTCAATCCACATGAGCTTTGTGTTTTCACGAAAGCCGGCCCGAACCGCTGCGATATCGGTCATATCGACCAGCGACACTTCCAGGTTCCAGCGTTCCATGATCTCGCGCGCAACTTTGAGTGTGCCGTAATAGGTTTGCCTCGCCTGCAATACGTGATCGCCCGGCGCGAGCGACTGGAAAATAGCCATCGTTGCAGCCGATCCGGATGCAAACGCCGCGCAGGCCTCGCCACGCTCAAGCACGGCCAGGCACTCCTCCAGGGCGGTACGGTTTGGGTTGCCTAACCGCGAGTACATGTAGCCTTCGGGCAGTTGCCCACTCGCGTCGCGCACGTAGGTACTTGAAAGCACGATTGGACCCGCAACCGGGTTGACGCTGTCGGTCGCAAGATGCCCGGCATGCACCGCCAAAGTTTCGGGCTGATATTCAGGTTCTGTATTCATTAGGCTGAATGACTCATAGTGAAGATTGCACTTCGCAAGCGCAAGGCGCAGCGCTTGCAGATAAGTGGCCCGCTGCCTCAATTTCAAATCGTGGATTGTTGATCTTGCTGAAGACCCATGCTTTGTGCGCTGACTAAATCGTTCGAAAACCGAACGCTCCAACTGCACAGAACTCCGAGTGCGGCTTCTCGCTAATGCCACTCTCTTCGGGAAGAGCAGCGCGAATCGCGAGATTCAGTACAGATTGCGTAGTGGTCGGCGTTCTGCTCCATATCGTGCTGCTGACCGGCTGGCTCAGCAACGGTGTGCAGACCGTGGTCAACCAACGAAGCTCAGATGCCATGATGATGCATGCTGTCTTGCGGGCCGGCGTGACGGAAGATCAGGCAGCGGGTCTCGCATCACGGCTGACCAATTCCATAGCCGGAACCACCATTCGTGTTATTGGGCCCGCGGAAGCTCGCGGCCTGCTGGCACTGCAGGAACCCTGGATGAAATCGCTGCCGAATGTCGAGATCGGACGGCTTCCGGTGCTGGCGGAGATAGGCTGTAGAAGTAGCGGGAATGATCCCGCCTTGCTGCGTGCCTTACGCGACCAGATAAGCCGCGAGCCAGAGGTGGAGTTTGTTGTCTTTAACGACAACGGACTCGAGGAACTCGTGGCATTTTCGCGAAATGTGCACTGGTACGCTTCTGCAATGCACCGATGGCTGTGGGCTGTTTCTTGCATTGCCTTGCTGCTGTACGCTATGCGCACGAGCAGGCACGCGCCTGCGATGCTGGCTCAAGCCATCCGCCAACTGATGGCATTTCTGATTGGGCTAAGCGGTGCCTGGCTGGCGCTACGGGTAATCGACTCCACGTCCGCTGTTCAGTTTCGGCTGCCGTCGCATTCGATTATCGCTGGCTGGCGCGAGTTGCTGTTCATGTCGCTGCTCTGGCTGCTTGCCGGCGTCATCTCCTCGGCATTGCGTGCACGACCCGCTTCGGAAGCACGGCGGTGATTTGCCGCTGGTTCACGACCGTTGCACCCGGATTGTGTCTTCTGTGGCCGCTCGCCGCACACGCTCAGAAAGCATCGCCGGATAAGCAAAGCAGCTCCCCCGCAAACCATGTCGTCGTAAAATCACCTGCGCCCAAGGCTAATACCAAACCTACATCGAAGGCCGTGGCAACCGAAGGAAACGCGGAAAAACCTCAAAAGAGTTTCGCGCCGGCTAAATCGACGCCTGCAGCCAGCGTGCGAAACAACAATTCTAAGGCACAGGCGAAAGAAAGCAGCCGGAGTAATTCAAGTAAGGCGGAGAAAGACCCGCCGCCGCGGAAAGACACTGCTCCAAAAGTGCCGTCATCGCCCGCGACCGCTGCCCGCACCTTCAAAGGCGATATCTACGGGCTCGCATCCCTCATCCAGGAGCGCTGGAACTTTGTAGAACTGCTCCCTTCCGCTGAAGAACTGGCGGCCGGTAGACTGAACGCGCTGCGCCGGCGTGCGGCGCGTTTAGCCAATGCTTTCGACGCGTTGTCGCGCACGGCGGAGCGGCGGAGCACGAATGTACGTAATGGCGCCGGCGCCGTTTACCTGCTGCACGTGGCGCGCGGGGCGCGTCCCTGCTACCTGGCAGGTGCCGCAGATGTTGCCGCGGCTCAAATCGCGGTGTTGCGCACGACCTTTCGCGACGATGCAAACAGCGCCGATGAACTCATCCAGGCATCTTCGCCTCTCCGGGAGACGCTAAATCGCGCCTCTGAAGAGCTATCCTTTGCCGAAGCAGGCAAGGCTGCTCCCGCTAACGAGGAGCTGAACTGGAATCCCGCAGGGTTTCCGGAACCCAGTACGGTCGAGGTGGAACGCAGCAGGTATTCGGTCACACAGACGCAGTCCGATCTCGCGCGTGAGCGAACCATATCCATCCTCGCTGCACGCGTGCCTCCAGTTGAAGCGCTAAAAGCAGTACTCGAAGCCGAAGGAGTTGCGCGCGAGCACGACCAGCGGCAGAGTTTCGCGTCCTTTGCGCCCGCCCCGCCGCGCGCGGGCCCGCAGTATAGCCCACTCATTGATCCAGGCACTCCCATGCCGGCAGACGTGGGCAGCCGTCGCAGCAAACCGGACCCCCCGCCGAACGTCAACCGGCCACAGGAGCGCGGAGTCGTGCTTCCTGCGGAAGCTGGCGCTGCGGTGGTTGCGGCAGCGAATGGAACCGTGGCTTTCGCTGGCCAGGTGCGCGGCTATGGCAACACGCTGATATTGCAGCATGAGTCACAACTGTTCTCGGTTTATGCATACTTGTCCGGCTTTGAAGCCGCGGAAGGCGATACTGTGGAGGCGGGCCAGATGATCGGGCATGCGGGTACCATTCCCGGTAGCAGGACCTCGGGCGTGCGCTTCGAAGTTCGGCGCGGGCGTACCTCGTCTCCGCTTGCCGAGCTTATCGGAACCGATGATCCTGCGGCGCGGGTTCTGCAGCCCTAGCGCGCTAAATCATTGGTTCCCAGACCAAAAGGCAAACTTACCCTCGAATCGGCACGCAGAACTGATTACGAACTAACGATAGACCACCCTGAGTTTTCCGGCTTGCATCGCATCCGATCATTCACGCAATCTGCCGCCGTGCATTTTGAACAACCCACTGCTCCGGTATCGCGCGATCAGGTTCGGGGAATTTACGAGTTACCAATTCCCGAGCTGATGCTCCGCGCAATGCTGGTGCATCGCGAATACCACGCGACCGATGAAGTGCAGCATTGCACTCTAAGTAATATTAAGAGCGGCGGCTGTCCGGAAGATTGTGCGTATTGTCCTCAAAGCGCTCACCACAAAACCAACGTAAAGTCCGAGCGGCTGCTCGACGTTGAAGCTGTTGTAGCGCAGGCATACGCCGCGCGCGAAGCCGGCAGCACTCGCTTCTGTATGGGCGCGGCATGGCGTAGCCCGCGAGACGGGGCAGAGTTTGACCAGGTGCTTGAAATGGTGCGCGAAGTCAATGCGCTCGGTCTCGAAAGTTGCCTCACACTCGGAATGCTCACGGCTGGCCAGGCGCAACGGCTCAAAGATGCGGGACTGAAAGCGTATAATCACAACCTCGACACCAGCCCGGAGTACTATGGCGAGATTATCACGACACGCACATACGAGGACCGGCTCGAGACGCTGCGTCATGTGCGAGCCGCCGGGATTGAGGTTTGTTGCGGAGGAATTCTCGGAATGGGAGAAAGCCGTGAAGACCGCATTGGCCTGCTGTGTGAGCTGGCAAATTTAGAGCCGCAGCCGGAAAGCGTTCCGATCAACGCTCTCGTCGCCGTCGAGGGTACGCCCATGCAGGACGAGCAACCCATCGACGGAATCGAAATGGTGCGTGCATGCGCTACCGCCCGCATTTGCATGCCGCGCGCGCGCGTTCGGCTTAGCGCCGGGCGTATGTCCATGTCCGACGAAACGCAGGCCCTTTGTTTCCTCGCCGGAGCAAATTCGATCTTCGCGGGCGAACGCCTGCTTACCACCCCTAACCCCGGCAGCGACCATGACGCCGCCCTGCTTGAGAAGCTCGGCATGCAAAAGCAGCCTGCCCCAACCGCCCGGGAGCTCGTTCAGCAAATTTAACTTATCCCGGAATCGGACCCCGGACCCCTGACCCCTGACGCCTTGGGCACAGGCATTGCCCTGACCCTTCCCCATGACGTGGAAAATGCGCGGCATGGACTGGCGCGTGGGCCGACGCCTTGTGCGAGAATCCTTTATCCATTGGTGGAATGATGACGTTCCGCACATGGGCGCCGCCCTGGCGTTTTACAGCGTCCTGTCGATCGCGCCGCTATTCATGCTGGGTGTGGCTGTGCTTGGCTACACCTTTGGTCCGGAAGCCGCCACGGGGCAGGTGGTGGCGCAACTTCGCGGTCTGCTGGGAGCCGAGGGAGCAAAGGCGATGCAGACGCTCATCGTTTCGGCGAGCAAACATCCCCTGCGGAGTGAACTTGCAACGGTCATTGGAACAATACTTCTCTTAATCGGTGCCATCGGCACATTCGCCGAACTGCAGAATACCCTCAACCGCATCTGGAAAGTACCGCCTGCACCCTACAAGAGCGTCACCGATCTGTTGAAGCGGCGCCTGTTCTCCTTTGGGCTGGTGCTTGGCTTCGGGTTTCTACTCCTCATTTCACTCGTGCTCAGCGCGGGACTCTCGGCGGCCAAGGAAACATTCGGCGCGCAGGCGCCCGGGATGAAATACGTCATCCAGACTGTTCACCTCATTGTCAGCTTCGGCGTCGTCACCATTGTATTCGGCACAATTTTTCACCTGCTACCTGATACGAAAGTCCGCTGGCAGGACGTTTGGGTGGGCGCATGCATCACTGCGCTGCTATTTACCCTGGGTAAATTCCTGATCGGTTTTTACCTAGGTCACAGTATGCTCACCACTGTCTATGGTGCGGCCGGATCGTTTGTCGTGCTGCTGCTATGGGTGTACTTCAGCTCACAACTCGTGTTCTTCGGTGCCGAGTTCACCCATGCGTACGCGCGGCATCATTTGCCGGCCCCGCAGCCTGCGGACAGTAAATCTGCTGCGCACGTCAGTCACCCCGCCATAGCGTAGTACGACCTGCCACAGGCCGGGCACTTCGGCATTCGGAATTCAAAAACTCAAATTTTGTCCCGGAGCTGGACCCCGAGACCCGGCCGTTCCGATGGTCGAGCGGCGCCGGGCGCCAGGTTGAATGGCTCAGCGATGATATCGCTCTCGTAGAAAAATGGACCAATCACATCGCAAGGGTATTGCTCGGCGGTGATTGCGGAAGTTGCGAGTGCCAGGTGCAGCATCGCAGCGCTGCCGATGCCCAGTTCCAGGTTGCTGCCGATGGTACAGCCGAGGCCGGCGTTTCGCGCAATCTCCGCGATGCGCCGCGCCGGTGCGATGCCCCCTGCCTTGCCTATATAAACTGAGAAAACATCGGCTGCGTTGTGGCGTACCAGATTTTCTGCGTCCTGCGGCGTGTAGACACTCTCATCCGCAATCACCGGCAGGTTGACTCGGCGGCGCACGTCCGCCATGCCAAACACGTCATACTGCGGAACGGGCTGTTCGACGAAATAGATGCCGAATTCGTGCAGCCGCTCAATGGTGCGCACGGCAGTGTCAGCATCCCCCCAGCCGCCATTCGCGTCCACGCCAAGTTTGACGTCTGGTCCAACGACGTAACGAACCGCTCGTACGCGAGCGACGTCACCGTCGGGATCGATGCCGACCTTCACCTTCATCGTGGTAAATCCCTGGCGTAGCGCCCATGTTGCAATTTCCACGGCGCGCGCCGGATCGACACCCGAGATCGACCACTTGGTGGGAACGAAATCGCGGACGGCACCGCCGAGCAGCTCGTACACTGGCTTGCCAGCGGCTTTGCCCGCAATGTCCCACAAGGCCATTTCGATCGCTGCTTTTGTAAAGTGGTTGCCGGCTATAACCGAGTTGATTGCCGGCATTAGAAGTTCCAGGTCGGCCGGATTCTGGCCGATCAGCAGCGGCGCAAAGTACGCATTGATGAAATGCGCGGCGGTCGTGGAGTCCTCGCCGCTCCAGCGCGGCGTGCAGGAAACTTCGCCCAGGCCTGTGAGGCCATCGCCGGTGTGCAGGCGAACCACCAGGAAAGGTGATTTTGTGTGGGAGCCGCCACGTCCGCTTTTGATCGCGAGTTCCGGTTTGATCGGGATCTCGACGGGAATGGTTTCGATTCGGGTAATTTTCACATTATGAAAGCAGAAGCACGGCTTCCGCACTCCAAACTCGTTTTCACTCCCACGTCGCGAAATCGTCGACGAATGCGGTAGTGTCGCGGATGATGGCTTCGAGGAAACGCGCACCCTTTTCGGGCGTGGCGAGATCGGGATGCCCGATGGTGCCGTTCTCCGTGACTTCATGAAATTCGTTCACGAAGTAAACGGGGCGTGCGTACTGCATATCGGATTTGCGGTAGGGCGATTCGTGCTTTGGCCCGTCGCGCCTGGCGTGCTGCATCTGCACGCGGTCCGGGCATAGATGCAGCATGATGCTTGTTTCCATCTCGCACGCATGTCCCAGTCCGCCGAGTTGTGATTCCCGGATAGCTTTAATGCTCGCGGCTGCAAGCGACCAGTAGGAGGCGAACACGATACGCGGCTGCTTCTCGGCTGGCCCCAGCTGGCTCTTCAACTCGCGCATTGCGGCTTTGGCAGGAATATCGTTGCCGCCATGTCCATTAAGCAGAAACACGCGACGCGCGCCCATGGCCGCAATGCTTTTGCACACATCGGTCAGCATTGTCATGTAGTTCGCCTGCATGGTACTGAGCGTGCCGGGAAAGGCCAGATGGTGCGTTGAGTGACCGAGCCAAAGGGTGGGCAGACAGAGCACGGTCTCGGGGCGCTGTTGCTCCACACCACGCGCCACCGCGGTGACAATATCGGTGTCCGTGGTCAGCGGCAGGTGCGGACCGTGCTGCTCGAACGCGCCCGTCGGCAGCACGACCAGAAGCTTGTCAAAATTCAGCGCCTTCACTTCGCGCCAGGTCAGGTTTTCCAGGAGCATGGGATTATTGCCCGCGGATGCAGTGGAGGATTTCCAATACTTTCGCCTGGTATGCTTCAGACGCGTGCTGGCCAAAGGGAGAGTTGAGCACTTCGTGCCCGCCGCGTGTCCATTCCCCGGGTGTGGGCATGTATGCGAGACGGCCGTTGGTATAGCCTGAGACAAGCGTCACGGGAAAGGGCGAGTGCTGCTTGATGTGCACCCCGATCTCGGCGAATGGCTCGATGTTGCTGGCAACAAGCGCCACGTCGCCGAAGCACAGGAAATGCGTGCGCACGCCGACATCGCTGCGGCCGTGGAAATCTTCAGCCAGCCGGAGCTTCAGGTCGGCGCGCCGCGCGCGGACAATCGACTGGCGCATGGCGGAGTCGTCGTCGCTGTCGCGGGCCTGTTTCAGTGCGACATGCGCGGCGGTGGCATTCTCTCTCGCGGCATCCAGCGCGGGAATATCGTCGCGAAGCGGAACGGCGATATCGTGTTGCTGAACGACCAGCGGCAAAACAGGAACGGATGCGAACTCGTCGTTGTAGTAGCCGAGTGAACCACCCGACTCCACCAACTCACGCAGTCTGGTTTCAGTGGGAACCAGGTCGAGTTCCATTGCCACTTTTGCGGCGGCATGTCCCAGCGTTTCACCGAGACGGCGATACACGCGAACATCATCCCCGAAGCCCTGCACGGGGCCCTGGTCGCCGGCAGCGCCCAGCAGGAATACACATTTACCGCCGACCGCTTCTTCGACGGTCTGCCGCGTCGCGCCCGGGTAATCGGGAGTGATGAGGCGATTAGACGGTCCCATGATCGTCGGATGGCAGGCGTAATTCACGATGGTGGCGATCGTCTCGCCGCTGTCTGCCGCATTCATTTTTATCACAAGCACTTCGCGGTCGCTGAAGCCATCCGGATTCTTGCCGAGGATCACGCGGCCATCGGCGATTGTCGCACGGCGGTTCGTGTTAATGTGACACTCGCCGCGGCCGGCGCGAACGATGGCGGGTTTCAGGGCGGAGATCGCCTCGCGAGCGGCTTCGGCCGACATGTCGTTTACGAGATCAAACCATGGCCCGACCAGGTCCCAGCCCTGCGTAATCCAGCTTTTGTACGGCGTTGGGCTGGAATGCGTGTGCGTAGCAGAAACGCGAATCGCTTCGACGGGCAGTCCTGTCGCTTCACTCACGATGGCGCGCAGTCGGTCGGCAGCATCTGTCGTGAAAATCTGCATATCGACGTCGAGCACAACTGCGGAATTAATACCGTCGCTCACCGCAAGCGCGGTCACCAGCAGATCCATGTCCTGGCCTTCCGCGCGCTCATGCACCTGCGCGCCCCAGGTACCGTGAGCAATTCCCGGCGGAGGATTGATGACGCGCCGGGCTGCAGCGGCGAGAAGCGGTGCTTTTAAGCTCAAAGTTTCAAAAGCATTTCAACCGCGAATGAACACCCATAAACGCTAGGGTGGTCTACCGTTAATTCGTATTCGGTTCTGTGTGCCGAATTGAGCTCATCTTCCGCGCTCAAATGGGATAGGAACTTCTGATTCGGCACACTGGTATGGTGTCCCATTAATTCGTTCACTGGTTTTGCGTGCCGTCCGAGCTCGAAAGCTTCATGAAATATAGCTATGAACTTCTGGGACGGCACACTGGTATGAGCGTTGGCCACTTGAGTTATTCGTTCTTTCATAAGCGGTTATTCGTGTCGATTCGGGGCTCGAGAGCTACCGGTGCTGGGCCTGGAACCAGAACAGGAATGCATACAGTGACAAAATGGTGCCGATGAAGAGAAGCCACCACAGGCGCCAGTCGCGGATGCCGTGGTATTTCTCCTTCAGCACGTCGGGCAGCTTCGCGTAGCGCGGGTTCCAGATGATGCCGTCGGTCTTCTCCGGCGCAGGAGCGGGCGTGGCGAGCGAAACGGAGATCATGACGATCATGGAAAATACCCAGCAGGCCAGCGCGCGATGGTGCGGCGAGTTATAAGGCCGGATCAGCGCGATGTGCGGAAACAGGTACTGATGGAGCAACGTCGAGAATATTATTCCCGCAACAATGGTCGCGGCGGCACCGACTGCGTTACCGCGTCGCCACAAAAGGCCCAGCGTAAAGATGACGGCAAACGGGGGCGCGATGTAGGCGAAGACGGTGGTAATGAGAACGAACAGCGATTGATCCTGCCGCTGGGCATAGACCCATCCGAGCGCAGCACCGATTAACAGAACGATTGCGCCGCTCCACCGTCCAAACCGCACCTGGGCCTCGTCACTGGCGTCCGGGCGCAGGAGCTTTTTATAGAAATCGATGGTCAGCACCGTCGACGTCGAATTAAGCACGGTCGAAAGAGTGCTCATCAGGGCCGCCGCGATTGCCGCCAGCACAAGCCCGCGAAGTCCGCTGGGTATCAGGTCCTTCACGAGCACCAGGTACGCGCTGTCCGGTTTTTCCAGGTTCGGATAGAGTTTATAAGCGATGATTCCCGGCACAGTAAAAAACAGCGGGGTGATGGTGTGAAGGAAGCCGGCGGCAACGACGCCGACGCGCGCGTGCCACTCGTCCTTCGCGCCAAGGCACCTCTGCACAATGAGCTGATTGGTGCAGCTATACCAGATACCAATGCTCAGGAAGCCGGTGAAAATTCCCGTTACGGGAAACAGCGGGTGATCCGGCGGCAGGAAGACCTGGAATTTTTCGGGGTGGGCCTGCGCCAGGGATACCAGGCCGCCGGCTTTCATCATGCCCAGGACCGGCACGAGGACAGCGCCGACAATCAGCACAATCATCTGCATGAAGTCGGTCCATGCGGCGCTCACCAGCCCGCCGTAAATTGTGTAGGCGCCCGTGGCGACGGCCAGCAGTAGGATGCCCATCGTCATATCCATGCCGAACATGCTCTGCAGCGCCAGCCCGCCCGCGTATAACCCGCCGGCGATAATACCAAAGATGTATCCCACGGTGGTGATCCACGCGAACAGGTAGCGGCATGTGGAATTGTAGCGCTGCTCGAGGAACTGCGGCATCGTGAAAATGCGGGAGCGCAAATAGTACGGCAGGAAAACCCAGATCAGCAGGCTATAGATAATCCACGAGTTCCAGCTTCCGGTGGCGACAACAATGCCATGCTTGTAGGAAGCGCCGACATTGGCGATAAAATGCTCGCTGCTGACGTTGGTGGCGACCATGGATGTGGCGATGACATACCACGGCAATGTGTTGCCGCCGAGGAAATAATCGCGCGGCTTCGACTTGCCGCGGCGCGCCACCCAGAACCCCAGGGCGACCGTTGCCGCCATATAGAATAAAAAAACGCCGAGGTCGATGGCATTGAGGCCGGCCGACACCGGTGCGTTAGTCATTCGGCCCACTGGGCGGGCAAAAGAAGGAGGTGCAACAAAGTTTGGGCAAAAAAGAAGCGTGCGAACTCGCTAATAACGACCAGAAGTATAGTCGTTTCAACGATTTGTTTTTCGAATGTCCTTTACAAATTCTTTCGAGGCCTTGTGCTAGATACTTTCACTTAGCTTCCCATTTCAATTCGGGTGTACTGTCATGAATAAGAAACTCGGTTTCACGCTGATCGAGCTGTTGATCGTCGTAGCCATTATCGCCATCCTCGCGGCGATCGCAGTTCCCAACTTCCTCGAAGCGCAGGTGCGAGCGAAAGCGTCCAGGGCAAAGTCTGATTTGCGGACTATCATCACGGCGCTGGAAACATACATGGTGGATGAAAACAAGTATCCGGTGCCGCGCTATATTTTGAAACTGCAAACGCCCCTGAATTCCGGGTGTCAGTTTGCTCCTGGTGGTCAACATGAAACGGGCAATGCTGGATCTTTCATTGCCGGCAGTAACGTCGCTGGGCTTACGAGTCCCATTGCGTATCTTACAAGTATTCCGAAAGACCCATTTGCAATCAGCGCTTTTGACAATCTCCATGACGATCTTGCATATCAGAATATCGATATCTGGTGCGAACCAGGGCAGGGAATTCCACTGCCCACCGCCGAATCGACTACCCCGGGCGGTGGCGGCAACGGTCAGTCAAACTTCTTTACAGGCACAACCGCGGCAGACCTGCGGGCAAAGTATGGCTCTTGGATTGTCCGATCGATAGGACCGGATAAGACTTTCAATTCAGCCGCTCAGCCATACGACTCCACGAATGGCAGTATTAGCTGGGGCGATATATACCGCACGCACTTCCGTCTAAAAAACAACCGCGCCGTCGGCGGCGAATAACAGCTAGCAATTAGCAATGCGGTGGTCGGCAGGAGGCAATTCCGCCCCCCCCGTTGATTTTATACGGAGGCAACCAGAACGTGTCACAATCGAAATCAAATGCATTCACTCTGATCGAACTTCTCATTGTCGTCGCCATCATTGCGATCCTGGCGGCAATCGCAGTGCCCAATTTTCTGGAAGCGCAGGTGCGCGCAAAAGCATCGAGAGCAAAGAACGATCTTCGAAGCATTGTCACAGCGGCAGAATCCTATGCCGTGGACAATAATAAGTATCCGATACCCCGATTTATTGCGTTTCAAACCGTCGGTGGATTACAGTCCACCTCACAGTTTCTCCCCGGAGGACCGCACCCAATCGACGGAGGCAGTGGGCCCTTGGTCGGTGGACTCACAAGCCCCGTTGCCTACCTTACGTCGACGTTGAAGGACGTATTTACTCAACAGACATTCGACCAGAACCACAATGATTTGGGTTATCAAAACATTCAGCACTGGATAGACGTGGGCTGCCCTACTGGTATGAACGAGCCAGGGAACCCGACCCAATTGCCCACGACGATCGCGGGTACCAATCCGCCCGAAAGCTTTACAGACCGCTATGGACTGTTTATCGTGCGCTCCCTTGGGCCTCAGAAAACCTACGTCTCCGTCATCAATCCATATGATCCGACCAATGGGACGACCAGCCGCGGTAATATCTATCGCACCCAGAAACGTGCAAAGAATGCGAGCTCCGTAGGCTCAGAATAACTCCTGCACGTTCCCGTGCGGGAATTCCCAACCCATTTTTCGCATGTTACACCCGGCGCAGATATTTGACAATTTATGTCGACGCGCATATTATCGTGCTCGAAAAGGTGCGCTCCGCTCTCCAACCACGGAATGTCGGTTCCATCGCGGAGAAGGAATTCAAGTGTACAAATTCAATTTGTGCACTTGAAAAACGCCGGGATTGGTTGCAAGGCACCAGCGTTTGAGCGCCGCTGCTGCGCAGCTCGTTGGGTTGGGGGTCGGCGTTGGAGTCCCCGCACTCCGCTGCGCTGCGTACGGGGCTGAAAAGCGGAGCGCCGCGCTTCGCGCTGGGTTGTATGCAAGGGTTGCGTCGCGCTGGGTTGCCGGTACACCTCCGGATGGTTTGCATCGCCGATCGTTGAAGGGGGTTGCGTCGCGCTGGGTTGCAGGTACACGCCCGGATGGTTTGCATCGCCGATCGTTGAAGGGGGTTGCTTCACTCTCGGTTGCAGATAAACGCCCGCATGGTTTGCACGGCCCGATCTTGTGATGCGCTGCTCCATTGCCATTATTCGCTCGCAGTTCGATCCATCGAGCCCGCAGGGCGTCGCTACGTTTTACAGCCCCGTACGCAGCGCAGCGGAGTGCGGGGGTCTGGTATGCAAAAAACAATTGGAACTGCGCAGCAGTGGCCCTATCCCCAGCCGCCATGGGGCACTCACACACCCGTTACCTGTATCATTTTGTCTGGAGCACGAAACACCGCGAACCCTGGATTACCAACGACGTCGAGGCGCAGGTGTATGCGTACGTGACGGCATTGCTGATAAAATCCAACGCGCATGTTTTCGCAATCAATGGGATGCCGGATCACGTGCATGCCATTGTGGAACTGCGCGCTGAACCCTCCGTTGGACGTGTGGTGAAGGACGCGAAGGCGTATTCGAGCGGTTGGTTTAAACGGCGCTTCGGGCGCTCCGCATTTGCCTGGCAAACGGGGTACGGAGGGTTCACGATCAGCACATCCCAGTTGGACAAGGCAATTGGTTACGTGCAGCGCCAAAAGGTGCACCACCGAAAGACGGGTTTCGATTTTGCCGAAGAAATGAAGATGTTGTGCAAATTGCATGGCGTTGAATTTGATTCGAAGATGTTGGAATAGAACAGGTTGCGCCAATCGCGGCGGCCGCGCCGCGCCTAGGGCCTGGATACTGCGAATGCCGGGGGTTTGTTTCTCTACACGCATGTGGGATAATCTTTTGACAGACTCGGCACGGAACGGTGCTGATTGGGTTCTGCCCTGCTACGTTGTTCTGCTTCCATCTTTGTGAAGGAGCTACGAATTGGCTACCCTGGTAAACCGCCGACGTTTTCTCGCGACCGTTGCTGCGGCCGCGACAGCAGGTCCTTCACTTGCCACGATCGCGCTGGAACAGAAGACTCCTCCCGCGCGCGGCACGTCGCCATTCCAGGTCTCTGTCTTCACGGACGAGATGATGCAGGATTTTGCGCGCGCGTGCGAAATCGTCTCGAAAGAGTTCGGGTTGTCTTATGTCGAGCTGCGCGGCATGTGGGACAAGAACATTGTCGACCTTAACGAGCGGCAGATCAACGAGACGAGAGATATTCTCCGGCAATTCGATCTCGGCGTGACCTGCATTTCCGGGCCGCTGTACAAGGTGGATTGGCCGGGCGCGCCGCGGTCCAAACACAGTCCACCGAAGCCGCAGTTTAACGCGACCGCAGACTGGGGAAAGCAGGATGCCGTGCTGGATCGCGAAATCGAACTGGCGGGCATTTTCAACACGAAGCATATTCGCTGTTTCGATTTCTGGCGGCTGGACGATCCCGCGCCTTACCGTGCCGCCATGGATGAAAAGCTGATGGCCGCCGCGGAAAAGGCGGCCAGGAGCGGCCTTACTCTCGTCATGGAAAATGAGCATGCCTGCAACACGGCGACGGCAAAGGAAGCTGTCCGTACACTCGCGGCGGTCAATCACCCCGCGTTCAAACTTATCTGGGACCCGGGCAACTCCGCGTACGCCGGGGAGAGGGCTTACCCGGATGGCTATAAGCTGCTGCCAAAAGACCGGATCGGCCACGTGCATTGCAAAAACGCGAAGAAGAAGGCGGACGGTTCGCTGGTGTTCACGTCGATGGCGGGTGGCGTGATCGATTACGAGGGCCAGTTCGCCGCGTTGAAACAAGATGGATACACAGGTCCCGTTGTGCTGGAAACACACTGGAAGCTGGACGGCTCGGCCGAGAAGGGCACGCGCCAGTGCATGACGGAAATGAAGGAACAACTGAGAAAGGCAGGCGCGCTGTCATGATGGACGGGAAGACAGACCGCCGGCAGTTCCTGCGGGACAGCGCGGGCTTCATCGCCGCCGCTGCCGCAACGTGCTGTCCCGCTGCGAGCTATGCACGCATTGTGGGAGCAAACAATCGCGTTCGCGTGGGCGTGGTCGGGTTTGCGGATCGGTCGAAAAACAGCCTGCTGCCGGCGTTTCAGCGCCTGGCGAGTGAACAGAACTTCGAACTCGTTGCGCTCTCGGACATCTGGAATCGCCGCCGCGACGAAGGGGTGGAATTTTTACGAACGCTCACCGGCGCGTCATCCATCGCGGCCGCGCGTAACAATGAAGAGCTTTACGAGATGAAGGACCTCGACGCCGTGATCATCGCAACCGCGGACTTTCAGCACGCTCTGCATGGCGTGGAGGCAGTGCGCGCGGGCCGCCATGCGTATATCGAAAAGCCGCTGGCGCAGACGATGGACGACGCGCGTGCGATACTGGCGGCAGTGGATGAGACGAAAAAAATCGTGCAGATCGGCAGTCAGCGGCGCAGCGGCGAACCGTACATCAAGGCGAATGAGTACATCCGCTCGGGTGAGTTCGGCGACATCAACATGGTCGAGATGACATGGAACGTGAACCAGCCAGGCCGGTGGCGGCGCCCGCAGCTCGTGAAAGAAGTACGCCAAGAAGACACCGACTGGACGCGCTACCTTATGAATCGCCCAAAGGTGGAGTGGGACCCGCGCAAGTACATCGAGTACCGGCTCTTCTGGCCCTATTCGACGGGTATTCCCGGGCAGTGGATGGTGCACCAGATCGACACCATTCACTGGTTCACGGGGTTTGATTTCCCGCGCAGTGTGGTGGCCAGTGGCGGCATCTACCAGTGGCACGACGGCCGCACGAACCCGGACACCATGACGGCGGTATTCGACTATGGTCCTGCGGATGAACCGGAAAAGGGCTTCCAGGTGGTGTACTCTTCGCGGATGGGGAACTCCGCGGGTGGCACGCGGGAGTTGTATTACTCTAACGGCGGAATGATCAACCTGGACACAGGCGAAATTTCACCGACGGGCGGGCTGGAAGCAACCCCGGCCAGCGCCATGGAGATGCAGCCGCGGCTGCTGCCAAAACGCATGCTGACGGAAAAAAAGACGGAGACGGTCACCGCGGCAAACACCGGCGTCGACTTGATGACCATGGCCCACATGCGCAATTGGATGGAGTGCATACGCAGCGGCAAGACCCCGGCAGCCGACGTGCGATCCGGCTACAACCACTCCGTGGCGGTCTGCATGACGATGGCGGCCCTGGAGACCGGAAAGCGCGTGACGTTCGACGCGAAGAAGCAGGACGTGGTCATTAGCTGAGATTAAATCCTGGGTCGCGCACACGCGCCCGAACATCATGTACGATTGTTTTCCTGATACCACAGGCCGGTTACGGTGCCTACGGTTACGGTGCCTAATAGATGATTTTGTTTAACGGGTACTCAATAATGCCAGTCGCGCCTGCGCCTTTCAACGCGGGGATGAGACGTTTCACCTGGGCTTCGTCGAGGACCACTTCCAGAGCCACGAATTGTTTATCGGTCAGGTGCGAGACCGTAGGTGAGGTAAGCGCGGGCAAAACTTTGAGGATGGCATCAAGTCCTTTGATGGCGACGTTCATTTTTAAGCCGACTTTGCCTTCGGCGTTGATCGCGGACTTGAGTAGCATTGCCATGCTTTCGATGCGCTGGCGTTTCCAGGGGTCCTTCATTGCGTCACGGTTGGCGATCAGCTTTGTCCAGCTCTCGAGCACGGTATCGATTATCCGGTACTTGTTTGCGCGCAGAGAGCTGCCGGTCTCGGTCACTTCGACAATGGCGTCGACGAACTCCGGCGCCTTTGCCTCGGTCGCGCCCCAGCTGAATTCCACCTCCGCCTTCACCTTGTGAGCGGCAAGGTAATCGCGCGTGATGTTTACAACTTCCGTTGCGATGCGTT
Organism: Candidatus Sumerlaeaceae bacterium; assembly: GCA_051003195.1. GTDB lineage: Bacteria > Sumerlaeota > Sumerlaeia > Sumerlaeales > Sumerlaeaceae > JBPCLP01. Next base: position 144,740 of record JBPCLP010000021.1, on the reverse strand, counting down.
TCCCGCGCAGGTCTTTTACACTTTTGAACGGGCTGCTGTCGGGCACGGCGAGCACCCATTGAACAGGCCGCATGCTTTGCTTGGCATAAATCAGGTCTTCCAGCTCGACGACTTTCGAACGATTCTCCTGGATCCAGTCGAGGCCAGTCAGCCCGACATCGAACGAACCCTGCTCAACGTAGCGGCTCATCTCCTGGGCGCGGATAAGGGTACCACACACCTCAGGATCGTCGCAACTGGCTGAGTAGCTGCGCGAGCTGACGGCGAAGTTGTATCCGGCCTTGCGGAACAGCGCGATCGTACTATCCTGCAGGCTTCCCTTTGGGATGCCGAGACGCAGAACCTGGGGTTCGCCAGCCTTGGCTGTGGCTCGCGTCGCTTTGCTCTTGATGTTATTTGCCAGGAGGGCCCTCCGCCTGCACATGATTTTTCACTGTTACCGGAGTCGCCGGTTTAGCTTGCACCAGCCCATACAGCTCTTCGATGTCGGGATTCGTCATGGCAACTACGCCTTTGGTGATGTATGTGCCAACTTTCTGCGGCTCTTCGGTCCCGTGGATGCCTACTTCCCGCCTCAGCGAAAGGAAGCGGGTGCCGTACGGATTTCCGGGCTGCCCGGGCTTAATCGGCTGGTTCGTCTTCGGGTCTGTGTAGTCATAGCCTTTGTCGAATTTCTGGCTGACGCTGTACTGGTCGGGTGGTAACGTGGCATCGTCACGGTTAATTCCGACTTTGTATTTTTTCAGAAACTGCCCATGATTTCGCAGGAGCAGCGTACGTTCGGCCTTATCGATTACGATCGAGAATTCCACGCGGGGTATTTTGATTGCTGTGCCGACACTGAGATTCTGGGTGATGCCGTTGATCGCCATCAGGAGATCCCCCGGAATTTTCAGCCTGCGCTCCAGCGCCCAGATTGTATCACCTTTTTTAATTTCGTACGTTTCATCGCCACTGCCCGGGTTTGGAGATTTCAGGGCACGCATGTTAATGTCGCCGATCAAAAACTCGGCCTCGTCACGTGCAGGAGACTCCTCTTTTTTAAGCACGATATCGAGATTCTTTTTCGCCTGGGCGTCGTCCCCGGCGTTCAGGCTCATGCGTGCGAGGTGCACCAGCGCGAAATCGTTGGCCTTGCTTTTAGACCATTTTGAGAGAATGGTCAGCAGCAGCTCACGCGCACTATTGGCGTCCTTGTCGACGTCCAATTTGTAGCGCGCCTTGTACAGCAGTGCATCTGCGACATAATCGCTGTCTGGAAACTTTTCGACGATGCGTTGAAACCAGGGCATAGCCTGATCGTACTTACCCTGATCGTAGTAAATCTTGCCGAGGAGCATGGAACTGCGGGCGGTACCGCCCCTGGCTTCGACTTTGCGCAGGATCGCGACGGCATCGTCGTACGCCCGCGATTTGATCATGTCCTCCGCCTGGGCCGCCATTCGCTGCAATTCGCCAAGCCGCCCCTGTTGGACAATGAACGCCGTACCCCCCGCCAATGCCGCAAATACCACGGCCAGTATGGCTACCAGAAACAGGGAACGTCTCATGGTTTCGGGGTCCCTGCGCCCTGGTTGGGCCTGGCACGCGGTGAGATCCGAAGCACGGAGTGCGGTGAGCGTGGAAGGTCGAGGCGATGCAGTTCGCGTCCCGCGTCATCGACGAGCTTAATCGGCGCCTCGGCAATCACGGAAGTAGTCGTGGTTTGCGACTCGCCCGGGTACGTAAACAGAAAGGACGGATCGACTACGTGCAGCAACAGAACCCCGGTTGTCGCGGCATCAGGCAGGTCCGCCACTATGTCGCTGGAAAAGCCGCTGTCGTCGTCATTCACCGAAAAGCTTTGCTGTCGCACCGCGCAGGGGAGCCCATCCGCCAACACCACGAAATCCTGGGCAATGTAGTTTCCGGCCTGCTGGCAAAACTGGGCGATCTCATGCCGCGAGGCAGTCGAATCACCGTCTGCATCCATGACTGGATCATTCGCGCGAAATACATCCTTGTCGAATCTGCAATTGTGATGCACCCGCAGCACTTGCTGCTGCACCCTAATTTCGCGCTCCACCTGGAACCAGGATAATTGCTGCATTACGTGTGCCGGGGCGCTGCTGGCGACTGCCAGGCAAACCGCCAAGACAAAAGCGCGTGTTGGTGCTCGCCGGTTGCCATTGCGCAATCGGCGGGTTTCAGCTTTCAGGGGCGGTAAATGCATTTGTGTGGCCTACAATGCTCTGGATACGATCAGCGAACGCCAGTGCTTTTTCTTGCAGCAAGAGCCTGCTGAGCTTTTGCTTAACCGCATTGCAAAGCCTTGACAGGAGTATGCTTCTGCTAATGCTCAGTAACTGTTATCGATCTAAATAGCTCGTGGAGACCTGTCAAGTTGGCAGAAAAGAAAGCATCCGGCAGCAAAGGCGGAGCGGCCACCAGCAAGGCCGGAACGGACATATTTGTCACTACGGACAATGTGATCTTCACCTTTGACGACCAGCAGCTGAAAGTGCTTCTAGTCCGCCGCGCGCACCCACCATTTGAAGGTCTATGGGCATTCCCCGGCGGGTTCCTGGACTCTGATGAAGACCTGGAAGCTTGCGCTGCCCGCGAACTCAAAGAGGAAACCGGGCTCGTAAACGCACGCCTGAAGCAGTACGGAGCTGTTGGAACGATCGGGCGCGACCCTCGTGGCCGCTCCATTTCGATAGTCTATTTTGGCGCCGTATCCATCGAGATCTCTAAACCACAGCCGGCAGACGATGCCGACGAAGCCGCCTTTCACCCTGTCAAACGCCGCCCCCGTCTCGCATTTGACCACGAGCAGATCCTCAAGGGTATTCTCGGCCGTCTTCGCGACGAAGTGGTAACCAGCGAAATACTGTTCGATTTCTTCCGGTCGGTGATCCCCTCAGCGGATATGCTCGCATTGATCGAGCAGATCTGGGGCACGACGGCGGATCGGCGGAAATGGGACGGTTTTATGCACAGCCTCCCCTTCCTGCAGGAAATGAGCGGCGGGCAGAAATTCCGGCTCGACCGGACTGAGATGCGGCGCTGGCTTCGCAATAACCAGCTTAACATTCAGCAGCTATTTACAGCCTGAGGAGACGCAGTTCCTGGAGGCAAAGAAACGTTGCGGCTGTAACTGGCGATTGGTAGACGATGTTGCGCGTTCAGTACGACGCGATTGGATGACAGCTTTCCCCGGAGCATCTCGTGAAAAACAGGACTGGGTTTACACTTATCGAGCTTTTGATCGTCGTCGCAATTATCGCGATACTGGCTGCCATCGCGGTGCCGAATTTCCTGGAGGCGCAAGTACGCTCGAAAGTGGCGCGTGTGAAGGCGGACATGCGCAGCATTGCCACCGGCCTGGAAGCCTACGCCGTGGACAACAATTCCTATCCATACGCGCAGTTGCCTGTTGGTGCCCGCGACTGGATCTATCCAGGCGGCTTTCCCATCGATCCCAGCGGCCGCTGCTCCGGGATTACTACGCCGATTGCTTACCTGACGAGTGCGCCGGTCGATGTATTCGATACAGAGCTGCTACCGACGGATGGCTACCAGAACGCACTGCACTACGTGGGCAACAAATTTGGATTTAATCGCGCGACCGGCTTCCAGTCGCCCATGGCTGTGCTGATGCCAACCGATGCCGCAATGGGCACTGTGGGGCCAACCAAGGGCATCGGTGCTGATACGCCCACGCAAAACGGGATCAATGGCATGGTTCCCTTTCCCTATGTTCTTTATAGTCAGGGTCCCGACAAGTTGTTCTTCCTCGACTTAAACGGCAACCGGGTCAAAGATGGAACCGACATTGCTTCCATTTATAACCTCAACAATCGCTTCGATGCTACGAATGGCACCGTAAGCCCTGGCAACGTTGTCCGTTTCCCTAGCGGCGCAGATAACTGAGCGCCTCCACATCCCGGGTCGAAATCGACGTCGCAGCAATGCCGCTAACCATCCATTTTGCCATACCATTTTGTGCTTCCCATCGGGCTTCGACGCTGCTTAGATAAACCGCTTATGAATTTGTCCACTTACGATGAAGCAGCTGCGTTTCTTGATAGTCAGATCGACTATGAAAAGCTACTTTCTAAATCGCTGACATACGACACGAAGAATTTTGACCTGGCGAACTTCCGCGGTTTGCTACGGGAGCTGGGCGACCCGCACCTGAAGTACGCCGTTATCCACATAGCAGGTACCAAAGGCAAAGGCTCTACCTGCGCATTCCTGGCATCGGCCCTGGCGAACTGCGGTTGCAAAGTGGGTCTCTATACGTCGCCTCACATCGACCGTTATACAGAACGAATCCAGGTGAATGGCCTGCCTGTCCCCGACCCCGAATTTGCGCGGCTAATGGGCCGTCTTGGAAACCGGGACTACTTCCGGCCGGATAGAAGCAGCAATGGACACTTAGCTGCGTCGGCAGACTCGCCCGGCTTCCGAACCGTTTTTGAACTCCTTACAGCCGCCGCATTCCTTTACTTTGCCGAGCAGGAAGTTGATATAGCCGTCATAGAAACAGGACTGGGTGGCCGGCTCGATTCGACTAATGTGTTCGACCAGCCCGGGGCCGGGCCACTGCTTAATGTAATCACAGCCATCGGGTATGACCACACGGCCATACTAGGTAAGACCATCGAGCAGATCGCATCGGAAAAAGTCGGCATCGTACAGCCGCACGGTATCTGCGTACTTGGTCCACAGCCGCTGGAATGGGCTGAAAAAGTAAGAGCCTCGCTTGAGCAGCGATTGCGTGAGACCGGACGCGAGGAGTACCTTGAAGTTTCCGCGCTCATCGACGGCAAGGAAGCTCTTGAAGAACGTCCCGATGGCACAAGTTCGCCCGACCTGACCATGGCGGAATACACACTCGATGCAGGTGCGGCTCCGCCGGATTCGCTTCTCGCACAAACCATGGTACACGGACTCAATATACAGACCAGGATGCATGGTGCACATCAGATTGATAATATTCGAACCTGTCTTGGAACGCTCTTAGCACTGGAGAGCTGTGCGGATTACCAGCAGTGGGCCAGTTCCGTTTTGTGGCGGCATCCCGGGCAAGTGGATGGTCTTGAGCATGGGTTTCCGGCTGAACTGGTACGTCGCGGAATCGCAAAGACGCGCTGGCCCGGACGCTTTGAGATTGTATCAAGATACCCGCTTGAAATTGTCGATGGCGCGCACTGCCCGCTCTCGACCACCGCCATGGTGGACGCTTTTCGCGACCTGTACGGGGCCCAGGAAGTCATCCTCGTGGTCGGATTTCTGCGCGACAAGGAGCCGGAAGAAATCTGCTCCATCGTGAAAGCGAATCTAAACGTCGCTGCAATCGTGTGCTGCAGTCCTCCCACTCCCCGCGGTCTGCCCGCGCAAGAGGCCGCTGAAATACTCAAGCACGTATACCCGGAAATCCCGGTGGAAGCCGTGCCGGATCCTGAACAGGCGGTTCGAGGCGTGCTCCAATTGCGCGAGGAAGACCAGGCCGTCTTAATCTTTGGATCGATGTATATTGTTGGCTCATCAAAGCGCGTCTGCAAAGAGTACGGGACCGCTATTTCAGATTTTGGCGCGCGCGTTTAACCCAAGCAGGCCCCCGGTGATAAGCACGCGTACATAAAACTCCGGTTCAGTGGTTATGGCTTCCAGCGAAATTACGTGCGTCGTTTATCTACGCGTTAAATCTGCGCCGCACACTCGGATGGAGAATCCCTGAATGCCTGTTGTAACGAAATGGATTTTAAGAGCATCCACAGCGGCTTGCGTGCTGATGAGCACCACGCTCTTCGCGCAAGATCCGCAAGTCGCGGATCACCTCAGAGCCCTTACAAATAGTGTAGATCGTCTTACGTCCACAAACCTTGAGATTATGCGGCGGCTTGAGCGTATTGAAACCAAAACGCAACAAGTGCTGGGGATGCGACAGACTGTCGATGCAAATACTTCGACCCAGATCGCGGTTTTGCAGCAGTTGCACGCGTTGCAAACCAGCGTTGCGGGGGTCGGCAAGCCCACACCGGCTCCTGTAGCGACACCCGCAGGTCCAAAGTTGCCCATTCCAATGGAATTAGGCCCTGGCCGGATGCAAGGCGATGCAGATACTACGGTAGTTCTCGTTATGTTTACGGATGCGCAGTGCGGTTACTGCAGCCGTTTTCTCGCGGAGACTTTTCCAACGTTGAAGACAGATTATATCGACAACAAGAAAATCCGTTTTGCCATCAGGGATTTGAACCTGGCCTCGCACAAAGATGCAAACAAGGCCGCGATGGCAGCACGATGCGCAGAGGAGCAGGGAAAATACTGGGAGATGGTGTTTTCCATCTACAAAAACCGGGGAGATATCACTACAGCCACTCTTGTGCAGCAGGCTAAAGTCCAGCAACTCGACGTCGAGCAGTTTGCCGCATGTTTTGAAAGCGAGAAGTATATTAACGACGCGAAGGTTGACATGGCAAAGGCGAGTACCCTTGGTTTTGCAGGTACGCCGAGCTTCGCAATCGGCTACTCACGCCCGGGCTCGTCACAGATCACCGTCACGAAAGTTATCCGAGGTGCGCGGCCTCTGATTCAATTTCGTACCGCACTCGACCAGATGTTTCTGGAGCCATTGCCAGCTCAATAGTTTGGACGTTGAGGCTGTGCAGGCTGCTCGTTAACCCGGCGCCGTTGCGGTCGTCGGTTGGTCGTCCTTCACCAGCCGCGTCTGGAAATAATCGACTGCAATGCGTCGCCCGATTGCCTTGGGGTTCACACCGGTGACTGCCGCGCGTATTCGATTCTCGCCCTGGCGCAGGTGTAGACGTCCAAACTCGGCTAAACCGGCTGCGTGCGGGTTCCTGCTGTACATGTCTATCGGTTCACCGCAGGCAACACCGTTACAGCTCCATTGTACGATTCCCATATCGGCCGCGGTTACGTACCCGACTTTCACGTCGTACACCCCTGCACGCAGCGCCGGAACAGCAAACTCCACATAATCGCCGACAGTTTTAGTCTGGATAAAAACGGTTCGGTCTTTGCTTGCGGGAACGCCGAACATCTGCGTGAAATTCTGGATGCTCCACTGAATGGTTGCCGGCTGCGCTGCCGCAAGCGGAGTCAGCTGTTCCGCCTCGAAACGATCCGCAACGTTTGCCTCGGGATCGATTTTCCATACAAGCGAGCCGCTGTCCTGATAGCACAGCGACAGCCCCGGGTCACGAGCGGCCGCGGCAATAAAGCCTTTCTGCATATAGTCGCACAGGGCATACTTCGCCCGGAAATGCTGCACCATTGCCTTGGCCGGACGCGGTATCTTTCCCTCTGAGATGTTCTTCCATACGTTATATTTGGTCTTGTCCGCAAGGTACAGCAGGTTTGGGTCTAAACCAACAATGTAATGGTTCTTCGTGTTGTGGAAGAACAACTCCGGGAAGTCGTCCCAATCGGAATGGCAGATCACATCACCTGGATTGGAGTGCTGTGCAATGTAGGTGGTGGCGCCGCGATAACGGGCAGGAGTGATGTGCCGGCGCAACTCCCTCAGCACCCTGTTCCAGTTATACCCGATGCCGCCGATCACGCACAATGTAATCAGTGCAACAGCTGCAGTTCGGAGCCGGGGCCGCCACGTGCGGAAAGCGCCGGCCGCAACGGAGTCGCGCCACACAAGCGCCGAAGCCACCATCGTATAAGGCACGAAATATTCTGAGAAGCGACGCGAGCGCACATAGGCGAAGAGGAACATTCCGGACATCAGCAGCGCCGCCTGGCTTTGCGCAGTAATGCGTGTGCCGGACGCCATCGCAAAGAACACCGCAACCAGCAGAGTGACAAAGGCTCCCCAGCACGTCCTTACAAACACTGTGGAAGCAAAAGGAAGCCACTCCTGACCCTGCTCAAGCTTCGCAGGATTCAGCGCTGCAAGAAACACGTGCTGGTAAAAGAACGTGAAATCGTGCGGAAAGTACGGGTTGAAGACGAGCCCCAGCACAATGCCCAGCAGCGACCAGCCGAAGTATTTCTTGTTCACTTTCCCGGTGCTGAAATACTCCACGACCGTGAAGATCACTGCAATGGGCAGCATCAGTATGAAAAGCTGATACAGCCACACGAAGATAAACCCGATGACCGCGAGAAGCCTATAGCGTTGCTCATAGAAGGCGACAAGCGCCCACATTTGGATAGCCACCGAAGCTGAAGGCGCGCGTGAGATGTTCATCCGATAGAGAAACAGGTAACTCGCGCCCAGGATCCCGAGTGTCCAGAAGCCGACATAGGGAACCCGCAAACGCGCCAGCAGCACATGCAGGGCAACCATTGAAAGAATACCCCATGCGGCACCTGCAATCTTTGACGCCGTTTCCAATTCGAAAAACGTCAAAGGCACGTTGATCACGTGATAGAGGAAGTGCATGTCCACGTACGGTTTGTTGAGAATCGTGAACTCCAGCCACGGGAACGTATGCATGACGCCATGCAGCCGGATCATCTCGCTCATCTTAATGTGGTAATACGCATCGATGTCGGCGATGGGCGCGCCCGTCAATCGCAGGGACACAAAGAAAATTACCACGATCCCAAGCGGAAGAATGTGACGGTAAAACAACGCCAGGGACGAGGCGGCTGCAGCCGCACGTTGTGTAGGACTAAAGGACTGGGAACTTCGAATTGCTTTTGCTTTGGCAGGCGGACTCATTAGCCGAGCTTTCACCCGATGGCATACCCCACGCGCAAGTAATTTGACGATCCTGAATCTGCACGGTGAAAGGTCCCGGAAACCACAGCTACTCGTTTACATTGACCTCACCTCCGTACCATTCGATAACCACGCGGTGCATGCGCCCTTTCCAATCTTCTTGCGCTACGCTGTTAACTCGTTTGCCGCACTGGCTATCATGAGCACTGCTGGCGGTTCGCAGAGCGCGTCGCCCATGATTGTCGTAGACGCTCACGAGGATGTTCTCCTGCGCCTTCTCGACACCGACCGTGCCCGAACGCTGGACGAGCCCGGCTGGACAGGCCAGTGTAATTTCGAGAACTGGCACAAGGGAGGCATTAATACGGTATTTTTTGCTGTGTGGGTCGACCCACGGCGCTATCCCAAGAGCCGCGCGGTGGCACGAGCCCACCAAATGATCGACTGCCTCACTACGCAAGCCGCGCGGTTTCCGAATGAGCTGATGTTGTGCGACACGGCAGCGGACGTACGGCGCGCAATTGCACAACACCGAATCGCCTCTTTGCTCGGTGTCGAGGGGGGCGTAGCTATAAACAATGACGTCGCCAACATTGAGGCGTTCCGCCGCCGTGGCTGTCGTTATATGACCCTCACGTGGCGCGGGAACCTCAAATGGGCCGGCAGCTCGCAAGACAATGGCGCGCGTCAGCTGGACCGCCTGGCGCGATCACAAGGTGTGGTGCAGGACGAGTTTTCTACCGGTGGACTCACGGAGTTCGGCCGGGAAATAGTTAGAGAGATGAATCGCGTTGGAATGATGGTCGATCTCTCACACGTCTCCGATCAGACGTTCTATGAGGCGCTCGTTGTTACTCAGCGGCCCGCGATCGTCTCGCATTCAAACTGCCGCGCTGTGTCGAACCATCCGCGCAACATCACCGATGACATGCTGCGGGCGCTCGCAATGAACGGCGGAGTCATCGGACTGAATTTGTGGGCTGACTTACTGGAACCAAAGGGTCGGGGCTCGGACGATGACGGCGCCACTTCTGTGACCCTGGATACGGTTCTCGATATGATTGATCACATGGTGCAGGTCGGCGGAATCGACCATGTCGGGCTGGGAACGGACTTCGAAGGTATGAGCGATCTGCCCATCGGCCTGGAGACCGCCGCAGAAATGCCCAGGCTTTTTGAGGGCATGCGGCGGCGCGGCTACAGCGACGCTGACGTGCGGAAATTTGCGGGCGAAAACTTTCTGCGGGTGCTTGAAGCCAACGACACGCCTTTCGAGCCAACAGTGCAATGAAACAGGTCGTGGTCCGCCAGTTCGGGGGACCTGAAGTACTGGATCTTATCGAGCTTCCAACACCCCAGCCCGGCAACGGCGAGGTCCGTATCGCACTGACGAGCATCGGAATGAACCATGCCGACCTGATGGCGCGCCGCGGCGAATATAAACTCTCCTCCGGCGAGCCGCCGTTTACGCCGGGTATTGAAGGCGGCGGCATGATCGATGCATTGGGTGCCGGCGTGACAACGCACCAGATCGGCCAGCGCGTTATTCTTTCGCCCGAGGCTCCGCGCCGGTTCAATACAACCGGTGGCATGGCAGGCACCTATGCTACGCATACCATCGTGCCGTCGCAGCAGGCATTCGCGGCACCGGATTCAATACCTGACAACCAGCTTGGCGCGCTGTGGCTTTCCTACCTAACGGCGTGGGGTTGCCTGATATGGAAGCAACGCCTGCACGCGGGGCAGTTCGTCGGTTTGCCGGCTGCATCCAGCAGCGTAGCGATGGCAGCCGCACAGGTTGCCCGCGCCGTGGGTGCCATCCCGATCGGGCTCACCACCAGCACCGAGAAAGTTGAGAACCTTCGATCCCTTCACGGAAATGCTTATGAACACATCATAACAACCCACACTGCGGAGGGTGGATCTACCAGGTGGCACAGGGAAATCATGTCGCTGACGGCTGATCACGGCATTGACGTTTTCTTTGATCCCGTTGCGGCCGGCGAATACCTGAATGCCGAGATCCGCTGCCTGGCGGCTCATGCCACCATCTGGGTTTATGGCCTGCTGGGTAGACCAGGTACAGTCGACGTATCGCCGCTGATACGTAAGCACGCCGCGATTCGAGGCTGGCTGTTAAACGAATTGAGCGCGGATGGTGGAGCCGCTGCGGGAGAGGGTTGCAGCCATATACTGGACGGCTTTAGCGAGGGGATTTATCAGCAACATCTTGCGCGCACCTTTTCGCTCGGAGACGTCCGTCACGCCCACGAAGAGATGGAACGCGGTGCACACATTGGCAAGTTCGTGCTCATTCCATGATTCCGCATCTACGCCTGGCGCGCCTTCGAACAATGGCCAACTCCGTCCAGCGCTCGCCTTGCAGCCACCCGCTTCCTCTGGATTAATTTCTCATGTTTGAATGGCAACAAATGCTTCGCTTCCGTCCGGCTCGCACTCAGCCTGTCGGTCGCTATGCACCGAGCCCAACGGGCGAGCTGCATCTGGGCAATCTTCGCACTGCATTGGCGGCCTGGCGGGACTGTCGTGCTTCGGGCAGTCTCTTTATCTTGCGGATCGAAGACATCGATACGCCGCGGAAAGTGGCCGGAAGCGAACTGCGCATCCTCGAAGATTTGCGCTGGCTTGGCATCGATTGGGATGAAGGGCCAGACGTCGGCGGCCCGGCAGCACCTTACCGCCAATCCGAACGCAGCCACCTCTATAGTGCGGCCTTTGATTACTTGCGCGAGCATGAACTCATATATCCCTGCCGCTGCTCGCGAAAGGACCTTCGAAGTGCACCGAGCGCACCCCACGAAAGCGAAGGAGCGATTTACCCGGGCACCTGCCGGCCCGAAAACGGGAATCCTCCAGCCGCCGGGGATGAGGTCGCATGGCGCTTTCGCGTCCGTCCTGACCCCCTGCTCGAGTTCGCTGATGTTGAACCTGGAAGCCAGCGTACGAGGCCCGAGACCGAAATGGGTGATTTTGTCGTTCTGCGTCGCGACGGCTTGTGGGCCTACCAGCTGGCCTGCGCAGTCGACGACGGCCTCATGGGTATTACCCGTGTCGTTCGAGGCGCCGATCTGATCGGCAGCACCCCACGCCAGATTGCGCTCCTCCGTGCGCTGAACCTGCCGGTACCCGAATATCGACACCTCCCGCTTATGTTGGACGGATCGGGTCAACGGATGAGCAAGCGGGACGGTTCGCTGGGGCTATCGAAACTTCGGGAACAGGGGCTCAGTCCAGGCGACGTATTGGATCGGCTGAAGCTGACGTTTTGAGCGCTTTAGCGAGTGTTCCCGGGTCTTGGCACCGGTATTTCCCTAAATCAAAACGCCCCACGCTGCGCTTGCACCGCCCTTTACCATTGATTAACCAGGCTGTGCATGTGTAGTTTTCTACCATGTCAGCATGGAGAAGCCAATGGATCCGTAGGCCCATGACTTACATTTCTTTCCTGGCGCTGTTGCTGGTGGCAGTTCCTCCAAAAGGTGTTTGCCTGCGGGAAATGCTGACCCATTCGCGCTGCTGCATGGCTGCGGTGACAAGTCTATGTTCGCTGGCGCGAAGCAAACCGTGTTGCGACTCATGCGCGCAAGTTTCGCAGAAGCAGGACTCGCCACGGCCGTTTGGTTCCCCCGATCACGGTCAACCTTCAGGTACGTGCTTTGTTTCACCAGCGACCCTGTTCGTCTCTCCGACTGGGAACCTTAGCGTGGAGTACAGCAGGCTGGTCACCGTCGACGTGCTGCCGCTCGAGTCACTTCCGATTCAGCTGGCGTCTCCGATCAGCAGTCATCGAATCGGATGGTACGAGCTTCACTATGATATTCATTCCCCCGCGCTGAACCGGGGAAGCTCGATTCTTCGTATCTGATTTAGCGTTACTGCATTTCGCCGCAGCATTTCCAGCGCGGCAATTCCTTCACGGCAGGCACATGTGCCTCCGTTTGACTTAAACCCGGGTCGTCTACTTAGAAGCCGGAAATCCGCGAGCAACCAAGGTGCATTTGCAGGAGCAGCAGCTTGAATTCCGAAATCGACATTACATCTTTCCGTAGAGGCTCCCAGCCGAACGCGCTCATGCCGTTAGCGAACGAGCTCGTCTCCCCACCAAAGCGAATACTCACCCGATTTGTGCTGCCGCTTACACTCTTCGCCGCGTTCGCGGGAGTATGCGCATATTCAGCAAGGAATGCGCTTATCCCAGCCATCCCGGTGAGTGTGGTGCAGCCGGTGCTTTTGGGTGGTATGAGTGACGGATCCGGGCTTCAAACGGCTACAGATACGTCTACCTCTTCCATGGAAACATCTGTGCACCAGCCGATAGCTGCTACGCAGTCTGAGGACGGTGAACCGCTATTCCAGGCACCCGGCTGGATCGAGCCCGATCCATTCACGACTCTCGTTTCCTCGCTAATACCAGGCACTGTTGCGAAAGTGAATGTTCGCGAAGGCGAACGAGTCACCTCGGGGCAAGTCGTGGCTGAATTGGATGATGGCGACGCCAAAGTAGCGGTGCGAATCGCCGAAGCAAACCTGTTGACGAAACAGGCGGAGCTGGATGCTGCGCAATCAAACTGGGAGAATCCAATCTCCCTGGATGAAACGATTAAAACGGCGCAGGCAGAAACAAGCCGATTGGAAGCCGAGAAACTTAAAGTTCAGCGCCAGCTGGAGTTCTCGAAAAAACAGGCAGATATCAGCCGCACGCTGGGTCTTCGCGGCGCCGACAGCGCGCTGGCTTCTGACAAGGCTGCGTTGGAGGCCGGTGTTGCTGAGGCTGAGCTAAAAGAGATTGATGCGAAGATCGTCAGCCAGGTCGCTACGCTGGAAGCAGCGACGCGAAGATCGAAGCTTCGGATTGAAGACAAGTCCCGGCTAAACCTTGCGAAGGCGCAAATCGAGGAGGCCGCTGCCGCTCTGGACGAGGCAAAGCTGCGTTTGTCACGTTGCAGTGTTGTAGCCCCTACCAGCGGTACGATCATGCGGCTTTATGCGTTCCCGGGTTCCATGGTATCGATGGATGTTCAAAATGGAACGCACATAGTGTCGATGTATGATCCAGCACATCTGCAGGCGCGAGCCGAAGTTCCACAGGGTGAAGCTGGAAAAATCCAGGTTGGCCTGCCGGCCGAGATTCGCCTCGAAGCCATGCCGGACAAGGTGTTTCGTGGCGAGCTGTCGCGGATTGTCCACGAAGCGGATGTTCAACGAAACTCCCTGCCGGTGAAAGTCCGCATTTTGGACCCGGACCCTGCGATGAAGCCTGAGATGGTCGTCCGCCTGCAGTTCAAAGCTGCTTCCCATCGCGCGACCGGAGGAGTTAAGCCTTCAGACGAACCCCTGGCTCCCAAAAGTGCGACTTCATCCGCGAGCGCCGTATTTGTTCCAGCAGCGCTGCTTATGCAGGACGCCAAAGCTGAAACAAATATTTGGGTGGTCGGACCAGACATGCGCGCCCATCGAAAGCTGGTTATTCTTGGCCCGAACCGAAGGGGTGACCTTCGCGAGGTAAAATCGGGAATCCAGCTCTCCGACAAACTCGTCGCATCAAAGGCTGCGAAATTAAAAGAAGGTGCGCGTGTGCGCATTGTGGCTGAAGAACTTGAGAGGCAAAGTTGATCATGTCAGGTACGGAAAAGCCGGCCGCCGGTCAGAGAAGTCGTGCGTTAATCGAGCTTGTGAATGTGACGAAGTCTTATCGGAAGGGCGACTCCACCGTCACTCCGTTAGCCGAGCTGTCGCTGCGAGTCGATGAAGGCGAATTTGTAGCCTTAATGGGGCCCTCTGGTTCAGGGAAAACGACTTTGCTCAACCTGATCGCAGGGATCGATCAGCCTACCGAAGGTCAGGTACTTGTGAACGGCACGGATATAGCAAAACTCTCGCGAACAAAACTATCCCGCTGGCGCTCACAAAATATCGGTTACGTATTTCAGCTCTACCATCTGGTGCCTGTACTCACCGCTTACGAAAACGTCGAGCTGCCACTGCTTCTGCATCACCTCTCGCGCAAGGAGCGGCAGCAGCGAGTGAACACCGCGCTGGAAGCGGTTGGTCTGCTGCACCGGCATGACCACTATCCACGCCAGCTTTCCGGCGGTGAAGAACAGCGCGTCGCCATCGCACGTGCACTCGTAGCAGATCCGGCCATCTTGGTCGGTGATGAGCCTACCGGTGATCTCGACCGCAAGGCAGCGGATTCGACGCTTACGCTCTTGCAGCGACTGAACCTCGAACTTGGGAAAACTCTCGTAATGGTAACCCACGATCCGCACGCCGCAGCGGCTGCGCAGCGTATTGTGCACCTGGAGAAAGGCCTGATCGTGGATACGCCCGAGGCAGAAGTCGTGGCGGTAAAAAGATGATCGCGAAGCTCTTCAATTACGTGTGGCGAAGCGTCACCCGCCAGAAATCGCGCAGCCTGCTTACCGTTGTCGGAATCGCTACAGCGATGTTTCTGTTCTGCTTTATCGAGGGATTACAGAGTGGCGTGCGCGAAGCCACGGAGGGCGAAGCCACAAAGAACGCACTGGTCGTATATCAGAAGAGCCGCTTTTGTCCGGCGACCAGTAACATACCTGAGCGTTATGCGGACCAGATTCTCAAGATCCCCGGGGTAAAGTCCGTTCTGCCGGTGAAGATATTTGTGAACAACTGCAGGGCAAGCCTGGATTCCGTCACCTTTCGCGGCGTGCCTCCGCTCAAGCTTTCATCCGGCGAAAAGAACCTGTCCTTGATCTCCGGCAGCATGGACGACTTCGTGAAGAAGGCGGACGGTGCAATTATTGGCAAGGGCCTTGCGCAACGAAGAAACCTGAAACCGGGAGACAGGTTCCAGATTGGCAATGTTGCGGTAGGTATTTCCGGGGTGTATTCTTCCGACGCTCCCGGTGAAGACAACGTTGCGTATTCGCACCTGGAATTTCTTCAACGCGCACGCGGTGTGAATGCGCTCGGGCGGGTCACGCAGTTTGAAGTGACGATAGATAATGCATCTAAAGCAGAGGAGATTTCCGCTAAAATAGACGACCTGTTTCGGTCTGACGAAGTGCAGACGATGACGAAAAGCCACAAAGCGTTTATCAGCTCTGCTACCGGTGATCTGCTCGGCCTCGTGCGTTTTACTCGCTGGCTTGGGCTGCTCTGTGTATTGGTCGTGCTCGCGCTTACGGCTAATACCGTGTATGTAATGGTGCAGGATCGCGTGAAAGAGCACGCCGTACTCCAGACGCTTGGCTTTCCGGGGCATTACTTATTTGGAATGGTCATCGGCGAGAGCCTCGTTCTTGCCATCGGTGGCGGCGTTCTTGGTACCGTGCTGGCCGCTGTCGCACTTCGGTTCGGGCATCTGGGGATCGGTGCAGAGGGAGTGCAGATTGCTTTCATGCTCACTCCCGCAGTAGTCTTTTGGGGAATGGCGGCTTCCGTAGTGACTGGAGTTCTGGCAGGAGTAGTGCCAGCCATCCAGGCTGCAGTGGCGCCCATCGTCGATTCGTTGCGCAGGGTATAATATGAAGCTGTTGCCATTCGACTACGCTGCGCGAAATGCCGGGCGCAGCCCTCTTCGAACGATCCTGACGACTGTAGGTGCAGCGGCCGTTGTGTTCCTCGTCATCCTGATGGGCGCTTTTGTCCAGACGCTTGGGTCTACGTTGCGCGGCACCGGCGAAGCAGACAACGCGATCGTGCTTGGCCTGGGTTCAGAGGATTTCCTCGAGCAGTCGGAAATCGGATTCGGCGTGCCGCTGGAACTGGCCGCGTCGGTGGAAGAGATCGCAAAACAGACCACCACTGAGACACCGCTGATCTCTCCGGAGATTCATCATGCGGCTGTGGTCCGTCGAACCGAAAATGAAGTAGTGGACGCGCGAAGCTCCAGGAATGTAATGGTACGCGGCATCACCCCGATGGCCTTTCTCCTGCACCGGCAGGTGTTCATCACAGACGGCCACGCACCGGGGATGGGCGAAGTCCTCGCGGGTAAGCTTACCGCAACAAAGCTGGGGTTCCCTCCGGATGCTTTGAAGACCGGCGCCTCTATTTACTTTGAAGGCAAGACGTGGAAAGTATGCGGAACATTTGAATCGCCCGGCACCACCTTCGAGTCCGAGATCTGGGCCCCGCTCGACGACCTGAAAATCCAGAGCAAACGGGACACGCTCACCTGTGCAGTTGTCCGCCTTACATCGCCCGATATGTTTCCCGACCTCGAGGTTTTCACTAAAACCCGGCTAGACCTTGAAATTGCAGCGGTACCTGAAACAACGTATTACGGTGCGCTGGCGAGCTTTTATCGGCCCATGCAGATTCTCGGCTGGATAATGGCGGGACTGGTGGTTGCAAGCGGCCTGTTTGGCGGGCTCAATACCATGATCGCGGCAATCGCCTCACGCTCGAGGGAACTTGCGTGCCTTGAGACAATCGGCTTCAGCAGGCGCGCCATTCTGGTATCATTGTTGCAGGAATCGCTTCTGCAGGTCGGCATGGGAGCCCTGATAGCTGCCGGCCTGGCGCTGGCGTTGCTCGCCGGGCGCGCTGTGAGAGTTACCATGGGCGCCCTGGCACTGGACGTAGGTGGGCCCGTCCTGGCCGCCGGATTCGCCGCCGCACTGTTTCTCGCAGTTTTTGGGACCCTGATCCCGGCCATTCGACTCGCGCGCAAACCACTCGTGGAAATGCTGCGTGGATAATAACAGTTTGGAATCATTTGGTTCCAATGCACCAGAACTCACAGGGAGAAAGTAATGAGAACAACAAGCATAACCAGAAGCTGGACCGCACGCTGTTCGGTCACGCTTATCAGCATCGCGACTTCCGCGGTTTTCGCCGCCTCACCGGAGGTGGCGAAGATTGTCGTGTCCGGTCAACCCACTGCAAAAGCGGTAGGCGTGGTGGAGGCAAAGGCACAATCAAAGGATGCCGAGAAGGTCGTGGTTCAAGGGAGGATCAAGGACTTCGTTGACGGCCAGGCTGTCTTCACGATCGCGGATCTTTCAATGAAGTCCTGCAAAGACAACGGAGAAAACTGCCCGACTCCATGGGACTTTTGCTGCGAAACCCGGGAATCCATTACAAAAAACACTGCGACGATAAAGATCAATGGCGCCGATAAAAAGACAATTAAAGAAAACGTAAAGGGCGTGCAGGGACTCACAAACCTCAGTCCCGTTATCGTCGAAGGAGTCGCTAAGAAAGACAAAGCTGGGAATCTCGTGGTGCTTGCCGACAAGATTTACCTGAAGAAGTAGCCTCCACCGGAAGGCTAAACCCAGCCATCCATTCAGCAAATGTGCACTGCCAAACTTCCCGGCCATCATCCAGCCGGGAAGTTTTTCTGTCTGGTTAAGATGAATAGCTGCACCAACTATCGCTTGCACTCACGCCGCTGCCTGGTCGGATGTCGCGACGTTTGGCTCTGCTTGAGTTTAACCAATTCTCTTTGTGAGGCGACCGCATCACGATGCAACGTGTGTGTTTTCTGCTGAAGGTAAAGCAGGACAGGATTGCCGAGTACCGCGAAGCGCACAAGGCCGTGTGGCCGGATATGCTTCAGGCGCTTCGCGAAACCGGATGGCACAATTACTCGCTCTTTCTGCGCCCCGATGGGATGCTGATAGGATACCTCGAAACTGAGGATTTCGAGCAGGCACTTTCCGGCATGGCCGCGCGCGAGGTCAACATGCGGTGGCAAAAAGAGATGGGGCATTTGTTCGAATCCCTGACGGGACGGCCGGATGAGTCGCTGATCCGCCTGGAAGAAGTGTTTCACCTGGAGTGAATGCACCGATGGCCACTCAGCAACTCGAACGCCCTTCAGGCTTAACGCCGTTTGGAACCCGCGTGCTGGTGACGGGGGGATCGCGCGGCATTGGTTTAGCCGGTGCGGAATCGCTGGCCCACGCAGGCTGCGACGTGGTGCTGAACCATTTCGGGGACGGCGTGAAAGCCCGGACTGAATGCGAGCGGTTGCAACGTGAAACCGGCCGCCGTGTATTTGAGATAGATGCCGATGTAGCGGACTCGAAAGCGGCGCGGCAAATGGTTCGCGATGCCGCGCGTCAACTCGGTGGCATCGATATTCTTTTCAGCAACGCCGGGATCTGCCAGTTTACGCCATTTCTTGATATCACGGATGCCATCTGGCAACGTCACGTGTCCGTGAACTTCTCGGGAATGTTCCATGTATGCCAGGAAAGCGCGCAGATCATGGCAGCTGCAGGCGAGGGCGGGCGGATCGTGATCACGTCGAGTGTCGGCGCGTTTCGCTCCAATCCAACCCAGACGCACTACTGCGCGACGAAGGGCGGTGTGCAACTTCTTGCGTCCGGCATGTCGCTGGAGCTCGCCCCACTCGGCATCACCGTTAATTGCATCGCGCCAGGATGGATTCACACCGACATTAATGACTCGCAGTCGCGCGATACCGCCTCAGTTGAGCCATGGCTCAAAGCAAACTGCCCCGTCGGTCGCCTTGGCCAGCCGCAGGATTTACCGGGTGCCGTGCTCCTGCTGGCGAGTCGTGAGGCAGGTTACATCAACGGCGCTACCATCACGATCGACGGAGGATGGAATTGCCAGCTGTGAGAGATTTAACGACGCAGTACACAATTACCCCGTTGAAGATGGGTGAGACGCAGGTGCCCTCCGCCGAAATCTATTGGATGACGAAGCTGAGCGGCTGGGAGCAGCTGGACTTTCTTGCCTTCCTCATCGAAGGTGGAGGCCACCGCATTCTTCTGAATACCGGATTCGCGCGCGACTTCTCCGACCTGCACAAGCATTGGACGACCTGGGCCAAAGCCGCAACGGGCGAAAACGGTCATGTGCCGGTGGTTCAGGAGAACGAATGGGTTGTGAACGCACTGGCAGCGCACGGCCTGAAGCCGGATCAGATCACGCACGTGCTGGTGACCCCCTTAACGGCATATGCAACTGGCGGTCTGGACCAGTTCCCGAATGCGGAGATTTGCATCTCGCGCCGCGGATGGGTTGATTTTCACGCGCCGGATGTGGAGGTGCCCCAATTACCACGGCATATCATCTTCCCGCCTCACGTGCTGCAGTACCTTGTCATGGATGCCGCATCGCGAATTCGCCTTTTGCCGGACGATGAGAGTGAAGTCGTGCCGGGTATCCGGGCGTGGTTCTGCGGCGGACACCATCGCTCAAGTATGTGCTTCCTGGTGGATACAGTCGCGGGGCGGGTTGCGTTAACCGACTCAGTATTTAAATACCGAAATGTGGAGGAAAGTATCCCGCTCGGCCTCAGTGAAAACCTGGAGGAACATTACCGCCTTTTCGCAAAATTGAGGCGCGATGCGGATATCGTGCTGCCGCTTTATGATCCCGACGTGCCTAAGCGCTATCAAGTGCCGCAGGGCACCACATGAGCAAAGTGCAAACGCCCGGAGCTTTAGCCCCGATTGAATTACGCTTCGATGGTAAAGTCGCGTTGATTACCGGTGCAGGAAGCGGTATTGGTTATGCAACGGCGACCACTCTCGCGGCGGCTGGCGCTCGCATTGTCGCGGTCGACCGCAACCAGGACAAGCTGATCGCGCTAATAGCCGCTCTTCCCGGGGCCGATCACATCATGCTTGAGATGGATTTACGGCCCGCCGATGCCGCGATTAATACCGTCGCGCACGCTATCGAAGCTGCGGGCGCGATTAACATCCTTGTCAATTCCGCGGGTGTCTGCCACTTCAACCGCATGAGCGAGATCACCCCGGGCGAATGGGACGAGGTGCTTGAGATCGACGTTCGCTCTCTGTTCTTTATGAGTACGGCAGCCGCGGAACAGATGAGCAGCGGCGGGCGTATCATCAACCTTGGGTCCAATGCTGGCCGCAAGGGGCGAGCGCTATCCGCTCATTATGCGGCTGCGAAGGCGGCTGTCTCAAACCTGACAGAATCCCTTGCGCTGGCCTACGGTTCCAAAGGAATTACCGCAAACTGCGTGTGCCCTGCTGTTACCGACACGCCGATGTGGGACGGATTATTCGCGGAATTGGCAAGCGTGACCGGAAAAAGCGCAACCGAACTGACCGAAGCATGGGCTAAGTCGACTCCGCTGGGACGTCTCGGGAAGGCCGACGATGTCGCGAACCTTATCGCGTTTCTCGCATCAGACAGAGCGGCGTTCATTACCGGGCAGACGATCAATGTCTGCGGCGGATTCATGCTGACATGCTGAGCACGGCCGCGAAACTCAACGCATGAACCTTGGCAAATCAGAATTGTTAAATCGTGACCTGCGGCAGGATACAGCTGCTGAAGTTGGAGTGTCCACTCTGCGTCAGGCGTACGACGCCATGGACCGCGGCGACTTCGAAGAGGCAAAGCGCATCGTGGAATATGCGCGGCTCGAGTGGCAGATCGTTCACGACATGTACGTCAACTGGTCCTGGGCATTTTTCACATACATTGCAGACACGTACGGCGAAGCGGAGCTCGAAAAAGCGTTTCGGTCAATTCTCGGCAGCTACTACAAAAGCCGCTACGACAAGGTGATGGCGAGCAGCGTCGAGACTCAACTTCAGTTAACGGTGGAAGGGTTGCGCGGGCACCTGATGGGCCCTGCACGCCAGGGAGAAATCGCGATCACGGAAGAACCTGATCGGTACGTCCTGAAACTCGATCCTTGTGGTAGTGGCGGCGTCGCGCGGCAGCGCGTGGAAAGCGGCAACGAAGCAAATCCGCAAGTGTTCGGCTTTTCCAAACAGGCGCACCCATGGACATGGGGCAGGTCTCGGGTGTGTTATTACTGCGCGCATTGTACCATGGTGAATGAGGTCCTCGCGATTGAAAACTACGGCCATCCAATGCGCGTGACGGAATACCCGGAGCATGCGGATGACCCGTGCACATGGTACATCTATAAAGATCCGGCGAAGATTCCAGCAGAGTTCTATGAACGGGTAGGCAAGACTGCTCCAGACGGCGCGCCGCGGCTGAATGACCCATCGGGTAAGGCCAGTGCCTGAACGCGACCCAGCCAAATCGTGGTCGATGCCGTGGGATGTACCGCTCGTTCCGGAGTTCCCCTTCACGTTCCGCAACGTGGAAGTTATGACGCTTGTCTATCGAACCAGGCTTGAAGCGGTGCAGGCCTTGCTCCCGCCGCCGCTCACTGCAACCAGTGACTGGGTACTCATCCATGTCTACAATATGAACGATGTTGAGTGGCTCGGTTCCTATGGTGAGTGCAATGTGATGGTGGGCGCGCGACTGAGCGATGCGCATGAGGGCGGATACTCGCCGTACCTGTTCCTTAACAGTGACGTTGGGCTGGCGCACGGCCGCGAAGTGCATGGCCAGCCGAAGAAGTTCGCTGACGCGCGCGTTGAGACACGCAAAGACCTTCTGGTTGCCACCGTAACCCGGAACGACATCGACATCATCACTGGCACCATGGGATACAAGCAGGCCCGCGGCAACCTTGATGACCTGAAGCACCGAACATTCGACTTCGCAACCAACATAAACTACAAAGTGATTCCCAGCATTGACGGACGAACTGCCGTGCGGCAACTGACCAGTCGCAAACTGGCCGACGTGCAGGTGCATGAATGCTGGACTGGACCTTGCACGGCGGAGTTGCGCGCGAACGCGCAGGCGCCGGTTTACAAGCTTCCGGTTGTTGAAATGTCAGACGGCTTTTACTGGAGGGCAGACTTCACACTCGTGTGCGGAGAAGTCATTCATGACTACCTCGCGTAAAGTCGTGATCACTGATTGGGGATTCGAGTCGCTGGACCCCGAGCGCGAAGCGTTTGCGGGAAGAGACGTGGAGCTGGTCCCGCTGCAATGCAAAACTGAGGAGGACGTCGCTGGTGCGGTTGTTGATGCGGAGGTGGTCATGACGCAGTGGGCGCCCGTCAAAGCACACGCAATTTCCACGATGCAGAAATGCCGTGGGATCGTGCGTTATGGGATTGGGCTGGATAACATTGACCTCGATGCCGCGGCCGCACGCGGGATTCCCGTGCGCAATGTTCCCGACTACTGCCTCAACGAGGTTGCCGACCAAACCATGGCGTTGATTCTGACTCTGCAGCGACAGGTGTGCAGTGTTCGAGACCTCGTGCGCGATGGTACATGGAGGATCACGCCGCCGCTACCGCTGCCGCCGCTGCGCGAAAGCACTCTGGGCCTCGTCGGGTTTGGACGCATCGCGCGACTCGTGGCCGAAAGGGCACGATCATTTGGTCTCAATATAATCGCGACAGATCACTTCGTTAGCTCAGAAATCTTCCGAGCACATCATGCGCAGCCTGTCGATGTTGAGGCTCTCTTTAAAACTGCCGACATCATCAGCCTCCATTGTCCGCTCACCCATGAAACCCGGCACCTTGTAAATGCTGAACGACTGGCGCAGATGAAACCGCTCGCGCTTCTCGTGAACACCAGCCGTGGCGGCCTGATCGACACCAATACGCTGACCGACGCGCTTCGTGAGAACCGTATCGCGGGAGCCGCGCTCGACGTGATGGAACAGGAGCCACCGGCTCATGATGCAGAAATTCTAAAGCTACCGAACGCCGTCATAACGAGCCATAACAGCTGGTACAGCAGCTCGAGTGTCCGAGAGCTGCAGCGCCTGGCCGCAATGGCTGCGCTGGATCTGCTTGGCTAGAAGTTGAATTTCGCGATATTGTTTTTATCGAATCGCGTAGGTGGCCCGAGCAGTACTTCTGTTCCGCTCACTTCCATGTCTCCAAGCCGACCTGCCTTCAGTGTTTTACCAAGCTTGCCATTCTGCGCCAATTCCCGCGCGGTATAAACCGTCAAGTAGCCAAGGTCCAGCGGGCTCCAAAGCAGGAACGTTTTCACGGTTCCGTCATCGACGTAGGGCTTCATCGCGCCGGGCGTTGCCAGGCCTGTGACTATAACCTTGTCGGCCACCCCCGCGTCTTTCACTGCGTGCGCCGCCTGCGGCAGAGCAATCGACGTGATGGCGAAAATGCCTCTCAGGTTCGGGTAAGCTTTCAGTAAGTCCTGGGTCACTCGATATGCCAGCTCGGGATCGACTTCGGATGGGCGCGTGTCCACCAGCTTCATCCCCGGATATTTCGCGGCCATGTGAGTTTTCATCGCATCGATCCACGCATTCTGGTTCGCGGCCGTGAGCGAGCCGGTGATGATCGCAACCTCACCCTGCCCTCGGATCTGCTCTCCCACGACATCGACCAGGCCGGTGCCGACACTCTCGTTCGTCGCCTGGTTCACAAAGTAACTGCGCGCTTCCGGCACTGCGTCGGCATCAAAGGTGATGACTTTGATCCCCTTCTTTTGCGCCTTCACGAGTGCCGGTGCAATTGCCTTCGGATCGTTCGGAGAGATCGCAATCACATCCATTTTGCGCGCGATCCACGTGTCCAGCATTTCAGATTGTTTTGCTGTATCGCCCTCAATGGGGCCGTCGTAGGATACGGTGACGCCCAGTTCCGTCGCCGCCTCCTGCGCGCCTTTCTCCACCGCCGTGAAGTAATCGATGCCCACCAGCTTTGGCATCAACCCGATTACAAGCGTCGTAGAGGTTGCCGCATCCGGGCGGGCAGATCCCGATCCCGTCCGGCTGCCTGCAGGCTGCTGGTCCCCGCAACCCGCTACAAAGAGTACTGAGCCTGCGGTTAAAAGAAAGATCGTCCTGCGAAAGTGCATCGTTTTAGATTCCTTCTTCCGCGATCCAATCGCAGCAGGTGTCGTCTGCAAGCCGGAAACCTACACACGCCTCACTTTGCATGAGAAGGGCATCGCAAGTACGCCCCAGCGAAAACCTCATCAAACTCGCGCGTCCAGAGATTGACATTTCAATGCGCGTGCGCCCGGCATGCGTCGCATTCATGAACCGTCACGATACAGGGGCCGCGTTTACGCTCATCGAGCTGCTGATTGTTGTCGGTATTATCGCGATACTCGCGCTGGTGGCGCTGCCCAACATGCTGGAGGCGCAGGTGCGCGCGAAGGTGGCCCGCGCAAAGGCCGACCTGCGCACCATCGCCACTACGATGGAGGCGTATTCGGTGGACCATAACCGCTACCCACCCAACTACGACACCGGTCTGTATGGGTTCGATCCGAATAACGAATCGTTCAGCTACGCGGCCATGACAACGCCGGTCGCGTATATGAGCTCCATTCCGCTCGATATTTTCCGGCCGATGGAGGACGCCGACATAATTCGCGGGCGCTACTTCACCTACATCGGCATCGACACGATCTCTGCGCAGCCCAACAATTATCCCGCAGGCGCCACCGAGTACTGGGAGACGCACGGCGTGCGGTGGTGGGCGGGATCGCTGGGGCCCGACCTTAAAAACGACGTGCTGGGACATTATCTGCAGGTGCCGCCCACGCGCATCTACGAACCCACTAACGGTACGATATCTCTCGGCGACTTCGGCCGCACCAACCTCGGACCCCTCGGATAAACATTCCCCGAAGGCCGCTCATCTGCTTGCGGTGGTTGCCTGATCGTCACGCCGCGCGAAAATAACAAAATGCTCGTTCATCATTATCGAACGGTAGTTCGGCAGCCAGCGCGCCACTTTGCGTCCATTGTGCCGGTCGCACCACACGTACTTCGCGTGGAAGTCATTGGCGAGCATTGGCGTCCACTGCGGGCCATACATCTCGCGGCCGTGCACATACGGCCATCCCAGCCAGTAGTGGGTTTCAAGTCCGCCGTCGAGCAGCTTTGCCGCTCCGAGGATAACGCCCGGCTGGAGTTCGGCGGCCATTTTTGCACTCAATTTACGCATCTTCTGGTACACAGCCTGCGTCCCGGAACTTGCTTCGGTGTAGAAATGATCGTGGTCGAGGTGGAGAACCATGAGATACTGCAAAACCCCGGCAGCCGCCAGCATTGCTGCGATTATGCGCCACCACCAGCGGCCTGAGACCAGCGCACCGGTTCCAACGCCCGCGAGTACAAACAGCACCGGCAGTACCGGTACGCTGAATCTCGCGCGGTAGATTCCAACCATCGAGGAGATGCCGACCTGGAAGAGAATGATGAGCACGACGGAGTAGCACACGAGGCGTTTGCGTCGCCAAAGCCACCAAAGCCCCACGCCTGCCAGCACAAGCGCGGCCGGCCCGACGTTTCGCGCGACATGAAAAGAAAACAACACCGAGGCGTTTAAAGTGCTTTTCGCCATTTCAGGCAGAATCATATTCAGTGGCTTGTGCACGCGGAGGTACACCAGGTTGCCATCGACGATCCCAGGTGTTGTAAGCCGATTGATCATAAGAAAGTACGTGGTCGAGTATGAAGCAAACGGCGACTTCAGGTGGTAATAGTTCCACGCTAGATAAGGCAGTAACACCGCCGCAAAAGCTGCACCGAGAATCGGCAGATGCAGCGTGCGCCAATGTTTCCACGTGATCACGAGCACGACGAACACCGCTGCAACCGTGGCGAACATGCAGCTGTGCAGCAGCAGCCCGAATGCCGCCAGCGCGCCGAGCAGTGCGGATTGCCTGCGGGTCAGTACGGGCAGATACTCGGCCACGGACAGTATACCCAGGTTGGTGCAGGCGAGCAGCATGTAAACGCTCGCCTTCGCCGAGTAAAAGATCATGGTTAGAAATAGCGCGCACAGACTCAGCCCAACAAGTCCTGCTATTTCCCCGCCCAGCCGGCGGCTCAGCCTCCATACAAGCAGCATCGCCACGACTCCGGCGAGACAGGCCAGGCCCTTGAGGCACGCGAATGTGTTAAGGGTTCCCAACGCCTTTGCGACCAAGCCTCCCAGCAGCGGAAACAGCGGGGGATGTTGAGTCGCCGGGCTGGCAAAAACTTTGTAGGGCACCTCGGGCCGGAACTCGTATTTTACGGGATAGTACAGCCGGGTGTTTTGTGCGAACTCCCGGGCGGTCAGCGCGAACAGGTTCTCATCGCCGTCGAGTTCCTTCCATTTGCGTGCCGAGTTCACGCGGATAAACGCACCGAACAGGACCACGAGACCCAGCATAACGACCAGCAGCGTGCGCCACCGCATGACACGCCGAACTAACGACGCAGGCCGTTCATCACTTGTGCTCGTCGCCTCGTTGGTCAATGGTGCACTCGCGTCTGTAAAATCGGGAACGCTTTACGCGTTCCCGACGTTTTTTCAACCGCATTCAGTGATGGCGAGAAGTTTCCTGATCCAACGGCGCTGAGCTGCTGGGGTGGTCTACCGTTACTTCGTAATCAGTTCTGTGTGCCGAATCGAGGGTAAGTTTGTCCTTTGGTCTGGTAAGGAACTACTGATTCGGCACACTAGTCACCTATCCACTTCAGCACTCGCACTGACGTGGGCAGCTCGCACAAACCGTTCTGGATGCGCGATCCAGAGTCCCGCCGCCCGTCCGAATACAGCACGGTCGGGAACGAGCTGACACTCATCTCATCCGTCCGCGCCACACGAAGGCGTATACCAGACCCCGAAAGCGTGTGCGCCAGCGCTTCACATGCGGGGCAGTTATCCATCGAGTAAATGAGGACGGGCCTTGCTCCAACGTGCCGGGATTTGGCTGTGATTGGAAGGCACGCCGCCACGACTGCTACCGCCAGGGTAATCCGTTTCATGCCAACACCTCCCAGGTATAATAGAAGGAACGGATAACACGGCCAGTGTTGCAGTACGCCGCAGGCAGTTTGCTCCACACAATGTGAAGCTTTGCTGAAACGGGTTGCTGCTCAGAGCCCAGGCTCCCGGCTCTTCAGAGCGTCTTCCGCAGCTAAGACTGAAGGCGCTTCAAAGTCCCGGGTTGCATGCTACCATTCCTTCGCGCAGCAGTCGGCAGGAATCACTTTGTTTTGTCAAGCGATTCCAAGCGATGATGAAAAGTTACGGAAACATTCTGGATTTTCGCTACGGCTGAACCACTAACTTGAAAGCCGCCACCGCGTCATCCAGTTTGGCCCGGGCCCCCGGAGACAATTTGTCTATTAAGCCGAGCTCGGTGTAAACCTCAAGCAGCGACTCTGACTGGAGGCCGTGGTACGTCACATTCGGGTCGATGATTTTACGGCCCATAATCTCTTCCAGCAGATGTGTAGTGTAGACCGGTTTCTCAGCATTGTGCGTATCGGTACCATACTGGCCTAGATTGGAGGCAAAAATTCCGGCAGCGCTGAATGGGAGGAAATCCTCGTAGCGAAGACCCTCGTATCGGACGAATTCCAGCCTCCCCAGTTCAGTAATGTCGGTGCTGGAAATGGTTCCGGCATTCTGTAGTCCTTTTGGCGTCACCGAATAGCGCCCGAACACGAGCTTTCTTTCCAGCAACTCGGGCAGCGTTTCGGAAAAAGGAGCAAAGGCACGCGCATACGCTGCAAGGTAAGCGCTGTAATCACGCTTAACCAGCGAGGGATCTTTTGCGCGTTCTGTTTCTGCCTCGGCAAGGCATTGATCGTATAGCTCACGGCCAGCCGGTGTGGTAGCGTAAAAGCGTTGTTCAATTTCTCCGAACCGCGCCGTGTGCACCGCTTCGACGGTCGAGCCATCCGGCTCATGAAAGGTCACCGCTTCGGTAAGCGCCCTGTAGGAATCCTGGCGCAGCAGAATGGGCGTGTTCACGTCCGGCCCCTCGGTAAAATCCTTAAACCCGGCGTGCTTAAGTTTGCTCACGTCGAGGTCGCTTTCGCTCAATCGCGCCAGCAGCTTTTCCGCGATAGCCTGGGCTTCAGCCTCGGACACTTCTACGGGGTTGAACGATTCGATATCCTCGCTGCATAGATGCCGGAAGTGCAACTTCATGTAATCGCGATCCGCGGTGCGCCGCAACCAGTTCAACGCCTGAACCGCTCGCGCCTTGAATGTTTGTGGGTCGAGCTCGCCCAAACAGAACTTCATTGCCGAAGTGTAAAGATCCATGCAGAAGGTGTTCGGTGTAAGGTGATTAAGATGATGCGATTCAAAGCACGCAATGTCGGCGGCGATTTTGAATCCGGCGTCGCTCAGCTCATTGTATAACTTGTAGTCATGTGCATGGCCTGTCCATTTGAAGATACGGTTGGTACCCTCGCGAATCAGTTCTTCCGCGTCGGCTTCGTTCAGGCCGCCTCCGCTTTCGTTTTTTTCGATCAGTTCCCTGGCGCGGTCGGAGATGACCTGGCGCTGCGCCAATAATTTCTCCACTCGCTGTCGGGTCTGCGCGTCGAAACTGTCGATCATCAACAGGGAACAAAATACACGATGCTCAGGATTCAGCGGCGACCGGAAGGCGGTCGCAATAATCGGCTGACTCTTGCCACCGAGGCTCGTCATATCGTAGAAGTTGTGCGGTTCGAGCTGGAAGGCAGCAAAGTACCCGGCGACCCATCGATACTCCTCTCGCGTGCCGATCCGAATGGCTCCGTGGCGTTCTCCGCTCGTCTTGTCCAGTTGCCCGTCTGAAAGCGAAAAGCCGCGGTGCAGCTGCGACAGCAGAGCTGCGATGCACTGGTTGCACACCCTGTTTACGAGAAGCGATTTGTCATACAGCGGCACTTCCCGCCCGAACATTGCAGACAGTTCGTTGAACAACCTGTGCTGCATCTTGATTTTGTCGGCGAAGTTACGGCTCTGTGGTGCTGCGGGGGCCGAAACCAAAATAGGATCTCAACTTTCGCAAAGAATGGGAATTGGATGTTCGTATCTGATTATCAGTACCGCGGTGGCAGAAAATATTGCAGGGATTATGTGTTGTGAACGTTTACCGCAGAAGCGCCTAAACAGAGGTAAACCATTGCATGGACTTTACCGCTTCGTCGGCCGCCAGGCGGTCCTACCGGTTAATACTGCAATCAGGCATGCTGCGAGGATGATATGGGTTTTCGTCACGCGCTCCTTTTGAACTGGATACTTCGCGGCGGTCCCGGTCCGACTGTTGCTCAAGCAAATACGAAAGCGCGCTGAAGGCGGGAACGTTGACCGGAAATGTCAGAGCATGAGCATCCGAGATTAAGGAGAAGAGAAAAATTGGGCACACATCGGTTTCGGCCGGGATTTTCGCGTTTCGTGGCGCTGTTGAGCTTGTGCATCATGGCGGGCCCTGGGTGCAGTGCTGCGACGGATGGAGAAACGTCCACGGCAAAACTACAGAAGCGACTGGCCGAGCTTGCAGAATCCGCTCGAGGTAGAGTGGGAGTGGCTGTGGTGCATGTGGAGTCGGGGCAATCCGTGCTGGTTAACGCCGACGAGGCGCGGCCGCTTTACAGCGTGTTCAAGCTGCCGCTTGCCATTGTGGTGTTGAAGGATGTGCAGGAGAAGCGACTTCGGCTGGACGAGCCGGTGACTGTGACGCGCGAGGAGCGTTCGCCCGGCATCGCTTCAAACACGCAGCGCTGGGCCGGTGCGCCGATGGCAGTCACCATAGGGCAGTTGCTGGAGTACTCCCTAGTAGAGAGCGACAATACCGCAAGCGACAAGCTGATGTCGCTGCTGGGTGGCCCGGCGGAATTGACGAAGCGTGTGAGCGCGATGGGTTTCGAAGGAATCGATATAAGGATATTCACCCGTGAAATGGGAAAGCACGCGCAGCACCCCAACCGTGGCAATGCAAAGGCACTGGCTGCGCTGCTTGCCGGCATGCAGCGGGGTAATGTGCTGACATCCAGTGTGCGCAGCGTCCTTTTCGAACTGATGACGAAATCACGGACGGGAATCAAACGGTTGCGCGGCGCACTACCCGTCGGGATCGAAGCAATGGATAAATCGGGAACGGGCCCTGATGGTTCGGCGATAAATGACGTGGGTATCATTACGCTACCGGGACAACGCGGGCACCTCGCTATCGCGGTGCTCATGAGCGGGTCAAAGCTGCCGGCCTCGGCGCAGGAGGAGATCATCGCGAAGATTGGACGGGCGGCGTATGATGCGTATCTCCGATGACGCACCCCCCACCAAGTAATACCGCTGCTCGTTTGCAGTTTTCTCTACCTGCGGACGCAAGCGAGTTCGCGCAACAGAAAGATGATGCCGCCTTATGGGACGAAGTCATTGCGCGCATTGCTGCAAGCCACGCTCTGACCGGCACAGCAACCCGGTTGGGCGGCAGCTGCATTGTTTACGCAATCGGCGACGCCGTCATTAAGCTACACGAGCCGTGGAATCGTGAGTTGTTCGCGACTGAGTCAGAAGTTCTGCGCGCGCTGCACGACAGACTGCCTGTCGCTACGCCAGCGTTGCTTCATTCGGGCGAGATGGAGGGCTGCGCGCCCGGCTGGCACTATCTTGTCATGTCTCGCGTCCCCGGCGAGCCATTGGACACCGTGTGGCCGCAGCTATCCCAGGATGCTAAACGGCGAGTGCTTGGCCAGTTAGGTGAAATTACCTGCGCACTACACTCGCTTTCCGTAGACGATTTTTCCCTGCACCTGCATCCCGATTGGAACCAGTTCATACTTGAGCAGACGACTAACTGCGTCCAGCGGCAACGCATACTCGGGCTTTGTGATGAGTGGCTTCAACCATTGCCCGCATACCTCGAAACGCTTCTACCCACCCTGCAAGCCAGCGCCCCACGTGTGTTGCTTCACACCGAGTTAATGGGCGGCAACGTACTGCTCCAGCAGTTAAAAGGCGAATGGCACATTTCCGCACTGATCGATTTCGAACCTTCAATGGTGGGCCGCCGCGAGTACGACTTTGCGGCGGTCGCCGCCTTCCTCACTCGTGGAGATGCGCGACTGCTGCGTACGTTTCTGCACGGCTATGGCCTGACGACTGCCGAGATCAACGGAGATCTTCGCATGCGCATTGCGGGCTGGATGCTTTTGCATCGCTACGCAAACGTGCCCTGGTATTTCAAGATGATGCCAGGATCGGGGGCGGCGCGCAACTGGAGCGAACTGGAAACGTGCTGGGCCGGTTTGTCTTAGTTAGCCCCGATCGAATGGGTGCTCTGTTTTGAATTGCCCTGTGCGAATTGCGCGCCACGCTATTGTGCGGCTGGGTACCGAAACGCGTCTCAAGACCTGAACACTGGACGCACAAGGAAGGCAACTTCAGGGTCGTGACGATAAAATCCGTTCAAGAGTTTCAACAGAAGTATGAAAGCCTTTCCGGGCATGTGCAGGTGGTTGCCAATGTGGACGAGGCGGTGGCGGCCGCCGTAGCGATCGTGAAGCAGTACAATGCGAAGTGCGTAGCGCTGGCAAAACTTCCGAAGGTCGTGCAATCGGCCCTGCAGGCGCTGTTGGAGGCCGCGGGCATCAAATGCCTTGTGCCGCCCTACCCGGCGAACGAAATGCCGGCAAGCATTGACGGAGCCCAGGTGGGAATCACGGGGGCGGATTTCGCGATCGCGGAGACCGGCAGCATCGTGGAGTTTGCGCTTAACGACGCGACACGCCTTGTATCGTCGCTGCCCCGCGTACACATCGCGTTCGTGTGGACGCAGGACCTGGTTGCCACACTCCCGGATGCGGGGCCGCTGGTGCGCCGGCAGTTTGAGCAGAACCCGGCCAATTGCGTGGTGTCGTTTATTTCGGGTCCAAGCCGTTCCGGTGACATCGAAATGAAGCTAACGCTCGGGGTGCATGGACCGGAACAGTCCTACGTCCTTGTGCTGAATGATCCGCGGCCTTTTAGCGACAGAGGGTTTACGAACGGAAATGGCTTACATGAGTGAAGAACCTGAGCCGGGTGGCCGATACGAACGGCTGAACGCGAAAATCGTCAAGGCGCTGCGTGAGAAGCCGAAGCGGGACGCGCTGTACACCGCGATGAAACGTGGCCGCGACAGCAGGGCGCGCGCGATTGATGCAAGAGCGGATGGTGAGCACTTCCGTAAAGAAGTGCGCGAGGCGAAGGTTCGATCCATCGAAAACCTGGATGCGCTAGTCGAGAAGTTCGCGGCCAAATCGCGTGAACGAGGCGCGAACGTGTTCATGGCAAAGGACGGACCCGAGGCGATCAAGTACATCCTGGATGTCTGCCATCGGAAATCTGCGAAGACCATCGCCAAATCGAAGTCGCTGACCAGCGAAGAAATTCACGTGAACGAACCGCTGGAGGAGGACGGGATCGAGGTGATTGAGACCGACCTCGGTGAGCTGATCATTCAAAAGGTGCACGAAAAACCATATCACCTGGTGTTCCCGGCGGTTCATAAGACGGCTGTTCAGGTGGCGGAGATTTTCAAGAAGGTCACAGGCGAGGATGTCCCGGCAGACGTGAACGAAATCATGCGCGTCGTGCGCCGTTATCTGCGTCCAATCTTCCTGAATGCCGACATTGGTATGACGGGCGCGAACGTCGGCATCGCGGAAAACGGCGCGATTGTAATTGAAACGAACGAAGGTAACGCGCGTCTCGTTTCCAGCATTCCCGACGTGCACATCTGCATTATGGGCATGGAGAAGATTGTCGCGACGGTGGAAGAGGCGCTCATGATGATGCTCGCGCACCCGATGAGCGCCGTCGGCCAGATGCTCACCACGTATGTAACGGTGATGGCGGGAAGGTCGCCGCTGGGGAATGGCGAGGGCCGCGCTCCGCGTGAAACGCACATTATCATCCTGGATAACGGCCGCACCGAGATGCGTGCCGACCCGGTTTTTAACGATGCGCTCAATTGCATCCGCTGCGGTGCGTGCATGAACATCTGCCCGACATACGGAGTGGTGGGCGGGCATACTTTTGGACATATTTATCCGGGCCCAATTGGGATTCCGTGGACCGCGGCGGTACATGGTCTCGAGAACGCCGGCGATTTTGCGCCGCTTTGCATTTCTTGTGGACTCTGCAAAGAGATCTGCCCGGCGGCGATCGACATTCCCATGATGATAGCCGAGGTGAAGGAGCGCGACCGGCAAAAACACCCGCCGCCGTTTACAAATCGTATTCTCATGCTGGCAGAGGAATTCTCAAAGTTCGGCAGCGCGACTGTACCAGTGTCGAACTGGATACTGGCGAACCCCGCGTTTCGCTGGTTAATGGAAAAGACAATGGGCCTGGATCGTCGCAGGACATTTCCAAAATTCAATCGCCGCCCGTTCACAAAGCGTTTCCGTCCCGCCCCGCCGACTCGTCCGAATGGACCCAAGGTGGCTTTCTTTGTGGACCTGTTTGCCAACTACAACTCGCCGGAACTGGGAATGGCTGCCGTCGAGCGACTTCGCGAACGCGGGTGCGAAGTGGTGCTGCCCCCCCAGAAAAGCAGCGGCTACCCGTTCATCGGGTACGGTGATCTGGAGCGCGCGCGTAAGATTGCCCAGTACAATGTCGAGTGCCTGCTGCCGTATGTTAAGCAGGGCTACGACATTATTGCGACGGAGCCAACAGCGGCATATTGCCTGAAGCTTGCGTATCCGAAGATACTACACAGCGAGGAAGCAAAGCAGGTCGCGAAGCGAACGTTTGAGATATTCGAGTACCTGGTCAAACTTGAGGACGGTGCTATATCGGATGCGAAGTCGCTGGATGGACGCAAATTCGGATTCCATATTTCCTGCCATCAGCGCCCGATTAGTTCCGGCAAGCCCGCCATGGAATGGCTACGCCGCCGCGGAGCCGATGTCGAGGTCGTGGAAACGGGCACCTGCTGCGGCATGGGCGGAACCTTCGGCATGAAGGCAAGCCCGCTGGGGATGGATCTTTCAAATGCCGTCGGGGAGCCGCTGTTCCAGGCATTCGCCGCGGCGGGCGTTGACGCCATTGTCACCGAAAGCAGCGTCTGCAGCATACATCTCACCGACGGCACCGGAATGAAAGTCTACCACCCGTTGGAGCTGCTGCTCTGAAACACGCATTGAACCTGAAACAGTTCATAAGAGCCGGATCTACATGCTCAGATCTCACACCGCTTCTTGCTGACGCGGTGGCCTTTCGACGTTCCATTCAGCTACTGGCACAACCATTCCTCAACAGTGGCGCGACCAAAGTCGCGTGTATTGAAGGCCGGGGATTTATTTTCGGCACAGCCGTCGCCTGCGAGCTTAGCCTCGGAATCATTCCTATTCGCTATCCCGGCAAGCTCCAGCAGTCAGTATACTCGGCATCGTTTATAGATTACTCCGGCACGGCAAAATCACTGGCGGTCCACCAGGATGCCTTGGTGCAGGGGGATCGTGTGATCATCGTCGATGACTGGATAGAAACGGGCGAGACCATTAAGGCTTCGATCTCGCTCTTGGAGCGATGCGGGGGAACAATTGCGGGGATTGCCGCACTGATGGATGACGCTTCCACGGAAGTGAAGCAGTTACTCGGCACATATAACTATCACTTCGTGCTTCAGACGTCCGACACCGATCAGTTCTAATACTGTCGGCGGTGCCCGAAGTATCGAAGCGCCGTCAATTACACCAAAAATATAAGTGGTCAGTTCAAGTAGTCAGAAACATGAAGACTTATAACGCCACGCAGTTTAAGGCTCACGCGCTCCAGATTATGAAAGAGATTTCAGGTTCTGGTGAACCAGTCCTCGTAACCAGGCGTGGTGAACCGTTAGTCGAAATAAATCCGGCACGTCCAACAACCAAGGCGAAACCTGGACACCTTGCCGGCACCGCGCAAATTGTCGGCGACATAGTGTCGCCAGTATTTCCGGAGTGGGAATCGCTCGAGCCGAATCGCCGCAAGACCCCTCGCAAGTGACATATCTGCTGGATACCCAGGCGTGGGTTTGGTGGAGCATTGATTCCTCCAGGTTGCCAGCCAAAACTAAGCGGCATCTCGAGGCGAAGACTGTCGATCTCATCGTTTCGAGTATTTCGATCGTTGAGCTTGGGACGTTGGTCGCAAAAGGCCGAATCAAACTAACAATACCTTTCGATGATTGGGTGAAGCGTGCAACCATCGCCGCCGGAATCAGGGTTATTGCTGTTGATGAGGAGATTGCAAAAGAAGCCGCACAGCTACCCGGTGGCTTTCATTTCGAGCCGGCTGACCGTATCATCACAGCAACCGCGCGGGTGAAAGAGTGCACAATCGTCACAGCAGATGAATCGATTCAGGGGTACACTCACGTAAAAACGATCTGGTGACAGTCAGTATTCCCTTCTCCACTATCATTTCAGCTGCTTCAATGCCGCCAGTAACACGTTCACGTTATTTGCAGTCGCGCCGGAGCCCATCAACCCGATGCGCCAAACTTTGCCCGCGAAATCCCCCAGCCCTCCGCCAATTTCAATGTTGTACTCGCGCAGCAGTTTCTGCCGACCTGGCAAATCTTCCAGCCCCGCTGGAATCCTGACTGCATTCAATTGCGGCAGGCGAATCTCCGGTGCGACCACATACTCGAATCCAATCTCCTGCAGTCCGGCGCACAGCAGTTCGTGATTGCGACGATGCCGCGCAAAGCGATTCTCCAAGCCCTCTTCCAATACAATCCGAAGCGCTTCACGCAACGCATACACCGAGGTGATCGGCGCCGTATGATGGTAAGCCCGATTATTTCCCCAGTAGTTTTTCACCATGTTCATGTCCAGGTACCAGCTCTGCACTTTCGTCTTGCGGTTGCTGATCACCTCGACAGCGCGCTCGCTGAACGACACCGGCGACAGCCCCGGAGGTGCACCAAGGCACTTCTGCGTTCCGCTGTACACCGCGTCGACACCCCAGTCGTCGATGCGCACATCCACTCCGCCAACCGACGTCACGGCATCCAGCACGAACAGCGCACCGGCATCATGCACCAGCTTGCTGATTTCCTCAACTGGCTGAAGCACGCCGGTTGAAGTTTCTGCGTGCACGATTGCCAGAAGTTTCGGTTTGCAGCGCCCCAACGCCTGCTTCACCTGTGAGGGATCAATAGCGGTTCCCCATTGCGCATCGACGCGAACAAGCTTCGCGCCGCACCGCTCCACGATATCGCACATGCGTGTGCCGAACACGCCACTCACGCACACGACCGCCTCGTCGCCCGGCTCCAGCAGGTTCACCAGGCACGTCTCCATCCCCGCGCTGCCTGTCGCAGAAACAGGAAACGTCAGCGCGTTCTTCGTGCGGAAAACCTGCTGCAGCATCGCCTTAACTTCATCCATGATCACGATGAATTCTGGATCCAGGTGGCCAAGCAGCGGCGTAGCCATCGCGCGCAAAATCCGTGGATGCACATCGCTGGGACCGGGGCCCATCAGGATTCGCGGTGTCGGGTTCAATTCACCTGGGATCGAAGTTGCCATGTCGTAGTACCAGCCTCCTGGTGGCGATGCGTCTTACTGAGAGTAGTTCAAGATTCTACGTTGCTGGATGCGTGGAGCCTGAACGCAATTCCAACGCACAACGCCGCATGCGCAGTGTCCGAATGGCGGTAAGCGTGCGCCAGAACCTTATCAAGCTTAGAATGGCGCGAAAATAGACCTGTTCAGTGCGAACATGCTTGCGCTCTCGGGAAGAGAATCGCTTCCAAGTATCAAGTTTCACAAATCAGGCAGCATTCGTCACCTTAATTTTCAGGAGCACTGTTGAGACCATACCGGATGTATCCCCGTGTGCTGCACCTGGCAATTACCGCCACCCTTGTTGCCATTCTTCAGACGGCCGCTTCGCCCGCAACTGCATCTAAAGATCTCGGTAACGGCTTTCGCGATCACGGTGTCGCTGTTCCGATCAGTAACCATCGCGGCATCGTCGCCACCACAGACTCCGCCGGGCACCCCGTTGTGCTGGCGTGGTTGATGGATCATCGCGGGGGATACGAACTGCTGCTTGTGGACGCGCAGACAGGCAAGGCCGAGGAGTTCCCTCTGCCGTTTTCCAATTCAAAGGGCGACTCGCCCTTTGCTTCCATTCTGTCCAGCGGGAATCGGTTTTACACGCACTTCGGCGACAATTTCGTCGAGTTCGATCCTGCCAAACGTGCGTTCACTTTCTCGAGTAAAACACAGCCGCAGATGGCCATGGGCATGACGGAGGATGACAAAGGTGTTATATGGTCGGTCACCTATCCGAATAGTGGGGTAGTCGCATTCGATCCAAAAACTCGGCAGCTGCGCGACTACGGCCACGTTTACCCGCAGAACTGGCAGCAGTATCAGCGGCACGTCGCGGCAGACGATGCGGGGTGGATCTACTTTGCGCTGGGCGAAACCGCCAGCCAGATCGTCGCGTTCGATCCGGTCACAAGCAAGGCCACACCCATGCTGGCCGAAAGCGAGCGTAAGAAGGGCTCCGCGCATCTATATCGCAATTTGGATGGCAAGGTATACGGGCAGGCGCATCGCAGCGACACGGAGTGGTACGAGTTGTACAAAGGCGCCGGGAAGAAGATTGGTAAGCACGAGCCGTTACGCCCGAAGCGAAACATCACGGGCAGCCAGGCGCTGACGCATGCGACGTTTCCCGATGGAGCACGCCTCGAGAACCTGGATCTCGTGAATCGCCAGCTTCTGATTCAGGACCGCGGAACGTCTGACGTCAGAAAACTGCCGTTCGATTATACCAGCGAAGGCGCGGTTATCATGGGTATGGCGGCCGCGCCCGATGGCACGATCTGCGGCGGCACCGCGTTCCCCATGCGGTTCTTCAGCCTCGATACTGCTGCCGATCAACTCATTAATCGGCAGGCGTACGGGCAATGGAATACGGTGGCACGTCGCGGGGACCACTTCTTCGTAGGTGGATACCCGTACGGCTTCCTGTTGGAATGGGACCCGGCGAAACCCTGGATAAATACTGAAAAAGGGATCGCGACGAATCCAACATTTCTAACGCAGGTCAGCCCGGTCATCCATCGCCCGCACCGGCTGCTTCCGCTTCCCGACGGTAAGACGGTGGTCATGGGTGGCACACCGCAATACGGCTACACCGGCGGCGGACTGCTTTTCTGGGACCGGCAGACGAGCTCGCAGGTGCTGCTGAAGGATACGGACCTTATTCCCGATCAGTCCACAATGAGTCTTATCGACCTGCCGAATGGGAAATTGCTGGGAGGAACCACTACCCAGCCCGGCACGGGGGGTGAGAAGAAAGCCAAACAGGCGGAAATGTACCTGCTCGATGCACCGTCAAAAAAGGTGGAATGGCATGCACCGGTGTTTTCCGGCGCACAATCCTACACGGATATGTGTCATGGCCCGGGTGGGCTGATCTACGGCTTCGCAGATCGCAAACTCTTCTATGTATTCGATCCCACAACTCGCTCGGTCGTTCATCAGCAGGACGTGCAAAAGGACTTTGGCCTTACGCCCTCAGAGCAGGGCCCGCGAATTTTCATTACCGGTCCGCAGAATTCCATATATGTCCTTTTCGTGAGCGGGATCGCGTCACTTAATACGGCCACCCACAAGCTTACGCTTCTCGAAAAATCCCCAGTACCGATCAATGCAGGCGGCGATTACATCAACGGCAGAATCTACTTCGCCACCGGATCGCATTTATGCAGCTATCAACTCGATCCAGCCGGTAAGCAGTAACATGCCACTGCTTCTAAGCTCGCGCGTGCCCAGGCTTGTTCTACTGGTCGTAGCTATTCTCACTGCGCGCATTGCCGCGACCGAACCAAAAACCTCCTCGGCCAGAAACTACGACGTCGTGATCTACGGCGCCACAGCAAGTGGTGTCGCGATGGCCATTACAGTCGCACGCGAAGGCGGCAAAGTTGCGCTGCTCGAGCCAACGAAGCACGTCGGCGGAATGGTGACAGGCGGCCTCAGCCGCACGGATTTCGGTAACCAGGACTGCATCGGAGGGTTGGCTCGGGAATTTTACAAAGAGCTTGGTAAACGTTACGGGCAACTGATCGAGTGGTATCCGGAACCGCATGTTGCCGAGCAGGTGCTGAACACAATGCTCAAGGAAGCTCACGTTTCGGTATTCCTGCAACACCGGCTCCTCGAAAACGACGGCGTGACCACCGCCGCCGGGCGCATCACGTCGATAAAAATGGAAAACGGCGTAGTGTTCACGGCACAAGTTTTCGCCGACTGCACTTATGAGGGCGATCTCATGGCAAAAGCCGGCGTGAGTTACACCTTTGGCCGCGAGGGCCGCGATCATTACGGCGAATCACTCGCTGGAGTTCGCGAAAAAACGCCGAAGCATCAATTTAAAGTGAAAGTGAAGGCGCGCGACGAGAACGGGAAACTGCTGCCAGAAATACAGGCAGGTTCAAAGGGAGTACCCGGCGCTGCGGACAACAAGGTCCAGGCGTATAACTTCCGCCTTTGTATGACGGGCGAAGCGCGTAACAGCGTTCCGTTCCCGAAACCGCCCGACTACAGCCCTGATCGATACAAGCTGCTCCTGCGACTGATTGAGGCGACAATCGACGAAAAAGGCACGACTCCGACCGTTAAGGATCTAATACATCCCGGGCCAATTCAGAAGCACAAAACCGACACCAATAATAATGGTGCATTCTCGACCGACTACATCGGCGGGAGCTGGAATTATCCCGACGCGAGCTATGCGCAGCGCGAACAAATCTGGCAGGAACATTTCAACTACGTCGCTGGATTCATGTACTTTCTCGCGAATGACGACCGCATTCCAGCAGAACTGCGGGATGAGCTGACAACGTGGGGACTCGCGGCGGATGAGTTCCCCGAAACTGGCCACTGGCCGCGCCAGCTCTACGTTCGCGAAGCGCGCCGCATGGTCGGCGAGTACGTGATGTCGCAGCGCGATATACAGACGTCGCTCACCAAGCCGGATGTGATTGGGATGGGAAGCTATAACAGCGACAGCCATAACGTACAGCGCATCGAGAACGCGTCTGGCTTCGCAGCAAACGAAGGAGACATGCAGGTCGGCGTCAAACCGTACCAGATACCCTACCGAATGATTACGCCGAAGCGGGGCGAGGCAGCGAACCTGCTCGTTCCCGTCTGCTTTTCTGCCAGCCATGTAGCTTACAGTACGTTGCGCATGGAACCGCAGTACATGATCATCGGGCAGGCTGCCGGCGTGGCCGCGGTGCTGGCCAATCGAAACAACTGCGCCGTACAGGATGTGGATACCGCCGCGCTTAGCGGGCGATTGCGTCAGTTGAAAGCCGTGATGGAACTGCAGGAAACAGCCGCGCCCGACGTTCCGTAACACCTGCGCATCTTACGACAAGCGCTACGCCTTCATCGTGCGTAGGTTTCGCATCGGTTCGACCACCCCTGCAGCCACTGCTGCTCTTTGCGCGCAGGCGGGCTGTTCTTCACCCGTCTCGCCAGCACTCGCTTCGCAGCATTCGCAAATGCTCGCGGTGCACTGGATGCATCGCATGGCTGCATTTCCATCAGCACCTGCAGCAAACCCCAGCCTTCGCCATTGTAACGTTCGCTCGGCTGAAGCCCCTCCCCTTTAAAGTTCACGTAGTCGATCATTGCGAAATTACCCGCAGCGCTGGTGCGAAGCAGCTGCATGTTCTTTGCGACATGTGCGGAGGAGCGGCCGGCAGCAGCCTGCATGCGCGGAACTGCAGCATCCAGCCGTGCAATGATAAATTGTGTCTGCGCTGCTACTGTGCGGGCGAGCAGATCGCGCAACTCCTGCTGCCGCACCGATGCATGATCCCTTTGGAACGAGGCTCGATCGGTCCATGGACTACCCCGCGTCTGCTGCAGCCACGCGGGCATGGTTACTCCGGCCTGCCGATAGTACTCGAGCAACCTTGGAAAGCTCTCTTCAAAAGGACCTGACTGCCCGGCGGGATACCAGATGAAGTGGCCGATTCCCAGCGATGCGAAATCCTCGCCGCTGTTCCAGCTCGTCAGTCCGCGTACGCTGCCGTTGCATTCGTTCTGCCAGATGCGCCTGCCAATGCGTTCAAGGTCCGCGGTGGAAATGGCTTGTGCCAAGGTCAGGCTATTCAACTGCGCCAACAGGATGCACATAATCAGAAACGCGGCGCGGCCAACCACCCGGTTGCAGATAGTAAAATTACTCATTCTCAACATTTGCGCGAGGCGGTTCCGGGGTCAAGCACTGCTCTCTCCCCCTGACAACTATTGCTTTGTCCTGGGAACGCTGCAGCGCCGACAGGTCTGACGCGCAAGTTTCATACGCTGTGGGCGGCTGCGGTGCGCTGTTTTACGTTGTGCCAAGCGTTTCCTTTTTGTGGAACCGCCGCAGTCAGGTTTCATCGAGGAGTCACAAATTGCAACTACACGGAACGAGTCTTGTTGCGGGACAATGGACATCCGGCAGCGGAAGCAGGTTCGCGGTTTCAAGCCGCGTGGACAGGATGCCGCTTACGCCCGATTTTCACGAGGCTTCAGCCGAAGAAGTCGACCGTGCGGCACTCGCCGCGCAGGCGGCGTTCGAAATCTATCGCTCGACTGCCCCGGAAGCTCGCGCGACGTTTCTGGACCGCATCGCGGATCAGATTGCTACACTCGGAGAGCTTCTACTTCAACGTGCGAACGCGGAGACGGCACTTCCCGAAGCGCGCCTGACGGGAGAGCGCGGGCGCACCATCGGGCAGCTTAAGATGTTTGCCTCTTTGTTGCGTGAGGGCTCCTGGGTCGAAGCACATATTGATCGTGCGCAACCGGATCGCAAGCCGATGCCGAAACCGGATCTGCGCCGCATGCTTGTGCCACTTGGCCCAGTTGCGGTGTTTGGTGCCAGTAATTTCCCGCTCGCGTTTTCGGTCGCGGGTGGTGATACGGCAAGCGCGCTGGCCGCCGGTTGTCCGGTCGTCGTGAAGGCGCACCCGGCGCACCCCGGCACTTCCGAAATGGTGGCGCAGGCGATTATGACCGCGGCCGAAGCCACTGGAATGCCGGCTGGTGTGTTTTCCATGGTGCATGGCTCCGGCCCCGAAGTCGGGTTGCGACTGATTCAGCACCCGTCTATAAAGGCCGTCGGATTTACAGGCTCCCTGCGTGCCGGGCGCGCGATTTACGATGCCGCGGCGGCAAGGCCGGAGCCGATTCCGGTGTACGCAGAGATGGGCAGCACGAACCCGGTGTTTCTGCTTCCGGGTGCGCTGGCCGAGCGTGCTACGCAACTCGCCGAGCAGTTTGTTCAATCGGTCACCATGGGTGTTGGTCAGTTTTGCACCAACCCCGGCCTGGCCTTTGGAACGGGCGACGGACTGCAGACGTTTGCCAGGGAAGCCGCGCGCCATGCGTGTGATGCCGCGCCGGGAACAATGCTCTACGACATCGTTTGCAGTCGCTGGCACGAGGGCGCGAACCATCTTCGTGGAATAGCAGGTGTGGAAGTGCTGGGTGAAGCCGCGGGCGTCGACGCCGGAAAAGGACGCGCAGGCGCGCTGATTTTTGCAACCGATGCAAATACGTTTCAGAAGGAAACTGCACTGCACGAGGAGGTCTTCGGGCCCT
The DNA here is from genome assembly GCA_051003195.1 of Candidatus Sumerlaeaceae bacterium. Taxonomy (GTDB): domain Bacteria; phylum Sumerlaeota; class Sumerlaeia; order Sumerlaeales; family Sumerlaeaceae; genus JBPCLP01. Next base: position 101,826 of record JBPCLP010000021.1, on the reverse strand, counting down.
CGAGCGTTGTTGTGTCATGCGACTCTTCCGAGCAGTTGCTCGAAGCAGCACGCCGACTTCCCGGACAGCTTACCGCTACGGTCCACGGAACCGAGGAAGACTTGCAGGCGAACCGTGCGCTGCTGGAAATCCTGCAGCAGAAAGCGGGTCGCGTGATCATCAATGGATTTCCCACGGGTGTGGAAGTGTGCGCGTCCATGCAGCATGGCGGCCCCTATCCGGCAACGACAGATTCGCGCACAACGAGCGTGGGGACGGAGGCCATCAAACGCTTCGCGCGGCCGGTCTGCTTCCAGGGGTACCCCGATTCGCTGCTATCCATCGAGTTGCAAAACGCCAACACCCGCGGCATCTGGCGGCTGGTCGACAACGAGTACAGCCGGGACGACGTGTAGCCATGGCGGTCGAACCTGAAATTCCCATCGAACGATTCGAGGTGTTCGCGATGGGAATCGATCACCCGGAGTGTGTGGCGTTTGATTCCAATGGCACGCTCTGGTGCGGGGGCGAGGCGGGGCAGATTTATCGGATTGGTGAGTCGGGGAAAGCGGAAATTGTCACGACACTAAACGGCTTTGTCGGCGGTATTGCGTTTTCTCCGGAGGACGTGCTGTTCGCCTGCTGCCCGATGATGGGGATTGTGAGGGTGGAGAAGAGTGGGGCGCATGAGGTGTTCGCAACTGCTGCGGGCGATCATAAGATTGTGTGCCCCAACTTTGGTGTGTTCGATCGGGCGGGGAATTATTACGTGACCGACTGCGGCAAGTTCCGGGATCGCAACGGGCACCTGTTGCGGTTCCGCCCTGATGGAGCGGGTGAGGTGCTGACGGGGCCCATCGGCTACGCAAATGGACTCGCGCTCAGCGCAGACGAACGAACGCTGTACATGGTCGAAAGCGATACGAACAGCGTGTGGAGATTTCGCATTGGGGACGATGGCTCGGTGGATGTGCCGGAGGTGTTTGTGACAGAAGCGGGACGCCTGCCCGATGGACTGGCGCTCGACACTGAGGACAACCTGTACATTTCCTGTTACGCATCGGACGAGATATTCCGCGTCACGCCGGGCGGGGACAAATTCCTGTTCGCGCATGATCCATGGGCCATACTGCTGGGAGCGCCAACGAACATGGCATTCGGCGGACCAGACATGGACTGGATTTACGTCGCAAACCTGGCGCGAACAACCATCACGCGGGCGCATGTTGGGCGGAGGGGTCAACAGCTCGTGAATCAGAGGACACGTCCGTGAAAACAAAACTGCTCGAAGGCAAAGTGGCAATCGTGACCGGAGCCGCGCACGGCATCGGACGCTCGATTGCGGAGACGTTTGCAGAGGAAGGCGCGCATGTGGTGGTGGCGGACCTTGATGACGTCGCCGGGCAGGAACTGCAACGGCACTTGCTCGCGATCGGTTCCGGCAAGTTTGTGCAGGCGGACGTCTCGAACAAGGAAGCAGTTGCCGAGGTGGTCGCGGCTGCCGCGGCTTTGCATGGGAGGATCGATATCCTTGTAAACAATGCGGCATGGATTGGCGCGTTTCATAAAAGCGGCGACGCACCCGATGAGGAATGGCGCAAGTGCATGGATATCGTGCTGATGGGCACGCAGTACTTCACGCAGGCCGTACTTCCGTACATGCAGGCGCAACATGATGGCCGCATCATCATTATCAGTTCCGTGCAGGGTATGGTGGGAGGTCGCGACTCCGCCGCGTACACGACGGTGAAAGCAGGGTTGCTTGGTTTCGCACGAAGCGTGGCGTATGATTACGGTCACGATAACATTCGTGCAAATGTGATCTGTCCGGGACCGATCCGCACGCGTATTTCTCCGGAACCCGGAAGCGAGTTGCACCAGCGCCAGGTGAGCAAAACGATGCTGGGCCGCACGGGTGAACCAGGGGATGTGGCGTACGCGGCGTTGTTCCTTGCATCGGATCACGCCGGTTACATCACGGGCGCGGTCATCCCGGTGGACGGCGGATGGACGGCGATCTGAACTGGAAGGTCGGCACCGCCGTCGTCGAAATCACGCCGAAGGAATCGATGTGGCTGGCCGGCTGGGCCGCTCGTCGCGAGCCCGCCAGCGGTACAGCAACGCCACTGTACGCAAAGGCACTCGCGATCCAGGATGCCGCCGGTACGACGCTCGTCATCTGCACGGTCGACCTGATCGCCATCACCCGTGAGATTGTCAACCCGGTCGCGGAACTAATTTTCGAGAAACACGGCATCCTGCGCGAGCACCTGCTCTTCAATGCGTCGCACACACACACGGGCCCCGAAATCCGCATCGACAAGGCACCATTTTTCGGAATCCCCGAGGAATTTGCTGCAAAGATCCCGAAGTACAACGAAGAGCTTAAGCAGAACCTGGTGCAGGTGATTGGAGAAGCGCTGGCGTCAATTGAGCCCGCGTCGCTCTATGTCACGTCGACGCGTTGCGACATTGCGGAGAATAGACGAAAGCCACCGGGACCGGTAGATTACGATGTTCCAATCCTGATTGCCACCGACGAGAAGAACTACATACATAGTGTTGCCTTCGGTTACGCATGCCACAATCTGACGCTGCCTCCCACCTTTGTGCAGTATTGTGCCGAGTTCTCAGGCGAAGCAGTGGAACAAGTAGATGTGATGTTCTTATCGGATCCGATTTTCTACCTTTCAGGAGCAGGTGCAGATCTCGATCCGAGGAAAACACCATTGGAGGCGGATCCTACTGAAATTCAAACCGATCTTACTTTAACACAGAGTCACGGATACGCGCTCGGTGACGCGGTCTATTCAGGTGTCATGGAACCATCCTTGAGGAAAACACTCGCGGGCCCCCTCCGCATCGCGTACTCCGAAACGCCTCTAGATTTCGAACCACTTCGGTCGCGCGAACAACTGGAAGCCGACCTCACCTGCGACGATCCGCCCAAGCGCACCAAGGCGCGGTTCCTGCTGGATGCGATCGACTCCGGGAGGCCGTTGCCGACCAGCTATCCGTGTCCGCTGCAGGTAATCTCGTTCGGCGACGAGCTGCTGCTCATCGCCATGAGCGCGGAGCCGGTTGTCCAATTCGCCCTCGATTTCAAAAAACAGTACGGCCCCGGCATGGTTTGGGTCGCCGGTTACTGCAACGACATGTTTGGTTACATCGCCACGCAGGAAATCCAGGAGCAGGGCGGCTACGAAGGCGGGCGCGCAACGTTGTGGAGCGCGCTACCAGGCCCGTTCACCCGCGCCACTGAGCGGCGCGTGCGCGAGGCGGTCGATGCGCTGGTGCGGAGAGTACGGCATTCGCCCGACAGCTAGGGTGGTGTACCGGAACTTCAGTACATATTTCCGGTTTCCGGCGCCCCTTCAGGGCGCGAAAAATGGGGTGCTGTAACCCAGGGCTGCGGATTCCAAAAAGCCGGAATCCTGACCCTGGGCTTTGTCCCGCTGCACCTTCGGTGCAAAAAACTCGAACTGAATTATGCTGCGAAATTCTGAGACAGCATACTAGTATTCGTTGTATTTCAGTGCCTTTCCACGCACCTGGTCCGGCGGATACTTCGCCCGGTTTTTTCCAAGCTTGGCGTGTGCAGCCTCGAGCAGATCGACGTTCAGCTCGTCGGCAAGTCGGACAAGGTAGATTAATACGTCGGCCAGCTCGTCTTTCACAAGTGCATGCTTTTCCGCAGGCAGGGCTCGGCTTTGTTCCTCTGTCAGCCACTGAAACGGCTCCATTAACTCCGCAGCTTCGACGGCCAGCGCCATTGCCAGGTTCTTGGGTGAATGAAACTGCTTCCAGTCGCGCTCGGCAATGAACGCGCGCAGGTCCTGCTTTAGGTTTTCCATACTGTCTCCAGCACAGGATTAGGCTGAGGTGCTTAGCGGATCCTGGTCTCGGTGGGCGGAGCTGTAGCAGCCGGCGCAGGCGTCACTACGGGGCTGGTGATGATGGTAGTCGCGGTGGCGGGTGGCTGGAAAACGCCCGGGGTTGCAACTGAAGGCGCCGGACGGGCACCTGCCGCTCCTGGCACCGTGCCAGGGGCGGGAGCCGTGCCTGTTCCTGCAGTCTTTGCGCCAGTGCCCACCGTGCCGCCCAGCGCTCCGCTGGGAGCCGGGATGCGCGGCAGCAGCGAACGCAGCGAATCCGTAGTCGTAAATTTGCTGCTATCGATACTGATCTTTTTCAGCTCCGCCATCTCACCGGTGCCGACCGAGTACGGATCTGGGATGGCGCTCCGAAGCGGATGCAATTCTTCCGCAGGCGGCGCCGTCTCTACAGGGGGAAGCTCCACAGCGGGTACTCCGTTCGTCTCCCCAGGTGTCCCAAGATCCAGGGGAAGCAGGGGAGGAGGGGTCGACTGATCGCGCAGGCTGCCATAACTTGTCTTGTCTGGCGGCAGTAGAGAGGCCACGTCGTAATCACTGAGCGTAGCAGTTGGTGTCGTCAGTTCCTCGGCTACGTCCTGCATGACGCGGCCCTTATACTTCAATAGATCGCCAGCCTTCTCCTGTACAATCGTCGGCGTCAGGAAGATGAGGAGATTACGGCGTCGGTTGTCGTTAGCAGGCTTATTAAGGCTGCCGAAAAGTGCAGGCCCGATCACAGGTATGCGGTACAGGCCCGGGATCCCGCTGCGCTGTTCGCTCTTTGAATCGGCAACAAGGCCACCAATGACCCGCGTCTCGCCGCTTGGGATCAGCAGTGTTGTTTCGATCTCCTGGTTATTGCTGCCCACACCCGTATAATCCTGCCCTGCAAATCGCACAGTGGTAAACAGAGGAGTGTTGTTGCGAACACTTACTTCCATTTCAACCAAACCATTGTTGGCGATCACCGGCGTGATTTCGAGATCCAGACCGACAGTCAGCAACTGCTGCACAGGCTGTGACGGTGTCAGCACCTGGTTATTGCCTGAATTTACCGAGCCAATGGAACCGCCTGTAAAAAACGGTATCTTTTGGCCAACGACAAACGTCGCTGTTTTCTGATTTTCTACAAGCACCCGTGGCTGCTGCAGCACGCGGGTCCGCGAGTCGCTCATCGCCGCCTGCAGTTTAATAAACGCGTATTTGCTGAGAAACTGCGCGTTGATGCCACTCGAGCCGCCCTGGATGATCGGGAACTCTTTGCGGAAATTGATAAAGCCCAGTGTATCCGCGTCGCCTGTACCTGGCGTGGTTCCGGTTCCCGGCGTCACACCCGAGCCCGTCGGCACAAGTGTTCCCGTAAGTTTATCCGTAACCGCTGCGAAAAGATCGCGGCTGAACGCGTAGTCGACGCTATAGTTGAACCCTTCCGAAAACTCCGTTTCGATAATCTCGGCTTGTAGCAGCACCTGGCGAATCGGCTGGTCGAACGCGGCGAGAATCTTTTCCACCTGATCGTGAACATCGGGCACGTCGCGCAGAATCATCCGGCTCTGGCGGATGTTTATCTTGAAGAGAGCCCCCTCTGTGATTACTTCGCTGATGGCCTCTTCAATCTGGTCGATCTCATCGCCCTGGATGCCCATGTTGTTCAGGTCGTAGACGCGCAAGTCGGGGCCGATATCCAGCGTCTCGACCATCAGGTCCATCTGACGAAGCACGTCAAGGCGGTCACGGACGATGATTTGCCGCGTCCGTTCATCCACTTCGGGTGCGGTGGCCGCCGGGCTCTTCATGTTGCCCAGCTTCTCGGCTATGGAATTGATGTCCGCATGGTGGATCAGGAACACACGCGTGAGGAACTTCACGTCGATCTGCTCAATGAGCCGCTGCACCAGCTCGAGCACAGGAAGAAGGTCGGTCACGAAAACTTTGTTCGAACGGGGATCGTACGCGGCTGTGCCGATGGTCGGGGTAATCACACCCTGGATCGCCTTGTAGGCTTCCTCAGCCGTGATCTCGCGCGGCAAAAAAGTCTTCTGCCGCACCATGCGAGGAAGCACTTCTGTTCTGTAGCTTTCCTGGTCCCAGATTTCAAACGTACCAGGTCGATCGGTCGGCTCAAAGAGCAGCCAGTTTGGCTGCGAATTGACTAGCTGTACCAGCGCATCCTTGATCGGTGCGTTGCGCACGATGTAGCTGGGTATTTTTTGCCCGGCGACTTTGCCGCGCGCTGCCACTGTGACGCCCTGCTCGGCGAACTTCGCAACAATTCGATCGATCGTGAAACCCATCGAAACCACGGTGATCTTGCGGTCGCCAATGGGTCCGGACGGACTTGTCTGAGCGTCGGCCGCGCCGCCTGCCATGGCAGGACCGTTGGTTGCCGCAGGCGCGTCTTCTTGCGCGTGCACGGCCATACCAATTGAAATCACCGCCAACGCCATGATGGCCATGCGGAGTGCGCCAGCGCGCTTTGCCTTCTTCATCCCGTACATTTCTTCTCCTGGCAAGAGCTAACGGAGTCTTCTCCGAAGATGTGGTTGTCTACAGCTTTTGTGATTTGAAGCAGCATTCGCATTTCAGGAAACAGGGTGCCATGCGGGCGCTGTTGTCCTGTGTTGAAGCCAAACGCATCGTGTGTTTCGTAACTGAGATCACTGAGGAGCCGGTGCCTGCTGAGGCTGGCCTTCAGGGGGTTTACCCGCCGCATTTGCGCCGGCCTCGTCACCCATCTTCAATGTTCGAACGGCTTGTGTGTCCTGCATGCTGAAGGTAGCGGAGGGCTGGTCCGGATTGGTCACCTCGTCCGCACTGTCGAGCTTAACGGGCCTCGTCTGCCCGCCGCCGATGTCGATCGGTCGAGTATCTCCCGGCTTCATATCGAAAACAGCGTCCTCTATACCGGCGCGTGACTTAATGACGTCTTCGATTGTCGCCGTCCCGTCCTGCACCGACAGCACCTTCCAGGCATTAAGAGCTGCATGGATGTTTGGCGTATCGGTTGGCTTGGGTGTGGGCGGTATGGGTGAAGGTGTAGGCGGAATGATCGCCTTGAAGAGGTCCGTGTTCCCGACCTTGGGGAATTTCAGGTCCGCTTGCCTGCGATTATACGTCGTTTCCGTGCTGATGTCCTCGGTATCCTGCACGGCAAGCTCCTCGGAGCTGCGAATGCCCGAAATCTCGGGACGGTTCTGCCGCGCATCGTAAATCGAATAACCAAGCGCACCGATTACCGTGATCAGTGTAAGGTTCAGTAGAATTTCCTGGCGGTTCATGACGGCTCTCTCGCGGCAGGAGCGCCACCCAGGCGGGGTATACGAACCGGGCGAACCGGGGGTTCAGGTTCCTCAGGTTTAACGATCCGCGCCAGCGTGATATCCACCGAATCGAGTTCGTTCTTATCGAGGTTCGCGGCGCGGTTGAGTGTCGCGTTCAGCACGAGGTAGCCGCGCTGGTCGAATGCCTTCAACAGCTCGGCGATCGGTTTCAATTCTACGTTTCGAATCGAAATCGGGAAGCTCAGCATCTCATATCCCTTCGCGCCCTTGATCTGCTCGCTGCTTGTGGGCTTTAAGTCCGGCCGCTTTCCGACTCTCTCCGTGACGAGGGCATCCACTTCCTCGATAAACACGTCGGCCGGGTCCTTATCAGGAACGTCCGGGGGGAACTGCGCTTCCACGCGCTTGTAACCCTCTTCGATTTTACGCGCCTCAGCCAGCGTTTTCTGGTTCTTGCTGAATTGCTCTTCCTGGCGCTGCAGGTCCTCGTTCAACTCGACATACTGCCGGTATACTGGTTCGATGCCAAACACCCACAGCAGGTACGCCACCAGCATTACCCCCATTGCGTATGCGATGCTCGAATCGCGCTTACTGAGTGCCACCGGCAGCACCTCCTTCTTCGGATGCCGCTGCTTCCGAGCTCTGGCTCGAAGTTTTCTTTTTCTTCTTTGGGAACGTTGCCGTGGCCGAGTACTCGATCACCGCGTCCGTTCCTTTTCCGCGCGGGTTTCGTGTCGCCAGGGAATTGTCGTCCATTTTGGCTTCGTCAAAGTAGAGCCGGCCATCCGGAGTTTGCATTTTCCGAAGCTCGGCCACCACCTGGTTTGCGGATGAAAGATCCTTGGCGTGGCCCTGGACCTTGACGAAGTCGCCTTTTTTATACTCAAAGCGAGTCAGCGTCACTTTCGAAGGAACGAGCGAGAGCTCGCTCAGTTTTTCCAACACTTCCAGCGCACCCTGGTCCTCCTGCACGTTACTGCGGATGATCTCCAGCCGCTGCTTCTTGCTCTCAAGGTCTCCCACGCGTGTCTTGTCCTTGGCGTTGCGATCCAGAAGCTCGGAAAGCATGTCGCGCTTCTGCTCGAACTTGTCTGACATGTACATGTATCCCATACCAAGCGCGGCCAGCAGCAAGACCCCCGTCACGATGTACGAGCGCTGCTGTTTCTTCGCAAGCCGCCGCTGCAGGTACTCCATTGGAAGCAGGTTCACGCGAACTGCATGTGGGGTCGCGTCGGCAACCAATGCACCAATGGCTGCCGCGAAAGCAGCCGAGCGATCGCGCGCCGACTGCGGCAGCTTCTTCGTCGGCTGCGCGCCGCGCAACGGATCGAATACCGATGCCTCGACACTGAAGTTCACGCGGAAATACTGGGACAGATTATGAATCGCCGTGCCTTCACCGGCCAGGTATATGTGAGTGATGAGTGGTATGTCGAACTCACGATGTGCGAACTCGTACGTTCGTTTTACTTCCTGCAGAACTCGAATGAGCCAGCCGCGAAAGGCCACCGCACCAGGGTTGTCGGGTGCAACCGCTTCCGAAGGAGGGATAAGATGTGCGCTTATCTCGGCCGCAGCAGAAGATGCACCCGAGCGGTAGATGCCGCTCATGTTAATGTCAGCTTGCCCGCCCCCAACCGCGCTAAAGCCGTCGGGAATGGGAGGCGGCGGCGGAATTGCGCCATGGACGGATGCCAGTTCATCGTAAATAACCGGCACAGGCTCCGCAGGCGACGATCCTGGCCTGCGGAAATACAGATGTGGCTCCAGTGCGTCCACCTGCGAGAGGTCCTGCAGCTCGAACGGTCTCTCAAGCCCCGCGGACTCCAGCTCTGCCAGTAACTTGTTCAGCCCCAGCGTTGAACCACGTGTGAACGTCACGTTACCATTCGTCGCGATTACAAGGTCGGTACCTGCGCGCCCGATGTTCACCACTGCGACCACACGCTCGGCCAGGGCGGTTGGCTCGGCTGCCGCAAACGCGTTAAACACGGCCAGCGACGAAACGCTGATTCCCTCGACCGTCAGCCCGGCTTTCGCGCAGACATCCAGGTACTCCTGCGCGATCGGTTGATCCACCGCAGCCAGAAGCACATCACTGCCCTGCATTCCCTGCTTCGACAATGTATGGTGCGAGACAATGTGGCGGTCTGCATTGAACGGGATGTGGCGCTCTGCCTCGAACCGGGCCATACCCACAATCTCGTTCTCATCCACCGAAGGCAAAGTGACGGTGCGGGCCATTACGAAATTCTTTGGAATTACAACCCGTACCGCCTGCGGCTTTATCTTACCGGCCTTCAATGCATCCCGCAGAAGTTGCGCTCGTTGCGTCACGCGAGCTTCAACGTTCTCGTCTTTTGAAAGTTCAAACGAGGACATCACGCGCACGGTCAAACGCCCGCCCTTGCCGCGCTCTACGTGCACAAGCTTGCAGTCGACGTCGGTAAATTCTATGGCTAAACTAGCGGCCATAGGTCTCCGTTCGAGAATCGCCGAGGTGGTTATCTGATGTCATGTTTCAATCGATCCACTGCAGTACGCGCACTGCCGGTACCCGAATGTAATCATCCTGTTGTTCCCCGCCTTTTTTTCTTCGGCTGCCCGGCACACGGCGAGCTGGCGTGCGACCGTTCTTGTTGCTTGAGAGACGCGCACTGTTAGGGTCAAATACTTCCAGCTTCCGTTCGACTACCGCTGTGATCGTGCGTTGCGCCCGTGCCGTCTTGCCAATGCCCAATACCGAGAAGATCTCCGAATGAAAGGAGGGCTGCACTCCCATGCCGCCAAGCTGGTTCAATGCATTCGCGTCGACTCCCGGCACCTTGGCCACATCCGGAAGGCTTTTAAATGCATCCTCTTCGTTCGGAATCCTGCCGCGCCTGCCGTCACCACGAAACTCGGCGATGGCCTCTGCCGCAGAGTGCGCCGAGTCGATGGACGCAAAATTGTTCGCCGCATAGATCAAAACTGTGAGCACTTCCACGGGCGCAGTGTTCAGGTTGACGCGCCCTTGCGTACTCACGCTTACCACATCTTTCATTGGCAGCACCTTGCGCCCTTTACGCTGGCGCTGCCGCGGTGCCTTACGGCCCTCAGCAATGGCGTCGCGCGTTTTCAGGTCGCGCGCCTCGCTCTCGGCCGGATCATAGCCATAAAAAACTTCCGGCTGAATGCCGTACACGTCCAGCAACTGCTCGACCGTCATAAAGGGTTCGTTCGGGCACTGGTATGCGAGCTGCGCTGAATCCATGTTATTGCTGATCCGTTGCCCCAGCGCAGCGCTGTAGTGCTCGTTTTCTTTTTCGCCGGGTGCGGACGCGCACATGTCGTCCTGGTCACGGTAGTCGACGATTGCAGCCGCAACTTCATCTGAGTCCGGCGCCTCGTAGCCATAGAATTCCAGAAGGCCCTTCAGCAGCCGGGGGCTCGCATTGTTCAGCGGAATTTTGCCTTCTTCATCGGCTACTTCGACCTCGTACGAGCGATCCTTGTGCTCCTTATCGATCTCTACTTCGATGTCTTTTTCGCGCCGCCCGGGCTGTGCCCACACGTCGCTGGGTGCATCGTAAAGCTGGTTCGGGTTTTCCTGCTGCTCGATGAGGAGGTCGTTCTGAAGGTGTGTCATGCCCACGGCGATAGCGCTCTTGGCCAGGTTATATGCAATGAACTGCTCGCGCTGGATGAGTGTTAACTTGGAGCTGACCTGTACATCGAAAGCCAGCGACGATGCGATGATCCCCAGCACAATGACCACCCACAGCACAAGCACGAGTACGATGGCGCGGCGCCCCGAACCAAATAGTGCCGGCCCGCTGACCAGCACCCGCCATGCAGACATTCCATTGCCACCACGAGGCGCAGGTTTTCGAATCCGCACGTTCATGAGTTTCGGCTTCTTCGCTGCTGTGACCCGCTATTATTGCGCCTGCTGCTCCGCCCTCCACCACTACGGCTGCTGTTCACTGCTTCTTCTGTGTCGTCCGGCGGCTCGTATGTCTCTTCCGCGCCCTTATTATACATCAGCATCGTTTGCTTGTAAATGCGCTCGCGCTCGACCTTGCGCGGATCCGCAAATTTAAATGTCACTTCGACCCAGCCCGGGAGATCGTCCGCTTTCTGTTGTTGCTGCTGGCCGTTCGGGTTGACGACGGTTCCGCCTGCCACGCCCGCGGGATTCGTGACCTGCGATTCAAGCTCTTCCTCATCCACTGGATTGCGGTACTGACTTGCGTTCGAATCCCACCCCTCTGCCATCCGGAACTCTGTTTCGAAATAGTATCCGTATTTTACGTCGAAGCCGGTGCAGTTATTGGCGATCTTATCGACGTGTGGCGCAACGGCCTTCGGAATCTCCACGCCGTTTTCATCCGTTTCCGGCGCGGTAATGTCTTCGGTGCTGCGATAGAGTGCGCTGTTTGCCACAAAGTAGCGCACTCGCTCCAGTCCCCACAAAGGGCGATCCTCGCCCCTCTTCGGTCCCTGCTGCCGCACAAACGTCACCTGGTCAACCGTTCCGCCGTCCTCTCCCATGAACGACAGGTCGATTGCAGGGCCCAGCTCTGGCAGATTCTCATCAATCTGCGGATCGCGACTCGCCTGGCCCAGCTGAAGCGCCTGTTGCTCCTGTTGCTCCAGCAGTGCTTCACGCTGGCGCCTGGTCACGTTATAGCTGCTCGCGGTTTTATAGAACACATTGCGAATATCTTCCGCAAGCTGGTTCACGGCATAACGTCCGGTCTGCTGCGCCTCCGCATGCGTAACACCCAGGTCGTACGCCTTGATACCCGTCCGAAAAGCAGTGAACATTGATGCCAGCACCAGCGAGAAAATCACCATCGCGACCAGAATTTCGATCAACGTAAACCCGGCAGAATTGCTACCTGCCAATTTCGAGTTTTGAATTTTAAATCTGGAACGAGACCTCACCGTCGCCGTTCCTCCTCTTTGAAGAGCTCGTTCAGGAACTTCGACTGGTATGAAAAGCGTTCAATCGGCGGGACAATCAGGTCCACTTCAACCGGCGTCTGCACTTGGTTACGGTGATCGTCGTATGTAACCTTCAGCTTCACGTGGTTCAAGGGCCGCAGCCCTTCAATGCGGCTGGCGGTCTTCAGGTTCTTATATTTGATCTCCTCTTCCTTGGCTTCCATTTCCCACGAGTAGCTCGAAAATCCATCCGCCTCGAAACTTCCGGTCAGTCTGCCTTTCTGGGGCGGCGTAACCTCCAGCGTCTGCAGCATCGACTCGGCCAGCACGAACGCCTGCACACTCACATCGTTCCTTCGAATCGCCGCCATCGAAACCGTAAAGGAGCGCATGATGGTCGCCACGCCGATACCCAGTATTACCAGCGACACCACGACTTCCAGCAGAACGAAACCGCTGACTTTGCGCACGGAAGTAAATTTAGCCACGGGATGCTCCCATGGGCGCAGGCGGCGGCGTCACCGTCTGTTCCTGAGCCTGCGCCTTCTTTTCTTCGATGGAACCGGGCGAAATCTCAATCTGCCCGGTCGACCTCAGCACTTCGATCGTCATCCGGGTGCCCTGCTTGTTGACGAGCGTGATCAGCGTTGGCGAAGCACTGCCATCGGGATAGAAATCCACGGCGATGACCTTGTCCTTACCCTCAATGATATTCTCGTCGTACGCCTGCGTCTCCTCGAACCAGATGTTTTCATCGATGTCGCGTTTCTGTTCGATGTTCCGCTCTGTGGGCTTCTTGCTGCTGCCGGAACCCTTCTCTGGCTCCGGCTCACGCAGGTCGATCCAGAATTCCCGCTTATCGAGGTTCAGGAAAACTTCCGTGGTGCGCTCGCCAAACACCGCCTCCGTCCGGGCGTACTTCATAAGCGCAGTCAGTTGGCGTGCGGTTGCACGCAGCTTGTTCTTCTCATTCATTCCGCGCATCGACGGAAATGTCACCGCCATCATCACGGCGAGGATTGTAACCACGACCATGATTTCAATTAGCGTAAAACCGCAACGGACTGCGGATTTCGGATTTCGGAATGCGGAATACTTCCGAGTACGCAGGACGTGCGAATTCCAAATTGCCCGCAGGGTTTTTCTGCCACGCGTTGCAATCCCACATTGGTCATTCTGATTTTCAGAAATATTCCGCACTCGGCGTTCCCCGTCCCGCATTGGTCAGGCTCCCGGGTCGATCGAGAAAATCGGCAGCAGCATGCTGATCACGATAAAACCGACCACGATGCCCATCACCAGGATAACCATGGGCTCCAGCAGGCTCGTCAGCGTTTTCATTCCACGATCCACTTCCGTGTCGAAGCTACGCGCGATCTTCATCAACACGTCATCGAGCCGACCCGTTTCTTCCCCGATGGCCATCATGTTCACCACCACCGGCGGAAACACTTTTGATTTCCTTAACGGTGCGGCAATTCCTTCGCCCTGCGTCACATTGAGCGGTATCTGCGAAACTTCGTCCGCGACGGTGCGGTTCGTCAGCACCTCGATCGTGATCTCCAGAGCGGAGAGGATAGATACGCCATTGTGCAGCAGCGATCCAAGCGTCCGCGCGAAGTTTGCGATTTCCTTCTTCACGATCATCGCGCCCAGTATCGGGATTTTTACAACAAACGCATCAATCGCCTTCTTGCCTTCAGCAGTTGCTGCCATCCGACGGAATGCGAATACAAGTGCCACGAGTGCGCCGATGAAGAAGTACCAGTAACTTCGCAGCGCGTCGCTGAAAAAGATAAGGAATTGCGTGGTCATCGGCAGCGTCTGGTTCAGATCGCTGTAGATCTTCAGAATCTTTGGCATGACGACGGTCATCAGCACAATGACAGCGCCGCTGCCGGCCAGCACCATGACCATCGGGTAAGCCAGCGCGCTCTTGATCTTGCTGCGAGTTTCGGCTTCGCTCTCCGCAAAATCCGCCAGTCGCTGAAGCACCTGGTCCAGCAGTCCTCCGGCTTCGCCGGATCGCACCATCGCGACATATAGTTTCGAGAAAATCTTCGGATGCTTCGACATCGCGCCAGCCAGCGAATCGCCACCCGACACGTCCTGTGTGATCTGTGTGATCACTTCGACCAGCGTCGGATTTGGCGTCTGGTTTTGTATAACGCTCAGCGCTTTCACGAGGGGAATGCCCGAGCTCAGCAGGTCTGCCAGTTGCCGGTTGAAGGTCGCCATGTCGTTAATCTTGACTGATTTCGCGCGCCGGCGTACCGCCGCACCGGCATCGGCGCTCGCGCTCTTTGCGTCCTGCACGTTCAGGGGAAAGAATCCCATCTGTTGCAGACGCGACACCGCCACTGTGCTGGACTCAGCCTCCAGCACGCCGTTCACGGTCTGCCCGGTGGTATCCTTCGCTTTATAACTGAACTGCGGCACAGCTTCCCGAGAACTCCTGTCCTGAATCGACCCTGTATTTCAGTGTGAACGATGGCAGATTCGCGTTCCGAATCCGCAATCCCCCCCAAAGCACAATGCGTAGTCTGCAGCTCAACTCGTAATCGGTAATTCTGTTACAGGTGCGTCGCGTAGTACGCCACTGCGGCGAGTATCGTCAGCGGCGGAGCAATCAGCCCAAGCACCATCAGAAGCCGTCCGAGAAAATCGAAACCCACATGGCCGGACCATTCCCGCGCATCCTCGAAGAACGGCGAATGCACGCGATCCATCTCCATGCGGCTACGCAACATTGTTGAACTCATCCTCCATCGTGACGCGCATCACTTCATCGATGGTGGTAATGCCGTCGCGTACCTTGTGGAACCCGTCTTCACGAATGGTGCGCAGCCCGCTGGCGATCGCCTGCCGCTTCAGCACGTTCGCCGGTTTTCGGTCGACGATCAGCGCCTTCAGCTCTTCCGTGATCTTGACGATCTCGTAGATCGCCGTACGTCCGCGGAATCCTGTAAAGCGGCACTTCTCGCATCCAACCGGGCGTGTAAACTGGGCATTCGTAAAGTCGAACTTCTGGCCGCGCAGGCG
Organism: Candidatus Sumerlaeaceae bacterium; assembly: GCA_051003195.1. Classification (GTDB taxonomy): domain Bacteria; phylum Sumerlaeota; class Sumerlaeia; order Sumerlaeales; family Sumerlaeaceae; genus JBPCLP01. Next base: position 86,714 of record JBPCLP010000021.1, on the reverse strand, counting down.
GGTGATGACTTCTGGCCCTGGTTGATACCCTTGCTTACAATGCGGACACAACACACGCACAAGTCGTTGCGCGATAAGTCCTTCCACAGAGCTCGCGATCAGGAACGGTTCGATTCCCATATCCAGGAGTCGGCTCACCGCACCCGTAGCGTCGTTGGTGTGCAGGGTCGAGAACACCATATGACCGGTCAGAGCCGCCTGGATGGCCGTTTGTGCCGTCTCGGAATCGCGCGTCTCACCCACCATGATCACGTCAGGGTCCTGACGCAGGAAGCTTCGGAGCACGTTCTTGAATGTAAGGTCGATGTGCTCCTGCACCTGCACCTGGGTTACGCCGGGAATCCGGTACTCGATCGGGTCCTCGACCGTTAGAATCTTTTTATCGGTGTTATTAATTTCACTCAGGGATGCGTACAGCGTCGTCGATTTACCGGAGCCCGTGGGGCCGGTTACGAACAGAATGCCGTGCGGTTTCATAATCATCGCGCGCAGCAGTCCCTGGTTGTAATCATCCAGCCCGAGGCGGTTCAGGCTTACGAGCTCCGACTCCCTCGACAGAATACGAATCGCGATCGACTCCCCGTAAGGCGTTGGAACCGTCGATACACGAAGATCGTATTCCTTGTCCGTCGCGCGGATTTTAATCTTACCGTCCTGCGGAAGGCGCCGCTCCGCGATATTAAGGTCGGCCATAATCTTGAGGCGCGATATGATGGCCGACTGAAACCGTTTGATTGAAGGGGGAATCGCCGCCTCGTACAGCAGACCATCGATGCGATACCGCACACGAAGCTCATGCTCCAGCGGCTCCACGTGAATATCCGTCGCGCGGTCGTTCATCGCTTCGCTGATAATCTGGTTTACGAATCGGACAATGGACGCATCCTCGGCCATGTCCTCGATGTTCTCGACACTGCGTTCAACGTCGATGGTGTTGCCGGCTGCGGCCTGGTCCTCCAGCATGCCTTCCACCGTTGCCGCGCCGATGCCGTAGTACTTCTTGATCGCTTCCTCGATCTCCTTCTTCGTGGAGACCACCGGCTCGATCTCGAGCTTCAGCATGAGCCGCAGGTCATCTAGCATGTGGATGTCCTGCGGGTCGACCACCGCCACTCGCAGCGTGCCGTTCAGCTGCTCCAGTGGAACCAGGTTGTAGTGGTTCACCAGCTTGGCGGGTATCTTTTCGATGACTTCCTTGCGGATCGGGTTTTCGCTGATTTTCACGAACGGAAGCTGCAACTGGTCCGCCAGCGTGCGCTGTACGTCGTCCTCACTGGCGAGGCCCATCCGCACCAGGACATCACCCAGCCGGTCGCCTGATTTGTGGTGCTCACGCAGGGCCTGGTCGAGGTCGTCCGTGTCCAGCTTGCCCTGTGTCACCAGGATCTGGCCAAGTTGCCGTTCTTGATTAAACATCATCATCACGTATAGTACTCCGCCCCGACCTTCTCCTGCGATACTATTAAGCAGCTTCAGGCCATGGCTCTGGCGCAAAAAAGCCGATTTAAGTAGCACTTCTTCTCTCAAGAAGCATACCACCGTCCGGAATGTCGATGGCTTTAGGATTCACGCCTCATATCGAGATTGGCACTCCATCCAACTCACATGGCTACTAGTATAGATGATTGCATAGCATGGCGTTAAAAAAATACGCCCGAAGCTTATGGCCGCTGCGACGGAATGTATCGGTCGACCTGCCCAATGGCGCACTGCCGTGAAAAGCCAACCCGTACCGGATTTTCGCGGTCGGACTGAACGTAAAGCCGATTTCATGGGAGAGCGCCGCTCGTCGCCTTCTAAGGTGCCGCCAGCAACCCGACTCCTGCGCAGGTCAGCATATCCAAACCGTTCCCCAAGAGTCAGCAGGAAAATCGCCGCACTTGCAATGGAGACCAGCCGGGGGTCCGAGTAGCCGAAGCGTTGTCCTGCTGTGCCAAATGACTTAAGTGAGTATGAACGATGACACCGTCACCCCAGTGCGCCATTGCGGCGCTTTTGCTGGCCACATCAGCAGTTGCAAATTTAGCCATTGCCCAGACGCCTCGCGCGACGGCTGCGCAGCCGCGCTCCGGACCCGCGGCAGGCACTAAAGCCGCAACGCTGGCTGCACGCGGCAAACAGACTCCAGCCGCAACACCGGCAGGCGCCCCGTCATTCAAGGTGGCGCGGGTTTATCCCAGTGGAACCGGCCAGTCCCAGCATGCGAGTATACGCTTTGTCTTCAGTACGGACGTTGTCTCGACCAAAGCCCTGGATAGTTCACGCGCGGCCGCCGGTGTTCTACAGTTCGATCCATCACTTGAGGGCTACGCAGAGTGGACCAGCCCTCGCGTACTCACGTTTGTCCCGCAGCGTTCGCTGCGTGCAGGCACCCGGTACGCGATGCGCCTAACTCCCGATTTGCAGGACGCCGGTGGCCGAAAACTGACAGGACCGAACGAATTCACTTTCGAGACACAGCCGCTGGAACTGCACGAGGTGGAGCAGGTCGGTTTTACAAAAGACCGGCGCGTAATTGTTTCGCTCCATTTCAGTGACGACGTTTCGCCTGCAGAACTCGAGAAATCGCTTTCGTTCCGAAGCGGCGACCAGGTGCTGGGCTGGAAACCGCAGAAGGACGTCATCGCGCGGAAGATCCAGGTGGAAACCGATCCGTTGACAACCGACCGGCTGACACTCGTGCTGGAACCCGGCTTGCGCGGCGCTGCCGGTCCTCTTGGAATACGCGAGCGCGAAGAGCGGCCCGTCGCATTGGAGTTTAAGCTGCTGCCCGATAAATTGACGGCGGGTTGGGACAAGGACCGCGCAACGCTTTCTCTACACTTTTCTAATCCCGTAAGTATGGATGATATCAAAAAGTACATCTCCATATCCCCGGATGTCGCGTTCGAAGTGACATCAGACTACGAAACACTTAAACTGAACGGCCCGTTCCACCCAGAGACCCGCTATACGGTGATGGTGAAGCCTGGCCTGCTCGGCACAAATGGCGAATTACTGTTCCGGGAAGTTTCGTTGTCGACGTGGGTTCCCGCCATGAAAGGGTTCATGGAGCTGAAAGAGGCGGGTGGCCATCTCTCCTCCGCGGGGAGAATGCGCCTGCGCGTTCGCTCCACCCAGGTCCCTGTTTTCAGGGTCAAGGCTACGCGACTCTACGATAATAATCTCGTGTTCTTCGCAAACAACCACAATGGCCGCGACAAGTATGCGGTCGAGCAATTTGGCCATTCCATCGGCACGAAAACTTTTTCGGTTAAGGAGCCCGCGAAGGTGTCGACCACCGAGGTGGATCTTCACGAGGTGCTGGGTGCGAAGCCGGAGGGAATCTACTATGTGCAGGTGCAGGCCGAGCAACCGGCAAAGGATGAGAAGAAGGACTCTGCGCAAGCTCAGGACTTCGAAGATTACGAGTCGGACGAGTACTCCTCGTGGAACTCTCCGTATAAAGACGGGGAAGTTATCATCGTCTCGAACCTGGGGATCACCGGCAAGCGCGCAGGAAACGAAGCGACGGTGTGGGTGACGGCACTCGATAGCGCCAAGCCAGTCGCGGATGCAAAGGTTCGCGCTTACAGCAGTGCAAACCAGCAGATTGGTGAGGCCCAAACCGACGCCAACGGTATCGCAGTGATTAAAGGTCTCGGAAAGAGCAGCGAAAAGACGGCTGACATCATTGTCGCGGAATCGGGAGCCGACGTGTGCTATCTCGACCTCTCAAAGACATTAGAAGGCGCCTCTGAAACGGATGACCCGGACGACACCGAACGTAACGACGCGCTACGCGACTACCTCCGAAAAGGTTACGAGGCATTTGTGTCACCTGAACGAGGTGTCTATCGCCCGGGAGAACTGGTTCACCTGCTCGGCCATGTGCGAGGTAAAGATAGCGCGGTGCCTGCAGCATTTCCGCTGGAACTGCAGATTGAGCGGCCGGACGGACGGAAGTGGGATCCTTTGCCCGTCACCGCGAGCTCAAGCGGAACACTGGTTACCGAGTTACGGATCCCCGAGTTTGCGCCGACGGGCCTGTACACCGCCAACATTCAGCTTGGCGGCACCGCTGAGCGATCGCTTCGCAAAAAGGACCGTGAACACCGCGGGATGGATGACGAGGAAGAGGCCGACGATGAACCGGAGCTGCTGGGCAAAACGGAATTTCGTGTCGAAGATTATTTACCGAACCGTCTGAAAGTAGAAGCCACCGCCGCGGACGTACGTTTCAGCAGGGCGATCCCGCTGAGTGTTTCCATCCATGCGCAGGAGATGTTCGGCCAGCCGGCGGCAGGACGTGCGGTCACCGGCACTGCGCTGTTTCGCACGGAGTCTTTCTCGCCAACAGGATACGCCGGCTTCACCTTCGGTGATCTCGACAGCAAATACGAGCCGCTGGAGCGAAAGCTCGATGAGCAAACCACCGATCAGAACGGCGGCGCGACAATCACCGTGGAGCTGCCGAAAAGACTGCCAGCATCCGCGCTTCGCGCAGAAGTGCAGGTCACGGTGAAGGACATCGGCGGGCGGAGCGTTACATCCCTTGTCGAACGCAAAGTGGACCCGGTTGAGTACTACGTCGGTGCGAAAAGCAGTGCGGAGACATTCGCGCAGACGGGAAAGGTTGCGGAGTTTGAACTGATTGCAGTGCGCCCGGATGGTACAGCGGTGGAAACCGCAGAGCTGACCGGCACCATCAGCCGCGTTAGATATAACAGCATCCTCAAGCGGGATGACGGATCGTATCGTTATGTTACTAAGCGCGAACTTGAGACCGTGCGCGAATTTACGGCCACGCTGCGTGATCGTACCACCAGCGTGACCTGGACACCCAGCGAGCCCGGCAGTTATCTTTTGCGCGTCGCCAGCACTGCAACTGGCTCCCTTACCGCGCTCCCGTTCCACGTATCCTCGCCGAACTGGGGCGAGCAGCCATGGTCCATGGAAAAGCCGGAGCAGCTCGAACTTGTGCTGGATAAGAAATCTTATGCGCCGGGTGACAAAGCGCGGCTTCTGATAAAGAGTCCATTCGCAGGCACGCTGCTTCTTACGACCGAGCAGGACAATGTTCTCACGAGTCAGGTAATCACGATGGCGCACAACACACACGAGATCGAGCTGCCAGTGGATGCCGCAATGGCTCCGAACTTTTACTGCGTCGCATCTGTGGTGCGAGCCGTAAAGCCTGAGGAGAAGTGGCTGCCGCACCGTGCATTCGGCAGCGCGAACGTGCGGCTGAGTTCCGACCATCGAAGGATCGCGATCGATGTTAACCAGCCAGAAGAGACGCGCCCGCAACAGCCGCTGACAGTGTCGGTCTCCGCGAAGGATGCAAACACGAGCCAGCCCATAGCAGCAGAACTAGTTGTCTGGGCAGTGGACGAGGGAATTCTCTCGCTAACCGATTTCGAAACGCCTGATCCGCTGGATTTTTTCACCGCTGCTCGTCGTCTGCTGGTTACCACAGCCGACTTCTTCGCCGAGCTGATGCCTGAAATCACGGAGCGGGCGGGCGAAAAGTCCGCTGTCGGCGGAGACGAGGCCGCTGGGCGTAAACTCTCGCCGATCCATACCGAGCGTGTGAAACCCACAGTGATCTGGAAGGGAATTGTTAAAACGGATGACCAGGGCAGTGCCACGGTGACTCTCGACGTGCCACAGTTCATGGGACAACTGCGAGTCATTGCCGTCGCTGCTGCCGATCAGCGAATGGGATCGGGCGACAGCAATGTCTACGTGCGCAATCCGCTCATGATTAAAGAGAGTCTGCCGCGCTTTCTTGCCCCGGGCGACGATGTGACGATTCCCTTTGTGCTCTACAACAACACAGACACGCCACAGCCGGTGCAGTTTACAGTCCTGACTTCGGGTCCGCTTTCACTGTCTACCAACTGGACCGGCGCTGCCACAGACAGCAAGGCTGCATCCAGGCAGACAGAAGCAATCGCTGCGCGAGGGATGCTGACGCTCCCGGTTCGCATGCGCGTCGCGGATTCGGTCGGGCCTGCGGAGGTGCATTTCGCAGGAACAATGGGGGCGGAAAGCTACGCCGACACCGTGCGTCTACCAGTGCGCCCGGCCATGCCGTTCACTTCGCAATCAGGGGTGGAAACCGTAAACGCCGGAGAATCCAAACCGCTCACTTTCCCGCAGACGCAGTTTGTGGCGGGCACGTCAACCGGCACGCTCGTCGTGTCCAGCATGCCGACCGTGCACCTCGCATCCGCGATTAAATATCTCTACTACTACAAATATGGCTGCCTGGAGCAGACGGTGTCATCGGGATTCCCGCTGCTGTTCGTGCCCGAACTCGCGGACCTGATAACAAGCGGCGAAGCAAACCGCTACGTCGTGGAGAGCAAGGTCCAGTGGTGCGTAGATCGTTTACTTTCGATGCAGCTCTCCAATGGCGGGTTTGTCATGTGGCAGGGACAGCGCGATCCCTGGGATTGGGGTACCATTTATGCTGTCCATTTCCTCGTCGAAGCAAAGAAGGCCGGCTATGATGTCTCGGAAACGGCGCTGGATGAGGCGCTCGATTACCTTCGTGCGAACATGGGAAGTTTTTCGGATGATACCAGCCTCGACACGATGACCGAGCGTTGCTACGCCGCCTACGTGGTGGCTGCAGCAGGTAAGCGAAATCTCGAACGGCAGGAAGCACTGTTCGAGGCGCGGGCGCGACTCACACCCACTGCTCGTGCGCTGCTTGCGTCCTCCTTTGCGATGGCCGGCAACGCCGCCGAAGCGCGCACGCTGATGGCTGAACCCGTGACATTCCAAACCACTGAAACCCGGCGGCAGACCGGCGGCATCCTCAGCTCTCCGGCACGTGAACTCGCGCTGCTGCTCTCCGCGGCACTCGATACCAATTCCGGCGCGGCTGAAGTGCCGCAGCTGGTAGACAGGTTACAGAAACTACGCGGTCGCGATGGACATTGGGGCACAACGCAGGACAACGCGTTTGCCATCTGGGCGCTCGGCAAGTACACGAAGAAAATCTCGGGAACGCCGCAGGACTTCACCGGTTCGATACGGGGCGCCGCGAGGTCGTTCGATTTCCAGTCCAGCGAATCGCTTCATGTTTCAATGGAGGATGTCACCAACGCTGCCGTCGTCGAGGTAAGTGGCCAGGGACGCGCATATCTTGCCTGGACAGTGGAGGGTGTCCCGACGAAACTGGACACGACGTCCGTGTCACGCGGCATCTCGGTAGAGCGCATATTCCTGGACCGGAAAAACAGGCGATTGGATCCGCGTAATCTCCAGCAGGGGCAGCTCGTCGTCGTCGAAGTGAAACTGCAGTCTGCTCGTTCTTTAAAAAATGTCGTCATCGAGGACCTGCTGCCTGCAGGGCTCGAAATTGAAAATGCGAACCTCGCAACTTCCGAACAGATCTCCGGCGATTCGTCCGAACACACTGCCGATGATTCAGACGAGGGTGCGGCCGCAGATGAAGAAAACGAGCCGTCCGACGCGGAAGCTGACAACGAACCATCCGATACGCAGGGCGCAGGAGGACTCAACATCCAGAGGACCGACGCCCGTGATGACCGCATGCTCGCGTTTGTCGACCTGGACGGCAGCGGTTCCGCGATCAAAGGAACGTTCCGCTACGCGGCGCGCGCGGTCTCACAAGGTACATTCGTGCTGCCGCCTGTCCAGGCATCCTGCATGTACGATCCCGAAATCCAGGCACGCTCCGGCGCGGGGACTGTAGTTGTGCTGCCTAAACCTTAACCACAGAATTCACGGAGTAATACATTATGCTGCAGGCAGACAACAACAGACTAACTATCGCAGCCACACAGTCGATTCTCCACGAGTTAAAACCGGGGCTCGATGAGAAGCTCTATGGGAGACATGTCGCCGTGTTGTTAGACTTCAAGGATGCCACGCTTCAAGTGAAGCGGGTAGTCATCTAGAGTTCGGTGGTTTCCATGGTTAAAAAACTCCGCGGATTTCTGAGGCGGCGACTGATCAGAGTTTGGTCGTATGTGGCCGGAGGAATCGTTTGTTGTTTCCTGCTTTCTTTGGGGACTCTTGAACTTGCGGTGCGTTTCATCTCGTTCGACTCCACACTGTACCAGGCCCGGGAAATATCGACCACGCTGTTTGACCGAAACGGCAAACCGCTGCGCGCGTATCTTGGCAGCGACGAACGCTGGCGCATTCCCATAAAGCTTGCCGAGGTATCACCCTGGCTCGTCAAAGCGACGATCGCGGTGGAAGACAAACGCTTTTATCGTCACCACGGCATCGACTGGATCGCGGTCGGCCGTGCCGCACTTTCGAACATCCGTCATGGGCGTATCGTGTCTGGCGCATCCACCCTCAGCATGCAGGTCGCGGCGCTCTCGCAACCGCGCGATCGCACTTTCGCACGCAAGCTGAGCCAGGCATTCCGCGCTCTTCAACTCGAGCGGCATCTCACGAAAGAACAGATCCTCGAACTCTACCTTACCAACGCGCCGTATGGCGGAAATCTTTGTGGGGTCGAAGCTGCATCTCGCCGCTACTATAATAAAAGCGCTGCCGAGTTGTCGCTATCCGAAGCAGCCCTGCTGGCAGGATTGCCGCAATCGCCCTCGCGCCTGCGTCCGGACCGCCACCAGACCAACGCGCTCAAACGCCGTGCGCATGTGCTGCACTGTATGCTCGCGTGCAACGCCGTTCCATCTGACGATTACAGTCGCGTGATCCATCGCAAGCCATCGATTGGAAACTTCAACACGGTCGTGCAGGCACCGCACTTCAGTGAGATGGTGTACACGCGTTATGGCGGACACGCCCGGCTGGATACAACGCTGGATTTAAACATCCAGCGCCAGGCGGAGAAGCTCGTTTCGCAGCAGGTGCGCGATCTGCGCGGCGACGGAGTGACCAATGGCGCGGCGGTCGTTCTCGATAACGCGACGGGTGACGTGCTTGCGCTTGTCGGCTCCGTCGACTTCGCAAACACCACCATCGCGGGACAGGTCAATGGCGCAACTGCCTTGCGATCTCCGGGTTCAACCCTAAAGCCGTTCATCTACGCGTTTGCATATAAATGCGGGAACCTGCTGCCGAGCTCTGTTTTGTTCGATGTTCCTCAGCAGTATCCGCAGTACGTACCCGAAAATTTCGACAAGGCATTCCGCGGGCTCGTGCCTGCGGATCGCGCGCTGGCGTGGTCTCTCAACGTTCCTGCCATCCAGGTACTGAACGAGACCGGGCTCTCGCGCACGCTGCAATTCTTCCAGTCCTGCGGAATGGATAGTTTGCAGCAGCCCGCCGGCGATTACGGTCTATCACTCGCAATCGGTTCCTGCGGTATCAGCCTGCTGGAGCTGACGAACGCCTACGCGCTGCTCGCGCGGGACGGCGTTTATAAGCCCTACCGTGTGGTTCGCGGAGCGCGTGGAACTGCCGGCGGCAAACGCCAGCCGCTGGCACGTGTCGAACAAGGCGACAAGCGCCTGCTCTCCCGCGCCGCCTGTTACTTCGTTAATCGGGCGCTGGCTGACGTCGATCTGCGCAATCCCGAACATGTGGACTCCGCTCTCGCAGGCATGGAAGGTGTCGCATGGAAAACGGGCACGAGCAGCGGATTCCGTGATGCGTGGACCATCGCTTACGACCGTCATCATACCGTCGGGATCTGGATTGGGAACTTCGACGGCCACGGCAGCAAAGCGCTGGTTGGCGCCCGCGCTGCTGCACCGGTCGCACTCAAGCTTATCGAGCAGATTCGGCCAACGCGGAAAACGAATTGCAATTGGCCTTCATCCCCAAAGGCAGAATTGCGCAACGTGGTCATCTGCCGCGAGAGTGGCTACCCTGCCGGCGGCGACTGTCCTTCAACGTGCACCGCCGAAGCTCCTCTCGTGCAACCTCACGACCGCCACGGCACACTGGAATGCGCGGCGTCGTGCGCGGTGCACAAGCGCGTGCGTATCGATACGGCATCCGGCGAGCAACTCTGTATGCGCTGTCTGCACGGCCACCACGCAGTGGATCGAGTATTTTCGTTTTGGCCCGGCACTACTGCGTCGTGGCTGGCCAGCAACGCGTCAGAGTCCGCCCTTCCGCCGCCGCACAATCACGAGTGCCCGTCGATTGCGCGCGGACCAGAATTGCGAATCACGTCGCCAATAGCGGGCGACTCATTTATTATTACAGCAGGACGCAGCCCCGCCGCACAGAAAGTTTCACTGGAAGCCTCCGCACCGCCATCCAGCCGACGGCTCTACTGGTTCCTCGACGGCGAACTCATCGCGTCCGCCGAGCGCGCCGCGCCCGCTTATCTCGCGCCGTCCCCCGGGATACACCGGCTGCGCTGCGTCGACGACGCCGGCCAGGCGGACTGGATCACTTTCTCGGTCACGAGCGACAACTAGTGTGCCTAATCAGTAGTTCATTATCAAACCAAAGGGCAAACTTTCCCTCGATTCGGCACACAGACTGATTACAAACTAGCGGTAGACAACACTAGCAACCCGCTCAAGTCACCTGTGCGTCGCGCAGCGCTGCCTGCAACACACGTGTGCGCTCCAGTGCGCCGCTGCAATGGTCCGCAAGCGCCTGCAATAGAGACAAATCGCCGCTCTCGTAAGCGTCCAGTGCGTAGCTCTGGATGGAGAGAATACCCGTCACTCCCGTGCCAACGCGAAGCGGCACAAACATCAGCGAAGCGGAGGGTCGCGTTTGATCACCGAATGGATCCGTATCATTTTCAAATTTCGCCTCCTGGCGGAGGATCAGCTGGGGCCCTTCCTCAATCGTCCGTCGCGGCAGCGCACCAGGCGGTGAGCTTATCATTGCGGGAAGCACCGAGACCCGCTCACCGTCGACAAGGTCCATGTGCAATACGTTGGTGCAGATGTTGTCACCCGCATCATATAAATAAACCGAACACGCGTCCCAGCCAATCAGGTCATCCGCGATATCCACGATGATTCGCGCGGCTTCTTCGGGAGTCGTCGCCATACTGAGCCGATACCCCAGTGATGAAAACGCGGCGCTTCGAAGTTCTGCCTGGCAACGTCCCAGGGCAGGTCCCACGGCCTCTGCAAGCCGCTGCAGAAGTTTGCGGTCACCTGCCTGGAACCTGCCCGGCTTATACGATTGCACCGATATGACGCCGACAAACGTACCCTCCATCCGCAGCGGCGCAAAGACCATGCTGGCCGATTCTTTTGCTTCATCGCCGAAGCGGGGCAGGTCGGGGCCGGGGTCCTCTGCACTGCGATTGATAAGCACCGCGTGCCCGGAAACTAACAACTTGTTCAACGCGTCCTGCCCGCGAACCGGCGGAGTGGTCCCCTCTTCCTGTGATGCTTCCGGCAGCGCATTTTGCGCCACTTCAAACTGCTCAGGGCCCGAAGCAGCCAGCTGTTTAATGGCCCCGTCGGTGCGTTGACCGTGGTGGTCAATCTCCAGGAGCGTCTTGAGCTTTCCCTTTCCGGAACGTCGCACGCCCAGCTGGAATGCGTCCCATTCCCAGAATTCTTCCGTCAGAGAACGAACGACATCCGCAACTTTATCCAGCGTATCAGCAGTCGTGAGTCGCAGCCCGAGTTTCGCCAGCATATCACGTTCGCGTTCAGCGCGGCGCCGCTGCGCAATCTCGCGCGACTGCGCCAGGCTTAGAGAAAGCCCACTGGCATAACTCGCCACGAGCACCTCGTCATCATCAGTAAATCCGTCGCCTTCCTGCTTATCGCAGACATAGGCGCACCCGAAGACGTGTCCTTCGCGAGAGATCGGAACCCCGAGGAAACTGCGGGCAGTAACGCGTCGAACATCGACACCCAGCTTGCGCAAATACTGCGGCACATCGGCAATCTTTACGATCCTGTTTCCGCGAACAACCTGTTCCAGGATAATATAGCGCTGCTCCAGGAAATCCCTCGTCCCTTCCGTCCCGCCTGGCGCGTCGCCCGTCATGATCGACTCTCGATAGCGACCGCTTTCATTTAGCAGGTTTACCGCGCCATAGCTTGCCTCAACCACCACTGACAGCGCCTCGATGCCGCGCTGAAAAACTTCCATTCCCGGCGGCCGCGCAAGCGCACCCAGAAGCTTTTTAAACGCCTGGTTCACTTGCTCGAGCCGGCGAACGCTTTCGTAGCGGCGTCGTTTGTCGTCCTGCACTGCCTGCCGGAATTCGCGCGATTTTTTGATCAGCTCGCGCTCGCGCTTCAGCAGCGCGTCCAGGATGCTCCGCTGAGAGATCCCCCCCACGAACCGGAAATTCTCATCCAGCACTGGCAGCGCCTCGACGCCCGACACTCGCAGGCGTTTAAGAACTTCCGGCAGCGATGTGCCTCCCGCCACGGGTTCCGGTGTTGGGTCGGGCAGTAGTTCCCCAAAGTTTTTGTCGGAAGCGCGGGCGATCTGGTGCGGCGCAAGCAATCCCAGGAACGCTCCCGAAGAGCCACTCTCGAACACCGCGCATACCGCGCCCCGCGCAGGTCTCTCCGTGTCACCAGCACGGTCGTTCACGCTCACGGCTACCACGTTGTCGATCATCGCGTCCTGTGCGACCAGCCCGTTCAAACCATCAGCCCTCGGTCCATTCGCTGTGCAAATTGACCATCCAATGCTCACTGCATTGCACCCGGGCGTCAACGCCGAATCGTGCCAGTTGCGGCAACCGCCTCTCCGGGTTCTCCAGCGCTATAGAGTTCCCGCCGCCCGCTGTTGCTTTCCTCTTTACAAATGCCGCTAATTTACAGCGACTGCTTCTCGGAAGCTCAAAGACTTACGCCCAATAAACCGGGCATCGAAGGGATTTGCCCAATATGGAACGCCAGAGACTCGATGACCTTCTTCAGGAACAGGTGGAGCGCGGCGCGTCCGACCTTTTCCTCAAGGCGGGACAGCGGCCGTGTTTGCGCATCGATGGCGAGATCGTGATGCTCGACTATCCGGAGTTAACGATGGATGATACGCACTCCATCGCGCTGCAACTCATGAGCGAGGAACAGGCTGAAGACTTCCGACGTGTACCCGAGATGGACCTGGCTGTAGGGGTTCGCGGTGTCGGGCGTTTTCGTGTTAACGTCATGCGACAGCGCGGCTCCAGCGGTCTTGTATTCCGCTCCATCCTCAATCCAAACTTCGGCTTCGAGGAGTTGAATCTGCCTTCTGTCGTACGCGAACTGGCCGAAAGGCGACGCGGGCTTGTGCTGGTCACCGGCACAACCGGTAGCGGCAAGTCGACCACGCTCGCCGCCATGATCAATCACATCAACAACATCCGGCGCTGTCACATTGTGACCATCGAGGATCCCATCGAGTTTCTTCACCAGGATGAGGCTGCCATCATCAGCCAGCGCGAAATTGGTTTCGACACCAAAAGCTTCGGCGACGCTCTTAAGCACGTACTGCGTCAAAGCCCCGACGTTATTCTGATTGGTGAAATGCGCGACCTCGAAACCATCTCTACCGCAATTGCTGCCGCCGAGACCGGCCACCTCGTGCTAAGTACACTTCACACGATGGACGCGGTGCAAACCGTGGAGCGCATCATCAACTACTTCCCGGCCTACCTGCATCCGCAGATTCGCATGGAGCTGTCACTGGGTCTTCAAGGCGTCATCTGCCAGCGTCTGCTCCCGGTCGCCACCGGCCGCGGTCGTATCCCGGCCGTGGAGATCATGGTCTCGACGCCAATCATTAAAAAGCTCCTTCACGAAGGAAAAACGCTGGAGCTGCCGCAGCACATGGAAGCCGGAAGCCACGTGGGCATGATCACCTTTAACCAGGCGCTACTGAATCTCTACCGGACAAAGAAGATCCGCATGGAGGATGCACTCGCGTATGCCACCAGCCCGGACGAATTCCGCCTGATGGCGGAAGGCATCATGAGCGGCGTACGGGCGAAAGAAATGGGCGGCATCTATCACTAGCGCCCGGCTTCTACTCTACCGAAATGCCCCCGTCGTCCCCCTCAGTCTCGTCGCCAGACGACAGATTTAGCGCGGCAAGCTGCTGTTGAATCCGCTGCTTCAACGCGTCCAGCCCGTATTGATCATGCGCGGAAATCGCCAACGCTTCAATGCCGCGCTCCCGAAACCCTAAAACAATACCATCTGCCGCGTCCCCAATAATGTCATGTTTCGTGATGCAGACAATCTGCGGCTTCGAGCGAAGGTTCTCGCTGTAGGCGTTGAGTTCCGCGTTCACGAGATCGAACGCATAGAGGAAGTGCACCGGATCATCAAACGGCGCTTCATCCGGCGGCGCGATGAGATGCACCAGCAACCGCGTCCGTTCGACATGGCGCAGGAACCGGTGACCGAGCCCCGCACCCTGGTGCGCGCCTTCGATCAGTCCCGGAATATCTGCGAGCACGCATCGCGCTTCGTCGTCCAGCTGCATCACACCCAGGTTGGGAGATACCGTGGTGAAAGGGTACGCTCCGATCTTCGGCGTCGCAGCGGTCAAAGCCGCAAGTAATGTCGATTTACCGGCGTTCGGCAAACCCACCAGCCCGACGTCTGCGATGACCTTAAGCTCCAGGACCAGGATCTTCTTTTCGCCGTCGCCGCCATATTCCCACTTCCGCGGGGCTTTGTTCGTCGGAGATGCAAAGTGCTGGTTGCCGCGTCCACCGCGACCAGCTTTGGCCGCCAGGAATTCAGCCCCCGGCGTGGTGAGATCCGCGACCATCTCGCCCTCCTCTGTCGTCACCGACGTACCAAGGGGCACCTTGATGTACACGTCCTCGGCATCGCGCCCGGTACACTGGTTGCCGCCACCATGCTGCCCGCGCTTCGCAATGTAGTTCGGTTTCATCTTGATGTCCAGCAGGGTGGTCATGTGCGGATCGACGACCAGGTAGATGTGGCCCCCGCGGCCGCCATCGCCGCCATCCGGTCCTCCGCGCGGAACGTACTTCTCCCTTCGGAAAGAGACGCAACCGTCTCCGCCGTCGCCGGCCTGCAGGTGTATTTTTGCGTAGTCTACGAACATGAGTTTAGTTACTTATTTTGACCAGGAGGAGACCGGGAAAACCGAGAGTCACTCCATCCTCCTGTCATGCATTTAGTGCTTTGCGAAGTGTCGACTCCATTCGAGTCAGGTCCGGCTTTGCCCCGCTCCACAGTTCAAAAGCAAGCGCGCCCTGACGGGCAAGCATTCCCAGACCATTGCGGGTGGGGCACCCCTTTACTTTCGCGGCGCGCAGCAGTTCGGTTTCCGCGGGCGTATAAATCGTGTCATAAACATACTGGCTTTCGTTCAGCCAGTCCGCCGGCACCGGGCTACCCGGGATTGCCGCCATTCCGACCGGTGTCGTATTTACGACAATGTCGCAGCGGCCAAATTGATCCCTGCACGCGGTCTCATCATCGCAGCCGAACGAGAAGCACACGTCGGCGAATTGCTCTCGCAGCACACTCGCAAGCGCCTCGGCGCTCTCGATGGTACGGTTCTGGATAAACACGGACTTTGCACCCGCCAACGCTGCCGCTACGCAAATTGCCCGCCCGGCACCGCCTGCGCCCAGAACACATACCGAGCTGCCTTGCAGCAAAATGTCCTGCTGAATGTCTTCGGACCAGCCAGGCACATCCGTGTTACTGCCGGTCGTGCGGCCGTTCTCAATTCTGACCGTATTGACGGCGCCGACTACCACCGCTTCAGGCGAAACCTCATCCAGAAGCGGCATGATCTTCTGCTTGTGCGGAATTGTAATGTTAAACCCGGCGGCGCCCAGCGCCACCAGCCCGCGTACGGCTTGCTCCAGGTTTTCCGGCGCAACCGCAAAGGGCGCGTACAGGTAGTCCAGCCCCAGACGCTCAAATTCGCCATTGTGCATCGGCGGGCTCAGCGAGTGCTCCACCGGCCAGCCGATCACTCCGACCACACGGGTGCGCCCGCTCACATTTTTGTGAATGCTCACAGCTTTGCCTCTGCGGCCATTGCATCCGGCACAAGAGCCAATGCGCGGTTATGTTCAATCACATAATCCAGGAGCTCGAGGGCAGCTTCAGAATCCTGGTGCTCGCTAATGATTTTGCAGGCCGCTTTCACGTCCGCGTGCGCGTTCGCAGGGGCGAATGGCAGGCCAACTTTGGTGAGAAACGGCAGGTCGGGCCGGGAGTCGCCAATACCGGCCATTTCGCCATGCGGGATCCCGGTGTGCTCGGACAGCCAGTCAATACCGACACCCTTATGTATGTGCCGGAACAGGAAGTGAATGCACATGCGGGTCATCTCGACGACGAACTCGCCATCAAACTGCGCGGCGATCTTCTGCGCGATCGGCAGCAGGCCACGTGGCGTGTCCGGCGGCTGGATGATGAGCGTAATATGTGTGATCTTTCCCGGCTCGTGTTTCACGTTTGGCCGCAGAAGTTCGCGGTCCACCATTGCGCGCAGCTCCGACAGCAGCTTCTCCTCCCGCCCAGTGAAATTGGGATGGGTTGCGATCAGGTGCGCGACCGGATCAAAGAAGAGCGTGCCGCCCTCGCATAACGCCGGCGTATATCCACGCGTTGCCTGGAGCAGGCACTCGACGTAAGGTTGCGGCCGACCTGTGCAGAAGGTGATTGCCGGGATATTCGAATCGCTGCGCGACGCCACATTTGCCCCGGCTAAACGGCTGAGCAATTGTATGTCAAACGGGCTTCCGCTGCCCCGGGACAGGCAGCCGTCGATATCGGCTACAATCAGCCGGATGCGGTTCGCGGGCATAGATGCCCCACTGGGTGGAGGTTCGTTCAACTCATCTGCTTTCAGTTGGTTGCGACTGCTGTGGCCTGCGGCTCACGCTTGCGGAAGCGGATGACGCTTTCCACGTGGTAGGTATGCGGGAACATGTCGACGGGTTGTACTACCTCCGCAACGTAGCCTGATTCGGCCAAGGTTACCGAGTCGCGTGCGAGCGTGCTCGGGTTACATGAAACATAGACCAGCACCGGCGCCCCAATCTCGATCAGCAATCGAAGGCTTTTCTTGTCCATACCACCGCGCGGAGGATCGACAATAACGCGGTCAAAGCGCGTTCCAAGGGTGGAAGGCAGCGTAGGCAGCACATCGCGCATTTCTCCCGCAAGGAAGGTGCAATTTGCTGCGCCATTCTGTTTCGCGTTATAGCGCGCGTCCCACACTGCCTCTTTCACCAGCTCGATCCCCACGACATTGGCGGCCCTGTCGCTTACATAGATTCCGATCGTCCCCGTTCCACAATACGCATCCAGCACCGTCTCGCGGCCGGTGAGTTCCGCGAATTCTCTAACCACGTCGTACAGGATTTTTGCGCCGGGCGTGTTCGTCTGGAAAAATGAGAAGGTCGACACCCGAAACACTTTGTCGCCGAGCCGCTCCTCAATCGAATCCTCACCCCGTTGAAGGCGCTGCTTCTCCATTCGTGCAACGTCGCTCAGGGCGTCGGTCGTGCCCCACTGGAAGCCGCGGCACATGGGGAAGTGGTGCATGAAATCGGTCGCAAATTGTTCCGCACCTGCCCACGCTCCGCTGGCTGTAAGAATCGCGATCAGGAAGTGCCCGGTCGTGTAACTGTGGCGCACAACCAGGTGCCGTAAAAAGCCGATGTGTCGGCTTTGATTGTAATTACAGAAATGGTCCCCTTCACGGGCGGCTTCTTCATTTAGGCGCTGTTCCATCCACGCCATTGGCTCATTCATGCCCGGTGGTTGAATCTGGCACGCTTCGCCCGCCCGGACAATCCGCCGGAAATCTCCCGCGCGATGAAACCCGATGATAATACGATTATCGTCGTCATCGTGTCCGAAACTGAACTCCATCTTGTTGCGGTAGAACCATTCATTGGGGGAGGCCAGGATCGGGCGCATTTCATATGCGTGCTGCTTTCCGATGTGCTTCAGCGAATCGGCCACGTGTTGCTGCTTCGCGATTATCTGCTGCGCATATTCGTAGTGCTGCCACTTGCACCCACCGCATGCTCCAAACACCGGGCATGGCCACTGCCGCCTGGCGGGCGAAGGCTCCATCAGCTCGACCAGCTCTGCTTCTCCATACTGCGGTTTGCGCCTGGTTACGCGGGCGCGCAGTTTATCGCCGGGAAGACCCCCCTCGATAAACAACACCATGCCGCCGACGCGCGCGATCCCCTTGCCGCCGAATGCCACTGCGTCCACCTCGGCCTCGACGATGCTGCCCTTCTTAATTTCAATTGTCATTGCGCAGTTGCTACCATTGTACCGGCAGGAAATTAGCCTGGAATGTGCATGGCGCCAAACCTGGCGCAAATTACGCGATTGAAGGTGCGCTGTGAGTTTGGACCTGGTTCTCGGAATTGATCTCGGTGGAACGGATTGCAAGTTCGGCATCGTGGATGCGCAAGGGCGCGTCATTCGTTCCTCGAAGAATCCCACCCGTGCGGAACTCGGACCCGAAGGTGTCATCGATGGCATGGCCACCCATGCGCGCAACCTGCTTGCCGGGCACAAGGTTAAGGCGATCGGCGTTGGTGTTCCCGGGCCGATGAGCAGCCGCCAGGGAATTGTGTTCGAAACTCCAAACCTGCCCGGCTGGTTCAACACCCCCGCTCGCACAATGCTGGAAGATCGCCTGCACCTGCCTGTTGTTCTCAACAACGACGCCAACGCTGCCGCTTACGGCGAGTACTGGGCAGGCGCGGGAGCCGGTATCGACATGGAATGCATGATCCTGTTCACGCTCGGCACAGGGGTCGGTGGCGGCATCATTATGAACGGCAAACTTTATGTCGGGCCCGACGACACCGCCGGCGAACTCGGCCACATGTGCATTAATTTTAATGGGCCTGAATGCGGCTGCGGTTCACATGGCTGCCTTGAGGCATATGCCAGCGCCACCGCGATCCGCCGTGAGGTGAAAGAGGCCCTCGCCGCCGGCACGAAAACAAGCATCCACATCCCGGAAGGCGCCGAGGACGATTTTGGCGCCAAGGTTGTCTACGATGCCGCGGTAGCGGGAGACGCGTTCGCAATCGACTTTTTTGGCCGGGTCGGCGACGCATTGGGCGTCGCCGCTGCCACCATCATTAACATGCTCAATCCGGACATGATTGTCTATGGCGGCGCGCTCGCAAATGCAGGCGATTATATTTTCGAGCCGCTCAAAAAGCGCGCCCTCATTAATGCATTTAACCAACCGGCTAAACGCGCGCAAATCGTAAAGGCGAAACTCGGCAATTATGCGGGCATCATCGGAGCCGCCGGTCTGGCAATGGAAGGATAACTGACATCCCGGATGCGATCCGCGCCGGAACTGCTTACAGTGGAGTGGCGCGCATTTACCGTAATTGCTACAGCTCGGTCCCGAGTATCGTCTGTTGTGCGGCAATCAATTCCTGGATGCCCTTGCGCCCGAGCCGGATCATCTCAGCCAGCGCCGTCTCATCAAAGGCCGCTCGCTCCGCTGTGCCCTGAAGCTCCACGAAATTACCGGCACCGGTCATGATCAGGTTCATGTCCACGTCAGCAGCGGAATCTTCGATATAGTTCAGGTCCAGTACTGGCCGACCTTCCACCACACCCACGCTGGTAGCGGCGACAAAATCCGTCAGCACGCCGGCGCCAACTTTGCCGGTTTCCTTTAATCCGCGCACTGCCAGGGCAAGAGCGACGAAGCCGCCCGTAATTGCCGCGGTTCGAGTGCCGCCGTCGGCCTGTATGACGTCGCAGTCGATGGTGATCGTGCGCTCTCCGAGTCGGCGCATATCCGTGACTGTCCGCATGCAACGGCCAATCAGCCTCTGTATTTCGTACGTTCGGCCACCTACGTGCCCCTTGTTCACTTCACGTGGGATACGCTGCTTTGAAGAGCGTGGCAGCATGGCGTATTCTGCGGTTACCCAGCCTTGCGCCATGTCGCGCAAGTGCGGAGGCACCTTGTTGTCGACCGTCGCGGTACATAGCACACGCGTGTCACCGACTTCAACCAGTACGCTGCCTTCCGCATAGGAAGCAAAATGGGGGGTCATCTTCAGTGCCCGCTTCTCGTCGGGCGCTCGGCCATCAACTCTCATGACTTCAATTGCCGACAGCAGGAAATTGCCGGGGCAATAACAAACCGCGGGCCTGCTTGCCGGGGTCAGTTCCGGCTCGAAACATTCTTTTCATTAGATTTCGGCTTCCGCTGTATTGCTCAGTGCATCTGGCCAATCGCAACCCAGCGCTTAACCTGTGCATCTTTGGACAAAGGGTAGTTAAATGAACGTATGCGTCGTCGGGACGGGCTATGTAGGGCTGGTAACAGGAGTCGTTTTTGCCGATCTGGGCAATGATGTAATCTGCGTGGACAAGGACGAGACGAAGGTTGCCCGGCTCAACGATGGCATCATGCCGATTTACGAACCCGGTCTTGAGGAGATGGTGAAACGCAACGTTGAGGAAAAACGCCTCACCTTCACCACCGACCTTGGCGAAGGCGTTCGCCGCTCCGGCGTCCTCTTCATCGCCGTGGGAACCCCTCCGAAGGACGATGGAGAAACCGACCTGCGCTTCATCGAGGCCGTCGCCAAAGAAATCGCGCAAAACATGGATGCCTATAAGGTTATCGTAAACAAGAGTACGGTTCCGGTCGGCACTGGCGATTTTGTCCGCCGCGTCATAGAGGACAATCGCCGTCGAAACGTCGATTTCGACGTCGTGTCCAATCCGGAGTTTCTTAAAGAAGGTTCCGCGATTTACGATGCGATGAACCCCGAGCGCATTGTCATCGGTGCACCGGACCAGAATGTGGCGCTTCGCCTGCTGGAACTTTATGCGCAGCTGGAAGTGCCCATGCTCATCACCGACGTCGAGAGCGCGGAAATGATTAAGTACGCCTCAAACGCTTTCCTGGCCAATAAGATTTCGTTCATAAATGCCATCGCGAATATTTGCGAAAAGGCAGGGGCGGATGTGACGCTGGTGGCCAAGGGCATGGGTTATGACTCCCGTATTGGTAAGCAGTTTCTCCAGGCAGGACTTGGGTTTGGCGGCTCCTGCTTTCCAAAAGATACGCTTTCCCTGCGGCATGTGGCCGGTAAGTTTGGTGAAGACACGGCCATCTTCGACGCAGTAGTCGACATTAATAAAGACCGGGTGCCTCGGTTCCTCCGGCGCATCGAAGAGCGCATGGGTGACCTCAACAGCAAGGTCATCGGCATCCTTGGCCTGGCTTTCAAACCGAACACCGATGACCTGAGGGAGGCCAAGAGCCTCGAGATCATAGAGGATTTGATTTCCAAAGGTGCTCGCATCAGAGTCTTTGACCCGATCGTCACCCCGGAAAGCCTGGAAGCTGTTCTGAGCGGTCCGATCAGCTTCTGCAAAAGTGCCTACGACGTGGCCGATGGCTGCGATGCGATTGTGGTGGTTACCGACTGGAACGAATTCAAGCAGCTTAACCTGGACAAGCTACGCGCAAACATGCGCCAGCCCATCATTTTCGATGGCCGGAACATTTACTCGCCCGAGAAGATGCGCAAGTGTGGCATCGAGTACCACTCCATCGGTCGCCCCGAAACAGTGCTCGCGGAAAAAGTGTGATTTAACGCTGCATGTAGCTCCGGCGCAAATACTCCGGCTCCAGCAGCATCAGGTCGTCTGAGTCACCGCTGGCGAGCTCCTGCCATGCAAGCCAGCCCACTTCCTCAGCGGAAGGCAGCATTCGAAGTGGAGAGGCTAAGACCACCCGCTCGCCCAATGCTAAATCCAGCGAGGTGGAATGTTTCAGTACAGCGTCGCCCGCAAAAATGGTTCGCTGGTCGATCCATTCTGCCACGTGCGCCACGTCCGGTAGATGTTCGGCACGCAAGCGTTGAACGGCATAGGTGCCACGGCCAGGGCAGCTAACCTCGAAAAGTCCCGCAAACAACTCACCCTGCCGCGCGTCCAACAATGTACATACCCGCACACTTTCACCCTGGCGTGGCGTTGCGGCCCTGAGCGCCAGCGCCTCCATCGTGCCTACCCCGGCTACTGGCACATGCCAGGCATAAGCCAGGCCCTTTACGGCGCTCAACCCTATGCGAAGACCCGTAAAGGATCCAGGACCCGTTGAAATACCCAGCCCGTTGATCTCGCCTGCCGCCACTCCGCAGCGGGCCATCAGCCACTCAAGGGAGGGCAAAAGCCGCTGCGAATAAAGAGTGCTCGTCGAGAAATTAACCGAGCCTCTGACCGTGCCATTTTCGACAATTGCGACGCCACCAGATGCCGTCGAACACTCGATTGCGAGAACGATCATGACCGCAACATCAACAGGTTCAATACAGCTGAAAAAGAGATGGGATGACAGTAGACTTGTGGATGATATGTGGAAATCTGCTTGTGGATAACAGCGGTTCGCAAGAGGTGGACAGTTTTCACAAGAACATCTTTTATGAACATTTTACGATCCAAAATAGCTTATGCTGTTGACTTTGACAAGATTACCTTAAAGTAGTACTGGAGTAAACCCTATATAAATCAGGTCCGGAACCTGCATAACCTCACATCTGTCAGAGGCTGCAGACAATTTCGCCTGCCGCGGGAGGTAAATATTGCACGTACTTGAAAAAAGGTAATGCCTCTGAATAACTGTTGTGGATATCTCGGCCCATCAGCTGCTGATCTCCTACTATTCCCGCTGTTAAACCGTTCCCGTTAATGTTGAGAGGAGTTCCCCGCCCGTGAGTGCAATGGAACATGTAGAGATTCCGGAGAAGCTGTTCTACCGGATTAACGAAGTATCTTCGATTACGCAGATCAAGCCCTACGTTTTGCGTTACTGGGAAACCGAGTTTCCCATGCTTGGCCCTGAAAAGGATGAGAACGACCAACGCCGGTATCGTCGCGGCGACATCGAGCTGATCCTGGAGATCAAGCGGCTGCTTTACACCGAGAAGTTTACCATCGCGGGCGCGCGGAAACAGCTGCGCAGCCAGCCGCAAGCCCCCCCCGCGGAAGTGGCAGCCCCTTCACGCATGGAGGCACCCGTACAGGTAAACCTGCAGCGCTACAGGCGCCTCAACGAAGGCCTTTCTCACCTGCGCCATGATGTTGAAGATCTTTGCCGAATGCTGGCTTGAAACGGGGCTGACCGCCAAGGTCTTAGAGGAGGTCCAGCGCCTCCAGTTCCTTGCGGAGACGCGGCGCAAATTTCTCGTTCATCGTGACTAGTGGCAGACGAATCTCGTCTGAAATCAGCCCCATCATCGCCAGCGCGGCTTTCACCGGGATTGGGTTCGTTTCGAGGAATAGCGCTTCCGTCAGACCGAAGGTGCTATAATGTATCTGCCGGGCAGTTGCCCACTCACCCGCATCTACCGCCGCGATCATTTGCGCGCACAGTTTTGGAATCACATTCGCCAACACACTGATGGAGCCAGTAGCGCCAAGAGCCATCAGCGGAAGCGTCAGGTTGTCGTTGCCGCTCAGAATCGTAATGGAGGAAAGCCCGCGCAGCTGGCTGACGTAATCCATCGAGCCGCTCGCCTCTTTAATTGCCACGATGTTTGGATGCTGCGCCAACCGTGCAACCGTTTCGGGATTGATGCTGACGGCAGTGCGCGCGGGTACGTTGTAAAGGATCTGCGGAATCTCCACGGCATCCGCGACGGCCATATAATGGGCGTATAAGCCTTCCTGTGTGGGCTTATTATAATAAGGTGTGATGAGCAGCGCCGCGTCCGCGCCCCATTTTTTGGCTTCACGGGTCAACGAGATCGCCTCCGCCGTGGCGTTGCTGCCGGTGCCGGCGATGACGGGAACCCGCCCGCCGGAAAACTTGATAGTCAGCTCGATAACCTGGTGGTGTTCCTCGTGCGTCAGCGTAGCGCTCTCGCCCGTAGTGCCACACGGAACCAGTGCGCTGGTGCCGTTATCGATCTGGAAATCGATGAGCCGCTGCAGTGCCTGGGCATCCACCTTCTCGTCCTTGAATGGGGTGACGATGGCACACATGGATCCTGTAAAGTTCATGACTTGAGTTCTTTCCTAATCGAGGTTTGCGGGTTTCAAGATTCGCGCAGCAAGCGGAGCAAATACTCACCGTAGCCGCTCCTGGCGAGAGGTTGCGCGAGCGAGTTCAGTTGCTTGTTGTCGATAAAACCCATACGCCACGCTACTTCTTCAATACAGCCGATTTTAAGGCCCTGGCGCTGCTCAATAATTTGTACAAATTGCCCCGCGTGCATCAGGCTTTCGTGGGTGCCGGTGTCCAGCCACGCGGTGCCGCGAGTTAACGGGACCACGCGTAATTCACCACGTTCCATGTAGTTGCGGTTTATGTCGGAAATCTCCAATTCGCCACGCGCTGATGGCTTCAATGACTTCGCGATTTCCACGACCTTGGAATCATAAAAATATAATCCGGGGATGGCAAATGGTGAGCGCGGTTTGTGGGGCTTTTCTTCGATGGAAATCGCACGACCTCCATCGTCGAATTCCACCACACCGTATCGCTCCGGATCTTGCACATGGTAGGCGAATATGATCCCACCCTCCGGACTGGTGCATTCCTGCAACGTGTCCGCCAGCCCTACGCCGTAGAAGATGTTGTCGCCAAGGATAAGGGCAGCGCTGTCCCCGTCCAGGAACTTTTCGCCAAGTATAAACGCCTGTGCCAGGCCCTCGGGGCGCCGCTGCTCGACATAGTCGAAGCGCATCCCCAGCTGAGTCCCGTCGCCAAGCAGACGCCGGAAGAGCGGGAGATCCTGTGGCGTTGAGATAACGACGATCTCCCGAATCCCCGTCAACATCATCGTGCTGAGAGGATAGTACACCATGGGTTTGTCATAGACCGGCATCAGTTGCTTGCTGATTGCGAGGGTCAGGGGGTGCAGCCGGGTGCCTGATCCGCCCGCAAGAATAATCCCTTTCATGCGAGGACAGACCCCAGGGCTGCTGCTATGGCAAGTTGGCAGTTCACGGCAGGCGAGGCTGTTTGTTCATGGGGAGCGCGCAAATAAAAACGTCAGGCGTGCTACAACGGATTCATACGAAGAGCAGACAAGTCGGCTAATTGCAACAGTGGCTGTATCGCGCGGCTGGCACACAATTTGATCCCTTACTGTGTCCGGGCAAAAACCTCGTATGAGTCACCACCATTCTAAAAACTCGCCGGACCCTGCTGACCCGCCTCAAGGCGGGATTGGCGCGCTGCTTCGTGGAGACCCCAGCTCGCGCAACATCGAGCTGATCGCCAGGATAGAAAAGGAGTCCCTGCAAAGGCGAAACTTACCCGAACGAATCGGCGACACGATCGCAAAGCACTTTGGCACCATGACCGTGTTCATTGTTCATGTGCTCTGGTTCGGAATCTGGATCGCAATCAACCGCGGCTGGATGCCGGGAATCAAACCATTCGACCCTTTTCCTTACGGCTTGCTCACCATGATTGTTTCACTTGAAGCGATCTTCGTCAGCATTGTGCTCCTGATCAGCCAGAACCGTATGACCCGCCAGGCGGATCATCGGGCACAGCTCAATCTTCAGATCGACATGCTCGAAGAAGAAGAAATGACACGCGTGCTGAAAATACTTTGCGGTATCAGTCAACACCTGGGCGTTAAGGAACAGGCGCTGGAGGATGAACCACAAGAGACTGAGCATCTCATGCAGAAAACCGATGTGCGGAAAATGGCAAAGGACCTGGAGAGCAAGCTCCCGGCATGATATTCGGGTGCGGCTTCGGCTGGGTCCTGATGTTGAAATATCCAGGGGCTGGATTCGCCCGGGAACGTTCGGCCTGACAGGATAAAAACAATTCCCCATCTTTCCTGTTGCACACGCGCGCGATCTCTTTCAACTGTTTTCTGTCAGCTGCACAATCGGGTCGGCCGGCTGACTAGATGTTTCCGGAGGCATGATTCCGTATGGTCGTGGCGGCCAAGGCAGCGCATATCCTTGTAGTAGACGATGAACCCCTGACTGCAGCTGGACTCACGCAGTACCTTGCTCTGCAAGGGTACCAGACACGGGCTGTGCACTCGGTGCGGGAAGCATTGGATGCAATCGACAAGCAGATGCCCGACATCGTGCTGCTTGACCTTGTTATGCCTGAAGAGGGCGGAATGGAGCTGCTCGCGGAGCTGCGGCAGGATCCAGAAACGCAGACACTCCCGGTGATTGTCACGAGCGCATTGAAGGACACCGATGATATTGTGGGCGCACTACGCGCCGGTGCGAATGATTACATCACCAAACCGGTCGACTTGCAAATCCTGTTAGCCCGTGTCGAACGTCATCTTGCGCTGGCCGAGGCCATGGCCGGACTCGCACGACAAAGCGAGCTACAGTGGCAGATGACGACTGGTCTCGAGGATCCCAGCGGTGCCTGCAATCGTAAGCTACTCTTTGAATCCCTCGAATCCGAAATTCACCGAAGCGGGCGGCATGGTTCACCGCTGTCCCTGCTGGTCATTGAGCTGGATCAGTACAGCGGCGTATCAGGCGAGCACGGAATCGCCGCGGCGGATGCCATGCTGCGCCAGTTTGTTGAAAGCATGGCGGGTGCCCTGCGGCGAAGCGACCGACTGTGCCGGGCGGACGCCCATACATTTTGCGCGGTGTTGCCGCAGACGGATGAACCAGGGGCGCTGCGTGCGGCCGAGCAGATCCGCCAATGGATGGAGAACATCGCGTTCACGATCGATTCGCAGGACGTTACAAGCACCGTCAGCATTGGTGTGGTGAGCCTTCGCCCCGAACACGAGGGTGGCGCGGAAACGCTGGTCACACAGGGTACTCAGGCGATGCTCGACGCAAAGCGGCAGGGCCAGAATCGTGTAGCGATATACGGGGCCGACAGTCCTGAACAGGCGGCAGTACAGCCGGCTTAAAATCGCCCCGCTATATCAGTCCTTCTGCTCGGTTACCATGATCAGGTGGTAGCCGAACTCCGTTTTTACCGGCCCGACCACCTTATTCAGCGGCGCCTTGAATGCTGCATCTTCGAATTCCTGGGCCATCATTCCTTTGCTGAAAAACCCGAGATCCCCGCCTTCATCACTACTGGGACACGTGCTGAATCGCTTTGCCACACGGGCGAACTTCTCCCCCTCGGCAATTTTTTTCTTCAGGTCCTGCGCTTCTTTTTCAGTCAAAACCAGTATGTGGCTGGCGCGCACTTCGGTAGGCATCATAAGCTCCTTTTCGGTGCATACGGAGCAGCCAGCGGAGCCTCACGCAAGTGCAACATTGAGGAACCGCGTTGGGTTATCTCGACTTCATCTCCGAGCTTAAAAGTTGCAGGGGTTTGCCGTCTTCGCCCAACGCCGTGCCGTAAAGCACCAGGTTGATTGTCTCACGATGTTTGAACTTTTTAACGGTCGGTCCCACCACGCTTAGACCGTTTATCCGAACTTCAACCTCGTGCTTACTATCATCCATCGGCTGTGGACCTTGAAAGCTGCCGGAAGCGACACCTGAATACAACACCTGGCCGTCTATCAGTAAATCTGCCGGAAGTGAATCGGGTGAGGCATTGGTGAAGAGCAACTGTACTGTGTCTTTCGGAACAAGCAGCCCGGGTACATCGACAAGAAGTCCGAGAGTCGGACTACTGCTCTCCGTGTTACCATAGGCGACGAAAGTGTAATCCCTACCGCCCTGTAGATCTGCTGTGAACGCGTCGATGTAGGGCAGCCCCACCTTAGCTGCATCAACATCGAGGCTGTAGCCTTCTGCGCGCAACGATTGAGGTTTAAGTCGCCGGCCATAGCTGACGTTACGGCGCAATACGCGGCCATCGCCCAGGAGATCGACTTTGTCTGCCCCCGCGATTGCGTGGACGAATGCCAGCCGGGCCTTATCGGGGCCTATGCCTCGTGTGATGCTGACTTGCTCGTTCGCAATGCCATCACCGGCTGCGCCTGCGCGCGTCAGGGTGGCTGCGATCACTGCAAGCAACGGGAGCGTGAGAGAACGGGTCACCATTGCAGTACCTCGCGAATTTGTTCCCGGCGAATTTCGAGAAGGGGCGGCCAGTTGCCCGCTCGCGAGAGCCGCCGGGATATGTTCTAATAAAGCTGGAGATTTGGACGGGCCACGTCAAGCGCGAGCAGCGCAAAGGCGTATTTCTCGTTTAAGGAACTGTTCGTCTCTGGACGTTCCAGGCGGAGTTGAATCGCGTTGCATCTGCTGCGCCAAACTAAAACTCTTTGCACCCCATGAGCAAAAAGGGGCGCAAGCGCGAAGGCCACAAGGTGCATGCACCGCTACGTTCGAAAGCACCTGCATCGGCGTTTGCGCAGAGTAAGCGCATTCGGGCGTGGGCTGTTCTCCTCGCGACGCTGACAGCGGCAGCGTTGGCGGCTCTGTTACTCTACAAATCTGAGAAGTTGCCGTATAGCCCGGGTGAAAGCCTAAGCTGGGTACGGGCTACCACCGGCCCTGCCGCCGGCTATATTGGCTCGCAAAGCTGCGCCGAATGCCACGCCGAAATCGTGAGCACGTACAGCCACGTCGCAATGGGACGCAGCCTCTACCGTCCCACAGTCACGAACATCATCGAAGACTATACTTCAGCGCCGGAATTCTATCACCAGCCATCGCAGCAGTACTTTCGCATGCTGCGCGAAGGCGAAAAGTTTTTCCAGGTACGCTATCAGAAATCACCGGAGGGAAAAGCGATTAATGAATTGCGAGCCGAGATAAACTACATCGTCGGGTCTGGCAACCACGCGCGCAGTTACCTGCACGAAGAACCCGGCGGGAAGCTGTACCAGCTGCCGGTTGCGTGGTATTCGCAGGAAAAACAATGGGCGATGAACCCGGGCTACGACAGCGCAATGCACATGGGCTTCTCGCGGCGGATAACCTACGACTGCATGTTCTGCCACGGGGGCATACCGAACCTCCCTGCCGGCGCAGACCGTTTTAATTATGGCGAAACGTCGGATTTCGGTACCGAGCCACTGACCGCCATCGGCTGCGAAAACTGCCATGGACCGGCCGCGGAACACGTGAAGCTCGCCCGTGAGAAAGCTTCCAGTGAGAAGGTGAAGAAGGCAATCGTGAACGCCGGCAATATCAGCGACGAGGCGGAACTCGACACGTGCATGGCGTGTCACCTGGAGACGACCAGCGGCAAGCTGCCGCATAGCGTACAGACTATCGACAGCCCCGTCTATAGCTGGCGGCCGGGAATGTCGCTCGCGGATTATCGCATCTCCTTCGATCACCCGAAAGGCGTCGGCAGAGACGACAAGTTCGAAATCGCCGGGCAGGCCTACCGGATGCGCATGAGTAAATGTTTCACGGCCAGCCAAGGGCGGCTGACCTGCACAAGTTGTCATGATCCACACAAAGTTCCTGAGAATCGCACGGCAGCCGGTATTGCGAGCTGCCGCGAATGCCACGCGCCAGGTAAGTCGGACTGCACCGAGAAGCCGGATATGCGAGCGGTCGTGCAGGACAACTGCATCCAGTGTCACATGCCGCAGCGGCGAACCGACGATGTCGTACATGTGGTCATGACGGATCACTTCATCCAGCGCTTCCGGAGACCCGAAGAGGAATTGCTGGCGCCGAGGCATGAACACAATCCCGCGTACAAGGGCGAGATCCGCGCGTATTATCCCGAGCAAATCGCACAGGAACTGTCGGACCTCTACTACGGAATCGCCTACGTCGTCGACGAAGTAGACGTTTCGAAGGGCGTGCGGCTGATGACGAACTATCTGACCGGCAAGCCAGGCGTCTTTGAAGCAATCTACACGCGCGGGATTGCGCATAAGATGCTCGGGCAATGGGACGAGGCCGAAGCGGACCTCGTTAAGGCGATCGAGCTGATGCCGAAAAACCCGCAGGCGCAGATGGCTTTGGGTGATCTATATGAGCTGAAAAGGAATTACACGAAGTCCATCGCATGCTATACGAAAGCGATCGAGCTGCGGCCCGATCTTGGTCGAGCGCACAATGGTCTTGGCGCGCAGTATCAGCTCTCAGGCAGGCAGGACGACGCTATTGCGGAGTATCGAAAGGCCGTCACGTGCGACCCTTTCGACGAGAAGGCGCACCTCAACCTGGCCAATATTTACCTGTCGCGCCGCGACTGGAAATCGGCTGAGGCTGCCGAACGCACCGCGCTGACCATCAATCCATCGATAGCAGATGGCTGGCACGGGCTCGCGCAATCGGTTGCCGCACAGGGAAGGCAGCAAGAGGGAGCCTGGTGCGCCGCTGAGGCGCTGCGGCTCCAACCCGAAGAGAGCGGCTACTTTAGCGCAGTTGCATTGATGGTAAGTGGATTGGAAGGACCCGCACGGGAAAGCGCGTGTAATGCCGTCGCGACGAAATCGCCGCTCGCGGCGTCGGTGGTTCGCGCAGCGATGCACGTCGCGCGCCGATCTATGGACCTCGCGACTCGGGAGCTGGATGCGGTGCGGATTGAAGATACGTCCAACTCTGCGCTGCTTGCGTATGCGGGCCAGGTAGCGCTGGACCTGGAACGCTACGACTCGGCGCAGCTCTTACTTTCGAAAGCAGTAAGTCTCAAACCTGACTCCGACGAAGCAATCGTCGGACTGGCGACCGCCTCTCGCGCGACCGGAAATGAAATGGAGGCGGATAAGATGCTTGCCCCAATGGCGCAGAATTCCAACAGCGCGCGCGCGCTCAACGCGCTGGCATGGCTGCGGGCCACGGCGAAAACCAACAACCTCCGCAATGGCGCGGAAGCGGAACGCCTTGTGCGGCAAGCCATTCAACTTCTCGGCCAACCAAATCTTTTCGTGCAGCAAACATTAGCGGCGGCTTTAGCAGAGCAGGGCAAGTTCGATGAGGCGATCGCAGCCGCAACCGAAGCGCACCGCATGGCCCGGCAAATGAATCGCGACCGCGACGCTGCTGAATTGGACAAGCAACTCGAGCTTTATAGAACGCGGAAGCCGTACCGGTCGGACAAATAGCACCAGTGTGCGTGGTGCTGATTGACCATTCCATGCATTAACGGTTGCCTTTCCTATACGCCGTGTGCCCAGTCCTCTCTTTCGCTGGCGTAGCCGGCGGAGGCATTCCAGTTCTGGAGCCTTCTTCATGATCCGTTTGCCGGGTTTATTTTTCGCGAACGGTGTCTGTAACGGCCGGTTCCTGGCCGCACTTGCAGTGGCGTCTCTTCTGTCTTTTTCTGCATCCGAAGCCACTGCGCAGACCCGTGTTCGTATCATCGCCGCTAACATATCGAGCGGCAATCTGCAGTCGTACGATCCCGGAGAAGGCACCCGGATCTTCAAGGGCCTCAAGCCCGACATCACCATGATCCAGGAGTTCAACTACGGCGACAACTCCGCCGCCACGTTGTCCGGATGGGTCACCAGCACGTTCGGCACGGGCTTCACCTACGCGCGCGGACCAGCCGCACAGATTCCGAACGGCGTGATCAGCCGCTATCCGATCCTGTCGAGCGGCAGCTGGACGGACCCGTATGTCAGCAACCGCACATTCGTGTGGGCGCGCATCGACGTGCCCGGCACCAAAGACTTGTGGGCAGTGAGCATTCATTTGCTCACCAGTGACGCGACCACCCGCAATAACGAGGCGGTGTCGTTGCGCAACTTCATCCAGGCGAATGTGCCGACGAGCGATTACCTCGTTGTCGGCGGAGACCTGAACACCGCAAGCCGCACGGAAGCCTGCCTCGGTACCTTGCAGGCTGTAGTGAACACCGGGTCCCCATATCCAGTAGACCAGGCTGCGAATGGTAATACGAATGCCTCGCGGGCAAAACCTTACGACTGGGTGCTTCCAGACCCTGACCTCGACGCGATCAGAACCGCGGTGATCATTGGTAGCCAGAGCTTCACGAATGGGCTCGTGTTCGATAGCCGAGTCTATTCTCCGCTGAGCGATGTGTCGCCGGTGCTTTCCGGCGACAGCGCTGCCGTGAACATGCAGCACATGGCGGTCGTGCGCGATTTCATTATCTCCGGCACCACGCCCACACCAACCCCGACGCCAACTCCGACTCCAACACCAACACCAACACCCACTCCCGGACCAACGGCGCTCACCAGCGGGCAGACCGTCAGTGCAACCGTTTCGCAGGGAACCTGGAAGTATTACACGATCGCCGTGCCATCAAACGGTACCGCTCTGCAGATCAACATGACCGGCACGAACGATGCCGATTTGTATGTACGACGTGGCAGTTCGCCGACACTGAGCGCTTACGATTTTCGACCCTACTTAAGCGGTTCGGCGGAAAGCGTGACGGTGAACGCATCATCGACACCGGCCCTTGTGGTCAGCAGCACGTATTACATTGGTGTCTACGGCTACAGCGCGACGGCCAGCGCGATCAACCTGACGGCAACGGTTACGACCGGCGCAACGCCAACTCCGACACCCACGCCAACTCCAACACCAACTCCCACACCCGGGCCAACTACCGTGGTCGATGTGACGAATGTATCGGTCGCGTCAGGTGCGTGGAAGAATTACACGGTGACGGTTGGATCAGCAAACACCAGGATGGTCTGCACGCTGAGTGGCTCGAGTGGCGATGGTGATTTGTATATCCGCAAAGATTCACTGCCTACGCTCAGCGCATACGATTATCGTCCGTACCTGGACGGCAGCAACGAGTCCGTCACGGTCACGACAACTTCGAGTCCAAAGCCGCTAAGTGCGGGAACATGGTATGTCTCAGTGAACGGCTACACGGCCGCGACTTTCAACCTGAAGGTGACGTTCGAATAGCGAGCTGCTACCGGAAATGTGGAGGCCCCGCCGGGTAACGGCGGGGCTTTTTTTATGGCTGAGGCGCGAGCTCAATTGTTGGATCGACTGCCTGTGCTGTTTTCAGGTACCTGTCGCCTTCGGTTCGATTGCCGCGGTTGTAGTACATAAGAGCCATGGCCGTATTAGCGGCGGCGGAGTTGGGGGCCAGCTTCACGGCGCGCTGGGCTTCGAGCAACGCGGCCGCGCGAGACGCGTCATCGGTTGCGCCATTCAGCCGGTTCCAGTTGAACGGGTTAACGAAACGGAAGCCGTGCCGTTCGACATAAGACTTTGTCGCGGAGGTTTCGCGGACCAGCGCGCAGTAGTGGTCGTCGAAATAGACGGGTAGCCAGTCGGATCGTCCAGCGAGCTGATTGGCCAGATGCCCCGGATTGTTTCGGATGCCACGAATGTCGAGCACGCAGGTCTGGACGCCGTATTTGGAAAACAACTCGTCGCTGGTCATTCGCTTTTCGGGCGGCCCGAAGTAATCCTGCCACGGGCCGTCCTTGTATATTTCAAGCCGCCCGTCGATAAACACTTTTTGTCCGGTACCGAGTTCGTGGAGCAGGTATCCGCCGGTGTAAAGGTCATGGAAGAGCTGCGATGGCGCGGGATTTTCGCGCAGGAATTTCGCTGCACCACAAGGAAACCACTCGCAATCGACACCTGCACGAGGCAGACCCCGTGAGATTTCCAGCGCGCCCGTTAATCGAAGACCGCAGATAAGCGTGGCGGCTGCGATCGCAACTGATGGAGCCAGCCAGCGGTTGCGCCGCAGAGTTGATTCCAGCATCGCAAGATTCGGTGCGAGCAGAGCTGGGATGGCCGCGCCCGCGAGACCTATTTGTCGTCTCTGGTAGAAGAGCAGAAATACAAACAACGCGAGTGCTCCCGCCCGCCAGGGCGGCACCTGCTGTCGATTTTTCCAGTACGCGATGCCCCCAAGCGCCAGCAACAGCGCGATGGCGCCGAGTATGTGGAACGGCAGTCCACCACGCAGCGTTTCCGCATTAAGTAGCGGCTTCAACTCGTAGACCCGTTCGGCTACCTTTGGCAAAGTTGCGTTGTCATATGCGAACTGAAGCAACCGCCACCCATAGGGATTGAGCAGCCACGTGGCGAAACAGAGCATGCAGGGGACGATGGCGAGGAGGTGCGCGTGGTCCCTGCTTTTGTGCCACAGCCGAACACGCCACCCGGCATACAGAGCGACCACCGCCAGTCCGAGGAAGAAAAGCGCGTGGAGATTCGCCCAAATAACAAAGTAGACAGGCAAAATCCAGAGGCGTCGGGAAGATCCGACCGAACGCGCACTTGCCATGCGTTCCGTGGACGCGAGCAGCAGCACGAGCGGCACGATGAGGAACTGGCTCAGGATATCAGGCCGCGGATTGAATCGTGGATAGGACGCCAGGAGTGCGCCGAGCAACAGCAGTGCGGCCGCGGCCGGTGCGGCGTACGTGCGCAACGCGGCAAAATAGGTCGTGAGTGCGGCTGCTGCGACACAGACGAACACAAGCAGAACTGGCCCAACTGCCCCGGCGGCAGTGGTTAAAGAGTGCAGTGTGATGGAGGACAGCCAGCCTGAGGAAATCCACGAATGACCGAGTGCCGTGTAGGAGAAAATGTCCTGCCGCGGCAGGTGACCGGCTCGGAGCGCTTCGCGCCCAAACGCAGCATGGTACCAGAAATCCGGATCGGTGATAGGGTGGATCGCCAGAAACGCCGCCGCTAAAACCACTAACCCCGGGAGCAGTACATGTGTGACCAAAAGCGGCAGGGAAGCGGGCGTTGCCATAGTCGGTGCAGTGGGGTTCATCCCGGCATGGCGCCTGGATGCAGTGGTTTTCTTTCGATTCATCGCACGTATCTGCAGCCCCGCGTATCAGCGTTAGCCAAACGAAAAGCAGGCACCGCATCCCGCTACTGCTTTTAGGCCAGGTGTAGCCGCTGCCCTTTCAGACGATTACGCAGCGCTACATTTCCCGCAGGGCAGTGGCGATGGGGAGTCTTGCGGCGCGAAGAGCAGGCAGAAATCCGCCGAAGAGGCCAATGACCGTGGCCCAGAGAATTCCTTGCACGAGCAGTGGAGTCGTCACGGCGAAAGCGAACGTCACCTGGCTGAAGTTTGCCATGGTCGCCGTCTCGAAGCCATTGAACACAAGGTAGGATACGGCCGCGCCGAGCACCCCGCCAATCAGCGCGAGGCATATAGATTCCAGCATGAAGGCGACCACAATAGGAGCGCGCCCAAAGCCCAGGGCACGAAGTGTCGCGATCTCGCGCGTACGTGCGGACACAGAGCTATACATCGTGTTAAGCGCACCGAAGACAGCGCCCATGGCCATAAGTCCCGCAATAAGGTAACCCAAAGTGGTAATCAGCGAGCTTAGCATCCGCGACTGGTTCGCGTAATACTCGGATTGACGCTGCACTTTCACGCGCAGTTGCGGGTTGGCAGTGAGCGCGTCTTTGAATTGCTGGAACGCGCTGGCGGATGCGAGTTTTACGGACATCGACTGATAGCTCTCACCGCGGTTGTAGCCATCCTGAAGCACCTTGGCGTCGGTCCAGATCTCGGATTCCGTGCTCCCACCGTTTGCGGAGAATACCCCCACTACCGTCCATGTGTTTCGACCAACACGGATCGACTTTCCGAGATCGAGCCCGGCAAATTCCCGCAGTGCGCCGATACCGACGATTATCTCGTTCTTGCCCCATTCGAACATTCGTCCCTGCACAATTTTAAAATGTTCGCGCACTTTGGGAGCCGCTGGCTGTACGCCGCGAAGCGGCACGTTCGCTTCGGTACCGGTGGATAGTTTTGGAATGTCGATGATCACGAACAACTCGGCGGACGCGAGTGGACCGTCCGTATCGCGCGCCAGGCCGGGCGCATCCAGGATAACGCGCGTCTCGTCCCGGCCAAGGCCACTCATCATTTCGCTGTCTGCGCCGGTGCGCAATACGATGGCAGAGTCGGGTGAACCGGACAGGTCCATCACACGACGAATGCCCGTGGCAATGGAGAGTACCCCGACGAGGACGGCGACGACCCCGGCAATACCCACGACGGCCGCCGCAACCGATCCCCGCCGCTGAGGAATGCTCAGCAAGCCGAAGTTTGTGATAGAGACAATTTGTTTAAGAGCGTTCACGAAGCTGACCTGTTGACGCGCATAGCAGACAATTTACGAGCAGTGCACGAACTCACGATTACCAGCGAAGAGTCAGCATGGCTTCCGCACTCCAACTTTGCGGGACGAGACCTGTGCTGCCCCAGCCTCCCCTCATGGAATCGTCCGGAATGTCCTCTGGAATAGATCACTACATCCTCCTCAGTGCGTCCGCCACACGCAGGCGCAATGCCTGCATGGCCGGAAATATGCCGGTGACGAGGCCGAGTCCGAGGCTTATCGCAAGGCCGATAAGCACATCGCGCACAGGAAGGAAAAACAAGGGCAACATTCCATTAGTAGGATCGCCCCTGGAGGTAATTGCATACGCCAGTCCAAGCCCGATGACGCCACCGAGCACCGCAAGCAGACAAGATTCCAGCAGCACCAGTGACATCACCTGCCGGTTTGTGAAGCCGATTGCCTTCAGCACACCCAGCTCACCCGTGCGTTCGCGCACTGCCTGTGCCATGGTGTTGCCCGATACCAGCAGAATGGTAAAAAAGACCGCTGCCATGATTGCTGCTATGATCAGGGTGATATTGCCCATCTGCTTCACGAAGCTCTGGGCCATAGCGCCCTCAGGCTCAGTTTTCGTCTCCGCGGGGGAGTTTTCAAATTCCTTATCGATGGCAGCAGCAATCCGGGCCGAATTAGCTAAATCTTTCACCTTAATCGAATACCACCCGACCAGCCCCTTGCCCCAGTTGCGCGCCTCTTCGAAGTAGTCATGGCGAAAGAACAGCGCGGTATCATCCGTTCCCTTGTGCCGTCCCTCGTAGAGCCCAACCATGTCGAACTCCCATGTCGAGTTGCCGTCGTGGCTCCACAACGGCGAAAAAATTGGTATATTATCCCCGATCTTCCATCCGTAGCGCTCAGCGCTGTCCTTCCCCACAATCGCACCCGTGCGGGTTGCCAGCCATGCCTTCATATGCTCGGGCGTAATAATGAGTTCGGGGAACATAGCGAAGAATTCCTCTGGGACCACCGGACATTGCATGAAAAAGTTCTTTGGGTCCTGGTAGTAGCCGCCAAACCATGTCTGGTGCACTGCTGAAACCACGCCCGGCAGGCGCTCAATTCGCGCCTTGTAGCTCTGTGGAAGCAGTTGGATGATTGAGATCTTGTGGCGCGTAATCATCCGGTCCTTACTGGCAAATTGAACGCCGCCAACTAGCGCCATGTGAATGGCGGCCAGAAGCCCGAAGAGGATAAAAGCCACAACGATTGAAAACAGGGTGAGCAGGGTGCGCAACTTTTTGCGCTTCAGGTTGCTCCACGTCAGCAGCAGGTATTTCATACCCCCGGCTCGCTGGCAAGTTGCCCCTTGTCCAGGTGAACAGTCCGCACAGCGCGCGCGGAGGCGTGCGGATCGTGCGTGACCATGATGATGGTTTTGCCATGCTCGCGATTGAGCGCCTGCAGAAGGTCCAGGATCTCGTCGCCCGATTTGCGGTCGAGATCACCGGTGGGCTCATCGCATAGCAGCAGCGTGGGGTCTGTCACAATTCCGCGGGCGATGCCGACGCGTTGCTGTTCGCCGCCTGACAAGGTGCGCGGATAATGCTTTGCCCGGTGACCAAGTCCCACCACTTCGAGAGCGGTCTGCACGTGTTTTTTACGCTCGGATTTCGAGAGGTGCGTGAGAAGGAGCGGCAGCTCGACGTTTCGCTCCGCGCTCAGCACGGGGAGCAGGTTGTACAGTTGAAAGACGAAACCAACGTGGCGTGCGCGCCAGTTCGCAAGCCGCGAATCGGAGAGCTGGTCCAGCCGCTCACCGGCCACGGTGACGGTTCCTCTGGTTGGGCGGTCGAGTCCACCGATGAGATTGAGCAGCGTGCTCTTGCCGGAGCCCGAGGGGCCCATCAGCGCCAGGAACTCGCCTGTCGGGACGGACAGATGCAGGTCCTGCAGAACGTGGATGTCTTCCGTTCCGCGCCGAAAAATTTTTTCAACTCCCTCAACTTCTACGAGTGTGCCATTCGCCTCGGTAGACACTGTTTTCTCACCGCCTGTATGAAGAACTGCACACACTGTTCGGCTGCATGATTTCTGCCTGCAAAACTACGGGGCAACTTCTTTCACGCGTGCGCCATCGATGAGTCCTGGCGCCTTTTCGACAGCGACTCGCTCGCCGGCTGCTACACCGGCGGAGACCGTGGCTTCTTCGGAGGTTGCACTGGCGACGGTGACGGCACGCCGCTCGGCGCGGCCGTTTCGGATCACATATACGATGTCATGGTCGCCATCCTGGGACAATGCCGCTTTCGGCACCAGAACTGACCGGGTACTTGCCTCCGGGGCAGGAGCGGCCGTCTCACGGAATCCCACCTTCACGCTCATTTCGGGTAGAACGCGTGGATCCAGTTTTTCGAACCCCACACGAACCTTTACCGTCGATTTCTGCCGGTCTGCGGTCGGAATGATCGCGATCACCTTACAAGGGATTCTCCACTCGGGGTATGCATCCAACGTTGCCTCGACTGCCTGACCTGT
Source organism: Candidatus Sumerlaeaceae bacterium (assembly GCA_051003195.1). Taxonomy (GTDB): domain Bacteria; phylum Sumerlaeota; class Sumerlaeia; order Sumerlaeales; family Sumerlaeaceae; genus JBPCLP01. The sequence goes on along the minus strand of JBPCLP010000021.1, from coordinate 48,394 downwards.
AACGACGCGGTTAATGTAGCTTTCGTTTACGTCGATCTCAATCTCCAGCGAGTCCATGTCGACGATGGTGCAGATACCCGTACGGGTGAATCCGCCACCCGCGGACATGGGGGAAATCATTTCGCCAGGTTGCGCATTCTTCGAAGTTACGATCCCCCCAAACGGCGCACGAATGATCGTATCCTCCTGTTGCTGTTTCCAGCTTTCGATGGTGCGCTCTGCCACCGTAACTTCCGCCTGCTGCTGCTGGAGTTTGGCTTTCAGTGACTCTGCGGTTGCCACTGCCTTGTCAGTTTCCGACTGCGAAGCGACCTTCTTGGTCGCCAGCCATTCCTGGCGCTGCAATTCCTTCTCGGCTTCCCTCAGCCGAACGCGCGTCTCGTCCATTCCGGCTTTGGTGGCCTCCATCTGGGCCATCGCGAGGCGAAGGCTGACCGTTACGTTGGTGTCGTCGAGCCGTGCAACGATCTGCCCATCCTTAACCTTCATCCCTTCTTCGATGTGGACGGACATAACCTTCCCCGTGATTTTGGAGGAGACGGTGGCCTCACGCCGGGCGGTTACGTAGCCCGAGGCGTTCAGCACCATTCGCTCCGTCTTGCTGCCTGACCCCGAACCACCGCCGGCGTCACGAACCAGCGCGGTGCGGACCGCTAGCGCTTGCGGCCGTGCCAGCATCCACGCCGCGGTGCCGCCGGCCGCCAGCAGGATTGCCACCAGCACAATCCACAGTCCCGTACGCGAGCCGGTGTCCGCAGGGCGGTCGATGCGCAGGTTTTTAAGGGAGGCGTTGCTCATTGGCTTCCGGGCAGTGTCTGAATCGGGTTTGTGGCGTCGTTAGTTATGCAGTTGTACCATGGTGGACCCTGCGTGTTTGGTATTGGATTGCGATTTCATGGGGGCAAGTATTTGATTGGGTGCGCCTGGAAGACTTAAGAGAAGCACAAGGCGTAGACGTCGACCGCGCATGTAGATTCTTTTTTCCTGTATCGGAGGGTTGACTCACCCCCGCCGGGCCATTGTTTCTCGCACGGCTGGAGACTATGTGCCCTGATGGAACTGGACGATAAATATTACGCGCTAATCGAGGAGACGTGCCGCGAGCTTTATATCCGCGCACTGAAGAAGATTCCTCCCGACGTCATCCAGGCGCTGAATGAGGCCCTGGAGCGCGAAACCAGTGACAACGCGCGCAACATCCTGAAGCTGTACCTGCACAGCGTCGAGCTGGGTCAGACGAAAGATATGATGGTCTGCCAGGATACGGGTATCCCAATTTACTGGGTGGAGATCGGCGGAAATCTGCGGGTGGACGGCAGCCGGATCACGCAGGCGATCACGCGTGGCACCGAGCGCGCCACGACGGAACATCCCCTGCGGTCGAGCATCGTATCACCGATTAAACGCGAGAATCGTCAGACGAGTACCGGGGAGCGTATTCCGGTGATCAAGTACGATTTTGTTCCGGAAAGCGATGTGCTGGACATCCTGTTTATCCCGAAGGGATCGGGCTCGGAAAACATGACGTCGCTGAAGATGCTTGTGCCCGCGGAAGGCGTAAAGGGGATCAAGCGATTCGTGATCGAGCAGGTGGTGGGTGCCGGCGCGAAGCCATGTCCGCCGACCATTGTCGGAGTGGGGATCGGTGGCTCGTCCGACCTCTGCATGGCGCTTGCAAAGAAGGCGACCACGCGACCGATTGGCTCGCGTAATCCCGACCCCGAAATTGCGGCGCTTGAGGAAGAGCTGTACAATGCGATCAATGAGATTGGGCTGGGCCCACAGGGGTTGAGCGGGAAGACTACGGCACTGGCAGTGAACATTGAAAGCGCCTGGACGCACATCACCTGCAACCCGGTGGCGGTGAACCTGCAATGCTGGCGCGCCGAGCGCAGCCGTGCACAGATCTATCCGGACCTGCGCGTGGAGATTGGGTACTAATGGCTGACTATCGCTTCCGCACGCCGCTGGTGGATGAGGATGTTCGCAAGCTGCGCATAGGCGACACCGTTACGCTCGACGGGCAGGTTTTTGGGATCCGCGACGCGAACATGATCCGCATCTTCGACCACGGTGTGCCGCCCCCGGTCGACTGGAAAGGCGCGGCGCTGCTGCATACAGCGCCGAACGTAAAGCAGGTGGGTCCGGGCAAGTTTGAACCGATCTGCGTGGGCACAACAACCAGCATGCGCATGGACCGTTTCACGGAAGGTCTGCTGCGCGACTACGGCGTGCGAGCGATTCTCGGAAAAGGCGGGCTGTCTGACGTCAGCGCGCGGGCCATGCAGGAGTACGGGGGCTGTTACCTGACGGTGACCGGCGGCGCGGCCGCGAGCGAGACGCTGCAGCTCGAGGAAATCGAGGCGGTGTACTGGGAAGACTTGATGCCGGAATCGATATGGCAGTTGCGCTTCAACGGATTCGGTCCGCTGATCGTTGGAATTGATTCGTACGGCGGCAATCTGCACCGCGACGTGGGCGAGCAGAGCCGGCTGAAAATGGAAGAAGTGCTGAAGAGGATGGGAGTTTAATTTTGAGCGAGCGTACGTCACGTAGCCTCCAGATGTATCGCGGCACGTTTGCGTGGCTGATTCAGCGCGTAAGTGCGTTGGCATTGGTGGTATTGGTCCCGCTCAAAATGTACTCTGGGTACGCGTTGCTCGGCAAGGTGCCATGGCCGGAGAGTATCGGGCCGGACGCCGTACACGCCAGCACGACGTCGGATGTCCTGATCCTCCTCTGCCTTTACCTGCACGCGCTTTATGGAATCCGTGTGATCCTGATCGACGTTGGCTGGATTCGGGAAGATCGCTGGTTCTGGCGAATGTCGATACTTGCCCTCACGCTTTTCGCGCTGTCGATCTACTGGCTGTATTTCAGGCAGGCGCCCGAGTAACAAATCCTGGAGGAGTACCGTATGAGAAATTTAGTTTCACTGATGAACCTGGCAGGAGCAGCCGTGCTGGTAACAATAATCGCCGCACCTCTATCGGCCATTGCGGATGAATGGAAAGCGCCGGCGAGCGCGGAGGCCAGGAAGAACCCGGTTGCGCTGGACGCCGCCAGCATAGCCGCCGGCAAGAAGGTGTGGATGAAGGAGTGCGCGGAGTGCCACGGCAATACGGGTAAAGGCGACGGTGAAAAATCGGCGGAGTTGAAGAAGGACCCGGGCGATCTGAGCGACTCGAAGAAGATCGGCAGCCAGAGTGATGGCGCGCTATTCTGGAAAATTACGGTCGGCAGACAGCCGATGCCGCCGTATCTGAAAATTCCGGAGGAACAGCGCTGGCAGATGGTGAACTATATGCGTTCGATCTCGAAGGAAAAGCCGGCAGACGGCGATGCGAAGACTACCGAGGCAAAGTGAGCGCGGACGGCTTGCCACCAGAGCCCGCAGCTGAAGCGCCCGATCACGACTCGCTGGACGATCACCGCGGTCTCAGCCGGCGTTACTTCATTCGCGGGGTCGTGAGCATCGGAATCGGCTCGGCGATTCTATCCGTTGGCGCTCTGGCGAAAATGGCTCAGTTCCTCCTGGGCAGCCAGGATGTGACACCCGCAGAACATTCGGACCAACTGCGCAAGCGGCTGGCCCGATTGCGTGAGAACCTGACCGCGCGCGAGCAGGAACTTGAGCGGCTGAATAACGACTTTATCGAAGTGGCAAAGTTGAGTCGGCTGAACTCCACGCAGGGAAAATACTTTATCGACTACAATCTGAGGCCCGCGCTTGCGTTTGCGGACGATGACGGGCTGCCGGTTCTGATCTCGGCAAAATGCACGCACCTCGGTTGTACCGTCGGCAATACCACGGACGAGCAGAACCGCATCAGTTGCCCTTGTCACATGTCGTTTTTTGACATTAAGACAGGACAACCGAACGCTGGCTCGCCCGCGAACCGGCCGCTTCCGCGGCTTGGCTGGGTTCTAAAGGACGACGAAGACAAAGTCGTTGCGAGCAAAAGTCCGGGTGGAAACATTGAAGGCACACCGGATCCCGATCATCTCGACAGTTATACCGTCTTTATCGCAAAGCGGTTCGCCGCGGACGAGCTTGCGTGAGTTCTGAGCCACGGCTGAACAGCTTTGTGTCGCGCTGTGTGCATCGTTTTCCGCTGCATAAGGCGAGTTACGAATCGTTGGTCACGAACAAGACGGTTCCGGTGCATCGGTTCGGGTGGGCCTATTACCTGGGCGGGCTGGCGCTGTTCTTCCTTGGCGTCCAGCTGATCACCGGACTTTTACTGCTGGTTTACTACGAGCCGACCGTCACCGACGCGCACGCTTCGGTAGACTATATCACGCAACACGTGCGCGGCGGCGCTATGGTGCGCAACATCCATGCGTGGTCCTCGTCGCTGATGATCATTGCCGTGCTGGTGCATCTGCTCACGACTTTCGCGATGAAGGCGTTCGAAAAACCGCGAGAGATGGTGTGGGTGAGCGGAGTCGTGCTGCTGCTGATCACGTTTGGTTTCGGGTTTACCGGATACCTGCTGCCGTGGCACCAGGTTGCTGTGAACGCCACGAAGGTGGGCCTGCAGAGCATCGACGAGTTTGCGCGGTACTTGCCGGTGAGTTTGCGCGAGTTGCCAATTCGCGTGCGTGAACTGATCCAGGGTGGACCATCGATTGGCCAGTCGACGCTGAGCCGCTTTTATGCGATCCATGTTGTCGTGCTGCCGCTGCTTACGCTGGGCGTCGTTGGATTTCACCTGCTCGGTATCCAGTTGCACGGGATGAGCCAGGGTGTGGACAATCCGACCGGGAAAACCGAGAAGTTTATCCCGTTTTACATCCTGCGCGATTTATCGGTGTGGACGGTCGCAGTTGTTGTCCTGCTGGTGATTGGCATCTGTCTTCCGTTCGAATCGTTCTCCTCATATCCACTTTTCGCCGCGTATAACCCGCTGGGCGCTACTCCGGAAGGCATCAAGCCCGAGTGGTACTTCTATTTTATCTTTTACCCGTTGGAACTGCTGCCGTTCTGGCTGGTGGCGGTGCTCGTTTCGGCGCTGGTGCTGGTGCTGTTCTTTGCGCCGGTTATCTTTCGCCGGGCCAGCCGCCGGACGTTGACGGTTCTCGCGTGTGCAGGTGCGGTTTACCTGGTCATCATGACGGTGTTTGGTCAGCAGATATACGATTTCTTGAAGGGCCAACAGTGAAGCGCGCTTTCTGTGTGGCCTCGCTGCTGCTCCTTGGCTCCACGCCGTTGTTTGGCTATCCCGATTTCCAGGAGTTTTCGCAGGAGCATTCCGGAAGGCGTGTCGATTGCGCGATGTGCCACATTTCTCCGACAGGTCCGTCGGGCACGGGCCTGGGCCAGATCAGTAGCTTGAGCGAGGCCGAGAAGGAATTGCTGGATATTGCGAGGGAAGCGAAACCGGGCCAGGAAGTAAAAAACCCGCTTCTCAATGCCTTCGGCAATCACATGGTCAAACTGCTGGGTGCCGAGAAGATCATGGAGATTACCACCGAGCCCGAGAGGCTCGCGTCGCTATATGGTTTCAAGAGTGACCTGGACAGTGACGGCTTAGCGGACGCGCAAGAGTACCTGGACGGCACGGACCCGATGAACTCGCAGTCGGGCCGGCCGGCCACGCTGTTCGTGACGAACCTTCGGCGCAACTGGCTGGCGTTGACTGTCAGCGCGGTTGCGGCAGTGTTGATCTTGTTTGGAATTCGCAGCTTGTTAGCATATTACTCGCTGCGCAAAGATCTGTCATGACGCCGTGGCTTGAAGCTTGATCAACGTTAGTAGCTCGCCAATGAGGCAGATTGCAAAGGATACGGTGAGCAGGCCGCGGTTAATTTTTAATCCGACGTACCGTGGGTAAAGTGGACTAAGCACAACGGCGGCGGCCGGGGCGATGAATACCATGCGCAAAACGTGAATCGCATCAGGGTTTGCGAGAAAGAGAATCTGGAAACCCCTGGACAGCAGCAGTAGTAGAACCGCGATGGCTGCGATGCCGCAGGGACGTTTCCATGTTTCGGTGACAGCGAACGCAATTCCAAGGCAAAGGAACGGATAGAGCGGAAGCGCATACCAGCCATAGATGGCGTTGGATGGTGTGAAAAAGACGAAACCAAACAGGTAGGCGATGAAACCGGCGATGATAGGTTGCGGACGCCGCCGCAACGCGAGTGCGAAGATTGCGATCCAGCCAAGCAGAATCAGCGAATTGAAGTCATCCGCCCCGACGAGCGGTTGTGTACGGATAAGCCTTTCCAGGCTATCGAACCCGGAATAGCGTTGGGCGTGCGTCTGGATTACCTCTCGAAAAGTGCCCCATCCCTGCACGACTGCATAGACCAGATTGCATGCGATCCCGAGAAGAACTCCCGCCACCGGATAGAAGACTTCGCGGCGTTTACCGGCGAACAGCAGCAGCGCAAACAGGGCAACAGCGCAGCAGGCCGCGACAAGCTTGCACAGCATGGCCGCTGTAAGCGCGGCGATGACGATGACCGCGAAGCGGCGCTCACTCATGGTGCGGTTCAGGTATCTTTGCGTCGTCCAGAGGCCGCAGAGCATCAGCGGGACAATAAGATTATCAGCGACGAGGAGCCTATTGTGCGCCACGATGTGGGCAATGAAACCGTAGCAGAGGATTCCGATGTTCGCTGCGGCGAAACCGAAGCTCATACGCAGAATATCGAACAGCAGCCAGAACGTAAAGCAGAACAGCAGTATTGAAAGCAGCCGAATCCTTCCCAGCTCCGCATCCCAGAGCTTTATAGAACCGCCCTCGACGGTGCGCAGCACGATTGGCGTAGCGCCGGCGAGTTTGCCCGCAATTCCTGTCAATGCGCTGAACAGCGGCGGGTGATCGAGCGCGGGCCGCACAAGCTGGTAGTGCATGCCCTCCCAGTCAAGGCGCCCGATCCATGCGCTTTGCGCACCTGCAAGCCGTGACCAGGAAGTTGGCACACCGGATTCCAGTAGCGACGTCCCTGCCCAGAGATAATGGAATTCGTCGTCACACGCGTGCCGTTGCGGATAAACGCCGAGGCCATAAAGTCGAATCGTCAGCCCGGCGATGAAGATCAGAATCGGGAGCAGCAAGCGGACATTACGGCGTTGAAGCAACGCATGCGGTGCCGCGGGTTCGCGTTGGGGCGGTTCGGCAGAGGGCGGCATTTGTCACTGGTGTAGAGGCGAGTTGCCCGAAGGCAAGGGGATGTGCGGCGGCTGAACGTACTACTTCCACTAAATCCTCATTTCTGAGATTCAATCTTGTGGTTGGTTCGCTTCCTGCGGGTGTACGTATTTAGATCATGGGTGTTTCGCAGACAATCGTTGTTTTCGGCGCCGGGCTTGGCTGGTTAATGGGAACGCTCGGCGTCGCGCAGCCCATGGTGCGGCCGGCGGCAGCTCCTGTGAACCTTCGGGGCCAGGTCGGCGGGAAAACTATGCTGCAACCTGGCCCCGCCTCTTCGTCCGCTGTTCCGCGAACAAGCACCGCTACATCCAGTTTCCGAAACCCTGGATTTGAGCAGGTGGACGCCTTTGGAAATCCGGTCGACTGGAATATCTTCCGCGAAGCGTACGCCGACAACAACGCCGCTGTAGCCCATACCGGGAGTTCTTCTGTCCGGTCGTCGTTTCTATTCGGCTGGAGCCAGACTGTTCTGCCGCCATGCTCGCCCTATGAGACTTTCGCCGTTGCCGGGTATGCGCGGTCTGAGTTCAAGTTCGAAATGCCGTACGTGCGCTGTGCCTGTTTCAATAGCAGCGGAGCACACCTGGGAGACATCGGCGACGTGTTCACCAACGATGCGCCGGATGAGTACCGCCTTTTCTGGACGGCGCTGGAGCCACCGCGCGGCGCTGGCAGCATGGAGGTGTATTTCGGTGCCGCATCGGCACAGTCGTGGATGCGCTACGACGATATCACGCTCTACACGGAGCAGATTCGCTCAGGCGCAGATGAGCCCGGGGATCCATGGGAGTTAATCAACGGGGCGAGCGAACTGTCGGGCGATATTTCGCTGCCGCAGGGCGCATCTGTTACGCAGCGGGTGGCGAGCAGCAAGCGAGACCAGACGTATTTTGTAGCCGGACGCTATTCTGCACCTGCATCAGCAAGCATTAAAATAACCGACGTATGGCTGCCACCCGCGTACTGGGTGACTACTGCAACGCTCGAGCAGCTTTTATCCGTAAGTCCTGGCACCGGCGAGTTCGTCACCGAGATGATTCGGCCGAACACGTTCTGCTATGGTCAGTCGAAGGTGGGCTTCGAAGCGACCACGGGCAGCATTACTTTGCGCGATTTGAAACGCGGATTTGCACGGGTCGATCCTACGACTTTTACCGTCGGCCCCGCGAGTCCCGACCCCGCCCTGTTCCTTACCGCGGCAATTCCACGCAAACTTGCGTCCGCGATTGTTGAGATTCGCGACAGTACAGGATCGCTACTTGCAACCCCGCCCGTGGAATTGCTGGGCACTGCAATTCGTGCAGAGTGGAAGCCGACTTCTGCGCCGGCGGGTCAGAGCGCTGCGCGTTTCATTTTGACGTGTTCCGACGGCCAGGTGATCCAGGTCGAACGTGGTTTTGAGGTCGTAGTCGAAACCGTCATCAGTGAGATTCCCCCGCTTAGCCGCAGCAGCTTCACACGGGGTGCGTGGCTTTTCTTCTTCAATAATCCTGGGACAACGGGTATCGCGGAGTCGTTCGCGCTGGCGCAGCAGGATGGATTTAATTACGTGATGGCACTCTGCCGCACCGATCAGTTGCCTGCCGTGCGTGCGGCCGCGGAGCAATATGGGATGCCTTTCATTCCGCAGACGCTGGAGGTGCGCAGTCTTTTCGGCGAATACCTGGGGCTGGATTATTTCAGCAAAGCGGACTACGTTGCGCGCGTGCGACAGTTGCTCGCCGCTGTATTGACTTCGCCGATGTACGAAGGCGTGTACGTGGTGGACGAGCCGGGGGGCACCGCGGCCCAGGCACTCAACAGGCGCGCAAGCTTATCCATCGCACAAACCGCGGACCTAAGACTCCCGTTTGCAGTTCTTCCTGCGCTGACAGACGCGGCGTCCCTGAATGACCTGAAGCCTCCGGTCGGCATGGTGGATCCTTATCCGTTCCATTCCGGCAATCGCGATAACTCGAGCTGGGTAACACTGGAGGTTTCCACTCTCAACTCACAGGTGCACACACTGGCGGCACTGGGACGCGACGTGTGGCTGGTACCACAGGCATTCGAAGCGAACGATTTCGAATATTTTCGCGGAGTGCCTAACACAGAGCACTCGGCGCAACTGGGTGTTGCAGTCGTGGCAGGTGCAAAAGGCGTGATGCCGTTCACCTATAGCGACGGAATGCGCAATGCCGCACTGCAGGAATTACCGAAACTCGCCCCGTATCGAGCCTTCAATAACCTCATGGATCGCATCGGGCCTTTATTAATGGAACTTGGTGCACCGGACCTGGATACGCGAGCCGCGGCTCCGCTTGCCGTCAGTATGGCGCAACGGGCGCCGGGAGATAAATATGTCCTGGCGTTGAACGCACACGATCGGAGCACCTACACCCTTGAACTGCAATTCTCGCCAGCCGTATCGGGGCCGCTGGACGACGTCGTTGCACAGCGCCAACTGCCGCTGCTTCCCGGCGGCGCAGTTCAGTTGCAGCTTGGCCCAGGGGATTGGGCTGTTATTCCATGTGGGAACCGGGTGATCGATTCCTTCACTACCTCTTCGACAGCTGTACCTGCATTATCCACAATACCGCTTCAGATTACGCACCAGTTTACCGTGCAGGACGGCGCAGGCAATCCGCTCGTGCCGCGCGCGCTCGACTTCAACGACGCCGGTGACCGGGTCGCGGTGAGTGTCCCGTTTTCGCATATTCCTCTTCAGCCGCGAGTCTATCAGCTAAACACCGACGGCTCGGTTACGCGCCAGGTTGGTGCGGCGCGTTTTCCGGCCGGCCAGAGTTTCTTCATGGGCAATCGCCTGGTCGAATCCACGGAGAACCTGGGTGCTCGTATTTACGCCGAAAGCGCAATGGACGATGCTCCCGTCGCGACGTTTATCGGACAATCGGGAGGCGTGTACGACCTCGCGCCGGCCGGAAATTCCCTCTGGGCCGCTACGTTCGGATATGGAATTCGCAGGCTGGCTGATGGCAGTGGCGCGCTCTCAGGACTGGAATACGGACTGCCACAGTCCGATTATTATACCGACGTGCTGACCATACCTGATTCTATTGATGCGTGGGTGGGTATCCGCAATACCGGCGTCGATCGGGTGGCTGCGGGGCAGCTATCCGAAGAACTTCATCAGCGTGCGGCCATCCAGCAGGGACACGAAGGAATGGCATTTAATGGTGTCGATCTGGTGGCGGTTCCGCGCGGCCCGAAAGGCGCGGACCTGGTCCGTGTGACTTCAGGCAATGCGCCACAGTGGATCGCCACGGTCGCCCGCGATGCGATTGATGTGGCTGCGGTCACGTGGGTCTACCATGACACACTGGCCGTTGCCGACTCCGTCTACAACGTGAAGTTCTACCGTATGTATTCGAACGGAACCAGCAGCTTTCTTGGAAGCTGGCGGCCGGATGAGACGTCCGCGTTTCTGTTCCGGTGCCTGGAGGGCAAAGACGGCAAACTTGCGGTTGGTCTGCAGGATGGTCGTGTGTTCGTCCTGAATACAAACGTCGGGATTTTGAAAACCGCAGCAAGTAACTGGCAATTGCTGGAGTAACCTGGAACCACGAGAATTACGGATATCATAAAATAAAATCCCGCGACGAAGATGTCGCGGGATTTTCAGAGATGCTTGGTGTGGTGTCCCATTAATTCGTTCACCGGTTTTTTGTGCCGTCCGAGTTCGAAAGTATAGCTATGAACGTCTGGGACGGCACACTCGTGATCAGGCGCTGCGATACAGCTTCGTCATCACAAACTCACGATGGCCAAGAACTTCGGCACACGTGAGACGACCGTTACAGGTGCGGATCATGTTTTCGAAAAGCATGTCGCCCGCCTGCTCGAGATTAATCTCACGGCGGAGAAGCCCAGAGACATCGACGTCGATGTGCTCGCTCATCGTTTCGCACGTGAGCGGGTTTGCCGACAGCTTGATAACGGGCTCAATCGGGTGGCCGATGACGTTGCCCTGACCGGTAGGGAACAGGTGCACGACCGCACCTGACGCCGCCCACAAAGTGACGGCTTCCGCGGCGGCGGATGACGTATCCATGTACCAGAGGCCCTTGCCCGTCGGCGCTTCGGCAGGTTCGAGGCATCCCACAAACTTGCACTTCTTGCCGATCTTCTGCAGATTGCCGAGTGCCTTCTCTTCGATGGTTGTCAAACCGCCGCGGATGTTGCCCTTGGTGGGCTGAGAACCCAGGAGGTCCGCACCGGTCGCGGTAATCATGTCCGTGTAATTGTTGAACATCCGCATGTAATCTTCACGCGCCTTGTCGTTCGCCGCGCGCGAGGCGCAGATGTCTTCCGCACCAGTGATTTCCGAGGTTTCGCCAAAACTCATCGTCGCTCCCATGTCCTGCAGGCGATCCAGCACTTCACCAACCGTCGGGCAAGATGCGAGGCCGGATGTAGTATCGGATTCACCGCACTTTACCGAGACGTAAAGGTCTTCGATAGGGCATGTCTCGCGGGTGAGTTCGCTGGCCCAGTGCACGTACTCCTTCGCAATGCGCGATGCTTCCGCAATGGTCGTGATGTCGCCGTGCCGCTCGATGGCCAGCCCCTCAACGGGCTTTCCTGTCTTGGCGATCCCGTCGACAATGTGTTGCGTCCAGTCCGGCTCGATGCCGATCACGACGACCGCCGCGATGTTGGGATTGCTGCCGGTACCAATCAGCGTACGAAAAAGCAGCTCAAGATCTTCGCCGAACTGAAGTCGGCCATAAGCATGCGGCAGTGCAATTGTGCCTTTAATATTGTTCTCCACGGCCTGGCATGCGGCATTGGACAGATCATCAAGCGGCAGAATGGCCACGTGGTTGCGGATGCCCACTTTGCCGTTTTCACGGCGGTATCCCTGGAATGTTACCTTGGCCATCTTACCACCTTGCCGTTTTCAGATTATGTGTGTGAACCCAGTCGCCCTTTTTAATGGCGGAGGTCGCCTTGCCAATCGAAACACCATATTTGATCACGGTGCTATCCTGCGGGATGTCGAGCATGGCTATCTTATGCCCAAGCGGAATGTCGTGGTTTGCCTTCAGCTTGATCGTCTCATTGGTGTCCATGTTCCAGCCGGCGCACTCAAGGCCGGCGCTCACGTCGGCAACCATCACGCCGACCATGTCTTCTTTGCCATGCACCGCGAAGTGCAGTGCGGTTTCTTTTTTCTGCGCCGCGGCTTTCTTGCCGGGTCGCGGGGGCGCAGCAGTTCCTGCAGGAACCATGACCTGTATTCTCCTTTGGTTGGGTTTCTTGCCAAAAACGCGGAACGCCTCTGGACGTCGAACATTCATGCAAAACGCGGGTTTGAGGCTGCGCAAGGCTTAGTTTAATGCGACAACCTATTGGAATTCTCTAGGGGAAGAATCGTGTTTGAGACAGTGGCTGCGATGAATGGCGCGTGGCTTTAGCGAGCCATGGCGCTGCGCAGCTCCCCGGCCACTGCGTCACTCCCTCCCGCGTGGCTGGCGCGTATGTAGCCGTTCCGATCAATAATCACGTACGTGGGAAACCCGCGGATGCTATACCTGGCCGCCACCGTCTCGGCCGTGTCCATAGCCACGTTCGCCGTCACCCCGGTTTCAGACAGGAACTTCTGCACAGCCCCGACGTTTTCACCCACATTGACTGGAACGAACACCACCCCCTGCGACGCAAGCCCCTGTGTAAGTTGCGCAGTGTGCGGCATGTTCGCGCGGCACGGACCACACCACGTGGCAAAGAAATCCAGCACCACCACGTTGCCGCGAAGCGCCGCAAGGTTAAAGTTCCCGCCGTTGTGCAGAGGCAGCGAGAAGTTTGGCGCAACCCCCAGTGACCCGCGTCCGCCAGCACTTGCGGTGCGGGTATCTTCGAACTGCGCAGAGCCAACGCCTGTTGGGATGCGCACCACCTGCGGCGGCAGCTTCCCCACCATGCGACTCAGTGGCGGGATCTCGATTGCGAAGGCCGTATCGGGAATTGGCGAATCCAGCAGCCAGCGAATGGCTGTTTCACTGGTCGGCTGCCTCAGCTCGTCCGGTCGTGTCTCGATCAGCACCGGAAGTCCATAGGCGCGATTGTCGGAATAGATCCAAGTGATGCTGTCTACCTTGCGCCCGATAAAACACGGGCCTGGAATGCGACTCACCACGTCCCCTGGCGCCTGCTCAAACCTCTCGAAAAACTTCTGCATCGTGGAGTCATCGAGCATGCGCTCGAACAGCAGTGGCAACGCAGGATGGATCGGCCCAAGCACCTCCTGCACGTCAGCCACCAGCGGGCGCGTGGCCTTGTCCTGGGCGTGAACCTTAAGCAGCGGCGCGATGCTCAGCATCTGGTCGCCCGCGCGGATCAGCGTCACCGTCGATTCGCTCGATTGCTGCACCCAGCGCATTCGGTCGGGCGGCTGATAATAGAGCCACCCGTGCGCCAGTTGTGTTTCTTCCCTGCCGTCGCGCAGCACTGTCGCCGTGCTCACGATTTCCATCACGCAGCTCTTCGCCCTGGCGAGGGGCTTCGTTATTTCCAGGAAACGGTTGCGGGCGATCTGCTGCGCCGGCGCGGGTGTTCCATGTATCGTGCGCGAAAACCTGGCGATTTCGGCACTCGCGACGCACGTCACCAGCAGCAGAGCGACCGTGAGCGGTTTCAACCCCGAGCGAATCATAGCATGGTCTTGATGCTTTACGAAATCACCGGAGGCAAGCCTAACACGCAAACGCACCTCCCATTTGAACCCCATACTGGCCCCTCAAATTCGGGGAGGTCCAGGATAAGGATCACGGTCGACGTGATCCATCACGTTATTCGCTACAACTCGATTGCGTGACCCCCCAGCCACAGGACGATGGTAACTATAGTGGCGCCGGTGCACGCGAGCGCAAAGGCCGTGACCGCCGCGGTGCGGAATTTAGTTGTCTGCCGCAACGCAACACCGAACACGGCAAGGGCGGCCCCGAGCAAAACTCCTGTAACGCTCAACAGCGAAAAGGCCAGCTTGATGGCACTTATTTCCGGATTGGATCGACGGTAATGGATTTTGATCTGGTTTGCAGCGGCGTAAGCCGATTTAAGGCTCTCTACCCGCTGACGCGTTAAGGCCTCCTGCGCATCCACATTTCCGACGGCATAGCTGCTGCCGGAATACTCATTTCCCGATACGCGGTACGTGTACTCGACCTCCGGGTGATAGTTTCGCCACACAACTTCACGTGTACCGCCGTGCGAGGAAACGCGACCCTTCATATCGACGCCGCTCAGCTCTGCGCTTTCGAGGATGCCGTATGTAACACCCCATTGCAGGGACGAGGCAAACTGCCCCATGATAACAAGCGCGGCGGCAATGACTATGGCACTGCCTGTCCTTATGAGCAAGCGTGCCGGCGTCGTGTTGTCCGCCGGCCTTTCGAGAACGATGAAGTCATCCGGCGGCTGCTCCTGCTGCGAGGGTTCGGGGTACATCGCTTCCCCGCCTAACCACCTTCGATTGAGGATGTCTTCGAGTTCCCCCGCCCGAAGAGCACGCCACAAGTTCAACACGTCATCATGGCTGGCATGCGGCAGGTGCCAGGGTCCTTCGCCCGTTTCCACGTTTTCCAGCACGACGCTTCCACCCTGAACAGCGGAAAGTGTCCAGCCGGCATCGTCGGATAACCAGCAGTCGGGATGTTCAGGATCGTCCGCGTCCAGTTCCGCAATTGCTGCGCGCAATTGTGGATCTTCCGGATTCTCCAGGCTCTCACCCCAGCGCGTTACGAGATACGTAGCCATTCCAGTGTGCCGAATCCGTGGTACCTTACCAGCCCAAACGGCAGACTCGACCTCGATTCGGCACACAGAACTGATTACGAACTAACGGTAGACCGCTCTAGCTTAGGTATCCAATATCGATAAGAAATTCGGAATTCCAGTGTGGTGTCCCATTAATTCGTTCACTGGTTTTGTGTGCCGCCCGAGCTCGAAAGCTTCCTGAAGTATAGCTATGAACTTCTGGGACGGCACACCAGGAACGGGCGGCAAATCTCGCGTGACTTCGGCGTCAGACTCTGAAAAGCAGATCCATGTTCTTACTACTGCGCGTCGTTACCTACGCCGCGCTGTTCATCGGGTTCGTGCTGGTATTTTTTCCCGCGCGGCTCTTGTCGTGGTCGGGAGCGGTCAGACCGCAAGCTATTGCATTGCCACAGATCGCAGGCATGGTGATTACGGCGGGAGGCGCGGCCATCGCGCTGTGGTGCATAGGGACTTTCGCGACGCTGGGAAATGGAACTCCCGCACCGTTCGATCCTCCGCGGCGACTGGTGATCCGAGGCCCATATCGCATCGTGCGTAACCCGATGTATCTCGGTGCAACATTCGCGATGGCGGGCGCGGCGTTGTTTTACGGGTCATTGCCCCTTCTGGTGTATGCCGCGGTTTTTCTGCTTACGACGCACCTGTTTGTGCGGTTCTATGAGGAGCCGGTGCTGCGACGAACATTCGGCGCCGAGTATGAGGTCTATAGCAGGCGCGTCGGGCGATGGTGGCCCGGAAGGGGTGCTTCGTAAAAGATTGAGCGCGGCGACAGAAAAAATAATTTGCGTCAACGCGCGCTGGGCACCTGCGGTTGGAGCTTCGTCAGCTTTACGGTTTCAGCCCACTCCTTGATGCTTTCACCATCGCGCTGCAGGTAGATGTTCTTCAGCCAATTGTCGTTGTCCGTTTCCGGAAAGTCGGTTCGGTAGTGAGCACCCCGGCTGTCCTCGCGGGCCAGGGCGCCTCGGGCAATAAGCTCGGCTGCGGTCAGCATGCTGTGGATATCGAGTGCCTGCTGCCAGCCGAGGTTGAATTCGCGGGCGCCGGGAGCAGCGAAGTTCTGCGCGCGTTTTTTAAGTTCGCCGATGCTGTGTAACGCGGAGTTTAGTTTCTCGCCACTGCGGACGATGCCGACATTATCCCACATGATCTTGCCGAACTCGTCTCGCAGCACGAACGGATTTTCGCCGACGGCGCGCTTCCCCAGCAAAGCTTCGGCGAAAGCTCGGGCCTGCGCAACCTGATCGGGCTGTAGTTCGGCATGAGATTGTGACGTCACCCAGTTCGCCGCGCTTTCACCGGCCCGCGCGCCGAAGACGGTCGACTCCGCGACTCCGTTGCCACCGAGTCGGTTCGCACCGTGAACTCCGCTCGCATCTTCACCTGCCGCGAACAGGCCCTCCAGGTTTGTGAAGCAATCGCGGTCGATGCGAATTCCGCCCATATTGAAATGCGCGGTTGGCGCGACTTCCACGCGTTCACGCGCAAGGTCGAACCCGATCCGAAGGCAGCGGTCGCGCATGCCCTCGAAATTCTTCTCGACGAACTCGGCACCGAGGTGGGTCACGTCAATGAAAACGCCGCCATCCGGCGTGCCACGCCCTTCCTGGATCTCCATGTAGCCGGCGCGCGAAACGCGGTCGCGCGTGGAACGCTCCCACCGCTCGGGGTCGTAAGTGCCCATGTAGCGTTCCCCGAGGCCATTGAACAGGTGTGCGCCGGCGCCACGTAATCCCTCCTCGAGCAGCGCGCCATTTAACCGGGAACCCGGCACCACTAATCCTGTGGGATGAAATTGTACCATCTCCATGTCCATCAGGCGAGCGCCGGCACGGAATGCCATCGCAATGCCGTCCGAAGATTTTTCCTGTGCGCAGGCAGCGCGTTGATACATCAGTGGACCCGCGCCCATCGCCATGATGGTGGCTTTGGCGCGCAATATCAGGTAGGTGCCGTGGCGCATATTCAGCAGGAGCGCGCCGGCAACGCGCTGGCCGTCCTTTGTGGTCAGAAGTTCCAACCCGCGTGTTTCATCAATGCAGCGAATGCCGGAACGGAACACCTGGTCGCGTAGACGGGCGATAATTTCGATGCCGGTAAGGTCGCCTTTGTGCACCGTACGGTCGAACGTCTGGCCGGCGAACGCCTTTTGGTGGATCCTTCCATTTGGTAAGCGGTCGAAAAGGCACCCGATCCGGTTTTCCAGTTCCAGCACGATCTTCGGTGCATCCTCGACAAGTGTCCATGCAAGCTCCTGGTCGTTGAGAAACCCCCCGCCTGTGACCGTGTCTTCGAAGTGCGCCTGCAGCGAATCGGAAGGGTTGAGCACAACATTATATCCGCCCTGCACCATGCGCGTGCAGCCGGTTTTGCCCAGCATTCCCTTCGTGACGAGAGTGATGTCGAGTTCGGGGTTCATCCAGTATGCGTGCAGCGCGGCAAGCATTCCTGCTCCTCCGCTGCCAAGAATCAGGATGTCGGTCTTCAGCTCTTCCGTCATAAGCGCGTGCCGGGCAGTAACCGCGCGAAAAACTGCCGCAGCTGGTGCGAGAACGCCAGCCGTTTAAGCCGTGCAATGCTCGCCGTGGGCGAAATTCCGCGCGGGCATGCTTCGCGGCAATTGCCAAGTGTGTGGCATCGGAAGGCCCCGGCTTCACTTTCGATCACGCGCATCCGTTCGGCGCGCTCGCCGTCACGAGGATCGGTAATCAGGTTCAGAGCGCGGTGCAATTGCATCGGGCCGAGATAGCGGCTGCTTGCACTAACGACCGTGCACGAAGAGTAGCATGCACCGCAGTCGATGCACTGGGGCTGATGATCCATCGCCTGCCACTCGGGGCTGCCGTGCGGAATCGGGAAGAAATCGTGCAGGTCTGCGCGTGGAATGAAATACGGAAGGGAGCGTTTGTACGCTGAAAAAAACGGCTCCATGTCCACGGCAAGGTCACGCGCTACCGGCATATTGCGCATCGGTTCAATCTTCAGCTTATCGCCAAATTGCTTCGCCAGCGTACTGCAGGTAAGCGTCTCGCGACCATTCACCACCATCGCGCACGAGCCGCACATACCCACGCGGCATGAGAAGCGAAACGCGAGGTCGGGGGCGGTGGTGCGTTGAATCGCAAACAGGGCGTCGAGTACGCTCGCACGCTCAGCCAGTTCAACATGATGCTGCTCGTAGTATGCAGAACTATCAGTTTGAGGAGCGAAGCGTCGCACCGTTACGGTGAACCCGGACATCCTGCATTTGATGCGTTTGCCGGTCATAGCCATGCAATGCTTTTTTGTCGCGTCGCAATTGACCATTTATCTACTCGTTAATTTACGCCGCCAAAACCCTCAGCTCCTTAATAATCAAGGCGTTGCGCGCGAATCCGATTGCGTTTGCCGCGCACGGCCAACTGTACTTCCTCTGATTAATCCAAAGGTAAACACCTGATGAGTTCCGCTCCCAAAGGCGACGAGCACTCCTGGGCCGAATACATGATTTACATGGAGGCCGGGGACATTGTCAGCGTGCCCTCGACCCACAAAGTCGGGCGCAGGCCGGGCATCGCGCTTGGTTTACTAGCCACCACCGTTGTTGCGCTTACGGCGATGTGGTTGAGCGAAGCTCCTGTGTGGCCTTTCACCGTCGGCAGCGGCCGCCACCCACTCGACTCCGCGGGCATCGCGATTCTTCTCGGCATGATCATCGGCAATTTCGTTCGAGTTCCCAGCTACCTGCAACCCGGCATCAAGTTCGCCGTCAAAAAGGTGCTGCCCGTCGGCATCATCCTTCTCGGTGCGCGGCTCAACATGGCGGACCTGGTGCACGTCGGCGCCGCGGGTATTCTGCTGAGCGTCGTGGAAATCGCGCTGGCGATGTTTGTACTTATTGCTCTGGGCAAACACTTTGGATTAAGCAAAAAACTCGCGGTGCTTCTGGGTGTCGGGACGGGTGTTTGCGGCGGCTCTGCCATCCTCGCAACGGCGCCGGTTATTGACGCGAAAGAAGAGGACGTCGTATTCAGCGTCGCGGTGGTCAGCCTGCTGGGCACAATCGCCATGCTGCTATATCCTTTTATCGGGCACCTGCTCCAAATGCACGATCGCTCCTATGGCTTATGGAGCGGACTTACGTTGTACCAGACCCCGCAGGTCGTGGCTGCAGGATTTAGCTTCAGCCAGGAAGCCGGTGAAACAGCGACTATCGTCAAGCTGGCGCGTGTGTGCCTGCTGGCTCCTGTGGTGTTCCTGCTGGGACTGTGGTTCGCGCGTCAAAAGGAACTGACCACCGGGCCTCAGGTTCACGGCAAAAAAAAGATCAACTACCTTGGCCTTATCCCGACGTTCGTCATCGGGTTGTTTGCGGTAGTCCTGCTTCGCACCATGGGCTTTCTTCCGGAAATGACCTTTCACCTCAAAGAAGGACCATTGGGTTCGGGAGACCGAAACCTCAACCTCGCGAATTTCTGCCGCGATCTTTCGACGCTCTGCGTCGTTGTCAGCATGGCAGGAGCTGGCCTTGAGACGAAGTTCGACATGTTTAAGAAAATCGGCAGCAAACCGCTCATCGCCGCTGGACTCGGCTTTGTGGTCGTGACTGCCGTCGTTCTCGCGCTCATCCGCATCCTTCCGGTTTAACCATATCTCCCGCCCGCAGCCGGGCGCTTTCCGTGGATCTGTACCGCGACTGTTAAGGAGCGACCCCTGCGCTTTCCGTGGATCTGTACCGCGACTGTTAAGGAGCGACCCCTGCGCTGCATTACCGATTCGCACTCGTTTTCTGTGAATCTGTACCGCGACAGTTAAGGAGCGTCCCCTGCGCTTCACGGGCACCGGCTCAACACAAGCCGGTCGCATTACCGATTCGCACTCGCTTTCCGTGGATCTGTACCGCGACTGTTAAGGAGCGTCCCCTGTGCTTCACGGGCACCGGCTCAACACAAGCCGGTCGCATTACCGATTCGCACTCGCAGGACCCGGGCTGTGTGACATATTTTTTTGCTCCACCTCGCCTCTGGGATGCATCGGGAATAGCAGACTGATTCCCGACAGCAGCAGTGTGCAGGACACCAGTACCTGGAAAAATACTTCCGAGGCAGCGTCGTGCAGCTTCTGGCCGAGCCACATCCCAAGGGGCATTACCGGGATACAGCACAGCGCGAGCAGCAAAACGGCCGAATTGCGGTCCGGCCCGGCGAAGTACGAGACCGCGAACATAAAGTTAAACACCGCCCACACGAGGAACATCGTCGCGCGAAACGCCCGCTTTTCCTCGATCTCGTGCTGCGCATACGTGACCACCAGCGGCCCGCCAGCGGCGACGGCTCCCTGTACAATCCCGCCCGCAATCAGGATCGCGCGTCCTGCATGTCGGTTCCAGGGAGTTCTTGGCTGCCTCTGATAAATACGCCACAGCCCGTGCACCGCGACGCAGGTCACAAAGATACCGAGCAGGAATTTCAATATGGGCACGGGCAACACGTGAAATGCGTAGTTGCCGATGGGGAACGCGGCGCCCACCCATAACAAAATCCGCCGGAACTCGCGCCAGTCCACGTGTGCGAACTCGCGCAGGACCATGAAGCTGGCGTTGAGCGTGCTCATCACCGCAAGCAGCGGAATCACGAGCTTTAGGTCGAGCACGAGGCTGCACAATGGGATCGCCAGAACGACGGTGCCAAATCCGGTGGCCGTGCTGATGCTAAACGCGAACAGCAGCACAGACATCACGACGAAGATTGAGAAAAGATCAGGCACTCGGGTTCAGGTTCCAGGTTAGAAAAACTCAATCCGGACCCTTGCACCGCAAGTTCAATCTGGTTGACGCTAAAGAAACTGAATGGGAGCTGATTGCATGGCGCGAAAAATCAGGTTATCATTCCCGGCGACCGGCGAAGCGGTTGTTGCGGATTTGCTGGATGATGAGGCACCGGCCTTGTGCCAGATGATCTGGGACCGCTTGCCCCTGGAGCACAAATCCATCCACGGCATGTATTCCGGCGCGGAAATTTTCGCCGTGCTGGACAATCCGCAACCGGCACCGAACGAGAACCTCGTGCACCTGCCGCTTCCCGGCGAGATACTTTACTTCTTCGACAACAGCCGCAATGTGACCAATGTGCGCCCTGAAGTCGCCGAGCTGTGTATCGTCTACAATCGCGGCGTCAGCCTTAAAGGTCCTGAAGGTGCACCAACAGTTGCAGGTCTGTTTGCGCGCATTCCCGGGGACTGGAAGCACGACTGGATCGATTTCCAGAAGGGGTGCCGCCGTGTGCGACACGAAGGACCGCAGACATTACGTGTCGAGCGGGTGGAGCCTGGCTAACGGAGATACCCTGGTCACCACTATTTCGAGCCTCGCCGTAGAACAATAAGGATGCTGGATATATACTAAAGTCGCTGAATCCGGAGTTCGGCATAGTTGTCATGCTCGCGGATCGTTGATTTTGGCAAGTTTGCAACAGGCCCGCTGACGCTTTGCGGAACAAACAGATCGAGGATTGAATGGCTTTTCGCAACAGTTCCGTTGGTATGACAACCCGTCAGCTTATCACTCTGTTCGCGTTCATAGCATTCGCCTGCCCTCCAGTGGCGGCGCATACCCTGAGCTCGAACTTCGACTGCGTACCTTTCGGCGTCGATATTGCCGGGCCCAGGTCGCTGCGCCCGAAAGCCACGGTGAACGATGAAGTCACCAGCGTCGCCGAAAAACTGCCAGTCGTCAAAGGGCGCGACGGCCGTACCATTTTACCTGAGGGCACTAACATCGACCGCGCCGAGATCGCCAACAACTGGCTGCAGGTCTGGGTCACGTTTCCTGCAAGTGTGCAGGAAGGTTCATTGGATCGCGGACTGACATACCAATCAGGCGAAATAATGCGCCACTTCTTCGCCGAGCCGCACCAGTTACTCGGCTCACGGTTCTTTGCGCGCGTGCAGGGGCAGGAAGATTACCTGCCGCTCGAGGCCTTCCTCGCTGAGGAGCAGGGGGAACCCGGCCCCAGCCAGGACTGGTACGAGCCGAATGGACCCGGACCTCAGCCGTCTCCAGATATGGAAAAGCTCTATTCGGATGCACGGGCAGCTGAGGAGAAAGCAGCAAAGAATATTGGCGGGCAGGTCAGCCCGTCCAGTTCCGGCATGCCGACCGGCGCACTCGCCGGCCGCATCATCTTCACCTACGGCGGCCACGGACGCACCTGGGATGGCGCCGCGGCTACGCCTTATTGGCGCTGGCAGCGCGGATACTACAATAGCATGATGGAAGATTTTGGAACCGTAGACGCGGTCGACGCGTATGCCGCTTACTGTTTCAATGCTGGCGCCACCGTCGTTCCGCTGCGCCCCATCGGGTACCAGAACAATGAGGTGATTATCGACAATCCAGCCGCGACGCTTTTAGGTACCTGGTCAAATAGCTCGAACCCCCGGTACTACGGTTCTGGTACGCCGTATTACTTTTCTACTGCGGCGGCATCCGAGACACACACAGCCACGTATACACCCAATATTCCTCAGGCAGGCTATTACCCGGTTTACACCTGGGTGAACTATGGAAATGATCGCGTGGCCGGCGGTCAGCTCTATAAGATCCGCACCACCGGCGGAGAGTCCCTTATCCGCATCGACCACCGTCGTGTCGGTTGCGGCTGGATTTACCTCGGAACCTACTATTTTAATGCGGGCAGCAATGCCGCTACCGGATCCGTAGTCATTTCCAATCAGTCCCCGGTCGCAGCAGGAGTTGTCATTGCCGATGCAATCCGGTTTGGCAACGGATTGGGTGACGTGAACAACGGCGGCGGTATTTCCGGCTACTCGCGCCGAGAAGAGTCGACTGTTTACTGGATCCAGAATGGCTGGGGAACCGGCGACACCACTGGAGCCAGTCTCATCTGGAACAACGCGAACACTTCCGACGACGAAAATCAGTCCTGGCATGCACCGCCTCGCATGGCCGCACAAATGTATCGAGTCCATTCTGACACGTCCGTTACCGATATGCGTTACGCCCTCTACCTGGGTTGGCACTCCAACGGTGGCGGCGGTCGCGGCAGCATGGGCCTCATAACCGGCAGCGACACCCCCAACCAGGCATGGTGGGCAGCAAAAGTTTCCGATGAACTCGACGCAGCATCCCTCGAAGAGGACGCGGCGTGGGAATACACGTGGAATGACCGCGCTTCGGCGACCTTTACAGGCGGATATGGCGAAATTTCCGCCTACTACTTTGACTACCCTTTAACGGACGACGTCCCTAAAATGGATGCGACAATCATTGAAGTAGCCTATCACGACAGTGCACAGGACGCCGCATTAATGCGAGATCCGAAGGTCCGCAACGTACATGGGCGCGCCTGCTACCATGCCACAGTGCAGTACTTTAATAACTTTAAAACCGGTACACTTGCGTATCTGCCGGAGCCGCCGGTGCGTTTCCGTGCGGTCAATGATGGCTTGGGTGGAGTGACCCTGAACTGGGTTGCCGGTGCCACAGGCGGAACAAAGGGGCAGGCCGCCACCAGCTATCGCGTCTACCAGTCACCCGACGGCCTCGGCTGGGGTGGAGGCACTGCGGTGGGTACAAACACGCTGACCGTGAACGGGTTGACCGCAGGCCAGACCTACTACTTCCGTGTGGCCGGCGTGAACACCGGCGGCGAATCTTTCCCCACGGACACACTCGCCGTCCGTGTAAAAGCCTCCGGCGTGGCCAAGGTGCTCATCGTCCAGGCATACGACCGCATTGACCGCAACAACAACATTAACCGAGGACTGGCTGGCGGAACGGTGGAGCAGCTCATCCTTAACCGCAACAATTCTTATAATTATGTGCGTCAGCATGCCGCTGCAATTGCAAATGCTGGCCTCTCTTTTGATTCAACCGAGAATGAAGCGGTCATCAACAGCGACATTAATCTCAACGGCTACGAGTGCGTGGTCTGGATCGGCGGGGAGGAATCTTCCGCAGATGACACCTTCAACGCAACAGAGCGCACGAAGATAAGCTCTTTCCTGAACGCAGGTGGAAAGAGCCTGTTCGTCAGTGGCGCCGAAATCGGCTACGAACTGGACGGTACCGCGGTGGACGCTTCATTCTACAACAACTATTTCGCGGCGGATTATGCGGCAGACGACGGCGGATCGTACCAGGCCACGGGCGTTGTCGGTACCATCTTCGCCGGTATAACCATGGACTTCAGCGTCGCCTCGACCGCCAGCTCACAAATCTACGACGCCGATTTCCCGGACCGGCTGAACGCGTTCGGCGGATCGGTAATCGCCGCAAATTATAGCGGCGGCGGGTCTGGTGGCGCAGCCGTTCAGTTCAGCGGCGGCGCGCCTGCGCGCAAAGTTGTGAACCTGGGCTTTCCGTTCGAGTGCATTGGCTCCAGCACAACGCGCAATTCGATGATGTCTGGCGCGATCGCATTCTTCGGCGTCACCGATGTCGCGACCGCGGTCTCCGACTGGAAACTCTATTAGCGCAGCTGAGGACCAGCCTAAGCACCGGCATCTCCGGCGTCTCGGTTGTGCGATTCTTCTGCTCGCCGTCGTGGTGCTGGCCGGCCTGACTGCGCTTCGGGGATTCCAGTCGAAGCAGTACTTTACTGAGGCCGATCGCAAGGCAATCGCCGAGGCGGAAGCCACCGGTGCCGCGGCCAGCCTTTCCACGTACAACAGGAAGTACCCGTCAACCGAACGCGGCCGTGCCGGCGTGACCGAAGCCGCGCGCATCACATCGAATCTGTTCTACGACTACAACGCTTTCAAGAATACGACCTCCACGTTGCATGCGACGCCACGCACTGACTTTCGCCTGCAGCACGTACTTCAGAACGCCGTCGGCAGCCAGATTTCGACGCCAACCCTGCTGGCCTACCACGATGCGAACACCACAGCGCTTCGCGATTTGCTTAGGATCACGGACACGTGCAGCTACGACGAGCTGAGCTGGACGTACAAATCCTTCGATGATCCACCGGTTTACGTAAGGTCCTATTTAAGATACCGCGAAACCGCCCGTGTGTTGTTGCCAACAGCCATGTGGCTGGCGCTGGAGGACGGCGATACGACTCGCGCGTACTCACTCATTCTAAACTGGATGTACTTCGGCCAGTCGCTGAAGGTTGCCGGCACAATGTTCATCGACGGCATGATCGGCGTAGCGCTGGACGGAATTGTAATGACCGATTTGGATGAGTTGTTGCATGCAGCACCCCCTCCCAGCTCGAAGATCGCGCTGCGGCTCTACGACCAGCTCGACCCGGAACGCATGCGCCGCGATTTCCTCCGCGCCTGCGAAGGCGAATTTATCTGGTTCTCGCAATTGCTGCGCTACTTTGCAGGTACCGTCGTGGATCCTCCACGAACTCTGGCCGCCTCCAGGGCAGATCTAGAAAAGCAGATCGCAGGCGCCTTTATGGCTTCAATGGCACGATACCTGAAAGACCTCTCAGAGTTTCGAACTCCCTCCACATATCCAAACCCGTCTCAACTTCTGATCCGGATCCCGGCATTCATGCGCAAGAGCGTCATGGAAACCATGCTGATCATGCTGGAATGGTTGAAGCGCAACCAGGAGATTACGATGGGCCCGGATCTGCCAACGGCGCTCGCGAAAGGAAAAGCCGTTGAGGCGTGGGCTGAAAAGGCCGCCATAAGAAATCCGGTCAGCGCCATCGCCGTCCCTGCATTTATGCGCGCAAGTTTCAATTCAACCGGCCGCCGCGCACAAGCTGCGGTGCTGCAGACAGCCTGCATGATGCGTCTTGCTGAATTCCAGGGAAACGATGCCAACGCGACCATGCCACGTACCCTGCAGGAGCTGAGCGAGCGTGTCGGGAAACCAGTGCCGCTCGATCCGCTGGCCGCCACTCCCGGCGCCGTCATCATTTACAATCCGCACCCTGCAGATGGCACCTACACGCTTACCCACTCACCCAGCGTAAAACCCTACGAAGGGGCTCCGCCTTATGAGTACCGCGGCAGGTGGTCCCCCAGCCGGTAGATTTTGCGCTTTGTCAGCCCGGTCCCGACTGGACTGACACCCCGGGCTGCGGCATTACACCGGGTGTTCGTTTGGGCTGCTTCATCTGGTTCTCGATCCAGGAATCCGCTGTCTGCGGCACCTCCACGTGCACGCTGAACGCCCAGTCATTTGTTCCCTGACTGATTTTCAGCAGCAAAGGGTTGTCGCCCTTCTTGAGCTGCACTTCAATTTTGTCATCGCCGGATCGGTACGGCCGCCCCTTGGCATTGCGCCACACCGGCCTGCCATTTAGCCATGCCGCGACGCCGTCATCCGCGCCGATGAACAGGGTCGCTTTCGTGTCGCGGTCGGATTGAATGATTGTGTACGCATAGGCTGCGGCCTTTTCCGTGTGACCGCCGAATACCTTGTGCAGATCGACGACGAATTCGCGGGTTAAATCCTCGCCCGGAGTAACCGTCCGAACCACGTGCCGCCACCCGACCACGGCACCTTTGCCGGCGTATTTTGCAGCTGGCGTAAACGGCTGCTCCTCAGGCGGGAAGACTTTGTCCAGCGCGATACCCGCGGGGTTGTCGAAGGGCCCGACTACGTGCCAGTTGGTGATTGCAGCCGGAAGCAGCGCGGACAGCGGGATCCTGATGTCACGGCCCGCGATGCTCAAGCTTATCGATGCACGCAGTTGTGTAGGCATGGTTGCGTCTGGCGCGGCGATCTTCCAGGTAACACGGCCCTCTTTTTCGCCAGCCTTCAGGTACAGCGGTTCATCCTCAAACGTTGCGCCTATCCCACCGTTCACCTGCAATTGGCCTGTGATGGAAAGATCCTGTGCCGCATCGATGCGCCGCAGGACCATCGAGACTTCGGCCTCACCATTTGCATCAGCACGCACTTCGATTCTCACAGTAATGCCCAACAGCTGCAGGATGAACTTTAGCCGGTCGGGGAAGCCGTCCGGCAAATCCGCCGCCGATCTAAGCGCTTGGTCGAAAAGACGATCGATCGTCGATGTCGTAGTACATCCGCTCACGCAGTTTTGCAGTATCTGTGTACCCGCCGCACCCGGTGCTCCGCACTTACCGCCCGACCTGTTCTGCGCGTAGCAGATTTCCGACATGATCTGCAGCAGGTTGCGCGCGCCGGTCGCTGCAAGCTCGGCCGCTTTTCCGCCGTCAAGGTGCTCGAATACGAAATCGACGCGATCTGTCGATGTGAACGCCGGCAGATTCCAGAGGATGTAATCACCGTAACCGAGCGCAGGGCCTGGACCAACGGTGTTGGAGAGAACACCGGTAGTTTCCAAGGGGCTGCCGTTGACGAGGATCTGGTAAATACCTGTCATGTCACCGGCGGAGCGCAGCCGCAGCTCGAACGTACGCCTCGTTGGCATCTGGGTATAACTCCCCGTCATCGGCTCGACCGTCACCGTGGTAAATCGCGTGTCTGAAAACTTCCTCAGCGTGCTCGACGCGATTTCTCCCAGCTGATAACCCGTCGTTTCTCCGTCGTCCTGATACAGTATCGCTTCGCCCGAATCTCCTGGGAAAACGTCGAGCAGGATATACGCATCCGGTTGCCCGGCGGTCGAGCCAATTGCTCTGGTCTGGAATGCAGGCATCGTTGTTCCTCGCACCGTTACCGGCTCCAAAACATTGATGCTCCGGTAGCCGAGCTCGGTCTGCGGTTTTGCCCAGTGGCTAGCCCCGCGCTTGCCTGCCGCGCCCTCGAGACGCTTGACCGTGGCCGTCGGGATAATTGCTCCGGAGCGCGCCCACACAGGAATACGGTCCATGCTGATCAACTGCTCGATCTCTGCCGGCCCAGTCGTCACCTCGTCGGTATACCAGTCGATCCATTCGCCGGGCGGAAGCCATGTTTTTTGCAGCGTACAACTGCTGGCCGGGTCCGCAGGCTCCACCACCGGGTTCACCAGCAGATCATTGCCAAACATATACTGGTTGCCGTGGGTGTAGGCCTCATCCAACTCGGGCCAGTGGTAGTATAGCGGACGCAGTAGCGGCATGCCGGTGTCATAACACTGCCGCGCGGCAGTGTAAATATACGGGATGAGAGAGTAGCGCAGGTACCACGCGTGTTTCAACATTTCGTAATTTTCACCGGGGAATGCCCAGATGCGGCGCTCGGTGGTCGGGGTGTTGCCGCCGTGGGTGCGCAGGATCGGGTTGAATGCCGCCCACTGCATCCAGCGCGTGTACAGGTCCGGCGCTACCGGGCCCGGAATGTGCCCGCCAATGTCATGGCTCCAGTACGCATAGCCGACGTTGCCTGCGGTGGCGGTGAAGTAGGGCTGAAATGCCAGCGAAGGCCAATCGTTATAGGTGTCCCCTGAGAATCCGGTCTGGTAACGATGATTGCCCAGTCCACCCCAACGGCTGAACAGCAGCGGGCGCTGACCGGCACCCGCAGGGTTCCGTTCCATGTCCGTCCAGTGAAGGTAATTCAGCCAGTGCAGCGGGTCGATGTTGGTCAGCTTTGTGTTTGTCCCCTGCTGCCAGTCGAGCCACCAGAAGTCGATGCCCTGTTTCTCCAGGGGATGATGTAGCAGCCGGAAATACGCGTCCACGAAACGCGAGTTTGTGATGTCGAAGGGTATCGTCGCACTGGTGTTCGGATCGATACCCATCGCTTTTGCAACTTCCGGATAGGCGGTCTCATGCGGTGCCACTCCATCGGCGGGATGCAGGTTCAACGTGACGTGCAGACCTTCGTCATGCGCCCACTTCAGGAAGCCTTCAGGGTCCGGAAAATATTTCGGATTCCAGCTATAGCCTGTCCACCCCTGCAGGTGCCAGTCCATGTCGATGACCAGTACGTCAAGCGGTACGCCATGCGCGCGGAAGTCGGCGACGAGCTCCTTAAGCTCTGTGTCACTGTAAGCCCAGTAGCGGCTCCACCATGCGCCGAATGACCACTTTGGAGGCATGGGAATTTTACCGGCGACACTTATGAATTCCTGTAGCGCCCTTTTATAGTCGCGGCCATGCCCGAAGAAATAGAGGTCCTGGCGGTGCGAATCTGACGGGCGTTCCGCGGCCCACGGCCAGTCGCCGAGCGGCGCACCTGTCGTATGCACGTCGGTGGTTAGTAGCGTGCGGGTGGTATCGTCTACAATTGCCCAGCCATCGCGCGAAAGAATACCCGGCTCCAGCGGGCGGGCGCCATTCACGCTATCCAGCGTGCGAACTGTTCCAAGAAGATTTCCCGTGTCAGTCGTTCCCGGTGTCCATGTCACCGGCGCCGAGTTAACGGCGCGGCCCGTATGTTTCACCATCACCGACAGGTTTCCGGGTGCAAACGGCCCACTGCCGCTCTTATAGCGCAGACGGATTTCAGAGGTCTGCAAATCGAGCCAGCCGCCGCTGCGCATAATCGAATAGCGGGGTACAGGAAGACGGCGGTTGATAATCGCGTAGGTGGCGCGGTCTTCGAACTTCGCGTCCGGCGCGTATTCCATCCGGATGAGGGCGGGTGTGAGCACCGTGAAACGCGCGTTACCCGAGACAACACACGCGCGGGAGTCCGCCGTCGGGTCGTTGCCGGGCTGACCCAGTGCCAGGCCGACCGCGCAATTCAGCCCAATCAGGATACTGGTATATTGCATCCACGTCCATAGCCGCATTGGTTTCCCCAAGGTAACGAGTCCTTTGATGTCGACGTTAGTAGCCCGCTTCGATGTGCGAACTCTCCGCCAAGGATCGGTCAACGCAAACTCGAATTGCGCGCTGAACTTTGAGCGCCGCGACTGTCGTATCTCGACCGCTAGTGCTGGGTGCCTGTCGTAAGCGCATCCCCGGTTCCGGACGTGCTGTCATCGTGCTCCTCGGGGACGCCGAAGATCCATTGTTGCAAGCCGCCACGGTTATCCTCTTCATTGATGACGTTTGCGCTGCCGCCCGGCTGCAGGCGTACCTGCCAGAACTTGGGATTTTCCTTCAGCAATAGCACGTTCTGCCGCTCCTCGCGTCCGTATCCCTCCAGTGAGAACACAAACGTGCGCTTCACAAACTTCTGGCTGGGATCTTCCGGCAGCGGGCCTGCGTTATCCATTGGCACAGCCACCGCAAAAAACCCATTTCCTTCGCTGGTCGTTTTCGCGCTGCCGTCGGCTGTTTTAACTTCGACGCCTTCGAGCGGCTTGCCGAGTTCATCATCCACGACGAATCCCGCAACGATAGCCTGTCCGGGTTTAATATAGCGGCTGAGGTGAGCCGGCTGAAGCTCAGCGGGTTTCTGCAATGGGTCGAGCGTGATGATGTTCAACGGCGGCCCATCGACCAGCGCGGTTTCCTTCGCGTTCATCTGCTGATAACCCCGCGCGTTTACCTGAAGCATGTGGTCGCCCGATTCCAGTGGCAGATCAAGACGACCGGCCTCGTCAATGCGCGAGAAAGTTAGTCTTCCGTCAACCATAAGCGCGTCCGGCACCACTGCGGTTCCGCGTTCGCTGTCCCGAAAACAGAGGCGCAGAAGCGCAGTCGGTTTCTTCTCTGTTGTCCCGGTCGATTGCGTCTCTGCGGTCGATGAAGTCGCTATCGCGACGATCGCGAGTGGCAGTAGAATGAAACGAGTACAGCAGGAAGTGTTCATGGTTCGTCCTCGAAATGATTAAAAGCGTGCGTTGCGCCAGATCCGCACATCCTGAACGAAAGGGCTTGCCGGAGATGAAGAGGTCAAGGTGAGCCGATAGCGCACAAAAGGCCCGGAAGTTTCGGTGGAATCTGTGACGGGCGGGGAAATCGGTGAAGGGCGCGTCCCGCTCCATGTAGGTGCAGAGGGCGGCTGCACCTGTTTACCGTCGGGTGCCTGGTACCGCTCGAGCGATTGCCAGCCACTCCAGGATTTTCCGTCTCGGCTCAGCGAAATCTCAGTGCGGACTTCGCAGCCCTCGGGAACAGTTGTTGTGTTTTGCGCAGGTGCGGCGAGAGCAGGCTGCCATAGTTCCAACGGAGGCGATAACAGTGTGCCGAAGCGCGATCCTGTCGTCTCCGTGTCGCGCAAAGTGATAGCGCCATTCACCACCTGGAGTCGATCTGCGTGGTAATCATCCGGAATTGAGGTCCAGTTGCGAAAGTCGTCCACCACAAAACCGCTAAGCAGCCGAGGCATCGTACGCGGACGCGTCGTTTCGGTCGCACGCGACAGCGCCGCACGATGTGCCATCGCAGCATTGTTTTGACGCGCCGATCGATATCGTGGTGCGTCCACATCGGGTTCTACTGCAACAGCGCTTGCAGCGGCGCCCTGGTCACTTCGCCGAGGCGCTTTAAACAATGCGCGACTGCCCAGCACTACTGCGACGCACAAAACAGCCGTCGCCATCCACAGCTGCCAGGGCTTCATGTCAGCCTATCGCAATGTAACATCGAACACCCAGTCGTAAGTACGGTGTCCACCCGCACTGGCCGCGGTTTCGTCCACAACTTCCGGCCCCGAGGTCGATTCGTCCGCAACATTCACGTCCTCGAGCCGTTGCAGTCGAACCGGGAACATGACACGGCTGCCCGGCGGCGCTTCCACATTGCGAAACTCGCGCTTTCGGTATCCCTCGTGCTCAGCCTTAAGATTTACGTGTTCCGATCCCGCCACTTCTCCGCCAGATTTCAGAACTCGCGAAGTGAACCGGAGCACATACCTGCCATTTTTATCTGAAACTGTGTTAGAGTTCTTGTGCTCAACGGACAGGTGTGTGTCAGGTAATCGCGTGCCGCGGAAATCATCGACGACATAACCGTGGACGACGCACTCATCGGCGGACGGGGTCGTGATATCATCCTGCGCCTGCGGCACCGGATCCAGCTCGAACGTTTGCACAAGTGTGTTCTCGCGGTCGACCGCTGCCATTGCATTGAACCCATGGTAACCGACCGCTTCGACCTGGATTTCGTGTGATCCGTCCGCGAGATTGCTCATCGACAGGAGTCCGCTCTCATCCGCGCGCTGCGAGACCGCATTGCCGTCCAGCAAAAGCGCCGAAGGTCGAACCGCCGCTCCTGTCCGCGAATCGAGGAACTGCAGCCGAAGAATGCCTGATTTCGTGGTCGTGGTCTGCCCAAATCCAGGACATGCCGCTAGGGAAACTGCATACACAAGCATCGCCAGCCGCCAAAGATGAAACGGGCGAGGCGTAGACATCTTAGATGGGAGTCGAGCGGGAGTGCTGATGGCGCGGTGCAGCGACCGGCTTGCCTGACACTTTAGCGTCCGGTGGAATCAGCTCCTCACCGGGGTTCACGAACCGCTCCAGCTCGAACCGGTATTGCCGGTCGTGCAGTTCGCGATAGCGGCCTTCCTTCTGGTACAGCTCTGTATGGGTACCCCGTTCAATAATCTCGCCCCCTTCGAGCACGAGAATCTGCTCTGCGCTGCGAATGGTCGACAATCGGTGCGCGATCACAAACGATGTACGTCCCTGTCTGAGTTTGGACAATCCATCCTGTATCTTTGCCTCGCTCTCGCTGTCCAGGCTGCTCGTCGCCTCGTCGAGAATCAGTATCCTGGGCTGCGCCAGGATTGCGCGTGCAATGGCAACCCGCTGCCGCTGCCCGCCGGACAGACGTACGCCGCGCTCGCCGACAATCGTTTCGTAGCCTTTCTCGAACTTCGAAACAAAGTCATCGCAGTGGGCGATTCGCGCTGCGTCGAGCACTTCCGCCATGGTGGCCTGCGGGCGCGAAAAGCGAATGTTCTCTGCGATCGTACCGTCGAACAGGAAGTTATCCTGCAGGACCACTCCAAGGTGGCTTCGGTAATCTAGCAGGCGCAGGTTCGCCAGGTCTCTTCCGTCGACAAGAATGCAACCTTCCTGCGGCCGGTGAAACGCCATGATCAAACCAATGAGCGTACTTTTGCCCGACCCGCTGCTGCCCACCAGCGCGGTCGTCGTGCCCGGAGCAGCGTGAAAGCTTACGTTTTTCAGCACGCGAACACCAGGTTCGTAGGAGAAGCTGACATCGCGAAATTCAATGTCGCCACTAACGTGCGGAGCAGGAAGGCGCTGCGCGTCTTCATCCATTTCCGTCGGCAGGCGCAGCACCTCGCGGATTCGATCCAGGCCCGCGAATGCCTCCGTTATCTGCGTACTGATGGAGGACAGCTGAATGACCGGCGAAGCCATGAGCATGGTGAACGATGCATACATGGTAAGCTCGCCCAGGGTCATGTCTCCATGGATAAAGGCTCGGCCGCCGAGTAGTATCATCACCGTAAAAACGATGCCGGCTACTGCAGTCCCACCGGAGTTAACCGCGCTCACGCCCGTGACTGTCCGCGCGATTAGTCGGAAAAGCTTGTGCGCTCCTTTTGCAAACACGATCTGCTCGCGCCGCTCGGCCGTGTAGGCTTTGACCACGCGTATGCCGCCGAAACTTTCCGTCAGCCGACCCGTAATATCGGCCGTTATTTTGCCGCGCTCGCGAAACAGCGGCCGGATTTTGGAGAAGGCATAGCTAAGGCCACCTCCAAAAAGCGCAAGCATCACAAGAGTCACGACTGTCATCTGCCAGTTCAGGTAAAAGAGCACTCCGAGTGCGCAGACGGAGGTCACGATGCTGCCCGTCAGTTGCACCAGCCCGGTGCCGACCAGGTTGCGAATGCCATCGGCGTCGTTCATTACGCGCGAGATCAGCACTCCAGTCTGCGTGGAATCGAAGTAGCGCACTGGCAGCCTCGATATGTGCTGCTGCACTCGCATTCTCATGTCCGTGATCGCCCTTTGCGCTGCCACCCCGAGGATCTGGCTCAGCGCAAAGCCCGTGATCCCCTGTATAATCGTTGCCACGCCCGCTGCAATCGCGAGCGGCAGCAGCAGGTAATGTTTTCCCGCCGTAAAAACATCATCGACGACGAACTTCGAAGTAGCCGGCAGCACCAGCGCCGCTGCACGACTCACGAGCATAAGCAGCAATCCAAGCGCAAGCCGGTGCCGGTGGGCCCACACAAGGTCACGCGACTCGCGCCACACGTCGGATAGCCTGGGCTTTTTCTTTTTGCCAGTTAATGCAGCAGGAACGGAGGGCTGACCGGGCTGTTCCCCGCTGTCAGTCCCAGACATTTTGCACTCTCCACCAACTACGACATCCGCGCCCTGGCTCATGCATCCATGTATCTCCGCGATCCGACGATGTTCGAAAGCAATGCTGCGTTGGCCAGGAGGCGGCGCAACTGTAATTCTCGGCTAAGTCGAGCGAATGCGCAGGCACCGTCTCTGTTATGCTGCTTTGCCGGCGCTGAGTGGCAACGCGGTGGGGTGGCCGAGCGGTTTAAGGCACCGGTCTTGAAAACCGGCGAAGGTGAAAGTCTTCCGTGGGTTCGAATCCCACCCCCACCGCCACAAT
The DNA here is from genome assembly GCA_051003195.1 of Candidatus Sumerlaeaceae bacterium. GTDB lineage: Bacteria > Sumerlaeota > Sumerlaeia > Sumerlaeales > Sumerlaeaceae > JBPCLP01. The sequence continues at coordinate 14,111 of JBPCLP010000021.1, read as the reverse complement.
TTTTTCCTCCGCTTGAAATAGTTTTGCCTGCGCCAGCCGCGATTACCGCAACGCATTAAGCTCAGCCGGCATCACATCCAGCATGGGCCGCAAGGGCAGGAAGAGCGAACCAGAATGTTGAACCTGGGTGGCCGGGAGCGTTGTTGCGAGCGCCGATGCGGCCGCCGTGAAGTTCGATCAGACTTTTGCAGATGGCGAGACCCAGGCCGGTGCTCTTTTCGCCCCCGGTTGGTTTAGCCGAAAGAGTTGCGTAGCGGCCAAACAGTTTCGCGAGATCTTCTGGCTGCAGGCCGGGACCATTATCTGATACTTCAAAAACGAGGAACGTTCCTTCCGCGCCCGGTTGCTGTGAACTTTCCGCACCAGGCAAACCGTCGGATTTGCGCGTCCTTACCGTAACCGATGCGCCCGGTGGAGAAAATTTGACGGCGTTGCTGATCAGGTTTACTGCGACCTGCGCCACGCGTGCAGCGTCGAAACTCGAGGATGGCAAATTTTCGTCCAGATCAAAATCGACCAGCGTTCCCTTCGTCGTTGTGTAAGCGTCAAGATCGGACACAGCGTTTTTCGCCAGCTGGTTGAGGTTGTTTTCCGTGGGTTCAATTTTAAGCTGGCCGTCTTCCATGGCCTGCGCATCCAGGTAATCGACGATTAGCTTGTGCATCTGTTCCGCCTGCCGCTGGACGGTGGCGATCATTTTGGTCACGGTTTCCATCCACGGCAAATCGGTGTGCGGCGAGGTTAAATCCTTCAGCAAGGACGACGCGCCGATCACCACCGTAAGAGGATTTTTGAGGTCGTGGCTGGCAATTCGCATAAACTCATTTTTCCGTTTCAGCGCCAGGTCCAGCGCGCGCATGGCCGCATCGCGCTGCACGCGATTCATGTAGGCTTGGGAGTGGTGGCGAATGCGGGCGATAAGTTCGATGCGATCAGGAAGCTTTACAAGGTAGTCGCTGGCGCCCAGTTCAAACGCCTGTTTTTTTACGGACGCCTCTTCCTTGGTAGAAAGAACGATCACGGGCACGTTGCGGGTTTCTGGCGTAGAACGGTATAGTTTGAGAAGTTCCAGCCCATCCATATCGGGCATCACCAGGTCCTGCAATATTACCGTGGGAGAAATGGTCCTGGCTTTTTCAAGCGCGTCGTTTGAGCTCGAACAATAGTGGAATTCGATTTCCCCCTCGCCGGCCAGCAGCCGCCGCACGGCCTCCCCTATCATTGGCTGGTCGTCCACCAGCAGCACCACCAGGCGGTCGGCGGCGAACAGATTCTCCATGTCTTGGCCATGGTCTTTCGATTGTTCGCGTGGTATTGCTGCGCCGACAGGAATGACCTCGCCACCAGGTATGCCTGATGTGGGCTCGGAATTAATGGTGGGCAGATCTGACATGGTTCGTTTCCTGACTTAAATATTTCATCATGGCTGGCACGATGCCTGATAATGGAACAATCGCATCCGCCGCATCCATTTCGGCGGCCGCCTTCGGCATGCCGTACACCACACTGGTTTCGCGGTCCTGGGCTATGGTGTAACATCCCATCTGGCGCAGGGCTTTTAACCCGGCGGCTCCATCGCGGCCCATGCCTGTCAGAATTGCCGCGGCCACGCGGGCACGCACATGCGTGACGGCGCTGAAAAAACATACATCGATGCTGGGCCGGTAGATGCTGTTGCGGGGTTCGGCGCTGTAGCCCAGCGTATCGCCACTGGTGAATACCAGGTGGTTGCCAGTTCCCGCGAGGTAAATAGACCCGTTGTTGAGCACATCGCCCTCGCGCGCGAGACGCACGTTGGTGTTGGTTTGGCCCCCCAACCAGTCCGCCATTCCCACCGCGAATTCGCCATCAATATGTTGAACAATGACAACCGGCGGCGCATCGGGCGGCACTTGTTTGAGAATTTCCGCCAGCGCCGGGGGGCCGCCAGCCGAGGATCCAATAAGGATGAGGCGGGCCGTGGCGGATGCTCCAGGCGACGGTTGAGAAAAAGGCTGCCCACCAGCTGGCGTTACCCCGCCGATGGGCTTCCCGATCAATCGCTGAATCACGCGAATTTTGGACAGCAGGGGATCGCAATCGGCTCCCTCAATAGGATTCGCTATTACCGGTGTATTCACCGCATCGAGGGCGCCAGCGCCAAGCGCCTCAAACACGTTGGAGCTGTTGCCCTCCACCGTCGCGGTCACTATGAGAATTGCGCAAGGCGATACTCGCATGATTTTGCGCGTCGCCTCCACGCCGTTCATAATCGGCATGTTGATGTCCATGAGGATCAGGTCGGGCGTGTCCTGCCCTGCCATCGTAACGGCCTGCTGTCCATCACGCGCAACCCAGGCTATCTCGAAATCAGGCACGCGTGCAACCGTGCGCCGCAGCGCTTCCACGGCCATCATCATGTCGTTCACAATAGCGATTCTCAATCGACGGCCTCACCTATCAAGTCGCGCACGGCCTGCGCGAATGTCTCATCCTGGAAACTGCTTTTTGTAAGGTAGTGATCCGCGCCCGCGTCCAGTCCGCGCTGGCGGTCCTCCGCGCTGTCTTTATATGAAACAACAACTACCGGCAGGCTTTTTAGTCGCGCGTCTTTGCGAATGAGCGTTACCAGCTCAATCCCATCCATTCGCGGCATATCCACGTCGGAAACGATCAGGTCGTAGCGGCCCAGGCGGACTGCGTTCCACCCGTCCATCCCGTCCACCGCTACATCCACATGATAACCCAGCCCCGTAAGCAGTTTACGCTCAAGCTCGCGAACCGTAAGCGAATCGTCCACCACCAGCACGCGTTTGTTGCGCGCTTCGTCGCGAGAGGTACCAGCCTTCACGCGCGTAAGTCGCTCCCCCGTAACAAGCGTTTGAATCGTGCGAATCAGGTCTTCGGTATCGAAGATAAGAATTGGTGATCGATCTGGCATTAATGCCGCCGAGCTGATGTTTGTGATTTTCCCCAGACGCGGATCGAGCGGCAGAATTACAAGTTCCCGCTCGTCGAGAAATTTATCCACGACGATGCCAAACAGTTTGCCGTGATCTTCCAGCACTACGATGGGAAACTCACCGCTGTTGTTTCCGGAAGGGACCTCGAGGTCCAAAGCCTGCTGCGCCACCACGATGCCGACATGGTTGCCCTGGTGAAGAAAATGCTGCCGGCCCTCCACGTAGGATATTTCCGCGGCAAGGGTGCTGGTTGTGCTGTGGATTCGAGCAAGCGGGAATGCATAAGGTTCGCCCGAAATCTCGACGATGAGCGTCCGCATAACGGACAACGTGAGGGGAAGAAGCAGCGTGGACTGCGTTCCCCGCCCGGGCGGGGAGGTGATCCTGACGGAACCGCCCACCTCGCGCGTCATTGCCAGCACCGCGTCCAGGCCAACGCCGCGGCCGCTTATTTCCGTTACCGCGCTTTTTGTGGTGAAGCCTGGCAAAAACAGGAATTCCAGCAGCTCGGCCTCGGAAAGTTTTTGCGCAAACTCCTCGGCGGCGAGTTTCTTATCAACGACCGCTTTGCGTAGCGAGGCGTAGTTAATCCCGCGCCCATCGTCGGAAATTTGAATCACGAGCATGCCGGCGCTATGCCGTGCTTCTACTTTAAGAATACCTTCGGGTGACTTGCCCGCCGCGACTCGTTGCGCGGGCAACTCCACGCCGTGATCCAGCGCGTTGCGCAGCAGATGGCTGATGGGCGCTTCCAGGCGATCAAGAATATCGCGGTCAATGGTCGTGCTCAGGCCGATGATCTCAAACTTCACTTCTTTGCCAAGGGTTCGCGCCACATCGCGAACCATGCGCCGGAACCCAAGCGCCACATCGCCGAAGGGCCTCATGCGGCTTTCGAGAACTTCGTGATACAGGCGGTTGGTAAGGTGGCTGAACGTCCGCTGGAAGGCGTCGAATTCTTCAATCCGCCCAACAAGAAATTCATGAGATTTCGTAGCGCCGCGCTGCAGATCGAGAGCGAATGCATCGGTTGATGCGCACCCTATGGATTCCATTCCGGCGTATCGAATTGCATCGGTGGTTGAGAGGACATTTTGCTGGAGTCGCTTGAGCTGGATCAAATCCTTCGCAAACGTCTCAAGCCAGCGCGAAGCCAGCAGCGCCTCGCCCGCCAGACCAAGCAGCCGGTTCATGTTTTCCGACGAAATACGCAGGGCGCGGTTTGGATCGGCCGCCGGCTCAGGAATCAAAGTGGCAGCGGGCGTTGCAACTTCGCCCACCATTGTGGTTTCCTGCAGCGATGTTATCGGTGTAGCCGGAGGGTCAACGACAGGCGCATCCACAACAGAGCGACCTGTTGGCGGCGCGACGAGACGGTTCACACACTCCGCTATTTCCGTTTCATGCTCTCTGTCCCACGCCGCGATCGAATCCTCCCCCACCTGGGAAATTCGAATGAGCATATCCACCGCCTGCAGGAGATCATCGGTGCGTTGCGGAGTGATCGCTTCTTTACCCGCCTGGGCCGCCACCAGGCAATCTTCCATGGTGTGAGCGATTCGCACCGCGCCCTCGTAGTTCACAATACGAGCGGCGCCTTTTAGCGAGTGCGCGGCGCGCATTAGTTCTTTCAGAAGAGGCGCCGGGTCAGGCGTGTTTTCCAACTCCACCAGGCCCGTAGTAAGCGCCTGAGTTTGCGTTTCCACCTCCACGCGAAAGAGGTCCGCCATGGAAAAACCTGAAAGATCGTCGTTTGCGTCGGGGCTCATGTGAGGCCCTTTCCTAGAGAAAAGAAAAGAAGCTCTTCGTCCAGCAGGCCGACATCTTTTGTGCCCTCGCCAAAAATCCCCACGACATAATGCGCATCCGAGCAGGCCACCGTAGCGGGTACTTCACGAATCTCCGACGGGGCGACGCTGCGGATGCCCGAGACTTCCAGCACTGGAAACGCGAATCGGTTATTATTGTTTTGGACGATCACCACGCGCGGCGCCGCCGCGACTGGCGCCCCTCCCGACGGCGGAACGCCGAGCACGCGCTCCAGCGAAATGGAGATGATCAGCTCGCCCCGCACGTTCACCAGACCCAGGATAAACCCGCCGCGACGAAAGGGAATCGTGTGCACCGGCAGGCTGGCGCTAACTTCCTGGCACACGCGCGCCGGCAGCGCCAGCCATTCTTCTTCAAGGCGAAATATCAGCACGTTCACGCCGCCGCTCTCGCGCGCCGCCAGCGGCATCGCTGCCTGTACGGTCCGCTCGCGCAGGTATTCGGCCGGGACGGGGCGATCCAGCAACTGGGTGGCCGATTGCATGAACACCGGGCAGTTGCGGCAGTGGATATGAGTCGCCAGCAGCGGGCACGAGCCATCCCCCCACACCCCAATGCGATTCCAGCAGTCGTTGATTGGAGACGTGGTGGTCATTGGGTGTCTGGCGATTGGCAAACGTTTCGTATGCAAAATCGACGCATCCGTGGCGCGGACATTCCTGTCCGCGAAATCTTGCCGCGCGAAAAAGCCAAACATCGCGAACAGGAATATCCGCGCCACCAACTCCAATATGCGCCCCTGGACATCACTCTTTGCCCCCCACTGATCCAGAGCCCATATTACGGCCTCCCCGGGTGCGCAATCGCGCCGCGTTTTTCGCGTCGCCCAGCCTGTCGGCAATCAACGCCATGTGCTCCAGGGCTTGTTTGTGGTTGGGTTCCAGATAGAGAACCTTTCGGTAGTAATCAGCGGCCTTCTCCGGCTGGTTTTCCGCGTCTTCAATCAGGCCCATTAGAAAGTAGCATTCCACGCAGGGGCCATAGCGGGCAATGGCGGCCTTGCAATGCTTTCGCGCCTGCGCTAAATCGCCCTTGTCCGCGAAACGCCGCGCCAATTCGAGTTCATCATCGACATCAGCCTGGACGGGGAGCCGCTTCGGGCGGCGCGATGGCGCCGTGCTAACCGGCGTGTTCCACAACCGGGAGACAGTCGCCGTTTTGACGACACGCACAGGCTTTACCTCAGGTTTTATGAGGCCCTTCTTTACAACCGGAGGATCCGGCGCCTGCCTGCATCTTCGAAACCCAAACGACATAGAGTGGCTAAGCGGCTGGCAGCCAAACGCCTGCACCACGAACGCCTCGGCCGAACCCACAAACAGCACTCCATCTTTGGCCAGCAAGCGCTCAATGTTTTCCAGTGTCTGCGTTTGGGTTTCCCGGTTGAAATAAATAAGCAGGTTTCGGAAGAAAATCACATCGAACGCTCCCGATGTAAATTCGTCCAGCGACTCCAAAACGTTGCCGGGTTGAAAATCTAACCGGCCGCGAATATCTTCATTTACCCGCAACCCGGCCGGAGTTTGCTCGAAGAAGTTTGACTGGAACTTCTGGTCCCCGCCGCGAAACGCATTGGGCCGGTAAACACCCGCTTTGGCGATCACAAGGTTTCGGTTACTGATGTCCATCCCAGTCACGTGAAATTGAGAAAGCGCCAGCCCGGCCTGGGTTAGGCACATGGCGATGGAATACGCCTCTTCACCGGTGGAGCAAGGCAGGCTGAGAACTCGCAAAGTTGCATCCGGATGCGTCGGCGCCCATTCGTTGATGGCCCAGTCGGCCAGCGCCGCGAACGCCTCTTCATCACGGAAGAACCACGTTTCCGGCACCACGATGGATTCAATTAGCGCCTGGAGTTCCAGTGGGTTTGACTCAACCAGGTCCGCATACGCGTCGTCCGCCGTCACCCCGGCGGCTGACATGCGGCTTTTTACTGACCGGTCTATAAACCCTTGCCCCACCGTCTGCAAACTCAGGCCCATGGTGCGCTGAAGTATGTTTTTAAGGCGGGGGTCAGGCATCGGCGCAGCGCCGCCGAATCACGACTTCGTGTTCAAAATCCATGACCATTAGTTCATCAAGCTCTTATAAAGCGATTCCCGCACCTCAGGTGAAAGAAGCTGCGACACATCCACCCGCTGCACAATCCGCTCGCCCCGCTTCATCACCGGTCCCAGGTAGGCGGCCTGCGGCGCATCCACTCCGGTAACCACAAAGTCCTCCGCGGCCGCGTGAAACGTGTCCGTCATTTCCTCCGCCATTACTCCCAGCAAATTTCCATCACTTCCAACCGGCGCATAGTTCAAAACTGCAATGCGCGTCGTCATGGAAACGTTGCTATTTGCGCCCATCGCCAGCAGCGTCAGATCCACCACCGGTATAGTCGCGCCCCGGTAGTCGAACAACCCCGCGATGCCCAGCGGCGCCTGAGGAAACGATTTCAGATTCACCAGGGGCAGAACCTCCACCACGTCCGCGCCCGCAAGCGCGTAGTAATCCGTTCCAATTCGCAATGTGAGGAAAAGCGCCACGCTTAGTCCTTCAGCGTGAAGCGCGATACCCCCTGCTGGAGGCCCCGCACCGCTTCGTTCAAGTGATCAATGGCCGAGTTCGATTGCCGCAGCGATTCCACGGTTTGCTGAACTCCCTCGCTCAACTGGCTCAGCGCCTGGCTGATCTGTTGCGCGCTTTCAGATTGCGACTGCATCCCTCCCGTAACCTGTTCAAAGCGCGGGATCAGATGTTGCACCTGCGTGATGATCTGCCCCAGTTGCTCGCTCACCTCCCCAACCACGCGAACGCCCTGACGGACTTCCTCGGAGAACTTGTCCATGCCCATGACGCCCGCGGAAACCGCCGACTGCATCTCCTGCACAATCCGCTCGATGTCATAGGTAGCCACTGCAGTCTGGTCCGCGAGGCGCCTTATTTCCGTCGCCACCACCGCGAAACCGCGCCCGTACTCGCCCGCCTTCTCCGCCTCAATCGCCGCGTTAAGGGACAGCAGATTGGTTTGATCCGCTACCTTGGTAATCGTCGTGACAACGGCGTTGATGCTTCCCGCCTTTTCGCTTAAGATCGTCAGCTTGGCGCTGATTGCTCCCGAAGCATGTTCAATATTCTCGATGCTGGCGGCCATGCGCCCAAGCCCCGTCTGCCCATCCTCGGCAAGCGCCGCTGTTACGTCCGCAACTTCCGCGACCTCCTTCATGGTCTTCACCAGATCCTTCGAAGTCGCGGAAATCTCGTTTGAAGTCGCGCCGATTTCAGTCGTCGTCGCCGCAATCTCGTTGGCCGTTGCCTGCTGTTGCTTCGCGGTCGCGGCGATCTCCGTGGCGGAAGATGTGACCTGGATACCCGAACGCTGCACCTGGCCCACCAGCCCCGACAGGTTCCGCGTCATAGCCTGAAGCGCGTTGCCCATCATGTCCTTCTCGGATTGCGGTTTTACCGCGGCCGCCAGATTTCCACTGGCCATCTCCCCCGCAGCGCCAGCCATTTCCTGCAGGCTTTCGATCATGCGGCGGAACGAATTTATTAAGTCCCCAACCTCATCGCGCCGAACTTCATTCGGCAGCTCCACCGAAAGGTTGCCCTGTGCGATTTGATCCGCGATACCCACCACCTTACTCAGCGGCCGCGTTATATTTAATATAATGTACCAGCCAATGGCGAACACCACGATAAGCCCCAGCAGCGCCTTGATCAGCGTGCCGCGAACCTGGGAATGCAGTCTGTCAATGCGCATCTCGAACAGGCCGTCCAGCACCGGCGAAACTTTATCCTGCAACTGGTAGATCGAATCCAGCGCCGAGGTCAGGGCCGAATAATACGCATCCGTTGACGATGCTTTAGTCTCGGTGGATTCCAGGTCCAGCATGGCTACCGTCGCCTTTTGCACGGCCGATTCCGCTGTGGAAACACCCTCTTCAAGTTTGGGCCGCATCGAAGGATCCAGCGTCATTGCTCTTTTTAGCGACCCGCTCAATCGCACCATCTCGAAATCAATACGCGCCTGCAGTCGGATCAGTTCCTTGCGGAAAAAATCTTCGTCGCCCTTGCTCGCCAGCAGGTGGGAACCCGCGTACCGGGCATTGCCCAATAGCTCCGCAATATTCAACGCCTTGAACATCATGACGTACATGAGGTGATAGGACTCCAGGTCCGATGCCAGAACCAGTCCCGACTCATCCGTCACGCGGCCAATTAACGCCACAATTCGCTCAATCAGCGCGGTATGTTTCGCGAAATTTTCCTCAAGAGACTTAGCTTCCTGGCTTGCGATCAATGCCGCGATATCCGGTTTAAGCGCAGCCCAGTCTTTAGCGCAGGGGAAGGGCTCGGGCATGCCCTGAATGGTGGCGTCCACGGCTCCAATGTTATCTTTCAGAACGCGCTTGGCCTCCTCCAGGCTCTGCTTGCGTGACGCGTCGCCAAATGCAACCGCGTACGCAGATCCCCGGTGCATCTGCATCCCCCGCATCAGTGAGCGCAACGGCGAGGCGAGATGCGTGCCCTGCAACTGCTTCTCCGCTACGCGAATCCCCAACTCATTTACGGACGCGACCAGCTGGTACGTAACCGCCGCGAACGGAATCAGCAGGATTAGCCCCAGCAACGTCAGCTTCTGCCACAGGCGCAGGTGGTTCATTATATTTCGTCTCCCGGTAAGCCTGAGAAATTCGAATCAACAAAGGTTGGAATAACACACTGCTACGGCGAACCATATGGACTATGGCGGCAACGGCCAGGTGGAATCACCGGAAGTAACGGGCAATTTGCAGATGGTAAAGCCAATCATGCGAATGGAAGTACCCCGTTACGCGCTGGAAACTCACGCTGTGTCTTTTACGGCAAGGAGAATCGTTTAAGTCATGGCCGAACTCACACCCATCAATTGACGTTAGGACGAAGTTGTCGTATGCACACGTTCACGCAAAGGCTAAAAGTTACCAGATAAAAGTGTCGCAGCGAGTTCTACGGTGTCCCCGCTTGAACTGATGCGCCCGGATGCCTGATCGCGAGGAGTTCCAATTCCCTGATTGTCGCCTCTACATCGAATGTGCCGGGAAGTTCCCACCCCAGGTTCAGGCTGGTGACCGCCAGCTTGTCCTGTGGCGTGCCCTGCAGAAATCCTTCCGCGTGAGCGATTCCCACCGCCTTCTCGACGTAGGGCCGCACGTCCACGTTAATGGAAGCCCACTCACCATCTCTCGTGCTCTTGGTGAGGAACGCGCTCGACGGCATAATATAGATAAACTTATGAGTCGTGTCCTCTTTACCTCCATCCCTGTGGTAAGTCTCCTTTGGCATCTCCTCCCGGTTGTCGAACAGAGCGAGCCCGAACCAAAGGTAATCGCCGTAACTGCGGCTCGCCCGGTCGGTGTTCTGTAGCATCAGGTATATCTGAAGCTGTGCCGCGTGCAGTGCGGGATTGGTCGATTCGCTTGTCATGTGGTCTCGAAACTGAGTCACGCGAACCCGCAGCTTCATCCGGAGTTCGCCGAGGTCGCGCACCAGAGGCTGATGTTCCAGGTACTGCTCCACGAGTAAATGCGGCCACTCCTGGTTTGCTGTTCGCGGCGCTTTGTACTCACGCGAACCAAGCGCACTCAGCGTCAGCTCGCCGTGCACCGTATCGGCAGTTACGGACTTGGCCACGTTCGAGTATCGAAACATACCGGGGCGGACAATTTCAACTTTGGCGCCCTGGAGGGAGTGGCTGGTCCCCCATTGTGCAAGACGCCACGCCGGCCGTACATCCGACGATTTACCATAGTTCAGGACATCGTGTACTTTGCTCCCGGTCTCAATGGATCGAATCCCCAGCAGATTAAATCCGTTTACAAAATGCGGGTCGGTAAGCAGTTGCAGCTCGTTTGTCGTGTTCGCGGTGTTCGGATCGGGCGCTTCCGCAAAACAGCCCGCCGCAATAAGCATAACTCCGGCAAGAACTATGGGCCAGCGCGCCGTTTTCATTACACGGTAAGTACCGGCCGTGGCGAGGGCTTAGCAATTCACAAATCGTTGCGGCGCGGGACACTTAGTTCGCTTTCACTCGCGAAGCTTGCGTTGCGCAATGGTACAGCTGCACAAATTGCTCCATGCCAGACACCCAACACCGTCTCGTGAACCGCTTCGAACGCCTTGCAATATTCGCCGGCGTCGGCCCCCACGTGTTCGGCGTGCTCACAGTTGCGGGATATTTCATCACCCGCTGGGATCCCTTCCTCATAATAGCAATGTACGGCGGGTTTATCTGCCTGGCGCTGGTACTTATAGGGCTGGTGGCAGTCTCAGTGATCGCCAGGCTTACCCGCACAATCACGCGCCGAATGCTGCTCATTCTTGCCATGCTGTTCATCAACTTCCCCGCATCACTTGTCTACGCGTACGGAGTTCTGCTCGTCAATGGCAGCGTACGCGTGTTAGTAATGAACCCTACCCAGGATCCGCTAACCGACGTTACCCTCGAGATCGGCGACGAAACGTGGCACCTGCCCGATATCCCACCCGGCGCGAAAGACCGCAAAACCCTGTTCTACAAGCAGGACTCCTTCAATGGCGTTACCCTCCGCGCGCGACACAAAGGCGAAGCGTTCCTCCGCGACATCCCGGAAATCCCGCCCCACCGCCGCACCGTTAACCTGTTTCGGATCTAAGCATCTCCGCACTTTCAGCCGGAACGACAGGCGCCGGTTTCTGCTTTCGCCGGCGCAGCAGCCAGGCAACCATTGCAACCAGCGCAGCGACACCCACGGCGCCGGCCATCCAAGGTGCCGCAACCGCCCATGGATTTACGGCCGGGGTCTGATAGATTTCCTCGATGAGTTTTGCCGGTGGGGGGTCAGGCCATGTAACGCTGGCCAGCAGCGGACCCCCGAACCGCCGCCACAGGATTCCTTCGTCCATTCCCGTGGCGCGCTTCGGCAGTTCATAGGTGATGATCGGCAGCTTCCAATCCACGCCGAACATCGAACCAAGCGACCCCGGACGGGCACCGATACGTTGGGATGGCAGTTCGCAATATTCCGCCATCCGTTTCGAAAGGTCCTGCGCCGGGCCATCCCAGTCTACTTTTGAAAGCGGCTGGTGAATCATGACAATTCTCGCAGGCCGCTCCTTCTCCAGCACCGCCATAAACGCCTGGCTCTCCGGCTCAGACAGCCCCTTCAATCCGTAGCGCGGCGTGTTCTCCCGGTTCTCCGCGGGATAGTTTCGGTTCAGGTCCACACCGCGCGCGTTTGTCCGCGTGTTGCCGATGAAGCCGTCGGGGTTAAAAACCGGGATCAGCGCAACGCGCCGTCCTTCAAGCAGCGCGGGTTCGCGCCGAAGCAGTTTCTCCAGCCGCAACACCAGCGGCGTTCCCGCAGCTTCGTTGCCGTGGATCGAAGCAAGGATCAGGACATAGTCCGGTCCCTTTCCCAGGGTCAGCATCTCGATGTTCCGGCCCATTACCGATTTGCCGATGACGGTCGCCTCCGGGAAAAATCCGGCTTTCACCTGCTGCGCGCGCACCCGGGAGATCAATTCCTTCTGCTGGCACCCGGCCAGTAACAGGGCGAACAGGAGCAGCGCCAGATGCGTCGAACCCGCATGCCTTGAGCAACGAGTCGGTGTAAGTGAGAGCATAAGTTCCCCGGGGAAAGAAATGGAACTGCAGTCGAGCTATTATGGTCTGCGTTAGTTCGTAATCAGTTCTGTGGGGGTAAGGCAGTGATTTTTATCCACGAATCGCACGAATGCACACGAATATGCTGGAATGATGCGAGAGTCGGAGGGCGCGGGGGACTGCGGTTTAGGGCCTTTTCAAGTTTTCAAGTTTTTCAAGTTGGTTTTCAAGTTTGCGTGTAGAAGCTTGAAAGGCTTGCAGATAAATCAAGTTGGTGAAAATAGGTAATTTCGCCACTTGAAAAACGGTAATCCTCGCGTAAGGATTCGCCGGGGCCGTGGATTTCCCGCTTCCTTGCGCGATAGGCAGCTTTTTCCGCTAGGAGCAAAGACGTAAAATGCCACGCTGATTGGGCGCAGAAACCAAGTGCCGGGATCTCCTGCTGCCCAGCCGAAGCTGTCCGCAGAAGCTACGCCCAAAACGACTCCCGGCAAAAAATCTACCCGGTCCGAAACAAAAGCTTCATCCGGTCCCGCCGTCCGACGTCAGTCACGGCGGTCAGGCTGCAATAGTTTTCAAAGAACGTGTTCAGCTTTACTACACGGGCAGGTATACACGAGTCTTGGGGGGCGTGTCACTTCCCGGGCGTCACCTTGGGGTGGGCTAAGTCCAATAAAGTCGAAAAAGATTTTTGGGTGAATGTGCACTGGTGCGTGCCGGCAAACTGCGGATGAGGGCCGTTGCTCGACGTGCCATGCTGATGAGGCCTTCAGCAAGAAAGGTTAGCGTCGAGCGTGCGAAGGCGACGCCTCCCAATTCCCGGCTACTTAAACCCTTCCCGCAATTGATCTTGTCGCTAAGTATTGCTCAGGTTAGCAAATTAATTAGTGAACACGTCAACAGTACACGAAATCTCAACAATTGGGGGGAACGTCAACGGTCCCCGGTTAGTCTTAGCCCAAATCAGAACAAAGCTGACGTGTGAGTTTATTTGGCCATATAATGACGGTCGCGAAGCAATTTATGAAACTTGCCTTATGCCTCTCATTTGCATGCGTCATTACCGCTAGGATCGAAGCTCAATGGTCGACCCCTACTCCACTTCAATTAAACGTCTATACCGCCAACGTCAATTACATGTCGCCAACCCTAGCCGCCACGTCGGATGCCTACTGTATGGTTGGCTGGATCACTAACAATGGCTCAGGATATAAGCTTTATTCGAGCAAATCGCTGGACGATGGGGTTTCGTGGTCAGCACCGACAAAGTTTCCGTCTGATTCTTGGGCGGCAAATCCAGGAGGCGACTTTTCGCCTCATGTATCAGCATCAATAACGTCTGGATCCTTTGTTTCAGTTATGATCTGGAGTTCCGAGAAGTTTCCCGGCGGAGGCGGTGACTCTGACATTGTTTTTTCTCGTTCGACGAATCATGGTACGACATGGTCAGGACCGCAACTACTATCGAGTTCATTTGCTAGCGATGGCTTTAGTGTCGACGGCGGCCCAAAGTCAGCGACCGATGGGCTGGGAAGTTGGATGGCAATTTGGTATAGCGAACGTCTGTTGAGCGGAGTCCCCGGCGGGAAAAGTGTATTGTGCGCTGTTTCAAAAGACAATGCAATGACGTGGTCAGAACCTAGGCTTGTAAATGGAACGGCGGGTACAAGCGCCAGACAGGTAAATACACTTCCCTCAGTAGCGTATAGCAATGGAGCATGGCTTGC
>JBPCLP010000020.1:0-230663 GCA_051003195.1 Candidatus Sumerlaeaceae bacterium | reverse complement strand
GCTGTGCACCCGCCGCGAGATGGTGGTTTTTTAGGAAGTATCAGGGTGTGCTGGTGGTCACGGCTGCAGAGGCTGAAGTTTCAGAAGGCGCGGAAGGCGGCGCGACGGCGGCCTCCGTCGGGCTGCTTGCGGCTGTATCGGTGGCGGGCGGTGCTGGGGGTACTACAGCGGCCGGGGCTGCAGGAGCCGCCGGGGGAATTGCGTTTTCCGTACTGGTGCTGGCTTCTGCGCCCGATGCCGGGGCAGAAGCGGATTCACGAATAACATCGGACGTTGGCACCGCAGGCTGAGTCGACAAAGTACCTGGCGCGGGACCTGTCGTAGGTGTATCGGCTGGTGCCGGTGCTGGCGCCGTCTCCATAATTCCCGTTGTCTCTCCGGTCGCAGTGGCTGTTGTCTCGAGCGAGGCAGTAGCAGTTGTTTCCGTCGCTGGGGGGGCAGGTGGCGTCAGCGCGAGGGAATTCGGCTCGGGCGCAAATGTCGTAGCCATGTATTCACCGATGCTGTAAACATCATCCGCGTCGGGGCGCTTGGCATAATACTGCCCTTCGCTCTTCTTGTCGCCGATCAGCAGGATCGCAGTTTCGGATTTTGGCGGTGAAGTGGATTTATCGTCGTAAGTAATCGTAAGCTTCTGGCGCGGTGGATCGAGTCCAAGTTCTGCCAGCGGCTGTGTGGTTTCAACGAACTCGTTTGCGCGCAACGTAGATGCCATCGATAGCATCGGAGTTACTTTGGTTGGCTGTGCATCGCCAAGATCCGGCTTCAGCACTTTCCATGTTCCGGCCTCGTTTTTCGCGACTTCAAACGTGCTGGAGGTCCCCTCGGCCGCCACACGTGTTACCGCATCCTGAGGAAACTCGAGGATCTGTTTATCCCGCCATCCTTCGGCACGCTTAAAGGTGTACGAAAGTGAAGCGCGTGCGTTGATCACATCCGTGCCGTGCGCTTCGCGCATGAAAGTTGTAAACGCAGCAGCCCCATCCTTGCCGATAAGGAAGTCGTGTGATGCCTCACTCTTACCCGGCTCATACAGGCGCACACGAGTACCGCTGGTTTCATTTACCTGGTAATCAGCATAACTGTCCGGATCGGAAGATACGACTTCGCCAGCCAGTTCTTTTTCCAGTGCGGTGAAAATGCCGTTTACAGCACCCTTGTCCGCACGATGCCTGCGATCGACGTTCGTGTACCAGACACCGTCTCTCTTCGTAAGAGAAGTCGATGTCTCACCCGGCACCGCGATTTCAATACGCTCCACGGTATTCGAAGTGATACCGGGGCTAATGGTCTTCACGGGCGCCTGCGCCTCAGATATAATTGTTTCTTCGTGCCGGCCATAAAATAGTGCGCCCGCAACCAGCGCTGCCGCTACGACTCCAAGCCCGAGTGTTGAACTGGTTTTCATTGTTCTACCTGCACTTCATTTGTAATGTTAAAGGACGCTCAATTAGACTGCGGCCGCACGTGTTCCGTATATCTCGCGATAACGTGCGCGGCGGCGGCGGTTGAGGATCATCTTGATAAATCCGAGCAGCGCCAGGAGTGCGGGCACGCCGCCAATGACGAGCGCCTGAGTCCAGCCTGCCTGTTTGGCTGTCACATCCCGCAGCACGGGAATCGACAGGTCCTTGCCACGCAATGACAGAATGTCGCCGCCGCGTGTCATTGCTTCGGCTGCGTTGATCGGGAAGATCACGTTGGGTTGAAAGCGCGAAATCGCCTGATCCGTAAATCCGACAGAAGAACCGATCACGATTACCTGTGAGTCGGCCGGACTCTGCGTTTTCACACTGCTCTTGTCCACCGTCTGCGTAGTACCGTCATCCATTGTGAGAGTCGGAGGATCGACGGAAGCGAAGCGGCTGGCCAGCGGTCCCTTGAGAGAAACCACCAGGCTTTTTGGTCCCAGCTTCTCGTCAGTCGCCGGCGGCTTCAGCTTGTTTGGTTCTGTAACAAAGAACTGTTCCTGCGTGCGTGTGCGCGGTGACGTCTGCGCGAGTACCTCTAACGAACCGCTCGTTCCCTGCGCACTCTTCGATACACTGGACGGGTAAACGAAGAACAAGCCGGGGAGATTTTTGGTGATCGGATTGTCTTTAGAGACATCCGTGGTTCGCATCAGGAATGGGTTTGTGTAGCGGATCATCTGACCGCTCGGTGTGATGCCACCCTGGGCTATGCCGTCCTTCCAATCTTCCAACAAGTTGTCATCGATGTGCGCACCGTAGTGCTCGAGGATCGAGTTGATGTTTGGCGCTTTGGGTGTCGCACGTGTCATTTCGCCACGCTGGCTCATCTGAATGCCAGCGGCCGCGATGAGCAGCCTGCCGCCATTCATTACGAATTGATCGAGCCGGTACAAAGCTTCTTCGGAGAGATCCTGCGGATCGAGGATCATGATCATCTTAACGTCTTTAAGATCGCGCAGATTATCTGCGGTAAGGCTGCGAACGGTAAAACCTTCCTGCTCGAGGAATTCATTTATGAGACCGAACTGGCTTTGCTCGCCCATCATCGGATTCCCTTGCGGGGCCATCACGCCGACGACAGGAATGTTGACCTGCGCTACCTTGTTGATCGCTCGCGTGAGCTGATACTCCAGGGACGACTCGGGACGGATGTATGGAACAACCTCTGTCTTGCCCTTATATCCTACAACAAAGCCGAGGTACCCAAGCTTAACGGAGTATTCGGTCATGGAAGCCTGCTGCATTTCCTGGGGGCGAATACCGGCTTTCTTTGCCTCTTCTTCCACCTTTGAATCGCTTGGATCCTTAAGAGTGTACTGCACTTTCTGCTTCGACTTGAGGCGATATTCATACAGCAGATCACGAAGCTGATTACGCTGCTCGGTCCATTCGGGTGGGGTATCTTTCTCCGTCGCATAAACGCTGACGGTGACTTTGTCTTTGAGACTGGCGAGCAATCCTTCCGTGGCCTTGCTCGTGGTGTACTGTTTGTTGACTGTGAGGTCGACTCGCTTCTGAAGGCGGTTCGCAAACCAGTTTACTGCCACAAGGATCACCAGAAGCAGGATGGTGCCAACGAGCACATTGGTGCCGTATTTCAGGGTGCGTGCTCGGCGTGCGCCGGCATCGGGTACGTACGTGTTAGGCATGGGGGGTTACTTCCATTTCCGGCTCTCGACACTGCGGACGTTCAGGAAAAGAAAGAACACCACGATCGAGAGGAAATACGCGATATCAGACAGGTCCAGCACTCCGCGGTAGAGGCTGATGAAGTGCTGCATAAGACTGAACTTTTTGATTACCTCGGCAACGCGCGATGGGAAGATACTATCCACCCAGTCGAGCCCGCAGATTATCAGCAGGAAGATTACTGCACAGGTGACGATGAACGCAATGATCTGGTTAACCGTGAGGCTGGAGGCCCAGGTGCCGATAGCGAGCATTGCGGCGCCGAGGAGGAAGGCACCAACATAGCCACACCATACAGGCCCCCAGTCCACGGGTGTCTTGGGATCGGCAAAGTGCCTGACAACGTAGACGAGGGGAAGGGTAAACAACAATGCGATGAGGATGAGAGACAGCGCCGACAAATACTTGCCGACGACGACTTCCCAGTCGCGCACGGGCATGGTCATCAGTAGTTCTTCGGTACCGCTTCGCTTTTCCTCTGCCCAGATGCGCATTGCAATTGCTGGAACAAAGAAAAGAAACAGCCAGGGCAAAAACGCGAAGAATCCGCCGAGGCTCGCCTGGCGCGCCTTAAAGAATCCTCCGCTGGACAGATTGAAAAAGAGAGCTGGACCGAGGACCAGGAAAACAATCAGGAAGATATAGGCGAGTGGCGAATTAAAATATCCGCCCAGCTCTTTTTTGAAAATTCGATAGATGGTAGCCATTATGCTTTTCGCTTATTACTCCTCAGCAGCGAGATGTAGTTGCCGCACTTTTGAGGCACGGCCGATCAAATAAATCTGTCACACTGGTGCGCAAAAGCGCTGCGGATCTGCGACGGTTCAGCAGATTTCAACGCGCCGCCGGAAACACGGCACGGCATGTTACCCGATTTGTTCAGGCGCAGCACCCGAACCAAAAAACGCACGGGCGTCGCAAACACGAGCGCCCGTGCTGATTTGCAGCTAGATCGCTGGTGACGTAACGTTAGCGTCCGTTTCAGTCTTTGTTTCGTGTTTTTCGGTCGTCTTGGTCTCGCCGCCCGGACCTTCCGTCTTGGTCTCGGTCTTGGTGGACGTACCGGATTCCTGCTCACAACCCGCAAGACCCAACAGCGCGAACGCCGCAAGGACCAGCATTAACTTCTTCATTTGCAACCCTCCTCCATAATTTATTACAGCATACAACCGCAGCCTCGCGGCTGCAAACGCCGGGCCAACCTATCGAGTCAGCTCAGCAAACACTTCCTCCAGCGTCGCACCGCCCTGGCGCAACTCCGTTAAGGTCCAATTGTTTTCAACGGCCGCGTGGAAAATTTTCTCGGGCAGCTCTGCCGCTTTTTCTCCGTCAATCTGGTAGCGTACAACACCATTACCCGAGCTTTCCAGTTCGCGAACGTTGCCAACACCGGAAATCAGGGCCAGCTTCTGCTGAACCCCCGGCTGCGGCCCGCGTATGCTGGCGACGACGTTTGCTCCCTGTACTCCGCGTTGCATCAGCTCCTGCGGCGTGCCTGAGGCCACGACTCGCCCGTCACTGATAATGATGGCGCGGTCACAAGTTGCCGTAACTTCCGGCAAAATGTGCGTGGAAAGAATCACGGTTTTCTCCCGCCCGATCTCGCGAATCAACTCCCGGATTTCCTTAATCTGGTTAGGATCCAGGCCGCTGGTGGGCTCGTCCAATATCAGAATGTCGGGTTCATGGATCAATGCCTGGGCAATTCCGACTCGCTGGCGGTATCCCTTGGAAAGTTCGTTGATGTTCTTGCCGACTGCGCCGCCGAGCCCCGTTCGATCGATCACATCGGTCACGCGCTTCTTCAGCCGACTGCCGCCCACACCGCGCATCGTGCCGACAAAATTCAGGAAATCGACGACGGGCATGTCTGTGTAAAGTGGCGCACTTTCGGGCAGATAACCGATGTGCCGACGAACTTCGAGGCTGTTGTCGAATACATCGAAACCAGCCACGCTGGCAGTGCCCGTATCGGCAGGCATGTAGCAGGTCAGAATCTTCATTGTCGTGGATTTACCGGCGCCATTAGGGCCTAAAAATCCGACAATTTCACCTTTGTTGATTGTAAAAGAAACGCCCTTCAGCGCGCGAGTGGCGCCGTAGCTCTTCGAGATGTTGTCTACCTGGATCATAACTAATCTATTATTACCTTAAGTAAGCCGAAGTGCGAAGCTGGCACCAGGGCCCGTCAAGCTCAGAATAGCTGACGGGCAAGGCGCCTGGCCTGGAGACTCTCCCTGTCTTCCCTTGCGGGCAGCGACAAAACGCAAGCACTGTTCCCGCATAAGATTTCCATATGCAGCTCACAAGCTAGAATTCGACAGTATGCAGCTTAACCTTTGCAGCGACAGCGATTTAGAAAGGTCGAAACCCTGTCTGCGAAGGCTCGTCGGCGGTATGCCGGAAGACCCGACATACACGAGGTTGCGCCAAAATGTGACGGTAAGTCGCACGGCATCAGAAGTCGCGCGGTTTCGTGCGCCATATTTTCCGCCCAACTCAACCATTGTCCTTCTAAGCGTCCTTAAACAGGCAAGTTGGTGTTGCAGTTGCAAAGTTGGCGTGCCCATAAGACGGTGCCATTTCCCCGTGAGGTCCGCTCCTGTTGACTGAGGCAACCGTTCAGCTCGTTAACGTCTTTAACCAGGCATATGATAACTTCGTCGCAACGGCGCGAACCTGTTACTCGTCCAAGGGACTGGTTAGCGCAGCGGATGTGGCGGGTCCGCTGGATGCCGGGCCCAGCGAACTCGAGCTGCGCCGACAGCGTAAGCATGCGCTCGCGCAGTCGCTGTTCAAAGCCGGTCACCACACCACTTTGCAGCATGCGCACGTCCAATTTGCACTGGACAAGATTTCCCGCCACTTCATCTGGAGCTTTCTGCACGCGCATCCATTCTACAACAGCGAGCAAGTCAGCCAGCGGTACGTGGCTGTAAAAGAGGAAAACTTTTACATCCCCCACGATCTGGGTGGTGGGGACCTTGAAAAGTACCTGAAGTGCGTTCGCGCGCAGATGGCGGCCTACCAACACTTGTCCGAAATGCTGAAGCCAGTCGTGGCGGAGGAATACTTCGCTCGATTCAAAGGGCGCTACGGTACCAAACGCGCGGAAACGGATATTAAAAAACGTGCGCAGGAGGCAGCGCGGTATGTTTTACCGGTCGCGACCCATGCGTATCTTTATCACACCGTGAGTGTGATCACGTTGATGCGCTACTACCGCTTGTCGCAACAATACGACACACCGGCTGAGCAGCGCGACGTGATTAAGACCATGGTGGATGAGCTGCTCGCCAGGGAGCCGGAGTTCGGGGTGCTGCTGCAGGAGCCGCTCGACCTCGAAGCCACGCCCGAATACGCGTTTTTTCAGCAAGCTGGTCTGGCAGAAGTGGACATCGACAATGCTCGCGACGTTGTGGCGGAATTCGACAGCTCGCTTAATGGCGCGACCAGTGTACTGATCGATTATGGCGCACGCAGCGAAACGGTAATCGCTTGTGCAGTCCGCGAGGTGCTGGGACTTAAACAGGCTGATCTTCCGGATGCCGCCGCGCTGGAACTGGTGCTGGATCCGTCTCGCAATGCTCTACTCGGCGAAAGCATGAACCTGACTACGCTGAGCAAGCTTTCGCGCACGATGTTTCATGCACACTATGTATTCCGCAAAGTTCTGAGCCATGCCGCGGACAGCCAGGATCAGCGCCATCGAATGACTCCAGGCAGCCGCCCGGTGCTGATGCGTCACTTTACGGGCGAGCCCGATTTCGTCACACCCGAGATCATACGCAAAGACGCCGCAGTGCAGGCGCGTTACACTGACTCGATGGAGCAGACCTGGTCGACGATCAACGACCTGCTGGCAGCAGGTGTCACGCCGGAGAACGTCAGCTATCTTTTGCCAAACGCCGTGAAGGTGCGCTTCACCGAAAGTGGTGACCTGCTCAACCTGCACCACAAAATGGCGATGCGCCTGTGTTACAACGCGCAGGAGGAAATCTGGCGGGCGAGCCTGGATGAGGCACAGGCAATTACTGCAGTGCATCCACAGATTGGCAAATGGCTGTTGCCACCGTGCGGTCTGCGAAAGCACGCGGCGCAGAAACCGATCTGCCCCGAAGGCGACCGATATTGCGGTGTGCCGGTGTGGCGTCTCGAGCGGGAGCAGTATCAGCGGGTGATCTGAGCCCGAAGGACTACGGCTTACTCTTATGTGATCTCGAAACATGATCCTCAGCGGGGGACGAAAAGCGGTGCGCCCAACTCGATTTAATCTGCCCCAGGATTCGGAACGAAACAATTAGCGGTATAGGCAATCTCGCTCCAACATGCAGGTGCTACGGGCTAACCGGGAAGCAGCGGATGGATCATCGGCCGGCACTGCACTTTCAGCCGAATCGCGTCGCGGCCACGAGTGAGTTTCAGTGGAACCAGGAACTCGTCACCACGGAAACGGCGATTGGGAATTTGAACGAGAACCAGAACTCGAAGACGTCGCATTATTAGCAAGGCACCAACTGACAATTGAGATGGAGCAATTGAAGATTGCTGGTCGAACACGTGCGCCGCGTAGAAATCCGGTTGTATTCTGGTTTCGAATGCGACACGCGCATTGCCTTGTTTATCAATTCACATCAACGCGCGCTTCCGGGTGGCGTCGAATTATGAAAAGTGTCGCAGCAATTCGGCATGTGGCGCTGGACATGGATGGCACGATCTACAAAGGCGGCACGCTGTTTGATTTTACAGTGCCGTTTCTTTCGCTGCTGAAACAGCTCGGGATTGGGCATACGTTTCTTACGAACAATTCCTCCAAAAGCGTTGAGGACTACGTGAAGCACCTGAGGCAGCTGGGCGTGCCCGCATCATCACAGGATATTTTCACATCAACGGATTCGACAATTCTTTACCTGCGTGAAACTTTTCCGCAGCACCAGAGGCTGTTCGTCCTGGGGACTGACAGCCTGGTGGCGCATTTCACATCGAACGGGTACACGGTGCTGCCTGACGATCTGGAGCCGGAGCTTGTCATTGTAGGTTTTCACACCAGCCTGCCGTACGCGCAATTGTGCAAAGCGTGCTGGTGGATTTCGCGCGGCGTCCCGTATGTGGCGACGCACCCGGACCTGATATGTCCAACCGACCTGCCGACGGTTTTGGTAGATTGCGGTGCGGTGTGTGCGTGCATCGAGAGCGCCACGGGCCACAAGCCGACAGCCGTACTTGGAAAGCCTGATCATCGGATGCTCAGTGGAATTATGCGGAGACACGGGCTGCAGGCGCACGAGCTCGCGATGGCGGGCGACCGGATTTATACGGATGTGACTATGTCAGTTCACAGCGGCACCTTTGGTGTGCTTGTTCTCACGGGCGAAGCAACAGTTGAGGACGCTCGCAAAGCTGATGTGCAGCCCGACTTGGTTGTGCCAAGTCTTCGCGAGTTTGGCGAAATGCTTGCACAGGCGCGTTCGGCGCAGCCGAACCAGCCTCGCACAGTAGCTGCAAAGGAGTCGCATTGATGATCAGTGCAATCAGGCGGACGTTTGCGCCTGCGCCGCATTTGCCGCGGTTGCCAGAAGCCGAGGTTCAACGGCTGTATCCGCGTAATCGTCTGCGCATCCTGGAGGCCACGTTCTTCGGGTACGCGATGTTCTACCTTGTGCGCAACAACCTGTCGCCCGTTACGAAGGATCTCGAAAAGGCTCTGCACTACACCGATGGTATGCTGGGCAATATTATGGCAGTTACCGCGCTCAGCTACGGCCTCGGCAAATTTCTGATGGGTGCAATGTCGGACCGCAGCAACGCGCGTGTGTTCATGGCCACAGGATTGCTCGTCTCCGCCCTGTGCAACATCGCCTTTGGTTCGGTACACACTTATGGCATGCATCTCTTTCTCTGGTCGGTGAATGGCTTTTTCCAGGGGATGGGCTGGCCGCCCTGTGGACGATGCATGGGGCACTGGTTCAGCGAACGCGAACGCGGCCTGACGTTTAGCATCTGGAACACGTCACACAATCTGGGCGGCGGAATTGCAGGCATGCTGGCCGGCTGGGCGGTATATCACACTGGCGGCTGGGAGTACGCGTTTTATTTCCCGGCCGCACTTGCGCTTATGGGATCCATATATCTTTACACTCGTCTGATGGACACGCCCCAGTCGATCGGGCTGCCTTCAATTGAGGAATACAAAAACGATTACGTACTACCGCCGTCAGAACAGGCTCACTTTGAACGCGAGCTGACCTTTCGCGAGCTGTTTGTCAAATACGTGCTGTTGAACAAATACGTATGGATTCTGGCCATCGCCAACTTCTTCGCGTATATCAGCCGCTATAGCATGCTGGATTGGAGCCCGAAATATCTGCGCGAAATCAAAGGCACGGACGTGAAAGGCGGCGGGCTGGCCATCCTGTTCTCCGAGTTTGGAGGCATACCAACGACAATATTCCTCGGCTGGGTAAGTGACCGGATTGGCGGCCGACGAGGCCTCATCGCAACCCTTTCCATGATTCCCATCATATTGGCATTCAGCGCCATGATGTATGTGACGAGCAGCCCGACCACTGCCCACTGGTCGGCAAAGGCGCACCTGTGGTTTGACTACGCGATGCTCATCGTAATCAGCTTTTTCATATACCCGGTCATCAACTTGATCGTAATCATGGCGCTGGATCTGACCTCAAAAAAAGCTATTGGAACTGCCGCCGGATTCATCGGTTTGTTCGGCTACCTGGGCCGCATGACGCAGGCGTCCGGGATTGGCGGCATGCTGGATCACTACAAGAAAACTGCCGACGCGGCGACGGCCTGGCAGATGGTTTTCTACGCCATCCTGGGGTGCACCATTGTGGCACTGGTGCTTCTTGCCCTCACCTGGAACTGGGGCCCGCGTACAAACGCTAGTAACCAGGAGACACTGTAGCCTCGTCACCTGCGTTTCGAATCGGTCGAAGGGGCAAAATTACCTGCACCCGTCTCAATCGCAGAAGATGATCCGAACAACATGACCGCTGCTATCGAACCAGATATCTTCATACCCTGGCCGGAAAATCGGCCACATTCCCATGCAACTGCCAAGAAATCCAATCACGGATGTTTGCCTGTACTGCCGCACAAGTGTATTCGTTCCGGTAGTAACTGAACTAAGCGTAACAGGCACACGATATCCGCCATCCACCAGCCGCGTGGTCGTATCCGAGGCGGAAGTGCCAATGGGCAGCAGTTTCTGAGTCTGTGCGTGGCGAAGCTCCTTTGCCCAGTAGGGACGCAGGTCGTATGCAATACCGCAGCTGATCAACCCAAGCACGAACACCCAGATAATCGGTTGTCCCCGCGCTCTGGTTCGGGCGTGAGATTCTGAATGCTCCTCAAGCACCGGTCCCATATTCGAGTCATGCTTGTCGTTCGAGTTGTCAGTCACTAGCTATTACTACCTTGCGCCATTATCAAAGCACAACCGTGCGCCAGCGGAAAAGTGATGGGTTACGCCGCACCGCAGAAATGACGCACCGAGATAACCTGTCGCCCTGCCTGAAACAATTCAAGCAGCGCGACAAAATGCCACTTAGACTGCTGCGGCGGCTCCGGTGTTCTGTTTTAGATACTGACCCTTGTATTCGACTATAGCCTTCTTGAGCGTGCCCTGCAACTCGTCGCTGAGATCTTTCGTCTCTTCGATCTTATGCGGGATGTCGGCGTAGCTTTTCTCAAGGAACGGGAAAAGACCGGCCTCGAAGCCTCGAATCAGGTTAACATCCATATCGTCGAGCAAACCCTGAGTAGCCGCAAAAATAATGCTGACCTGCTTCCACAGCGGATACGGTGTGTACTGGTCCTGCTTGAGCACCTCAACCAGGCGCTCACCGCGGGTGAGCTGAGCCTTTGTCGCTGCATCGAGATCGGAACCGAACTGCGAAAAGGCTGCTAATTCGCGGTACTGCGCCAATGCGAGACGAAGCTGACCGGCCACTTTCTTCATGGCCTTAGTTTGTGCGCTGCCGCCCACGCGGCTGACTGAAAGACCGACGTTCACAGCAGGCTTGACGCCTGAGTAAAACAGGTCCGGCTCGAGGAATATCTGCCCGTCCGTGATCGAAATGACGTTTGTCGGGATGTAAGCGGAAACGTCGCCAGCCTGCGTTTCGATGAAAGGCAACGCGGTGAGCGAGCCACCGGGTTTGTTTGCATTCGGCGCGCTTGCCTTAATGATCTCCGGATCCTCGTTCAGCTTTGCGGCACGCTCCAGCAGCCGGCTGTGCAGGTAGAACACGTCACCGGGATAAGCTTCGCGCCCGGGGGGGCGTCGCAGCAGCAGCGACAGGGTGCGGTATGCGGCGGCCTGTTTGGAAAGATCGTCATAGATGCACAGCGCATGACCGCCATTGTACATGAAGTACTCAGCCATCGCGCAGCCCGTATAAGGCGAAATATATTGCAGCGCGGCAGCTTCGTCTGCGGTCGCGCTTACGATGATGGTATAATCCATCGCGCCATGGCTCGTAAGAATTTCGTGGATGCCCGCAACCGTGGAGGCCTTCTGCCCGATGGCCACGTAGACGCAGATGACGCCGTTGCCCTTCTGGTTAATAATGGTGTCGATCGCGATTGCGGTCTTGCCGATCTGGCGATCGCCGATGATCAGCTCGCGCTGCCCGCGTCCAATTGGAATCATCGCGTCGATGGCCTTGATGCCGGTCATCAGCGGCTGTTTCACCGACTGGCGGGCGATAACGTTCGGAGCAGGGCTTTCAATGGGACGGAATTCGGTGGACGTAATTGGCCCTTTTCCATCGATGGGCTGGCCAAGCGCGTTCACGACGCGGCCAACCAACTCGGGCCCGACCGGCACGCTCATGATGCGACCCGTGCGGCGTACCGTGTCGCCTTCCTTGATGTCGCGGTCGCTGCCGAACAGCGCGACGCCGACGCTCGACTCCTCGAGGTTGAGCACCATACCCATCGTGCCGCCTGGAAACTCCAGCAGCTCGCCGGCCATGGCTTCGTTCAGTCCGTAAACGGTGGCAATACTGTCACCAACGCGCAGAATCGTTCCAACCTTCTCAACGTCGAGCGAATCTTTAAAACCTGTAAGCTCGCGCTCGATTATGTTCGTGATCTCTTCTGCCCGTATTGCCATTCTCAAATATCCTTCTCTAGTGTGCTCTACCGTTAATTCGTAATCAGTTCTGTGTGCCGAATCGAGGGTAAGTTTGCCCTTTGGTCTGGTAATGAACTATGATTCGGCACACTAGTAGTCCGCGAAAACTTTTTTTACTGCCGTAGTGCAACTTCGTCTACGGGGTGATACAGCATGACCGGAATCTTGCCGGCCATGCGCGCATACACGTGAAGCTGTCCATTGTGATGGATCTCATGCTCAACCATCAGGAGCGCAAGCTGGCCACGCGTAAACTTAAAATCTGGTCCCCATGGTGCCACCTCTTCAGTCCAGCGCTCAGGCGGAACGTTATTGGCGACCGCTTTCACTTCGTCCATGGCGAGAAACAGCGATCGTACAGCCGCGTCCACACTGTTCACTTCGTAGGTGCGTCCGAACCATTCGTTCTTTACCTCAGCTTCAGCCAGCAGGCCCCTGATGAAATTGCCGCTCGCACAAATGTGATTAATCTGCTCCGCCGTGGACATGCTGCCCGGCCCGGGGCGAAGGTCGAAGTCTTTATCCTCAAACTGCCTGACGAGGCGAATCGTGCGCAGGGCGTTCTGCGTATAGTGATTGGCAAATGCTTCCGGAGTCATCGCGAATCCGCTCATCGTTCGCTCGCTGCCACTTCAAGCGTCTGGCGCAGCTTGCCCAGTTTACCCCTGACAGAGTCGTCAATAAGGGTGTCGCCATACGTCACCCGGACACCACCGATCAGCGCTGGTTCAACGCAGAAACTAATCTTCAGGCGATGCTTTGTGTACGTTTCGAGCGCAGTCTGCAGCTGCTTCTTTGTTGCTTCATCCAGTGAATGAGCCGTAGAAACGCGGGCCTCATAAATGCCCTGGTCCCGCTCCACAAGTGTCCTGAATTGTTCGAGTATTGGCTCGACGTATTCGATGCGGCCCTTTTTCAGGAGCAGCGTCAGAATGTGGTACGCCATGTCGTGAATCTTGCCCTTGAAAATCTTCTCCAGCAGTTGTTCCTTATTCTCCGTCGGAATCTGGGGTCCTTCCAGGAAAGATCGCAGACTGCTTTTCGCGGCGAAAAGCTTCAGCAGCTCTTCTGCATCGGGCAACATCTGCTGATGCGCACCCTGACGTTTTGCCACGTTGAACAGCGCGTGTGCATAACGCTCGGCGACAGTCGGATCGAAAAGGATCACTTCCGGGCCAGCTCCTCGACAAAGGTGGAAACCAGCTCGCGCTGGCGCGTGTCGTTCATCTGCTGACGAATGATCTTCTCGGTCGCGGCAATCGTCATCTTCACCACTTCCTGCTTTAACTCCGCGCGGGCCTTCTCCATCTCAATTGCCAGCATCTGCTGGTTTTTCTGCTGCGTGGCCTCAGCATCCTTACGAGCCTGTACCCCGATCTGCTCAGCTATCTGCCGCCCCTGCGCGATGGCTTCCTGCATATGCTGGCGAGCCTCAGCCTCGATGTCGGCAAGGCGCTTTGAGTAATCGGCCTGCAAAGCATCGACTTGGGCCTGCATCGACTCGATGCGGTCGAATTCGCCCTTAATCTTGGACTGGCGTGCATCGACTGTCTGCTGCATAGGGGCCCAGAAGAGCTTCTTCAGGATGAGGAAGAAGATCGCAAACGTGATGAGCGTCGTGAGGACCTGCCCGATGATTTCCATGTCTAACATAGTTTAACCTTTTGCTTACTAAACGCTTGGGCTTTGCGCGTGCAAACCGGCGGTTTGCACGCAACATACGCCCGGCTTGAACCCGCATGCTATCCTAATCCGGTGCGGTTGCACCCCGGGGAGACAATTCTCCCCGGGAAGCGAACTTGCCAGTCAGCTAGAATACTTTAGCGAGGTGCGCCACAAACGGCGTGATAAGCGCGTAGATAGCCATAGCTTCGATGAAGGCTGCGCCGATGATCATGTTGATCAACAGCTTGCCTGCCATCTCGGGTTGACGACCCATGGCTTCCAGGCCCGATCCGACGGCTGTACCAAGGCCGATACCCGCACCCAGCGCTGCGAGGCCCACGCCAATCGGGTAGCCCAGGGCGATCATTCCTACTGCATCCATTGCTTCCTCCTCATGTTCGTCCGACTCGACATACGTCTCACCGGACCTTCTAAATCAAATCATGTCGGAGCGTCAGGCTCCGTGCCGGCCATTCAGACCGGCGAAATTTCTCCCGCGCTGAGATGCTGGCCGTCATCGTCATAGAGGCCCTTGCGGTCGTCGTGGTGGTGCAACTCGGTTTCATCGTGATGCTCATGCGGCAGCACCAGCATCAGGTAGATCGTAGACAATAGCGTAAACACCAGCGCCTGCACTGTACACGTCATGATGCCCAGAAACATGAATGGCAGGTGAAGCGGAACGCCAACTGGGGGCGCTGACACTCCAAAGAGTCCGCCCGCCATAGTTAAACCCAGCAGCAGGAAGACGCCAATCAGGATATCCTCGCCCATGATATTTCCAAACAAACGAAGTGAGAGCGACAGCGGCTTGGCCAGCGTTCCTATAATTTCAAGCGGCAGCAAGCAGATGCCGATAATTAACCCGGCCATATCCTTCGGCGAACCCAGGAAATGCATGGCCCAGTGCTTCAAGCCGCCCTCGCGGATGGAATTGAATTGCACATAGACGAAGATCATCAGCGCCAACGCGAGGGTTGTTGGATAAACCGATGTCCCAGCCGCAAAGAACGGGATCAGACCGAAGATGTTATTGATGAAGATAAACAGGAACACCGAACCCAGGAACGGCACGTACTTGGCATTGTCTTCACCAAGAATGCCGACAATAAACCCACGGAAGCCTTCGTAGATCATCTCAAGTGTGGTCTGAAATTTTCCAGGCACAAGCGAACGCAACCTGGAGGCACGCGTCAGTATGAACAAGCCGATCAGGCTGTTGATGACGAGAAATATCTGCTTTGTCCACGTGTGAATGAAATGCCCAAGCGGCGAATGACGGAATTCCTGACTGGTGGTCGCAAGTGCAATATGGATAAAGTTTGGAAGCTCAGCCGCAGCGGACTCCTCATGTTTTTCCGCGCCGTGGCCCGCGGCCGCCGGTTCGTGCTTCGCTGCGGCATCGTGGGTCGCAGCGGCTTCAGCACGATGGGCTGCCGGGGCGACTTGCTCCTGCGCAAAAGTAAAGGATGCTAAAGTACAGGTGATCGCGAGCAGCAGGACTCGAAGGTAAGTCTGCATCAAGTATGGCTCCCCGCTACTTCTGCAACTGGTTCAACCACGCGCTGGATTTCAGGCTGGCCGGTGACAAGGTCGCGACCCGTCAGCCGCGCACCAAGCGCCTTCAGAACAGTAATTGAAAGTGCCATCGTGATCCCGGCTATAATACCCAGCACTTCATTGCGAGTCAACGGTGCGAAAAAGCGCATGACCAGAAGTCCGGCCGAGATGACCACAATTTTGACGATTCCGAATTGAAGTAGTTTTGCACCGCGGTTGGGCGCCTGCGACAGAATAGCGCGGCAGATATAGGACCAGACGACGAGATTTGCCATTCCCCACGCCGAGGAAGCGGCAAATGCGGTCGCCGCACGCCAGTCGTACGTGCCGATGCAGACCGCGGCTACCACGGTTACCACGGCAGTAGTCCGCAATATTCGTCTAATTAGAGACGGCATACTCACTTCTTTTCCAGTTCGTCCTGCTCACGACTAATTCTTTTTATGAGACGGTACGTTTCGCGGCCAGCAGCGGCCAACCCGATCACGAGAAATATGATCGTGAATTTCGAACCCGTTCCGAATTTCCGGTCGAGCCAGACGCCAATCAGGCAAGACACAATTGGCGCTGCAAGCATGATTCCGGGTATCGACAAGGCCAAAGCAGCCGTGCCAATGCCGGATCTTTTCTTCCGGGGTGGTTCGGCGTCAGGTTCCATATTCATGGGTATACCTCCGCCAAACCGGGGCAAAAACTCGATTTCGGGGCGGGGGGTGTCAAGGGGGATTTGTGAAAAAAATCACAAGGTTGGGATGATTCTCTTGAGGGGCCTGAACCGACATCCAAAACCTTCATTCTAAAACATCGTCGGTTCTTTGACTGGCATGTCGTCTGCCTTTTCCTGTGCTGCCGCCATAAGGTTCATATAAGAGGGGCTATCCGCCTGTTCAATACCGTACAGTATGGGGTTAGACGTGATAAACCTTTCGGAATCAATGGCAGCCATGCAACCGGTTCCTGCGGCCGTTACTGCCTGGCGGTACACGTGATCCTGGCAATCGCCACACGCGAAGACACCGGGAAGCATCTCTCCGTCGGTCTTATTACACAGGGTTGAACGTCCACGGGTCCGGATGTACCCGAGATCATCCATGTCGAGCTGTCCCTCGAAGATATCGGTGTTCGGCTTGTGGCCGATGGCCATGAAAAGGCCGTCGGCGGGCACTTCACGTTCGTCTCCTGTGACTGTGTCCTTTACCCGGACACCAGTCATGAACTTCCGCATCCCGTCCTGTTTTCCGAAGACTTCCACGATCTGGGAATTGAGCAGCCACTTGATCTGCTCGGTGTTGGCCTTCGCGCGGTCGAGCATGATGCGCGACGCCCGGAACTCGTCACGACGGTGCACGATCGTAACCGTCTTGCAGTGCCGTGTGAGGTAGGTGGCTTCTTCCATGGCCGTATCACCGCCGCCTACCACGAGAACGTCCTTACCTTTGAACAAGGCACCATCGCACGTGGCACATGCCGTTACACCCAGGTTTTTATATTCCTCTTCACTCGGGATGCCGAGCCATTTGGCGGTCGCGCCGGTGGAAATGATCACCGATTCGGAGTAATACTTTTCCTCGTCCACTTCGACCCTTAATGGGCGGCAGGCGAAGTCGACGGCAGTGACGCGCTTCGGGTGGCATTCGGCGCCAAAATGCTGCGCCTGCGCACGCATGATCGCCATCATTTGGGGCCCGGTCAGAAACTCGTCGATATCCGCCCGAGCGTTGCCGCCTCCGTCCGTTCCAAGGCGAAATTTGTACATGCCGGGATAGTTCTCAACTTCGCTCGTCATCATGAGCTGACCGCCGGGCGTCGTGTGTTCAAACCCATCGCCTTCCAGCACCAGGGGTTTAAGGTTGGCGCGGGCGGTATAGAGCGCGGCAGTAAGCCCGGCGGGGCCGCTACCTATGATTATGACGTTTCGAACCTTCGCCCGATGGAGGCGTGTTGTCTCCATGGAGTGACTTCGATTTCTGCCGGTGCCCTGCTCCGCCATTCGCGTTTCTCATTTCATCAAAAAGTACAAGCGCATTGCCGCGCCGTGAAAACGCCTCTGCAAGCGTGTATTCCGGAAACGTAAGAACATTCCCTCCTGCAACGGGAGACGGAAAAGGCCGCTCACCCGAAAATACGATAGGGCGGTAAGAATGGAAACTCTCTACAGATTGTCGACGATTGCGCCGTCTATTATGTTTATGTCTTTAGCGTAAACATCGAACCAAATCTCCAAATTTAAATCGGCCAATCTTCGCATGATATCGGGATCCAATGTCGGTCCACCATGGCCGTATTTCGAGTCCCACATACAGGCAATATCGCCACCACACCCGCGTTCCTCCAGCAACTGAAAAGCAGCTTTCCGCGGTTCCAGAAGGTCGAGCAGCCACGAAATGTGTCTCCGCGAATCTCTGGACTGGACGTGCCTTTCAGAGCAAAGAAACCAGCCGTTTAATTTAACTTTTCGCCCATTCACAGTCCTACCTTTTATTTGAATCGAGTCGGGTTCGAGATCGAGAGCCTGTGTCACCTCTTCAGGCGAAAGGTTTCCAGGATAGAGGCGGAGCGTGGCATAAGTGCTACGGCAGGTAGAATACTCGTCGTCAACGGGCGAGCCGTACAAGGATCGCATGAGTATTCACCCATCCCGGTGTACCGTGTCGGGTGAAAAGGCTGGCAAGCAGACCGCGATGTACTCGCAGCCATCCTCGCCTGGGGTACTGTATCGTACCCACTCGCCGGCTTGAGTATGCACGGCCTGCCCTGCAGACACCTGCAACGGCTCGCCGCCCTCGTGCTCCACGAGCAGCGCACCACGCAGCACGATGGTGAACTCATCAAACTCAGGCCGTTGCCCCGGCTCGACCCACCCGCCCGGGCTGCGCATATGCGCGACGCTGAGTGCGGTCGTGCCGCTGTTTATCGCGCCAATGTATTCGTCAATCAGCTTCGGCTTGTTTCCCGCGGCCGTAATGCGGGTGGGGTTCGATATCAGTTTGGGAGGCATACGGGATGCTCAGATCGCGATTGGCTCGAATGCAACGCTCAATCGGTAGTGAAGCTCGACTGTTCAAAGGAAAACCCTCCGAGCTACGGCAGCCCGGAGGGTAAAAAGATCCTGACTTTTGGTTAGCGAGCCGTTTTGCGCTGAGACGCGGACGGCGCAGGACGGTGAACCGTTGAAATTGGCCAGCTTGTCACACCGGTCAACGATACTTGCCGTTGGAGAACCGGGAGAGGCTAGACCTCAGCCACCTCGCTGCAACTGTGATAACTCAATTGGATCCCTCCTTTCTCAGCGTTGGCAAAACAGACAATCAGTGAAAAACCGTATTCCAAGCTTTTTCTCGACTTTTTGACCGATTATTTCACAAGTTATCCACAGCTGTTCTGGGATTTATTAATCGGGGATGACCGCGTCTGCCTCGATCTCGATCAGCGCGGCATCGTCGATGAGCCGAGCGACCTCGACAATGGTCGTGGCGGGGCGAATATCAGCGAATAGTTCTCCGTGAACCTTCGCCACCTCTTCCCACTTCGTCACATCGGTGACATACATGCGCGTGCGAATAACATGATCTATACGTCCACCCAGCGCTTCCACCGCCGCACGGATGATCTGGAAGCTGCGGCGTGCCTGGTCACCCATGGAATCCGAGTACGTACCATCTGCGTTGATACCTACGCTCCCGGTTACAGCGATAAACTTCCCGGCCCGTACTGCTCGTGAGTAACCCATAGCCGGTTCCCATTTGGAACCGCTGCTCGCGCATGAACGGCCCGCGCGGTCCGTGACTGTGATTTTAATATCGGATGGAGTTGCCATCGTATTACCTGCCTTGAGAAAGTTCTTAGCGCCTCAGGCCTGAAGAGCCGCCGAAGGCGCGGTCCGTCGTTGACGCAGCAGACACTGCATGCAACAGGAATGCGGCGCGCAAGCGCTTGCATACAGTGCCTGTCGCGAGTGATTTGCATCCATGCTTTCGACACTCATGCACCCACTCGCGATCTGTTGTGTCGTGCTTTCACTCGGGCAACAACTCCCAGCTGCGCGACGCCAGAGCGCTCACACTTCGTCGCCTCAAACGAATTCCGACCTTGGAATTGGCGAGTCTCTCGTTTATATATACCCGCCCGACGCTACGTTTCTTGGCCCCGATTTTTTAGGAACAGGGTTCTTTATAACCCAAAGCGGCACGGTGCTCACCGCTGCGCACGTCGTGCCGGGCGACGCCTGCATTCTTCAGCTCGCGACAACAACCGGCACTCTCGCGGTTTTCGCAGACGTCCGCTACCGGCACGAGCAGCGCGACCTTGCGGTACTCGTTCCATGCGAGCCGCTCCCCGCGAGAGTACGCCCGCTCAGGTTTTCCAGCGTTCCGTTTCCTGAGAAAAGAAACTATTTCATCCCGATACTCTTTGCGCTCGACCATAGTTGGCCTGAACATAAAGTTTCGACCTTCGAGGCATTTGCTGTCGCAATAGATGACGACTTTCTTTATCTCGATGCGAAACTGCCTGGCGGTGCCAGCGGCGGACCTGTAATTGACGACCAAGGCCGTGTGGGTGCGGTGATCGTCAGCACGCGCGCTTTTCCGATGCAGCTTGGCCGACCCATACAGAATGCAACTACGGGATCGCTGAAACTTTCGGACCCTGACACGTCGTTCTTTGTGCTGAAGGCCCAGCGGTTGGAGTCTGCGGATATTGAATCGATGCTCAACGAATCGCAATCGAAAGCAAGTTCACTCAGGTCTGGCAAACGCTAATCTTGCAGAGGTGCAGTCGAAGCTTCGTGCGGCATGTGTTCGGCAGCTGGCGTGCCTCGTATACGCTCCAAATGATGACGTAGAACATAGGGACGAATAGAACCGCCAGCAGTGTAGCCGCGATCATTCCACCCATTACACCGGTGCCAATCGAATGTCGTCCGGCCGCACCCGCACCATGGCTCCGTACCAGCGGAAGTCCCCCGCGAATGAACGCAAGTGAGGTCATGACATTCGCCGAGGAACTACTTTGTACCACGATACTCACCGGGTTGGTGATTGCCCAAAAAAGCGAAAGCGGCCCAGTGAGGGCCGCTTTCATTCGTGTCGAATTACTTTTTCTACTGGTTCATCGCTTCGAGGAAGTCCTGGTTGTGTTTGGTTTTTCCGAGTCGCTCGAGCAGGAATTCCATGGCTTCCACGGGACTCATTTCGGTGAGCACCTTGCGAAGTAGCCACACACGACTCAACGTCTTGTCTGGTAGCAGAAGCTCTTCTTTGCGAGTACCGCTGCGCAGCAGATCAATCGCGGGGAAAATGCGCCGGTCGGCTAACTTGCGATCCAGGTTTACCTCACAATTGCCGGTGCCTTTAAACTCTTCGAAGATCACGTCGTCCATCTTGCTGCCAGTCTCGACGAGTGCAGTTGCGATAATGGTTAGCGAACCGCCTTCTTCAATATTACGTGCTGCGCCAAAGAAGCGTTTAGGTCGATGTAGCGCGTTCGAATCGACGCCGCCGGTCAGCACCTTGCCGCTCGGCGGAACGATCGTGTTGTAAGCGCGCGCAAGACGGGTAATCGAATCGAGCAGAATGACGACGTCTTTGCCATACTCGACCATACGCTTTGCTTTTTCGATCACCATTTCCGCAACCTGCACGTGACGATCTGCGGGCTCATCGAAGGTCGAGCTGACGACCTCGCCCTTTACGCTGCGTTCCATGTCGGTGACTTCCTCCGGACGCTCATCAATGAGCAGTACAAGAAGCACAACCTCAGGGTGGTTGGTAGTGATGGCATTAGCAATATGCTGAAGGATGACGGTCTTTCCCGTGCGTGGAGGCGCCACAATCAGCGCGCGTTGCCCTTTGCCGACCGGCACCATAAGGTCCATCACGCGTGTTGTGAAACGGCGCG
Organism: Candidatus Sumerlaeaceae bacterium; assembly: GCA_051003195.1. Lineage (GTDB taxonomy): Bacteria > Sumerlaeota > Sumerlaeia > Sumerlaeales > Sumerlaeaceae > JBPCLP01. Next base: position 209,219 of record JBPCLP010000020.1, on the reverse strand, counting down.
GCTCGGTTTCCAGCTTCAGGCGTTCGTGCGGATAGAGCGGAGTCAGGTTGTCGAAAAGTGTTTTCTCCCGCGCGGCTTCGGGTGGCTCATTGTTGATCGCGTCGACCTTCACGAGTGCGAAGTAACGTTCGCTCTCCTTGGGTTGACGTACGGTACCTGTTACGTGATCGCCTTTGCGCAGATTGAAACGGCGAATCTGCGACGGTGAAACGTAGATATCGTCGGGGCCCGGCAGATAATTATAGTTTGGACTGCGCAGAAAGCCGAAGCCGTCCGGCAGGATTTCGAGTACGCCTTCGCCGTGCAATTCGTTGGACTGTTTTGAACGCGTGTCTACCTGGAGAATCGCGAAGATCAGGTCCTGTTTGCGAAGGCTGCTGTAAGCCTCGATATTAAGTTGCCGCGCAATCTCACTGAGTTGCGCGATGGTCAGCTTCTTCAGCGCCTCGACATCGTATTGTTGCTGCGACTGGGTGCCCGTGGGACTTACGGGGGTTTCTTCCACTGCCGCGTCGGCTGTTTTGCTCATTGCTTCTGCCTATTCTGTTTCCTGCGGCATTGCACCGTCAGGATTTGATGTGCGGAAGCATCACGTGGTGCAATGCCTCCATTCCGGGTGGGTGAAACTTTCCATGCGCCCCGAAACGCAGGGAAGAAGTTGTGAACTAGCTGGAGAAGCCGGCACGGCTTGAAACACCGAGTGCCCGTAACAGCTCCGAAACCTGTTGGCGCGTTGCATCCAGCGCACCACTGTTATCTACCAGGAAATCGGCCCGCCTGGCCTTCTCTTCCTGGTTCATTTGTGTACGAAGTCGTCGCTCCACTTCATCGGCCTGCATGGCCGAGCGCAACCACAATCTTTCGCGGCGCGCGGCTTCGTTTACTGTTACAACAACAACTCGATCTGCAAGCGACTCCATTTGTGCTTCGAACAACAGCGGAACCATGAGAACCACCAGCGGATCCGACCGGTGTTCGTCGAGATGCCGAAGTTGCTCCTGTCGCACCAGCGGATGCACGATTCCGTTGAGTACCTGCCTTTTGGCCTCGTCCGCGAACACCATAGCACCCAGCTTTTTCCTGTCCAGGGTACCGTCGGGCTTCACGATTTCAGGCCCGAAAGCCTCCGCGATTCTGCCGTATGCTGCACCACCCGGCGCCTGGAGCTGATAAGTGATTTCATCGGCATCGATTACAACCGCGCCGGTGAGTTCCCGGATCATCTCCGCCACCGTGCTTTTCCCGCTTCCCAGCGAACCGGTTAAACCCAGAATCATATTATGAAGGGAGTCGCTTCACTGGAAGGTTTTAGGAAAACGGCAGGATCGCAGCAGAACTGCTGTGACGTTAGCCTATACCGTCCAACTTCCAAAAGCTTCATTCCCTAACGTAAGGAATGTTAGCAGCGCAGTACGAATTGCGACACAGGTTGTCCGCTGGTCAAATAATCAGCCTGACAAAAGCAGGTCGTCACGTTCCGGAATTGTCCACAGGCAGCGGGCATCCGGCTTGCTGCACAATGTGCGCTAATGTTCACGTATGTGCTTGATCACCCTAAACGCAGGCGGGCAAACCGGCAGCCCTTGCTGAATCAAATTACATCGCGTCTTGAAGAACTGGAACGCTCTGCAGGAGCCACTGCCCTTGCTGTTGCTCTATACGATGAAGAGACGGGATCCGCTTCAGCTTACAATGGTGAGCGTTGGTTTCACGCTGCGAGTACTATCAAGCTGGCGATCCTTGCTGGAGTATTTTCTTCCATCCATCGCCAGCTGCTGCACCCCAACGCCCGGCTACATGTGCGAAACCGTTTTCACAGCGCGTTGGACGGTCGCCCTTTTCGTGTCAATGGGGAGAGAGACGCAAATGCCGAAGTACAGGCTGCCATCGGCAAAACAATGTCGGTGGTGGAGTTGGCTCGCCACATGATTGTGACCAGCAGCAACCTCGCCGCAAATCTACTCTTAGATCTTGTTGGGCTTGGCGAGGTGCACTTTGCTCTGGAGCAGATGCATGTCACAGGAATCGATGTGCGCCGCGGAGTGGAGGACGAACGGGCATGGGCGGCGGGCATGAACAACCGGGTGACGGCCCAGGGACTTGTTCAACTGCTGCGCGTGATTGCAGAGAAGAAGGCTTTTTCGCCCGAACTGTCGCAGCAGATGCTCGATATTTTATGTGCGCAGGAATTTAAAAGGGGGATTCCCGCTCGTCTCCCACGCGAAGTGCGCGTGGCGAATAAGACGGGTGAAATCTCGACGATCGCCCATGACGCGGGGATCGTATTTGTTCCAGGGCGCAAGCCGTACATTCTTTCTGTCCTGACAGAATGGCCGGCTGAACTCGGAATCGGCCGTTCTGCAACGATCGCCACCATTTCAAAGGAAGTTTTCTTACTGCTGACACGGGATGTGCCCCATGCCTGAGGTAGCGGCGATGAAACTGCAGATCATCGATGGGCTGCGACTGCCGGCCGAGTTTCGAAATGCACTCAAGCCCGGTGGAGCATTGCGCGACAACCACGGCCACTCGCGTGTGCTGCCACGCTTTTTCTACGAAATTCCGAGCTGGGAAGCTGCAAAAGAGACACAGCTTACACCAAACCTTGGCTTGTGGGAGTTTATCCAGACCGATGTTCGCGAAGCCGAACCACTGCGCTCTTTCCCCCGCTATGTGCCATGTGCCGTTACCCTCATGGCTATGGCCCTGCAGCGTTTCCGTGACAAAGTTGGACCGGTGCATATCGCCACTAATGGCGGCTACCGCTCGCCGCAGCATGCACTTACGTGCCGGGCATCCCTGCATTGTTGGGCTACGGCAGTTGACGTGTACCGCGTGGGTGACAACCTGCTCGACAACCCGGATAAGATTAACCGCTGCGCAAGCCTTGCCCGAGAAGTAGTACCAGGCGTGTCGACACATCCAAGCCCGGATGGTGCGGAAGAAACGGATGACCACCTGCACCTTGATATTGGCTTTGTGCTGGCTGTGCCGCATCATGTGCGTGTGGATTCCGGCCTGCTGGAGGAGGTTGTAACATGAGGACGGACTCCACACGCAAAAAACGTGGGCTGACTGATCGGTTCATTGCCAAGCAGCAGGAAAAGGCAACGCAGCCTGCGATTGGACTCGAGGCGGAATTTACACTGCTTGTGGACGGGCAGCCCGCCAAACCTGAGGATGTCTTTGGATCCCCTACTGCGTTCGTGCGGCAGAAAATGATGCATCGCACGGGACGTTCTTATCACCTGCCTACAGGCTGCGCGGTATACTTTGACACGGGTGTCATTGAAGTAGCGACACCGATGATCGAGCTGGAGCCGGGGTGTGCTGCTCGCGCTGGCAGGTCCCTGTGGGAAAGCATCCATTTTCTACGGCAGGAACTCGACGCGTGGGAGGAACGAAAGCAGCACGAGGTACACCTGGCAGGCTTCAGCGCGCACTATAATGTGTCCTTCGAGTTGCCGCAAAAATTGCGCGGAAAACATCGGACGGTGCACAAGCTGGCTATATTACTTACTTACATTCTTCCAGTTCCCGTGATGCTACTGGCGGCGAACCGGGAGTCCACTGGAATTGGCGTTCGTCCACGTCAAAACCGCATAGAGATTACAGCGGACTTTACACCTGACGCACCTCTCAGCATCGCAACTGCGACACTTATTGTGGCGGTCGTGCGTGAGGTGATGAGCTGGCCCAGCTATGAACTGGATCAGCTGGATCGTATCAATTACGCGGTGCTTCGCAAATTTGCGCCAATACCCCATAGTTCACGCAAGGGCTGGGTAGCTAAATTCTCGTGCTTCGCGCAGAACCCCTTCCAATGTGACATCGACGCGCCGATCTGGGACACCCGTGACGGCAGTCGCCGGTCGTTGCGCGACATCGCGGCGCTTACTACTCGCGTTTTTTCGCGAAGCATCCGGCATTATGCCGATCCCTTGTCGCGCACACTCATCAGCGCTGTGATGCATGGTAGCGCGCCCTCGCTGCTGGAACTGCCGGAAAGACCGGATTGCTACCACGACGTGGGTCGCGCATGTAGCTGGGATAATCTATATACGGAGCGGACACTGGCGCGCTCGCGATACGAGCGGGTGCTGATGCGCGCGATCGCACGGCAGCCCGTGGTTATCGAAGGTGAACAATACACGCCTACGGGGATGCATGGGTGGTCTCACGTAGTCTTTCGCCGGCAACGGGATGGCCAGCGGCAGGAGTTATCATTGGACGAGCTGGTGGAGCACCTCGTCAGGTAGCTTTACTCCTGGTGCGGTCTACCGTTAGTTCGTATTCGATTCAGTGTGCCGTCCGAGCTCAAAAGCTTACTGAAATATAGTTATGAACTTCTGGGACGGCACACGAGGTAACCCCGCGGCGTATCAGCGTATGAATCCTGCCGGCACTTCGAGCGCTGCCCCGGTCGGCCGTTGCTTTTTCGCTTCAGGAAAGTCCGCGGTTGTCATGCGTGCCGCTCGAGCCACTTCCAACAACAGTCCACTGGCCATAAGAAATACGAGTATGCTCCGGATGGCCCTGGTGCGCAAGCCCCCACTTAATTGAGTTACAGAAAAAATGCCGAGAACAGCGATCACATATCCGAAGCGTGTGATTCCTTTGCTCGCCGGAAACAAAAGATGAAAATCCTGAAAAACCCAGATAAGCAACAGACCAAGAACCGTAATTGAAAGTCCCGGCGCCGTTGACCGCCACAACCTGCGGAATACCCAGCCATACCCCATGCACAGGAACGGGTATAAAGAAAGCTGGTGCCACCCCCATACTCGCCGCGAGTCCGCAAAGAAAGTCATGGCGACCACATAGCACACCACCCCGACAGCCAGCGGTGGTGCGCTGCGGTCCAGCGCCATCGCAAGTGCGAAAATCCAACCGATGCACAGGAAGAAGCTGAACTGCCCATGGCCGACGAGCTGCATGGAGCCAAGAAGGCGTTCCACGAAATTAAAACCTGAAAAGCGATCCGCCTGGCTGCCCTGCACAAGACGGAATAGTTGCCAATCGAGCGCGGCGGCATAAGCGACCAGGAGCACGGCACCGATCGCCGCCCCGGCGACTGGTATCCAAAGCAGGCGAATTTGCCGGCGCATCAATAACAGCCCGCCGACGACCGCGGCCTGGGTGACAGCGACGATCTTCGTCAGGGTGGCACACGGAACAAGCACCAGCGTCGCAATGGTGAAGGTGCGGCGGCTGCAGCGGCCAAGAAAAAATCTCTGAAGCACCACAAGATTTCCCAACAGCAGCAGTGCCGCGAGATTATCAGCAACGAGCAGTCGCTGGTGCAGCACAATCGGCAATCCAAAGCTGTAGGCCGCCACTGCAACCACTGCCGGCCAGAACCCAAGACTGAGTGTCACGAGGTCCAGTAGCAGCAAAAACGCCAGCGTGTACATGATCAGCGAAAGAATGCGGGCCTTGCCCAAATTTATGTCCCAAAGGTTTACCGAGCCAGCTGGCTTTAGATCAATTTTCATCCTGGCGGGGCCAGTTAAGCTGACGAACGCACCTGCCAGCAGAGGGAACAACGGTGGATGATCGAGCGCCGGGCGCACAAAATGATATTTTTCATTCGCGTACCAGGCCCAACCAAGCGTGCGATTGCGATAGCCAGGCAGCATGGACCACGCGGTCGGTTTCTCGCCATGGAGGATGCTCAGCCCGCTCCACGCGTACCACACCTCGTCGTCGGTGGCGTGCGGTGGCGGGATGGTACCGAGGCCGACGCCGCGGTGCAGCAGACCGACCAGCAAGATCGCAAGCACAGCGAAGAACCGGAGATGATGTGCAGGTGTCGGCAATAGTCTACTGATCAGCGCGGGCATGATAACTGGAGGCGCACCTTGGTTCATGTCGTCATCTGAAGAGGGTTCAGGGACGGAGTGCATGGGCGCGTCTCGTTGTCCACCACCTGTGCCTTGAGGCGTTTTGAACCGACGCTGTTTTTTAGTCAAGTCTCAGCCCCACGCGTGCGAAACAAAGCTACACTGCACGCTGGGTCAACATGGGCAGATGGGCTAATTATAAATGCTTTCAGTCGGAACATGCGCTTTCACGAAGTCGCTCGAATTCTGGGTGGCGACAGTCAAGTCAATGAACGAGAGCAGTTGCAGCAATCCTTTTCATGAGAGCCGAATCCGGCCTCCGTTTTCAGGTTCCAAAGAAGGTGGCTGGCCATAGTGGACGCACTTGGAACCGAAATCATGGCACCGAACAGAGAATTTCTCAACTTGGCGCACGCAGCGGCGAGCCTTCTGAGCAGAACTCCCTGTTTACAACGCCTGCAACAAGGCGAGCATACGGCTCCTTGAGCAGATCACGGTTTTTTCATCCGTAAGCACTGCGCCAGGAATTCCTGTACATCCTCTGCCATCCATGTTGGCATCTGCTTAGCGTTTTCCCAAGCACGAAATGCCTGCTGGCATTCACTGGCGACTGACCAAAACAGTGCTTTATTTACGCCTGACGCCTTTAGGTGCGCCTCCCAGTGCCCATTGGCCGCAATTCGTTTTGTAGCTTGGACAGCTTCTTCGGCACTGTGAGGATGTTCGGCTTTCAAATCGTGCAGGAGGCTTCTTCGAACTTCGGGGTACATGCGAATGGCGGGTGCGAAAGACGCTGCGTCGACAACGTGCGCTTTCAGAGGCTGGCCCCCAAACATGACTTGTGTCGTGGGATGATCGCGCAATTCAAGCTCGGCTCCGGTGATCATGACCCGCCCAGCAATAATCGGAAGCTCTCCCTCCGCTGAGCCCCTGAGCACGGCGAAGCTCCCGGCAGGCCATCCAATGTCTCGCCGGGGTGCTTTGTTCGAAAGGAACAGTGCCATGGTATCGCCCACCTTGTGCGTTCCCCTGTTGTAAGCCGTTCTTAGCTGGTAGCGATGGATTGCGAGTATGCTGCCCTGGGCAACAGTTCCGCTCAACACTTCATCCGCGCGGAATTGGAATACCGGATCCGTGAACTGAGCCTCAGCCTTCACCACGGTGCCGGTAACAACCACATCGGCAAGACGCACAACTTCGCCGAAAGAGAGCGAGTGATAAGTAGCGGCAGTCGCAACACTTGGCAGCAAGACCCCTACCGCGAAGACCGTGAAAACGCCATACACGGCAGAAAGCATTCTGCCTGCACAACCATCAACAGGCGTAAGTGGGAGTTCTGAAGAAATCATGCACTATAGGACTGAACAAAACGAAGCACGGTTTGAGAGGGATTAAAAAATGTTTTTCCAGCTCTGAAAACAACGTCAGAATACTGTTGGTCCGTCAAATCTCGAAAGCCGGGGGCCGTCTGACTCTCGTCCTCACCATCGGCCGACGCCCCAAAAACGGCAGGCAACATTCCCCACCACAACAACATTGCCTTACCCCCGCAAGGCTCTCTACCCCCCACAAGCTCCCACTCCTCTTCCTGCGGCCCCGACAGAAAACGCCACCCATCAACTTTAACAGACCACAAACCGTATCTGCGTCAGCAAAAGAAGGTGGCTGGGGCGGAAGGATTCGAACCTTCGGATGTCGGCTCCAAAGGCCGATGCCTTACCGCTTGGCGACGCCCCATCCGGTGAGCGAAAAAATGCTACATCGCGGTTGTGTCGCGATTCAGCGGGCCGTTTCCTTTCAGGAGGCGAGCTTGAGACGTTCGCGAAGAGTTCTAAGGCGTGCATTGGCGGCCGGCGTGTCAGGCACTACCTGCTTCGCGTACTGGTAATAGAGGATGGCATCGGTGGCCTTGCCGCGCACCACGTATTGCTCAGCGAGGCGAAGGTACAGTTCGACATTCTGCGGCGAAATTCGAAACAGGGCCTGCTTTGTGTGATAGGTGGCGAGGGCAAAATTGCCAAACTTCTCCAGTTCCATGACCAGCAGCATGCGCAGCACCAGCTCGTTCGGATTGTCCTGCACCCCTTGCTTAATAATCCGCAGCGATTCCTGTGGATTGTTCGTGTCACGATACAGGTAGTACAGCATCTCGTAATTTAGCGGGTTGTAGCGGTTTTTCTGGATGGATTTCAGGTACGCTTTCTCCACCTTATCGGAATACTGATAAAGATCCAAAGGGCTGTCGGCCTGACTTCGATAATATTGCCCGATTTTGGACCATGTTTCATAGGACAACGGGAAAATGCGTGCGGCTTCGGCCAGCCGCTCGCCGTAGTTCTTCGAGTTTTCTTTTTCACCTGCACGCAACCGCGTAAGCCGTAACGCATAGTACGGGGCAGCTTCCACAACCGTGAGTGCAAACATCAGGACAGCCACGACTACTGGCGTGATCGCCTGGCCAATTCTCAGACGACGTAAAACACCGGGGCGTGTAGATGGCAGCATGGAGGTCGGCGTCCGCCCGAAAGGGGACCCGAGCGGCGCAAAAAAACGACGACGTGGCACGTCTCCATCACTTCGGGCGGGCGGGAATGGCATTTCAAATATACGAACGGGATCTCGAACCATCACCAATCCAACAAGCGTCCCAATTGCCGACCAGGCCACGAACCAGCACCCAGGCGTGAAGAGATTTGCGTCATGAAAGCTCTGAAGTGCAAAAATGATCGTGAACGCAAGAAACACAAAAACAGCGAACCGTAGCCGACGATTTGGAAACAGGCGCCAGCGGCGTATGACGTGCAGAGGCAGCCTGAGAAAAAGATAGAGAAGCATGCCCACTGCCACGAGCCCCATCTCAATTGCGCAGTAGACGTAGGAATTAAATCCGGCGGTCAGCGAGGCGGCGGGCGTGAGACGATATGCGTTATACATATACTTGAACGTGCCGAGGCCGCCTCCGGTTAAAGGGTAATTCTGAAGAATACGCCAGGCGGTAACGAGGCTTTGCACGCGGTCGTGACGCATACCCGTACTGCTGTCGTGCCCAAACGCCCACATCCAACTGAGTCGCGCTCCCGCATATACGCCATATCCCGCCAGCAGGGCAATCCCGTAAAAGAAAAAGGCAAATACCCTGGGCTTTTCCAACAGCAAAAACGGCACAGAAAGAACCCAGAAACACAGCAGCAGGACGATCGTCTTCCGGGTTCGTTTCATTGTTTCGCCGACATTGCGCTGATAGTCAGCTTTGCTGAGCAGTGCCTCTGTTCCTCCCGCGGGCTGGGCGGATGCTGGTGCTTGCGCTTGCTGGCGCAGCTCTGTTGCGCTGGCAAGTGCCTCCCGCTTCACCATCGTTGTCCCCACCCAGCTAAGGGTAAGAGCTGCCAGCAATACCAGAACATAGCTTCTGATGCGGTGATAAAACAGCATGCGCCCCAGCAAGTAGGCGCTGAATGAGTCGAGGTACAGTGCTGCAGTGCGCCAGGACACCGCGCGCACTTCACTGTAATACACATTTGCGATGCAGCACGCAAATAGAGCCACAACAATAAAATCGAAGTGGCTCCAGTACATCGCTGGTCTGCCCAGAGACCGGTGGCGCATCAGGAGCAGCCAGAGACTCAGATTGCACAGCCCGTGCGGAATGAGTGCCCACGTGGACGTCGAGCTCTTCAGGGTAAACAGGATGACAAGTGATACCAGGAAAAATAAAAGGAGCGCTGCATCGAGCAGCAGCCTCCAACCATATTGTTTCCAGAGCTGAGTAACGGAAGTGTTCACGACCGCGCACATGAGTCAAGCGGCCCGGAGCGATAGCAAGTAAAACGGTGGACGACTTCGCACTATACCAGGCTCTGTTCTACGGAATAATGTCAGTCGTAACCTGTGTAAGGCATGCGGTCTAAACTATGTCGCCTTCAATGTCTCATAATGAATTCCACGCTGAGCCAGCCCCCGCACGACCATCGGCGGGGTTCCGCATTCGTGATGTTGAATTGCGAACTCGTGTCATTCCAGCTCCCATGTGCAACATCAGTGACCGGGCATACCGGGGGCTGACGCGCAGTATGGGCGCGCATTTGACCACCACTCAGATGGTCTCAGCTGAAGGTCTTGTGCGCCAGGATGAAAACACCTTGCGCATCCTGGACTTGAAAGCGGGCGAGCAACCTGTATCGGTCCAGCTGGTTGGAAGTAACCCGCAATCGCTGGCGCAAGCAGCGCAGATAGTCGAGGAGCAAGGCGCAACCATCGTCGACTTAAACATGGGATGCCCTGCGCGTAACGTCACCGGGAATAGCTGCGGTAGCGCACTCATGCGGCAGCCCCTCATCGTAACTGAAATCGTTCGCGCATGTTGCCGTGCAATTAAAGTTCCATTTACGGTAAAAATGCGCGCCGGGTGGGATGGCAGCGATTTTTCTGCTATCGAACTGGCGAAGATCTGCGAAGGTGAAGGCGCGCAGGCTGTAGCATTGCACGCCCGCACGCGTGAGCAGGGGTATAGCGGTTCGGCAGACTGGACGCTCATTGCAAAGCTGAAGGAAAGTGTTTCGATACCGGTGATCGGCAACGGGGACGTAACCTGCCCTGCCGATGCAGTGCGGATGATCCGTCAGACCGGGTGCGACGCTGTTATGCTCGGCCGTGGGATTATCGGGAATCCGTGGCTCGTGCGCGCATGTGAAAGTGCATTGAATGATTATTTTGAAGGCCGTGTGCGCGACGAGACGGAAGTGCCTGGCGAAGAACTCGTCTACGTAGAGGATAACGGCGAGTACGTGCCCGTCAAGGTGCCATACTACATGAAAAACGTTCCGATCGATGAGCGGCTCGACCTGATCCTTCACCACACAAGCCTGATGGTGGAAACGAAGGGCGAACTGCGCGGCATTCGCGAGATGCGTAAACACAGCCAGCAATATATCAAGGGGATCCCGGGCTGTAAAACGCTACGCGAGCGGCTGATGAAGATCGAGACCTACACGGACATCGAGCAGCTGCTTTCCGAGTATCGCGTTTACCTGGTGAACCGCCGTTCCTGCGCCGTTGCCTAGGCGCGGCATTCTGCATGGGTAATCTTTTCCTTCTGCTGCTCACGGCTGCCTTGCTTCCACCCTGCCTTATCCCGATCTTTATTATGCGACCGCGGGCACAGTACGGGCATTTGTTTTTCATCTTCTATGGCATCGGCCTGCAGTTCCTGCTGTCATTACCCGCAGGGCTGTTTCAGGCATTTTATTATGTAGGGCACGTCCAGGCGAAATCACTGCATCTGCGCATGGCACTGCCGGTGCTCGCCGCCCCTTTCAATGTCGGTGGCGCCACACTGCGTTGTATTTACGAAGCGGTGGTCGGGCCGCCTTCGCCAGCACTCTCTGGTGTCGCATCCGGCGCCATCTCAGCATTTCATGTCTATTTACCGCTTCTCGTGCTTCAGGCTGCTTTGCTCGCCCATGTCTTTGCCCGACGGTTTGCCAGTCGCCGCAGCTTTCGCGATCCTATCGTGCTCGCGCTGGGTGCGACCGTGCTGACCAACTCCATGCTGAATGTCACCTGGCCATGGTGGGGCAGCTGAACACGAAAGCTTGTTTCACCAAGGAATGAAGGGACGTTCTTGGACCCTGCACGTGGTCTGCCCCCGCGATGATTTCTGACGTGCAGTCGTGGGTTGCCGCGCCGGCCAGCAACGTCGGATGGCTGCTGCGCGGTAACGAAAGCACCGTCGCAACGGCGGTACGTTTTGAAAGCCATGAAAGCACAAGCGTCGCTTTGAGGCCGCTTGTCACCGTCACATACTTATCGACCACACTGGCATCCGACTGGCAGCTATACTGATGTGTGGCTTCGCTGGTGCGAAGCATCGGCCTTGAGCGCTGTAGCAGGTAAACGTATGGCAATCGCACCGCAAACCACCGAGAAGCTGGAACGCCTGACCGCCGCCTTAGAGAGCAAAGGACGAGTGCTTGTGGCGCTCTCGGGCGGAGTTGACTCAACGCTGTGTATGAAGATCGCGCACGACACGCTGGGCTACGAACGCGCGTTCGCTGTTACCGCAAAAAGCGAAACGCTGACTCCGGACGAATTTGAGGGGATTTGCGAGCTCGCGCGCCAGCAGGGCTGGAATCACCACTCGATTGAGTACAGCGAGCTGGCTATTCCTCACTACGCCGAGAACCCGGTGAATCGCTGCTTTTTCTGTAAGCATGAACTCTACACACGCCTGGCGGAACTGGCACAGGAGTGGGGCTGTTCGTGCGTCATCGAAGGAACGAACGCGGACGATCGCGGAGATTACCGCCCGGGAATGAAGGCGGCTGCGCAGATCGGCACGTTCGCTCCCCTGCTCGAGTGTGATGTCACCAAAGCTGAAATTCGTGAGATGGCTAAGCACTTCGGTTTACCAAACTGGTCGAAGCCGTCTGGCGCCTGCCTCTCTTCGCGCTTTCCTTACGGCAAGACGATCACGCGCGAGGGGCTCGACCGTGTCGCAGCTGCAGAAGATTACCTGCACGAACTTGGATTCACGCAGGTGCGTGTACGTTATCATGACAATCTTGCACGAATTGAGGTTGTTCCGGAAGAGCTGCCACGCTTCTTCGAAGATAGTTTGAATGTGAAAGTGGCTTCGCGGCTCCGCGAAATTGGGTTTTTATACATATCCGTGGACCTTGTCGGTTACCGAACCGGGAGCATGAATGAAGTCATGACTGCTCCAATGGTCGCCGAGTATTCGACGCAGCGTCGTTGATCGCGCGAGTAAGTCCGTTCTATCGCCGTTTCAATTCCTGACGGCGAACGAGTTAATTTTTTATAACGGCCCCGGTAACTAATCGTGACTGGGCAACGTCTAAGCTGGACACTCCGGGCATGGGGCCTTAATTTGTAGCCTAAATCGAGGATATCAGGATGACTGAAGACCACGGGCGCGAGATGCGGCAGATTCTGGGCCCGGTCGCGCGGCGGGTGAACTGGACAGTCTGGCTGAGCCGCGCAGTAGCCCCGGCGGCCGGCGTGCTGGCCGGATTTGCGGTTGTGCTGTTGCTCCTGAAGATGCTTGCGCCGCAGTATATGTGGTGGTCGGCGCTGGTTTTCCTCGCGCTGCCGGTGCTGCTGGCCACTGTCTTTCAACGCTGCCGCAAAGGCGATCTCTTCTTCAGGGAGTCTGAAATCGCGGAGGTCGTCGATCATGTGACGGCAAGCGACGGGGTGGTGACATCTGTTTACGAGCGGCCGGCCCTTGCGCAGCAGCCCGACTATTACACCCGTCTCCAGCAGAAACTGCGCGAGCACTTTCCGCGGCTGAACAGCAGGTACTTCGCCCAACGGCTGGTTCCGGCCGCGGCATTTGTGGCTGTGGTGTTGATGATTCCCCCTCGTCCTGCTGCCGGCGAACGTGAAAAGCAGGAGGTACTGACAGCTCTGACGCAGCCGCTTACAGAGAAGCTGCAAATGAATGCCGAGGTACTGCCGGAAAAAGACAAACAGGAGCTCCAGAAGCAGCTGGAAGAGATCAAGCAAAGCCCCGAGGGTGTTTCCAGGGAGCAGTGGGAGGCAGTCGAGGAAATACAGCAACGCATCGAGAATGCCGTGCAGCAGAGTGAGACCGCAGCCGGGCAGACCGCTTCGGCGTTGAATCAGCTGGCAGGATTGCTTGGCGAGTCAAAAGGCGATTCCACGCCATTGGGCGATGACGCACAGAAAAAAGAGAAGATGGAACAAATTGTCCAGGATCTTACGTTAAGAGCAAATGATCCTAAAATGCCACTGAGCAGCGCACAGCGCAAAGAGATGAAAGACGCGATGAGCAAGTGCAAGGGAGGCAAGTGCAGCGCCAAGGACCTTGCGAAGCTCCGAAAAGAACTGGCCGGCATGTGCGAAAAAATGGGAATGAAAGAGGGCGACGGAAACTGCTACGGACGCGGAGGTCGTGATCGCGGGCGCGCAGATGCACCACTGGTTATGGGTGACGAACAGAAACTGGAGGACGCGGAGTTCGAGGAGAAGGACCTTAACAACCAGTTCGTCACGCCGGAAGACATGGTAGATCTGGGCATTATCCCGATCGAACCGAAACCGGAGCCCGGAAAGTTTTCGCCAGGTACACTGAAAAACTTCAGTGCGCAGGAAGGCTCGAATGTGAACCGGACAAAAATATCACCAAGCCAGAAGGATGTCGTGAGCCGCTATTTTGGGAAGTGAGCCTGCCACCACAAAGACTCACAAAAAGCAATTGAACCGCACAGGCACACGCATACAGTATGCGAGATCGTTTGTAATTTCTCTGCTTCAACGTTCCGTTCGTTAACACCGTTTTGGTGGCAATCTGCCGCTCATCTCACCCTTCGAGTCATGCCAATGCCGATAACCGAACAGCAGCTGAAGCAAAACGTGGAGACTCTAGGGCCGAAACTTGAGGAGCTGATTGGACTGCTCAACCAGGTACTGCTCGGCAAAGAAGAGCTGATCACGAACCTGGTTACCGGGATCCTGGCTGGGGGTCACGTGTTGCTGGAGGGGCTGCCTGGGCTGGGAAAGACGGAGCTGGTGAAAGGATTCGCACGGCTTTGCTCGATTGAGTTCCGTCGTGTGCAGTTTACGCCGGACTTACTGCCGTCGGATATAACGGGCAGCTATATTCTCCAGGAAGGTGAGGCCGACGGCAACGGGCACCGCAACCGGAACTTTGTTTTTCAGCCGGGCCCGGTGTTTGGGAACATTTTGCTGTGTGATGAGATTAATCGCGCGAGCCCAAAGACGCAGAGCGCCCTTTTAGAAGCAATGGCGGAACACAACGTAACCGTGATGGGCGAGACCCACCGTTTGCCGGATCCGTTTTTCGCAATAGCGACGCAAAACCCGATCGAGCTGGAGGGCACATACCCCCTTCCCGAGGCTCAGGTAGATCGCTTCCTCTTCAAGCTGCACCTTGGCCGGCCAACTGAAAACGTGCTTCGTGATATTGTTCGCGAGCGAGTGAATGGCATGCCGCCCCAACACACCGCGGTACTGGAACTTCAGCAACTGCGCGACGCCATTGCGGTGTCGCGAGAAATTTACATCAGCGAGGCCGTAGCAGGCTATATATCTCGCCTCGTTGAGGCAAGCCATCCCGACAGCGATTCGGCACCGTCGATGGTAAAGCAATACGTGCGCTACGGCGGCAGCCCGCGCGCGGCGATTGCGCTTGGTGCATCGGCCCGTGCGCGTGCACTGATGCAGGGTCAAATGCAGGCAGGTTTTGAAGCCGTGCGTGACCTTTACGGCCCTGTTATGAACCATCGACTTATCCTGGATTACTCAGCACGTATGGACGGCATAACAATCGACAAGGTTCTCGCCGCAATTGTGGAGAGCGTGGACGTTTACAGCAAGGCGCTGCCGGCGGGGGTTAAGGCGTAGATTGAATTTGGAATTAAAGCGCGGCGACCAAAGAAGAAAGAAAAATCCCAGCAGGTGCGCGGTTCGCGCAGGTGCATTTCACCGCTGCGCGCTGCTACTCGTATCCATGTTGATGCCTCTAAGTACTGCGGCCGTTGACGCGACCGGTGAGCTTCTGGGAAAACACGACAATTCGCCTTATGGGTACGTACGTATCACCGTGCGTAATAACGGCGGTACCAAAGTGGGCTATCGTTTTGAGTCGAACTCGGATTATTCCGGGCGCGGACGTATTACGATTTCCGCTCCCGCGCTTGATCCCGGAGACACCCGCATTCACAACCTCGCGGTCCCCTTTATACGTTATCCGAGTCTCACAATCACGGATACACTTGGAGAGCGCAAGCCGGTCGCAATGGGCAACTACTCGTATTCGGGCAACGGGCGGCGTTTCTTAAATATCTGCGAACTGGAGAAGTTTGCGACGGAAAAGGAACTCGACGACTTTACGCGCCAATACGCCGGCGGCGGGCCGGTCGGCGGCGCCGGGAGTTCGACACCGGACCGCGTGATCTCGCAAATTGAACCACGCGATCTGCCCGAGAACTGGATGTGCTATGCGCCCTTTCATTCTGTTTTTATTCGGCAGACCGCATTAGGACGTCTGCCGCAGTCGGAGCAGGACGCGATGATGCGCTGGGTGCAGTCCGGCGGCTTTTTAAGCGTGTATGGTGCGGACAAGGATTCGACCGAGTCTCTTGGACTGGGCGTCCTGGAGCGGCGCAAGGATTCTCCCATTAATCTAACCGGCGGCGATTTCCCAAGCGAATGGAGACGCACCGAGCAACTCTGGCAACAGTTCTACGGAACAAGCGGCGGAGAATCCAATTTCCCATACATGGTGCAGAAGCCGGGCGGACGCACAGGCGCGTTTTTTATCGCGACCCTGTTCCTTGTGCTGGCGGGACCTATCAATTATTTTTACTATAAGCGTAAAGGCCGCATCCGCATGCTCATGATTTCGCTGCCTGCGATCTCGCTCGGCTTCTGCACCTTGATAACCGGGTATTTCATCGGAACGCAGGGATTTGCCCGGCGCGGCGGGACTGTGAGCGTTGCCACGCTGAATGAGCGCCTCGACCAGGGATTCGCTTTCGCGCGCTCTACGTTGTACTCAGGATTGTACCCCCTGGGCGGGTTCAGGTTTAAGCCGGAGACGGTTTTCCTGCCCGTTCGATCCGCTGATAACTACGAAATCGATATGACGAACGGGACGCTGCTCTCGTCCGGCCTCTTCCAGCCGTCGACAAACTTCCACTACTTCACGGCCAGTCCGTTTCATACGCGCGAACGGCTGATCTGGGACCCGCAGGCATCCACGGTTATTAATGGATTCGAGAAAGCGCTGGAGGGAGTGATCGTCGAAACGGGCGGACGCTACTTCGCGGGAGGAAAGGTGCCCGCCGGGGGCAAGGTAACGCTGTCACCCGTGAGTGGTTCGGATGTGCCCGCGATGGGCGCTGGCATGACATATGACGATCGAATCGTTCGCCTGCTCGCGCAGCGGGTAATGTCCGCAGACGAGCGGCGGGTCATAGAGGAGCGGATGAGTGGATTCGCGGCGGCCGTGATGAAAGTGCCCGGCGCACACTATGCAGTGCTAATGACGCAAAATCCATCCTACATTGAGACGGGGGTTACAATTGACGCATTAAGAAACTGCAACGTGCTCGTTGGGCTAAGCGATGATTCGACCACGACATCGCAGGGCGGCAAGTGATGACATCCCCCAGCGGCAAACCATGCACCGCCCTGCAAGGCGGCGCACCGTGTTAGAAGTACGCAATCTCACAAAGATGTTCGGTAATTTTAAGGCGGTCGATGACCTGTCGTTTAAACTCCACCCCGGGCGGATCTATGCCTTTGTTGGTCCAAACGGGGCCGGCAAGACGACGACCATGCGAATGATCGCAACGCTGGAGGAGCCAACCAGCGGCGAGATTTATGTCAACGGCATGTCCACCTACGAGCATCCGTATGAGATACGACGGCTTATTGGCTACATGCCGGATCACTACGGAACTTATCCCGACTTAACTATCCGCGATTACCTGGAATTTTATGCACGCGCCTATGGATTGGAACCTGCGATCCGTGGCACCCGGATCGATCGCATCATGGAGTTTACCGGACTCAATAAGATCGACGGCAAACGCGTCGACACCTTATCCAAGGGTATGATGCAGCGGCTGAACATGGGCCGTGGATTACTTAATGATCCCAAGGTGCTGATCCTGGATGAACCGGCCGCGGGGCTTGATCCGCGTGCGCGCGTCGAGCTGCGGTACCTGATGAAGCAGTTGGCCGAGCAGGGTAAAACGATCTTCGTGAGTTCGCACATTCTGACCGAATTGGCCGAGATGTGCGACGAAATGCTGATTATCGACCGCGGCCGTCAGGTAACGTTTGGAACAGTCGAGCAGATCCAGGGGTCCATGCAGGAAGCAGTCGAGATCAGCGTGAAGCTGGTTGGCGAACAGGAGGAACTCTTGCGTTTCGAGACGTGGCTTCTCGAGCGCGCGGCGGTCTCGCAGGTATCTCCGCGCGAAAGTATGGCGATGACATTCTCGTTTGCAGGGGACAAGGGGCAGGTGCCGGCGCTGCTTCGAGAAATCATCGAAGCCGGTTTCCCGGTGCTCGAATTCAAGCCAGTGATGCTGTCGATGGAAGACGTGTTCATGCAAATTACGCAAAGCGACATTGAACAGTGATGGACCGCAAAGTGGCCAGACCTGTCTCCTGGCATTCAGGTTCAGAAGTCATGCTTCCGCAACTGCCGCATTGCTCTGGAGCGCTGCGATGAGAAGCCTTGTGCGTCAACTGCAGGACAACGCAATGTTCTATAAGGACATCACGCAGTGGCTGCGGAACCGCACGTTCATCGCATTGTTTTTCGGGCTGCTGCTGCTCGCCGAGGGCGTTTCCGTTTTTATCATGTCGCTGGGCGAAGAGATTACGCGGCCTGGGCCTAAGGTGTTCTACTCGTTGTACGTCATATTGGTGATCTACGCGCTGATCATTGCGTTCATGGGCCACAGCTTGACGGCGCGCGAATTCGCAAATCGAACGTTCGAGTTGTATGAACTATCCGGCATGTCGCTGGAGCGGATGATCGGCGGCAAGCTTCTCAGCATGGTGTACGAATTCCTGTTCGGGTTCTTCTGCATCGTGCCGTTCATGTTCTTCGCCTACTTCCTTGGCGGGCTTGACTTTTTCGAGCTGATCAGCGGCGCGGTCCTGACCCTGCTCGCGTTTCTCCCGCTCTATTTGTTGACGTTGCTTGTGGCGCTGAGCACGCGGTTGAAACAGGTGTCGACGCTCGGCCGCGTCGCCGCGATTTTCGCGATCATCTTTATTGTTATCTCAGGCTTCATTTCGCTCGTGTCGCCATCGTCTCCACTTGGTGAACTGTTCCGAGCCACTTCGAACCTGATTAAGGACATACTGACTCTCAACGTGCGCGCTATTGTGATGCTCATTGTTTTCATGTTCTTCTACGCACAGCTCTGCCTGCTCATTTTCTATCTGTGCTGCAACACTATCAGCCGGGAATCGGATTCGCGTGAGCTGCCGATCAAGCTGCTGTTCTTCACGCTGGTGAGCAGTTGGTTGTGCTACCGGACCGTGACGGTGTGGCGCTGGGGATATTCTCCGTCCGAACCAGCCTTCACAACTGTCCCGGTGTTCCTGGCGCTTTGCGTTCTGGGGCTCACACTGTTTTATAACCGGCCGAGCGTTCCGGTGATCATTAAAAACAAGTACCAGAACGTGCACTCGTGGCGCAAGCTGCTCTATATCTGCTTTCAGCCGGGCACCGCAGGAACTATGCGTACCATCGTTCTCGTTTTGTTCACCCTGGCAGGCACTGCGGCGCTTATTTATTATTGTACAATAACCTATAGCACCACTTCGCTTGCACCCGGCACCAGTGGAAACCCGCCTAATGACTGGCTTCAGGCCGTATCAATGCCGATGCAGATACCGTTCTTCCTGGTCTTTCCGTTTGGCCTGTTGTTACATCTACGTGGCCTGCGCACTAACTACGCATTGCAGCGCACACTCGTCGCGATGTGGTGGGGAATCTCAGGTGCAGTGTTTGCCTTTTTCGTGGCATGGTGGAACATGCCCGGGCACACATCGAAGCTCGCGCGCGTGTTCGAAGTTGCCGCGCTCCTTGTCTCGCCATTTTCATCCGCATTTGCCGACCTGCGTTCGGGCAGCGGATTATATCAAAAGGCGCCTTACATTCGATTCGGGCTCGGGCTCGTAGGACTTGTTCTCATGTATTACTATGTAGCACGAATGCGTGCACTGGAAGCCGCCGGGCTACTGCCGCGACGCGTCACGATGGATAGCGACTCTACCTCCGCTTCCCTGGCAGATTAAAAACATGAGTTCTGCGCCCGATGTTGTGAGTGCTGGAACAGCAGGTGGTTCATCGGGAAATGCGTTCCCGACGCGCGCTGCTATTGAGGGGCTCGCGATGCAGTACCACCTCGCGCTACCGGAACGACAACGTGCGGCACGTATCGGTGAACTGTCCGGGCGCCGAACGGGAAGTTCCGTGGAGTACCAGGATCGAAAGGATTTCGCGCCGGGCGATGACCTTCGGCACGTAGACTGGCGCGGCTACGCGCGCAGTGACCGAATGACGGTGAAGTTGTACCGCGAGGAAATCACGCCGTCCGTGGATCTGGTCATCGACTGCTCAGCCAGCATGTCGGTTACAGGTGAAAAAGCGCAACGTCGGCTTGAGACGTCGTACTTTCTCTTCCTGCTCGCCCGCAAGCTGCACGCCTTGGTGCGGGTACACGCGGTAGGCGAGCATCTTCGCCCGATCCAGTCCCCGCTTGAGCTGCTGCGGATCGCGGATACTCGGCTGGAAAGTCCGTTGCCACTGCTTCGTGGCTCCGCTGCGACTCGGCCTGGCGGTATCAAAATTCTTGTCAGTGATCTGCTGTTTCCATTTTCGCCCCCCGAAATCACTAAAGTATTTCGCGATGCGGACAGGCTGGTGATTGTGCAGGTCCTGTCTTCGTTCGAAGACGATCCCGACGAGGCGTTAAGCGTCGGCGCAATGATGCGGTTGGAAGACGCGGAGGCAGACATGCATCTGGATGTAAAACTGGACCGCGGCACGATTGATGGATACAAGCGTCGACTCAATGCGTTGCGTGACGATATGGCGCAATGGCTGCGTCCCCGCAATGGTTGCCTCACAATGATACGCGAGGACGATTCGCTCGAGTCGATGATCCGAAAACTTCTGACCAGCGGCGCTGTGACCATCTGACGATGACTAACGAGCACCTTTAACACGCGATGGTGTTCTTGAACCCATGGGGTTTGCTCGCGCTATTATCCATCCCGGCCATTCTGGCGCTGCATTTTTTTCGCGATCGGCGAAGGGTGCGGCGAATCGGGGGGTTACACCTCTGGGAATTCGCCCGCGTGAAGCTGCCCGCCGGCCGGCGATTCGATCGGCTGATCCGCACTCTGCCGCTTCTGTTCCAGCTAATTGCCGCGTTAATCCTGAGCCTGCTAATCGCAGGGTTTGACTGGCCGACGAGGTTACAGGCACGCCACTTCACAATTATTGCCGACGATTCGATCAGTATGCAGGCACGAGCGCGGACCAACAGCAGCGCCGAGCGCGCGACGCAGGCAGCTACGAAGTGGGCGCGCGACAGCGACCGCTTTACGCTTGTAGCCGCGGCGGCGCGTCCGCGACTGCTCGCGGGGCCCTTCGCAACCAGGCTGGAACTGGTGCAGTCCCTGAATGCGTGGCAACCCGAAGCCCCTGTATGCGAGCTGGAAAGCGCGATGAACCTCGCCATGAAGTTTGCCGGCACAACCGGACGCGTGCTGCTGCTGACTGACGATAGTGGCACCAGCCAGAGTTACGGACCAGCTCTCGAGACGCATGCTGTTGGCGAAGCCGCGCCGAACGCCGCGATCTCGTTCGCGGATCGTCTTCGAATTGCCGCGCACCGTGACCGCGTTGTCGCAACCATCAAAGGCTACGCTTCCGGCGCGAGCCAGATCTCGATAAAGGCCAGCATCGGTGGACAGGAAGTGGCCTCGAAATCCATTGAGGTGCCGCCCGGTCAGCCCGCATCACTCGACTTTGAAATTCCCGATACAGAGCATCCCATCCGCCTGGATATCTCTCCGGCGGACGCATTGGCGGCAGATGACTCGGTGGTTCTCGCCGCCGTAAATGTTAAAACGGTGCGCGCCTACGTCGACGATTTTGGGGAGGTAACCGACTCCATGCGCAAAGCCATTGAATCGGTGCCGAATGCGTACGTGACCGATGATCCGCGCATAGCCGAGCTCGCATTCATGCGTTCAGCGGCGTCGCTTCCGTCAGCACTGCGGACGTACCGATTTGTTGATCCAGCAACGAGTGCATCGCGAATGGTTGCGCAGGGTCAGCAGCTGGTGCTGGACCAGCGCTCGCGCATCACCGAAAACCTGACGCTCGAAGGTGTTCTGTGGACGTATGCACCGCCGCCCGCTGTCAGTAATCTCACCTCTGCGTTGATTTCATACACAAGTCATCCGCTGGTCTATACAGAGGCAACACAAGGTGAAGCGCGACGCTACGCCGTGAACCTGGACTGGCAGGCCACCAACCTGTTTCGCTCCACCGCGTGGCCAGTCATGGTGCAGGGAATGGTGGAGGACTGCCGCGATGCCATTCCGGGCATGGACCGCACGAATTTTCGAACGGGGGAGGAAATCCAGCTTCATCTGAGGCCGATGCCAGGGTTGGAGAAAATGTTTACGTTAGCGCGTGAAGGCGACAGCAAACCAATCGCGGAATACCAGGACGAACTGCCGCCCGTACTTAAAGATTTGCAGCGAGGCGGTTACAGCATTACACAGGGAAAGGGTTCCTCGGCCAAATCGCTCGCGCAATTCCAGGTAAACCTCTTCGCGCCGGGAGAAAGCGATCTCCGTAATATTAGACCCCATTCCGCGGATTTTCAGAAACTTCGCGCAGACGCCGTGGCTCAGGCCGGTCGAAACCGACTGCTGTTCTACGGGCTCCTGGTTGCAATACTGCTCGCAACGCTCCTGTCCTGGATATACCAGGATGCAGCCCACTGAAAAAACCTTTCGCCAGATTCGATGCAGCTTCTCATTCGGAATGCGCTCGCGAGCTGATGCTGGTTCTTAATCCCGCGAATCAGTATGTGGTTATTGCAATGATGCCACGCGAGGTTCTCCTCTCATGATTTTCCCGACGCTGGCATACCCGGAAGCCCTGATTCTGGGCGCACTGCTTATTTATCTGTACTGGAAATTTGTCCGGAACAAGAACTGGTGGCGCACGGCCCTGGTGGTTGTGGCCGTGCTGTTGCTTTGTTATCCTTCGATCTCCCGCCGCACGAAATCGATGGACCTGTATCTTCTCGTAGATCGCTCTCGTTCGATATCCAACGAGGCTCGCGGCAAGGAGCAGGAACTGTTGGAGTTGGCGGCCCGAAACCTGCAACCTGGCGATCGGCTCGGGGTTGTGAGTTTTAATGAAAAGGGCTATATCGAGCAGGTTCCTTCCCAGGAAACCACGATCAAAAACTTTCAAATCCCTTACTCCGAGGATGCTTCAGACCTCGCAGAGGGAATGAACACCGTGTTGTCACTGGCGCCCGAGACACGACGAACCAAAATGCTCGTTCTCAGCGACGGCGAGTACACGGGCCAGGACCCACTTCGTGAGGCACAGATCGCGCGGCAGCGAAAGATACCCATCTATTATCGCGATCTGAAACGCGCCGACATTTTTAACTTGTTCGTTTCGGATGTGGAAACGCCTGACAAGATTCTCACGAATGAACCGTTTCGTGCGACGTTCCGCGTCAACTCCACGGTGGATACACCCGGTCGCTATCGCGTCTACCGTGACAACAAAATCATTGGCGAAACTCAGGACCAGGGCTGGCGCAGCTATAACTTTAAGGCCGGAGCCAACCGCATTCCGCTCACGGATAACCTGAAGAACACCGGCATTCACTCCTATCGGATCGAGGTGCAAACGACACCTGCCGAACAGGAAATGGTGAAGACCGACAACCAGGCAGAGAAGTTTGTCAGCGTCGTAGGCGAACGTCCCGTGCTGCTGGTGAATAACACAGGCCAGCCAGATAACGTCGCGCAGGTACTTACCGCGGGCGGGCTGCAGCTTCACCTGGCCGACATCGATAATTTTCACCTCGGTGTAAACCAGTTCGAAGGTTACAAAGGCATCATCCTGAACAACGTAGCGATCACCAGGATCACACGCACGCAGATCGAAGGTCTGCGCGATTTTGTTCTCCAGGAGGGCGGCGGGCTGCTGGTGTGCGGCGGAAACCAGAGCTTTTCGGCGGGCGGATACTATCGGAGTCCGCTGGAGACTGTACTGCCGGTGGCCCTGGAGGATCGTAAGCAATCGAAGAAAGTTTCGACCGCCTTCAGCTTTGTGATCGACCGCTCCGGCAGTATGGCGATGACTGTGCCATCCGGCCAGACAAAGATCCAACTCGCAGACGCGGCGGCAATTGAGGCGCTGAGCCTGCTCACGGGCGCAGACAGTCTCTCGGTCATCCCCGTCGACAGCGCCGCGCATATCTTCGTGCCCCAGCAGCCGGTTTCAGATACGGAACGACTCGCCGCCGAAATCCGAAAGATCGAGAGTATGGGCGGCGGTATTTTTGTTTATACGGGTCTGGTTGCGGCGGGCTCCGAGATTACAAAGGCAACACAGTTGAACAAGCACATCCTGCTGTTTGCAGATGCCGCCGACGCCGAGGAGCCGGGCGATTACAAAGTGCTGCTGGAGAAGTTCAAAGAGGCCGGAATCACGGTCAGCGTGATAGGACTCGGTAACGAGAAAGATCCCGATGCAGAGTTTCTTAAGGACGTGGCAGCGCGCGGTAACGGCCAAGTCTATTTCACCGAAGACGCGCATCAGCTTATCCAGTTCTTCACTGCCGACACGATCACCTATGCACGAAAGAGTTTCGTGGAAGAGGCCGCGCCGATGAAGGTGCGCGGCGCAGCGTACACCATTGCGCCAGACCAGAAATGGGCAGACTTTACCTGCTCCGGGTATAACCTGCTCTTCCCGCGCGAGAAGGCCGACGTGGGAATTGCCACGGCGGACGCCGACAACGCTCCGATCCTTGCCTTCTGGCAGACAGGGCTCGGCCGTGCCGCTTCCATCGCACTGGACTGCGATAAGGCTTTTGCACAAACACCCAATTACCCCGACATTATCCTTAACACCACGCGCTGGATTATGGGAAGTAACGTCTTCGACAATTTACAGATCAAATCCGACATGGATAATAATTACGCGCGCATTCGGATGGAGGTGGGCGACGAAGAGCGGGCGCAGATGGGCGAAGTAAAATTGCTGATGTTCACTCCGAACGGCTATACAATCAGCAAACCGATGCAGTGGGACAGCCACAACCGCTTGTCCGCGAGTGTAAAACTGGAGGAAGTCGGCTGCTACCGAGGCGTGGTACAGATGGGCGATAAGAGCTATAAAATTGGACCTGTCTCCATGCCGGTCTCGCCGGAGTTTGCATATGATAAAGGCCCGTCGGCGGGGCGCGAAATGCTCGCACAGATGGCGACGATCACAGGAGGCCGAGAGATATTGGATGTTCGCACGATCTTTGACCGTGTTGGCACTTCTGTTGGTACCATGCCGCTCGTTACGCCGCTACTAATCCTGTTTGTGCTGCTGCTTCTGGGTGAAATTGCCGAAGCGCGCTTTGGGATGCTTGCTGCTGCCATTGCATGGGCGAAGCGACGGACTCTTACTTCGCAAGCGGCCGTAAGTTCGTGGAGTTTGCGCGGCCGCCGGACTGCGCCGCTCGCCGACACATTGCAAGATACGACGCCGCTTCTCAAAGCCCGTACGCGCGAGTTGCGTACGCGCCGCAAAGCAGAGCCCACAGATCTACCGCAGGCACAACCGGGGGTCCAGGAACCCGGCGCAACACCAGGCACTACTCCGGAGCCAGAACAAAAAGGCGAGGACATGGGATATCTCAGCAGCGCTAAGACGCAGGCGCGACGAGCGCTTAGAGACCGAAAGAAACCATAAGCGCGAATGACTCTTAAAGGGACTTTCTTTAGATGAAGTTATCACTGCTGGGGCTTGGAATCATAGGGACTGCATGGGCGAAGAACCTGATCGCCGACGATATGGACATACGCTGCTGGAACCGGACACCGAAAGATTTTCCCCATATCGTCCCCAGCATTGAAGAGGCTGTGCAAGGCGCGGAGTTCGTCATCATCGTGGTTGCCGATCCGGCTGCGGTTGAAAGCATCCTCAAACAGGCGCTGCCACATCTTGTGACCGGGCAAACCATTATCCAATGCTCGACGATTTCTGCCGAGTGGACCCATCGCTTTGCGAAGCAGGTGCGTGGCACGGGCGCCGATTTCCTGGAGGCTCCATTTACTGGAAGCCGGCCAGCCGCAGAGCAGCGCAAGACGGTTTTCTACACGGCAGGCGAATCAGAAGTGCTGGAGAAAGCCCGGCCTGTTCTTGAGCGCCTTGCCAGCTCCATCCAGTATATTGGCCCACTGGGCACCGCGTCGAGTCTCAAGCTGGCTATGAACATACAGATTGCTGGAATTGCGCAGGCACTGTGCGAAAGCCTTGCCCTTTGTCGCGCGAGCGGAATCGACGATGAGAAGTTTTTTGACGCACTGCACCTGAACGCTGCCCGCTCCGGAGTTTCGGATCTCAAGGAACCCAAGCTGCTGGCGCGCGATTACTCACCGCAATTTTCGATCAAGCACATGGCAAAGGACCTGCGCCTTGCGCAAGAAACGACGCGCGGTGTAAATCTTGAGCTGCCACAGTTGGCCAGCCTTATTCCCGTCTACCAGCAGGCCCTCGAAAATGGTTGGTCCGAAGATGATTACATCAGCCTTGAGCGGCTGCTTGGAGAGACACCGTAATTAGCCCATTGTGCACTTGCAGGAATGTCTTGCCATCAGCCACGAGATTTGGCACCATCTCAGAACCAGGTGTATAGTCGCTAAACCCTCAAGTGTCTGCAGCGAGAGTGCTCATGGATAAAGAAACAGCAACAATCTGCCCGAAATGTAGCTATCCTTCACGACGCTTTGATGTTTGTGAGTCGTGCGGCGCGCTAATTAATCGCATCCGAAACCGGCAGGGCACAGGCTCCATTGCGGTCCTTCCATCCGAGGTGCCAGGCGACGAGCTTGTGCGAGCCTCCGCCCTGGCCTATGAATCGCCAGTATCGACAGGGATGCTGATCAAGGCGTTGCTCCTGGTAGTGCTGCTGGGTGGCGGATTTATAGTCCTCAAACATTACCAGGCAGCACGTGCGTCCCCCGCGTCACGCTATGTCCGCCAGTTTGATCAGAGTATGTTTGATAGCGAGGTGGTGAACGCAACAGCGGGTGAAACCTGGGTCGTCGACTTCTTTGCAACGTGGTGTGGCCCGTGCAAAAAGTTCGCCCCGGAATTTGAAGCTACGGCGGATAAATTCGGCGGAAAGGTCTCGTTCGCGCGAGTGGACGTGGATTCAGCCCCCGCAGTAGCGCAGCGCTACCGTATCGAATCCATTCCGTCTGTGATCATGTTCCAGGGGGGACGAGTCGTCGCACAAACAGGTGGTATGTCGCGAGACGATTTTGAAAACTGGGTGAAAGCCAACTTATAGTTTCGTTGCCGGTGCACTGCCAACGACGTGCCTGAACAGATAATTAATTGATGCTCAGGGTCCCAGCACTACCTTTGTAACGCAGAACATTGCCACCACAGCCCGGCATATCCCAGTGGTCCTCGCCCCCAGGCGTGGAAATCAACAATTCGAGTGCGCCTGGCTTCTGGTTTCTCCTGGTGATGGTACACTCGCCGTCGGTGCGCAGCGGCTGAATGAGAGTGACATAGCACACGGACGATCCTTTGTGCCGTGCCAGGGTCATCGGACACGTAGTAGGCGGATTATCCGCAAGCCCTTCAGCCAGGTAGACTTCCGGTGGCGCACTGCCATCCGCGCCGAGCATGGTCTGTCGCACTGTGCTGTTCTCATACGTGTAATCGAGCGACCATGTTCCGGGAACGTCTGCCCTCTGCGCGTTTGAAAGAAGCTGGTAACCGGCGGTTGTTCCCAAGGACTTCGCCACAAGATTTGCTCGCGGTGTGTTGCTCGCATCCCCATGGAAATGCCACGAAAGGTCAAAGACGTGCTCCATTGGTGCGGAGGTATTTTCAGCAGCCACCACGTCCAAAACGTAGCGCGCAGTTACAGCGGTTGTCCGGGTGATCTTTACCCCGGGATATGCGGCATCGGTAGATGCACGTGCGACGCTGACCCCGTCCTGCTCTTTGAAAAACTCGAGCTTTCCTTCGCAAGGTTCCTGGTTTTTGCCGTCCACTACCAGCGCGTTGTGCGCGAGCGTTGTTTTATACCAGCTCGCCTGTAGTGGTGATCCATATGCGACACGCGCGGGATCGGGCGCGACAACGTGGCCGTTCGCAAAAAGTATCAATGCAAGTTTGTCGAAGTGACCATGCGCACCGCCATGCGGGCCATAGTCCAGGTGCGCGACGATCTGCTGAGTGCCAGAGGATTGCCGCAGCATAACCGCGCCAAGTCCCGGGAAATTGCGGCTGCGGGTGGGCTCCGGTGCAGTCCTGGGTAACTCGTCCTTTCCCCACAGCAATGCTGCTATTGTGTCCCGCTTGCCGCTCGCTGCGGCGACTCCAAACCGTGGATCTCCATACCACGCATAGGCCATTTCGTAACGTTCCTGCTCCGACTTCAGTTGAACAGGATCACTGTCGTTCACGGCCGGGAACCGTCCGTCCGGAAAAATATAGTCCAGCGGCGCCTCGAACATGGAACGAAACCGTGGGTCCAGGTACATGCGCCCGCCGTTTGCCTGGTCAGCCAGCATTGTCCATGCGAGTGCTTCCAGTGCATAGAAATGGTAAGAGGCTGAGCCTTCATACCAGAAGCCGTCCGGCAGGACACTCTTGCTCAACTGGAACTCGGCGCCATCGCTGCCATGTACTGCCTTCTGCACAAGCGACATGTCGCCAAGCACGTATCCAATCCCAGTAAGCGCAGCATCGTGCCACGACTGCCAGTTGCTTACTCCCATGGGATTGCGTTCAATCGTTGCCGCCAGCGGACGAAGCAGGTCCTGTTCAATGTGCTGTCGATCCGCATTGCTAATGACCGCTGCTGATTTAACCAGGTCGTAACCCCATACCAGTCCGATGGCGCGAGTTGCTTCGTCCAGCGTCTGCGCAAAAATCCGCGCGCCTTTTTGCATCTGGCCGCCCTTATAGTCGTGAATCGGGAACAATTTGTAACGGTCAGCGTAGGCCAGCAGCAGCTCTCTCGCGCGCGCGGCGTACCTGGTCTCACTTGTCAGCGCGTACGCCAGGCCCAGGTCGCGGATTGCGTCGATGTTTTGCGTGTGCTGTCGTGCCGCGATGACTTCGTCGTAAGGCCACCCCTTGTATTCACTCCCGCAGCGCGGGCATACATGCCGCCCCTTCTGGTTTGCGAGTTTGTTGCCGCAATCCTTGCATACGTAGTGATGCGACCACTGCCCCGCTTTTGCAGGTACATTAATCGGAGAAGAAAGTACCGAGTCGCAGTCCGCAAGCAAACGTCGGATGATCTCACGCGCCCATCCGCGCGATTTAGCACGCGCGCGGGCCCGCTCCAGCTGCTGCGCGGTGGCAAAGGTGCGTGGGCCATTGGCTTGCGCTGGCGCTTCAGTGCCTTTGGAGTGTTCCTGTGCTTGAAGTCCGGCACTCAAAAAACCAAACATCATAATCGCGATTGTTCTGAGAGCAATTGCTCGCGAGAACGCATTAAACCGGGCGCCATGGAATCTGGCGCCCCGCTCCGATTTCCTCAAGACCATATTCGGGTTCCTCCGCGCAGCCGGATCAGCGGTAACTGCTGGAACCGTCCCCACCCAGGTCAATACTCGGCAAGTTGGATTTTGGCGCAGGAGTGGCAACTCTTGCGCTGGGGTGCGCCGTCGGTGCCACATAGCCCCTGGTAGAAGGAGTCGCATCACGCACCCAGTCAGGACCCCTGGGTCTGGGTGTTTGTCTGGCTCGCATTTCTCGAATCATTTCCGCTACACGCTGGGCGCTTGTCCTGGTGTCATCGGTAACAATTTGCGGCGTTTTGCGTGGGCGTAGCTTGCCGGCTGCACCGAACAGAGAGTTGTATTTGTCCAGGAACTCATCGGGCTGCGGCGCTCCGCCGTTTTGAGGTGCAGGCTGCGGGGCAGCGCCCAAATCTTGCCGGTGCTTCCGAGCCATGCCGGCAGGCGTAGCGGTAATACGGATAACGGCTCCCGGCGGGTTCTCAGCCTCAACTTCCTGTGCCCCTGCAGCACCACACTGGAACAGCAAAATGGTTGCGCCGAGGACAAAATAGATTGTTGAATTTTGACACTTCTCAGACATCCCGTGCTCGGTCTCAGGAGTTTTGCGCGATGTCCACAATTCGATCGTCTTCCGTATGTTTCTGGCGCGATGAAATCAAGTTGAAACTGCCGGTGCGCTGGGGACTGAATGATGGTATCCGAAGCACTTAGCCCCGCCTCTGCGCGATAACTAATTCCCGGCTGTACATTAAGAGCATGTCTACGACAAGGAGCAGAAGGTTGCGTTCGCACATGGATTTTGTTTCCCGAATAAGGATCGCAGCCCGCGCCTGCGCGTTGCTCCTCGCTTCCCTTGCAGGCCTTTGCGTAGCCCACTCCGGTGACATAGCTTTCCTGGATCATCTTTACGAAGCACGCATGTCGATGAAGCCGGACTCCAGCACCACCAACCCGCAGACCGCCGTTGTACTCGCCAGGGAAATCGGCACGCTGCTCAGCGTGGTCCCGAATTCGAAAGGCGAAACACTTTTACCTCGCGGCACAACGTGCGACAGCGCAGATCTGCGCGACGGGAAATTGACGGTTCGCTTTTCCCTGCCGCCGTCGGCCAGTCAGGCAACCCTTTCTCCTCTGCAGGTTGAGACCGTAAATGCGGTGCTCGTGAAATATTTCGCCGCTCCGCTCCAGTTGAATGAAGTAATAGTACTTGGGCGCATGGGTGCTGGCAACAAATCAGGCGCGCCGGAATACCGCAATCTTGCCGAATTCGTTCCGCCTCCCCCGCCACTTCCTCCGGAGGAGCCCAATACTAACAACGGTCCTGAATACCAAAAGCTTTACGCCGAACTTCAAACTGCAGGTGCGGCTGCAAATCTCAATGCAATCGGGCAGGGGCCCGTGGGCGTCGGCGCACAACCCGCGGGCGCGCTGTCCGGTCGAACCGTTTTCCTTGGCGCCGGGCACGGCTGGACCGCGGATGGGACAGGCGGCTGGTTTCTGCAGCGTCCATTGCTGCTGAGCATGTGTGAAGACTATGGGAACATCGACCAGGTGAATTTCCTCGCAGCATACCTCTTTAATGCAGGGGCAACCGTAGTATGTGCGCGCCCCCTTGGCTATCAGACCAATGAGGTGATTCTTAACGAGACCAGCGCAGCCGTAAGCTACACCGGCACCTGGACGTCGGAAGTTACTACCTATAGTTTTGGGGCGGGCACAACCAGTCGGTATGCCAACACAGCCGCCACTGAGACGGCGACAGCCACCTTTACGGCAGGCATAGCCGCAGCTGGATTTTACCCAGTTTATTGTTATGCCGACCACGGTGCCGACCGTACCTCCGGGCAGCTGTACAAAATCCGTCACAGTGCGGGCGAAACGCAGGTGCGTGTGAACCATCGCCGCGTTGGCCGCGGCTGGATCTGGATGGGCAATTATTACTTCTCGCAGGGCAGCAATTCGGCGACAGGCGCAGTGGTGGTGTCCAATCTTCAACCACCGGCCGGCGTTACCGGCAAGGTAATCGCCGATGCAATTCGGTTCGGGAATGGAATGGGCGACATTGTGCGTGATGGGACAATTTCAGGCAAGGAGCGCGAAGCGGAAAACAGCCGATACTGGGCGCAGATTAGCCAGGCGCCGGCCAGCGTTTATGATTCCAGCACGACGGACCAGAACGACAACGTGGGTGCGCCATCGCGGCTTGCAGCGCATATGCGTCGGGACGACGGGCAAGGCTATAACGGCGACATCTACCTCGGCTTTCATTCCAACGCGTTCAACGGAACAGCACGCGGAAGCTGCGGGCTCATCACCAACCAGACCGCGGTTACCAACCAGCCAACATGGGCCGCACTCGTTTCAGACACTCTCGACGCCCAATGCGCTGTGGAAGCCGCCAACTGGGACAGCACCTGGGGCAACTACGGGCTTACGACGATCACCAGTGCCTACGGGGAAATCGGCACCGGTCTCAATGGTGAGATGTGCGGAACGATCGTCGAGATCGCGTTCCATGACAACACGCTGGATGCTGCATTGCTACGCGACCCAAGGGTGCGTACCGCCGCCGCTCGCGCGCAGTACCATGCAGTCGCGAAGTATTTTAACCAATTTGATGGGCTGACGTTGAACCTGCTGCCAGAGACACCGCAGCGTGTGCTCGCAAAGAACAATGGCAGTGGAGGCGTAACGGTTTCGTGGAACCCCGTTGCGGCCCTGGCTGCACCCATCAGCAGCGGTGCCGCGTCCGGATATTTCGTCTATCGTTCCACCGACGGACTCAATTTCGGGAACGCCGTATCGGTTGCTGGCAACGCTTCCAACAGCACCACGATCAACGGCCTGGCTGCAGGCCAGATTACGTACTTTCGAGTGTCCGCTTACAATGCAGGCGGCGAGAGTTTTCCAGGCGAAGTCGTCGGGGTACGAGTCCGCAATGGCGTTTCCGAGGTGCTCGTCGTAAACGGTTATGATCGAATCGACAACGGCAACAATGTGCCGGTACCCATTGATCGCCTCCGCCTGCGCCAGAACAACAGCTACGACTATGTTCGCCCGCACGGCACCGCGCTCGCAAATGCCGGCAAATACTTCGATAATGCATCAAACGAGGCGGTGATCAATGGCCTCATCAGCCTTTCCAGCTACCCAGTTGTGGTTTGGATTTCGGGCGAAGAATCGACCAGGGACAAAACTTTCGATTCGACTGAGCGCTCCCTGGTTCAAAGTTTTCTGACCGCAGGCAAAGGCCTCTTTGTATCAGGATCCGAAATCGCCTACGAACTCGATAATCAGAACATTGCGAAAAGCTTCTATAATTCGACACTTCGAGCAGCATATGTGTCCACCAGTGCGAATTCTTACGTTGCGACGGGAAATGCGGGCAGCATTTTTGAAGGACTTAATATCGATTTCTCGCCGACGTCCGACACCTACAACGTCGATCTGGCCGACGTCATCAGCGTCGCTAACGGTTCAGTGGCGGCGTTGACCTATGCCGCAGGGACACAACCGCCTGTCGACACATTCGATACCATCGGATCCTGGCAGGATCCCAACTTTGCGGGCCAGACGAATGCCGATATTTCGTCCACATTCCAGATTGTCTCCACACCCTTGCACCAGGGAACCGGATCCGGGGATCTTTTTTATGTGTGGGGTTCCGGCAATCGCATTCGTCAATTTACCTCGACCAGTAACACCTTTCCCTATGCAAGCATCTTCAGCGTTTGGATTTATGGCGACAACTCCGGCAACGCATTAACGCCTTTGCTGCGCGACACCAGTGACGTGGAAATCTTTTCGAAATCGTCGATCGTTCTCAACTTTACCGGGTGGCAACAGTTTACATGGAACATACCGGTCGATGCAGCGATTGAGACCCTGACTGCTGCGGGAGGTGACGGCATCATCACCCCCAATGCCGCCATTAAGTTCGATGGTTTTTTGCTGGATAAGGTAGGTGCCGCCGCATCCGGGCACGTCTACATAGACGACGCCACCTACGATAGCGGAGTAACCGGCGGCGGTAACGCTGGGATCCAATATGCCGGGACGTATAAAGCAGTAACGCTCGGATTTCCATTTGAGGCAATAGGCAGCCAGTCGACACGCAACTCCGTCATGCTGGCAGTAATGAACTTCTTCTCAAATCCGACCACAGTCCGCGACTGGCAGATGTATTGATCTGTTGCCCGCTTCATCTTTAGCGGAGCCTTCGAACACCCATCCAGTACCCCTGGCACCGGCACGCCTCTTGACACGGCGGTGACGGGCCCACGTAGCATCGCTTCTATCGTGCGCTGCCTGTATGCCAATCCTGTTCGCAGGTCACTCGCGCCATGACATACATACCTAAGAGCCATCGCGGATGGACCTGGCGCGGCCACGGCTCCGGGGATGCGGCACGGGTCCCGCGCGAGGATCTCAGCGAGGAAAAGCTCGCCGATTACCACTCCCAGAAGCTGCACGGACGCAGCATCTGGTTTACGCTGCTGGCGATGGCTGTGCTCACTATGACCGCGGCGGTCGTGATCATTCCATTTATCTATATGCTGCTCATATCATTAAAAGGTCCAGCGCAGGTTGGAAATGGGCAGCTTCTCCCGGGCGAACTCCTGAGCCTTTTCAACGAGCGTTCTGCGTGGGTAAAAGTTAAACTGAACGGCCAGCAGGCTGTCGCTCTGAATCGAACCGAAACTGTGCCGATGCTGCCGACGAGCGAAGCACCTTATTCGCCCTGGCCTGAGCCGAAGCCCCTGCCAGAGCGAACAATCCATGGGCAAAAGCTGTCGCTGGAACGGCCCGACATGAACAACCCGTCACTGGAAGCGATTGTCGAAGTATCCGGCCCGGCAGCTTCTCGATTGAAAACGTTTCAACCCGTCACGATTTATCTTCCGGGGCAGCAGCAAGGCCTGTGGGTTCCCGTTGAGGGCAGTGCCGTGCCGCATAGCAGCGGAGCGGTGCTCACCCGTATGCTGCGCAATTACCGCATTCTGCTGGATTGGGATACACTGCTGCAGGCCAACGTCCTGAAGTGGGTATCCACAGGGTATCCGCGCTGGTTCATAAACAGCTTGTTCGTTGCAATCTCAACCGTACTGCTCGGGGTTTTCCTGGATTCACTTGCGGCATTTGCCTTCGCGAAATACGAGTTTCCATTTAAGCGCCCGCTCTTTCTTCTGCTCGTCGGCACCCTCATGATCCCGTACCCCGTGACCCTGGTCCCCACGTTTTTCATTTTCGCAAAGCTTGGCTTCTATAATACATACGCGGCGCTAATCATACCCGGCATCGTAAGCGCATTCGGAATTTTCCTGGTGCGGCAGTACATGGAGAACATACCCGACGATATGATTGCGGCTGCGCGTGTGGACGGTGCCAGCGATTTCCAGGTCTATCGCAAGATCGTGCTGCCAACTGCCCGGCCGGTGCTTGCTGCACTCGCAGTATTCCGTTTTATCTACCAGTGGAACACGTATCTTTACCCGCTCGTGTTGACGAACAAAGACAGCATGAAAACGCTCCAGCTTGGAATCGCCACGATGGAAGACGTGCATGGAACCGTGGATTATGGAATGCAGATGGCCGGCTCGGCACTGGCTGTCGTCCCCATCCTTCTGGTTTATGCCTTCATGCAAAAGCACTTCATCGCGGGCATCACGATGGGATCGGCCAAGGGCTGATCAAATTCCGAATGGCCGAGCACTGGAATATAACCCGTCCCGTTATTCGCGGTGACCATTGAAAGTAAAATGTGTGATCATGCCAGCTCCCGGTGCGCCGCTGGAACTGACGCAATTCGAATTGCCCGCCATGGAATCCGGTTCAATGCTGATGGAGCCCATTTACTCCGAGGTGTGCGGCACGGATGTTCACCTGTTCCATGGACGGCTGGCGGGCGTGCCATACCCGATTATCCCCGGGCATGTAAGCGTCGGTCGAATCACCGACGTCGCGGGGAACGTATCTGATATTCACGGGCAGGCTTTCGTGCCAGGCGACATGGTAACCTTTCTGGATGTACATGAGACATGCGGACATTGCTGGCATTGCCTCGTTGGCAAAAGCAGCACACGGTGCCCATCACGCAAGGTGTATGGCATCACGTACTCCGCGCGCGATGGCCTGCTGGGAGGCTGGAGTGAGCGCGTGTACCTCAAGCCCGGCGTGAAAGCCATACGCCTTCCCTCTGAGTTATCTCCTGAGACATTCATCGGCGGCGGCTGCGGTGCGCCAACGGCTTTTCATGGTGTCCAACGCGCAGGCATCCGAATGAATGACACCGTGCTGGTCCAAGGCTGCGGCCCGGTGGGGCTAAGTGCGGTCGCGTTCTCTCGCATTTCGGGAGCGGGGGAGATCATTGTCGTCGGTGCTCCGGCGGACCGATTGGCGCTCGCAAAAGAAATGGGAGCCAACCATACATTGGACATCGACACAACCAGCGAGGCAGAGCGGCTGGATTTCGTTAAACAGCGCACCGGCGGGCGCGGAGCGGACGTCGTCATTGAAGCCACCGGCAGTCCGGCTGCGATCCCTGAAGGGATGTCTCTGGCGCGTGACGCGGGCCGTTACATTGTCCTGGGTCAATACACCGACTGCGGCGACGTCGCAATCAACCCGCACACGCACATCAACAGGAAGCACCTGGACGTGCGCGGCTGCTGGGGCAGCGACTACAGCCACTTCCACGGCGCGATCCTGGCGATGGCGCGCCACCAGGACCACCACCCCTGGCACAAGCTTTCCCAATGGCGCTACCCGCTGGAAGATGCTGCAACAGCCCTCGCGGATATCGAGTCGCGGCGTGTGCCAAAAGCCGTCATCACAATGGCCGG
Organism: Candidatus Sumerlaeaceae bacterium; assembly: GCA_051003195.1. GTDB lineage: Bacteria > Sumerlaeota > Sumerlaeia > Sumerlaeales > Sumerlaeaceae > JBPCLP01. The sequence continues at coordinate 173,179 of JBPCLP010000020.1, read as the reverse complement.
CACATGACACGCCCTTCTAGTTCATACTTCACTCCGCTCCGTACTATAAAGCGACGAGTTCGCCATTCTCAAATCGGTACGTTTTATATGCTCCGGGAACTCGATCCAGGGCTACTGTCACCGATGTTTCCGGGCAGAATATTGCGACAAGATGCTGAACGTATACCCATCGATACGGGGCAGTGCCCGGGTGCGGATGATTTAAAATGGTAATGGTCGACCCCTCGGGCCATTCCTTGCAATAGCCGGGGAGCTGACCAACCAGGACCTCGACATCGTGAGTCATTCGCAGGAAATTGACGATGCTCGGCGATTTGTAAAAGCCCGTCCACATCCATACCTGCAACAAGGCAACTGCCGGTCGGAGAAAGCGCGTAATGGCGGCGCGTCCACAGAGAACCCATGCCAGCAGAATGGCCATAAAGGCGACCGAGCAGTATACATAGCGACCTTGGGGCGGACCGGAAAGTACGATAATCGGTAGCAGCGGGAGCACGCCGAGCGCGAGCAGGCAAAGAACATCATTATGTTTTTTCTCCGCTGAACGCCAGACCATCAGAACGAGAGCCAGAAGAATTAGGAAGCGCAAGATCCACAAGATTTCGTGAGGCAGGCGGAACGGAACAACAGGCGCTTCAAAAAGATGAAGGTACGGCAGCACTTCAGAAGCGACATAATCCAGAAGTTGTCTCAGCACATGTAGTGGATTAATATCGTATCTGGCGTCGGCCAGATAGGATTGCGGCATATTGTGCATTCAATGCAGCGCCAGGAGTCCATACGCCAGATCGATCGCGACAATAAGAGCGGCAGCCACATAGTGCGATCGTGTACCGCGCCTGCTAAAAAACGTCAGCAGCAACAGTGCAGGTCCTACTATGATACCCGTCTCTTTAGCGCCGATCGCAAGTATAGCCACCGCGCTTACCAAAAGCACATAGAACCAGTGCATCTCACCGTAACGCAACGAACGCTGCCATAAATATAAAGCAAGCAGCAGCCATAGAGTGAGCAGCGAATCGCCGATGTTCTGGAACTGCGATGCACCGTCCCACGTAGCCAGGTTTCCCACAAACAACACGGTTGCGAGCCACGGAAGTAGACTTCGCCCAGGAAAAAGCGCCTGTGCAAATAGCCCGGTCATTGCCGCAGCGCAGGAATGGATGATAACAGCGACGAGGTGAAACGCGAGCGGCGAGTATCCGAACGCCGCGGAAGTAGCCCGCGTAAGCACCAGGGCTTCCGGACGCCAGAAACCATTCCCTATTGGACGCAGGCAATCAGTCCATGTTCGAAGATCAAGACACGCGATTCGTATAAGTGAGAGGTCGTCAAAGACGAAGAACGACCTGAGAACTGGTGCGTAGAGGATTAACGACAGGACAACCGTGGTAAGCAGCAGGCTCACAAAAAGCCTTAACTCGTGCCGCGGGTAATTGGCTTCGATTATACCTGGTTTAACAGCCTTTAGGTCAGCCTTCCAATTGGAGCCCAAACCGCTGCCGTCTATTCTTCCTCGGCAGCCGCGTATTCTTCCTCGCGCTCTTCAGCGCCCGCCGGCTCGCTATTCTCGTCTGCCCCGTCTTCGTAGTCGCGGATTTCGGTTAGCTTGATCGGCATCACCAGGTAGAAATTGTCTGCGACGTCGCTGCCGCGGAACACCGCCGGCGTCGTCGGCTGGTTCACCTGCAGTACGACTTCTTCTTTGTCGATGGCCTTCAGCACGTCATTGACGAACTTGTAATTGAACACGATCTTGAAATCTTCGCCATCCACAACGGCAGGAATCTGCTCGTGGATGCGCCCCTTGTCATAGCTTTCGGCTTCGATAGTTGCGTGATCACCCGAAAATGCCATCGAGATAGCCGAGTTCTTAATATCGCTCAGAATGGATGCACGGCGAATGGCGCCCATCATCGGCGGCTTCTGGAAACGCAGTTCGCGCCCGAATTCCTTCGGCACGACAGCGTCGTAATTCGGGTATTTCCCTTCGATCTGGTTGGAAACGTAGAGGATGCGGTTCAGCCGGAATGCGACCTGCCGGTCATCGAAGGAGAGGTTTACCGTACCTTCGTCGCCGAGGCTTTTGGATAGTTCATCCAGGATTTTATGAGGGATGACCAGGTTGTACTCGCCGGCGCCCTCGGTGAATTGCTGCTGCAGCGGCAGGCGCATGTGCGCGAGTATCTTACCATCTGTAGCGACGGCGGTCAGGCTGCCCTTGCGCAATTCGACCAGTGCGCCCAGCAGGACCTTGCGCGGATCGCGGGTTGGCACGGCGAACAGCACCTTTTCCAGCAGGCGTCGCAGCTCGCGCTGCGGCAGGTCGATGGATGCCTTAGTCTCCAGTTCCGGCCACTTCGGAAAATCCTTTGCAGGCATCGTGGCAAGCTCAGCGCGGATGTCGCGGCACTTGATGTGCGCACCCTTTTCCTTCGCCTCCAGTATCACTTCGCCGTCGTCCGGTAGTTCCTTGATCAGGTCATAAAAGGTTTTTGCCGGCACGGTTGCCGTCCCTTTTTTTTCGACCTCCGCAGGCACATCGATGCGTACGCGGGTTTCATAGTCCGTGGCTGACAAGCCTACCAGGTTGTCGTGATCTGTTGTGATCAAAACGTTCGACAGGATCGGCAATGTACTCTGTGGGTTCGCCACACTTTGCACAATTGCGGCGGCGGGCAGAAGGTCGGCTTTCTTGAATCGGATACGCATGGTTGACTACAACTCCTTTAAGCATGCCGCAGAGCGCGGGTCTCGGAATAATCAGGGTAGAGATGATGAAAAATAGCGGCGCTTACAAGGGCAAAGTTTCAGGAAAGAGGGGCTTTCGAAGGGATTTTTTTGCGGCTGACGAGATTCGGTCTCAAGGGGCCTGCGTCGTCAGCTTTGGCGCGATGGGGGTGCAGGGTTTGCGGGCAGCGGTACTCGTGCCGCGTGTTTAGCTTTTATCGATGGTGGTGCAGAGTTCGCCATGGAGCCGCGGCATAAGTAGGTACACGCCGCCGTGTTCGCGGTTAGTTCGTCGGCGCCTCCAGGCTGATCCGCGGATCGAGCCAGGCATACATAGCGTCAACGAGGACATTAAAGCCTATCAGGAGGGCACTATAGAATAGCGTCACGCCCATGATAACGGTATAATCGCGGTCCTGTATACTGAGTACGAAGGAACTGCCCAGCCCCGGGATGGCGAAGATATTTTCCACAACGAAACTGCCCGTCAGTAAGGACGCGAGCAGCGGACCCGAGTAGGTAACGACCGGCAGTATCGCATTTCGCAGTGCGTGGCGCATAATGACCATCGCGCGACCCAGTCCTTTAGCTTTTGCGGTTCGCAGCCAGTCCGCGTCGAGCACGTTCAACATACTCGTGCGCACAAGCCGCGAGATGAATGCCACCGGAAAACCCGCAAGAGCAAGCGCAGGCAGGATCACCTGCCACGGGCTCTCCCCCCAACCTGCTGCCGGGGCCCATTTCAGTCGATAGCTGAAGAAGTACTGCAGCAGGCTGGCCAGGATGAAACTCGGCACGCTTACACCCAGCACGCCCAGCAGCATCAGCCCGCGATCCACCATGCGATGGCGCCGCAAAGCCGCCAGGATCCCCATCGGCAGTCCCACCGCCAGCGCAATCAGGAACCCCGCAATACCTAGCACTGCAGATTTGGGAAAGCCCTCGCGGATAATGTCATTGGTTGTGCGGCCCTCATGCAGGAAAGAGGGCCCAAGATCCCCGCGCAACGCACTGGCAATGTAGCGCGCGAACTGCTTCAGTACCGGCTCATCGAGGTTGTACTTGCGCGCGAGATTAGCCTCGATTTCCCGCGGCAGGGCTCTCTCGCGGCTGAAAGGCCCGCCCGGTATCGAATGCATTAAAAAGAAGGTTGCCGAAGCAATGACGAACAGCGTCACGACCGACAGAATGACCCTTCGCAAAACAAAGCGCATGGGATAGACAAGAAGTCGCGCGTGTGTGGATGGGAACTAAAAGTTTTGCCGGGTCGACATCACGACTTACGCGATAGCGCGGCTACTTTTGAGCGGTGCTCGCCGAGTGCTGCTCAAACGTATAGCTGATACCCGCTCCAGATACACGGTCCTTGAAGGATCGCTGCAGCTCTTTGTCCGTCTGAACCTGTTCGTACGTTGAGTAGGCGTGGGTTTTGATCTTCTCGAACGGCGGCTTTTCGACGGTCCGCGCATCCTCAACGTAGTACGAGACAGCCTGGTTATTGACGATATACGGATTGCTGAATGCTCCCACGGGAACTGCTTCGATCCCGGGTGGAACCGCCGCTACATCCTCGGTATAGACGTAGCCAAGGTCGTCGTACTTCAGTACGAAATCCGAACTGATATAACTTTTCACCACCGCGCGCAGATTCGTCGGATCAATCCGCGCGAAGAACCAATCCGGGTTAAATGGATAGTTCGAGGTCTCTGGCGGCACCAGCTGCTTGTTCTCGTTAGGCGCGCGCTGCAATTGCAGCCCCGGGGCCACCGCCGGTGCTACGCTGGATGCCGGGAGCGGCTTGCAGTCCGGTCCGGGGGGTGCCTGGATGGACGCGGCGCGCCAGTTGCCGTGAATCAGTTCCACTTCTTCTGCGGACGATGGCGCTGCATACACCTTGTCATAAGAACCCGATGGCCGCGTAACCGCCCGTGGTGGCACCATTTCGGCAGTGTCTTCGTGCACCAGGGTCCCCGGCGACAGCACCTTTTCAACAGGCGGGGGGGCTACGCCGCTGCTGAGCGGCACACAACCACCGCCCTGCGGAGGTTCACTGGTTCCGCCACCGCGTAATTCGGCAAGCGTACCGCTGGTCACCTGCCCAGGCGAAGGCAGCGCCTTCAAGCCCGGTATCATCACACCGGCATTCACTGGTTTTTCGGCCGGCTCGATCTCGGGAAGTATCTCGGCCTGCGGTTCAGTGGTAGATGGGGCGTCTTCTTCCAGCGCCTGGAACAATTTTTCAGTCTGCCTGAACGATTCACGCACGACATGCCCCGCGCTGATTTCCTCAGGCTGAAGCTTCTCGCGCACGACCGCAACGGTCGGAGCGCCGCCGCCGGCCTGTACCAGGATTCTGTGCAATTCGTCGCGAGTCTGTGATGGTAAAGGTGCCGTGTTCAAAGGAGCCATGGTAACCCGGATGAGCCGCTTCACGGCAAGTGGAGTGAACAGTCGCGGATGCTCAGCCCAAAACCGCCGAACGGCGGGCTCGTTGATTTCAAGACTGCACCGCAGCTTGTCCACATAGCCGTCGCGCCGAACCAGGTTTGCTGCCATCCAGCGTCCGCGCTGCAACCACGGATCGCTTTCTTTACCGTGATCTTTCACCTCGAGCGCCATGGCCGATCTCTCCACAATCGTTTTCAGCCATGTCTCTACCAGCCCCTTGCGCAGGCGGAGGTCGTCTCCCTCAATCTCCGGAAACGCATCGCGAAGTTGTTGCTTGGTAATTTCGAAGTCACAGAGTTGCGCTACCGGGTCGCAGTCTTCCAGCAGATCCCAGAGCTGGTTGTGGTACTTGGGACGTCGGTTCAGTTGCAACAGTGAGCGTAGATCCCAGTCGTATGCTTCGCGCAAAATCTGCCTGGTCAGCGCTTCCTCTACCTTTTGCGCCTGTACCGGGTCCGCGAGGTTTGGTTCATCCGCAGGCTGCGCTTCGAGCAGCTGCACCATATAATATCCCCGGGGTCCCCGGAAAACGTGGCTGACTTCACCCGGTTGCAATCCTGCGGCTGCTTCCTCGTAAAAGAAGAAAAGCTCGCCAGTCTTAAACGCGGGAATTTCGCCGCCTCGCTCCGCGCTTGGTGCTTCGGAATGGGAGCGTGCTGCCTCAGAAAACGAGATCTTCCCCGTAACGATTTCCTCGCGGATTTCGTTCATCTCCTGCTCAGTCGCATCCTGGTCATCGAGCGGATCTGCTTCCCCTGAGGCCTTGAAAATATAGCGGGTACGGAAGGTCTCCGGCCGCAGAATCTCTGTCTTATGCTCCTGCAGATACTTTACACGGTCTGCTGGCAGCACACACAACGTTGGTTCAAGCAGACTTTTGATGTAGGCAAGCTGGTAAGCGGGTAAAAGATAGATCTGTTCCTTTACTGCCGCGACCCCGTCACATGGAGCGTTTCCCATGATTTCAGGAACGATATAGTTGGTGAAGACGTACTCATCAATCTCTACGCGAATCGCGTTGGCGAGTGACTCTCGATCCGCAGGTGTACGGCTTTTGTCATAAGCTTCCAGCAGGTAGGCTCGGTGAGGGCCTTCGCGCATAATCAGCCAAAGGTAAAAATCCTGCGCGGATATGTCACCATACTTTGTGTGCGCGACTACGCGTCCCGGCTCACCTGTGTAGCTGCTGTGAAATAGCGGATGATCAAGCGTGCCTGGAGCAAACGGCCCAAACTGCGCGGTGTTGCGTAGATATGGCGTGATGCTGATGTTGCCAGGCCCGGGTGCGAGGCGGCTCTGCAGGGGCTTTACCCACCCAGGACAGGATACACTAAGCAGCCATGCGCAGAGCGCAAACGTTGCATACTTGCCCATTCGCCGCCGTGCGGCCTGTTTTCCCGGTTTGCTCAACAGGCAACCTTCGTAAAAATCCACCGCCACAAGGCGCAACAGAAAAAGCACCTGTGCAAGCGCAATGGTGACCAGGCGGGCCGGACTAGTGTGCCGAATCCGGAGTTCCTTACCAGACCAAGGGCGGACTTGACCTCGATTCGGCACACAGAACAGATTACGAACTAACGGTAGACAGCACTAGTTGGAGATCGCGGGCGACACGTCTAACGACCCGCTCTCGTGGAGCGACAACAGGGCGTCCACTACCATCGGGTCGAATTTGCTGCCACGACGCTGCACGATGGCTTCCAGAGCCGCTTTGGAAGTCCATCGGGCCTTATAGGGGCGCGTTCGAGTCAATGCGTCGTATACGTCCGCGACCGACACAATACGGCCAGTCAGTGGAATGTCTTCGCCCCGGAGCCCGTGAGGGTACCCGCTGCCATCCCAGTGCTCATGGTGGGTTCGCGCTATTTCTCCTGCCATCGTAAGCAGGCGCGATTTTACACCAGCCTTCAGCAGCAGGCGCTCACCGAGGGTCGTATGCGTTTTGACGATTGCGAATTCCTCTTCGTTCAAGGAAGAGGGTTTCTGAAGGATTTCCGCGGGGATGGCCAGCTTCCCAAGATCATGCAAAGGCGCAGCCCGCCGTATTAGACTGATTTCACCTTCCGGCAATTTCAGAAGCTGGGCCAGCAGTGCCGCAATTTCCGCGACACGCGTCGTGTGAATGCCCGTCCAGCACTCCTCGTTTTTGATGGGAGGCAGATCGTGCGCTGCTGCAAGCTCTTCGATAAGCTTTAACTGCTTCTGGAGCAGTGCGCTCGCACGCGTTGAAAATGGAAAAGGCGTGTGGTTCGGCGATGCTTGGAGCATCACGCCCGGTGCGGGCGCGGTCTCGGTCGTCTGCATGAAACGTACTGACTTTTGCGGGTCCATTGGGAGCTACCCCCTGTGCGTACTGGACGGAACCGGATTGAGTGATGAAGCAGTGATGCAAGGCAGGCTGCTACAACCGCCAAAATAAAAGCGAGGAAAAAAGAAAGGCTGAATGCCACTCTTCGAAAGCGGCACTCAGCCAGTACAGTGGCAATCTTCTTAGAACCCGATTGAGAACGGTCCTAAGCCGATGCCGACGTTGTTGTAGCTATTGTAGTATCCGCCTGTGTCCCAGCCATAATAACCGGGAGAATAGCTATTGTAATAGCCTGGCGAGTAGTCGTAACTGCCGGTGTAATAACGATCCGGCGTCCGATCCACGCGATAGCTATGTACCCGTTTTGCTTTGGCATGGCTGGTATGCTGCGGACATGCCTGGGCAATTGAGCCCATTCCAAGCGTGGCAGCAACTGCGGCCGCGACAGCAATGCGATTCATTATCATTCCCTCCCCTCTTCCATAGATTAGGTTTCGGGACGCATAGTGCATCCATGCGATGGGCTATTGCAGGATTAGTGCACAAACAGTGCGCGGTACCACAACTCCAGTTGGCTCAACTAAATGCGTGAGGACATGAAGCACCTCAGCGGGTATGAAAGCCGAAGGTTTGTATCTTTGCTTTCAGCTCAGTTCTTCTTCCCTGTCACCTTGATCAGATGGTAGCCAAACTGGGTTTTAACCGGGCCAACGACCTCATTCTCACCGGCACCGAAAGCCGCGTCTTCAAAGGCCTTTACCATCTGCCCACGCCCAAAGAAGCCGAGGTCGCCGCCCCGCGCTTTGCTGGGGCAGGTCGAATTCTGCTTTGCCGCATCCTCAAAACTGAGGCTCCCCGCATCGATCTTCGACTTAAGATCATTGCATGCCTGTTCGGTTGGTACCAGGACATGGCTCGCGCGCACTTGGTCTGACATTGTACGTTTCCTTTGTGATTTGGTTCGATTTCCAAGGACACCTCGGGCAACGCAAGTGCCAAAACATGGGATGTCTCGCCACGGGCTGCGAGTGGCCGACGGCAGGCTTGCCTTAATTCGGAATCCAAAGCGAATTTTTGTAGGGCTTTCCTGTGTTAGGCCCTTGGTTTATAGACGATAGGATCAGAGTAAAATGAAACGCACGTTCCAACCCAGCTTAATTAAGCGCTTTCACAAGCATGGCTTCCGCGAGCGGATGTCGACCAAGAACGGACGGCTGGTGCTTAAGCGCCGTCGCGCCAAGGGCCGGCACAAGCTTACGGTTTCCGACTCGCGCTCGGCGCGCTAAGCGGCCCGAGGGTCACGCGCTTGCTGGCGCTGGCCCGGGCGTGCACCCCCGTGTCTGAGCCCCAAAATCTTCCGCGCCGCTTTTTTCGGCCGGAGAACCGCGTCAAACAACGCGCGGAGTTCCTCCAGGCCTATGCGCAGGGAAAGTGCTATCGCCGTCGCGCCCTTCATGTCTTTGTTTTACCTCGCGAAAATCCGCAGCTGCCTACGCGCGTTGGGTTTACGGCCACGCGTAAGGTGGGCGGTGCAGTGATACGCAACCGTCTCAAGCGCCACGGACGCGAGTCTTTTCGGCTCGCATTGCCCGGCCTCAAGCCGGGCTTTACCGTCATCATAAATTTTCTGAAATCGGCAGTCGACACGAACTTTGCAAAATTGGATCAACAACTGTGGTCGGTATGGCGCGACGCTGGCATGGTGCTCGACAATTCTCCCGCAACTTCAGACGATAAGCCCAGTGACCAGAATTGCTAATCCTGCCAAAGTGGCACTTATGGCCGGCATACGTGGATACCAGCGTTGGATCAGCCGCTGGTTCCCGCCCGTATGCCGGTTTCATCCTTCGTGCTCCAGCTACGCACTTGAGGCATTGCAGACAAAACCGTTTATTCGGGCGCTGGTAATGATTGCATGGCGCATTGTGCGGTGTAATCCGCTCAGCCCCGGCGGTTATGACCCAGTAAATCCAGACCCGCCTCAAAGCACCACCGCAACTCTATCCCACGAAGCTGAAGGAAAGTAACCTCACCGAATGGCTGATAACGCCCGCGGCCGCTCTCCCGAGAGTCAACGATGGCTGCAGTTTATTTTAGTTTCGTATATCATTGTGGCGGCGTGGTTTTTCTTTTCGCCGAAGCCGCCGCAGCCGAAGCCCGGCAGCACTGCAGGCTCGACCACCACGAGTACGCTAACAGCGACTTCGGACCCTGGAACCTCCGGAGTCGCTGGCGCGGCAACCGTCGCTGAGGCCAAACCGGAAGCAGCTCCGACCGTCGAGGGAACTTCCGTAACATTGCAGCCGCATCCGGGGCCGCTTGTCTCCGCCCGCACCGCCATGTACGCTCTCGACTTTGACCTTGTTGGGGCCGTGGTAAACAGTTGGCGTCTGCTTCGGCCCGGCAGCAACTCCTATAAGGAAACAGACGAGACGAGTCGCGGCATCGAGATGGTTCGCCGTATTCCCGGACTTGAGGGAGGCCAGGCCGCACAGCAGATGTGGCCGCTGGAAGTCACCTTCAAGGAAGCTAATGCCCGCAGTTACGAAGACTTCAACCACGTAGCCTGGAGTGCGTTACCACTTTCAAGCAGTGCTGCGGATACCACCGTGGTGCGTCTCGCATCTCCATCCATCCGCGGGCTGCGGCTTGAGAAAAGCTTCGATCTCCCCAAGGACAAATATTACTCAACCTTCCGCCTTACTGTCTACAACGAGACCAGCAGCACAGTTCCAATCATCGACGAGAACAACCGGGGCCTCACGCTACGATGGGGGCCGGGCCTGCTCGAGCGGGGCACTGCGGAGCTGAACAGTGGAGACGCCATTTATGACACGGCCACGGTTCGCGGAACCGGTGGTGTTCGCGTTTTCCGTCCCAGTCCTAAACCTGGTGCCGAGGCGATGGAAGTCGACGACCAGATTGAATGGGCTGGTGTGGAGTCGAAGTTCTTTGCAGCCCTGCTGGTTCCGGCCCAGCCCGACGACGCGGCGCGCAAGCAACGTTACTTTTTCCGAACGCTGGTTCCTGAAGCGCACAAAATTGATCCCACGCGGGCGTCTTCCGAGTTTCGACGCGGTGAGCTGGAGAAGTACCACGCACCGCTGTCGATGGAGTTGATCACCGAGAACTTTGAACTAAAGCCGCATTCGAGCCGCACCTTTGAATTTGGCGTCTATCTTGGCCCGAAGAAACACGCCGTGCTGAAAGGCTACCCAAACAGCCTGCAGTCCGTCGTCTTTTCCGAATCCTGGTGGTGGATGAGGATGATCTACCTGGGCCTCACCGATCTGCTTAACTGGCTCTACGTGCATGTCATCCGCGACTACGGCATAGCCATCATGCTTCTCACGGTGATCGTTAAGATTGCGGTATTTCCGCTGGTACATCGCTCCATCAAGATGCAGGCGAAAACCAGCTATGAGATGAAGCGCATCAAACCCCACCTGGAAGCCATTCAGGAGCGCTATAAGGACGATCCGCAGGCGAAAAGCCGGGAAACCTGGAAAGTGTACCAGGAACATGGGATCAACCCGCTGGGCGCCATGCGAAGCTGCATTCCGGTCCTGCCGCAGATGCCCATTTTCATCGGCTTGTATAAAGTCGCCAATGATACGATTGATCTGCAGGGCGCGCAGTTTTTGTGGATCAAGGATCTCAGCCAGGCCGACCACCTGTTCCACATGGGCTTCAGCATTCCCTTCATTGGCGCCTACTTTAATCTCCTGCCTCTCATCGTTGGATTCACGCAGATGATCTCAAGCAAGCTCGCCATGCAGCGGATGATCCAGACTATCACAGACCCGATGCAACGCCAGCTTCAGCAGCAGATGGTTTACCTTATCCCGATCATGGTGACGGTGACCATGTTCACCTTCCCCGCAGGCCTGATGCTTTACTGGATGGCGAGTAATACATGGCAGATTCTGCAAACGCTGATCACCAACAAGATCCTGGATTATGAAGAAGCGCAGCATGCGAAAAAAGGTCCGCCGCCACCCCGTGAGCCAAAGGAGAAGAACCCGAACAGCTTCTTCGGCAAGATGATGGCGCGTGCGGAACAGGCCAAGGAAGAGTTCGACCGTCAGCAGAAGGAAATTCAGAAGCAGCAGCGAAAGAAAAAGTAGTTCCAGGTGGCGTTGCAAAATCTCGGCTCGCGATAGGACGGATTCCCCATAGCGGGAAATGATTGAAAGTTCTGGGGCACTTGCCGCGCCATCGGAAACTAAACATACCAATGATCGCGAGACATCCTTGAGCAAGCTGGCACTCAACGGCGGCACACCCGTACGAACGGAACCTTTTCCTTCATGGCCGATCCACGGGCCCGAGGAAGAAAACGCAGTGCTGGAAGTCGTGCGCAGTGGCAAATGGTGGTTCGGTGAAAAAGTGGCGGAATTCGAAAAAGAGTTCGCCGCATTTCAGGATGCGAAGCATGGCATCACCTGCTGCAACGGAACGATCGCGCTGGAACTGGCGATGAAAGCGCTGGGCATCCAGGCCGGCGATGAAGTTCTTGTTCCAGCGTACACCTTTATCGCAACGGCCACGTCGGTGCTGCAGCTGCGTGCCGTCCCAATCTTCATCGACATCGATCCGATGACAGCGAACATGGATCTCACCGCGGCGGAGGCGGCGATCACGCCTCGCACCCGCGCCATCATCGTCGTGCATTTTGGCGGACTTCCGATTGACCTGGATGCCGCGAAAGCACTCGCTAAGAAACACGATCTGCTCCTGATCGAGGACGCAGCGCACAGCTGGGGCAGCCAGTGGCGCGGCAAAGGAACCGGTGCCCACGGCGACCTCGGCACGTTCAGTTTCCAGATGTCCAAAAACCTGACCTCCGCCGAAGGCGGCATCATCGTCACGGACAACGAGGAATACGGCCGGCTCGCACGCTCGTTCGTGAATGTGGGGCGTCGCGAAGACAAGCCGTGGTATTTTCATTATATCGTCAGCGGCAATTACCGCATCACAGAATTTCAGGCTGCATTGCTGCTGGTAGGCCTTTCCCGGCTGGACGAACAGAACAAGCGTCGCACCGAGAACGCATTGTTTCTGGATGCGGAACTGGGCAAAGTTTCAGGACTAACGGTGCGCCCCACGGATCCGCGAGTCACCCGCCGCGCGTATCATCTCTACGGCTTTCGTTACGACGGCACGGCTTTTGGCGGGCTGCATCGCGACAAACTTCTCGAGGCTTTAAAAGCCGAAGGTATTCCTGCTTTCGCCAGCTACCCGCATCCGGTCTATCGCAATCCCGCGATCCAGGAGTTGCAGAATCCCAAGCCCGCCGACGTGCGCTATTGGCAACCGGAGCTGCCGGGACATCCCGGTTTTACGAAAGTCCACTGCCCCAACACCGAGCGCCTGTGTTCCGATGAAGCGCTGTGGTTCCCACACACCATGCTTCTCGGCAACCGTGCTGATATGCAGGACGTCGTCGACGCCATGCACAAAGTGCGCGAGAACCTGGACGAGCTGAAGTAGCGGACAAAAGCGCGGCGGATCAAAATCAACTATCCACGAATGCACACTAAATTACACGAAGGGACTTGCGAGCATCGCCGCGTTTGGAGTGCGATTTTGATCGTTGCCCTTTGCGTCTCTGGTGCAATGCGCGCGGATGCCCGCAGATACAACAAGCAGGCGAACAGTAGCGTTGAAGCAAAGACTCCCGCGCCTGCAGGTATGATCTATATACCAGGCGGCACGTTTGAGATGGGCAGCGATGAGGAGTTTGACGCGGAAGGTCCAAGTCACGAGGTGGAAGTTTCCGGTTTCTGGATGGATCGCACCGAGGTTACCGTGCGTGACTTCGAGCGCTTCACTTCCGCCACTCGGCACATCACCGCTGCCGAACGCGACGGTCACTCGCTGGCGTTTCTTCCGACCACTCACAGCTGGACAAAAACAGACGGAGCCAACTGGCGGCACCCGGAGGGTCCGGCAAGTTCCGCCCGACCCGACGCGCCGGTCACCCAGGTCTCTTGGGGCGACGCCGCTGCATATGCTGCCTGGGCTGGCAAACGCCTGCCAACCGAAGCCGAATGGGAATGGGCCTGCCGCGGCGGAAAACAGAATATCACATATCCATGGGGCAACGAACTTCGACCGGGCGGCAAACTGCAGGCGAACTTTTTCCAGGGAGAGTTCCCTACCACGAACACGCTGGAAGACGGGTTTGATCTGCGAGCGCCGGTTCAATCGTTCCGCCCGAACGGCTATGGCCTGTACGACATGGGTGGAAACGTTTGGGAGTGGTGCACCGACTGGTACGGCGAAACTTATTACGAAGAAAGCCCGCGACTGAACCCGACTGGTCCAGCCACGGGCGATAAACGCGTCTGCCGGGGCGGCAGTTTTCTATGCGCCGAAGGCGTCTGCCACGGTTTCCGCTGCGCCGCCCGCAACCGGATGGAGCCAGGGCACGGGCTTAGTCATCTGGGATTTCGTTGCGTAACAGGGCAGCGAACCATTCCTTAGTATGTAGGCAGACATTCAGGGACCCCTTCGAGAAAGCCAAGCATCATCCGCAGCATTGGCAGTGCATCTTTTGGAACCACTCCAGGGATCCAATTTGTCGAACAGCCTTCTATCTCTCCCATTACATACTTAGGCTTCTTTTTCTTACCAATGCCAAATGGTTCCTGGCTGTCTGGAGGCGCCTTGATGTCAAGATTAGCAAAATCCATCAGGTCTTGATGCTTCAGTTCATCTAAACACCAATAGCCTATGCCCTTTACAGAAGAGTAGGTACTCTCGTGATTACGTATTAATTTGGCGAACCGGTTCACTTCAGACCATTTCGTCTTTTGTAATTCTCCTTGGCCGATTAGCACGACGGGATTCGTTGAGTACTCGTTTGTGTAAAGCCAAGGTATCACACCGTTGAACATGAACTTTTTTAATCGTTCTTGACGATTTTTCTCGTCGTCAGACTTACTTGCTCGCCAGAAGCACCGAGGCACAAAGCTCGTGAAATGGGAATCATTTAGAAAGCGCCGGTGAATTGCGACCGCTGCTGACGGTGAGTCTTCGTTACAAATCAAGGCGTGGATCGGAGAATAAGCGAGCGGAACAGTAGTCTCCACTGGAAGCGATTTCAAAAATGCTGCAGTTACTGTAGTCGAATCGGGCGCATGAAAAAAATCAATCTTCTCCGACTTTTGAGCCGGCACAATTACAATTCCTGCGACTTTTGGATACTTGTTTATAAAGCTAACAATTGCCTCCGCTTGCAATCTGCCAGCCTCATCAAAGTCGACAGCCTTGCTAATTGATGTTCGCAAATCACAAAGAGCAAACAACCGAGGCGTAGAAAACGCAAAAGTCGAAACAAGGTTCTGGTCAAACTGTGCCGTGAGATTAATGCCATCTATAGCTTTGACGCAGATCCAGTCTGCTTTCAATTCACGCAGGAAGTCACGCATTTCGGTCAGCGTATAGCTCTTTAGGTGCCGCGCCTTTCCCTCGGGCGCATTTAAACTCAAGCGCTTGAGGAAGCGGCACAAATCGCTGTTTTCGCCATCTGCGGTGCAGCTCAGTTTCCTTGCATGTAGCTCTTGCATCAGCTTATCGACGCCGGTTGTAAGCTCCTCTTTCGCAAAGTTATAGCCACGGACGTTTTTTATAAACAATCCTTTGCCATGCATCTGGAATGAGCAATTAGCTCGCGTTACGGCAAAGCACGACAGTTGAAGTACGATACAGCAAAGAACCTTCAGAGAGCAATGCATAGCTTTTCCCCTAAAAAAAATCAGAAGAGCTGTTCGGCTTCCCGCATGCAAAGCGATACCTATTGCCGGCAGAGCAAGTTTAGCGTCTGATGCGGTTGCGCAATTGCAGCCCACCACGGGACTGTTGGCTAGTGAGCAGGTTTGCAAGCGTTTTAGCTAAAATAATAACAGTGCTACTGCAGCAACTGCGAATGCACGAGGCTTAAGCGTGGTTCTACGCCTGCGGGTTCGCCGGGTCCCAGAATGTGAACAGGATTTTGCCTTCCGGGCTGCGCTGGGTTCGCAACACGTTCCCCTCCGATACCGTGCCGTTGGTCGAATCGTACGGGACATGTGGCAGCGATTCCTGTTTCGGACCAAAAGAGAAAAACCGCCAGTCGCCGTAGCGTTTCAGGTCATTCTCCGGCCAGCCGGGCGACAGCGCTTCCACTTCCGCGCGCACGTTGTGGTAACCGTAGCGCCGCTCGCGTACGCTCATGTTGCCGGGGCGAAACTGGTCCTGCGGAATCGATGTTAAGTACGCGATGGGCGTCGTCAAACTCTCGGGAACCACGTCGTCGTCGTCACGCGGGACGTACTTATTATTATCCGCCGCATAAGTCTCAAGTGCAGTCGCCAGCGTGCGCATATCGGCGCGCGCGCGGCTTATCTTCGATCGCACCTGCGCCTCAAGCAGGTTTGGCAACGCGACCAGCGCCAGGATCGCGATGATCCCGACCACAATAAGCAGTTCAATCAGCGTAAACGCATGTGTGCGCTTGCAGGCGCAGCACTGCATGACTCGTCTTACGCAATAGCTCGCCATCTTCAACGTGCTTCTGCATCGCTCCCGTTCAACTGGTTTGCAACAGCAAGTCGACCTTCACGCAGCGTCAGCACGGGAGTGTAAGGCTGTGGTATATCGGATCGCCACCAGCGCCCCGTGCTTCGCCAGGTCGCGATATCGGTAAAGTGATAATTGGCAATCGTGGCGCGGATGTATTTTGGAGAGGGAGAGCCCCTGAACGGATCATATCTCAACAGCGCGGTCACACCGCGATTGCCCTCCAGCAGGCGCTGTTGGAAAAGAAGCAGCCACTCGTTACGCCGTATGGTGCCAAGGGCCGCAAACCACATCTGCCAGTCCAGCCGCGGCATGTGTGGCTGGCAAAACACAGGGCGCCGATCCAGTTCGCCCGGCTTGTATTTGAATCGATAAGCGTGCCAATTCTTTCCGTCCAGGCTGCCCTCGATGGTGATCTCCGGGCGCGTGGTCGTCATGACAGCGAACAGACCATAGGAGTTCAATGTGCGAAAAGGCTGCGCCATCGCAGTCAATCCAATCAGCGGCGACGGCACAATCCGCTGCCAGCCCACTTGAAGCACTGCTTCCGTGCCCGTTACAACGAGCACTACGAGGGCCACCGGAACCAGTACCCAGCGCGGCCACTTGCGCGGCGCTCGCACGGTCCGGTCGTCCTGCACCCCGCCCCTGCCCATCCATGGGCGCTTACCGCCCCAGCTCCACGGCCATACGAAATCATCCAGCAGCATAATGCATAACACGAGCGTCAGCCAGTTGAAAAAGCCGTAATTGCCGGTAAGCAGAATCATCAACTGCAGCAGCGCAAATGCCGACGCCGCGATGATGCGCAATCCACGGGGCCCGAACACCAGCAACGCCAGCCCGATCTCGATTCCATACATCGCCAGCGTATTGGCTTTTAAGAACCACACCGGCCCGTGGTGCATAAACCACCCGATCCAGGTAGGCAGCGGCTGCGTTTCGAAATGGTAGGTCAGTGCCGTCAGGTCGCGCCAGGTCGGATCGCCACTGAGCAGCTTCACAATTCCAGATTGGAACATAAAGCGCGCAACGAGCCAGCGCAGCATCCAAACCCCAATGCGCGACGGCTCGCCTTCGTTAAGCGGTTTGCGCGGCAGCAACGTCAGCGGCGCCAGGAACACTGCCAGGAAACCCGATTCCAGCAGCAGCAGGTCCCACTGGAACTGCAGGAACACCTGGCCCGCCGCACAAAGCGAAAGGTACAGAGCCCACAACAAAACGAGCACCGGCACCTGCGCAAACCCGACCACCAGCAGCAGCGCTAATACTGCGCCACCAAGGCAGGTGCACCCGAGGGCAAGATCGCCCGCGCCAGTCCACCACAGGATGCTGGGAAGCTGCAGATATCGCCCGGTGCCGAGCTGCTCCCCAACCTGGTCAAAAAACTGCTGCGTGGGTAGAATTCCATTCGATCCAACGAGCGCGGGCATCTGAACCAACAGCGACATGAATGCGCAAAAATAAATGATACCGAGTCCGCGCAAAAAAAGCCAGCGCGTGACTGCCAGCCGTGGTAATTCGACACGGCCGAGCCACACAAGCCGTGTAAGCGCGACCGCGGCTCCACGATGACGGGCGATGAGGTCATAAGCATACTCAGCGATGCCGGCGAACCCGGGAATGTGCTCATAGAGCCACAAGCCAATGCCGCGCGACCCGGGTGCCAGTGCAAGCGTGCGAAATACCGCGTGTGCGCATCGCAGTGGCTGCCGTCCGCTCTCCATCAACACGACGCCCTCGCGATACCACTGTTCCGGCACGTCCGGAAAACGCCGTGTTGTTTCCGCGGCCTGCGATGCAACGTACTCGACAGACCCCCGCGTGATCTGCCGCCACCGGGCAATCCATTTGCGGCAAAATCCGCAGTCTCCGTCGAAAACCAGGACGGCTTTTATGGAAGCCGGCGGGGGGCTTTCGTCCCGGCTTTGTTGGTTCGCGCTCTCGTTAGTCATTCATGCGGCCTGCTACTCCCGAAACTATCGCGTATAGCGGCGCAAGTTCAAAGTTTACAGACGTACAGGGTCGACGCTCGGCGCGCAGCATTCGGCAAGGCTTGGGCTTGACAAGCGTCGCATCCTCAGTTGAACTGCTGGCAATACCGGGGAGTACTAACCTTCGGTAATTCTGGAAGGGATCCGTGATGAGTTCCGGCAGCGCAAGGGACGAGTTTTACGACCAGGGCATGGGCTCTGAAGATGCTTCCTGCGCCACTTCAGACTCTAACGTGCTGCGTGTCATCAGCCGACTGCAGCTGCTGCGCTCCTTTCATGCGACTTTTCAGGAAGCGCAGGATTTAAAGACTGTCTATCTGCGCGTATACGAGATGTTGCCCGCCTGCCTGCGTGTCAGCCGTGCCGCTGTTCTATTGTGGGATGAAGAAGTCGGCGCGCTTGTGAGCGAAGCGTACATCGGTGCCGCGCACCAGAACGAAAAACTCCGTGCCGGCCCGCAGCCGGTTGGCTTCAGCATTTCCGGCCTCTGTTTTTCAGAAGTGCGCCCGGTGGTTGTTGGGGACTGTTCCAGGACTGAGTTAATTCCGCCGGAGTTCGTCAAAGAGTTACGCCTTAAAAGTTCCGCGGCGGTCCCGATCGTCTGGAGACGCAGTGTCATTGGAGTGCTGCGCGTCGATGATACCGAGCGCACGCATCGCTTCAGCGCCGATGACGTCGAATTCCTGACCGTTGTCGCAGAGCAACTTGGTGTCGTCATTCAAAACGCGCGGCTATTCGACAGTTTGAGAAACCGCGAACGGGACATTCTCCGCATTAACCAGGAGCTCGCACAAGCGCGCGACATAGCGATACGCACCGACCAGGCGAAGAGCGCGTTTCTCGCGCGGGTCAGTCACGAATTGCGCACTCCACTGAACGCCATTCTCGGCTACGCAGAGATGCTGCAGGAAGATGCACAGGAACCCGAGCAGGCCGGCATTCAGCAGGACCTGGGCCGCATCCACTCCGCCGGGAAACATCTGCTGCGACTCATTGACGACTTGCTTGATCTTGCGCGAATTGAGGCCGGCAAAGCAACACTGCGTGCCGAGACTTTCCCGATCCGTCAGCTCGTGCGCGAAGTCGCCGACCTGGTCCGCCCGGCTGTCGAGCTGGCCGGCAATCGATTGGAAGTGGCTGTAACCGATGTGGTGAGTGCCATGCAGGCGGACCAGACCAAGGTGCGGCAGATTCTGCTGAATCTGCTTGGTAACGCGGCCAAGTTTACGCAGAACGGCGTCGTCAGTCTTGCTGTCGACGTCGAGCCCGGCTTCAGCGACCAGGCATCAGCCTACGCCGTTTTTCGCGTGCAGGATACGGGCATCGGTATGACGCAGGACCAGATGGAGCGTCTGTTTGAGGCGTTTTACCAGGTTGAAAGTACGGACCTCACTGGCGAGAAACCATCCCTCGGGACTGGGCTCGGACTTGCCATCAGCCGTAATCTTTGCCGCCTGATGGGCGGCGAAATCGCAGTGGAAAGCGTGCCGGGTTTCGGTACGACTTTCACCGTGCGCCTTCCACTGGGGCTGAATCCAAAAAGCTAAACCGAAAGCGATATAAGTATCCAATCCTCACCGGCACGCGGTTCGCCGGTACAAAGTCCCATGCAAAAGCACGTGTTTAAAGGCGACATGCTCGACACCGTGTGGGGAAAGATGTACGTTCGCTCGGCAGGCGACGGTGAACCCGTCGTGCTGGTGCATGGGCTGGGCGTCTCGGGGACTTATTTCCTGAGATCGGCAGAACTCCTCGCGCGCGACTTCGCGGTGTTGATTCCGGATCTTCCTGGTTCGGGCCGCAGCGCAAAGCCCCGCCACGTCCTTAACGTGGCGCAACTCGCGGACGTCCTCGCTGAATGGATCACACAAGCAGGGCTGCAGCCCGTGCATTGGATTGGAAATTCCTTCGGATGCCAGGTTGTAATTGAGCTGGGTGTGCGATATCCCCACCTGTTAAGATCCGCCACGCTGCTTGGCCCCACGATTGAAGCGCAGGCCCGCTCTGCAATGCGGCAATTGTTTAGACTGGCACTCGACGCAAGCCGCGAGCCTTTTTCCGAAATCGGAATCGCGCTGATGGACTACTTACGCTTCGGTCCACGCCGGTTTTGGCGCACTTTTGTGCATGCCCGCGAAGACCGCATTGAAGAGAAACTCTGGCAATTCAAGGTGCCAACCCTCGTAATGCACGGTGGCCGCGACCCCATTGTCCCGCAACATTGGGCTGAGCTGGTTACCGGTCTGCTGCCGGACGCCCGGCTCGTGACAATTCCCGAAGCCGCACACACTGTCCATTACTCGCACCCGGAGGAGTTTACGCGAACTGTATCAGATTTTATCAGGACGTGCCGTGGCTTAGCACAAAAGCCATGACGATCGAGCCGGGCAGAAATCCAACAAAGCTCGCCAGCGCATAATCACGCCAGCGGATACAACTCAGCGCGGACACATAGCTGACCACACTGAACGGAAGAGCTGGCACTATCCGCAACGCAAGTACCGTTACAAACCCGCGTTCGCAGATCTTCCTGTCGAACTCCGCCAGCTTGGGATGACGCTGCCAAATGCGATGCATCCGCTCTTTTCCGACTATGGACGGTAGCGCGTAACCCAGGTTCGCGGCCAGGTTATGAGATACCAAAATCGTTGCTATGGCGACCGGCCAATGAAATGCCGCGATTGCGGCAACAACAAAGGGCGCAACCGGAAGGAAGACAAGATGCGCGGCCGTGAACACCGCAATGAAAACCAGCGGTGCAGCCGGCCCGAAACCGCGCACCCACTCGCGCAGGCGATCGATTTCAATAAAATGACGACCGAGGACATTGATCGTCCAGGCAACCGACGCGAGGATAATCAGCCCAAGCACCAGATGTGCAGCGACACGGCTGCGAGAGATTTCGGGCGTCTGCCAACACTCATGCATATGCATAAGGAACGGATAGGCGAGATGCGTGCCTTACTACCGAACGGCTGAGCCGAAGCGCTTTGCCACCGGTCCAACGCTTGCAGTCCCAATAACTGAATTGAAAAAAGAGGGCCTGAATGGCCCTCTTAAAAAACGATAACTCACATACAGTAAGCTTTTCGGCTAATACGGTCCGTACCATTTGACGGCATCGGCGATCGCCACACCCGCCGCCGTGGTCCATACCGACACTTTGACGCTGTTAGCACCTGAGGAGAGTGTTCGCCCGGTGTTGCCCAGCAGGTTCCATAACCCGCCGCCGGATTGCATGTTTACGTATGCGGTATCCGTTCCACCCGAGCGCGTGATTACAATCGGAACGGAGTTGGCCCGATTGGTTCCCTGACTCCACCACAGGTAAACATTATAGCTGCCGCCGTTTGCAAGGCTTGTCGAGAAAGTCGCAGCGTCGCTTACCCCATTTGCCGTGTTACGGAAGCGGTAGTTGGTTCCATACTTGTCCGCGGCAGAAGTGCCGGTCGTCCAGTTTGCCGAAGCTGCGAAGCCGGCGTTAGCGTTATCCACAATCGTGTTTGTCGGAGTCACGGGATTCGGATTACATTTGCTCATATAATAGGTCCAGTTCCAGTACTGGCCCGGGTCTCCGGAGCAGGTTTGGCCGCCATAACCCGGTGTTCCACAGCCAGGAATTTCCTGGTGTCCGATGATATAACTGCGGCTGTAGGGAACCGTGTAGTAGACGATGCAGCTCTTGGTCTCCAGCGCGCTTTCGTCGTAGCAGACCGTTGCGGTGTCGTTGGAGTTATCATAGCCGCCATGCTCGATTCCAACCGACCGTTGGGCGTACCAGTAGTTTGCACCATGCCATGCGATGTCCTTCTCGTACACCATCTGGTAACAGTAACCGGTGCTGTTGTTAAAAGCATAATGCGTGCTGGCGTTTGCCTGGCAGTTCTGGAACCAGGATGCTGCGCTTGAAGCGGTGCCCTGCGCTTTATGGATAACGACATAGCTGATCGCAAAGCTGCTTGGACGGTTCGAAACTTCGTAGTTACACGAAGCTGCGGGATACCAGCTATCGCAGCTGGGCAGATCCGGTGTTGCACAGAATGCTGGGATAGAAACGACGGAAAAAGCGGCGGCCAGAACGGCCGTACGCAGGCAGTGAAGCATGAGAGTTGTCTCCTGTCGGCAGCGCCAGAGCGATGTCTGTGCTGCACAAAGCGAGGTAACGGGCAGCGCGTTTTTCATCAGGCAGGGCGGCATAAGGCCGCGGAGAGAAAACCGCTACCCGGGACAACGAGTCACAACAGAGCCGGGATAAACAGACCGGTCCAACACTCGCACGCACCAGGCGAGCCGAGCGCCCAACGGAATGCGCCTCCACAGTGAAGTCTACTCCTGGCTGGAGAGATACGGTAAAATGCCAGCGCAACAAAGAACACGCGAGTTACCGTTGCGCCCAAACACAGTTGTCAACAGCCGGTTGTGTACGGTATCGGTGACGACTCAGACCAGGGTGATGGTATAACGAACCGGGTAGTAAAATGAGCTGTCATAAAACATGGGCACCAAAGCGTGGCGCAGCCGTCCACATCCGGGAAGCTCCACACCTCTTCGCGGTAGCTTTGCGCTCCCCTGGTTTTACCCTCATCGAGCTGCTCATCGTGGTCGCCATCATCGCGATTCTCGCCGCCATCGCCATACCCAATTTCCTGGACGCTTACACGCGCGCAAAAATTTCGAGGGTGAGGGCGGATATGCGCACCCTCTCAGTCGCCCTGGAAAGCTATGCCGCCGACAACACCATGTACCCGCCCATGCTTGGCCCCGATGATGGCACGGGCCAGGAACAGAATCGCCTTAATGCCTATGGAAGTGTACGGCTGAATGCATGGCGGGGCGCGCCGCAGAACATCACCACGCCGATTGCCTATCTCAGCTCCGTCCCGTCAGATGCCTTTAAAACGAAAGTGCTCGCGCACCAGACTGACGACAACGCCACACCCGATGTCGGGAAGCCATTCGCCAGCGGCAATCCTTTCGATGCAGCTTTCGTCTACCATAACGTTCGACAGTTTGCGGAAGTGGACCAGGCGGGCGGATTCCTCAACGCCGACACATCCGTTTTCGGGACATGGCGCCTCTACAGCTTTGGACCCGACCAGCGTTTCAGTGCCATTTACACCCTGGACCTCAGCCCGTTTGCAATTTACGATGCGACGAACGGCACCGTAAGCGAGGGTGAAATCGTGCGGACACAGGTGGAGCCGGAAGGGAGAAGGTACAAGTAAGTACCCGCAATGCGGAAACCGCCGGATAGTTCTTACGCCGCCTTGCGGATGTGTTTCTCAACGCTTTCGAACAAAGTTTCCGGCGTAAATGGCTTTGTGATGTAGTCTTTCGCGCCCGCGCGCATCCCAGCCTCGATATCCTGAACGCGCGCCAATGCGGAGACAAAAATAACAGGCACATCTTCCAGCAGTCCAAGCACCACCAGTTCCTGGATGAAATCCAGACCCGACTGGCACGGCATGTTTACATCAGCGAGCACCAGGTTCGGATAAAAATGGCTGACCAGATCAATCGCGTCCTCACAGCTGCCCGTTGTGATCACACGGTAGCCTCTTCCCAGTAGCAATGCCTTGATGGAGTCACAAACGGCGGGCTCGTCGTCCATCACCAGTACCAGCTCAGGCTTGCTAGGCATAAAAAAACAACCCCTCCCCGAAAATCTTTGTGAAGGAGGTTCGATTTCCATCGTGCGTCAACTGTTTTTCCGGCAGCCCTAAACGGGGGCTGCCGGAACGATTCAGTTAGTAGCGGTAGTGGTCTGCCTTGAACGGCCCTTCCGCCGGCACGCCAATGTAGGCTGCCTGCTTTGACGAAAGCTTTGTCAACTTCGCACCAAGGTGGTCGAGGTGCAGCCGCGCGACTTTCTCATCAAGCACCTTCGGCAACGTGTACACGCCGAGTGGGTACTTGCCGGTGTCACGATTCTGCCACAGTTCGATCTGTGCGATGGTCTGGTTGGTGAAACTCGCGCTCATGACAAAGCTCGGGTGACCGGTTGCGCATCCGAGATTCACGAGACGCCCACGCGCAAGCACGGTGATCCGCTTGCCGTTCGACCATTCGATCTGGTCGACCTGCGGCTTGATCTCGTGCACCTTCAGGGCCGGATCATTGTACAGCGCGTTCACCTGGATCTCGGAGTCAAAATGGCCGATGTTGCATACAATTGCCTGGTGCTTCATCTGGCTCATGTGCTCCACCGTAATGACGTCAACGTTGCCGGTGGTGGTCACGAAAATGTCGCCCCACTTGCAGGCGTCTTCCATGGTCACGACCTGGTAACCTTCCATGCACGCCTGCAGCGCGTTGATCGGATCGATCTCGGTTACGAAAAGCGTGGCTCCAAGTCCCTTGAAGCTTTGCACTGAGCCTTTGCCAACATCACCGTAGCCGCACACCACGACTTTCTTGCCGGCAATCATCACATCCGTCGCGCGCTTGATGGCGTCCACCAATGACTCGCGGCATCCGTAGAGGTTATCAAACTTCGACTTCGTAACGGAATCGTTCACGTTGATCGCCGGGAACAGCAGGCGGCCTTCTTTTGCCATCTCATACAGGCGATGCACGCCGGTTGTCGTTTCTTCGCTGACGCCCACGATGTCTTTCGCCATGTTGCGCCAATAGCTGGAGTCCTCGTCGAGCGTGTCGTTCAGCACCGTGTCGATAATCTGAATCTCTTCATTGTCAGTGCAGATGGCTGGCTTTTTGCCGGTCTTCTCATACTCGATCTCGCGCTCGGAACCGCGATGAATCAGCAGCGTCGCATCCCCGCCGTCGTCGACGAGGATCGTTGGTCCTCCTTCAGGAAACGCCAGCGCCTTCTTCGTCAGCTGCCAGTACTCCTCGAGCGTTTCACCTTTGAAAGCGAACACCGGAATTCCCGCCGCCGCGATTGCGGCAGCCGCGTGGTCCTGTGTTGAGTAGATGTTGCAGCTCGCCCAGCGTACATCCGCGCCAAGCTCGGCCAGTGTTTCGATCAGCACCGCCGTCTGGATCGTCATGTGCAGCGATCCCGTAATGCGCGACCCCGCTAATGGCTTGCTCGCCGCGTACTCTTTGCGAACCGACATCAGGCCCGGCATCTCGTGCTCGGCAATCGTGATTTCGTCGCGACCAAAATCCGCCTGCGAAATGTCTTTTACGTGGTAATCGTTGGCTACTGCGAGGCTCATGGGTACCCTTTCATTGTTCCAATGTGCTGTGCCGCCGGCGCGTCATGCGCCGGTCAGCGCCACCTGCTCTGCATTATGCTTTGCTTCGGTGGGTACTGCTAAACCTGCGATGGAGACATAAAGTTGCGGCACCGGCGCCAGCTCATGCTCAGCGTGCTCGGCGCTTGGAATGTCCCACATCGTTCCGACTTCTAAATTTGCGTCGCGCATCCAGCCTTCCAGTTGAGCCGGTGCGATCCCAGGCCGGCGGTCGGCCATGCGGACACGAAACGCCTCGTTCTGGTGCTCATGAATTTCGACCACCAGGAGCTTACCGCCCGGTTTCAGCACGCGCCTTACTTCCCGCAACGCGATCTCCACGTCCGGAAGATGGTGGAGCATCAGCAGTGCAATCGCGAGATCCACTTCCGCGTTTTTCAGCGGCAGCTTCTCGAGCGCTCCTTCACTCAATTCCACGCGCCGTGCCACATCAGCTTCTTCCACTCGTTTACGGGCCAGTTCCAGCATCGCATGGCTGTTGTCGATGCCAATCACCCGGTTAAAATGCCGGCCAAGAATCGGCAGCAGGTACCCGGTACCGGTTCCCAGGTCAGCCACTGTCCAGCTTTTGGGAAGCAGGGCAATGAAAGCCTCCAGGTGAAACGTCGTACCGAAACATTCCTCGCGTAGCGAGTCCCAGCCAAGCCCGATGCGGTCAAAGAACTGCTCACCGGCAGATTCGCGCCCGGCGAGTACCCGCTCCAGGGCACGCTGATCGGCCGGAGCCAGCTCCGCATGGCGCAGCAAATCGGTGAGCGAATCCCGCAGCGCCGTTTCACTGTCTCCAACATCCGACTCCAGGTTTGTGCGATAATAGGTTGCGGGTCCCGCCGGCCTGCTCGAGAGCAACCCCTGCTCGCGCAGCACTGAAATCTGGCGGCTTACCGAGGACTGCGGCAGATCCAGGATGCGCACCAGCTCGCCCACGCTCAGCTCTTCAACCGATAACAGATGCAGCAGCCGCAACCGGACCGGGTCGCCCAGTGCGCGAAAAAGAAAGCTAAGTGGAGTTAGGGAACGGCGCTTCATTGGTGAATGAGCTAGCAGGCATCCAAGCGTTATATTCACGCATCCGGATATAGTGATATAGCATGCCAATTTCCACTTTCGGTATTTCCTGTTGCATGACTGGCACAGCGTCGGATGCGTTGCTTCAAATGCTTTTGGACCGTGTTTCTTATTTCAGCCGCGTCTTGCTGCTATTGCTCGTTTCAATAAGCTGCTGCACGCCCCTTTGCGCTGCGGACAAAGAAGACTCCCCTCGCGCCGAGTCGGCGACAGCGCGCCCCGATCTGGAGCCCCTTCCCACCACCGGCCCGCTGACAGCCGCGCAGATCGGAAGCGGAGTGTGGTGGCGTCCTGTCCTTAACGAAACTTCCATCACCGAAGTACTCTCCGACCTGGAGAAGTGGAAGTTTCGGAACCTCTACGTAGAATCCTTCTGGGGATGTAAAACGATCTTCCCAAGCGACACGTTCGAGCCGCGCACCGAAGACGGAAAAGACTGGTTGGAACACATCTGCACGGAAGCAGCCAGGCATCAGATTCGAGTCGTTGCATGGGTGCATACATTATATTGGCACAACTCGACAGAGGATGCAACCACCCCGACACTGCTGCAACTTCATCCCGACTGGATCGAGATCACAAAAGACGGAGACCTTCATACAGCAGGCGACCGCAGTATCTTTGTTTCGCCAGCCCTGCCCCAGGTGCAGGGGCACCTGCTTTCCCTCGTCGATGAACTCTGTTCGCGTTCGATTGACGGAATCAACCTGGACTACATCCGCTATAATTCCGCTGCGGATTTCGGCTATAACTCCGCAGCCGTGGAGGAATTTCAGTCACGAACCGGCATCGATCCGCTGCAGCTGAAAGAAGACACGGACCGCGACAGCGACTGGATGAAATGGGTAAGCTATCGTGAAGACCTCGTGACGACACTTGTGCACGATCTATCGTACCGTACGCGTGAGCACGGGGTGGCGAACGGGCGGCGCCTGCTGGTCACGTCCGCGTATTTCCCGGGTTACCGGGAGACGCGCGGCACGAATCGCAAATACCAGAATTGGTCCCAATGGGTATCACGGCAATACCTGGACGTCTCGAATCCGATGTGCTACAGTCCCAGCCTGACCGGGCTGGAAAAGGAGCTCAGGGAAATTCGAAGCGTGCACCAGGGGGCATCGGTTGCATGCGTTCCCGGACTCGCGGTCGGCAGACACTTCAGCCCGCATCCGTCCTATGTGGATCAACGCAAGGTGCTGGAAGGCGTCGGCTTCCGCCATGCGATGGTTTTCAAATATGAAACACTCAAAGCTGAACTTGATGCAGCTTCGCAACACAACGACACCACCAGCAAACGGACCGACGACTAAAACAAATGCTGTGGATATCTTGGGGTTTTGGGTGCGATACGGCGGTAATTTTTATCCACGAATCGCACGAATCACCACGAATGATATGAAGGGCGGAGGGTGCGGGCGGCCGCGGTGGAGGCTTTTCAAGTTTTCAAGTTTTTCAAGTTTTTTTCAAGTTTGCGGCGTAGAAGCTTGAAAGGCTTGCAGATAAATCAAGTTGGCGAAAATGGGGTAATTTCGCCACTTGAAAAACGGTAATCCTCGCGTAAGAATCCGCGGGGGCAGTGGATTTCCGGCTTCCTTACGCGATGGGCGGCTTTTCCCGCCAGACGAAAAACGTAAAATGCCACGCGGATTGGGCGCAGAAGTCCCTTTGCGGTCGATCGCGGCGTTCGGGCTGCATAGTTTTCAAAGAACGACGTTCAGCTTACTACGAAGGCACGAATACACCAGTTGTGGAGGGCGTGTCACTTCCCTGGCGTCACCTTAGGGTGGGCTAACTCCAATAAAGTCGAAAAGGATTTTTGGGCGAATGTGCGCTGGTGTGTGCGGGAACTCCGGATGAGGGCCGTGGCTCGACGTGCCGCGCTGATGAGACCTTCCGTGAGAAAGTTTGATCGTTGCGGTGCGGAGGAGACGCTCTCCGATGTCCCAGTAACTCCGCGCTTTTTATTGCATGCGCTCTGTCTTTTAGAGCGCATGATATCATGCGAATGGTTCTCCTTGTCTTAGCTCTCGGCTGCTTACCCATAGAATCGCCTGCAGCCCCGTCGACTACCTCCGCCAAGGCGACCCCTTACGTATGGCCCACGCAGACGCCCTTGCCTCCCGCCCGGCGTTTGTGCGAAGTGCTCAGGATTGGGTCGGGAGGCATTCTCCAGCTCCCGGCGGACGAAGAAGTTAAACTGCTGGGTGTCCGGGTTCCTACATACATAAGCCATGATGCAGTAGCGAACGAGTACCACTCAACAGAGACCCTGCACTTTCTACAGAAGGTATGTGAGGGAAAGTTGATAAGGATTTACTACGACGAACGGCAAACAGATGTATCAGGGCGCACTCTGGCATACGTGTATCTGCAGGACGGCACTTTCCTGAATGCGGAACTTCTTCGGCAGGGCTATGCAACTCTCGATAAGTCCCATCCCTTTGAAAGCGTGCAGGAATTCACCTCCTATGCCCAGGAAGCGAAGGCTGCTAAGCGTGGCTTATGGGCCGGACCGGATCCCGAGGAACAGGCCAGGCGAATCGCGGCAATTCCGTTTATGGAGCGGATGGGTGCTTTTACGCCTGTAGCGCGAGCCCCTGGCGCCACGCCACGGAAGGCGCCCACACCGCATCCGCTAAGCGCAATTAATCCATTAACAGGAAAACAGTTCGAATGGAGCGGCAGGGAGTACATCACCACGTTTACCGTCCTCCATCGCGGTACAGAAGAAACCACAAACATGTTGCGTGAAGTCACGAAGCTTAAGGCGAAGTGGTCCGACGGCAGAGAATCTATCTGGCAATCTTCCAAAACCGGACCTCCACGGAAGCCTACAGCGCCGCGAAAGCGCTAAGGCTTAGTGTCCATAAGTCGTAAAGGTTAACCGTCACTAAAACAGGGACGTTTTCCAAATGTACCTAGAGCCATCCACGGTGACATACAGGTTAAGTTTGGTCCCATCGTCCAATTCAAGAAAACCGGTGTACTTGTGATCTGATTCTTTCACCAGATTCACTTCTGTGCACCGTACGTCTCGATCTTGGGTTTTTGTTTCGTGATTATAACTGTGTTTGATTGACGCTTCCATTTCCGCTACATTCGGGCTAAAGGGCGAGTCGATCGTACCTCGGAACACTCCCAAAATTGCCGCGGCAACGAGGATGCCGCCGAGTGTTCCAAAGAAAATTGCTTCTCCGCTGATGGTGGGCGTACGAACAGGTGAAGCGATAGTGGAATCTGCCGAATCGCTGGATGAAGAAGCCTTCTGGGCCGCAGCGTGTGTTTGGCGAATTCTTTCGCGCTCCAACTTGTCGGCTCGGAGGTTTTCTTTTTTGCGCTCTTTCTCGTCACGTGCGCGTATCTTTTGTTCTGCCAGCGCTAGACGATCCTGTTCTTTCTGCTGAGCCCTTGCCTCTGTCACTTCATGAACACAATTACGACATAGCCGATTCACCGTAGTGTTCCAGATCGTCATAGCTCCACAATTGAAGCAACGAACCGGCCGGATCGCCCAACGATGGCCGTATGCAATTATCACACTGCCGACGGAAACACCAAGGGCCCAGGGAAAGCTTAATTCAACGCCGTGCAAAACGGAGATGTTCTCCGTGAGAACGGCAAATACGAAGAGTGATAGCACCATGGCCCCGACGCAAATCGCCAGTACGTAGCAATGTGTTACGTACGTTCGGCGTCGTATTTCCGTGCAGCCGGGAGTCTCATTGTCATCAAGGTCGCCTATATGGAGCCGAGGCATGGAAGGCGTACTTCTCCAAGAATTTTGGGGCTTGGTAGCAGAGACTAAACGGTAAATCAATAACTTCTGCATTGCGGCACTTCAACGCATCCTCCAGCAGCAGAAATCCGGCAGAGAAGCCAGGCCACGGGGCACAGGCAGACCTCACCTGTGACATGTTCGCAGAACAATGAAGGGCCTGTCGGTTTGTTCTCTTCCGAGTTTACGCAGACATGTGCCGCAGAGATGCCCGCTGTTAAAACTGGTTCCGCCGTCGTTATCTTCCTTTTAAGATGCTGAGACGAATCCGCTCATCACGCATACGCTCCTCCATCGTTTGCTCCCCATAGGTCCACTTTTGTTCGTCCCGCCTGCGCTGCTTGTAATCTTGAACAACGCGTTCCCGCTGAAGTTCAGAAGCTCGTGCTCTGTCCTCGGCGGCCCGAGTTGCCGCCCTTCGATCTACTTCATGCCGTTCCTGGAACTCGGCCTGTGATCGTGCCCGCTCTTGGTCCGCTGTAAGCCGTTCCCGCGCAAGACTTTCAATTGCGCTCTTGTCCGGCGTAGGAACTTTTGAAATATGCTCTCGATCTGCTTCACTCAGTCGCTGTCCAAGCTTTAGCGATTCATTCTTCAATCGCTCGTATTGCCTGGCGTAAGTGGTAGTTGCCCGTGTAGCTTCGGTGCTGCTTGTTAACTCAGCGGCGAGTGCAAGGACCTTAGAAGTGTCGGGTACCAAGTCAGATAATCCCAGTGTTATCGGCTCTGCTTGCTGTGCAGGATTACTTCCCGAGCGTGAAACTGCCGGTTTCTTTTGCTGCGCCGCAGCAATACTGCTCGCGGTAATGAGGACTGCTATTATTGAAGATCGCATGCTGGTCTCCCGGAGTGCTAAAATCGATTAATGCCTCCGTTTTTCAGCGTCATAGTCAACAGCGGTGTTGTCGCGCATAGAACACGCGCAGGGTACATTCTCTTTTTAGGCCGCAAAGAGCATGCGGCAAAACAATGGAGTGCCTGTCCCTCTTGGCCCCAAAGGAGATTTCATTGCACTATGGATTATAGTCCTGGTCTTGGATGGAATCCATGCGGCCCCGGTTGTTCATCGTTGGAGGCAGAGATTACGCGGAAGATGAGGGCGCCCGTCCCTTTTTGGATGAGGTGACGGTTGCCCGCATCACCTAACTCCGGTCTTGGGCTTCCAGGCGACCATGAGAAGGGACGGTTGCAAACGTCCCCGGAACTTGAACTCGGAACTCGCCGGAACTCGACAGAGCAACCAACCAAAGGATTTGACTTAAGCACGCGGCGCACTTTGCTGCAGCTTTACATCCCAGAGGAGCAACAATGTGAACCGTACATTCTGGAATGCGGTTGCAAGAGTAGCGTACCGCCTGCAGTCGGGTCAGCGTGCGAAGCCGGCACCCAAGCCGCCGCCGCTTAACCACCTTAACCTGATCGAGACAGCTTACACGTGCTCTCAGATTGCGCAGGCGCTACGGTACTGCCAGCGCGTGAAGAAGTGGCAACTGAAGTACACTGCCTTAGTTCCAGTTCGACCAAGTGTATCGAGGCTGGCAAACAGTCCTCCCGTATGGGACGCGCAGAACGCCTATAATACCCATGCACTGGCAGCCGGTTTTGCAGAGGTCTGGCATGAGATCGTGGGGCTAGCTGAATCCGAGCTTCGGAGCAAATACGAGGGGATGGCCGCAAAGCTTGCGAAGGCAAAAAAGCGGGAAACCCAGGACGAGCAGTTTGCGCAGATCCTGCGGATGCTCGCCGAGTTTGAGCAGCAATGTCCGGATCTTGGCAATACGGTTCGCAAGCTCACCGCAGAAATTAAAAAGGAGCACTATGACCGGCAGCATGATCGCCGGGTATCCGATGCTCTGCTGGAGGCACAACAGTCGGCAAAGTCTGCAAAGTTCGGGTTGGCGCTTTCCCAGTACATAGAACTTTTGGATGTTTTGCACAGAGATCACGTTGCTGATGAACAGCAAAAGCCATTCTTTGCGCAGATTGAGAGCGAAGTGAGAGCGCTGTACCTGGCAGCGACGACTAACAAACCAACTAAGCGTAAACGTAAGACAGCATAGGAGCAACCACATGTATGATAAGATTATAGAATCAATGTACTGGCTTTTCACTACGGGTGTGCCTGTGCTGGCGGCTTTCATCCTTGCTGCAGCGGCCATCGTGTGCACGGTGTTATGGCGCAAGGTTCAGCCACTTGTGGCGGACATCAAGATGCGGCAGCAGCTGCATCAGGCAAGAGCAACGCTGGCGGCGAAAGATGATGAGATTCTGCAACTCCAGCAGAAGGTGCTCGAGGTGCAGGAAGAGACTGCTGTAACGGCGGAAAAGCTTAGCCAAGCTCGTGCTTCACTGCAGTCGAAACTGGACGAGATGGAAAGCCTGACGCAGCTCTACGACGCCAATTTAAGCACGCTGAAACTATTGAAGAATATGCACGCCGAGTTTCTTGATGGTCATGAGGACCGAGCGGCGAATGAAGCCATTCACGCAACCACCCGGCGATTGGCGGAGCGGTTACTACGGGATTCCGAGCGGCAGATTATTGCAAGCGCTACGCCGAACAACTATCCAACCCTGAGCAAGCGCCTCGGGAGTGTTATTGCTTTCGTTCGCGAGTCCGGTGTAGAACTTTCAGCCGAGCGCGAGCAGGAAATGCACTCCAGTCTGGAAGAAGCATTCAGGCAGGCAGTTCGCCGGGAGGAAGAGCGTCAGCAGCAAGCCGAACTTCGCGCGCAAATGCGCGAGGAGCAGCGCACAGAACTGGAACGCGTTCGCGAAGAGAAGCGCCGCGAGGAGCAGGAACGGGTTGTCCAGGAAGCCTTGGAAGAAGCACTGCAGCACAAGAATGCCGAGCATAGCGCGGAAGTCATGGCATTGCGCAAGCAGTTGGAAGAGATTCAGCACGAGAAGGAGCGCGCGAAATCACAGGCGCAGCTTACCAAATGTGGGCACGTGTATGTGATCTCCAATATAGGATCATTTGGGGACAACGTTTTTAAAGTCGGAATGACGCGGCGGCTTGAACCGCGTGAACGCATAGCGGAATTAGGCGATGCATCGGTCCCATTCCCCTTCGACATTCACATGATGATCAGCTGCGACAACGCGCCCGGACTTGAGAGCGCACTACACAAGGAACTGCACAAGAACCGCATCAACAAGATGAACTTTCGGAAGGAGTTCTTCCGAACCGATTTGGAGACGATTCGCAGCATCGTGGAAAAGCATCATGGTATAGTCGAGTATGTGAAGGAGCCGGAGGCGGAGCAGTATCGCAACAGCGTGGTCACCTCTGAGCAGGAATACGCGTTTTTGAGCGAGGTGCTAGCACCGGTGGGAGTTGATCATGAAGAGGAGTAAGTTAGTTCTGCCCCGCACAGACAAAACGATTTCCATTAGTCTTTGCGTCGCGCTTAATGGTCAGAATTCGGTGACAGGTTAGGAATTAGCTAAACGGCCTGCTTACGATCTAGTGCTGAAGTAGCCGCGCGGTGGCAGTCGCGCAGGTACTGTAGAGTGCGGTCGATGTGGGGGTGGTCGGTAGATTCCATGAAGCGGCAGAACCAATGGATCTGGCCATCCCATTGGTCAAGGTCGCCTGGCGGGTGAAGTTGCCAGCCGAGTTCCTCGAGTGTCCATAGTTGCTTGGCACTGTTGCGCAGCATGGAGGTGGTGACCCAGTTGGATTCATCGTCGGCACCGCCGCGCGTGATCGGAACGATGTGGTCGATGCTGGGAAATAGTTCCCACCATGCGAAGTGTCCGACATCTGTTTTGCCGTTCTTGTGATAGGGAAAGGTATCGGGGCACACGAGGGAGAGTACACGCAGTGCGCCGGGAAACACGAGGCGTTCGCCGGAGTAGCGATCGATGAAGCCGTCGCGCAGAAAAATGCGAGTGCATTGGGTTAAGGTGTATTTGCGTCCGGCGCGGGACTGAGGCTGGAATGGGTATCCGCTGCAGAGGATGTCTCGAGCGGCGTCGGGACCGCCGGTTTCGAGCGCGGTGCAGGCCTGGGCGATGATGTCGGCTTTGGAGGATATCAATTAGCAATGCCACGGCAATTGCTCATCCTCATCCACCCACAGCCCGCGCTTGCGGCGACGAGGAGCCCGGTGACGAAGTAACCGTATTGAAACCCGAAGACGAGCGTCTGGAGTTCAGCGAGGCGGGTGGCGTTGTCGGGCTGGACGCCGAAGCGGTCACGCAGGGCGGCTGCGGCGGAGTCGTGGCCGGTGGATGCGCTGAGGTAGACGATGAGCATGAGGATGAGGGTGGCGGTGGCGTTCCACATGGGGGTGCGGAGGCGGTTTTTGCGCGACGAGTAGTACGTTGGATCATCATAAGCCGGCAGGATGCCGGCGCTCCCAGGGCGGCGGCGGAAGGCGAGGTAGACCTGGTTGGCGAGGAGGAGGGGAATGGCGAGGGCGGCGAAGGAGCCGATGCTCATGAAGTCTTTCTGGCGGCGCAGGAGAAAGGTCATGACGTGCTTGATGCATTCGAGTCCGCTGTAGTTGGTGACGACCTGGTACTGCGGCAGGAAGACGAACGTAAACGCGGCGGCACTGGCGAGCACCTTGTAGGTGGTCGGGTTAAGAACAGGCGAATCGTGCGACAGTGAAATGCGGAATGCCTGCGATGGAGCGACGGCCTGTTCGGGCGGAGTGACGAGATGCTCGCCGGCGAGCGCCGATTTCCCCGAGGCACGCAGTGAGCGCCGGATCGCGCGCTCGCGCTCGGTCTTCAGCTGCACCCTGCGCAGCGCAACGTTGGCAAGTCGCCGGGTGGCAAACTCGCGGCTTTTGCCGGTGATCCAGACAGCGACAGCGATCACGACTGGGATTGCAGCGAGCCCGCAAATCACGCCGGCGGCGATCTGCAGTTGCGGGCCGTAATCGATGAGTAGCCACGACGCGCCAAAAGTGAGCCCGGCGACAAGCACGATGCCAAGTGCGGTGAGCAGCAGGCGCATAATGGTCGGCGCGAGTACAGCGGGATCGTATGCGTGGAGCTCAGCGGAAATAACACCGGGGTCGGCGGATGGAGCGCCGATCGCATCGCGAACAATGGCCGCGCGGTTGGTGACACCGTAGTGTACCTTCTGCAGCATTTCGCCGCAATGGGTGCATTGCAGCGCGTCTGTATCGTTGCCGTGATGGCAGCGCGGGCAACGCACGTTTGTCGTTGTGCCCTCGGGCGGGGTGGAGGTGGCGCTGGCGGACATAGCGGAATATGTGTAGGTGGGAGTCGCGCGAGATGCAACCGGAAAGCGACGGTTAGGTTGTGCAGGCCGGAGTGCTCCATCGCGAGGTCGCGCTCCCTTGCGAGACCACATGTATCTGAAACTGATCAAAAACTCCGAAGTGAAGAAAAAGGTTAGTATCTGGAAAGACCCTGATTATCTCGTGCGCCGAACTCACAACTTGAATTCGCGGAGGTCCACGTTGCCCACAGTTCCCTCTCTCTGTGGCCCTCTGAGCGCTCTGTGACTCTGTGGTGAATTCACCGCAACACCCTCGTTTTCACCGCAACACCACACCAACACCAACCCACTGCCGGTGAAGACCTCGGCAATTTAATCAGACTGCTTTAACTCGTCGGGTAACAGCGCTGCCGAATGCTGGTCGAGGTACACCGTTGTGTTGGGGTGCAGTTTCAGTGCGGATGCCGGGTGCACCGGTGACGGCTCGCCCGGGCCCAGGCAGTTCTTCACGGCGTTTGCTTTTCTCTCATCGGGAGCAATACAGATGATCTCTCTCGCCTTCAATATCTGCCGGATCGACATGGAGATCGCAGTCGCAGGAACCGCTTCCATCGATGGAAACCAGCCCTCTCCAAACTGCTGATTCCTGCACGCCTCGTCCAACTGTACAACGATGTATGGCTGCTCGGTTTCGAAATCGGCCGGGGGGTCATTGAATGCAAGGTGGCCGTTTTCCCCGATGCCGACAAATGCCACATCGATCGGCGCACGGTTGATCTCGCGTGCCATGTCCTCACACACCTGCTGCGGATTCGCTTCACCGTCCAGGAGATGGTACTTCGAAATGCCTGCCTTGTGGATCAGGCGCTCGAGCAGGTATTTGCGAAAGCTTGCGGGATGTGAAAGCGGCAGCCCGACATACTCATCGAGGTGAAACATTTCGACCTTGTTCCAGTCGATGCGGTCTGCTGCCGTAAGGTGATCGAGGAACTCAAATTGAGACGCCCCCGTTGCCGCGATCATACGCGCACTTCCTTTTTCCGCAATAACGGTGCGCAGAATGTTGGCCGCATGTGCTGCAGCCTCCTCAGCCATTACCAGCTTATCGTCGAAAATTTTGAATTTCATTTAAGTCCTCTCATCCATTTCAGCAGCGTCTGCACGAGGCCAGATCGATCCAGCATTCACACGCGAACGAAATCTTCTCTTCTTTCTCAGATCGTGTGGCGCTGCAAGACACCACGGATACGGTGTTCCGCGCCGGTCCCGGATAGCTGTTCAGAGTCAGCGTGCATTTTGTCTCAGAATTTTTGCGGGGTTGCCGGGCTAATATGGAGCAGATCATGACACAAGTATCGTAGAAAGGGTGCCAGTCCCGTGGTTTGTGAGCAATACCGCGAAGGTCTGATGGCTCTGATTGACGGCGAACTGCCCGATAATGAACGCGACGGCGTAGAAAGCCACGTACGAACTTGTCCGCACTGTAACCACGAATTTGAACGCTTTGAGCAACTTAACCACCTTACTCACCGCTGTTCCTTCACCTCTCCTCCCGATTTTTCCTTTCAGAATTATTACCGCGGCGTCTGTCGCAAACTGGAATCCCAGGCTTCCTGGCTTCACTGGTCCGCCGCTTCCTTCCTTCTCGTCCTCAGCGGCACTCTCATGTTCTTCGGTTTTTCCCACAATCCGCTCGCGGTACTTCTAGGCACCATCGCCATGGGTTTCGGAGCCGCTCTGCTGTGGTTGAGCTATTTCTGTAGTTGTGGTAAATCTTAAAACCACAGCGCCGACAGCCGTCGCTTCCAGCCCGCCCGGGTTTTTTAAATGCGATTGAACGGGGTCCTTGTGGCCCAACGTTTGCACCTTGCATTGGATGAAATACTTTAGCAGGTTGTCAGGCTGCTTTTGGAGCTATACTTCAGCTGTACAACCCGGTATTGTAATCAGGAAATCCAATGATTTGTAAACCTAATCTCATTCACGCACTGTTACTGTCAGCGGGCATTGCGTCCGCACAACCACCAGCCAACATCGCGACATCGAAGTTATCCGCCCTTGGTTTAACCACTGGCCGGGACCAGGCGCTCGCGCGCAAATTCCAGGGAGGGCTGCTTGAAACATTGGTCGAGCAACGGAGAGGCGCGGGCCTCGCAACCGCCGCCGGCAAAAAGAATCAGCACGCTTTGCGCGATGGAAAGCTGCAGGTCATCCTGGTGGTGGACAGCTTCTCAGAGGATCTGTTAAATGCGGTCAACGCTGTCGGACTGGAAACTGTCGGAACGTATGACCAGCCGCTCGGCGTCAAACACCTAGTCGTTCGAGTGTCCAGCACCACCCAGCTGGAGAACATCGTTTCCCGCCAGGACGTAAAAGTCGCCAGCATTGAACCACGGCCGATAAAGAGAACTGGCAGCGTCACAAGCCAGGGAGACAATTCATTCCGCGGGCCCCTGGCCAGGAGTGCCCATGGCGTCAACGGGACCGGGATTCGCGTCGGCGTAATCAGCGACACATTCAATCGAACCATAGGCGGTACCGCCCTGATCGCGTACGGTAGTGGAACCGTTACGGGTGCCACTCCACAAACCTCAGGGGATTTACCGGGTTCGGTGCGTGTTGTGGACGCGGGTCCCACTTCTGGCGCCACGGATGAAGGTGCGGGAATGGCGGAGATAATTTATGACGTGGCCCCGGGCTCGCCCATTTCTTTCGCGTCCGCCTACCAGAGTTACAGCAAGTTTGCCACGAACATCGCGGCGTTGCGTAACGATGTGGGTTTTCAGTGCAAGATCGTCGTCGACGACATCGGGTATTTTGCCGAGCCGGTGTACCAGAACGGCCTGATCGCTGTTGCTGCCAACCAGTCGGCCGCCGCGGGTGTTCCGTATTTTTCCGCTCTCGGGAACGATTATAACGATGCGCATGAAGCGGTCTTTACCGATCCTGATGCGTCGAGCAGTACTGCCGATCCGCCCACAGGTGTCGATTTTCACGACTTCGGCGCAGCAAAGGGCGCTGCGTCGGACAAATTTCTTACATTCGTTCTACGGCCGGGCGACACGCTTACCACTGTTCTGCGCTGGGACGAGCCCGGCAGCGGTAGCTTCGCGGCGGGTCCGGGAGCCTCTTCGGATCTCGATGTCTACATCCTGGGCAGCACTGCCCTGCCAGTAGTTTCCGGGAATATACTCGACAAAAGTATCAGCGCGCAGGGTACGGTTGCATCCCCCGCTGGAGAGCCAGTGGAAATTGCAGAATACACGAACTCCACTGCGAGCAACAGAACCGTCCATGCAGTCGTTGATCATTACGATGGGCGTATTCCGCCTCGCATGCACTTGTGGGCATTTACTGATGGTCCTTACTCCAACTATACGGACCGCGCCCTGGACTCGGACCGCACTGCATACGGTCATCCGTGTGCCGCGGGGGCCATGGGAGTGGCTGCCGTGCGATATAAGGAAGTGGATACCAGCGGAACCGCGCAGTCGCCGAGCGGCGTCATCAACGTGGAATCCTACAGCTCGCTTGCCGGCAACTTGCCATTCTACATCTCCGATGACGGCCTTACCCGCTTTGCTTCTCCCCAGATTGTATTCAAGCCGGACTTTACAGCGCCTGACGGCGGCAACACGACATTCTTCGGCGGCGACGACGATGACATCGACGGCTCTCCGAATTTCTACGGGACCTCCGCTGCTGCACCGCACGCAGCCGCAGTGGCGGCCCTGATGCTCCAGGCGAACCCTGCTCTCACACCCGCGCAGATATACGCACATTTGAAAAACACAGCAAGGGACATCGCTGCCGCCGGAGTCGATTCATATGCCGGATATGGGCTTATTGATGCAAAGGACGCCGTCGCTGCCTTCCTGGTCGCAACTCCGACTGCCGTTACAGACTGGGCGCTCTTCGAATAGTCGAACGGGTCTTCGACTATTGCGCCCGAAGCGCCGGGCGGTTCATGTTATTCGCAACTTCCGGGTGCCACAGGGTCAGTTCGTCCGCGCCGTAAAGCACATGGTTAACCCACTCGACGCCCTGCATCAGTGAGTGATCCTGGTTACTGACCTCGTAACGCCACGCGCCAAAGCGGCCGCGGCTTCCAACGCCGAGCTTTTCCAGGGAAGGCAGAACATCGAAAAGGATTTCGTCACGTTCCAGTGAAGGTGTAGGGTAGCCGTGTTCCAGCCGGATCTGCCAGGTATCGACGATATCCTCGCGGCGGGCGATCAGCTTTGTGTTCAGCATCCCCTGTATTACTTCTTCAAGCCGCGCCTCCGGTGTTGGCAGCACCGGCTTGTCTGGAGATTCACTCACCTCGGCCATCAACGACCAGTACTGCGTGATGTCGGGCACATTGTTGGGAGAGTAATTTGAGAACACCGTTACCCGGTAGAACGGACAGTTATCTTCCGGGAAATACATCCAGCATTTCTTGCCGATGTGGGGACCCGGCGCGCCGCGCAGGCCAATACCAAAGATGTGTGTGGAGGAGTATTTCAGCTTGTGTACGTTGGGCAGCATTTCACGGAGGTCACTCATTTCAACGAATCGTTCGAGCGGCACCGTGCTCAAAAGCAGGTCGTATTTCTCAGTACTTCCGTCGGCCAGTGTTACTACGCGCTTGTCCGTGTTCACTGCGCTGACCCGCGTATTGTAGCGGATCTTGTCCGGCGGCAGCCGACGCGCGCACTCACGCCACACCGCACCCGTGCCTCCACGTTCCGGGAACCGGAATGTGTTGTTCGGCCCCCACGAGATGTCATCCTTACCATCAAAGATGTTGTTCAACACGCGCTCAAGATCCGTCACCGCTACGCGCTCGCCGATCCATGTATATTGCAACTGCTCGGGAGGATATGCCCATACCTTGAAATTATACGGACGCATAAACACGCGGGCAATCCCCGCACCGAACGTTGCATCGATCCACTCGCCGAAATTGGCGGGGCGTTTGCCGCCACCCTGCTTATACAGCCTCACAAGGCCCGACACGCAGTCTTTCATTTCTTCGCGCGGCAGACGATGAAGGTTCATCTGGAACGGATACGGAACAAAACGGTCGCGCAGCCAGACCCAGCTTTCGCGCTCGTGGTGCAACCAGCCCTCCGGCCCAAGCAGGCTGTCCATCAGGTCATCGAAGTACTTATAGTGCGAGAACTGCACGTGCCCGCCGAGGTCCCACGTGAATCCCATCTCATCGGTCACGGATCCCGCAAGTCCACCCGGCTGCGAGCCCTGCTCGAATAGTTGCCAGTTTATGTGGCCCAGCTCATTCAGCCGGTGGGCCGCGCCAAGCCCCGTAGGTCCCGCTCCGATGATGAGAATTTGTTGAGACATCAGCGGCGGCATTCTTGTCCATGGGCGGGTAGCGTCAACAAGGAAGCGTTCCTGATAAGTATGTGCTGGAAGGCGAGCAATAAAGTTGCTTGGCTAACAAGCCGCTCGATTGATTTCAGCGTGGCGAATCGGGCGCTCAAAGTTGTGAATAGTCGATGCAGCTTTCTACCACACCTTGATGCGCGTCCCGCTACCCGGTATTTTCTCCAGCGGACCCGGTGTGGGATGCATGCTGTCGCGCTGCTTTCCGAAATAGTCGGTGGTGACGCGGATGGGAGCTCCGGCAGGTGTCTCGAAGGGGAGGTCTGGAATGGCCGCTTTACCGAGCAATTCAGTCGTCACGAGCACGCCTGTGCCCTCCTCAGCAAAAACGCTCCCGGAGTCCGTTTGCAGATAAAAGGCACCCTTAAGGCCTTTGATCCCGATTCGAGGATCTGCATCGCGTTGAAGCAGGGGCTTCTTCTCGTGTGTGGAAGGCTTTGCGCTGCCGAAGTACACATTCCCCTGCATCGAAACAGGTAATTTCGCACCGTCATAGACGCTCGAGTCTGCATCGCGCATGAAAATGTTGTTGTAGAAGCGTTCGTCGCCCGAGGGATTGTCGTGCATCCCGGCAAGTTCGGTCGAATGCGCCCTCATAAATGGAGTCACGCGCGCATCGTGCACTGATCGCTTAATCAAACCGCCGAACAGATTGTGAACATACGCGCAACCTTGCGACCATGTGGTGAGTGAGTTAGTCGACAGCGACACATTGTTGTCGATCAGCAAGGGCCCATGATTCACTTCCAGGAACAGGTCTTCGTTTGGCACATTGTCGTGCAGCAGGTTCCGCGATACTTGCGTTCCCTGCCCCATCCAGTCCAGCCAGATACCGCGATTGCACCTGTAAATGTGATTACGCGCAATCGTGCAGTCGATGGCCCCATGGATTTTAATGCCCGCCTGCTCTGCGCCCCCAAACGCCTGCCGTACGTGAATGTCATGAATGCTATTGCCGGTAATCGTGCTGAACACGGCGCCGAGGCTTCCGACAATTCCCGCCTGCTCGCAATGGGATATCGTGTTGTTTCGCACGACGTGGTGACCAATCGTTTCCTTGTTCCAGCCATTCTTCAAGGCACGCTGGATCGTGCTCACGTAGCCCTCTGCAGATTCCCCCTTATTGTCCCATTCATCGCCGTACTTGCCAAGTGAGAGTCCGCTACACGCGGAGTGGCTGATCACGTTGTCTTCAATGATCCAACCTTTGCTCCAGTGGGTGCCAATCAGCGCGACCTGTTCGGCAGTGGGTGGGGCCCATGGTGGCGCGGCGTGGCGCAGCGTGAAGCCGCGAACTGCCAGGTAATTAATCCCGGTCCTGGACGGGTAGAACACCGCCCGTCGAACGTTAATCTCGACGAGTTTATCGTTTAGGTTATCGACATGAAATTGTGCCCAGATCGTCGTATTTTCTTCGTCCACTTTGCCGTACCAGAGCGGGTTCGCTCCCGCGGGTTTTAGGACGTCGTCCAGCTTTGCGGCCTCCGCCAGCCACTCGCCATCCAGATAAACCGCACCTGTGTGGTGCGTTCGGCCAAGGGCATGAAACCAGTTGCCTGTAATGACATCACTGTAAGGATTGAAGTCGCCGAAGAAGGAATTCGGCAGTGTGACTTTCCACACGCCATCCTGGACCTTCTCCCAGTTTTTGACCACCTCGGAGCCCTTGATTTCAACGCGCTCGCCTGGTGCAGCCTGGTAGACGATGCGTTCCTTGTCAGACGTTCCTCCAACAGGAGGGTCGATCCGTTCGCGGTAGGTGCCGCCGTGGACCGTGATTTGATCGCCGGGCCTGGCGATGTCAGCGGCTCGTTGAATCGTACGCAGTGGTTTCGAGCGAGTTCCGGGATTCGTGTCCCGGCCTTGGGGAGTAACGTGGAGCTCAGCCGCATGAAGCGAATTGATGAGGGCAAAACTTGCTGCAAGAAAGACGGTAGTTTTCATGGCTTTGGCTGCCCTTCTAAACGCTTTTATTATCGACGGCACTCGCACTGTTCATCCCATGGAAATTAGACTGCGACACGAGGCAAGGATGATCGAGAGCATCGCCATCCCATACCCACACGCGGCGCAGTCGTTGATTAAAAGGGCTTAAGCTTGGACGTGTGGCGCCGGTGCTCCGCGCAACATCCCCTCCGTACTTAGATCTTCATCCAAGTCTGGCCAATGCAGACCATAACCTGCTGCGGCAACTTTCCAATTGTTAAGCTGGTCAGTCGAAGCATGAAATAACCTGGGGAACCACGCAAGCGGAACGCAAATCGTGCGTCCATCCATAAGTCCAACGCACAGGCTATCTTCGGAAAAGTGGACGCTTCGAACTCTCTCATCTGCTGTATTAACCGAAGTACTCATGCCATGCCTCCAGGAATCTACTACAATTCTCTTCAATAATTTGTTGTATTCGACGAAGCTCTCGCGCGTCGAAACCATGATTGCGTGCCAACGCTACGGGTTGCAACCAGACCTTTGCGGACTGATTATCTCTATCGATGTGAACATGCGGCGGTTCGTTAGGCTCGTGACTATAGAAATAGAAACGGTATGGGTCCTCCGTAAATACCGTCGGTACCGAAACTTTAACCTTTTGGGTTCAGACGCAGACTAATTTC
Organism: Candidatus Sumerlaeaceae bacterium; assembly: GCA_051003195.1. Taxonomy (GTDB): domain Bacteria; phylum Sumerlaeota; class Sumerlaeia; order Sumerlaeales; family Sumerlaeaceae; genus JBPCLP01. Next base: position 129,868 of record JBPCLP010000020.1, on the reverse strand, counting down.
CTCCTGTACCTTTTCGATCGGCATGCGGACCTGCTGCATGCTGTCGCGGTCGCGCAGGGTGACTTGCCCGTCTTCCAGTGTGTCGACGTCCACCGTCACGCAAAACGGCGTGCCGATCTCGTCCTGGCGGCGGTAAAGTTTACCTATGGCGGCGGTGTCGTCGTACACGGTGTAGAAATGCGGCTTCATGTCGCGTGAAAGCGCGCGGGCCTTCTCTACCAGCTCGGGCCGGTTCTTCAGCAGCGGGAATACCGCGCACTTGATCGGCGCCAGCGCATAGTGCAGCGACAGAACCTTGCGCGATTCTTTGCCTTCGACGGTTTCCTCGCGGAACCCATCGCACAGAAATGCGAGCACGGTGCGATCCACACCGGCGGCCGGTTCGATCACGAACGGCAGGTAGTGCTCGTTGCGTTCCTGATCGAAGAAGCGCAGATCCTTCTTCGAGTGTTCCATGTGTTGGCGCAAATCGTAATCCGTGCGGTTCGCGATCCCTTCCAGTTCGCTCCACCCGATCGGGTACTGGTAATCGATATCGACACACGCGCGCGCATAATGCGCCAGTTCATCCGGCTCGTGATCGCGGAAGCGCAGATTCTCGGGCCGGATCCCGTAGCGCACGTAGAACGCCATGCGCTCCGACTTCCAGTGCTCGTACCAGTCCATGTCGGTGCGCTCACCCGGCTGGCACTTATCGCCCGGCTTGCAGAAATACTCGAGTTCCATTTGCTCAAACTCACGCGTGCGGAAGATGAAATTCCCCGGCGTGATCTCGTTGCGGAAACTTTTACCCACCTGGCAGATTCCAAATGGCAGCTTGCGGCGCATCGTCGTCATCACGTTGTCGAAATTAACGAACGTCCCCTGTGCCGTCTCTGGCCGCAGGTATCCAATCGATGCCGAATCTTCAACAGGACCTAGGTGCGTCTTGAACATCAGGTTAAACTGCCGCGGCTCGGTCAACTCCCCCCCGCAATCGGGGCAGCGCGGCTCCACCGCGACCGGCTGCTCGGCGACCGTCCAGTAACCTTTCGGCTTACTGCTCCACTCCTTGCCCTGCCTGACCTTTTTTACAGCGGCTTCAAAATCATCCGCAGTCGTTGCTACGACCTGCGTTTCCGTAACTGTGCCTTCATCGTGATGCAGAAACTGCACGCCGAAAAATGGCGGCAGATGATCCTGCCGGAATCGTCGCTTGCAGCTTCTGCAGTCGACGAGTGGGTCGCTGAAATTGGCCACGTGCCCGCTCGCGACCCAGGCCTGCGGGTGCATCAGGATTGCCGCATCCAGGCCCTCGATATCGTCGCGCTCGTACACCATCGCGCGCCACCACGCGTCCTTTACGTTGCGCTTCAGTTCCACGCCCAGGGGACCGTAGTCCCAGGTGCTCGCCAATCCGCCGTAAATTTCGCTCGATTGAAATATGAGGCCGCGCCGCTTACAAAGCGATACGATGGCGTCCATGCTGGTCGTCGTCTGCACCTGGATATACTCTTTTCTGTGTGCTTTCCCCTTGTCTACCAAGGGGTCTCGAAGCTCGGCTATACACCGGTGCGGTCAATAGAATCTATTTCGGATGGCCGCCGCATTGTTTTAATAGTGATAACCGGTTCCCGTGACTGCGTTGCCTCATCCATCACGGATTTCAAATTTGCTCGCGCGGCAGTGCAGGTCGTTTCACTCATTAGCTTCTGTGTAGAGTTGGACAGGAACTCTGTCCATATTATGCCGATAATCGACTTCTGGCGGATCCTCTTTCCGAGTCGGGGCGGCCCTGTATTGCAACTCGTACAGCTTTCGATAGAGGCCGCCCTGCTGTAATAACTCTGCATGCGTGCCGCTCTCGCGAATCTTGCCTTTGCTCATTACCAGGATCCGATCCGCATTTTGGATCGTCGACAGGCGATGTGCGATCACAATGGAGGTGCGTCCCTTCAGCAGTTTCGCGAGCGCATCCTGGATCAGCAGTTCCGTCTCGGTATCGATACTCGCCGTGGCCTCGTCCAGGATAAGAATCTCAGGATTGAATGCCAGCGCTCGCGCAAATGCGAGCAACTGTTTCTGGCCAACGGATATAGTGGCTCCGCGCTCCAGCACTTCGGCTTTGTACCCGTCCGGCAGGTTCGAGATGAAATCCGCCGCATTTACGAATTCTGCTGCCTGGTGCAGCTTTTCGTCCGTGATGCTTTCATTTCCAAGCCGGATATTGGATTCGATATCTCCGCTGAACAAGAAGTTATCCTGCAGCACGACCGCCATGCGTTGCCGAAGCTCCAACGGGTCGAGTTCCCGCACATCGACGCCGTCGACCAGCACGGCACCTTTTTGCACGTCATAGAATCGCGTCAAAAGATTCGCGATCGTCGTCTTCCCGCTTCCCGTCGCTCCTACGAGTGCGACGGTTTCGCCCCGCTTCACCTCAAATGAAATGTCGCGCAGCACCCATTGCTCATCCTTATAGGCGAACCACACATTCTGAAATTCGATTTCACGCTCCAGCCGTTCAAACCGCTTGGGGTTCGGTGGCGCCTGCACTTCCGGAACTTCGTCCAGCAGCTTGAATATGCGCTCGCTTGCCGCGATTGCAGTTTGTAGAACATTAAACTTATCGCTCAGGTCTTTCACCGGCTGGTAAAATCGGGAGCAGTACTGGATAAACAACACGATCGTACCGACCGTGATGGTGCCGTCCAGAGAAGCGATGCCGCCGTACCACACGATCAGCGCCATCGCGACAGCCGCGAGCAGTTCAACGATCGGCAGAAACACTGCGTAGGCGAAGATCGTCTTCAGGTTTGCCTGCCGGTACTGTTCGTTCAACTCATGAAACTGCGCGTAATTTTTCGCCTGCCGGTTATACGCCTGCACGGTGCGCATTCCGCTCAGGTTCTCCTGCAGGTAACCATTGAGTCGACTCAGGCTCGCCCGCACTTCGCGAAACCCGGCCCTCACTGTCTTGCGAAACCAGCCTGCGGCACCGATCAGCACCGGGATCGTCGAAAATATCAGCAGCGCGAGCAGCCAGTTCTTGTACAGCAGAATGCCAGCGATTGCAACCAGCAGAAATAAATCGCCTGCGAGAGTCGTCAGGCCCTGGCTGAACATTTCGTTTAGAGCAGCCACGTCACTGGTGATACGCGTCATGACACGCCCGACCGGATTGCGATCGAAGAACGGAAGCGACAGTCGCTGGATATGCGCGAACAGCTCCCTGCGCAGGTCGAACATCGCGTGCTGACCTACATATGCCGTCATCCACTCGCGGCAGTATTCCAACACCAGGATGGAAACTATGGTAGCAAGGTACAGCAGGCTGAGCCGTAAAACGCCGCGGGCATCCCCGACGGCGATGTGCTCATCGATCGCCAGCTGCACGATCTTCGGCCCGGCCAGCGTAAGGCCGGCAATCAACAGCGAAAGAAAACTGGCAAGGGCAATGGACCGCCAGTACGGTGCAAGAAATCGGATCAGCCGCAGCACCAGCCCGCGACTCACTTCAGGCGTGACGTGGTCTTCCTCGATAATAGAGTCGGATGGACTCAATGCGGATCCGTTCCGAACGTTAGGGAGGGGATAACGATCACGAGGCAATTCATGTCCAGTTGCCTATGCGAAGCGCGTTTGTTTATGCGGCACGTGTTACCCTGGAGGCGGTGATGGCCCCCTGCAAAGGCAGACAGAACTGATTACGAACTAACGGTAGACCACACTAACGCCAGGTTTCCTCGTTCCCGAGGTCTTCCATCTGGCTCTCGTCCAGTTCTCCTGCATCGGATGGCTTGGGATTATGCTGGCGGTGTAATTGAATAATGATGTTGCGCAACCCGACGCTGGAATGAATGCGTGCCACGGCCTGCTGAAGTAACGCCGTTGCCGCCTGTTCGATCATCTTTTCACTGACCGTTGCACCTGGCCTGAGCGCGCGCGACGCCTGGGCGATCTGTCGATTCACGTCGAGCGCCGCCAGCAGCCGCATCGCCAAAGTGTGCAGCGTTGCGCCGCCTGCTGCCTTCGCTACCGAATCGCGTTCTCCGGGACTTAAAACGCAGTCCAGTTGAAGAAACCGCGCTGCCATGGATCGCGCTGTCTGATCTCCGACAGCGCCAAATGCGACGTCCTGCAGCAGTTGGGCCAGCGGCACACCTGGACGACGGTCCAGGGGAAAACTTTCAGACGGCGCTTCTGTGTCGAATATGCCGACCGTATCGACGATCACCGCGCGCGTTTTACCGGCAGCCGGATGTCCATCGGGCGAAATACGCAGGTACTCAGCGCGCCGCAGCGCGCGTATTGCACGGCCCTTGATTGCCTCAAAATGCGCGCGGCTTCTCACGCAGGTCATTAATACCAGAAGCTCGGTTGGCCGCAAATCCACCGTTACGGCGAAGCTATCTGCCGGTACAATCCCGATGCGCGGGAGAACGTCAGACCGGAATGCAGTCAGATATGGATAATGTGCGTCGGGGCTCGGCGTCCGCGGTTCACCCAGGGCATGCGGGCGCTTCTCGGAGACTTTGCGGAAAACAAGGGCCTCATATTCCCCTGAGGCCTTTGGGCCAGTCATGCTCAAAATGCGTGCGAACTCTTCGTTGGTCGAGAATACTTCCCTCGTAAGCTCCAGCAACGATTCTGCGTGCGTCTGATCGCGTGCCACCAGCAGGGTCTTCGGAACTTGCGTGCGCTGCGGGAAAATTTCACGCGGCAGTCGGTCGCGTAGAGCGAGCAAAAGCGTAAAATCGGCAAGGCTCCGCTCCTCATGCTCCATTGCACTATCCCGCGAAAAATCCGAGGAAGGCCCTACGCAATCGTCTGTCTTGCGCCAGCGCTCGAGTCGTGTGACGAGTTCCGGTTCGCGATGGATCTCCAACGGGCCGGCTTGCGTTTCAAGATTATCTGCAATCCCGGGTTTCACACGAATTGCATACGTTTCGAACGGAAGGATTGCGCCGTCTGCTATTGCCTGCTCGTACGGGTACTCTGCTACAACCCGGTTTCCAAACAACTCCAGTGTGAAACGGCACAGTGTTCCACACACCGCAAGCAGTGGTGCATCGAAATAGTTAAAGACTGGAGTGAGCGCCTTGAGCGCATCTGGCGAAAGGTCATCGCACAGGATTACATCGAAGGTTTCCGTCGGCAGCTTGGAGTTACGCGGAGCTGCAAAAATTCCATCCGGCTCCTCCGCGGCACTTCCTTCACCTCGCAGCGATGGCAGACGCTTTGTCATGTCGCTGGAGAAAGTTGTGAGGGAGACTATATCCTCACTCGAGCTGTCTTCGGTCGGCCAATGCGCAAGCAGCCGGTAAGAACTGCCTATGACGAGGCGGGCCGCAGGGTCCAATGGACGGCCAGACAACTGTTGCGCCGCCAGCGTGTGAGCTTCGGGAGTAATATCAAATGGCAGCGGCGTGGCACTGGGGCTGGCATAAACCGGCGGACGAAGGCTTCGGAACTCCTCGCACGTCTGGTACGCAAGCGGGTCATTGTCCACGAGCAGAAGAACGCGCGCGGCATTCGCATGCTCGAGCAATTGATACGCGATGTTAAGCAGCGTGTGTGTCTTGCCGCTGCCCGGCGCCATCTGCGCCAGTACCCGACGATTGCCGCGTCGCAATGAAGTCTGAAGTGCCTCAAGCACAAGGCGTTCGCCCGGCCACAATGCCCGGTCGCCTATGCGTGGAATAGCTTGCAACCGGTCCAGGAATCGTTCGGTCGACAGCCCTTCAGGATCGAGAAGGACGTTGTTCTGCGGAGTGTCCAACGGAGCGGCTGTCCCGCTAAGCCATGCTGCCAGTGCAAACGGGCGATGAAAATGGTGGAGCGCATGCGCCCGTGCCGGCTCCTTGCGGACATCACGAAACTGTATCCGGGTGCCATCAGTTTCATAGACGAACGCCGCACGTGTGCCCTGTCGCCGTTCAGCAGAAGGTTTTGCCTTCCCTTGCCAGTGCATCGGCTCCGCCGAGGGAAGAACGCGGTTATCGTTCAGCTCCGCTTTGTCCTTCTGCCGACGATCTCCAGCTTCCGCCCCGTGTATCTGTTCCTCGTCAGGCTCGATCAGCATTGGCAGCTCGGGAAGAATGCGCACCACGCCTGCGATAACTCCCGAGACATAAAGCAGGTAGTCGGAATTGCCGTGCGTGGGACTGAAAGCCAGGGGAAACCGCCTGAGCGCGATAGCGTAGCCCGCCGACAGATTTGCCTGGTTACCATCCTGCAATGTCCATCCAGCCGCAGCAAGGGCTGCGTCTACTTGTGACCGGGGCTGTGCTTCAGAAGAGGCGCTCATGAGCTCGGTTTAATTAGGGTTTTCCGGTCTCAAGTGGGCCAATTGCAAAGCGAAAACATCACGATGATCATGATAAGTGCCGTCTGTTCCCTAAATGTGCGCCGGATGATGACTAAAAATGACATTTCTGGTATGCAGATGAGACTGGTCAGGCACACCGCTGTCACTAAATACGAGCAAAACTTAACTTGCGCGCACGGCGGGCAGCCCCCGTTTTGGCTGAGGATATTGGAGGAACCTGGTAACTGATGAGCGAGCAAAAAGGCGACACCTTCCGGACACGGACAACGCTAACGAGCAGCGGCAAAGACTTTGAAATCTTTTCCCTGGCGAAGCTGAAACAGGCTGAGCTGGGCAGCGACATTGACCGCCTGCCGATCTCTCTTAAAGTGCTCCTGGAAAACCTGCTCCGCCACGACAGCGGCGCGGAGCTCGACAGCAAGAGTATCGCCGCGCTGGTAAACTGGGATTCGAAAGCGATACCCGACAGTGAAATCGCATTCGCGCCTGCGCGTACGCTTCTTCAGGATTTTACCGGTGTGCCATGCGTGGTCGACCTTGCCGCTATGCGCGATGCTGCCGTGCGTATGGGAATCGACCCTAATCGCATCAACCCGCTCGAAAGAGTTGATCTGGTCATCGATCACAGCGTCCAGATCGACTTCTCCGGCTCCCGCAGCGCCTTCCTTGAGAACACCAAACTGGAATACGAACGCAACCAGGAGCGTTACACGTTCCTGCGGTGGGGCGCCGGCGCATTCTCCAACTTCAGCGTCGTGCCGCCGGACACCGGGATCGTGCACCAGGTAAACCTCGAGTTCCTCGCCAGCGTCGTGTTTACAAAAGAGTGCACGCTGGACGTGTTCCAGGCGTACCCCGATACACTCGTCGGCACCGACAGTCACACTCCCATGGTCAATGCACTGGGCGTGCTTGGTTGGGGAGTCGGCGGAATTGAGGCCGAGGCGGCCATGCTCGGTCAGCCGATCAGCATGTTGATACCACAGGTTATCGGAATGAAACTGACCGGCAAACTGCCGGCGGGCACCACCGCAACCGACCTGGTGCTTATGGTCACGCAGATCCTGCGCAAGAAGGGCGTGGTCGGCCGATTCGTTGAATTCTTCGGCGACGGCCTGGCCGAGCTAAGCGTTCCCAACCGCGCAACCATCTCCAACATGGCGCCTGAATATGGCGCGACCGTCGGCTTCTTCCCCGTGGATGAAAAGACGCTGGAGTACCTGCGCTTTACAGGCCGCTCGGACGAGCAAATCGCTCTCGTCGAAGCGTACTGCAGGCATCAGGGACTTTTCCGGATGTCCGGAGCGGCGCAGCCGGAGTTCACCGATGTTGTGGAGCTCGACCTCGGGACCGTCGAACCAAGCCTGGCGGGACCTCGGCGTCCGCAGGACCGCGTGCTGCTGAAAGAAATGCGTCCGAGCTGGCGGCAATCACTCGTCGAGTTTATCGAGGCGTCCAAGGGTAAACTGCCCGACGAAGTCAAAGCTGCATGGTTGTCCGGCGCATCCGCTGCGACGGCCGCAGCGACCTTGCCGGACCTGGGCGCACTCGACGATATCGTACGGATTGAGCGTGAAGAACGCGCTTTTGAAATCACGCATGGGGCCGTGGTGATCGCTTCGATCACAAGCTGCACAAACACAAGCAACCCAAGCGTTATGATCGGCGCCGGCCTCCTGGCCAAAAAAGCGGTCGAACGCGGGCTGAAAGTTAAACCATGGGTCAAAACCAGCCTCGCCCCCGGCAGCAAGGTGGTCCGCGAGTATCTGCAGGAAGCCGGCTTGATGGGTTGCCTGGAAGAGCTCGGGTTTCATATCGTTAGTTACGGATGTGCCACCTGTATCGGGAACTCCGGGCCATTACCCGAAGATGTGAGCCAGGCGGTCACAAAAGGCGACCTCGTGGCAGCCGCGGTTCTATCCGGTAACCGAAACTTCGAAGGACGCATTAACCCGCTGGTTCGCGCAAACTACCTCGCATCGCCTCCGCTTGTTGTCGCCTACGCCCTGGCCGGTAATATGGATATCGACCTGACCACGGAACCCATTGGCGCGGATCCCGATGGCAATCCAGTCATGCTTAGCGACATATGGCCTTCGCAGGCGGAGGTGAACGAGCTGATGCAAAAATCTGTGCAGAGCGAAATGTTCCGTCAGACCTACGCCCAGGTTTTCCACGGGGACGAAGTGTGGCGTAGCCTGCCTGTGCCCCAGGGCAAGCTGTTCGCCTGGGATGAGGCATCCACGTACGTGAAGGAGCCACCCTTCTTTACCAACCTGAGCGAAGAGGTAATCGAGCCCGGCGATATTACGGGGGCGCGCGTGCTTGCCATGCTTGGGCATTCGGTCACGACCGATCACATCTCTCCCGCCGGATCAATTTCGCCCAAGGGCCCTGCAGGCATGTACCTGCTGGAACACGGCGTGCAGATCAAAGATTTCAACAGCTACGGCGCGCGCCGCGGCAACCATGAGGTTATGATGCGCGGTACGTTCGCCAACATCCGGCTGCGCAACCTGCTGGCTCCCGGAACTGAAGGCGGTGTGACGCTACACCAGCCTGAACAGGAACCCATGTCCATCTATGATGCGGCAATGCGCTATAAAGATGAAGGCGTACCGAGCATCGTCATCGCGGGCAAGGAATACGGTTCCGGCTCAAGCCGCGACTGGGCGGCGAAGGGACCGGCACTGCTCGGCGTGCGTGCGGTGATTGCTGAAAGTTACGAGCGCATTCACCGATCCAACCTGGTCGGGATGGGCGTGCTCCCGTTGCAGTTCGAAGAAGGACAGGATCGCGAAATCCTTGGCCTGACCGGCAACGAGACCTACGAAATTATAGGAATCGCCGCGGGCATTAAGCCCGGCATGAAACTCAAAGTGCGGGCAACGTCTCCCGACGGCAAGTGTGAGGAGTTCACCGCCATCGCGCGTATCGACACGCCCAACGAGGTGCAGTACTACCGTCACGGGGGAATTCTGCCCTACGTGCTCATGATGCTCGCACACCGCGAGCGCCGCCGTGTGCCGCGTGCGGAAGAAGCGACGGTGTAGCCTGGTCGCGAAGTCTGCGGAACCTTCATCCCGATCCCGGGAAAATAGACTCATATCGGCGCCAAAAATTGGGGAAACATCAACCGGGCCCGGTTAGTCAGTTTCGATCCGGTGTCGGAGCAGTTCCGCAGCTGCCCCAGAACTTCTCCTCCGTTTCCTCGGGGTTTAATGATTTCACCATCGCGCCAGGTCGCACCACGCGTCTGATCCATCCCGACCCGGCCAAACGACCACGCACGCGAACAAAAATCGTACACCGCCCTGGGAGTGCGTCACCGCGTGCCGCACCGTACAACCCCGGCAATTCCTTTTACGCATCACCTGCGAGTTTGCCAGGTTTCGGAACCGTTCCGCACCTGCCCCCAGAACTTCAGATGCGCACGAATAACGACGAATGATGTGAGGATCCGAGTGCGCGGGCGACTGCGGTTGGAGGCTTTCAAGTTTTTCAAGTTTTTCAAGTTTTTTTCAAGTTGGCTGTGTAGAAGCTTGAAAGGCTTGCAGATAAATCAAGTTGGCCGAAAATGGGTAATTTCGCCACCTGAAAAACGGTAATCCTCGCGTAAGGTTTCGCCGAGGCCGTGGATTTTCGGCTTCCTTGCGCGATGGGCGGCTTTTCCCGCCGAGCGCAAGGACGTAAAATGCCACGCGATTGGGCGCAGAAGTCCGTCTGCCAACTGTCACGGCGTTCGGGGCTGCATAGTTTTCAATAAGGGGAAATCTACGGACGAAGACGAACTCGAAGAGGAGCAAGACTTACAGAAAGATTACGGTTTTTAAAGTGGCGAAATTACCAAGTTGAAAACTTGAAAGCAGAAAGGAGACATTTTGAGACCCTGACAACGCATCCGCAGGCAACCCAGGAACAGGATAATGCTAATGGCCGTTCAACACTCCCGGGCACTATATCTTGGAGTGCTCGGGATCATCATCGCAATGCAGGCATCAGGCACCGCAATTGCCGCGTCCGACAGTTCCGCTACCCGCAATGTACTTCTTCTGATTTCGGACGACCATGGCCTGGACGCGGGGTGCTACGGCAACAAGGCAGTTCAGACGCCAACGATTGACCGGCTCGCGCGGGAAGGTGTGTTATTTACGTCCGCATTCGCTGCGGTCTCGTCGTGCAGCCCAAGCCGCGCCACGATTATGACGGGCCGGTACAACCACGCGGTCGGACAGTATGGCCTGTCGCACGCTGCGCACAATCAGCAGACCCGCCCGGAAGTTCAAAGCGTGCCGAAAATTCTTTCCGAGGCCGGGTATCGCACAGGCATGGTGGGAAAGTACCACCTTGGACCCGACGCTGTGTACCCGTTCGATCTTCGTGTTGGTGAAAAACTCGGCCGGGATTCGCAGGCACTGGGGAGGCACGCCCGCGAGTTTCTCTCCTCAGTAGGAACCGCACCTTTTTTTCTCACGATAGGCTTCAGCGATACGCATCGCCTGGGGTCTCATTTTCCGGCAAACCAACCGGACGCACATACCACTAATACGTTGCGATACGACGGCGCTCTGCCCCATTTCCTGATGGACCTGCCCGAGGTGCGGCGAGATTACGCCGCCTATTGCGAAAGCGTTAACAATCTCGACCGATCCGTCGCTCAGATTCTTTCCGCGATAGACGAGGCTGGCGCCACCTCTTCCACGCTTGTCATTTTTTTGAGTGATAACGGGATCCCGTTTCCCGGCGCAAAAACAAACCTGTATGATGCAGGCATCCGTCTGCCGCTTATCGTCCGTGCACCCGGCACCGTTCACGCAAATACTCGCAGCGATTCGATGGTCAGCTGGATCGACATCGCGCCGACAATACTCGACTGGGCGGGACTACAAGCTCCAAAAGCAATGCGTGGGACATCCCTGTTTTCGACGGTGAATGATCCGGCTGCCGACAAAAACAGGCCTGTGTACGCATCGCACACGTTCCACGAAATCACGATGTACTATCCCATGCGGTGCGTGCGCACGCGCGATTACAAACTGATCTGGAACCTTGCAAACGAGCTGCCTTTTACCATTGCCGGGGACCTGGAGGGGTCTCCCAGCTGGACTGCTGTTTTCACGCATCCGCACGGGCAGGTAGGAGGTCACCCTGTGCAGCAATACCTCCGCCGCCCGCGGCTTGAACTTTTCGACCTCAAAAGTGATCCGAACGAACGAAGCAATCTTTCCCAAGACTCCCGACACAAAGCGACGCTCGACAAACTGACTTCTAATATATTGGACATGATGCGCGAATCTCGTGACCCGTGGCTGGATGTCGCGACTCGGCAACTGGAGCAGCGGTGACCGGAATCACGCGTTCCGGGTAGAATCTTTAGTGGCCGTGCGCGTCAGGGGGCTTGCTTTCGAAAAATGGTTCCGCAGTTTCGCGCGAGTTTTACAGGAGGTTTCGGATGTTTTCATTGAGAAAGGCACGTGTGGGCCTGCCCTGCGTTGCAATGGTAATTGGGGCGGCAGCCAGTGCGTTGGCTGTAACCACCAGCGGGACGATCAACGTTCTGGATCACGGTGCGATCAGCAACGGCCAGGCGGATTGCACGGCACCTTTCCAGTCTGCGCTTAATGCGATGGCCGCTGAAGGTGGCGGAATTGTTTTTGTACCCGCAGGCCGATACAGGTTCAGCGGTCACATCAACGTGCCAGCGTACGTATGCCTGCAGGGAACCTTCCAGGCGCCGCCCACTACCACGGAAAGCAGCGGAAGCGTGCTTCTTGCAACAGAGGGCCGCGGGAATGCTCACGCCGAGCCCTTTATCGTGCTCAACCGCTGCTCAACCCTGCGCGGAGTGCAGGTTTTCTATCCCGACCAAAAACCCGACCAGATCGTAGAGTATCCGTGGTGCGTGCGCGGGCATGGCGACAACATTTCCATTCGCGATACACTCCTGGTGAACCCTTACCTGGGCGTCGATTTCGGCACTTTTCCCGCTGGTCGGCATTTTATCAGCGGGCTTTATGGTATGCCGCTGAAGCTCGGGCTCTTCATCGATAAATGTCTCGACGTCGGCCGGGTGGAGAACGTGCATTTCTGGCCCTTCTGGACCGAGCAGGCGATGGGCTTCACGCGTGATCATGGAACTGCATTCAAGATCGCGAAAACCGATTGGGAGTACATGCGCGACTGTTTCTGCATCTCGTATGCAATCGGCTTCCATTTTACGCAGGTGAACGATGGTCCGGGCAACGCTGTGCTGACGCAGTGCGGGTCGGATGTTGGACCCCTCGCAGTTAAAGTGGACGCAGTGCAGGCTCATGCTGGAGTTTCTTTTGAGAACGGGCAGATCATGGCGGGTGTGCAGGTCATGGATACGAACTCGGGCCCGGTGAAGTTTACGTCGTGCGGATTCTGGGGCGTGGACGGCGTAACGGATTCGCATGCGGAGATCTCAGGAGCGGGACACGTTTCATTCACGGCCTGTCATTTCACGTGGTGGGACAAAAAACACACGCATGCTCCCGCTATTGTCGCAAGCGGCGGCGGTCTGACTGTAAACGGCTGCGAGTTTCTCGATGCTGGAACTGGTACGCGACATATCGAGCTGCGCGAAGACGTGGAGGCGGCAATCATTCAGGGCAACCGCTTTCGCAGTGAACCGCGCATCGAGAACCGAAGCGAAGGCGAAGTTATCATCTCCGGCAACACAACGGGCAAGAAAACCAAACTGCAGTCCGGACTGGATGCCGGCGACGCACAGGCTGTGGCATCTTCCTGGCGCAGCCGAATGCATTCTGCACCGCTGACGAGCGCGCCAGTTTCCCTGCGTCTCGCATCTGCCATGACGCTGAACACTCCCGAAACTTCCGACCTGCGTCGCGAGCTGCTGAAAAGTATTACCACTAATTCACAGGGGTCACCCACGAGCTTTGGAATGCGTGCGTTCCGCGAGCTTGCGCGTGAGGAAGGCCGTACGAATGAAACGGGCCCGGAAGTCCGCGCGACAAAACGTGATGGAACAGGCACCGAAACATCTTTTGAAATGGCCGGGGGAATTCACACGCGGTTTCGCATGAGTTATGACGATACAGGCCTGCAGCTTCATATTACGGCAGATGAGCCGAAAATGAATTCGCTGCGTTGCGCAGAGAAGGCGCGCGATGGCAAAATCTGGACGGACGACTGCGTGGAACTGTTTCTCAGTCCTCGGGGTGTAACCGACCGTTACCTGCAGATCATCGTCAACTCCGCAGGTGCGTGGTACGATGGTACCGGAGATTTGCGCGCGACCGCATCCGAATGGAACGCCAGTCTCTCGATTCGAACAAGCCGTACGGATAAAAGCTGGAGCGTCGATATGAAGATCCCATGGTCCGATCTCGGAGCGACGGCAAAGGCAGGGGATCGCTGGGGCGCGGATGTGCGGCGCTGGCGATTTGCAGGAGGCGACAAGGAGTACGTAAGCTGGGCGAAAGCACCGCTCAGTGGCGACACGCACCATCCCGAGTCCTTTGGAGCACTACTCTTCAAATAATCACGAGTGCACGATCTGGCGTGGGAACGTGTCCATCACGTAAAACTCCGCTGCCGGCACACCTGGTGCGACATGAGTCGTCGAGGGGCGGCGCTCAAAAAAGCATTACTGCTTCCCGGCGCCGAATCCACCAGTCTTACGCACTCCCAATGAGAATGCCCGCTGCGAAGACGATGCCGCCCCCGAACACCACCTGGACAATACTCCGCCAGAACGGCGTCTGCATGTAGCGGTTGCGAATCCATGCGATCGCGAACAACTCTATAATAACGACGATCACCGCCCATGTGGTTGCCGTGTTAAAATCGCTAATCAGGTACGGCAGCGTATGAAAAATTCCGCCCAGTAGTGTCATGGCGCCCGTTATGGTGCCGCGTATCCACGGATTACCGCGCCCGGTAAGCGCACCATCGTCGCTCATTCCCTCTGCAAATCCCATGCTGATACCGGCCCCGACAGCGGCTGCCACACCCACGAGAAATGCATCCATGGATTTGTGGGTAGCGAACGCAGCTGCAAACAGCGGTGCCAATGTTGAGACGGAGCCATCCATCAGTCCCACCAACCCGGGCTGAACAATCTGCAGAACAAACCGCTCGTGCTCGGTGTGCTGCGCTTTCTGCGGCGACACCTCCGGGTCGTCAAGCCGGGCTGCCGCCAACACGCGGTGCTCCGTGCCCTGGTGCATGGCCTCCACTTCGGCCAGCTCGCTGAACAGCTCTTTCAGCCGCTCATATCCGTCGCAGTGCGCAGCCGCATAGCGATAAAAGCGCTCTGCCTGCCCCTCGGATTGCTGGATGCGCGCCATGGCCACGTTGGGCGTAAATGCCTGTTCGGCGGGAAGCGGTGGCAATTCGGAAAATTCCGAGAGGTCGGAACGTCGAACCAGCGGCACTTCCGACTCGCCGGCGAACTCCGCAAGGTAAGCCTCGCCAAGCCGAGTCTCGTGTTCCCGTTCCTCCTGGCGCAAACTTTCCATCTCCGCCGCAAGGTGCATCCGGTTCTGCCGCCGGAACCGACGCGCGTATTCCTGGTACAGCCGCGCCTCTTCCTGCTCCATATGAATCGCGAGCGCCGCAAGCTCCGCCGGGCTCAGCGAGCGTAGCGTGCGTCTGTTCTTTGCCGGGGGTAACATTCTCGTGCGTGCAGCCAACTTTCAATTATGATTCTACTGGTCCATATGTTCCTGCCACATCATCTGAAAACTCGCGGCTCTATTATCCGCTTTACACCTCGCCACCAGCCCTTCCGCTGAACGGACCTTAAAAAGAGAGCAGCAGTCATGCCCGATTTGCGTTTGCGAGACTTTATATACCTGGACTGGCCACGGGTGCGTTCCCTTGCCGTGCAGATATCTCCCGGCGATTCAAGTGCCGAGGGCGGCGTCGAAGATTTGCGGCAGGAACTCGCGAACACCGGCGCCTCTGCGCCACAGCCCGAGGCTTCGCATCAGCACCGCGTGTTTGGTTTGCTCGAATCAGAACTGCGGCGGCAAGGCCGTGTGCGTGATTTCGCAAAAGAAGGCGACGGTGTACGTGAGCAGTGGCTGTCCGAGAACTTTGCCGACGGCCAGGTCGTTGCGACCAGCGGAGTATTCCGCGTGCTCGACTACGACGCCACATCGGAGTTCCTCGCGGCAACTCCGGACCTGATGAAAACCGCCTATCACATGGCGAACTGGATGGCCGCGCGCAGTTCGCTTACTCAGAACGAGAAGAAGCACCTGGAAGAACAGCGCATTGACCAGGCGAAGCAGATCTCCGACATGAAGGCGCTGCGTCTCGACCAGTTTTCCGAGTTCGTTACCAAGGTATTTGGCGGGGGCGTGCGTGTTAAAATTATGCCGGATCCCGAAGCGCCCGAATGCCTGCTGGTAGGAACGGCGCAGCGCACCTTCTTCACCGATCCACCGTCTGAGCTCAATGAGCGATATGGTTTCCAGATCGAGGCCGGTTGGAAAGTGCTCGGGCAGGTGAATCGACTGCGTGAACGGCGGGATGCAACTCTGCCGATGACGACCGGCAATGCGATTCTCGACAATTTCGAAAGCATCACGCTGCACGTCAATACGATCTTCCGCATCGCGCACGCGCCGGATTTCCCGGCTGTGTCGTTTACTCCGCTGGGTATCTATCGAGAGTTTTAGCCACCCTTCGTGCGCGCGAAAAATTTACGGACGCCGCAAATCGGTATAGGCGTCCTCCAGTATTTCGAGGGATCGTAGTCCTTCCATGGCGTCGAGTTCCATTTCCGCGTTACCGTTTACAGCATCTATGAAGTGCTGAATCTCGCCGCAGAACCGCACGCCCATTGGCGCATCCACCGCCTCTTCGCGCCAGGATGTTTCGGCAGCACCACGCCGGCGCAGGGTCTCATAGTCGTAAATAAACTCACCTTCGGTTCCGCGCACCTCGATCAGGAATGTGCCCGGTGCAACATTCCAGGATGCCTCGAGGCTGCCGATACACCCGCTTGCGGATCGCACCAGCACAATGGAAGTATCTTCTACCGTGAGACCCGGCCGTGTCGTGCTGGCCAGCGCCCGCACCGCGTTCACTTCACCGATCAGAAACCGAAACAGGTCAACCGAGTGCACCGTCGTATCCATTAATGTGCCGCCGCCCGAAAGCTCCGGTTTCGAAAACCACGTTTTTTCCACACCTTCAAAGCGTGCTGAAAACTGGTTGCGATAAAGCAGCGGTGTACCGATGGCGCTGGATTCAATCAGGGACCTCAGTTTGCGGATTGCCGGTACGAATCGGTGGCAGAACGCGACGCCAAGAATCCTCTTTGCCTGTCGCGCGGAGTCGAGCATGCGCCGCGCATCGGACAGATTGTGTGCCAGTGGTTTTTCGCATAGCACATGCGCCCCTGCCGCAAGTGCCTTCGCCGTCAACTTCGCATGCGTGGAAGGGGGAGTGCAAATCGAGACAATCTCGGGACGGATCGTTCGCAGGAGCTCGTCTACGTCCTGGAAGGCTGTTACGTCTGTTCCTTCGAGCGCCTTCAGGCGCTCTGCCGTCTGGTCTGCGATTGCAACCAGCCTGGCTCCATTCGCCGCATCGTACCCTTTGCGATGTTCACTTGCCGCATAACCAAATCCGAAAATTGCTGCGCGTAATTCACCCAAGAAAGCTTCTCCCTGTCAGGTCGTGGTGAGCAGGATGTGCGGGGTACCTGAAACAGCGTGTCAGCAGAAATCTAGTCGTACAGTTCCCACGCCTCAGCAGCTGTCGGAATGATACGAAGGAAGTTATATGCAACCAGCGCAAAGTCCTGCTTGCGTGCGTTCACCGCGACCGGAGTAGCGGCGAAGGGATCCAGCGCATCCGCATTGATGGTTGCGCGCCGAACCGAAATACGTATTTTCGTTCCGGCAGGGAAGCTCGACGGAAGGAAAACGCATTCGACGTTATTGGCGTTGTCTTTCAGGCCATTGTTCGAAATATCTGCCTGGTTGCCAGAAACGTTGCTGCTGTACAACCACGGGTCATTCGCGTTGAACGTCACATTCGAAGCGTAGGAGACAGGTTGGCTGTACGCGAGATTTCCAGCCAGGTTAAAATTATTTCCGAGGTACACCTGGGGCGCCTGCGATGGCGGTGTGACAAGTACAAGCAGGTCCAGGTTGTTCACAAGCTCCTGCCAGCGTGCGGTGCTCACGGTGCTGACGGCGTCGGTCCATACCAGCGTAATGCGGAGCGTTCGAGTTGTCTCTGCGATTTCACCCGAGTATTGAATGCGGTCCGATGCGCCGGCCGCGGTTGAAAACACAACCTCCTGGTCGACGAAGAAGCGTTTGGCTGTATCGAGGGCACTGTCGAGATTCACACGGCCAAAGCCCTGGTAAGGGTTTGGGATTGGCACGACGGTGTTGCTGGTTGGGTTCGTCGAATCGTACGGTCCCGTCAGGGCGCCGTTCAGCATCTGCGCAGTATTGATGATGTAAGCTTTCAGCAGCGCTGGGCTTGGGTCGGCCGTGCGATTGTGGTATTGTTTCAACCAGACCCACACGAGTTGCGCCGTACCCGACGCAAGAGGCGGCGCGCCACTGCTGCCGCTCGCCGTGCTGTAGATCATGGGTTCGGGTGGGCTGGCACCTGGTTGTGCCAATTGCCGGGCCCAGGCCCCCGCAGTCGGTACTACAACATCCGGTTTAATCCTGGCACTGATATATCGCGGGCTTCCGGCTTTGCTGCTGGTCGAACCCAGCCAGATGTTCTGCCCGTTTAAGCCATTTACATCGTCGGCATTTGCGACAGGCTCGCCCGCGTATACGTTGAACGTTTCCGAAACACCTACGGTAAGGACGTTCTTTGCCAGGCCCGGATTCCAGAGCGAATCCTCCATGCGCTTCGTATTGTAGTCGACAACCTTAAGATCGTTTCCACTCCCGGCGATAAACAGCGTCTGGCAGCGTCCAGCGTCCGTTGAAAACCAGCTCTTCGGACGGCCATCCCGTGTCAGCCGATCATATGCGCGCGCAATGTCGTCGTAGTAGAATCTTCCGAAACCGGTATCCGCGCCACCGGGAGGACTGGCCGGTGGAGTCATGGGCGCAATGCCGACCGAGTGGTTCACGATCATCGTCTGCGTAGTCGGAACCGCGGTATGTTGCGGGCGGAATGCATTCGTTACGAAGTCTGCAGGCCCGTGGTCCGTCCAGTAAATGCGACGATGCATTTCGCCAGTGATACGGATTATGTCCTCGGCCCGGAATGGATCCGTTGCGTCTCCTGTACACGGGGCGAGCACCCAGTTTGGCAAAATCGTATTGATGCTCCCGCACCCGAACCGCCCATAAGGCGATACACCCGAACCCTTGCGGAAACCCGACGTGTTGCCCACCGGGTCCAGTGTGGCATTTTGCGGAAGCGTATAACCGGGCGGCAGCGCACTATTATCCTCGAGAACGAAATTACCGTTGGAATCCGTACGCGGGTATCCAGCCAGAATGGCTGCGATTGCGGTACCGTGCTGCTGGTTGCTCGCATTGAACAGGCAATAGTTGTCGCGAATGCCAGCTTCAATGGTGGAGTTGTACTGTGTCGCGTAAGATTCGGCAGGGGACGGAGTTCCAACCGTACGCCAGGGATGGTCAAAGCTGAAAACATAGCGGCTCGCATTCGCGCTGTTTCCCAGCCTGCGCAGCTCCTGCATTTCGGGTGACAGCGGATTGCCGCTGTCGACTCCGCTGTCGAACATCGAAACGATCGGGTAGGTGAGGGGGTCCTGGTAGTTCGGGATTACGGCCAGCCGGGAGTTGAGAAAATCCAGGTAATGCTGAACCTTGCCGGCGGGTGCGGGGTTTAGCTGGCTGTAGGGCTTTTCTGCGGCTGGGGACGTCGTGACGTCCATGAACGTCTGATTCGCCAGAACCAGCAGCGCGCTTTCGTTGCTGCGCGCCGACCCTGCCAGGAGCAGTGTCGCGATGCACAGCATGGTAAGCGTGGACTTCCTGGCTGGGTTAAACTGCAATGCTTACCTCCCGGGTTCGCATTTGAAGGTGCTACAAGCCTGGTGCTTCTATCGTACCGGCCCAGCCAACGCCGAGGCAAGCTACGTCGATTCAACCATTAGACATTAGTCGGGACCTGTAAGTTGACAAAGAAACAAATTCGTCCAACTGGCATTACTTACGCGAGCGATTCATTTCGCAGGAGGTGCAAGATGGTTCGTTCAGCGGCGTTGGCTTGCCTGGTATTCATGACGCTTATCGCAGGTTTATTGCTGGTGCATCCGCGCTACTCCCACTCAAAAGGGCAAGCTGCTGCTGTAGCCGCAACGCCCTCGCCCGGGCCCGTTCCAACGCCTGAACCTACAGTCACACCAGAACCTACCGTACCACCGGAGCCAACCGCTACGCCGGAACCCACGATCACGCCCGCGCCTACGCAGACACCTTCTCCTTCGCCGACGCCGCTACCTTCACCCAGCCCAACCGCTACGCCTCAGCCCCCACTCCCAACGGTGACGCCCGATCCCGGTCCCACACCCATCCCGACACCTGCGAGAACTCCCGATCCGCCGCTGGCCTGAAATATCAGGTGCTCTGCGAGAGGCCCATTGCGCGCCGTACCTGGATCAGCCGGGCGGCTATGGAAACAGCAATTTCTTCAGGAGTCTCCGCACCAATGTCGACTCCACAGGGGCATTCCACGCGGGCGATCTCCGCATCGTTGAAGCCCTTCTCCCTCAAGTGACTTCGGAACACCGCAACCTTGGTGCGGCTTCCAACCAGTCCAATGTATTTGGCTGAAGTGCGCAGTGCCTGCTGCATGCAGAACTCATCGTAGCTGTGCCCGCGCGTTACAATCACGATACTCGTATTCGGATCTACTGCAAGGCTCTGGAACTGTTCTTCGAAAGGCATCGCCAGCCGATTTTGAACCGTGGGAAACCGCTCCGCATTCGCGAACTGCTCGCGGTCGTCTGTCACGGTAATCTCGAAGTCGAGCGCCTGACACAACTCGACCAGCGCCTTCGAGATGTGCCCGCCACCGAAAATGATTAACTTCTCCTCTGTCCCCACGGGTTCAATCAACGCTTTCAGTTTACCTCCGCATAACATGTCGTTATCATCCTGGCTCCTGGCAGTCAGGTCTACCTCGCGCACCTCAACCCTGCCCGTTCGCATCACCTGGCGTGCAAGCGCGTATAAATCCGCCTCGACGCAGCCACCGCCCACAGTACCTGTGATTGAACCTGAATCGTCCACCAGCATTTTCGCCCCGGCTTTGCGCGGAGTCGAACCCACCGTCTCCACGATAGTGATCATCGCGCCTCGTCTGCCCAGGCGTACCAGTTCCGCAGCCGCTTCCAATACTTTACCGCTCATTGGCTCTATGTACACGCTATGCGGTATTTGCTGCACAAGCGGCGCGTCATGCTTGACGATCGTGAAAAGCGGCATTCATGCTGCCCTCCCATGTACCACGTACCGGCTCGCTCCAAGCGCATTATAGTGAATCCGTGGCCACAGGCCGTCCGGCGTATTCTCGTAGGGCTGGGAGTCCTGTGCCTGGTTGCCTTTCTCCGGAGTTTCCTCGAATGGCTGTTCGACCACACATCGGGCGACAGCCGCCTGGCCTTTAATACAATAAGCCTCGTCTATCTTACCGCGTTTATCATGATCGTTGTTTACCTGGTCATTCGCCGCGAACGCTCGGAATCCATGGACAGCGGAGCGGGCCAACTGCGCATGTTTGCGCTAAACGCGTTCCTCGCGACCATTGCCGTTTATTTTCTTTGGGATCAGCAGGGGCTTGGGCGGATGTTCAATGACGCAGCGCAGGAGGCGTACCCTTATCCTTACCGCGGAACAATTTTGCTGATGGCCACATGGATCAGCATTGCTGTCACGCTGCAGATGATCGGCACCGTAATCATTGCACTCAAAGATGCGCGAACCAACGTCTACGATCAGGACTTGGAACCTCTCTAACCCGCAGCCTGGGTACCACCGTTTCACCGGCATGGCAAATGCTCCCTTCGTGCCTATCTGACCTGAAGGGCGGTGATGCGGAAGTGTTATGGAAACCGCGTAAGCTGCAAGAAGGCAAGTTGGGATATATCCTGCTTTGGGTGCTCGGCATCCCCATTCCAGTGTTGTTTGCGATATTCCTGCTGCGCGGCTGCAACTGACATGTTCGGCATCTCCGGGCAGCCGAAAGCTCAGCCACCGACCAGCGCTTCAGTTGAATCGATCCGAGCTGCTCTTCACCCCCTGACTGGCGCCGCAGCCGATTACGACCCGCTGCTCGAGCAGATCGGCGAAGCGCGCCTGGTGTTGCTGGGTGAAGCGTCGCATGGAACGCACGAGTTCTACCAGGCACGTGCCGACATTACCATGCGGCTCCTGCGCGAGAAAGGCTTCAACGCGGTCGCAGTCGAGGCAGATTGGCCGGATGCGCACCGGGTGAATTGCTATGTCCGTGGCCGCGGACACGATCTTACGGCAGGCTCAGCACTTTCTGATTTTCAGCGATTCCCCCTGTGGATGTGGCGTAATACATCCGTCCGAGAGTTCATCGGGCGACTGCGAGCGCATAATGACTCGCTCGGCACGCCTGGCTCGCATGTTGGATTCTATGGGCTTGATCTGTACAGTCTGCACAGCTCCGTTCATGCGGTTCTTAGTTACCTGGATCGCGTCGACCCGGGCGCAGCTACGCGCGCTCGCGAGCGCTACTCCTGCTTCGAAAGTTCCGCGATCCGCAGGTCTACGGCCAGGCAGTTGCATTTGAAGTAAAGCCTTCCTGTGAAGACGAAGTTATCGAGCAGCTTCTGGAACTGCGTCGTCAGTCCTACGATTACGCGCGGCGTGATGGCAGGGTTGCTGAGGATGACTTCTTTGACGCAGAGATGAACGCGCGGCTCGTCAAGGATGCCGAGCAGTATTATCGCAGCATGTTCGGGGGGCGGCAATCTACGTGGAATCTGCGCGATACGCATATGGCGGACACCCTGGATTCGCTCATGCGCCACCTGGTATCACAGGGGCTCGCAGGCAAGGTGGTCGTCTGGGCGCACAACTCACACCTGGGTGATGCCCGCTTTACCGAAATGGGCGAAGATGGCGAACTCAATGTCGGCCAGCTCGCCCGGCAGCGCCACCCCGATGATGCCGTGCTCGTCGGCTTCAGCACCCATACCGGCACCGTGACTGCTGCCACAAACTGGGACGAGCCGGCTCAGTGTAAAAGAGTCCGGCCCTCCATGGAGGGCAGCGTGGAAGCGCTCATGCATGCCGCAGGCTCCCCGCGATTTCTGTTAAACCTGCGCCAGCCTGAAGTCGCGGACGCGGTTCCAGAGCGGCTGCTTGAGCGTGCTATAGGGGTTATTTATCGGCCGCAAAGCGAGCGTCACAGCCATTACTTCTACGCCGATGCCGCACGACAGTTCGATGCGCTGATTCATTTCGACGACACCACCGCAGTGGAACCCCTGGATCGCACTGCTGGCTGGGAACGGGGAGAACTGCCGGACACGTATCCCAGCGGGCTATAGCCCTGGATGGCAAGACTCGCACGCTTCTGACAGTCTCCGCCTATTCTCTTTGACACCCTGCGGCAGAAAGCCGTATCCACTCGCGCTTACCTGCAAGCCAACCATGCCCATGTTTAACATAAAATCGCGCGAGATTAACTGCAAGATTGTCTATTGCGGTCCAAGCCTCGGCGGCAAAACAACGAACATAAAGTCCCTTCACGACCAGCTACCCGCACAACATCGGAGCGAGCTTCAGATCATCGACACTGACGATGAACGCACACTCTTCTTCGATTATTTTTCGGTAAACCTTGCCCGCATCAAAGGCATGCAGACCAAGTTCCTATGCTATGCCGTTCCTGGCCAGGATTACTATAAGGCCACGCGGAAGGCGGTCTTGCAGGGCGTTGATGGAATTGTGTTTGTTGCAGACTCCGACGCCTCCCGGCTGCAGGACAACATTACGAGTCTCGCGGATCTCAAGGCACTGCTGCTGGAGCATGGCTACGACTATGAAACCACTCCGGTCGTTCTGCAGTTTAACAAACGCGATCTCCCCAGCATCTGCAGCGTGCAGCAGCTCAACGACGCTCTCAACGACAAGGGAAGCCGGTACGTGGAAGCAGTCGCGATCGACGGTAGCGGAGTTGCTGAGACTTTCAAGGCTGTTTGCAATGCGGTCATTTCACGGCTGAACGAGCCGTCTTCCGCTCGCATCTAACTGCGAGCATTGCGCACAGCATGTCGGCTGATGTTCCCAAGCGAAGCTCTTCAAAAAAACACCAGGCGAATCCATCCATTGGTGAGTATCTGATCCGGCGGCTGCGGGATTATCGCATTGGGCATGTGTTCGGTATCCCCGGCGATTACGTGCTCGGCTTTTACGACATGTTGCAAAAGAGCCCAATCCGGGTAATCGGCACGACGACAGAGGCGAGCGCCGGCTTTGCTGCCGATGCGTACGCGCGCGTACGGGGCATTGGAGCGCTATGCGTCACCTACTGCGTGGGCGGGCTCAACGTAGCAAATGCCATCGCAGGCGCATATGCAGAAAAATCGCCGGTGGTGATGCTTACCGGCTCGCCCGGATTACGGGAACGTCATCGCGATCCGCTGCTCCATCATAAGGTGCGAACTTTCACTACGCAGAAGGAAATCTTTGAGAAGATCACCTGCGCAGCCACCGTGCTGGACGATCCGGTTACGGCGTACTCGGAAATCGATCGCGTGCTGCAGGCGTGTTGGACACAAAAACGACCCGTTTACGTTGAGTTGCCGCGCGACATGGTCGATGTTCGACCTTCGGTTGCACCTCGGCGCAGAAAGCCGATAGCAGATGTGAGCGACTCCGACGCCTTGTCTGAGGCCATTGCAGAAGCCACGGATCTGCTGAATCGCGCCAAAAAACCGGTCATTCTGGCCGACGTGGAGATCCACCGTTTCAACCTTCAGCCGCAGCTTTTGAACCTGCTGCAGGTAAGCGGCTATCCAATCGCGGCCACCATTCTGGGCAAGTCGGTCATCAGCGAGCTGCACCCCAGCTATCTTGGCGTTTATGAAGGTGCCATGGGACGTCCCGAAGTCACACGGGCTGTCGAGGGTTCGGACTGCCTGTTGATGCTCGGAACCTTTCTGACCGATATAAATCTCGGCATTTTTACCGCGCAGCTCGACCGCGCTCGCGTCATTGAGGCAACGAGCGAACGCGTGCAGATACGCCATCACGCGTTCGCAGACGTCAGGTTGCAGGATTTCCTGGTGGCGCTTGCAGCCGCTCCCCTTAAACGCCGCAAAACTGCGCCGAAAAAACCGCACACCCGTGCGCTGAAGATAAAGCCAGCTGCGAAAATGACCATTGCCCGGCTGTTCGAACGATTGAACTCGCTGCTTACTGAAGAAATGGTCGTCATCAGTGACGTAGGCGATTCACTATTCGGCTCAGTGGATCTCGTCATTCATCGCAACACGGAGTTTCTTTCACCAGCCTACTATACCAGCATGGGCTTCGCAGTTCCGGCTGCCCTGGGTGCTCAGTTCGCCAACCCGCGATTACGTCCGATCATATTGGTCGGAGATGGCGCTTTTCAGATGACGGGTATGGAGCTTTCGACAATCGCGCGCCACCACCTGAACCCAATTGTCATCGTGCTCAACAACCATGGCTATACCACGGAGCGATTTATCAGGGAAGGTCCCTATAATGACATCCACGAATGGAATTACCAGGAACTTCCGCAGGTGCTTGGCGCGGGCAGCGGCCACATCGTCGCCACAGAAGGTGAATTCGAAACGGCATGGAAGGCCGCGCTTGCTTCCCGGGAGTTCTCGATCCTGAATGTGTTGCTTGATAAGCTCGACCATAGCCCAGCCCTGGAGCGGCTCGGTGAAAGGCTCGCCGCAAACCTGAAAAGCGGTGGCCGCACATAGCGCGTTGCAGGAAGCTGTCCAGCGTCGCTATTCGTACCGTCCTGGTGGCATTCGGGCACACGATTCGCCGTGTTGTTATATCTGTAATCTGGAGTAGTGTCCCATTAATTCGTTCACTGGTTTTGTGTGCCGTCCGAGCTCGAAAGCTTCCTGAAGTATAGCCATGAACATCTGGGACGGCACACTGGAGTGAGGTATTTTGCGTATTAAATCGGTTGCGGTCAGCGCAAGGTGTACCGGTCTTTTGCTTCTGGCGATTGCGTGTGTCGTTGCGCCCGCCTCTGCTCAACAGGAAGCTACGAAAGCCGGTCGCACAATTCTAGGCGAACAGCCGTGGACTCAACCCGCCATGGCTCCGGCCGAAAACGTCAGACCACACGTCATCTACGGCCCGGATGACCGCCACGACATATACCAGGAAACGAATCCGCAACGGCTTCAGCTTGCGGCCTCCACGTGTGGATTGCTCGGCACCGGCAACCTGACCGACAATGGCAACGGAACGTTTACGTTCAGCACCGTCGCATATACTGTCAGTGGAAAGCCGGCCTGCTCGGGCGAACCTTATGGAAGCCAGCCAGCCGCCATGTTCTGCACCGGCTTTATGGTGGGCCATGATTTGATCGCAACGGCCGGCCATTGCTACGATGCCAGCGATATTTCCTCGGTACGTTTTGTGTTTGGTTTTCAAATGAATGGAGTGTCATCGCCCGTCACCACCGTCACTGCCAACCAGGTTTACAGCGGGGTCGCAGTCGTTACGCAGGTGTTCAACAATGAATACGACTATTCCATTATCCGCGTCGATCGTAAGATTGTATCTCCAGGCGCCGTGCCGCTGCCCCTGCGTCGCACGGGGACCATTATGAAGGGCGTAAATGTCGGGGTGACAGGCCATCCCAGCGGATTACCGCTGAAGATCGCATTCGGTGCCACGACCCGCGTTTCCGACAGCTCGGCAGTTAGCTTTTTCTCGGCCAACCTCGATGCCTACGGAGGAAACTCCGGATCTCCGGTCTTCAACGCGGCGAGCGGCGTTGTTGAAGGAATTCTTGTACGGGGTCTGGGTGATTTTAACGTGGGACCGTCGTGCTTCACGAGTATCGTGATGCCAGATGATCCCGGCGGTGAAGAAGCGAGCAAAACCCGCACGTTTGCGCAATTCGTCACCGGTGCTGCCTTCGACCAGGTCAAATACAGGCCTTCCTCGACTGCGGCATTCCACGTCGTCGATGATAACCTGGTGCCGGCTACCCTCCCGCTAACGCTCTCCAGCAGCTCTGGCGATACCGAGTCCGCCAATGCAATCGACCCCGACAATGACAATACGTACCGCGGGTCTATCGCACTGAGCTCCGTAGTGGCGCCGGTTACACCTTCCAATGGCATCCTGGAAGTTCGCTGCGGGGACACCCTCACACTGACGTACAACGACACAGATGCCGGTGCCGCCACACCAGCTACCTTCACGTCAACCGCCCTGGTCGACTGCACCGCGCCTGTCATTTCCGGAATCACCACCTCCATGTTTCAACCGGATGCGTTTGCACTCAACTTCCAGACCGACGAGCCGGCAACGGCGACGCTTCAGCGGGGCTACAGTTGTGCAGGAGCAGTCAGCCTTTCAACCCAGCAACTCGGTACGACCTTCTCCGTGGAAGCGAACCTGCTTCAGCCATGCACCTCCAACTATTACCGCCTCGTGGCGGAAGACGAAGCCGGAAACATAGCTGTGGCAGGTAACGGAACGGACTGCTTCACGACGCGAACCCTTGCCGAATCCGTCGCTTTCCTTGATCAGTTTGACCCTGCGGCAGCTGGATGGACACATGCATCATCCACTGGATCGGATAATTGGATGGTCCGAACGACGCCTCGAGCCGTGAGCGGCGCGACGGCTTTCACGTACACTCCCGGAACCTCTTTTAAGAGCGACGCTTCACTCGCCAGTCCTCCCCTCCCGACCGGTCCATTTCTAAGCTTTTATCACACATACAACTTCGAGTCTCCAAACTACGACGGCGGTGTATTGGAATACCGCACCACTCCGACGGGCAACTGGACAGACATGGGCAGCCGCATCCTGTACGGGGGTTATACGGGAGTCCTAAGCACCCTTTCGCAAAATGCACTCGCAGGCTCGCCGGCATGGACCGCCGGCACATTCGGCTCCATGCACAAGGTCGTGGTCGACTACTCCGGAATACCTGCAGGCGCGCAGATCCGCTTCCGTTTCTGTAGCGACATCGCTGTGGCAAGTGGTGGCTGGGAAATTGAAAACTTCAAGATTGGATCAGCCTTTGTTTGCACCGCGGCCGCGCAGCCGGACTGGGCCCTGCTGGAGTAATCGTTTCTCGCACTTGACCGTGTTCAACGGCGAGGTTTGAGGTCACTCAAATCCGCGGGAGAACACGAACATGGATTGCAAACAGATGCTGGCGGAACTCGGCG
Organism: Candidatus Sumerlaeaceae bacterium; assembly: GCA_051003195.1. Taxonomy (GTDB): domain Bacteria; phylum Sumerlaeota; class Sumerlaeia; order Sumerlaeales; family Sumerlaeaceae; genus JBPCLP01. Next base: position 102,161 of record JBPCLP010000020.1, on the reverse strand, counting down.
TACACGATGGTCTGCTCAGCGACGAAGAAAAACAGCAGCTTGATCGGCAGGGATTCCTCTTAATTCCCAATGTGTTAAACCCGGACCAGCTCACCGCTTTCGCTCGAAGGCTGGACGAAATTGCCGAAGAAGAGGTGCGCACCGGCACCGGGGGCGAAGTGGGCCGGGAAGAAGGCACTAGTTTGCTGGGCGACCTGATCAACAAGGATTCCATGTTCCAGGTTTGCTACACCACGCCGAAAGTGCTCGCAGCAATCGCGCACATTCTCGAGGGAGATATGAAGCTGTCATCGCTCAATAGCCGTGCGGCACTCCCGGGTAAAGGCCACCAGGGATTGCACGCAGACTTTGACGGCAGCGTCAATGCTGGAAATTATCAGGCAGCTAACTCCGTTTGGCTGGTTAATGACTTCACCGAACATAATGGCGCCACGCGGATCGTTCCCGGCACGCATCGGAGCGGCAAAATTCCAAAGGATGTCATGCAGAACGAAACCGATCCGCACCCGGATGAGATAAAGGTGATCGCCCCGGCCGGTACCGTGATCGTCTTCAACGCACACACGTGGCATGGCGGAACTCTGAATACGACGGCCGACCCTCGTCGCGCCACGCATTGCTATTTCGTGCGCCGCAATCAAGCTCAGCAGACAAACCAGCGACAGTACCTGCTGCCTGAAACACGCAAGCGACTCACGCCAACACTGCAGTACCTGCTGGATGTACATTAGAGGTTCAGCGGCAGCTAATCATCCTCTTTGTCATCATCGTCGTGTATTGGGCGTATAAATGCCGCGCGCACCGGGGCCGGCATGACGCTGTCCGCACCTTTCACACTCTTCCAGATGATCTCATTGAAGAGAACAACAGAATGCGCCCGGTTGGCGGTCGCCTATTCGCATTGATTCTCGCAAATTGGCCGAATGACATCGCCCCCCGTGATTCGACGTCTCTTTCAATTCCAGGAGCTTGGGCTTCTGCTCGTCATTGTGCTGACTGGAGCCCTGCTCACGGTCTATGGTGGCAATACGACTGCCCTGAATCGGCAGGGTGATCGCGTGGAGGTGAACAAATTCCTCCGCGCCGACAACCTGGTGCAGCTTGCCAAGAACACCAGTTTCTTCGCCATTATGGCCGTAGGTGCGTCCCTCGTGATTCTCAGTGGCGGCATCGATCTGTCAGTCGGCAGTATCTATGCTCTCTCCGCGGTCGCGGGCGCGATGGTGTTGCACCGGTTTGGAGTTGTCGGTTCACAGTCCAATGCACCCCCTGTCGTCGCTGTCACTGCCGGTATTGCCGCCTGCCTTCTCGTCGGAGCGCTTTGCGGCCTCATCAACGGACTGCTTGTGGTGCTGCTGCGCGTGCACCCATTTATCATCACGCTGGGAACGATGGCGGCATTTCGCGGCGTCGCGTTTGTTTGCCCGAGCTGGTTCGCATCGGAGGGCTCGTTGGCCATCGGCCAGAGTATCGGAGATTTCCCCACCTCCTTCACGGACAAATTTATCCGGCTCGACCTCAACCAGCTTTTCGGCCGCGCCGGTGAAAGTGGCCTGTACCCAATTCCAATGGTAATCATGGTAGTCGTGACTGCGATTGGCGCGTGGGTGTTGCGCAGCACCGTGTTCGGCCGCCGCCTGTTCGCGCTCGGCAGCAATGAGCAGGCCGCCCGTTATTGCGGTGTTCCAATTGCGCCGGCGAAGATTCTCGTCTACACAATCTCCGGCCTCATGTGTGGCATCGCTGCCACGATCATGCTGGGATATTACGGCTCTGCAAGCAGCGACGCCGGTAACGGATATGAGCTTGGAGTCATTGCGTCCGCGGTTGTCGGGGGCGCGAGTCTCAGCGGCGGTCGCGGTTCCGCTTTCGGTGCCCTGCTTGGCGCGCTCATTCTGCAGATGATTTATAATGCGATCATCATCCTGAGGTGGGACCAGAACTATAGCCAGATCATCATTGGCGTGGTCATCATTATCGCGGTGGTGCTGGACCGTGTTAACACGCTGCTGCTCCGTCGGCAGGGAGCGGTGCCGAAGCGCGACAAAAGTTTGGAATTAACAACAGAAGAAGCGATGGAGGGATAACCATGAGGTTGTTTATAACCGCAGGATTGGTGCTGGCGATCGGTGCCGCCTGGGCGCAGGATGCAGCGAAAAAGCCGGCGTCGGAGAAGAAGAGCTTCACCTTCGGGGTGATTGCGAAAAGCAATTCGAATCCCGTATTCCAGGCCGCACTCAAAGGGGCTCAGTCCCGCGCGAAAGAGCTGAGCAAGGACGGGCTCGAAATTAAGATCGACTGGCGCACGCCCAACGATGAAGATGCGCAAAAGCAGGCTGACAACATCGAGCAGCTTGTAAACGCGGGCGTGGATGGAATTTCCATCGCCTGCTCAGATGCCAGCAAAGTCACCAACGCAATCAACGATGCCGTTGGTAAAGGCGTGCCGGTAATGTGTTTCGACAGCGACGCGCCCAAAAGCAAGCGATTCGCCTATTTTGGTGTCGATGATATCCAGACAGGTGAGCGCGTTATGGCGGAACTCGACAAGGCACTCGGCGGAAAGAAGGGCCGTATCGCCGTGTTGGCCGGAAACCAGACCGCTCCGAACCTGCAGCTGCGCGTCCAGGGCGTCATGAGCAAAGGCAAGGAACTGGGCTATACAATCGACAAGAGCACCGACGTATTCTACCACAAGGAAACACCTCAGGATGCCGCCAGCAAAGTCGAAGACGTAATGAAGAGCAATCCGGATATCGTGGGCTGGGCAATGATCGGCGGGTGGCCGCTATTTACCGACGCGCTTTTAAAGATGAAGCCCGGTGTAACCAAAATCGTTGCCGTGGATGCACTGCCTGCCGAGCTGCCGTATGTCGAAACGGGTGTCGCACAGATTTTGCTCGCGCAGAAAGTTTTCGACTGGGGCACCCAGAGCGTCGACCTGCTGCTGGCGAAAGCACAGGGCAAGGAAGTTAAAGAGCGCAATATAAGCGAGCTCGTTCCCGTCACAAAAGACAACCTGAAGGAATGGGCCCAGACGCTGAAGACCTGGGGATTTGAAGTAAATCCCAAGTATCTGCAATAGACCATGTGAAGAAACACCCACTGAGAATCTCGCAGGCCTGCGGCAGAACAAAGTTTGTATCTGCAGCAGGTCTGCATTTTCTATGGTATTTCTATGACACGCCGGCATGAGCATGCTCGAAGTATCTGATCTCACCAGGCGTTTCGGGGCAACCCTCGCTTTGTCCAATGCGGCTATGCGTGTTGAGCGCGCTGAAGTCCATGCACTCATTGGCGAGAATGGCAGCGGCAAGAGCACGCTTTCCAAAATCCTGGCTGGTGTGCATCGGGCGGACAGCGGCAGTGTGCTGCTGGATGGTGTGTCCGTGGACTTCCGCACGCCCAGTGCGGCAATGGCGGCCGGCGTTTCCATCGTCCACCAGGAGCTCAATCTCGTCCCGGCGCTTTCTGCAGCCGAAAATCTCTACCTGGGGCAGGAGCTCCGTACCCATGCCGGCACGATTGATCGCCGTCGTCTGCGTTCCTCGGCAACCGATCTGTTCCGTCAGCTGGAAATCGATATCGATCCCGATGTGCTGGTAGAGTGTCTGCCCGTTGCTCTTCGTCAGATGGTCGAAGTCGCTCGCGCACTCACGCGGCGCACGCGGCTGCTCATTCTCGACGAACCCACGAGCGCCCTGGGCGAAAGCGAAGTGCGCGTGCTTTTCCGCACCGTCAAACGCCTGCGTTGCGAAGGCGTCAGCATTATCTACATCTCCCACAAGATGCCCGAGATATTCGAACTGGCGGATACCTTCACAGTTTTACGCGACGGCCAGACTGTCGCCGAGGGGAATGTCAAAGACGTCACCGAGTCAGATCTCGTGCAGTCGATGGTTGGTCGGAAGCTGGGCGATTATTATCCGCTGCGCCCAGTGGCCGCAGAGCATGCCAAGCCTGTGCTGCGGGTCGAACAACTCAGCGCATCGCGTGGCGGACGCCCATGCTTCCACGACATTTCGTTCGATCTCCGGCGCGGAGAAATCCTGGGCATTTCCGGTCTCGTCGGCGCGGGGCGTACGGAACTTCTAGAAACACTTTTTGGTGCCGCGGGTCACCACTGGACTGGCCGCATTGAGCTTGATGGTCGCGAGATCCGGCCCAGCTCTCCAGTCCAGGCGATCGACTTTGGAATAGGGCTTGTTACCGAAGACCGCGGCGGACTTGGCATTTTTCGGCAGCAGTCGGTTCTCGCCAATGCCACCATCGCGCAGCTTCGCCGGCTCGCGTATTTCGGCCTTATCACTTCACGCAGCGAGCGAAAGGCCATGGAGCACCACGGCGCGGTCATGAAAATCCGTCGCGCTTCGGATTCCATTCCCATCGAAAGCCTCTCCGGAGGAAATCAGCAAAAAGTTATTCTCACACGCTGGCTTATGACGAATCCAAAAGTGATGCTGCTCGACGAGCCGACCCGCGGTATCGACGTCGGCGCGAAGGCCGAAATCTACAAAGTCCTCCGTCGGCTGGCTGACGAAGGAATCGGAATTCTCTTTGTCTCATCCGAAATGCCGGAAGTGCTGGGCCTCGCCGACCGTATTCTTGTACTCTCCCGCGGAAGGCTCACCGCCGAATACGCGGCAACGGAGGCCACGGAAACCGCGCTGCTCGAAGCTGCTATGGGTTAACGCGGCGGCTCTCTCGCGGAAGCTCGTGTTCATTTTGTGCCGATTTGGATTGATTTCTTTACACACGTTGGGTGTGTATACTAATATAATGACTACGAAAACAGCACACAAGCGTTTGAACATCACTTTGCCCGAAGACACGCTGCGGCTTATTGACGGAGTAGCGCCAAAGGGCGGTCGCAGCCGGTTCTTGTCCGAAGCCGTACGTTTCTATGTGCAGGAGCGGGGCAAGGCTGAGCTCCGAAAACTTCTCAAAGAAGGTGCCTCCGTGCATGCTCAGCGGGATCTTTCCCTGGCAGCCGACTGGTATCCGATTGAAAATGATGCATGCCTACCAGACCGAAAGCGTTAGCCCCGAAGCGAGGCGAAATCTACCTCGTCAATTTTGATCCTACGATTGGATCGGAGATTAAGAAGACCCGGCCCGCTTTGATTTTGCAAAACGATATGGGCAACAAACACAGTCCCGTCACGATCGTTGCCGCGATGACTTCTCAGGTAGGAGAGAAGCTTTACCCGACCGAAGTTCGAATTGCTGCGGGCGAAGGCAATCTCGGACGCGAGGGCGTTGTGCTGCTCAATCAGATCCGTTCAATCGATAAGCAGCGGCTGGTAAAACGGCTGGGCACATTGAGTCCGCAAACCATGGGAAAGGTAGACCAGGCTTTGCAGGTCAGCCTGGGGCTGATTGAATTTTGATGTGCAGCCGCGCACTCAGACCGCCAACAGCACGATTCGCACGCGGTCTAAAAAGTATCGAACACTTTTACAGACTTAGGATCGCTGCCTTGTACGACCGAGGTGGGTCAGCGCCTTCTGCAGCGCAATAAAGCACAGCAACAGAAACGCGATTACGATTTTTGTCCACCACGAGTTCAATGTTCCCTGGAACGTAATCGCCGTCTGGATGATGCCAAAAATCAGCACACCTAGAAAAGTGCCAGCCATATAACCAACTCCGCCCGTCAGCAGCGTGCCGCCAATCACCACCGCAGCAATGGCATCCAACTCGAGTCCTGTCCCCGCTGTGGCATTGCCTGACTGGCTGTAGAGTGTGTGAACAACGCCCGCCATTGCAGAACACAAACCACTGATAGCGTACACGCTGATTTTCGTGCGGCCCACCGGCAGTCCCATCAGCACGGCAGCTTGCTCGTTGCCGCCTACCGCGTAAACATTTCTGCCGAAGCGGGTCAGGTGCGCGACCACCATAGCGATGAGCAGCACACTCACGAAGATCACCGGCACTATTCCGAAGCGGGTCTCCGCCTCACGTGGCCACGCCAGCCCGCTGACCTGCATATACCAGTCGTTCGCAATTGGGACCGATTCAAGGCTGGTTACGAATGCCAGGCCGCGCGCCAGGAACATACCGGCGAGCGTTACCAGGAAAGCCGGCAGACGGAAATACTCAACAATCGCACCCTGTCCTGCTCCAAAGAGCAGTCCACCTAACAGAAGCCCTGGAATCACGACAGCGGGTGACAGATGCTTCTGCTCAATCAGGATTCCCGACGCAATACTCACCGCACCAATAACGGCTCCGACCGATAGGTCGATTCCGCCCGAGAGAATAACGAACGTCATGCCGACGGCCGCGATTCCAAGAAACGCGTTGTCTGTCAGGAGGTTGACGAGCACCGACGCCGACGCAAAATTTTCGTACTTGAGTGCAGCAGCAGCGTAGAGCCCGGCGCACACAACGGTCGTGGCGAGCAGCGGCATTACGTGTTGTGAGATTCCGAATTTCACTCAGAAGCACCGCTCGCATGGAGTGTCGGTTTTGGAGTACTGCGACGCAGCAAGCCGGATGTTCTGATACGTGGCGACTGAAGCAGGCACACGGCTAGTATGACCAGCGCTTTGATAATCAGCGCATACTCAACCTGCACGCCTCGCGTGATGATGGTCGTCGTCAGTGCCTGCATCAGGATCGCGCCCAGCAGCGAGCCCGCCAGGCTGAACCGTCCGCCTGTAAGCGCGGTGCCCCCGATAACCACCGCCAGGATTGCATCCAGCTCGAGGTACAGTCCGGATTTTCCAGGGTCAGCGGCATGAATGTCAGACGTTGCGATGAGCCCGGCGGCGCCTGCGCACAGCCCACTGAAAACGTACGCAAGGCACTTAACGAGACCTGCAGGTAGCCCCGCGAAGCGGCTGGCGGTTGGATTCCCTCCCACCGATTCGATGAACAATCCAAGCGCGGTGCTACGCACAAACAGATGCGTAACAAGATAAGCACCAAGCGCCAGCAACACCGCAAATGGTATCCCAGCGAGAAACCCTCCGCCAACAAAGAGCAGCAAAGGGTTGGTAAACGGAATCATCTGCCCGTCCGATATGAGCTGCGCCACACCGCGCCCTGCCACCATAAGGATCAGTGTCGCTACAATCGGCTGAATGTTGAGTCCCGCAACGAGCAACCCGTTGATCAAACCACACAACAGCGACACGACAACAGCAGCGACTAACGCAATCCAGAACGAGTGCCCCGTCGAAACAAGATATGCGGCAACAGTTCCGGCGATGGCCATCACCGCACCCACAGAAAGATCGACCCCGCCGGTCGCTATTACCAGCGTCATCCCCAGTGCGAGCAGCAGGACCGGCGCGGCTCGTTGGAGCACGTCGATCATGCTGCCATACAGCCGTCCATTTTCCTGCATCTCCAGGTGAAAGAACCCGGGACTGACGATTGCGTTATACCCAAGCAATACCACCAGCGCGAGCATCGGCCAGAACAACTGACCCAAAGAACGGAACACTCCCCGGACGTCAGGCATGCGGTTGCCCGGGCGTCGAAGATCCTTCCGCGATGATGCTCATCAGTCCGGCCTCCGTTGCATCTTCGGCTGAAATCTCAGCGACCTTTCGACGATCCCGCATCACGGCGATTCGGTTGCTGCATCGCAGCACCTCATCCAGCTCCGACGAGATGAACAGCAACGCCATGCCCTTCTCGCACAGCTCGCGCGTCAGCTTCTCGATTTCAGCTTTCGCGCCGATATCGATACCGCGTGTAGGCTCATCCAGGATCAGGAAACGCGGATCGCACGCGAGCCAGCGCGCCAGCAGCACCTTCTGTTGGTTGCCTCCGCTGAGCTGCCCAATGCGCTTCTCCGCGTTGGAAGTCGCAATGTTGAGAGCCGCGATGTATCGATCGGCAATCTGCTGCTGCTGTTTGCGCGGGAACTTACGCAGCCAGCCGCGGCGCGCCTGCAGCGCCAGGATCATATTTTCACGTACCGAGAGCTCGGGTACGATACCTTCGGTCTTCCGATCCTCCGAGGAGAATCCAAAACCACGTCGGATCGCCTGCCGCGGCGAACTCAGACTGACCGCCTTGCCATCGAGTAGAAATGAGCCGCGATCCGCCGCGTCGACGCCAAACAGCAGGCGCGCCACTTCAGTTCGTCCAGAGCCTAACAATCCTGCCAGCCCCATCACTTCTCCGCAACGGACTGACAGATCGAACGGCTCCCTCCATCCGCGTGCGGACGCACCCCTCACTTCCAGCAACGGTACAGTGTGCGTGCTGGCCGCACGTTGTTCGTGTGCGTGTTGCTCTTCTTGTTTATGGGCGGCAAGCCCCTTGCCGAGCATGTGCGCTACAAGATGCAGGCGCGGCAGCTCGGCCGTAACATATTCGCCCACCAGGCGACCATTGCGAAGCACGGTAATGCGATCCGTCACTTCGTATACCTGCTCGAGGAAGTGTGTGACGAAGACGATACCCAGGCCTTCAGCGCGCAGCTTTCTCATAACATAAAACAGGCGCCGAACCTCCTCCGCGTCCAGGCTCGACGTCGGTTCATCCAGCACCAGCAAACGGGCGGAGACGTCCAGCGCACGCGCGATTGCCACCATTTGCTGAATTGCAATAGAGTAAGCGCTCAACGTGCGGCTGACATCCAGCTTCAGCCCCAGCCGCTCCAGTGCTGCTTCTGCGCGGCGCCTTACCCCGCGCCGACTGATCAGGCCAAGCCGCCCCGGTTGCCGGCCCAGGCAGATGTTTTCCGCAACCGAAAGCTGGGGAATCAGGTTCACTTCCTGGTAGACGGTGCTCACGCCGAGGTCCTGCGCCTCCGCGGGAGAGCCCGGGTAAAAGGGCTGTCCCTCCAGCAGAACGGTTCCGGCATCACGCGCATAAACCCCGGTCAGCACTTTCAGCAGTGTGCTTTTGCCTGCCCCGTTTTCGCCCATCAGCGCATGGATTTCGCCCGACCGCGCAGTGAACTCGACATCCGCCAGCGCATACATGCCGGCAAATGTTTTACTGATGCCGCGCATCGTCAGGAGTGGAGTTGCGTATTCAGAGGCACACATGCGGCTGATGAACCGAACTCCCAAACCTTTCTTTGCAATGGCAGAATGGAGGAAGTGAAAGCGGCGCGTATGGCATTGGATAACGTTTTCATCAGTTCGCCGCACCGGCGATACAACCCTCTCGCTGGAGAGTGGGTCCTGGTAAGCCCGCACCGGTTGCAAAGGCCATGGCAGGGTAAGCGGGAAAAACCTGTCGCGGACGCCCGGCCATCCTATGATCCCGGCTGCTATTTGTGCCCGGGCAATGAACGTTCAGGCGCTGCGCGGAATCCGCAATATGCCTCCGTTTTCGTTTTTGAGAACGATTACCCGGCTCTGCTTCCATCGCACCATTCCTCACGCATGGATGAGCAGGCGCTGTTTCGGGCAGAAACCGAGTCCGGCGTATGCAAAGTTGTCTGCTTTTCACCCAGGCACGACCTCACGCTGCCGGAGCTGCCAACACACGAGCTGCGCGTCGTGGTGGACATGTGGACGGAGCAATACCTCGAGCTAAGCAGCCAGCCCGGCATTGGACATGTTCAAATTTTCGAGAACAAGGGAGCGCTCATGGGATGCAGCAACCCGCATCCGCATGGGCAGATCTGGGCAACTGAGTCATTGCCGGTGGAGCCCGCGAAGGAAGCCGTGACGCAGCAGGAGTATTTGCAGCGGGAGAACATGTGTTTGCTGTGCGCTTATGCGGAAGCGGAGGTGCTGCACGCTGAGCGCGTGGTTTGCGCAAACGCTTCCTGGTTGGTGGTGGTGCCGTTCTGGGCCAAATGGCCATTCGAGACCTTGCTCATCTCACGGCGCCATGTCGCGCATCTGGGGGAGTTGCAAGATGAGGAGCGGGATGAGCTCGCCGAGATTCTGAAGCGGCTTACAACGCGCTACGATAATGTTTTTGAAACGTCGTTTCCATACTCCATGGGTTTTCACCAGCTTCCCGTCGCGAATACGGCCGGTGGCCAGCACTGGCACCTGCACGCACACTTTTATCCGCCGCTTCTGCGATCGGCGGAAGTGCAGAAGTTCATGGTCGGTTTCGAGATGCTGGGTACCCCCCAGCGCGACATCACACCGGAACACGCTGCGGAACGGCTGCGGCAGGTGAGCGAGGTCCACTACAAGAATCAGTGATGCAGGAACAACGACGGATGCTGCGGGATCAGTACTTCCGGTCGGGCAGCACCTGTTTGGCGTTGGACTCGTCGAAAAGCTCATCCTTAACGATCGTCTTCTTTGGCAGTTCCTTGCCAGCAATCGCGGCTTCAGCTGCATCAAAAGCTGCAGGGCCAAGCAGCGGATTGCACTCGACGGTGCAGTTAATTTTTCCCTCCGCAACGGCTTCGATTGCCGCCTTCATGCCGTCGATCGAAACCACCAGGATGTCCTTTCCTGGCTTTTTCCCCGCTGCCTCGATCGCCTGGATGGCACCAAGTGCCATATCGTCGTTGTGCGCATACACCGCAGTGATGTCCTTTTCCGACTTAAGGAAAGCTTCCATCACTTCCTTGCCCTTTGAGCGAGTGAAGTCCCCCGTCTGGCTTTTGATAATCTTCATTTCCGGGTGTTTGGCGATTGCCTGTTCGAAACCCTTTTTGCGATCGATGGCCGGCGCCGCGCCCGGTGTGCCTTGCAGTTCAACGATATTGGCTTTGCCATTCGTTTTCCTGGACAGCCACTCGGCCGCCTGGCGACCCTCGTCGATAAAGTCAGAGGCAATGAGCGTGGCGAATAGCGACTCATCACTTACCTTAACGCCGCGATCCACCAGCACGACCGGGATCTTGGCCTGCTTCGCCTGCTTAAGTACTGGCTCCCAACCCGTCTCTACAACCGGTGCCAGGATAATCGCGTCCACCTTCTGGGCGATGAATGCCTTCAGCGCCTGGATCTGGTTCTCCTGTTTGCCCTGTGCATCGCTGAACTTCAGGCTCACCTTGCGCTTTTCCGCTTCCGACTTGATCGAATTGGTCTCTGCCGTCCGCCAGGGGTTTTCCGCACCAATCTGGGAGAATCCAACCGTGAGTTCTTTATCGGCCGCAACTGCGGCAGATGGAATCATCACGGCTGCAAATAGGCACAGCAGTACATTACGACGTTGTCTCATGGTTCTCTCCAGGTAAAAGTGATGAGTCCGGACATGGTTCCCGCAAACGGCAGGTGCAACGCCTTTAATGGAGCTAATGCGGCAGAGAAGCGACGATGTTGCTGCGCCCGATTTCTCCGGGCGATACCGTTCCATTCGACGCATCGTATAACAGCGGCGCTATGTTTTGGAGCTGCCGCCCCAGGTTCTGAAGTTTACGATCTGGTGCAATACTGCTTACGAGCCAGCGCGTGCCCGTGTTCGCCCAGTACGAACGGGTTGGTTCTGTGTAGGTGGGGTCCGCCTGGACGGAATCGTCGGCATAGTACTCAAAGAAATCGCCCCGTTCCGGCGCCTCGATGTTTGGTGCGAACGGGTCCTTGGGCGCTGAGCTGATGTAAGGTACAGGAGACGTCAAAGCCGCGTATGTCTGGTACTCGGTATTTGGTTGGGGGAAATAAGGCCCCGCGTCATAATTCGGCACGTAGCGGTTGTTATCCACGCAATAGGTCTCCAGCGCGGTCGCGATCGTTCGCATGTCGGACTTCGCACGCGACACTTTCGCCCGCATTTGAGCGTCCAGGAAGTTAGGCAACGCGATCAGCGCAAGAATCGCGATAATCCCTACCACCATTAACAGCTCAATAAGAGTAAACCCTGCCGAACGGCGTGCCTGGTTAGCTTGCATTACTTTGACATGCGAAATATTGCACTTCGCCGTCAACACAAAACTGACTGCTTTGGCCTATCGACCATTTGAAGTGGACGATCCCTCCGGGCGACTGAACAAAGATGGATCTGGACGCTCTTCAAGGCTCGCCAAATCCGCACCGGAAGTACTGTGAACCGGCTTAATGCTGCTGAACTCGTCGCCATACTTTATTACCAATGCAAACACGAGCAGCAAGAGCACGAGTAACCATTTAAAGCTCATCGTGGAACCTACCTGATTGTAGTCCACGACCGGTTCGTATGCGGAGTTTTTTACAAGCTCCGCACACGGACCCGTCGTGATTATGCCATAATCCTTGGACCGCCCGCGTGGGCGAGTCAAGCTAGAAAACAAACTAACATGCCTGAAATCAGTACCACGATAAAACTCCAAAGCGGATTCGAAGCTCTTTCGTTCATGATTTCCCAGTGGTACGCCGGGTGCTTAATAGACGGCACTATGCAAACCCAGGAAGCAAAAGACCAGGCCATTTCGAGGTTCAGGCGGGGGATAGATATCGCCATTGCGCTCGTCCTTATGGTCATCCTGCTGCAATTTGCCGTCGGAAATTTGCAGAGCTTTGTTGTGGTCTCCCGCTCGATGGACCCGACTCTTAAAGTCGGGGATCACGTACTCCTGCTGAAAGAATCCGAAAAAGACGACCTGCATGGCAAGGTCGTCGCATTTGAACCCGAGGACGCCGGCTCCGCTTTAACCAAGCGCGTCATTGCCGAGGACGGCGAACGAGTAGACCTGCGCGAGGGCCGCCTCTTTGTGAACGGCAGGCCCGAAAGTTACGCCAGGCACGCCTTGCGGCTTTCCCGCTCGAAATCCTGGTTCGTGGGAAACAACCAGATGTTTGTCGCTGGAGATAACCGTAACAACAGCTACGACAGTGTCGACCATGGACCCGTAAGCCGCAACCGCCTGCTGGGGGTGCTGGCATTTCGCTACTGGCCGCCCGAGCGCCTCGGCACGGTGAACTGACCTACTGCGCCTGGCGCTTTTGACGGGTCGTCGAGATTGGCCGATCGTCCGAAAGCGGTGCGCTTAGAGCGTCGTTAACCGACTGTGCGATTTCTGTCTCCAGTTCCTCCACGCGTTCTTTGTACAATGCCGCGCGGAAGGCAAAAAGAATGGTCGCGCCCGTCAGCAGAACATTAACCAGCAGCAGCCACTTCACCAGGTTCGATAGATCATCCAGCACCGGGATCGAATTGAGGTATTCAGTCATTCCAGGTTCTGGACCTGCTCGCGGATTTTCTCAATTTCGCTCTTCATCTTCACTACCAGCTGCGCTACCGCCACTCCGCGTGCCTTATTGCCGATCGTGTTGGCTTCGCGCAGCAGTTCCTGTACGAGGAAATCCAGGGGTTTCCCTACCGCCTCGGCAGTTCGGGAGTCCTCCAGGGTTGTCCGAAAGGTTTTCAAGTGTGCTTCCAGCCGCACCAGCTCTTCAGTGATGTCGCTTTTGTCCGCGTAGAAGAGCAGTTCCGTCTCAAGCCGAGCAGGGTCCAGCGCAACGTCGACCGCCTTTGTCAGATGTTCCATCCGTTCACGGAGCCGCTTGCGATACTCCTCCAGCAGTTCATCTTTTGCCGCTGAAATCTCAGCCCGAAGTCTTTCCAGCACATCCAGGTGCCCACAGATCGCATCGACGAGCTGGCCGCCCTCGCGCACGCGTGACTGCTCGAGCGCGTCCAGGGCGTCTGTCAGCGCAACGAGCGCCGTCTTCAGCAGCACTCCATCTTCCGCTGCTGCAGCCGTCGGCCCCACAACACCGGGCAACGCCAGCAAGGCTCCGATATCCAGCCGGGTTTCGTTTCCCCCGAGGCTGTGCAGCGCCTCCTCCAGTTGCCTGGCATAATGCTGCATTAACGGTTTGTTGATTTCATAAAGCGCCTGCGCCCCCGGAGCAGCCGCCCACTTGACGTACAGATCGACTTTCCCGCGCCGCACGCGTTGCTTCACTGCCTCGCGCAGCTGCAGTTCCGCACTCGCAAGTTCGCGCGGGAACTTTACGTTCACGTCCAGGAACCGATTGTTCAGCGACTTGATCTCCACTGAAATTTCCCCAAGGTCGGTCGTCGCGTGTCCCGCCCCAAATCCTGTCATGCTCCGGATCATCGTAGATCCCCCTGGATCATAACTCCCCGGGGTGTTATTAGGTTCTCACTCAAAGCTTTTCCACCCTTCTGTTAAAACCTTCCGTGTGCCTCGGTTCCTTTGGCACGTTAATTGACCTGACTATGCCCAGCTTGTAAAGAAAGGCCGGCTGCTGAGCTGAGCCGGATGAGGTCAACCCATGCATATTCTCTACATACTCGCCCTTATCATCCTGGGATTATGGCTCTTCGGAGCCATTTTCCAAGTTGCCGGCAGTATGATCCACTTTCTGCTCGTCCTCGCTGCGATTCTCATCGTGTGGCGTCTGTTGACCGGAGGCCGTGGCAGCACGGTCTAAGGTCTATTGCCGGTAGAGGGGCGCGGCAACTGAAGAGGGGGGAACTTCAGATGCCGCGCCTTGGCTTTGGTTCACGGCTTCTTTTTACTTAACGCAGCCTGGAATGCCGCGCCGAATGCCGAGCCTGAACCTTTTGCAGGTTCCTGCTGTTTCATGTAAGCCTGCATATTTTCCTGCTCCATCTGCTGGAACGCCTGTTTGCGCGAAAGCCCTATGCGTTGTTTATCCGGGTTAATCTCGAGGATCTTCGCGGTTACTTCTTCTCCAATGCGAACCACCCGCTCGGGCGAGTCGACGCGGTTTTCGTCGAGTTCGCTGATATGAATCAATCCCTCAAGTCCCGGAGCAAGCTCCACAAATGCGCCATACGGCACGAGCCGTGTGATGGTGCCCTTCACAAGCGATCCAACCGGATTTAAGCCGCTGAAGCGGGTGAAGGGCGACGCACTCATCTGCTTCGCGCCCAGTTTTACGCGACGCTTTGCTGCATCCAGCTCCAGCACGACAACCTCCACCTGCTGTCCTTCCTCAAGCACATCCGTCGCCGCAACCGGGCGTCGCTCCCAGCTCAAATCGCTCACGTGCAGCAGGCCCTGCGTGTTCTCATCCAATTTTACAAATGCGCCGAAATCCTTCACCCCCGCGACTGTGCCCACGTGTTTGCTGCCAACGGGGTAGCGCTGCTCCACGTCCGACCATGGGTCGCGCGTCAGGTGCTTCAGGCTCAGCGACAGCCGCTTCTGCTCCTTATCGATTGCGGTCACCAGGCAACTGACGTTGTCGCCCTCGCGCAATTCCTGCTGCGCGCTTTTTTTGTCGGCGGACCATGACAGGTCCTTATTATGCAGCAGGCCTGTAATGCCTTCCTGCAGATTCACAAAGGCGCCGAAACCCTGGATGCTCGCGATTTTCCCAGTCACCGTCGAGCCCACCGGGAAATTCTGCTCGATCTTTTCCCAGGGATCTTCGTGCAGCCGTTTACGCGACACGGTAATCTTCCCCGTAGCCTGATCCATCTCGAGCACCTTGACCTGCAGCTGCTGACCTATCGTCACAAGCGAGGCCGGCTCAATCCCGCGATCGTAGGTAAGCTCGGAACGGGGAAGCAGCGCGTCAACCGATCCTTCCGTACCGAGGCTCACAAACGCGCCGAACGCCAGTACCTGGCGAACCGTTCCCGTTACAATGCTTCCAGGCTCGATCGTTTTCAGATAGCCTGACTTCGCGGCTTCCTTCCGTTCCTCCAGCAGCTTGCGACGCGACAGAACCGCCCGCCCCTTCTGCGCATCGAACTCGAGCACATAAGCTTCGATCTCCTGGCCGACGAACGACGCCAGGTCCGGCACACGCATCGTATCCACCTGGCTCCCCGGCATGAAGGCGTCCACGCCGTTCACGTCCACGATGACGCCGCTGCTCACCGCACGCGTCACCGTCCCCCGGACCGGAACCCCGGCTTTGGCCGCTTCGCCCAGCATGCCCGACGCTTCCGACACCCGTGCCTGCTTATAGCTGAGCTGGGCCCCGTGGTCCTCATCCCAGCCGGTCAGCATGACGCGTATACTCTCACCAACGTGCACCGTCATCAGCCCGCGCGGATCCATGAATTCCGCCGCAGGAATCTCGCTTTCCTCCTTGGAGCCGACCGCGACGAGCACCACGTCATCGAGCACCGCGATGACGGTGGCTTCCACGATTTCGCCCTGCGTTTTCGGCAGGGCCTTCGGCAGGTGCTGGTTCAGAAGCGCCTCGAAGTCTTCGTCGTCGTCCCCGGCGTTGGAGACGTGCTGCGTGGTTGGTTTTTTATCGGTTGTCATCGGTCTCTTCCAATTCCCCTCGCGCTTCAACTGCACCCGTTCGGTTTCCGTTTTATCGGGCACCGGACGGGCCTGTCGATTTAAAAGAATCGGGTTTGATGCGCAGGCGCCGGCGTATGCACGGTTTTAAAACGGTGGGGCGAGCCTCCTTAATCAAAACTAATCAAAACTAATCAAACATTGGCGTCGCTCATTGGCATTTCACGCTTTAAATCAAACAGGCCGATGGGGTAATTTCGCCCTTTGATTTCCGTAATGTTCAGATCATGTGGCCTCCAGTTCTTCTTTTGTTTCTTTGTCGGAGGCGTGGCTGAACTTTTTGCGTCCAGCACCAAAGCGGCGTCCGCCGCGCGTGCTCCAAAAGATCGGCGGCAGGGACGGCAGTAAGGCACGGCGGGTTGCGTTGCCAGGGTCATCATAATTTCTCCTTTGTGCTTTCAAGTTCAAGTTGGTAATTTCGCCACTTGAATAGCGGTAATGTTTCTGTAAGGTTTCGCTCCTGTTTCGAGTGCGTGGGTGGATTTCCGCTCAGGTGTCTTCTGGCGGAGTTGGGCCGGGCTGTTGGCTTCGGTTACTTGCTGGAACCCGTCAACCGCAGGCGAGACGCCTGCGCCACGAGGATCTGCGGCGATTGCGGCGGCTTCGCTCGGGCTGCTTTCGGGGTCGGGAAACTGCGTTTGTTTTATCATTATGAGGACCTGTATAACACAGGCTTTTAGGCATTGGTATTCCCACACGACGTCTTAGAGACCCTTCCGGCTACTTAAACTGCAGGAGTTTCGGCTACAGTCGCCGGGCAGGCGCGGCCATGAAAAGAACCAGGTCGGAAGCTGACCCACGATCTTTCGCTGTTTCCCGGATCTGTGTTAACAAATTAACTAAGGGCCTGTCCCCCTGCTTCTGTCCCCCTGCTTCCTGTCCTGGACGTCCCCGCTGTTGGTTCCTGTTTTTATTTGGCACGTATTGCCCAGCGGACATTGCTCGAAACGCGAATTTTGAACTATTTTTCCGTGGTCCCGATGGTTTCGAGTGCTTTGTCGTCTTCCCTGAGTATGAATCTCCTTTGCCCGGTTGAATGCCCCCCCATGGATGATAAGGAAATAATAGCAGGGTTGCAGCACGGTTCGCCCGAAGCTGCAGACGCGTTGCTGGACCGCTACGCCCAGCCGTTGCTCCGTTATTTTGCAGCGCACCTGCCCGATCCTGCGCAGGCGGAGGATATGGCCCAGGAAGTATTCCTCAGGTTTATCGGGACGCTCGCGGCGCCGGCCGCGCCGGGCCAGACTGCACAAGTACGTTCCATCTACTCGCTGCTCTTCACCATTGCGCGCCACCTGGCCATCGATGTTGGCAAAGCTGCGAAGCGAAAACCGCCGGCTGTTTCTCTGGAAAGCGAATTGGAGGACGTCGAGGCCGGCGCCATGGGTCCGGTTCTTATCCGCCTTAGTGGGGCTTCGCCTGACCCGCGCAGTGTTGCCGCGGCCAACCAGGAGCATCAGCGCCTGCAGCAAGCCTTGCGCAAATTGCCTCTCGATCTGCGCGAGATCCTCGTATTGCGCCATCTGAAAGAACTGGGCGCCCGCGATATCGCGCAAATATTAGGAATCCCGGAAGGCACCGTCTGGTCCCGATTGAACCGCGGCCTCAGCGAACTTCGCCGTGAGTATAGCGCCCTTACCGACAACCCCTTACGCAGCACGGAAATGAGATCTGCACAATGAGAGGCAAAACGAACCCACAGAATGTTTCGGCAGCCGGACTTCTGCCTGAAGACGAACTGCGGGCTATGTACGGTGAACCAGTGCACAGGACGGATGACGCTTCGCCTTCCTTTGATGCCGACGCGAAACAGATGAAATCCTTGCTGCATGATTGGGTAAATGCCGACCTGCCCACTGCCACCCGGGAAAGGTTTCGCGGCGCGCTGTTGGGCAGCGTGCTCCCGACTGCATCCACGAGCGAGGGCAAAGCAGCTATGACTTTGCAGGTGCGTCTCGTACCGACTGAAGGAAGCGTTTCGATCCGACGGTCAGCCGCGAGCACCGCCGTGCCCTGCAGCTCGCCTGTGTTGCTGGGCCGGAGCACGCAGCTTGAAGTACCTGGCGGTTCCCGCGCACAACTCTACTTTGCTGACGGCACCTTGTTCCTCCTCGCCGGAAACACAACTATGGAAATATTGCCGGCCGATACGTCCCGCACAAACGACACGTCTGACGCTGCCATGCTCAAACAGGGACGTATTTTCGCCTCGGTCGCTCGCCAGTCGAGCGGGCGCTTGAGCCTCGCTACTTCCCGTGGGCGAATCTCCGTGGTAGGCACTGAATTCGATGTGGAAAGCCGCGCTGACGATTCACTGCAGATTATTGTGGCCGAAGGTGAAGTGCGCTACAGGGCGTACTCTCTTTCCGGGGAACCCGCAGCCGTGGATGTATCATTGCGTGCTGGTGATCTGTTACAGGTGCCGCGGCGCGGCAGCCCCGCTACGATCGCGCCAAGGAAACTTACCGCACGTGAGCTTCGCCACCACGTTGCATGGTCTCGCATTGCCACCACCGGCCACCATGCGCGCCGGGGCAGCATAGCCTGGAAGGCTGTGATCACGCTTACCATGATTGCTGGTCTTATCATCGCCTACACCCAGTGGTCAAAGGATCGGGTTCTGCCGATTGGCCTGGTGCACCCCGGGCAGTCGGTTGCAGCGGCGTCTGCACGACCACTCGATTCGACGCCCGGTGCCGGCAGCTCGGCCAGCCATCCCGGACAAGAGGTGATCGCGAACGCGGAAATTCAGACGAAAACCGGCAACAACTGGGTCACAAGCGAGAAAGTAAAAGCGTCCCGGCGGGTTGTCGATCAGCGCCCGGATGGGACCCAGGTTGTAGAATGCGCAGTAATAAAACAGGAATCGTTCAGAGATGACCCCATGGCAAAAGCGATGGCAGCTTTCGCCAATAAACCTGTGCGCTATACGATGGGCCTGGAAGGCGAGTTGTCTGACATCCGGTTCCCCGCGCTGGGCGGTAAATTCGATCCGCGGAGCGCCATCATGTTTATGGAAATGATTCGACACACGTGGATGATGGCGATTCCCACGACGGCAACACTGCCCACTATTCCAGTGGGGCAGACTTGGGAACGCCGTGACAGCGGCAATATCCCGCTGGTGCCAGGCGGCAAGTATGCGTTTAACTCGACCGTTCGATATGACGGCCCATCCACAAACCCGCAAGTGTCGGAGAATGTAGGGCGATTCAGCTACAAAGGCACGGGTGTGCTGAATGGCATCCCGTTGAGTGAAGAGAACCGCGGCGATCGCGGAACGAAGTTGTTCCTGTCGGAATTCAAATCCGAGGAAACCGGGAGCTATGAAATCGACATGCAGTCCCATACCATGTCCGGCGAACTGCGGGAACATCGAACGGTGACGGCAGGTCAAACATCGACGGCGCCGAATAAACAGCCATTCACCCGGACATTACCACCCACGATTATCGATCGGCGAATTAAGTTGAGTACGCAGGCTTCTCGATGAAAGCGAGCACGCGCGCATTCACTCTGATCGAGCTGCTCGTCGTGGTCGGCATAATTGCGATCCTTGCGCTGATTGCCCTTCCTAACATGCTCGCAGCGCAAACACGTGCAAAACTTTCGCGCGCCAAGGCAGACATGCGCACAATCGCAACGGCCATGGAAGCCTACGCCACGGATCACAATGGGTACCCGCCCGATTTTGACGCGAACATTTACCCGGGCATCACACCGCAGGACGAGTCCATGACTTACGCGCTGCTCACGACACCCGTTGCTTTTATTTCTTCAGTACCCAAAGACCCGTTCCGGCTTGCCTTACCCCCACGGGGAAACTATTTTGAGTATTTTGGAGTGGATGCGCAGCCGTTCTATTCCACGCCTGCGAATATTGATGCGTGGAAAGCAAACGGGACAAAATGGTTCACATACTCCGTCGGGCCCGACCTCGTAAACGATCGGCTCCCGGCGAATCTCGACGGGCCCTCAGATTATTGCTACGATGCAAGCAACGGAACCGTTTCTGTTGGCGATTTCGGGCGCAGTAATGCCCAGGTTTCTGTGCCGTAACTCCGATCTGTAAGTTCCGATTCGCTCCTTGGAAATCATTAACCCGAGAGGAGCTTTCAGTTAAACTTCTCGAGTGTTTGCTGCAGTTCATCCAGCACGCGCACGGCCGTTTTTAGTGTGCCGTTGGCGGTATCCATGTCGGCGTTCAGTGCGTCGTTTAAATCCTCGAAGCTTTCGCGCTTGGTGTTAATATCGTCTGCAAGGCTGCTGGCTTCCTCCTGCCACGCCTCAATCCCAACGTCGAGATGCTCGCCGTTCTGCTCCAGCACCAGTTGCTTCACGTCGTCCCAGAATTCGTCGAAGACTTTGTTCTCCTGCTCGATCGCCTCGTCCACGGCATTGCTGGCGCGCGTGGTGAGTTCTGCAAGGTGCTCGACAAAGCCTTCGACGTGCTGCGCCGCAGTGGACGTGTGCTGTGTGAGCAATTCTTCCAGTGCGGTGCCCTGCGCCTGCACATGCTGGATGTCCTGCTCCATGTGCGTGCCGGCTTCCTCCAGGTAGTTGGCCGCCTTGTAAGTAAGCTGGTCGACCGCCGTGGTCATCTGGGTAATTTCCTCAATGGCCTCGGAATGATTTTGCGCGGCGGCAGCCTGGTCTACCTCGAGCTTCTGGTCAAACTGGTCCAGCGTATCCGTGAACAGTTCGAGGTGAGATTTGGCATCGGTCATCTGCTGTTGGGCGGCGGCTTGCAGGTCTGTCAGGATCTGCAGGATCTCCTGCAGTTCTTCATGCAGCTGCTGGAATGCCTCGGCACGCGCCGCGTGCTGGTCCGTGAGTTTATCGCGCAGTGCATCGGCGGCCGTTTGCGTTTTTTCCCAGTTCACCTCGACCAGATGAAAAGTGTTCTCCAGGATATTGCGGGTAGTGATGGCGCTGTCCAGGTGTTCGTCGCTCCACTTGTCCAGTTGTTCAAAACGGTCGACCGCCTGAAGGGCGACTTTCTCGAATTCGTTGGCTCCCATGGTACTCGTTCCTCTCCTGATCTACTTGAACTCGATGCCGAGCTTACCGGCAGCATCGCGCGCGGCTTCCAGGCTTACGCCCAGCGGCCGCACGATTTCCTGCAAGGAATCCACAAACGGATCTGCGGTTTGCCGTGCGCCCGCCAGTGCGGTTTTGGCGCTGGTCAGTTCCTCGCTCGTTTCCTGGATCGCCTCGATGAGAGCCTGCTGAGAAGAGTCTGCCGATTCGCGGGCGGCGGCATATCGTTCCTCGTGCGCCTCGATAAGCTCATCGCCCGGCGCCACTGCCTTTTCCTGTTCCATTTCGACGAGCTGCTTGATGTATGCGGTCTTAACTTCTTCGAGTTGCGTGCCAAATTCCTTAATGCCATTCTCGGCGTTTTCCTGCGAGCGAACGATCTCGGCTTCCAGCGCGTCGACATCTGCGTGCATCGATTCCACTGCCATGCGCAGCGATTCCTTTATCGCTTCAACCGTGGTAGTCGCCTCCTTCACCACGGCTTCCAGCGATGCCTCGCCTTGCTTGACGTGTTCGTCCAGGCCGGCCAGCGCAGCGGTCATCTTCGTCAGTTGTTCTTCCACGGCGGTATCGGTGGTGTCTGCCCGCTCCTGCACAGCTTTCAGCTTCTCGACCGCGGCCGCGACGGCATCGTTCATTTCTGTTTGCTGCTGGTCCACCCACTCGGTGAATTCCTCGATCGCCTTTTGCGCGTGCTCGACGTCCAGCTGCACCTGCTGCTGCTGTTTGTCGGTCTCTTCCTCGTAAGTCTGCAACTCGGCGCTAAGTTCCGCGAAGAGCTCCTCCAGCTGCTCCAGGATTTCTTCGGCTTTGTCCTCCGATTCCTGTGCTTCTTCAATGATCTTATCGAAAAAATCCTGCTGCAGCTCGATAGTCGGGTAAAATTTAGCTGCGTATTCGCCGAGCTTTTGTGCGCGTGGGTCCATGGCTGGTTCGCTTTCTTAACGGCAGTCCGGACTACGGACCGGTCGACATTTGCTCCAACACTGCATTGAATTCTTCCAGGGTCTTCTCGGCTACGGAGAGTTCGGGCAGCAGCGGGCGCAGACTTTCCAACGCAACAAGCGCCAGCGACACCAGCTGCACAACTTCTGCCAGTTCCCCGACAAGTTGCGAGCCAGCGAGGTCGACCGCTTTGTCGAACTCCTGCTGCAGTTCCGTCGCGAGTTTCTCACTGCAGTGCCGCGCGAATGTGTTTATGTTTGAGTAAACCCCGCCAACGGCGGCCTCGATGTGGGTGCTGGCCTGAACCACCCATGAGACGTCGACGGTGGCACGCTCATCGAATGTCTCGATTGCCTGGTCGAGCCCGGTTTTGATCGGACCTTCCAGTGCCGCCATGATCGTTTTCAGGGAGGTATCTACGGACGCATGCAACGTCTGGTCCACGGTCTGGATTGCGTGCTCCACCGCCTCGCGCGCCTGCTCGAAAAGTTTTACAGTTTCGTCGCGGAGGTCGTCGCCGAGCTGTTTGAGCCGCTCGTGCACGTGGTCCGCCTCCTGGTGCGCTTCGGTTGCAGTAGTCACGGCAAGCTCGAGATGCTCGGTCAGGTTGGTCTGCGAGAGACTGGACGTAGACTGCGCTTCCTGCAGCTGCGTTTGCGCCTGCGCCACGGCGTTTACAAGGTCGAGGTCCGCGGCTTCGAGCGACTTTTCAAGGTTCTCCATCAGCTGGTGCGCACCTTTGGCCGCAATCTCTAACTGGCCCAGCTCCGTGGCAACGTCCCCTGTATCTTTCGGCAGCTGCTCCACGAACTTTAGACGCGTCGCCTCCTGGATGCTATTCACCTTTTCCACCAGGTCGTTCAACACCTCGTCATCGTCGGGCTTGCTCTCCAGCTTATCGAAATCGCGCTCGGCGTGTTGGCTGGCACCGTTGAGCGCCTCCAGTAATTTCTGGAGATTCTCAACCGAGTTTTCGAGTGCGACTTGCGGGTCTCCCATTATGCGCGTTCTCCCGTCATCCGTCCCTGTTAATCGATGTCTTCGATTGCGTTGAGCAGCGGCTGAACCTGGTCGAGCAACGCGGAGACTGCCTCGACCTCGTCCATCGTGGTGCTGACGGCACCGTGCAGCGCTTGCTGCCCCTTGCCTGCTGTTTCGACAAGTTCGTCCATGCGGTCCAGCAGCCGCTCTTCGATCTCCTTCATTTCTCCGCCGATGCGCTCGAATTCCTTCTCCAGGGCATCTTTGAGGAAGGATACGCCTGTGAGTGCACCGGTGTCGGTGATCAGCATGTTCATTCCGGTATCGCCATTGGTTGCCAGCTCTTCCAGGATCTCCGCAAGCCGGGTGGCGTGCTGCTCGAGCACAGGTCCGATCTCCTGGATGTCTGTCTCCAGCTGCTGCTGTTGCCCGTGCAACTCGTCACGCGAGTCTTCCACGATTTCCGTGTACTCATCCACGTGCTGCGTAAAATGCTCGCGGTGTTCCGCCACGGATTCGCCGGTCTCGTTCCACTGCTCATCGATTTTCGTAAAATGCTGGTGCGCGAGGTCCATCAGCTCCGTTGCGTCTGCGTTCATCTTCTCGATGGACGCGCCGTATTCCTGGGTGACGCGAATCACCTCGTCGCTCAGCTTGCGAAGCTGCGCGGTTGCGGTCTCCGCTCTCTCGTGCGAATCGTGCAACTGCTCGAGTGCGGCGTCGTGGCTTTTCTGAAGATTAGTGTCGGCGCCTTCCAGTGCGAAGGTGGCGTCCTTCAGGGTTTCCTTACATTTATAAATCGCGCCGCCCTGCGCCTCGTACTGCACTCTCTTCAGGAAGTGGTCGTAAGTTGCCGCGATGACGAGCGTCTTGTCCAGGTGCACAATAAGTGCTTCGGTCGCCTTCTGGTTTTCATCGATCAGTTCCCCGATACTGTCGCCCATCAGGTCATCCCCCTGCGCTGGCGCGCCTGCCGAAATGAACCGCAATCATTTAAGCCTGTATGCCAGCGGGTTCCTCGACCCTGCCAACGCTTACTGGCAGCTGGATATAACGTCTGAAATCTTAGCGCGGTGTGTCAATGCGAAACCCGCCAGAGATCTCACTTCGTCACTGGAATCGGATTTGATGAGCAATGCCACCGTGCTCAAGCTGGACTGAGCAGCCGGCCGCAAACAGGGGTGTTAGAACGTGCCATCGGGGTGAGAGCAGCGAGTCTTTGAGTCCGCGCTCGCAACTTTTTTGAAGGGCGTCCCCTTGTTGGGTCCACATGTTTGCCTAGGTTGGTCCCGAAAGCAACTCTACACGTATTTGAAATTGCCGGGCTCCAGTTTTTTCTTTCATCTCCTTAATGATCGGGGTTGAAAGAGAGAATGATGACAAGAGTTGCATCAGTTATCTGCACAGGTCTGTTTCTCGGCGGCAGTGTAGCCGTTGCGGAGACAACGGACGGAAACGCAATCCTGGAGCAGAGTAGCAAGTTTGCGCAGTCGGTTAAAACTGTTTACTGCGACACAGTCTCTACGATGACAAGCGACAAAGGTCCGATTGCTACTCGAATGCAGGCGTGGGCCGAAGCGCCCGATAAAATGGTAACTCGGTTTGAATCTCTGAGCGGGGGCGGGGGATTCAGCTCCTATCGCAACGGTGCACAGCGAACTACATTCTTCCCGAAAAAGAACCAGTATATCAGCAAGCAAACAACCGAAACGAATATCATGGCTGACCTTCAGGAGACGCTGGCAGGTCCTCTCGGGAAAGAAGGGCCCTTCGGATCGAAGGCGGGTGCGCGGCAGGTTACTCTTATCGGTAAAGACACCATAGGTGGCATATCAACCAACCATGTGCGAATCACGACTGGCAATGGCAGCAGCGGCGATATTTGGTTTGCGGATGGTGCGCAGCCGCTGCCCGTTTACTCAACGATCCAGGTTACTCAACCCCGCATGAGTGGGCAGAGTTACAGCCGCTGGACGGTCAATCAGCCGATACCTGCCGGGACTTTCCGGTTCACTCCGCCGGCGGGTGCGACTGACATGATGCAGAGGACGCAGCCCAACAAGTAGGTTTTGAGCGGACAGGTCATCCATCGATTCCAGCTGCATGTATCATGCAGCTGGTTTGGCGTGGCTGGATTTGCAGAAGTTGTCGTTCCCGGTTACCCGCAACACGTGACTCATCGTGGCAACCGGCGCGAGCATATGTTCAGCACCGCCGAGCACCGCCAAGGCTTCCAACGAGGAGTATGACCCGGCAACCAACACGTGTAAACCCAAACTTGAGCAGCCCGACTCCCCATGGTCTAACCCGTTGTCCAGGTTGCTGACCAGGAAGCAGCCTCGGGTGTCAGCAAAACGGCTTGTCCATCACGAGTGTCGGCTGCACCTTTTGCTTCCGCAAAAACGAATCTCGACCCAAGCCTCGCTGGAAGCCGCACCTGCGCCGGCGCCGGTCCGTGAGACCGTCTGAACTCCAGACGCCAGGATTTACCGCTGTTTTGTGGTGCAAGTCGCAACGAGACGCGGCCAAAACGCGTTGGCGATTCGGTTATCGAATAAGAACTGTCGTAGCTGAGCTCCGAATCTGTTATCCCCGCAAGCAGCCTTAATTTGACACCATCTTCAAGAGCGAGCATGTGACGCAGATAGCGGATACATTCCGCACTCGCCCAGTTGTGGGGCATATCTCCGATAAGGGCGCCTGTAAAGGATCCCCGCAGAGGCTGTTCTTCCTTCCAGGTATAGAGGGAAGTCGCGTGATTGAGAAATCCTGCAAATGTACGATGGGCCCACTCAGGCATCCCTGCCCACAAATAGACCTGCGCCACAAAAGCCGCATTGTAGGTCCATACGCCCTGGTGCGGAGACCATCCTGTTTCAACGGGAACATCTTCTTTCGTGCAGGCTTGCATCAGGCGAATGTGGCCCTGCGTGACTGGATCGTCGGCCGCAAAAACATTTCCGGGAGCAATGGCATGTGAAAGGGCCCATTGTGCGCTTTGAGGTCGAGGCTGGTACCACTCGTCAGGCTCCGTCCACAACTCATCCTCCTTCATGAGCATGTGCAGGTACTCAAACCCGCTGGGGTGGCGGCGCATCTCCTGTTTCGCAGCAGCATCAAAGGCAGTACGCAATTCGGTATACAGGGCGCGCGCTGGAGAAAGATCTGTAAGACCCTGTATTTCGGCCGCTTCCGCTACGGCTTTTAATCCGGCAAGTGTCCACAGAGTATTGGTGAATTCGTGCCGATCTCCTGCGATGCCACCGTCGGGACTCCCCCGCACCAGCAGCCCATAGCGTCCACTGGGTCCCTGCTGACTGCGGGCTTTCTCTCGCAGATTGCGGACAAACTGAATCGCCCGCAGAATGTTCGGCTGCATCTGTCGGAAATAATCCCAGTTCTGCGCGAGTTCCGCCTGCCGCACGAGAGTGAACAGGGCGATCGAGGTATCCTTCCAATGATTATCACCAGCCCCCGCAAAGACACCACCGTCCTTACGCTGTTTAGCCCATGTTGCCTCAAGTCCCTGTTGCGCTTCTTCATCATACCCAAGATAACGTGCGGCTTCCAGGATAAAGTTTCCGTCTACGATCCATAGCCCGCGGTAATCCAGCGCCCCAACCTGGAAAGTCAGTTTCCCATCCTTCACTTCACGAGCCTGCAAAATGTTTCGTGCACATGCGGTCAGGAACTCCGTGTGCGTCTTCGGTTGTTCCCAGCCGACATTCCCGGCCAGGGGTTTCCATTTTTTCCAAAACAAGCGGGTCTCATCCAGGAGTGCCTCCGGCTGGCTGATTCCCGACCGTATCTTTTCAAGATCCTGCCCCTGCTGAGGAAACCGGAAGAAGATGCGATGGGGCTTTTCCTTCGTCGCAGTTCCGCGTACGAACTCACAGGTTTTAACCATATCGGTTGAAGAAAAACCGTCGCCCCGAATTGGAGTACACCCTCGCATAATTGCGTCGGCCGCAAAGAAAAGGGTCTTTGAGTCTGCCGCAGATCGAATCACGGAGAACGAGTCGTGCTTCTCAGGTGCCATCGCCTGAATCGTTCGCATTGTAAGTATAGGAACGACATCAAGTGAATCCGCTTCGGTAGACCATATCTCCATGAGTACATTGTCCACGCGGCCTTCTGACGCCCGCTGTGTCGCAAAGGTAGTCAGGCAATAACGCGCTCCCGCTGTTTCAAACTCTGTTGTAAGGACAGGGATTTGCGGCGCTTCCAGGCTTTGCCTCGTCCTATTCTGCGGTTCCATACCGGCCAGAGCGAACTCAACGGTAACTGCAGCATATTGCAAATCCCCTTTGTCGCCGACAAGAGTCTTGTTTGAGTCGTCGGGGAAACAGATGGCAGTGCGCCAGTGTCTCGGCGCGTACCTGAAATCGATTTTTGACGCTGCCAGTGCTTTCGGATCAGCGCCAGTGGTTATGGCTGTTCCGTGCTGAGTACCTTCAGACTGCACCGGCGTAGCACTGGGCTGCTCAACCGGCCGCAGGGCGGAGTTGGCTGTAAGCACCACAGCACCTGCTCCCACATCTGCCAAAAACTGGCGCCTATCCATCATCGACACAATTTTGCTCCAATCTGGCTTGAACATGGCCGGTTAATGGGCAGACGCCGTTACATGTCGCACGAAGGTTCCTGTCCAGAGTTAACATCGGCAAAGTTTTGGAGGAAAGCAATAAGAGGAGAAAGTCATAATTGACGGGAGCTGATCCTCGTCCAGACGTTTTGCTTGATCCGTACTCCTCTGTGGGTGCATAGCCACAACCTCCGACGAGAAAGGTTTCGCGACCATGCCAGCAACCCAGTCGGTCGAGCTGCGGCTCGCATGCCTGCGTCGCGACGTATTTGTGCGGGCAATCATATATGTGCTTTGCGTGAGCGCTTCTGGGATCTGCAGAGCGGCGGCTGACTCTCGCATCGGAGTGGATCCCAACATTGTTCTCAACCGCGTGACACCGCTGATGTACGGCTCGTGCATCGAGGACGTAAATCATGAAGTTTATGGCGGGCTGTACGCCCAGATGATCTTTGGTGAGAGTTTTGAGGAGCCGCCGCCTGGGAAGGGATTGCCAGAAGGCTGGTCCGTGTACGAGGGAAAGTGGCTGGAGGAACCAGGGCTCTGCAGAGTGATGGGCGGTGCGGGGGCAAAGATCGTCCGGCACGAGCCAGTGATCACCGACGGCACGGTCGAATGTGACGTCATGATTGAGGACAATAACTTCGTCAGCGAAAATGCCGGGCTGATCGTGCGCGTGCAGGATGCCCAACCAGGGCCTGATGCGTGGACCGGATACGAGATCAGCATGAGTACCCATCGCGGACATATCTCGTTGGGACGGCACCGCAATGACTATCGCGAACTTGTCCGGGTGCCGGCCGCCCTGGTGCCGGGACGCTGGTACCGCCTGCGAGTCGAACTTGAAGGATCGACCATCCGGGTGTTCCTGGACAATGCACCCTATCCCACAGTCGAATATACTGACATCTCTGCGCCCATCGCGTCCGGGAAGGTCGGATTGCGCACATGGCACTCCAACGTCTCGTTCCGGAATCTCCGCATTTCGACACAGGCGGGGGAGAATAAGGATTTCGATGTAGCGGGACCGGTCTCAAAACCAAGGGCCGGGGTCAGCGCTCCGTGGGACACGGTGCAAACGGGAGACGCCATGGGAGATCTCCAGTGGACACGTGACGACGCGTTCAATTCGAGTTGCTCGCAATTGCTTGGCCTGAAAGCGGGAACCGGTACGGTCGGCATTGCGAACCGGGGGCTTAACCGCTGGGGTCTCACGTTCCGCGAAGGACACGAGTACCAGGGTTATGTCTACTTGCGCCAGGAAGGTTACACCGGTGCAGTTACCGTCGCGTTGCAAAGCGCCGATGGAAGCCGCACGTACGCGCGCCAGGTTCTGCACCAGAGTAGCCGTGAATGGACCCGCCATAATTTTACGCTGCGTTCGGATTCAACGGACGAGAATGCGCGTTTCGCGATCTGGATCGATCAGCCCGGGGGCCGTCTCTGGGTTGACCAGGCTTATCTCAGCGGGACGAAAGAGGATCTGTTCCTCGGCCTTCCTGTGCGAAACGATTTGGGCACTTCACTGGTACAACAAGGTCTGAAAACGCTCCGATATGGCGGGCTGATGGTGAACGCTCCGGAGTACCGATGGAAACAGATGATCGGCGAACGCGCCGAGCGGCACATGTATCACGGCTATTGGTACCCCTACTCTACTAACGGCTTCGGCATCGAGGAGTTCGTCCAGTTCTGCCGGGCCGCAGGATTCGAGCCTGTCTTCACAATCAACATGGAGGAAACGGCCCAGGACGCCGCAGATCTCATAGACTATCTGAACGCTCCCGCATCCACCCACTGGGGCCGACGGCGAGCTGAGAACGGACATCCGCAACCCTACAGCGTTAAGTACGTCCAGATCGGAAATGAAGAAATGGCAGAACCGCATTACATTGAGCGGTTCAAAGTTCTCCAGAAGGCCATGAAGGGGCGCGATCCGAATCTAGAGTTCATTGTCGCAGCCTGGTGGGAGCCCGACAATCCTGCTACGCGGAAGGTAGTCGAGGAGCTTGGTGGAATCGCCGACCTTTGGGATGTTCATGTCGGCGGTGACAATTTGCGCGATGCCGATGATGCCGACCGAATCTTCTCCCGCATGCCAAAGCTGATCCAGGAGTGGACGCCAGGCAACAAGCTGAAGGCTTGTGTGCTTGAGGAGAACGGGAACAGGCATGATTTCCAGCGGGCTCTTGGGCACGCGCATATGCTGAACACATTGGAACGCCACGGCGATTACGTTCTGATGGACTGCCCGGCCAACTGTCTCCAGCCGTGGAAGCAGAACGACAATGGCTGGGACCAGGGACAGCTCTTTTTCACGAGCGGCAAAGTGTGGGGAATGCCCCCTTATTACGCTCAGCAGATAGCAGCGCAAAATTATCTGCCCCTGCGGGTTGCAGCTGAAGTGAGCAGCCCAAACGATGAGTTGGACGTCACAGCAACAAGGAGTGAGGACGGTGGAACGCTGGTGCTGAAGGTGGTGAACATCGGCCACGGTTCGCATCGCGCAACTATCGCCACCCGGAGGTTTGCTCCCGACGTCTCCGCCGACATGTGGATCATGGCTGGCGATCTCACCGACAGGAATACGCCGGAAGCTCCCGACCACGTCCGCTGGAAGCAGCTACCAGTCGTGGGGATCGGTGAAGAGTTCGAACATGAGTTCCCTGCACATTCCTATACCATCCTCCGCATGAAGAGAAAAGAGTAAGTCCTGCATGCACACTCAAGGTTTTGCCAAGCGGTTGAAGGCCCGGTCGCACGAGAAGCGAACCCGGCGGGCCTGGAGCGGCGGTCTTTTCTCAGCGCTGCTTTGCGTCAGCGTCGGAACTTTCGCGCAGTCCAGTGGCGATCACCAGACGACGGCGGGGCCGCTCGCGTCGTATCGTGTCGAGGTCGTCGCGACTGACCTGCGCGTGCCCTGGAGCATTGTTTTCACGCCCGATGGACGGCTGCTCTTTACGGAGAGGCCCGGAAGATTAAGGGTCATCAAGGACGGGAAGCTCCGGCCCGAGCCGCTGCTCACTCTGCCCGACGTTGATACCACGCTCAAGATGGGCCTCATGGGGATGGCGCTGCACCCGAAATTCGGAGACACACATTGGCTCTATCTTGCATACACCTACAAAGACGCCGACAAGAGCTGGCTTCGTGTAGTCCGCTATCGTGAGTCCGGCGATAAGCTCCGGGAGCGTAGCGTAGTGATCGAATGCATTCCCGCGGCAACGAACCATGCTGGCTGCCGCATCAAGTTCGGACCCGACGGCAAACTCTACGTGACAACCGGCGACGCCGATCATCCGAAATCGGCACAGGCAATGGACAGTCTTGCAGGAAAAACGCTGCGCCTGAACGACGACGGCAGCATTCCCGGCGACAATCCGTTCGCGGGCCAGCAGGGCGCCAGGCCTGAAATCTGGTCTTATGGCCACCGCAACTCACAGGGGCTGGATTGGCAGCCTGTGACCAACTTGCAGTTCCAAACGGAACACGGCCCGGACGGCGGCGACGAGGTCAACACTCTGAAACCGGGGGAAAACTACGGCTGGCCGGTTGTGCATCATGAGCAAACCCATAGCGAGATGGAGTCGCCGCTTCTGGTCTATACACCCTCCGTCGCACCGGCTGCTGGCCTGTTCTACCGCAGCTCTGCTTTCCCGGAGCTGAAGAACAACTTCCTCTTCGCCTGTCTGCGCGGACAGTGCATCGTCCGCCTGGTGCTGGAGGGGGAACGAGTTGTGCGGCAGGAACGGCTCCTTGAAAAACAGTTCGGGAGGATTCGGGAAATTGCAGAGGCGCCAGACGGCACCCTCTACTTCTCCACCTCCGAATTTGATCCCCCAGAAGGTAAGGGGCGCGTTGCTTACGACCAAATCCTGCGACTGGTGCCCCGGTAGAAGCACTCCATTGATCGGGGCATGTAGAGCCAACTGGCGCCTCAAATTTGGGGACGTTTGACCAATTAAGTTCTGGGGGCAGCTCCAGGGGCAGCTCAGGAACTGTTCCGAAACCGGGTCCAAACGTGCAGGGATGCGTAAAAGGAATGCCCGGGTTTTACGGTGCGGCACGCGGTGTTGCACTCCCAGGGCGGGGTACGAGTTCTGGTCGCGTGCGTGGTCGTTTCGCCGGAGTTGGATGGATTAGACGCGTGGTGCGACCTGGCGCGATGGGGGAAATCATTAACCCGAGAAAACGGAGAAGAAGTTCCGGGGCAGCTGCGGAACTGCTCCGACCTGAACGTGATTGACCTCAGCATCCAAACTGCTACGGTAACTCGTCATGCAAAAAGCTTTTACACTTATCGAACTTCTAATCGTCGTGGCCATTATCGCGATCCTGGCGGCGATTGCAGTGCCAAACTTCCTGGAAGCGCAGACGCGCGCCAAGGTGAGTGCGACCAAATCCGACCTGCGAACCATCACCACAGGACTCGAAGCATATGCGGTCGACAATAACGCCTACCCGCCGCACCTGCTGCCCGACTTCAGCGAGGTGCCGTACCCTGACCGCTACTTCTACCTTACCACGCCGGTCGCCTTTCTTACGTCGGTCCCGGCGCGGGATAAATTTTACCGTTTCTACGAATCCGCGAGTGGTTCTGCCGGTGAGTGGATGAGCTACACGAACCTGCGAAGCTTTCCGGACACGCATGCCCTGGCACCGGTAGCGCCGCTTCATCGGTGGATTTTGCGCAGCCGCGGACCTGATGGCGTAAGCGAGCCGAACAATGTAAGGAATGGCTTCTTCCTCGGCGGTGTCGCCCAGGGGCCGTCCTGGCCATACGACACGACAAACGGAAGTGTCTCGCAGGGCGATCTGTTCCGCACGGCGGCTGCAAACTAGGCCGCGGCTAAAATACCCATTGCGCTAGTCCAGCTCACTCGTAGTACATTTACTACAGACGTCCTAATAACTCATGCGCCTGATGCCCGCGCAGAAAGCGAACCCCACATTGAAACACCATATTTTCACGCTCATGATTCTGGCGGTTGTTGCCGCTGGATCCGCAAAGAAGTTCAGCGATGCTCCGGCAGGGCAGGGAGTTTCCACGGTCAATTCGGGAGGAGGTGCCGATTACATTTCGCTTGATGAAGCCGCGAAAGACTTCAGTTCGCTGGCGGGCGGGTGCACAGGAAACTGGACGCTCCTGATTGCGTCTGACTTGTTCGAACCAAACAACGTGGCGTTCGGAAATTTGACCAACGGTAACAGCGTAACTGTGCGTCCGGCGCCGTCTTCCCAGCCCACAATCACTTTCACCACAACGACGGCTTTAGCAGGCACTATATGGGCGGGGCATCTGCTTATCGGCACGACGTCGACTCTCAACCTGGCCGGGCAACTTCTCGGCACCGACAACTTCACCATTGATGGGTCGAACGTTCCCGGCGGCACGACTCGCGATCTGAAAATAACAGATACCTCTGCGCTGACGGTTGGCTCCTATCTCGTTCGAGTGGTTGGAGCATGCGGCAATGCGACGATTAAGAATGCGGTGATTGAACAGCAGTCCTCCGGCACGCTGGAATCGTTCTGTGTCGAGTTCACGAACAGGCGCGACATCGGCAGCGTCGACCGCGTGCCTACCACTGGAACGGTGACGAACTGCCTGCTGAGATCGAAAACTTCTGCGAACGGGCAGGCAATTGTGTGCAGAAACTCTGGCACCATTGCGGCCGGAACTGTCATGACCGGCATGAGTTTTACTTCGAACACGATTGAGACAACTTTCCGCGGCTTCTTTATGAACCCTGCGGTGGGCGACGTACTGAACAACACGTGCTCGATCGACGAAACGTTTACTTTCACCAGCCGGCCTGATTTGTTTGAGCATAGCTTTAACGGCTCGAGTGGTTACACGCTCAACTTTAAGAACAACAAGATGACGAAGCTACGCGTTTCAGCGGGTAATACAGCAGGCGTTCTAAGCGCGATGTTTATCGGCCAGGGCATAGCACAGCCACAGGTTGGAACCTATAACATCGAGAATAACTTTTTTGGCGGGTTCGACCTCGGAGATATTCCGACCACGACAGCCCCCAGCCTCGTTCGCGCAATTACGATCCAGGGCGCTGCGGCGGGAACGACCGTCACGTGTAATACGAACATCCTCCACAACTCGATCAACATGCCAAATTTTGCTAACCTGCAGCAGGCGGCGAACGTGGATCGCTACTGCGCGCTTGCACTGAACCAGGGGCAGTACGCAGGCACGACAATCCTCAAGAATAACATCATCCGCATGGAGCAGAACAATGGCGTTGTGTATTGGAAGGTGGGCGGTGCCGTCGGTCCGTTCATTTCCGACTACAATGTTTTCTATCTCGGCAACGCCGGCGCACAGTTCGCCGGTTATAATGTCGCCAATGGAAGCCATGTGGCTAATGTGGCCGACTTTGCGGCGTGGCAGTTGGCTTCAGGACAGGACGCAAACAGCCGGGTTGTGAATCCGACGGTTCCTGTTATTGCGGGCGCTGGCGCTTGGGCCTCCAACTCGGATCTGCATTTTACGAGCGACCCGGGCTCGGTTTACCTGGGAACTCCGGTCGGCCTTACGACAGACATCGACGGTCAATCACGCAGTGTGACGCAGCCGGTGATTGGTGCTGACGAACTTGCCATCAGCATCGTGGTTACAGCGGCGGATGACTGGCAGTTATTTAACTGATTAGGGCGGGCTGATCCCCTGCGGGGATCAGCCCCGCCTGACTACTGCCACCCGTTAAAGTAAGGTAAATTCCCCGCTGTAACCGCGATCTGAGCCTGCGCCGCCAGCAACTCCGCGGTCGAATCCCACTTTCCCTCCAGGAACTGCTGGCGAACACCGGCGGGAATTTCGAATGGCACGGTTTCATTACCCACGGTAACGACCTGTTTGTCGACATCGACGGTGAACTGGGCGTCGGGGCTGGCCTCGGCCGCGGACTGCAGTTTGTTCGCGCCGGCTTCGTCTACGACCGCGCACGGGATGCCCAGCGCCACACAGTTGCCGAAGAAAATCTCTGCGAAACTCTCGCCCACAATTGCCTTGATGCCTTTACCCCAGCGCATGATCGCCTGCGGCGCGTGCTCGCGCGAGGAGCCACAGCCAAAGTTCTTGTTCACGAGAAGAATTTCGGCGTCGGCGAAAGCCGGATTATCATAAGAATGTGTCTGCCCGCGCTCCTTGAGCTGGAGGCGGTCGTCCTCGAAGGCGTGCTCGCCCAGCCCGTCAAACACCACGCACTTCAGGTATCGCGCCGGGATGATGCGGTCGGTATCAATGTCATTGCCTCGCACCGGTATGGCGGTGCCGGTAATCTTCACTCGTTTTAAGTCGTCCATGATTAGTCGCTTTCTCTTTTCTTCAACTCGGTCTTACTTCCAATAGTCGGGCTTCCGGTTTAGGTGCATGACAGCGAGGATCACTATCGACTGCTTTTCCTCCAGGTAGACCAGTGCAAAGGGGAAACTCCGCATTAAATAATGTCGGAAGGGCGGATCCCACATCTCCCAAGCCTGCGGATGTCGCTGGATCTGTCGACAGCCTTTGCGAACAGCGGCCCTGAAATCCTTTGCGGCAGTTTTGCTGCGTTGGCCATACCACCTGACGGCGAATAAAAGCTCCGCTTCAGCACTTTCGCCAAATCGGATCTTTTTCATTGCCGGTCGTCGGCCAGCTTTCGAAAAACCTCCTCGGCGTCGATCGTGCGTAATTCGCCGCGCTGATACGTTGCATATCTCTCGCGAATCTCGGCGATCCACTGGCCTTCAACATCAGGATCGGCCGTTTCAGACAAACTTGTTACAAGTCGCTCAGCCAGCAGGGCGCGATCAGCTGCTGGTAGTGTTAAAGCCTGTGAGGTAATCCTATCGAGACCGACGTGCTTCATTTGTTTATCTCCTGTTTGCTAAACTAGCGGCTCGGTGCCTTCCAGTATTTCGTCACGCAGTTGCTCCCATGGTACCAGTTTAGCAGTGCCTGCCCGAACTTCTGCGAGGCGTCTTTCAAGTTCCATACGCTGCTCCGGGTCTAGACCATCTGGAGAAAACCCGTTGGCGCTCAGATATAAGTCTTCAGCCAGCTCGATCTTTTCATCAACGCTAAGCTGCAAAGCGGCTGCTTTGATCCTGCTGAGGTCCGCCGAAGTACTCATGTATATTCCTTTCGCGGGCAATAGTCCTGAATCTCTAAGAACTGGTGTGTCATGCCCTTTTTATATCTTCCACTTTCTCGGTCTCGTGAGCACGTTTGCTTGCGCCGGGAAGTTCCGCAGCCAAGAACCTGAATTTACTGTGCGCGAGCCGGATCCGCATGCGCTGCTTGGCCGCCACGATCTGCTCGCCCCAGAACACCCAGATCAGGCAGCCAAGCAGTCCGCCGATTGCGGGTGGCAGTGAATTGTAAATGGCGTCATGGAAAACCTCTGGCGCGACTGTTCCCCTTTTCGAGAACAACCATCCATAGCACGCTGCTATGACAAAGGCGTAAATAAAGGTTAACCGGATCGCAGCACCTCTGCTCAGACTAGTCCATGTGGTGCGCACAGGCGACATGGTTACGCCATTGCCGGTTCTGCGATGTGGAAGAACTCGCGGGCATCGACGACTTCGCCCGCGATCGCGCAGGCTGCGACCATGACCGGGCTCATCAGCAGCGTGCGGCCGGTGGGCGAACCCTGGCGTCCCTTGAAGTTACGGTTCGAGGAACTCGCGCACACCTCGCGGCCCTTCAGTTTGTCGGGGTTCATCGCAAGGCACATGCTGCAACCCGCTTCGCGGAACTCGAACCCGGCGTCGTTCAGCACTTTATCGTAGCCGCGGCGCTTCATCTCTTCCCTGACGGCCTGGCTTCCCGGCACTGCGATGGCTTTGACGTGCGGCGCGACATGGTATTCGGCGCCGCGAAGGAAATTAACAACCTGTTCAAAATCGGAGATACGCCCGTTCGTGCAACTGCCGAGAAAGGCGACGTCGATCTTCGTGCCCTTGATTGGCTGACCCGCCTCGAAGCTCATGTACTCGTACGCCTCTTCGATCAGCGACTGCTCGCTCTCGTCGAATTCAGTCTTCGCAGGGATGCTGCCGCCGACGCTCGTCGACTGGCCCGGCGTGATGCCCCACGTAACGACCGGCTCGATCTCCTCACCGCGGATGTAGAACACGTCGTCATAGTGCGCATCGGGATCACTCCTGATGCCTTCCCAGTATTCGACCGCTTTGTCCCACGCCGCGGCCTTCGGTGCGAATTCGCGGCCTTTGAGGTAATCGTAGGTTGTCTGATCCGGGTTTACATAGCCACATCGCGCGCCGCCCTCGATGGACATGTTGCACACCGTCATGCGCTCTTCCATCGTGAAGTTGTCGAACACCTCACCGGCGTACTCGTACGCGTAGCCGACGCCGCCCTTCACACCGAGCTTCTGGATGACGTAAAGTGTCACATCCTTGGCGTAAACTCCGGGCTGCAGTTTTCCATCCACCTGGATGCGGCGGACCTTAAGCTTACCCATCGCGAGCGTCTGCGTCGCCAGCACGTCGCGCACCTGGCTGGTCCCAATACCGAACGCCAGCGACCCGAATGCGCCGTGCGTCGACGTATGCGAATCGCCGCAGCAGATCGTCATGCCGGGCTGCGTAAGGCCGAGCTCTGGCCCGATGATGTGAACAATCCCCTGCTCACCTCTGCTGGGGTGGAAGAACTTCAGCCCGTACTGCTGACAGTTGTTTTCAAGGGCGACGAGCATCTCTTCCGCCATGGCATCGGCCAGCGGACGGGCCTGGCTGTGCGTGGGTATGATGTGATCGACCGTCGCGAAGTTGCGATTGGGATAGAGCACGTTCCATCCGCGTTCGCGAATCATGCTGAACGCCTGCGGACTCGTCACTTCATGGATGAGCTGCAGCCCCATCAGCACCTGGTACTGTCCGCTCGGCAGCTTGCGCACGGTGTGCCGCTCAAAAACTTTTTCGTAGAGGCTCTTGCCCATTATTACTCTGTCCTTTTAGTCGATAAACTTGTTTGTAGAAGTGATGACAGCGACCGGCTCCCGATCTGGGAGTGGCTCTTCTGTGCACGTCACCGCCGCGCATACACTGAATGCGGTGTCCAGGAGAGCGTCGTCTTTGCTGCCATTCCGCTGCTGTTTAATATAGGTCTCCAGCCGGTCACCTAAATCCTCGCTGAAAGAAATGAACTGTTCCAGCTGGCTGGGATGGATTCCGTTCCACACGGCGTTAATGGCTCGCTGGCGGCTGTCGCGGAGTTTCTCAACGATGCGCTCACCGCTCTCAGTAAGCGTATAGCGTCGCTGTCGACCGTCGTGCTCCTGCACTCCCACCGCCACGACGCCTTTATCAAGAAGCTGACGAATCACCTTCGACACTGCCGCGGCGCTGCTGTCACGATTGCGCGCAAACATCGAGGGCATAAAATGCTGCTCGCTGATCTTCTCAAGAACGCACCATTGCTGCACCGTGAGGCCCGCCTCGCGGGCAAGCTGCTCCCGCCGCTCGCAAAAGAGGTCCGATAGCCGCTGCAGATTTCTGATAGCGGCTGCTACATTATGGGAATTGGTGGCCATTGATTAACCTTGGTTAACTATTGATTAGCATTGCGCGTATTCAGCAACATAAAGCAAAAGCTCAAATTGAGCTTCGAAAACTCGTGAACAATTCATTCCTGGCCCGGCACAGATCCGCAATTCCGCTATTGACCACCCAACCCCGCTGCGGCGCGATTCCTGCTGATTGTCACGCGAGATCGTGCCTGGGCGCCTGTTGTGTACGGAAAACGCCCACCGAAACCGCACGACAGTACAGGATACGGAGCTCTTGCACGCCATACCCACACAGGCAGCTCATAAATTTGCCCACTGCATGCGACACAACGCAGGCGCTAAAGCTGGTTTCCTCGGCCTGATACTTTTTATACCGGCTTTGGCCTCGGCACAGACGCCAGGCGTGGAACTACGGAGACCCGCAACTGAACTGGTGCAGTTCAGGGCACCTTGGTCACGTCCTGCAGAAACTCCCGTTCCTGCGGCCACTCCCGAGCCCGTCCGCCAGACAGTGCCCGCCCCGGATGCGGACTC
This sequence comes from Candidatus Sumerlaeaceae bacterium, assembly GCA_051003195.1. GTDB lineage: Bacteria > Sumerlaeota > Sumerlaeia > Sumerlaeales > Sumerlaeaceae > JBPCLP01. Next base: position 63,415 of record JBPCLP010000020.1, on the reverse strand, counting down.
TGGCCCCGGTTCGAGCGACTACGTATTTGCCGGTGCCCTTGCCCAGCAGCTCCGGAAGATTGATCCGTCGGCGAAAGTGGATTGGGATGGCCGCACGCTTCGGATCGAAGCCAGCGGTCAGAAATTTGCGCTCTTCCAGGGTCGCGAAATGGTAGTTAATGGAGTGGGTGAAAAAACCGGCCAGTCCATTCGGATTCGCAGCGGAGATATCTACGTGCCGCAGTCGGTCGTTGATCGCATCGGACAGGAACTGGAACGAAAGGCGACGGCGGTGAGCCCCTCACCCACCACGACTACGGTGGCAGCTGCGACGCCGACTCCGCCAGCGACTCCTCTGCCTACCGCAGCGCCCGTAGCAACCGTGCTTCCCGAGGAACCCGACGCGACCGCAGTTGCCGGCGCGACGCCAACGCCCCGGCTGATGGCTGCAGCGACTCCTGCGACACTCCTCACAACTCCGACTCCGGCAGCACCCGCCGAAATCCTGCAGGCCACTCCCGAGACGGCGCCAACGCCAATTCCTACTGCCCCGCCTGCGCCCGTCCTTACCGCAACGCCATTCCCAACAGCGACAGCGACGCCTAAACCGAGCCCGACTCCAGTTCCAACCGCAACGCCGACACCCGTGATCGAGATGGTAACTCCTTCCGCTCGTTCGAAGCGAACTCCAAAGAGCAGCCGGGCAACACCCACACCCAAGTCTCCGGCTGTCGCGCCCCTAAATGCCGTCGATCCAGTGCAGCTTGCGCTGCGCGACAAAGCCGACATGAGTCGCTACAATATTCCGACACGGCGTAAGGCCGAGCTGGAAAGCCTTGCAGCAAATCCGCAGATCCACAAAGTCGTCATTCACCCCGACGACAGCGATTTTGACGGAATTTCGCAGTTCGGAAAACAGGGTGCGGCGATATGCCTCGAGATTGCGCAGCGATTGAAGACACAGCTCCAGGCCAAGGGAATTGATTCGGTGCTTACCCGTAGCGGCGCCGAGCGCGTGCCGCTTGGCAAGAAGCTCGAGGTGATCAACAACTCCGGCGCCCAGGTGCTCATCATCATCACCGTCGGCCAGAATGCTGAATTTACAGATATGGGCGGCTACCGCATTTTATATGTGACAGACAGCGTCGATTACACGGCAGTGAAAGCCGGTACCGTGGAGGGCGGCGATACGGTGCCGCTGGACTTGAACTACCGCAGTTTCCAGGCACAGAATAAAATCCTCGGATCGGCACTGCTCAACACGATGAACAAGGCTGTCGATCGCGATCCGGTCGGTATCAATCCTGCGCCGTTATACCTTGGAAAGCGCGCACCCATGGCCTCGGCTGCGGTGGTGGTTGGCTACCTTACGAACCCGGCAGATGCAAAACGGCTGAGCGATTCGCAGAGCCAGGATCGCGTTGCCGGCGCGATCGTCGATGGAATTACCGATTACGCCTCGCATCTGCGCCAGCCGGCAGCGATCCGTTAAATGGATCCAAACGTACCGCGCGACCCGACCTTCGGCCGTTTCGCCTTCACCGTTATCACCATTGCGCTCGTTGTTATTGTACTCGGGCTTACGGGCATCTACTACTACTTCCAGTCCGGGGCTGCGACCGCCGGCACGAATCCGCTGACTTCGCTCTTCAAAAAGGGGGCAGATCGGCTTGGCCCGAACCAGGTGATGCTCTACTACACAAAGGACGGAAAGCAGCTTGTCAGCACCGTAGCAACCGCGGGCGACCTCGGCATGAGTCCGGCCGACAAAGCTCGCAAGATCGTCGAGAGCCTGATCGAGGGCAAGGACGCCGCCGGGTTGAAGACGCCGGTTCCCTCCGGCACAAAGGTCGTCACGGTTTTCATCAAGGACAACCTGGCAATCGTGAATCTCTCGCGTGAAGTGATGACGAACCTGCGCGGCGGAGTGGACGCCGAGCTGCTCGCCGTCTATTCCATCGTAAACAGTATCCTGTTTAATCTCGAAAGTATCGACGCTGTGCAGATTCTGATCGATGGGGAAAAAGTGCCAACCTTGCACGGTCACATCGATGTCAGTAGTCCGCTCATCGCAAATACGGCAATCACCCGAACGAGCTGACAGAGAATGCCTGGGCACGAGGACGCAATAGCGGCGCTGGAAATCCGAAGCGTCCAATTCGAAAAGAGCGGCACGCGTCCGCAGCATTTTCCAAAAGTTTCCCTTATGCCGGAAATTGCATTTGTCGGACGGTCCAATGTCGGCAAATCGTCGCTGCTCAATTCGCTCGTTAACCGCAAGCGCATTGCAAAAGTCTCAAACACTCCCGGGCGCACGCAGCTCGTAAACTTCTTCGTGGTAAACGACACGATACGTTTTGTCGACCTGCCCGGCTACGGTTTTGCCAAAGCTCCCCGAAGTGTAAAAGCAACATGGGACGAAATGATTCGCGGGTACCTCGAAGGTAACAAGGAGCTGCGTGCCATTTGCGCGCTGTTCGATATCAGGCGCGAGTTGAGCGACGAAGATATTGCGCTGCTGCGCTGGCTGAAACACTATCGCATTCCGTTCATCGCGGTGCTCACCAAAGCCGACAAACTGGTGCGGTCGCACCAGGCGGAGGCGCTGCAGCGAATCTCAAAGGAGCTGAAGCCGTTTCAGCCTTTCGCCATCCAACTTTACAGCACGACTGAGCGCAATGGTCGCGACGAACTGCTCAAATCCATTGCCACATTGCTGTTCACCGAGATTAAAAATGAAGCATGAAGCAAACACCTGATCGCCTGAAGCTGTATTAGTCCACGTGCTGTTCACAACGTTGCTTCGGGTTGCATTTCGGGCGCTGCGCGCGCACAAGCTTCGCGCGCTGCTCACCACTCTGGGCATTATCATCGGTGTCGCGTCGGTTATTGCAATGCTGGCATTGGGCGCAGGAACCCGTGAGAAAATCACTGCCCAGGTACGCTCCTTCGGCGCCAATCTTCTATCGGTGCGGGCTGCCCAGCGTGGCGGCAGCAGCGGCGTACGCACGGGCATGCAGCAAAACCTCATCCCCGAAGACGCCGAAGCCATTCTTGCGCAAGTGCCGGAAGTCGTTGCAGTCACCCCGGATCTCGACGGTGACGCGCAGGTCAAATACATGAACAAGAATTGCAAAACCGAGGTCAACGGGGAGGCTCCCACCTATTTCGATATTCGAAGTTTTCCCATCGCTCACGGGCGCATCTTCACAGATGCAGACGTCGAACGCGCTTCCCGTGTCGCCGTGCTGGGCAACAAACCGGCGACGGACCTTTTCGGGGCCGATCTCGACCTCGCTGTCGGCGAAACCATAAAAGTCAAAGGCATCAACTTCACTGTCGTGGGTGTCGCCAAACCGAAGGACGAATACTCCGATGACAACATCTGGATACCTTACACAACTGCGATGCACCAGGTACTCGGCCAGGACCACCTCGATCAGATTTACTGCAAAGTTCGCGACGGCGTGGACATGGCCCAGGCGCAGGCATCCGTCGAGGCCGTGCTCCGCAAGCGCCACCGAATTCAGCCTGGTGCCGAGGATGACTTTACCGTTCGCAACCTCCAGGCTGCCGTGGATTCGCTGAACGACGTCAGCCGCGTATTTACCCTGCTGCTTTCCGGTGTCGCCGGCATTTCGCTGCTCGTTGGCGGCGTCAACATTATGAACATTATGCTCGTGACGGTGACGGAGCGCACACGGGAAATCGGAGTCCGCAAAGCATTGGGCGCACGTGACAGGGACCTGCTCGGGCAGTTCCTGCTCGAAGCGCTCACACTCAGCACACTGGGTGGAGTCGTCGGAATCGCGGTTGGGGTGGGTGCTGTCGTTTTGTTCAACCAGATCACGCAGCATGTCAATGGAGAGGCGTTCGGCGCGCCCATTCAACTCGCACCACTGCTCCTCGCGTTTTTCACTTCTGTGCTGGTTGGCATCACATCGGGGTGGTACCCCGCGCTTCGAGCCGCACGCCTCCACCCTATCGACGCCCTGCGCTACGAATAATTACATACGGCAGCCCGCTCTTCCCTTCCATAAATCACGAATACCGAGACCGCCAGCGCGTTACATAAAGCGGTCCTCATTTCTGACGGGCGCTGCCTGCATCTGATGCGCTCCTCGGCTTCGTTTCCTTGATTTACCCTCTTGCGCCCAACATAGCCACCACCGTGCGGTGAACTGCACTTCCGAAGGAGTCGAAATGGCAACGGCATTTCTGGATCGCGTCAGCAATAAGGCCATTGGTCAGATGCTGCTCGAAAAGGGCATTGTATCCGATGAGCAACTGGAGGAAGCGCTCGCAGCCGCAAAGCGGGACGGCATCCGCGTCGGAGAGGCGCTGCTCGCCCTGGGCTACGTTACCCGCGACGCGCTTCAATACGTACTGGGCGAGCAATATGGCGTGCGCCCGATGGAGCTGCACCCTTCGATGATCGACGAAAGGCTCGTCCGGCGTTTTCCACTGGAGCTGTTGCAGCAGCACCAGTTGCTTCCCCTGATCGAAGTGGGTGACGAATTGGTTGTGGTCATGAGCGATCCTAACGCCACAACCGGTCTGTCCGAACTTTCCGCTTTGGCACCCGCATACACGATTTCGCCTCAGCTCGCCGACGCCGGTCAACTGAGGCGTTGCATCGAATCACTGAGTGATCGCCTGCCGCATTCCAAGTCATCCGTCGCTGCGCAAACAACACCGATGGAGTGCCGCCTGGAAGCTGTCATACCGCAGCCAACCGACCCCGGCTTTTCCAACTGGCTGATCACCACAGCGCTTCAGCAGCCGTACACGGACCTGGTGCTTCGGCAACTCGGCGACGAATGCCAGGTCGCCCGGCAGTCTGCTACCGCCGGGCTCGAAGAGATTCACCGCTTCGGGCACCATGCGTTCAATGCCGTCCGCGATGCGCTGCTGCGCAATTGCATCACACTGGAGTATACTTCAGAGCGAGCGGGAATGTGGGAGACCCCGCTGCGACTCGACGGACGCTTATTCGAAGTGCGTGTATCCACGGCTGGCTCCCTGCACGCACCCATGGTGCGCTTGCGCCCCCTCGAACATCTTGCGCAATCCAGTAGCGCGCCCGACGCTCGAAATATTCCGGTGCTGGAGTCCGGCCATTGCAGCATTGTGCTCTATCAATCGCTTAGTACTCTCGAACAGTTCCTGGAAGACCTCCTGCTGGACTTCTCCGGTGCGCACGTTATCATGCTTGTGCAGGATTCGACTCGGCGCTATTACGAAAGCGTCTACGCTTTTCCCGCGGGTATTACAAATCTCGCAGAGGCAGCAAGCGGGGTCTGCCCAACCTGCGTCATCTTCGATGCGCCGCCATCACCGGCCGACGTATACCGATTATTGAGCATGCGGATCAATCCACCTGCGATCATAGTATGCGCGCCCGGCAAAACCGCGGCGGGAGCAGATGTTTCACCAGACATCGAGGAGTTGCGGCGTCGCATTCCGACGGCCCTGCTCGATCTCACCGCTTCTGATTCCAGCAGCAACGGAAACGCCGTGATTAATGCAACAAGCGAAGGAGCACAGTGATGGATCTCGCTGACCTGCTGATCGATACCCAGAACCGCGGCGCGTCCGATCTCCACCTTACCGTTGGCAGTCCCCCGGCACAGCGAATCCACGGCGAAATTCGTCCACTGCCGCTGCCGCCGCTCGATCGTGATTCACTTCACGAGATGATCTATAGCATCCTGACCGACGACCAGAAGAAACGCGTCGAGCGTGACCATGAACTCGATTTCGCGCTGGAGTTTGGTGAGTCGGTCCGCTTCCGCGCAAACATCTATCTAAACCGCCGCGGCGATGGCGCCGTCTTCCGCGTGATCCCCACGAAAATCCGCACGCTCGATGAGCTAAAAATGCCTGCAGTGCTCAAGGAACTGTGCTACCTCCCGCGCGGGCTCGTGCTTGTGACGGGGCCAACCGGCAGCGGCAAGAGCACCACTCTCGCCGCGATGGTCGACTTCATCAATGAGAACAAGAATCACCATATTCTCACCATCGAAGATCCGGTAGAGTTTGTCCACCAGCACAAGCGCTGCCTCGTCAATCAGCGTGAGGTTGGTCCGCACACCCATAGTTTTGCGAATGCATTGCGAAGTGCGCTGCGTGAGGATCCGGACGTCATTCTCGTTGGCGAACTGCGCGACCTTGAAACCATCAGCCTTGCACTGACTGCCGCTGAGACAGGCCACCTCGTATTCGGCACACTCCACACCTCAAGCGCACCTAAAACGGTCGACCGCCTGGTCGACGTTTTCCCGCCGAACCAGCAGGAGCAGGTGCGCATCATGCTTAGTGAAAGTATCCAGGCGGTCGTCTGCCAGACACTCATCCCGAAAATGCGCGGCACTGGCCGCATCTGTGCCATGGAAATTATGACCGGGACTGTCGCCGTCAGGTCGCTCATTCGCGAATCCAAGACGCACCAGCTACCGTCCATCATCCAGGTAAGCGCGAAATTTGGAATGCAGAGCATGGACCAGCAGCTTAAGCAGTTCGTCATCGAAGGCGAGATTACCAAAGACGCTGCCCTGGAAAAGGCGAACAACAAATTCCTGTTTGCAGAAGGCCAGGACGAGCCGACGTTCACCCAGGCTGCGAGTACGGTTTTCAGCGGGGGCGGTCAAAGCGGACCGGGCCTCGGCGCTGCACCGCCCTCTTCGAATATCCGCGCATCGCAATCGCAGGCGTACGCATCCGAGCAGAATCGCGCGCCGGCGCGGCCGGCAGCTTCGTCGCAACCTGCATCTGCGGAATCCGCATCCGAGCAGCCAGAGACGGAGGAGAGCGGCCCCGCAGCAATAAGCAACGACGACTGGATGCAGATGTACGGTAAGAAGAAATAGCGGCGAATACCAGCACGATCGGACGACCTTTGGAAACCAGCTACAAACTCGAAAATCTGCTGCACAAGACCGCGGAACTGGAAGCGTCGGACCTGTATCTCACCGTTGACGCCAAGCCTTCCGTACTCGTGCAAGGCGTCCTGCAGGAAATCGGCCCGGAGTACGTGACCCCCGAAACGATGGCTTCTCTCACTAAAGAGGCGACGAGCGAAAGCCAGTTTGCCGAGTTGCAGGAAAAGCTGGAAATGAACCTCTCGTACAAGGTGGCGATCTGGCGGTTCCGCATCAACGTTTACTACCAGCGCGGCACCCCAGCCATGGTGGCCCGCCTGATCAAGCCAAACATCCTCAGCGTAGAACAGCTCGGTCTGCCGGCAGTGCTCAACACGGCGGTGATGTACGAACGAGGCATCGTGCTGGTAACGGGAGCCACCGGCAGCGGTAAAAGTACGACGCTCGCAGCCATGATCGATTACCGAAACCAGAACTCAACCGGCCACATTGTTACAATCGAAGACCCGATTGAGTTCGTGCACGAACACAAAGGCTGCATCATCAGCCAGCGCGAAGTCGGCATCGACACCCGCTCGTACGAAGAGGCGCTCAAAAGCGCGCTTCGCCAGGCGCCGAAGGTAATCCTTATCGGCGAAATCCGCGATGCCGAAACTGCCAAGTTTTCCATCCACGCGTCGGACACGGGACACCTTGTACTGGCCACCCTGCACACCAACAGCGCCAACCAGACACTGGATCGAATTCTTAACCTGTTCCCGGCAGAGCAGGAGCGCCAGGTGCTCATGCAGCTCGGCCTCAACCTGCGCGCGATCATCTGCCAGAGGCTGGTCCCGAAAATGGACGGTGGCCGTGCCGCCGCCGTCGAGATCATGCTCAACACTCCACGCGTGCAGGACCTCATCATGCAGGGTAACGTGCAGGAACTCAAAAACGTGATGATGAAAGGCGAACGCGAAGGCATGCAGACATTCGACTTGGCACTGCTGGACCTGACGCGGCGTGGGATTATCGATGAAGACACCGCGCTCAAATTCGCCGACTCGTCGAACGACCTGAAGCTTCGCATGAAAGGCTTTGGCGGCAGCGGCTTCGCCTGACACGGGTAAGACACACTTTTGCTTTTGCGCGCTGTTTGCGGCGGAGGCATGGCAGGGACCTGGTTCCTCTACGATCGCCCACGCGTGAACGCGCGAATTATGAATTTTGAATTCCGAATTTTAATGCTGCATTCTCTTTTAGGGTTGCGCCCAGTGTGCGCGCTTCCAGCCTTACTATAAAGTAATCAATGAAGCTTCAGGCGCCCGCGCAGGTAACCCCCGAGGGCGTACCGGAACACAAACCAGGAGACACTTGCAGTGGCTGACGAGAAGGAAGGCGGCGTCGCCGCCCCGAAGGCAGACGCAGGATCAGAAGGCGGCGTGCTTGACGCGGCCGTTCAAAAGGTTCGCGAGCAACGCGAGGAGCGCGTGGCGCATACCGTAATCGAGGAAGAAAACCTGCCCAAAGCGCGCCGGCGCGTCGTTGTGGAAATTCCGCGCGACGATTTCGATCCCCGCGTTGCCAGCCTTTTCAAAGACCTGCAGGCCAACGCTTCCATCGAAGGTTTCCGCAAGGGCAAGGTTCCGCTCAAGCTGCTTCAGCGCCGCTACCTCAAGGAAGCGAACAATGACGTCATTGAGAAGATCACACCGATGATCGTTCGCGAGTACGAGCAGACCAGGCAGGTCACGCTGTACGGTGTGCCGGCGATCACCGACTATGCTGCCGAAGAAGGCAAGCCGGTGCGCGTCACGCTCGAGGTAGAAGTGAAACCTGAGATCGAGCCAAAAGATTACACCGGACTGGGTGTGGAAGTGCCGGAGGTGAAACTCACCGACGAGATGATCGACCGCCGCATCGAAGAATTACGCCAGCAGAGCTCAACGTTTGAAGAAGCGACGGACAAGGAACTCGCGCAGGGCGACGCGGCGGTGCTCGACATCAAGGGCGTTGATGCGAAAGGCCACACCGTTCTCCAGGAATCCGACAAACTTTACGAGAACCCGCACGGCGAGCTGCCCCATGCCGTTGCCCACGCGCTGTTCGGCAAAAAGGCCGGTCAGAGCTGCGAAGTGAAGGACGGCGACACCCGCTATTCCGTCACATTGAAAACGGTGAAGGAAGTAAAGCTTCCCGATATCGACGACGAGTTCGCCAAGGACCTCGGCTATGACAGCGTCGCGAAGATGCGCGAGGGCGTTCGGCAGGCGCTGCAGAAGGTCATCGATAATGTAAACCACGACGAGGCGTTCGAGGCTCTTACCGGCAAGCTCGTCGAAGCCCACGAGTTTGACGTCCCCAATGCGCTCAAGGAACACGTCGAGCGCGAGATGGCGCGAAGCGACTACATGTACCTCTCGCAGACGGGTGTCACGCCGCCGCGCATGCGCGGCCTCAGCACGCGGTCGCAGTACCAGGATGAGCTCGATAAGGCGGCAGAGATGCGCGTCAAAGGCTTCCTTCTCATCGATGCCATTGGCAAGAAGGAGAACATCCAGGCCGACGACTCCGACGTTAACGCCGCACTCGAAGAACGCGCCCAGCAGGAAGGCCGCAAACCCGTGGCCATCCGCGCCGCCCTGGAGAAGCGCCGCGAGTGGACCCAGTTCACCGAGCAGGTCCGGTTCAACAAGATCCGCTCATTCCTGTTAGAGAAAACCAGGATCGACTATGTCGCTCCGACCGAAGAGAAGGCCGAAGGCGAGGGTTCGGAACCCGACGGGGAGACCAAACCCAAAGCACGCAAAAGCAAGAAGGCTTCGGAAGCCAGCGAGTAGTCATCGGCACACCAATGTGCCGAATCCGCAAAAAACCCCGGCAGCGTCAGCCGCTGCCGGGGTTTCTAAAACTGCGTGTAATTACCAGGTCTAGTAAATCGACCAGTCACTTACACCCGAAGTTGGTGTGTACGTGAAGCTGTCGAAATAAGCATACTGGCCTGTCACGGGGGCGTTTCCTGCCGTTGGGTCGTTCAAAACCGAAAAGAACCCGGCCTTGCCGGTCGTCGCCGTCAGCGGGATGTTGGTCGACGTGTAATCATACACAGAATCTTTATTTTTGTCGACGAACACATCCACGAATGCTCCGTGAAAAGTCATCTTCAGGTGAACCCACTTATTGCCAGTCTCGGCCGGGAATGCGCCATACGTGTTCGTCGAACCACCATTGCGCCAGCCGAAGCCGTCGGGATTGCCGGGAGTCTGGTTGGAGTAGAAAAGCTCAAACGGAAAATTGTCCGTTCCCGTGGCACGGCCGGCAATTCCCTGATGGTGCCGAATCGTCGGGTGCACCACGATGAAAACGTCCGCTTCCACCGTGTAATCGGCCGCCTCGGTCAGGCCACCGCCGCCCGTACCGTCCCACAGGGCGAGCGTAATACCGAAGTTGGAGGTGTTAGTGGTACCAACTCGTAACCAGCCGTTGTTGTTAAAGCCGGTTGCAGTGTTTGGAGTTGGACTGTAAGCCGGGCTGTCCGCCGGAGTTGTCTCTCCGCCAACCAGTACCGAGTTCGCATTAAATGGATCGCTCCAACCCGCAGGTAACGAGGTGTTAAAATTCGCGCTATACGAGTTTGTGTAGCCGAAGCCTGCCCCCGCCACCGCCGAAAGTGTGAGCGCAAAAAAATATTTATACATCAGGCCGTCTCCTCTGCATTAATAGTAAGTTTCCATTCAGCCACCCGGACCATTTTAGGCAAGTGTTAATTTTAACCGGGAATTCCCCTCGCAGCCGCGCCGCGCCAGAGCCCATTCAATGTTGAGCTGCCCAAACTAGTAAGGTGCAATCCGCATGCCAATGCACTTGCTAATGACGTCGGCTGGTCGAATTGCCGTTCGGGATGGTCCGTTCACTTGCGCTGCGACTGCGGCTGTTGATCCTGATGCTTGCGCTTGCCTGCATGGCGAATGCAGGACCCACCCGTATGACGAACGATTGGACCAGCAACACCGGCGCACAGTGGGTGTGGCCTTCGGCGTCCGCCGGGTTACCGAACCAGTATGTCCAGTTCCTGCACGAATTCGACGCTCCTGTTAGTGCGTCCGCCGAACTCCTCATCAGCGCGGACACGAATTACGCCGCATGGCTTAACGGCACGTTTATCGGCACGGGGCAGTGGAGCGACTATCCCAATGATAAGACGTACAACCGGCACGAAATCTCAAGCTCCACCCTGGCGCACGGCAACCGGCTCTGTATACTCGTATGGTACCAGGGCGAAAGCACGTCGCAGTACCTCAAGGGCACCGCCGGCGGCGCGTACATCCTGCGCGCGGGCGACAAGGTACTTGCGGCCAGCGGTCCGGGGACTCGCATGCGCCGCGCACCGGATTACGTCAGCGGGCCCATGCCGCGCGTGACGCCCCAGCTCAGTTTTACGTTCGAGCACCACGGCGAAAAAAGCGACGGCTGGCTGGAATCCGGCTATAAAATTTCCGACACATGGACAGCACCCGCACCCGGCGAACTGTACACGCGGCCCGTGCGACCCCGGCCACTTCCGCAACTGACACTCGGTTCGCGCATTCCAATGCGCGTGCATTCGCAGGGAGTGTTCCGTCGCACCAAACCCGGTGCCATCCCCGCCGTGGCCGTGCAATCCGACGTGCTCACCAGCCGCTCCGCGACAGAATTGTTTGCCTTCCCGCTGAATGAACTATCGGATGCGCAGACTAGCGGTCTGCGCTTCAACTCCCCGGCATTCGACAAAAATACCGGACCTTATGTCATGCTCGACACAGGCCGCGAAGAAGCTGGCCTGGTCGAACTGGAACTGGATGCACCGGCGGGCACGGTGGTTGATGTTGCCTACGGTGAGCACCTCGAAGATGGCCGCGTGCGCGCTCACCTCGGCGGACGCAACTTTGCCAACCGTCACGTGTGTCCGTCCGGGCGGCACACATTCCTCCATCCTTTTTTGCGCATAGCGGGGCGCTACCTCCAGGTGCACATCACGCCGGCGCCGGGCACTACGAATTCCGTCACGCTTCACTACGCGGGAATCCGGCCGACCGATTACCCGGTTCAACGCGGCGGCGCCTTCGAATCGTCCGATCCGCTCATCAACCAGATCTGGCAGGTAAGTGACCGCACGCTGCACCTCTGCATGCACGAGCACTATGAAGACTGCCCCTGGCGCGAGCAGGCACTCTACGGCGGCGACATGCGCAACCAGGCGCGCGCCGGATATTACTGTTTCGGCAACTACGACTTCGCGGCGGAATCCATCGCACTGCTCGCAAAGGGCCGGCGCAGCGACGGCTTCCTGGAACTGTGCGCGCCAGCCAGCGTACCTGTAAACATTCCCTGCTTCAGCCTGATCTGGATTCTCACGCTCGACGACTATCTTCTCTACAGTGGCGATCGGCAATTTGTCCGCACCCATCTCCCGGTCGCGCGGCGAATTCTAAACGCGTGTGTGGGCCAAAGTACCGGGCCGCTCATTGTCACGCCACAGGGCCCCGGCACCTGGAACTTCTACGAATGGGCGCCGGGCCTCGATGGCTCCGAAAAAGGCAAACGCTTCGCCAGGCATACGGGTGAATGGTACGATGCGCCGCTAAACCTTTTCTACCTGCTGGCGCTGGACGCGGCCGCCCGGATGGCGGACGAGGTTGGTGAGAGCTCCACCGAATTCATAACGCCTGCGGCCCCTCTGCGTTCAGCTGTCGCGCCGCACTTCTGGGATGAAACCGCGCAGGCACTGCGCACCCGAACCGGCGCGCCTGAGCCGCCTCATTACGCCGAACTCACCCAGGCGCTCGCGATTCTTGCGGGGGCTGTACCTGCCGACAAGCTGGATGCCCTGCGCGAGCGACTGGCCAGCGACGATAATGGCCTCGTGCCCTGCACGCTCAGCCACTGCATGTACAAGTTTGACGCCCTGCTTACCGCGCCCGCAAAGCAGGGACGCCGCGTCTTTGAGCTGATCGCGCGCGACTGGGGACACATGCTGAATCGCGGCGCCACAAGTTTCTGGGAGACGATCGACGGCGCCGCTGCGTTTCAGAACGCGGGCAGCCTTTGCCATGGCTGGTCTGGAATTCCGGCGTATTACTACGGCGCTTACCTGCTGGGTGTGCGCCCCACCGAACCCGGTTTTTCGAAGTACGTTAGAGAACCTGTGCCTGGTGTGGTGCAGAGCGTCCACGGAAAAGTGCCGACCCCTGCGGGCCCCATCGTAGTTGTCGAAACCCGGTGAGAAGACGCCCGCGCGCGGTCGTCAATATTCCTTCCACTCTCGAACGCGCGCAGAAGGAATCGCATTATCCCCGAGGAACGAGAGCAATTGAGCGTCGGTAACGGCGGATGGATTGGATAGATCGGCGCCCTGCAGCGCCGGGGGCACATTCGGACGCTGGAACCTCATGTAGTCATATTGCGCCCGCAGATCGGGCGTACCGGTGGTTATCACGCTGGAGTTGTGTACGAACGGCGTGAAGTTTGAACACGTATTAAAATCGGTGTAGCAGCACAGGCCCACTTGTAGGGCGCTCGGCAGATCCGACCGATTGAAGCGCTGGTGGACGGTCCACGTTGTGCTGGCGGTGCGGCGCAATGTGATGAAGTGCTGGGCGACCCGGCACACCTGGATGTACGATTCGCTCGTATTGGTGTTCGTCACACCCAGCCCCGACACGCTGTTCAACGTGCTTTTCACTTCGAACTGGAACTGGCCGGGCGTATTCGCTGCTCCCATGGCAAGAAAGATATAATTCTCTCCACCGGCCGTCCATGTAGCCGGCGTGATGTTGCGCGGCTGCCGCACGAGGATGCCGGCCAGCGAATAGGAGCTTTGCGGTGGCTGGCCCGAGCCATCGCGTTTTCCCACCTGCAGATGCGTCGTCGCGACGAAGTCACCGGTGATGGATTTGAACGCCATGATGCCCCGGTAATTGTTGTACCAGGTGCTGGTATACGGTACCATGGTCATCCAGCCGGGCCGCGATGTATTGATGTCGTAAACCTGCAGCTGGTTCGCGTTCCATTGTTCGACCTGGTACACGTGCTGCCAGTTTCCGAGAGTTGACGGGTCCCCGAAGTCGTCGCTAAGGGGAACGATATCCTGGGCCGGCGCAGCTACAGAAATGATGCAAAACAACCAGACGGCGCAGCGGCCAAAACATTGAGATGCGAGCCGCTGAACAGAACCCGGATAAGCCATGGTGAATCTCTCCATTGTTAGCATGCCTGGCGCGCGATTCCAGATGTCCTACTACATTGCACCGGACCACATCGCGGTTCGCCAGACAGTATATTACACGATGCTGCATCAGCCGATAAGAAAATAATGAGTCGCACTCAACGGCTCCAGGCTTCATCCTGTGTGTCGCATTCACACGGTTCATTGTTGCAGGCGCTTCGCAATGGCGGTGGGAATAGTCTCCATGATTATAAATGTCACCCAGCGCCTCGCAGCTGCCGGATACCGCAGCGGCTTAAGGATGCAAGGAGCACTACTCATGATGATGTTCTTTCAGCTCACTGCGTCAGCACCCGCCGCGCTAACTTCGACGGCGCCGTCGTCCCGGCATATGATGGTATACATCGGCACAAACACGAGCAGCTCCAGCCTGGGAATCTACCGTTTCGGCCTCGACGTTGCAACCGGCAGCACGACGCCTGTGGAGCTTGCTGCGACGGTAAGGAACCCGACGTTTCTCGCTGCCAGTTCCGACCGGCGCTTTCTGTACGCCGTCAGCGAAATCAGCGACTTCGAAGGAAAGAAGTCCGGAGGCGTCAGCAGTTTTTCCATGGACCTGACAACCGGCAATCTCACGCTGCTCAACCAGCAGCCGTCGGGCGGCCGCGGGCCATGTCATGTATGCGTTACGCCCGATGGCCGTTATGTCGCCACGGCAAACTACAGTAGCGGCAGCATTGCCCTGCTGCCGGTCAAGCCCGACGGCAGTCTTACGTCACCCACGATGGTGATTCAGCACACCGGCTCCAGCGTGAACCCGAAACGACAGGAAGGCCCGCACGCGCACTCGGTGAACTTTGACCCGGCGGGCCGGTTCCTGTTCGCGGCCGACCTCGGCATCGACCAGGTAAAAATCTACCGACTCGACCCCGCCACGGACTCGGTGCACGCCAATGACCCCGCGCATGCAACGGTACAGCCGGGCGCCGGGCCCCGCCACCTCGCCTTCCACCCGGGCGGCCGCTTCGTTTATGTCATTACAGAGATGGGCAACACCATGACGGTGTTCTCCTGCGATCCCGACGCGGGCGCTCTGCGCGAGGTGCAGACGACCTCGACACTACCCGCGGGTTACACCGACAAGACTTTTGCGGCGGAGGTGCGTATGCATCCGTCCGGCAAATTCCTGTATGGCTCTAATCGCGGGCACGACAGTATCGCCATCTTCAAGATCGACGAAGCTTCGGGAATGCTGACTCCGATCGGGCACGAACCGACAGGCGGAAAAATCCCGCGCAACTTCAACATCGATCCCAGCGGCCAGTGGCTTCTCGCTGCAAACCAGGATTCCGATAATGTCGTACTGTACCATATTAATGAAAATGGTACCCTGAGTCGAACGGGTGAAATTACCGGTATCAGCAAACCGGTGTGCGTGCTGTTCGTTCCGGTGAAGTAGAGGGCAGAGCTGAGACGGCAGCGCGAGGAGATGACGCAGCGACGGCCGGTTAACCTTCCGTTTGTGGTTAAAGCGTTGGAAGTGGCGTCGCGTCGCGTGTACTTCGCGAACCGTCACACCTGCTCGTGGATTTCGAATCCTGCCCGGTATGGCTTGGTGAGCAGTGTGTTGGCTTCCTCGGACCGTTCGCCGGTGAAGCGCTGGCTGCTGTTGTCGAAGTCCAGCATTGCACCGAGTATGCGCGGCGTTTGCGTCACATCGACTGCGTTCACTAGCAGGTGCTCATGGAATCGTTCCATCGCGTCGGTCATCATCACGTTTCCCTCGATGGCTTTGTGAATCTTTGCACCGTCTGCTTTTTCGCCGAGTCGGTGCGAAATGTTACCGATATGGCATAGTCCCGCCGCGAGGTGCCCGGCCTCGACCTTCGCTGCCAGCATCTCGTGCTTGCGGGCGCGTACAGCGTCGATGAAGTTCTGCGCGTGGGACGCCCCGCCATCGCCGACAAACTGTTGCACCTTCATGCCGTCGTTATCATAAACCCACCCGCCGGGACCATATCCCACGTAGGAGCCGTCTTTGCACTTCACCTCCACGGCGAAACGATGCCCGAGCACGTGGTCGCTGGTCTTGTCGCCCTTGAAGCGCGGCAGGTTTCGGATCTCGCACAGCACCGGGACGGGTTTGTAATCGTACCATGTGAGATGGGTGTTCGGCGTTTGCCCATCGTCGTCGAAGAGAAAACGTCCGCCGACACTTAGCACACGCGACGGGAATTCCTGGATTCCAAGGAGCCACGTCGCAAGGTCCAGCATGTGTACGCCATTGTTGCCAAGCTCGCCGTTACCGTATGGCCACTGCCAGTGCCAGTCGTAGTGCAGCTTCTCGCGCATCAGCGGTGCCTCGGGCGCAGGGCCAAGCCACAGGTTGTAGTCGACTTCGGGCGGCGGCTGCTGCGGCCCGCTGACTTTCCCAATTGGCTGGCGAAGGTTATAGTAAATTCCGCGCACGTGCTGGATAGTGCCCAGCTTGCCCGCGTTGAGGAATTCGAACGCGGCTTTGAGGCCGGGATCGGAGCGGTTCTGCATTCCAATCTGTACAATGCGCTTGTACTTGTGCGCGGCCTTCACCATCTGCGCGCCTTCCCACACAGTATGCGAGCATGGCTTCTCGACATAAACATCCTTGCCCGCCTGGCAGGCCCACACGGTGATCGGTGCGTGCCAGTGGTTGGGCGTGGCGATACATACCGCGTCGATCTCCTTGTCCTCGAGCAGCTTCCGTACGTCCGTGTAGGTTTTCGGTTGGGGAGTGCCGTCGGCAAAGTGCTTTTGCAGCGCCTGTGCTGTTATGGCGCTGTCGACATCGCACAGCGCAACCACACGCACCCCGGGCAAATGCTTGAACACCCCGATGTGCTGCATGCCCTTGGAACGATAGCCCACGACGGCCACTCGAATATCGTCGTTCGCACCGAGCACCCTGGCGTGCGGCAGCGCCGCGATGGACGCGGTGAGAACTGCGGTTTTCTTCAGAAAAGCGCGTCGCGAAATACCTTCGGGCAAGAACCTCTCCTTTTTGTGAATTGCCCCGGGTTAACACCCGGTGCGAGGCGCTTCGCAACTTAGAAAGGCACCTCGCGGACCGTGGCCTTTTCCCTGCGCATTCCAGTTGTCAGGGCCATTTGGCGGCCAGACAACCACCCGCACGTCTGGTTTCTGTGGTTCATTCCGCGTTACGGGAGCACTCCGCATGCGTCACCGCTGTCTTCGGTTGGTACTGTTTGCCATTTTCATCTCTGCTGGCGCTGCCTGCCTCGCGAAAAAGGATCCTCCGCCGACACTTCCCGATAACGATCTGCTGCACCGCAAACTGGAAAAGCTGCGGGCGGTGAACGATGGCGAACAGAAGGCGGAGTGCAAGCTTGCCATGAAGGCCAACCACCGCTACGTTCGGGGCGGCGCAACCGAGAATATCCAGTGCAACCTGCACGAGCTGATCCTGCCCGCATCCGGCATGGCGCTGACGGGGATCAAGCTGCCCAATACCAAAAAGTTGAAGTTGCTGGGGGTTACGCTTATTCCTGCCGGGAAGGGAACACCTGTCCACGTGGACCTCAAATCTCATTTCGACACCGACGGCATCGCGCAACCCAATGAGCAGGATGGCGGCGACATGGATGGCGGCGGTTGCGCGTACGCGGCAGACGTGCTGTCGAAGGCCGGTGCAGACGCCGGTGGACTGAAGGCGCTCAGCGGAACGGTATTCCAGATGCCGCCCGTCGCCCCTGGTGAAAAGAACACGATCACGTGCGCGGGTCAGGTGATCACGCTGGCGTCGGCTGCATATGAGTCTGTTCACATCCTCGCAACTTCGACCGGTGGGGAATCGAGCGGCCAGTTCAGCATCGCGCTCGCGAAAGGCGATGCTCCGGCAAAAGCCAAAAAGCCGGTGTTCCGCGTTAGCGTACCCGACTGGTGTGACAAGGGCCGAAGCACGATTCCCAAAGACGATTTTGAAGCACTGGTGAAAGTGCTGAACGAGATGGGCCAGGGCAAACGCGTGCAGTTGAAGAACATGGCGGTGCAACTGGGACCCGGCGCAGAAGCTGCCAACACAACCACGGCGCAGGTGGGATACATGTGGAATGGCGAAAAGACCGAAACGACTTTCACCACGACGATTGATCTGGCGGAGCTTTTTCCCGGGCGCGATCTCAGCAAAGTGCAGGCGATCGCATACGCCGGCATCGACGACAAGGGCAGCATCCGAATCGATGGCGGGCCGTGGCAGGAATTCTACGGTGACGAAGGTCACATTACGTTGAGCGAGTATACGACTCCCACGCATCCACTGAGCATCGAGATTCACGGCCGCAACGAAACGGGATCCGGCAAGTTGATGCACGCCGATGTTACACTCGAAGTGCCCGAAATACGCGAGTATGAAAAGCTTGTGACGGAGGCACGTGCGTTCGCAACGATGGCGGAGCAACTGCCCGACGGCGCCGCGCATGCCGAGCGTACGATGAACGCCATCGCGCAATCGCTCGATGTAGTGGCACTGAATACTCATAACACAAAGGCGTTGCAGGCGGCGGTTACGGATCTACGCAAACGCCTGCAGCCGCTGTCCGGCTTTGCGAAGAAGCGGCACATGTTCCTGGTCGGTTATTCGCACATAGACCTCGCGTGGCTGTGGCCGCTCTCTGAGACGATCGACTCCGTCATTCCGCTGACGTTTAAACAGGCGCTGCGTTTCATGGAGGAATTCCCCGACTTCCATTTTTCGATGACTCAGGCGCAGCAGTACGACTGGGTCGAAAAAACGGATCCGGCGATGTTTGCTGAAATCACGAAGCGCGTGAAGAGTGGCCAGTGGGAGCTGCTGGGAGGCATGTGGAGCGAGCCCGACTGCAACCTCCCGAACGGCGAGTCGTTTGTGCGGCAGGTGCTCTACGGCAAGCGATACTTCCTCGACAAATTCGGCTATGATTCGCGCGTTGCGATGAACCCGGACAGCTTCGGCTACAACTGGCAGCTCGCGCAGATCCTGAAGAAGGGCGGCTTCGACGCGTTCGTCACGCAGAAGATCTCCTGGAACGACACGTGGAAGTTTCCGTATAAATTGTTCTGGTGGCAGGCGCCGGACGATTCGCGGCTACTGGCGTATTTCCCCGTCGGAAGCTATGGGGAGAACGTCGACATCAATGCCACTGCCGGCCAGATGGCGACGTTCGAAAATATGACAACGGGCATCCAGGACATGATGGTGATTTACGGTGTAGGGGACCATGGTGGCGGACCGACGCGCGCAATGATCAATCGTGGACACCAGATTGGCAGCTCGCCAATTCTGCCGGAGGTGCAGATGGGAACAGCCGCGGAATACTTCGCCTCGCTGCAGAAGAACAACGTCATTCCTTCAAGCGACGCAATGGCTACGGCGAAGCAGCCGCGGGATGCAGGGCACACGTTACCAGTCTGGAAGGACGAACTCTACCTGGAAAGACACCGCGGCACGTATACAACGCACGAAGACGCCAAGGACGGTAATCGCCGCAGCGAGAGAATGCTGTACAATGCCGAACTGGCGGCGGCGCTGGCGTGGCTCGGGCCCAAGGCTTCAGAGGCGCCGGCTGGTAAACCCGCCGCCGGAAATCAGGAGGACGCCCTTCGCGCGGTCGGAGGCCCACCGGCTCACTTTCCTATGGAGCCTTCGCAGGAAATTCCTTTAGCCACCATGGCCGCATACCTGCCCGAGGAGACGACGTATCCTGCAGCGCTATTCACGCAGGCATGGCGGGACGTGTGCCTGCTGCATATGCACGACATCCTGCCGGGCAGCAGCATCCACCAGGTGTATCGCGACGCCCGCCGGCTATACATGGACTTGCACACCAGCGTCGGGCGTACGATTGTGTCGGCCCTGTCGCACGTTGCTGGCCACAATGCATCGCCAAACGGTGGGGCGGAGTCGCGGGTCCTTTTCAACCTTCTGCCATGGGATCGTACGGCGGTGTGCGTGGTTTCAGCGCCCGCAGGCGCGCCCATCGCGACGGATGGAAACGGCGAAGCGCTACTGCAACAGCGTCTGCCCGAACAGGAGAACAAACTGGCGGTGTCAGTCAACGTTCCGGCCGGCGGCTACAAGACCATCACGTTTGTAAAAGGGGAAGAGGTCGCGGCCACGACGTCGAACAACGACGTGCTGGAAAACGCGTTTGTTCGCGCGCGCATCGACCGCAAGACCGGCAACCTTTCCAGCCTCGTTGAAAAAATAACCGGCACGGAGATGATTGGGCAATATACGACCGAATCGCGCGTCATTAAAATGCCGACCACGCAACCGGAAGCATTTGATCCGTCGCTGGTGTTCCCGACGTCTGCAGGTCCGCAGGCCAATATCCTGCAGGTACACGGCGATTATCCCACGGAGTACGATGCATGGGAAATTGGCCTGACCGGCAAGCTGGACGAAATGACAACTACCGCAGTGGTGAGCGAGTGCACGTCGGGTGCCTTGTTTGCGCAGATCACGGTGACAAAAAACTACGGCACGTCGAAGTTCCAGCAGACGTACCGCCTGTACGTGGATCAGCCCTACCTTGAAGTTCTCAACGACATCAACTGGCACGAGCGACACCGGATGGTGAAAGTCGCGTTCCCACTGTCGATCCAGAACAAATGGGCAAACTACGAGGTGCCGTTCGGCGCGATTGATCGCCCGGCGGTCCGTACCGCGCCAGAGGAGCTTGGAAAGTACGAGCACTCAGGAATCCAGTGGGGAAATTACGACGACGCCAGCGGAAAGGTTGGCCTCGCGCTGCTTACAATGAACAAGTATGGGTTTGATGCAAAAGACAACGTGCTGCGGCTGTCGCTGCTGCGCGGTCCCGATTCTCCGAACACGAAAGCGGATGAAGGCAAACCGCTGACGGAAGAAGGCCGCCATCGCTTTTCGTATGCGATCTTCCCGCACGCCGGCACATGGAAGCAGGCGGACGTCGTGCGGCGCGGATACGAGTACAACCATTCCGTAATTCCCATGCAGGGGGCGGCGGCGACGGGAGACAAGTCGCTCATCAAGCTTCAGCCGTCCAACGTGATACTCTCGTCACTGAAGAAAGCCGAGGACGACGATTCAATCATCGTTCGTCTGTACGAAGCGGAGGGAACCGATGTTGCCGACACGCAGCTGGAGCTGCCATGGGAAATTGCTTCCGTCGAAAGCTGCGACATCGTGGAACGCGTCAATACACCGGTTACGAAAACACAGAAACCCGCGCGCGCCGATGGGCGAACACTCCACGTGCCGATCAACCATTACGAAATCGCTACGTACAAAGTACATCTGCGAAAATAGAACCGTGTGCCGCCCCTGCCAGTAAATCTATTGCCTGTATAATTGCCGATAGGGTGCGGTTTCATCATGACTAAATGGAGGCCCTTCTTGCCCTTCCGCCTGTGTTCCTCATTCATGCTGGTCGTAGTGATTCTCGGTTTTTGCACATCTGTCGTAGCTCAACCACGCACAATCGAATCCCTCATGCTGGTGCCTATGCCTCGCGAGGTGCAATGGCTGCCGGGCAAGATGCGGCTGAACAACGTTCAGTGGCGCGTGAAGTTTGAGACGGGTGATCCAAAAGACGAAGAGGCGGTGCAGATTGTTGCCAGCGAGTTTCCCGAGCTCAAACTGGATGGGAGCGCGCGCACGCACGGTCCACTCTTTGACCTCGTGCTGACCACCGGGCCGCTGACCGCCGATGCTCCGCCGCTGTTCCTCGACCAGGGTTACAGGCTGACGATAGAACGCAGACGCGTTCTCATACAGGGTCCGTCGGCCATGGGACGCTTCTATGGTTTGCAGACGTTTCGTCAGTTGATCGTCGCGTATGGCGGCAAGGAACTCCCATGTCTTACGATCATGGATTACCCGGACCTGGGACTGCGCGGCGTTTCGGACGATATCAGTCGCGGCCAGGTTTCCACGGTCGAAGATTTTCACGCGATCATACGCCAGCTCGCATTTTATAAAAAGAACCTCTATCAGCCCTACATTGAGGACATGTTCCAGTTCGAGACGGATCCGAATATCGGTGCTGACCGCGGCGCGATTACAAAAACAGAAATGGCGGCGATGGTGGAAGAGGGAAAGCGCCATCATGTCCTGGTCGCTCCGGTTTTTGAGACCCTGGGACACCAGGATCGGTTGCTCAGCCTCCCCGAAAACCGCAAATATGCGGAGCTGCAGGGAGAGGAGGATAAACCCTGGTCCTTCTCGCCCGTGAATCCTGAAGCCTTTGAGTTCGTGACCAGGCTTGTCGACGAACTGGTCGACGCGACGCCGAATGCGCCGTTCTTCCATATCGCGGGCGATGAGTCGTGGGATGTCGGCAAGGGGACATCGAAAGCACGTGTGCAGGAAATCGGCGTCGGCAAATTACATGCAGAATATTTCACCCGGTTGCACGACCACCTTACTTCCCGCGGACGCAAGATGCTGCTTTACGGCGACATGCTGCTCAACCATCCGGATTCGCTCGAAGTGCTGCCAAAGGATTGCACGATTGTCGATTGGCATTATAATCCACGTGGCCCATTTCCGAGCGTCAAAAAGCTCCGCGACATGGGCTTTAACTGGATCATCACGAGCCCGGGGCTTTGGAGCTGGTCCACATTTTACCCGAACTATCGCAGCGGATTCTCAAACATCGCCGAGCTGACGGCGGCCGGCCGCGCGCATGGTGCTATTGGGTCCATTACTTCATCGTGGGGTGACAATGGAGCCGAGAACCTGCGCGAGAACAATATGACAGGGTTCGCATATTCTGCCGCCACGGAATGGGAAACGACTGCGCCCTCTCGTGATAGTTTTCTCAGGCGATATGTCGTGCAACAATACGGGCGGGAAGCGCCGCCGGTTCTCGCTGCGGAGACGTTTCTTGGATGGGCGCTTCCTGAGGGGATCGGCAACTGGAACGCGCTTCTGCACCAGAACATTCGAATCAAGGTGGCCCGTGCGGACCTGGTGACATCGATGCAAAAACTTCTGACACAGGCGGAGCGCGTGCAGAAGGATCTCGCCTCTTATAACGCAAGGTCTCTCTACAACGAAGAACACATCGCTGTGCTGGCGCATTGCCTTAAGCGGGTGCACTATCTGGCCAGCCGGATTGTCACCCTGGATGAAATCGCGCGCACCTTGCAGAAACAGCGATCAGGGGAACTGCCCGGCGAAACACAGGTGCGCATGCAACTACAGCTTGCCGGGCTGCGCGATGAGCTGACGGACATTACCGGCGAATACACGGGACTTTGGCTGCGCCGAAACAAATATCCAAAGCTCGATGATAACCTGACTCGGCTGCAAAACCAGATCGCACAGCTGCAAGGTTTCCTTGTTGAACTGCAGGCGGGTGAGCTCGCAAACTATCCGCCGATGAAGGGCGTATGGTTCTGGTATCCTGAGCCCGATCCGCAGCAGGCTTCGACTACATCCACGAAGTATTTCGTGCGCGAGCTGGAGCTGGCAAGTGACCCTATGAAAGCGCAGTTGCGGCTGTTCTGCGACGATAACGGCCGGGCGTTTATCAACGGGCGGAGTGCGGCGGACGCGAATTTCGGTACCGGCTCGGCAGATAAGGATGTAAATGTGCAGCTGAAGAAAGGTCGCAACTTCATCGCTGTGCAGGCGAGCAACGAGTGGGGTGCCGCGGGGGTTCTGTTTTCACTGGTTATCAGGCTGCGCGACGGCAGTACCATCGAGCTTACGGGTGACGACCAGTGGCGAACCATGGACCTGAAGCAGGAGACGGCCGCGTGGCGCAATCAGCCTCCCGTTGGCGACGACTGGAAACCCGTAAAGCTGCTGGGGGCCGCGCCAGTAAAGCCGTGGAACGATATAGACTAACGTCGAAGTGATCCGCAGGAGCTATCTGGCAAAGACTTCGGACCCGGTTTCGGGTGAGAATAAAGGAAAGCAGACATCCATGCCAAAATTTACAGGTAAGTCGATCAACATGTCGATCCAGGAAGCGTTCGAGGACGCTGTGCGACAGGCGCTGCTGACAAAGGCCGAGGAGGTACACGAGGTGCTGACCTCCGTTGAGCTGAAGCGCGTGTTTGCGGAACGCCATGGCGAGGGTTCATTTCGAATCCTGTTTGTGGAGATCGATGCGAAATGACAGGCGCCCAATTGGAAGTCGCACCGCAACCGTAGCCGCACCGCCCGAATCTGCACGGCCCGAATCTGCACCGGTACTGCGGCGGTGCAGATCGCCCGTTTTGTGCGTGCTCGGCTGAGCCAGACTTTGCCATTGCTTCAACTGTGTTCTTTCTGATTCTTCCCGCGTGATGAGCACCGATACTCCGGCGGCGATGGTCCAGCGTCCGCCCATGAAGAAAATTATTTCATGGGCATTTTACGACTGGGCCAACCACGCTTTCGCCACAACCGTACTGGCTTCATTCTTTCCGATCTTTTACAAAAGCTATTGGCGCCCGGATGTGCCGGCGACTCAGAGCACTTACGAACTTGGCATGTTCAATTCAGGTGCCGGACTGGTGCTGGCGCTGCTTGCTCCGATACTCGGTGCAATTGCGGACCGCGGTGGGGTAAAGAAACGTTTTCTGCTCTTCTTTGCCAGTATTGGCATTGTGGCCTCAGCCGGGCTTCACTTCGTGGGTTACGGAAATTACCAGGTAGCCGGCCTGGTTTTCATGATCGGCATCATCGGGTATCTTGGAGCGAATGTGTTTTCGGATTCCATGCTGGTGGACATGGCGCGCGGTCGAAGCACCGATCGCATTTCGGCACTCGGCTTTGCAATGGGTTACCTTGGCGGCGGGCTCCTGTTTGCCTTTAACGTATTTCTCACACTCAAGCCGGAGTTGTTCGGCATCGCAGACAAAGCATCGGCCGTGCGTGCA
The DNA here is from genome assembly GCA_051003195.1 of Candidatus Sumerlaeaceae bacterium. Taxonomy (GTDB): domain Bacteria; phylum Sumerlaeota; class Sumerlaeia; order Sumerlaeales; family Sumerlaeaceae; genus JBPCLP01. The sequence continues at coordinate 38,482 of JBPCLP010000020.1, read as the reverse complement.
AGCTTCCTGATCGTTGCGGGATGGTGGCTTTTCTTCACATTGCCGCTGATCCTCAACGTGCCAGAGCCCAAGGTGGTGAACCGCGCCCCGATGCGCGACGCGATCGGCGCCGGCCTGCGGCAGTTGCGCGAAACATTCCGACATGTCCGAACGCTGAAGCCCGTCATGCTCTTCCTGCTGGCCTACTGGCTGTACATAGACGGGGTGAATACCATTGTAGTGATGGCGGTCGACTACGGAGCCTCGCTGAAGTTCTCCACTGACAGCCTGATTAAGGCCCTGCTTATTGTGCAGTTCGTCGGTTTCCCGGCAGCAATCGCTTTTGGCCGGCTGGGCGACAAAATTGGCACTCGCGCGGGCATTTACGTGGGACTGGCGGTCTATTGCTTCGTCACTTTCTGGGGCGCGTATATGACGAGTGAGAAGGAATTTTACGGGCTTGCGATCGCGATCGGTCTGGTGCAAGGTGGCGTGCAATCACTCAGCCGCGCGTTCTACGCACGCTTGATCCCCCAGGACAGGGTAACCGAGTTTTTCGGTTTCTATAATATGCTTGGCCGCTTTGCCACCTTGATTGGGCCCATGCTGATGGGCGTCGCGGGCAAGCTGACCGGAAACTCGCGTGCCTCGATATTGGCGCTGTCGCTGCTATTTTTCGCCGGCGCCATTGTACTGTTGTTCGTCAAGGCGGGTGACGCAGATCAATCCCAGCGTGCATGAATACGGCGGTGGGGGCCCGGTAGGTACGTTGGCTTCAGCGGCGATGCGATGCATTGCGCAAGCATAAACTCAGAGGAATCAGAAACATGTACGCGGTCATTCGCACGGGCGGCAAGCAATACAAAGTCAACCCTGGCCAGGTTTTGCGCCTTCATAATCTCGAAGGCGAAATCGGCAGCAATGTTGAATTTAATGAGGTTTTGACCCTCGGCGGAGACAGCCCGAAGTTTGGCGCTCCGCTTGTTTCGGATGCGAAAGTCACGGCGAAGATCCTGCGCCATGGCCGCGAGAAGAAGATTCTCGTGTATAAGTTTAAACGCCGGCAGGGCTATGAAAAGATGCGCGGCCACCGCCAGGACTACACAGACGTCCAGATTGGCGAAATCAGCGGCGGCCAGTAAACCGGCCCGAATCAAACCCCTTACAAGTATTTACGGAGCAGATTGAAATGGCACACAAAAAAGGCGTAGGCAGTTCCCGAAACGGCCGCGACAGTAATTCCCAGCGGCTCGGCGCCAAGGCATTTGGCGGGCAGACGGTGCCCGGTGGCAGCATTCTGATGCGGCAGCGCGGCACGAAGTTTCACCCCGGCGTAAACGTTGGCCGTGGCAAGGACGATACCCTGTTTGCCAAGATCAGCGGTGTTGTGGAATATGCGGAGAGCCGCGGCCGTCGCGTCATCCACATCCGTCCCGCAGCAGCGGCAGCTGAGACCGCATAAACCCCTTTCGATTCCCGGGCTTTAAGCACGAGTTACCCGCCCGGAAACGCTGTTACTTCCCCTTTTTGCTAGACCCTTCTTTTGCCGCGCGCCTGACGCAAGATTGCGCTTGAAACGGCGCGGCGTCTGTTTTAACGTCGATATCGCTTTATCTCTAAACCAGGTTGGTGTTGTAAAATGAATGGTCAGGCAGTCCCTCGCTACCCACAACTCGAGTCCGTCCGTGATGATTTAAACCGTTTAAAGATTACCTGGGGCCTTTGCTGCGCCAGCCCCATTCTTTACATGCTCTTTTCACAGTTCATCCAGCAGATGTATTTCACCGCGAAAGACATGGGGTTTGCGCAATTGCCCATGGGCCAGTATCGCGCAGCTGTCATGTGTTGCGCCGTCCTGGCGCTGGCGGTGCAGGGTGTCATGTTCCTGGTTCGGCGTAAGCACGAAGAGGAAATGCGCCGAACTGCCAAGAGCACTTATCAACTGTTGCGCATCTATACACGCCGTACGTTCAAGCTGATGCTGTTGAGCGAAGCTGTGGTAATCCTCGGCTTTGTTCTCTTCCTCCTGAATGGCCAGGCGGCTGTTTTGCTGGGCTTTGGCATTGCAGGCATGTTGTACTACGCACAAAGTTATCCCAGTGAGCGTGCGCTGGCGTCCATGGCTCGCTCCCTGTAAGGCTTGCCCTACGCTTTTTTGCTGGCGTAGTTAATGTCCTGTTACTTACTTTTCGAGTTAGAACCATGTCCTTTGCCGGTGCCCACGACTCCTCCCGTACCCCTGCGTCAAAGATGGGAGAACCCGAAGTGCTGCCGCTGGTCCAGCTTGCCGTGGCGGGAAATCGGGAAGCATTCGACGAGATCGTCTTCCTCTACCGCGACCAGGTATACGCCACTGCATGGCAATTAACCCGTAACACCGATGACGCCATGGATGTTTCGCAGGAAGTGTTTATGCGCGCCTTCAGGGCGCTCTCCTCGTATAAAGGCCGGGCAAAGTTTTCCACATGGCTGCACCGCATTGTCTTAAACTCCTGTATCGACCATATCCGGCGTGAAAAACGCCATTGGGGAAATATTTCGCTGTCTGAAGTCCCGGATGACGGGACCGAGGACACGCAGGCCCCGCCGCCGGAAGGCACTGTTGACCCACGTCAGCGGGAATCTGTGTATCAGAAGCAAATTCAACGGCGTATCCTGTCAGGCTTGGAGCAAATCTCCGCTCGCCAGCGCGACGTTTTTGTATTGCGCTATTACCAGGACCTCGAGCTCAAAGAGATTGCTGACGTATTAAAATGCAGCGACGGTGCAGTTAAGCGTCATCTCCACCGTGCCCAGATGCGTCTAAGGGACATACTGAGGGATATAAGACCCATATGAATACACCATCGGACCGACTCAGGCAGGAACACAAACAAGCGCCGGGCAACCACACCCCGACAGGCGTCCGGCTGAAGATCCGCCGCGCATCGGAGGAAGAGCTTGTGGAGGTTTCGCCGGCTTTTCGGATACTCCAACATTACAAACCGGAGCAGCCCAGTTCCTCGCAGTGGCGCGAGTTTTCGCGCAGCCTTGCCGAACGCCTTGATCGCGAAGCAGAAAAGAAGAGCGCGTTTCGCAGCATTCAGGTGCTTCGGGATAAGTTTACTGCGACGGATTCCGTCGCACTGCGCACAACCGGTTACGTTTTAATGATTTTGACGCTTGGCGCCATCGCGGTGGGTATCGCGGCCGCGGCGACTCTCGCCTTTAACGCTCCAGGTCCGCAAACCAGTATGCTTCCGGAGTCTCAGCCGGTTGCCTGTTACGCGATAGCCTCGGCTGCGGAGCCGGCTGTTTTATTTTCTGCCGCCTGAACATTCTATTGGACTGACAAAAACTCGTTCTTGCGCTGCGAGCGTGCCCGCCTGCACACATGAGCGAATGAGCAGCACGGTATCCACAACGTCCCACGAAACTGCCGCATGCGGATAATCTACATCAGCGGGGATATTGGCGTCGAGATTGGCGGCCGTAAGGGCGCGGCAACTCACGTTCGCGAGACATGCCATGCCCTGCAGCGGTTTGGCCATGAGGTCACGCTTGTGACACCCACGCCGGGTGAGCTGAGCCACGTATATGTTCCTGTGGTCCAGGTGAAACCCCCGCGAGCCAGGTGGCTGGGGTCGGATCTGCGCTACATTGGACTGAATCGCCGCATTCGAACGCGATTGGTACAGCTGATCAAGGATATCAAACCGCATGCTGTTTACGAGCGCTATTCCTTGTACCAGACTGCAGGCCAGCGGGTGTGCCGCGGATTTAACATGCCGCGCATCCTGGAGGTGAACACGTTATTGGCGCGGGAACAGCGGGACCGGCTGCACTGGCCTGGCATAGCGCAACATGTGGAGAATTCGCTCTGGCGGCGCGAAGGGGCGATCATCTGTGTTTCAGAAACACTGAAACGCCTTATGATCGAATCGGCGCGGCTGGACGAAAAGAAGATGACAGGGTTCGTGATCTCACCTGTGGCGGTGGATGCGGATATATTTCATCCGTCGGTCGAGCCGGCAGAAGAGGTCCGTCGGCTGGCTAAAGGGCGCAAGGTAGCTGGCTACGCCGGAACGCTGACCGCGTGGCACGGAGTCGACCTGTTCTTTCATGCGGCCCGATATTTTCGAGACCACAATGTGCCATGCACGATACTGGCCGTAGGTGGAGAGGATGAACGCGTTGAGCGATTACGCGCCCGGGCAAGCGAAGAGAAACTTGAGCAGCACTTGAATTTCTATGGCAGCATTCCCCATCATCGCGTCCCCTCTTTTCTAGCTGCAATGGACGTTTGCCTGATTGCGGACACGCAGGATTGGTCGTCTCCGACCAAGTTCTTTGAGTTTGCCGCCATGGAGAAACCAATCGTCGCTGCGCGTTCGCCGTCGGTGAACGAGGTGTTCGGGCACAACGAACAGGCGGGTTTATTTTTCGAACGTGGCGACGGAAACGGAATGGCCCAGCGAATCATAGAGTGCCTTGAGAATCCTGAGGCCGCAAAAGTGCGTGGTGCCGCAGCCAGGGAACGTGTGCTGGAGCGCTACACGTGGGAATGTAACGTTCGCGCAATCATGCAGTTGTACGAAAAGATGGGCGCCGACACAAGTACGACGATAGAAGCGCGGCAGCCAGAATGCGGCACTGCGAACGCGGCACCCTCGGCCGGGGCACTCGCGGGTTGACCCGTCCGTTTCGCCAGCAGCTCGAGCTGGTACTCAGCCTGGCAAAACGTGATCTTAAAGCGCGCTATAAGGATAGTGTGCTGGGATTTTTCTGGTCGCTGCTGCGCCCTGCGTTTCTAACTTTCATTCTGTGGGTCGTATTTTATAAAATACTTCCGAACCAGTTTGGGGGTCTGCCCGTGCCGTACTGGATGCACGTCCTCGTTGGCGTGCTCGCGTGGAATTTTTTTCTGGGTGCGTTGACCGACGCTACGCACTCGCTCACCATTAACGCAAACCTGCTTAAGAAAGTTCGGCTGGATGCAGAGGTCTTCCCCATTTCCGCAATACTGGCGAACGGAGTTCACTTCGCTTTGGCCATGCTGCTGGTGCTGGTGCTTCTGCTCGTCAGCGGTATTGGGTTTCATTGGGAGCTGCTGCTGTTGCCGGTGATCATCGCGCTGGAGGCGCTGCTTGTACTTGGGGCCGCGCTTTATTTATCATCGCTGAATGTGTACTACCGCGATGTCGGCAGCGCTCTCGAGCTTGGCGGCATGGCGCTTTTTTATATTACGCCGGTCATTTATCCTCTCACGACCGCCTATGCGAAGCTTCATGAGAAACTCGGGCCGATGTGGGCTGCCGCGTACATGTTGAACCCTGTTGCACCCATTCTCGTCGGCGTTCGGCGAGTAACATTATATCATGGAGGCAGTGTCGAAATATCGGATGCTCGTCTCTTGCTGTTCCTGGGTATTGCCGCTGTGGTTGCAACGGCGCTTACTGTCACTGGCTGGCTTTTGTTTCGCCGGCTCGCGCGCGATTTCGCGGACGAGCTGTAATCGCCGTGCCTGGCAAACCCGACGTCCAGATACACACCCTGGTGGTCACTCCGCTTGAGGAGAACTGCTACGTTCTGTGGAACGGCGACGCGGATTGCGTCGTTATCGATCCAGGTGGAGAGGTCGAGCGCATCTGGGCGTTTTTGTCGGAGCAGAAACTCTGTCCGCAATTGATTCTCAACACGCATGGACATATTGACCACATTGGCGCAAATGCAGAACTGCGGGATTTGACTCGTGCCCGCATTGGGGTTCACGGGTTGGATGCGCCGATGCTGGACAGCGCGGTGCTTTGTGGTGCACAGTGGATTGGCCTGCCCTATCGCGAACATAAACCGGATTTCCTGTACGCCGACGGGCAGACCATTGGCAGCGGAAAATTGCAGTTCGAGGTGTCTCACACTCCCGGTCATTCGCCGGGCTCGTGCATTCTGTTGAATCGTGCGAATCGCATTCTCATGGGCGGAGATCTTGTATTCGCAGGAGCAGTGGGTCGGTGGGATTTGCCGGGCGGCAATGAAGAGGTTTTATTTCAGTCGATTGCGGACAAGTTTTTGCCGCTGGCCGATGATATGCAGGTCTATCCGGGGCATGGCCCGGCAACAACGGTTGGTGCGGAGCGCCGCAGCAATCCGTTTCTCGCTCCGCTCGAGCGGTTGCGGCAAGCTCGGGGGTAAAGCGGATGGCGGGGCAGCAGCGGCGTGGAAAGAAGCGCCCGCGTACTTCTACGGGACCGGCAGACACACCCGGTGCCAGCTCAACACACTGGCTGCGATGGTCGGCGTGGATTCCATGGATTTGCGTTGCCGCATTTGCTCCTGCCATGCTGCACAACCTGGCAGGTTGGATCAGCATGCTCTCCTATCCGGGTGAAGCCAACTTCGGTGAGGGTGTGTTGCTGTATGAGGGCTGGCGCGTGGCGCATGGCAAATCGCTCTATCTTGATCCTGCGCAGCCGCCGTTCTGGATGGCGACTTATCCACCTCTCTACCAGCTACTGAGTGCATTGGCGGGCGGCTCGAGTTTTCTCTGGCCGCGACTGGTTTCGCTGATCGCGGGTTGCGTCTCGGCGGCATCGCTTGCACTCGTAGTTCGCCGGCTCGGGCAAAGCTGGGCAATCGCCGTGCTGGCAATGCTGCTTTGGTTCAACTCGCTGTTCATCGACATCTGGTGCGCCCTTGCCCGGGTGGACATGACTGGCCGGGCATTTTGCTCGGCCGCGGTCGCAATTGCCATCTGTGTGCGGCGGGACCGGATCGCGATGGCTGCGGCGCTGGTGTGCTGTGTCCTGGCGATGCTGGTAAAGCAGAACATGATCGCAGGCGGGCTGACTTGCACCGTGATCTTTGGCATTCGGCAGCGGCGACTTGGGATCATCTTTCTGACCCTCTGGCTGGCAGTAACTGCTGCTGCGTATCTCGGCCTCAATGTCGCAACGAAGGGCTGGTTCTGGAAGGACATCTTTCAGCTCACGAGCAGGGAGCTGTCGTTCTCCACAATGCGAGGCTGGGTTGGTGCATTCCTGGAGACGCATGCTCTATATCTCGTGAGCGCGGCTGCCGGGATACTGACGCTCGTATCGGCCGGGCGTAAAGAGCTTTGGATTCTTCTAACAGCCATGGCGGCCGGAATTCCGAACGCGTTGCTGAGTGGTAATGATGGCGCCGACCGAAACTACTTCTTCGACCTCATCTGGCCGCTGTGTGCACTTGCGGCCGTCGGTGCGGGCACAGTACTTTCTGCGAAGGCCACGGCGCGAATTGCAGGCAGTTTCGCGGTGCTTGCACTGCTGGCGAATGCCGTGCTGCTGATGCGCGGGCCTACGGAGTACGCGAGCCGGGAGCAGGCGCATTCCGCGGAAGCCATTATTGCAAAGCTGAAACAGGTGCCGCATCCCGTACTTTGCGAGCTCACCGGTTTCACCCTGCTCGCCGGTAGTGATGTGGAGTACCTGCCGTACATGCTTCGTAAGCTGGAGGCGGACGGACGCTGGAACCCGGCACCGGTTGTGAGACGGCTGAACCAGAAGCAATACGGCGGTATTCTTCTTACACATCATGCCAGCCAGCGGTTTGGCGCCGAGATCATGCAGGCGATCCAGGCTAATTACGATGTCGCAGAAGTTTTTGAGAACCAGTTTCTCGCGGAAGGCGGTGGCAAATTCGTGCTGTTGAAGCCGACCTCGATTCGCCACACAGAACTGATTACGAACTAACGATAGTCCTACACCTAGATGCCCTCGCCCGTGAAGCCCTGGTCCATTTCTTTTGCGGGTATGTTCGCGCGGGGATGACCGACCGGGCGCGCGGGAATGCCCGCAACCGTCGTGTGCGGTGCTACTGATTGCAGCACCACGGCACCACCACCGACTTTGGCGCGCTCGCCGATCTCGATATTCCCGAGTATCTTTGCACCAACGCTGATGAGGCTACCTTTGCGAACCTTGGGATGGCGGTCGCCGCCATGCTTCCCGGTGCCACCCAGCGTAACCTCGTGCATGATCGATACGTCATCTTCGACCACGGCGGTTTCGCCGATCACCACGCCTGTACCGTGATCCATCATAATCCCGCGCCCGATTCGCGCGGCCGGATGAATGTCGATCGCAAACGTTTCAGACATGCGACTCTGCAGATGCAAAGCCAGTGCATGCCTGCCGGCGTGCCACAGGTAGTGGCTGATGCGATACGTTTGCAGCGCCTGGTAACCTTTGAAGTAGAGAAATGGCTGCGAATAGCCGCGGCACGCCGCGTCTCGTTCGCGCACCGCAACCAGGTCGACGATTGCGGCTTCAGCGATCCGGGGATCCGCCTCGTGTGCGCTCACCATGACGTCGCGAAAGGTGATTGGGTGGATGGTCGCACTGGAGAGTTTCGACGCCAGCAGAAAGCTGATCGCTTCCTCGAAACTGCTGTGGTTAAGAACGGTGGCGTACAGGAAACTGGCGAGTATGGGCTCAGCGGCAGCGTCGGCCGCGACTTCCTCGCGCAGCGTGGTCCATATCTTATGCTTTTGATCGGACATGTCTCTCGGCACCATTTTGCCTAGAGTAGGGGGCGGCAATACAAAAACTTCAGACATGGATGTGGCTCCGGTCATGAACGGATTTAAGGAACGGCTCAAGGGCGGCCCAGAATTTCTCCGGATACGCGTAGTGGCTGAGGTGGCCGCTATTTGGAATTGTAACGAGCCGCGCATTTTGCAAGAGACCTGCAATCTCGCAGGAGCATTGAGGCGGGATGAGGCGATCCTTTTCGCCTGCGATGACCAGCGAAGGCATGCGGATGCCCGGCAGCCACCGACGAGCATCAAAGCTTAATGCGAGGCACGCCTTGAAAAGATAGGTCGACAGGGTGGGGCTCACTTTCTTGCGAACAGCTTCGCGTAACGCGCGTGGCTCGGAACGCGCAACCGCCGGATTATAGATGCGGCGGCTGAACCGCAGAGTCCATCCTGGGAGCAGGCTTGCAAGCAAGTAAAGCTGGCGCCCGAAAGTACGAGCCAACCATGCCCGCCTGCGAAACGGCAGATGTGCGAACGTGCCGAGAAGAACGAGTGCAGCGGCGTGGTCCGGGTACACGCGGGCGAAGGTCAGTGCGATCGGTCCGCCGAAGGACTCGCCGCAGACGATCGCCGGGGTTGTGCCAGCTTTATCGATCATCGCCTTTACCTCGGCGGCAAACCGCTCGAGGTCCGCGCACTCGCCCCAGCAACGGATGTGCGCATGCTCATAAAAAAGTACAGAATAGCCCAGCTGACGCAAACGCGATTCATAGCTGCGAAAAAGATCCGCAGTGCCATCAATACCCGAAATGAAGACGAACGAGTTTGTCATTTCGCGTGCTCAGGTTCGGCTACAAAATCCAGGAAGTGACTGCGTGTCGCAGCGATGGTCAGCGAGATGGACGTCGGCAACGGAAAGCCGTGCGTGTCCGGGTGGCCGTTGGGTGTCGGCAACGTTATTCGTCTGGCGATTCGGTTAGTTCGAGGAAGAGTTCCTCGAGATTCGCGTCGCTGTGCTGGCGGGTACGCAGTTCCGCCAGTGTTCCCAGGAAAATGATTCTGCCGTTCTTGAAGATTCCGATTCGGTCCGCCAGTTCCTCCGCAACGCTGAGCACGTGCGTGCACAGAAAAACGGTACGGCCAAGATTCGTCTGTTGCCGAAACAGATTCTTCACGATTTTTGCGCTTTGCGGGTCGAGCCCCACCATGGGCTCATCCACAATCACGACCTCGGGATCGTGCATGAGACTGGCGCTGATCACGAGTTTCTGGCGCATGCCGTGGCTGTAGTTCTCGATCAATTTGTCAGCGGCGCTGTGCATGCCGAACATGTCCAGGAACAGCTTTAGCTTTTGCTCCTGCTCAGGGCGTGGAATCGAAAACAGATCCCCGACGAAGTAGAAGAACTCGCGGCCGGAGAGTTTTTCATAGAGGTATGGATGATCTGGAATGTAGCCGATGCGACGCTTTGCCTCTACGGGATCTTTCTGCACGTCGTAGCCTGCAATGAAGGCACGTCCGGAAGTCGGCTTGATCAGCCCGGTCAGCATTTTGATGGTTGTCGTTTTCCCGGCGCCGTTCGGACCCAGAAAGCACAGGAATTCACCGCGCGGCACGACAAGGTTCAGGTTGTCGACGGCGATAAGATCCTCGTAACGCTTCGTGAGGTTTTCTATGACGACACCGGCCTGGGGAGCGCCGGCATCCTGCCCACGGAGATCCCTGGGAGCGCCGGCATCCTGCTGGAGGAGATCCCTGGGAGCGCCGGCATCCTGCTGGAGGAAATCCCTGGGAGCGCTGGCATCCTGCCGGCCGAGATCTTTATTCTGTTCAGTTTCTGACTCGTCCATTTCAGGAAACGGACCGCGTTCTATTTTGATAAGCGCTGCCAAAACGCCACTCAGCCGCCGTACTCACAAGGCCTGCCTTTACCGGATTGTTATCGATGTAAGCCAGGATGCTTGCCAGGTGTGTTCCGTCACGAATGTAGCGATCATAATATTCGCGAAACCAGAACTTTCCTTTCCCCTGCAAAATCCTATTCGCATGCAGCGCGCTATAGGATTTCCACGAATGAACGATGTCCTCCAACAGGTGCCCAGCGATTGGATCAATTGCGACATGAACATGGTTAGGCATAATGGTCCAGCCAAGCAGATGATATCTTTGCAGGTCAAAAAACAACAATGAGTTTTGAACCAGCGCGGCGACTGATTCCAATCTCAACCAGCACTGCCCATAACCTGCATCTTCATATTTATCCAGTCTTCTTCTTAGCTCTACCTGGCGGTCGTCAGTTTGCGCCAGGCCGGATTTCCAGCCCAGCTCCTGCTTCCAGCAGTCCAGAAGCTGTTGCGGTACAGCATCATATAGCCGGAACGTGACGCTCTGAATCTTTTCAGGACTATCGAAATGCGGGAGGTAGCCGCGCGTGTACCAGCCACGACCAGACAGTTCCAATTCGTTGCCGTCTGGTCGCGCTCCTTCAGATTCTTCAAGTGTTTGGCCGGCAGGATGCCGGCGCTCCCAGGGTGTTTGGCCGGCAGGATGCCGGCGCTCCCAGGTCACGTTTTTCCCTCGATGTGAATGTCGCCCGGAAGGCGACCAAGCCACGCCATGAGCAATCCGCCGATAATAAGGATCCTGGCGAGAGGTGCCATGGAAGCGTTACTGCTGAACCTTCTTCAACCGCTCGAGGAATTTGTCCGGTTTTTCAAACGTGAAGAGAGTAAGGTCTTTTTTCCACTTTCCATCCTTGCCGATGAACGCCACGGTAGGAAGCGAGGTCGAGCCGTATTTTTTCTGAAGCGCGTCCGTTGCGTCGCTCGCTTCGGTGCAGTCGATCCGAACTTTGACAAACTTCTGCAGTTCCTCCGCCACGGGAGAGATGGGGAACGTATCGCGCTCGAGCTCTTTGCACGCCGCGCACCATTCCGCGCCGAAGTCGATGATGACCGGTTTGCCTTCTTTTTTCGCAAGGGCGAGGCCAACGGGCTCGTCGGTCAGCCAGTCGGCATGAGAGGCAGGCGCTGCGGCAGGCGCGGCCTGCGTGTCCGCGGGTTTAGGGGCTTCGGCGGGGTGCGGTGGTTCCCCCTGGATTTTTGCTACGGGCGCGGTCGCCGATGCCGGCTGCGCAGGCGAGCTTTGCTTCGCAAGCTGCGCAAACTTCTGGTCGTCGCTCAGCACGCTCTTCGCTTCCGCAATCAATTTCTCAGGACTGTAAACAGGTCTCCCATTTGTCGCCACCGAACGCGTTCCGCTTTGCAGCATCAGCGGGAACTTGGCAACTGCCGCATAGATCGCGAAAAGCGCCAGTGCGACTCCGGTGATGCGCCATGCCAGCAGCAGGCCGGGAGTGTTGCGGCGGGCCTGAGCTTTAATTGCGATGTAGAGCCCGCCCGCGAGCGCCGTGGCGATCACAATGAGCCAGTAAAGCCCCGGCATTGCACGCATCGCGTTTTGAAGGTAGTAAAGACCAACACCAATCAGAACTGCGCCAAGAAACTTTTTCACGTCGTCCATCCAGCCGCCGGATTTCGGCATGGACTTGAGGAACGCGGGGAAAGTGCCCAGGACCATAAAGAGCATACCCATCCCAAAAGCATAGGCGAAGAACAGGCTGACGATGAGAACAGGTCGATTCGAGTTCTGGGCCCCGAAGGCCATGAGTCCGGCGAGCACCGGGCTGCCACAAGGCGATGCAGCCACGCCGGTAACCAGCCCGATCAGGAATGCACCAATGAAACCGCCTTTGCCACTGGTGGAGCCTTGAAGCTTTCCGGTAAAGCGGGCCGGCAACTGGATCTGGAACGCGCCCAACATGCTGATGCCCATCGCTATAAAAAAGAGCGCCAGGAGCAGCCAGAAGGTTTTGTAGCGCAGGAGGAAATCGATCGATTTGCCGAAGGATACCGCTACGAGGCCAAGCGCCGTGTAGACGACTGCAATGCCGAGCACGAACACAAACGAGCGGAGAAAGCCGGTAAGCGGCTTCTGGCCCGCGGAGCGGGCGCCGATGATGCTGAGGGTGATGGGTATCATGGGGTAAAGGCACGGCGTGAGACTGACCAGGATGCCGGCACCGAACACGCCGAGCAGCGTGAGGATGACGCCCTGGCTGGCGAGGCGCGCGGCGACATCGACATCTGCCGCGAAAGCCGGGGTAGCTGCGATAATGAAAAGAACCAGCAGGGATGCGCATCTGAGTAGATGACTTGAGTTCAACGGGTTACTCCTTGGCGGGGTTGCAGTTGTTGGCATGGGAAAGTCGTTCGGCAACGGCATGATCTTACAGTTGGTTGTTCAAGGCATTTGGTGCGGTCGAAACTCTCGCAGAGAGACCGCGGGGATAATTCGTTCAGCGGATGGGCGGTTCCTTGCCGCTGGAGCGCTGGAGCAGGCGGAGCCAGAGGTTGTCGGTGTAACCGCGGTCCCACATCTCGGCGTAACGGTACCACTGCGAATTCTGGGGCACGTAGATGCTGTCGTTAATCGGCGCGACGAGCTGGGCGAAGGATACGGGTTCCATCTGTCCGGTACCAGGATTGGCGCGCAGCAGGCGCATGATCCCCGGTGCGGTGTCGTCGGCCGCGTACATGACGGTCGCAATCGGGGGCGTAGCAGGGGTGCGAAAGTAGAGGATGTAGTAGTCGATGAAGTTCTGCGAGCACCCGTACAGCTGCACGAAGATGCCGACGAGAAGCACAGCGTCCGCCAGGAGCCGGCGTCCAATGGTAACTGCCGCGGCGAAAAACGCGACTGCCGGCAGAATTGCAAAGGGATGGATGAGGAAGATGTGTCGCGGGCCCCAGCACCATCCACCCGCCCAGTTCTGCCACTTGCTATGAACGAAGATCTTGAGCGCAATCACGAGTAGAAGCGACCATGCGAGTGCCGGGTGATTTCGGCGAAATGCGGCATAACCTGCAATCCCAAGGAGCATCCCGGGCGAGAAAAGGAACATGCTCTTGCCGATGCTCATGAAAAACCCATAAAGCCCCGCGAGGGCAGGCGTTGTAAAGTTCACGCCTTCGCGCTGGTCGGCATACGCGGTCGTGAACGCATCGCCGAAATGGATGTGATTCATCGCGAAGTACCAGAGGCCGAATGCCAGCACGGGAAGCCCGAACGTGAAAAGCGTGGCGATGTTGGTCCACGTGAAGCGTTCCTCCACCCAGTCGACGATGCGGTCGCGCCAGGTTGAGGTTTCGATGGGAGCGACTCCGCCGGTGGGTAGCCGTGACAGCATTAAAAGCGCAATGGCAGGCAGCACGATGGCTGAGTCCATGCGCGTAAGCAGCGCGGCGGCGAGTGCCATGCCGGACAAAAACGCACGGTGGTGTGTGAGAGATGAGGCAGGGCCGGGAACTGCGAGATAGTAAAAACTGAGAAGGCAGAAGAAGGTGGCAAGTGGTTCCGAGAAGAAGGTGCGCGACTGGGGCCAGGCCATGGTCGCAAGAATATAGGTCAGTGCAACGAGTCCTGCTGCGCGGCGTCGGTTCAGTTCCGATGCGCGTTCGGAAGACTCTTCGTCAGGCTCGATTGAAGAATCCAGGGGCGGCGGCGCCACTGCGTAAGCGAATTTCCAGAGCAGCGCTGCAGTGGCGGCGGCAATCAGCGCGCCAAGAAAAGAAACCATGAAGCGTTTCAGGCGTGCGTGACCCGGCAGGGGCGCGTCGGGAACATAGTCGGTCGTCTGGAAATGAAGCAGCTTTTCCGCGCGCGAATCCGGTATCATTTTGCAGGCGAGCGCCCCCAGCCAGTACAGCGGAACAGCCGCGAGCGAATTTCCCACGCCATACTGCGCGTATTCGAGGCCGTTGATGCCTGCTTTCGTGGCGAAGGTCCCGCCCGCGGGATCACGAATCGGTTCTACGTCAAGTGCCCCGCGCGTCGCCAGCGACTCGGTTACGCGGAACATGATCTCTTCGTCGGGCGAGTAGAGGTGCCCGCCCGTCGTGAGCAGGCACAAAAGAAGGACAGAAGCGAAGATAGCCGAGGCTGAGCGGAGGATCACGATATCCGTAAATTATAAATTCAAAATAGTGGATTCAAAATAAAAGACCGATTCCAAGTCTGAAGCCGTGGATAAGGTGAGGGTGGATTCAAAGGCATGCAATTGCTAACAAGGAAGCGATCCAGGCACCGGGTGATTCAAAAAAGAAACGGAGGAAACCGGTCTCGGTTTCCTCCGTTATCCATCCGGTTAAAGTTAGATCGTTTTAGCGTTGAGCCGGAACCACTACCGTCGTGGCGGGTACAGTTTCCGTACGTTCGACCACGTGTGACGAAGCCGGGACCGTTCCTGCCGGGGCGCCAATGCCGATGCCGCCGATTGGAGTCGTTACCTGAACGCCCGCGCCGCCGCCAACGGATGCGCCGAGGATCGGGGTTGTAAAGCCAACGCCAGGAGTGTAGTACTCCTCCCAGGTGGTGCGCTCATGAGCAGGAACTTTGTACGTTGCGGGATACGGGTTCTGCTGGAAGTAGCGGTATACACGCTGCTGCTGCTCCGGCTTTACAATCCGCACCTGTTCCGTGTAGTATTCCTTCACACGGGCTGTCTCGCCGGCGCGGCGTGCTTCGCGAGCTTTCAGATCAAGCGCTTTCACGCGGGCCAGGTCTGCCTCGGCCAGGCCAGCAGCGCGGTACGCCGCTTCCAGCCGGGTTTCATACGTGGTGGTCTCGTTGGTGGTCGTTGACGAAACAACGCCGCCTGTTGCCGACGATTGGTTGGTCGTGGTTTTCTCCGTCGTAGTAACGGTTCCCTGCCCAACTGCAACGCTGGCAGTCAGCAATAATGCGGCTGCCAGAGGCAGTTTTGATACGATACTCATAAAATCCTCGCTTTCGATATGCCGTGCTACGCGAGCACAGCGCCCTAGCCCTGCGCGAAAGCCGTGCCCCGAATCGACGCGCGCCCAAATGCATCGAGAAATTGATGCCTTTAGGCGGGAGTTTAAGGCAGAAGGCCCGTTAGCGTCGGCCTTACGGACGCCTCACGCCTCGAAACTCAGGCCGTCGTACGCGAGCTGTATACCGGGGGGCAGTTGGGCGTTGGTCGCGGCGTGTTCGAGGTCGTGGGACATGTGGGTGAACCAGGTCCGCCGGGGACGGATCCGCTCGGTCAGCTCCAGTGCTTCGCCAAGGCTCATGTGTGTCGGATGCGGGCGATGGCGAAGCGCGCTGGTGATGAGAACCTGGACGCCCTGCAGCGCCGCGACGGTTTCTTCAGGCACAGCACTAACGTCCGTGAGGTAGGCGAACGGGCCGAAGCGAAAGGCGAGGATCGGTGCTCTGCCGTGCATGACGCCAAGCGGCAAAACCTCCAGGGGCCCGATGCGCTGTGGCTTGCCCGGTTGGATTTCCTTCAGATGAAGCTCGGGAATTCCTCCCCCGACCGGGGGCGGCTGGAAGCAGTAAGCGAAGCGGGTACGTATGTCGTCCAGTGCCGGGGCGGAGGCATAGACATCAATCGGGTGCTTATGAATCATGTTATAGGCGCGCAGGTCGTCCAGGCCGTTGACGTGGTCCGAGTGCGTGTGCGTGAGCAAAAGTGCGTCGAGATCATGGATTCCATTGCTCAGCGCCTGTGTCCGGAAATCGGGGCCGCAATCCACCAGAAGACGCAAACCTTCGTGTTCGATGTAGATGGCCGCGCGCATGCGTCGGTTCCGGTAGTCCGACGAGGTGCACACGCTGCAACGGCAGCCCAGCGTCGGCACGCCCGCTGACGTTCCAGATCCCAGCACCACTACGCGCATTGCAATTCTCCCGCACCGATTGCCTTGTGGTGAAAACAGGGCCGCGCCGATGCCAAGCACAAACGCACAGTAATCACGCACGGTTTTGCTTTACCTGAGCCGCCAAAACGCTACGATTGACCGCATGAGTGAGCAAAGCACCACCCCAGGGCACTATTCTTTCCGGGATGTCTTCGAAGTTCTGGCAAGCGCCCGCAGCTTCGAAGACGTACTGGATGTCATCCTTACCACATCGTTACGTGAACTGCACGCGGATCAGGGCTCTCTCCTGTTGCTGCAGGGTGATGAAGAACACGCCCAGGGTCACCTGAAAATGCTGGCGGCGCGTGGTTTGCCCGAGGAAATCGTCAAGCGCGGATACGTGGGGCGTAAGGGCTCCATCAGCGAATATGTACTTCGCGAGCGCCGTCCGCTGATCCTGAACGACACGCCGCGCACGCGGAACTATGAGAGTATGGCGGATGAAACCAGCACTCCACGCAAGATTCGCTCGGCCATGTGTGTTCCGCTGATTGCGCGGGGAAATGTCATCGGGACGATGAACCTCAACCGCACGGGAAACTCAGACCGGAAGCAGTTTGCCGAGGAAGAGATGGAGGTATGCTCCATACTCGCGGGGCAGGCAGCCATCGTTATCGAAAACCGCCGCTTACACGACGAATTGCTTCAAAAGGAACGGCTTGCAGCGGTTGGGCAGACGGTTTCGGGAATCAGCCATTGTATTAAAAACATCCTGGCGGGAGTGAAGGGCGGGCTGGGGATCACGCAGATGGGCCTGGACCAGGACAACGACGACCTCATGCGGCAGGGTTTTGATCTTCTCAAACGCAATACCGGAATCCTGGGCAACCTTGTACTCGATCTGCTCGATTACTCGAAAGAGCGCGAGCCGATGCGTGACACGTTTGATGTGGCGAGGATGCTTCGCGACGTGACGCAGACGCTGGAGTTTAAGGCAGAAACGTTGAACGTGCGCCTCGAGTTTAAGACACTGGCGCCGCAGCTGTCGTTTCACGGTGACGCAGACCAGATCCTTCGTGCAGTGCTCAACCTGGTCACGAACGCAGTCGAGAGGCCGCAGGTGAACACCACCAGGCCTCCGGCGGAGGCTTTGTCGAACTGTCCGCGCGGATTCTCACCCGCGAGAGCGCAGGCATCACCACGCAGGACTCTGAAGAGGCCGTGGAATGGATGGAAATTCGCGTGGAAGACAACGGCGGCGGAATACCGGAGCATGTCCGCGACAAAATCTGGGAGCTGTTTTACAGCACCAAGGGGTCCCGTGGCACCGGCATCGGGTTGCCAGCGACGCGAAAAATGATCGAAGAGCATGGCGGCCTGATCCGTCTGGAGAGCGCAGTTGGTGTCGGTACGGTGTTCCAGGTGCTGTTGCCCGTCACGGGCGAGCCGGCGTACAGCCAGCTGCCCTGACACGAGTTTTCTGGTTAATTGAAGCAATCTCCCAGGCTTGACATATACTAGCTCTGGTTCCTGGATATCCCCTCGAACAATGAATACGTTCGCGCTGGCATTGTCTCTAAGTACATGACTAAAGTAAATAATTGCCTACGGTTAATTAACCGCGCGCGGCACCGGACGGTTTCGGTCGCCATTATGGCTGGAATTGCTGCACTTGCGACCAATACCAACCTCTCCGCCGGAGAGAACGCCAATAGTACCAAAGCTGCTGATCTCAAATTGACACCGGGTCGCAACCACACCGGTACCCGCGTTCGGGTGCAGGGTGGTGGGATGCAGACGCGCATCGAAGGCGGCGAAATGGTGCTGACCGGGTTCCATGGGCGCCTGGCCGGTGGAAAAGTTGAGATGCGGGGCCGCGTGAACCCAACTGGTGGTGACAGTGAGCGGCAGCACATGAATGTGAATGTCGCAAATGTCGCAGTGGATCAGATTCTGAGCCTCCTCGCACCTGCAGCGTTGCGTCCCGTGATATCCGGACTGCAGTTGAGTGGCACAGTTGCGGGTGCCTGGCAAGGCGTTGGACTTGACACCATTAGCACGACGCTGACCGGAGACTTTGACTTCGCGCTGGCTCCAGGCGTTATCACGGAACGAGCGCTTCTGGAGAAGATCGCGAACGCGACGGGTATCACCGACCTTACGAAAATCTCCTTCGATACGGCTCATGTGGCAGGCACAGCGACCGACGGTAACATTCAGCTCTCGGAACTAAGAATCACGGGACCGGACGTTCAACTGGTAGGAAGCGGTGCGATCGATCTTCAAACGGAGCAAATGAATCTCAGCTTTGAAGGGAACGTCAGCCAGGAGATCGCGCAGAAGTCGGCCTTCTTTCAGGTGAAGAACATACTCAACAGTTTCAAGAACAACACAGCGCCAGCAGCGAATGCACAACTGGTACAGCTACCTAGTTTCGAACTTGTCGGCTCCATGCGGAGCCCTGAGGTTCGGTTCTCCGGGAAGCAGGTGGCTTCTGCTGCGAGTCCAACCCAGCCTGTCGAAGCATCGGTGGCGAAGCCGGTGGCTGCCACGAATGGAAAATCCGATAGAGCATCGGCATACGCACGGCAGCTTGCACGGCTGGGCGCGGCTTTGCAATAGTTCCCCCGAAATAGAAGCGCTGCCTCCGACGGACTGGAGGTAGCGCTCAATGTTTTTTGATCAGGCTGCTTTTGAGCTGACGCGCCACGCTTCCTGGTTGTTCCGTGCTGCCGTTTCGGCGACAGTGCTGTCCGACGACATGCCGCTTTCCATCAACTCTCGCGTTACTACGGCCGGAATCGCCTGCCCAATCTGCATGACCAGCGGCGTCAGGTCCTTGAGATGGCTCAGGGCCAGGTCGGCTGTCGTCTGATCGGATACGGCAAGGCCCGTTGTGTGCAGCATTTCGTACGAGACGCAGCACATAGTCAGCGCGACATAGTCATCACGCAGCATTTTGCTGACGGCGTGCGAGCGAATCTTATCATACAGACCAGCCGCTACACCAAGAGCCGCACTGATGGCTTCCTTGGGCATCGTGTGCGGTTCGGCGCCGACGGTCTTCGAGTGTTCATCCAGGCGATTATGCTGGCTGCGCATCGTGGAGACCACTTTGTTGATGAGCTGACTTGCTTCCAGGAACTTCTGAACATCGGCGTCCTGCTGCTGGCGTTCGAAAGCCTCCAGCACGTGCTTGGCGACCGCATGCATGTCGCTCACGTATTTCTGGATCAGGTCTTCCCTGGTCTGTGGTTGCATCGTATATTGCCTCCTGGTCTCGTGCGCAGAGGATCCGGTGAAAACCTGGCTGGAAAGCCCACGGCGCCTCGTACAGCGTTGCACATAGTGGGAGCAAAGCGTATGCCCGTCAACGCAGCGCGCACTTTGTTCGTCTGAGCTTGCAACTGCGATTCACGAATCCAGAATCGCCAGTGCCATTATCAACCTGCACGAGGGGCGGACACGTCTGCATGCGACTTCAAACCCGCGCGATCCGAATTGTTCTTTCACTGGCGCTACTGCTATCGCTCCTTTCGGGATGCGACAAGGAGAAGCCCAAGGCGACCGAGGAAGCGCCAAAGACGCGCGTTCGCTCGCTGTCGGATCCGCAGACTTCTTCAACCAGGCCAGCCGGGCGTGCCAACGCCGCCGCGGTCAAGAATGAGAAGAATGGCTCTTCTGCTGCGGAGAGAGCGTCTGCTGAAGTGGATACATTCAGCACGTCGGAGCCTCATACCATCGTCACGGGGAAAGTGCTTCTGCCGGATGGCAAACCGGCCGCTTCGGCGAACGTCGAACTTGGTGGCTATGACTATAATGAAGATACCGGGGAGACGGGGACTCCGATTGTTGCGCAGACCAGCTCGACAGCCGATGGGAAGTTCAAGCTGGTTGGGCGTGGGCTGCGCTCGCATTTCATCCGGGCGCACCAGGCGGGATATGCGACGGTGCAGAAGGCGCTGACGGAAAAAGGCAATCGCGCATGGGACGCGGAGTTACCTGCGTTGCGCAAGTTGTCCGAAGATGTAACGCTGCTGGAAGCAGCGGCGATCCGTGGCCATGT
Source organism: Candidatus Sumerlaeaceae bacterium (assembly GCA_051003195.1). Taxonomy (GTDB): domain Bacteria; phylum Sumerlaeota; class Sumerlaeia; order Sumerlaeales; family Sumerlaeaceae; genus JBPCLP01. Next base: position 18,216 of record JBPCLP010000020.1, on the reverse strand, counting down.
AATCGATGATAAAGAGCAGCCGGTTGCGGGCGCGACAATCAAGTTTTCGGCCGGGGAAGTTGGGAAGAATTACGCCGCGGAAGGCCTGACGACGACAAGCGCTGCCGGCGATTTTGTGCTGGAGGAAGTCGCGGCCGGTGAGCGCATGCTGATGGTGGATTCGCAGAAGCACGTGCCATTCAGCCAGAGCGTTGTCGCTCCCACGAGCGGGGTGCTGGTGCTTCGCCTGCAATCCGCGGGTGCGGTGGTCACAGGCCATGCGTTCATGAAAGGCACGGGCGAGTCGCTCTCGAGTGTTACGGTGACAATGAACTTTTCGCCCAAGGATTATAAAATCGGCCCCCGCTACGCACCATTTAAAGGGGTGACCGACTCGGGTGGCGTTTACGAAATCACACGGCTTCCCGCAGGCAAGTACAGGTTCGACGCAGCGGACCTGGAGCGCAATCTCGGGCTGGCGCCGACCGGCCGCGACGAGTCCATCGTGGAGATTGCAGATAAAGAGACGACAGAGATCAATGTGGTGCTCTATGGGGGCCATGCAGTCTACGGGACGGTCAGCGATAAAGAAACCAGCCTGCCCATTGAAGGCGCAAAGGTGTCGGGTGCGGGTCGCGCATCCGGACGTCGCAAAAAGAATTCCGTTCTCTCGAACGCGGACGGCAGCTATCGCCTGACAGGTGTGATGCCGTATGGCGGCGGCAGGAACATCAACTTCAGTATCGAGAAAGCCGGATACAAGGTCGCGGACCGCAATAATAACAACGGTAACGTCTGGATGCAGGTCGACCCCGAGGAAACCGAGGCCCGCAAAGACATCCCGATGCTGAAGTCCGTGAATGTTACAGGGATCGTGAAGACGAAAGACGGCGTTCCGATTCCAACCGCGAAGGTGCAGGTGTTCGACCGCAACAACATGGGCGGGAATACTCAAGCGGTCCCGGTGCGCGCGGACGGCAAGTACCTGCTGGAGGTGAGCCGCTTCAGCCTGCTGCGCGTGAAGGCCGAGGCACCTGGATTTCCGGCGGGGTTTTCGGATCCAGTGCAGGTGGAGGATAAGTCAGCCGAGAACGTGGATATCACGCTGGAGCCAGGCGGCACCATTGCGGGCACGGTGGTTGACCCGCAGGGCCAGCCGGTCGCCGACGCGAATGTTTCCGCGAACCAGATGGTGTCCTTCGGCAACAGCTCGGGTTCCGATCAATCCGGGACCGCGAAATCGGATGCGGCGGGCCAGTTCACTCTCAACAACCAGCCGAAAAGCACTTCGTTATCCGCTACCAAGGCGAAATACGCGACGTCCAAGACGGAGGCCGTTCAACTGGATCCGGGTGGCGTGAAATCCGGAATCGTACTGCAACTGCGCGTGCCGCATTTTATCGGTGGAAAAGTAACGACCACGGCCGGCGATCCGGTGAAGGACGTGCAGGTGAGTGCCAGCGGCAACGCATCGGGCTCTCATGGAAATGCTCAGACGGATGAGACGGGGCGTTACAAGGTCGAAGACCTTGCCGAGGGCACGTACTACGTGTATGCATACCCGCGCAGTGGCGGGTCCTCCATGAACAGTAAGCAAAATATCGCGGTCGACCGCAATGACGTCGATTTTATCCTCGATGAAAAGACGGGCGTCACGATGATCGGCAAGCTGGTGGATGACAAGACGGGCGCGCCGATCAAAGACTTCACCTGCAACTCCAGCGGCTTTAAGAAAGACCCGGCCGTTCCGGGACGGTTTACCATTCCGAAGCTCCAGGCCGGCGTGACGCATGGCATAAAACTGGAAGTCCAGGGCTGGCCGCCCACGCAATTCAGTGTCGAGGTCCCGAAGAACCAGGAAACGTTCGAAAAGGAATTCCGGATGGGACCGGGCGGAACGATAACCGGACGTGTGGTGGCCAAAGATGGCGGCAAGGCACTGCCCGGTGTGAAGGTGATGCTATGGGGCAGCATGAGCTCGTGGGAGCGGCAGCAGAGCATGCCGATGGGGCTGGCGACCACGGATGAAGATGGCAAGTTCAGTGTGGGGCCAGGGCCGGCAGGCAAAAACTCACTGGTCATCAAACCTGAAGCGCCGCTGGTGGTCGTGAACAAGGAAGCCGATATAAAGAATTTCGAAACGACGGACCTGGGCGATATTCCTGTGAGCGGCGGCGGCACAGTTCGGGTTCGTGTGGTGCGCGGTGCGGAAGAGGCGCCGGTGCCGGAGGTTGAACTGACATTACGTGAAAACAGCAATTACGAACAGATGAAGCCGGGCAAGACCGGCGCCGACGGAGTTTGTACGTTCGCGAGCATTCCAGCGGGTCGCTACCGTATACAATCGACGAAGCCAGTCATCTACGCGTCGGCCGATGTGAAGGATGACGAAACGAAAGAGATCGTGATGCGCCTGGGCTCAGGCAAGCTGATTGGGAAAGCGCTGAAAGGCGGCGCGCCGGTAATCGTAAGCGCGAGCATCAGCCAGGGTGGCACGGACCAGAGCCAGAACCGCAGCGCACGCAGTGAAGCGGACGGAAGTTTCACCTTTGACGATCTGATCCCGGGAACGTGCAGCGTCTCCCTGAGCATGGCAGACGATTATAATATCCGCATGAGCGAGTCCGTGGACATTCCGGAATCGGGCGCCGTGGTCGAGAAGACATTCGTCTTTCCGAATGGCAGCATTACGGGCACGGTGACGGATGCCGCAGGCCTGCCGGTCAACGGCGCGCGCGTGGCCTACACCCCGCCGACCACAGGCGTCGGCGATATCTTTGCGACGAACCGCGGCGGACAAAGCACGAACAGTGATGTGAAGGGGACGTTCTCATTCAAGGGCCTGAAGGCGGGCACTTATACGGTAACGGCCAGCAAACCCGAGGCGGGACTCGCAACGCAGCCGAGCGTGCAGGTGAGCGACACCGGCGAAACGAAAGTGGATTTGCGACTGGAGCAGTCGGGAGGTACGGTTGAATCGGTGGCGCTGGATATTGCAGACGGAAAGCCGATCCAGAAGGCGTGGTGTTACCTGAACGGACCCAATGGGTTCCTGGATCACGGGCAGACTCGCGGCGCGGATGGAATCATCAAAATCCCCAATGTTCCGCCGGGCACTTACCAGGTGCAGATCAGCGCGTGGGGATACTCCATTATCGAGAAGAGCATCGAGGTGAAACAAGGCGAGACGACCCACATTGACGATGTGCTGTATGGCGCGGGCAGCATGCGGTGGATACTGAAGGACAAGGCCGCCAAGCCAATTGCAGGCGCCACGTGCAAGGTGGTTGCGGCGGATGCGAACTCGATGGAGGCGCCGCGCGAGGGCAAAACCGACGACCAGGGACAATTCACCGCGCGCGGCATGGCGGCAGGGCAGTATAATGCAGTCGCCGAGGTCGCGGGCCATGCGTCCCCAACGCAGGTGTTTAACATCAAGGTAAGCAGCCACGACGAGAAAGTGACGGTGGTGGAGTAGGCGGCGGGTGGAGACAGGGGCTCAGCTGCTCCATTGCCGCGGTGGAATAGCCTTGCTCTCGTTCATTTAATGCAGTAGCTGAGTACTCGCATTACGGAATTTCCGTGTTTTGAGTCAACGTTTCACGGAACTTGCACGTCCAATCATCGACCACGATTTAATTTTAACGAGAGTGTTATGCCACGATTTGCCTGTTACGCATCCTGCCTGATTGCAACAATTGCGCTTAGCGGATCATCCGCGTTCGCTGGCATGGCAAAGTCACTGAGCTATGACCTGGAGTACGGTTCAATCAACGCGGGCAGTGCTTCAACAACCAGCGGTAGTTATAGCATAAGCAGTGCTATTACCGCGGATGGAGTGGCGCCGCAAAGCGTGTCCAGTTCGTCGTATTCGATTGAACCGGTGGTTGGCGGACCCAGCGGTATCGTTCCCGTGACGATCTCGCTTATGCAGCTGGACTAATTAGTAAAATCAGATAATGAAGTTTGGAGACGACTCAATTGAAAAGCCTTAGACAGATTTTTGCGATTGCGGGGCTGCTGTGTGCTGCAAGCGTCTCTCTAGCCGAGGTTGGACAGGTCACATTCAGTTATCAGGGGCGCGTCAAGGTACAGGGGCAAGCCTACAATGGCACAGGGCAGTTCAAGTTTGCGATCTTGAACACAAGCGCGACTACCACACTTTGGAGCAACGACGGGACGAGCGTGAACGGGAGCCAGCCGAGCGCGGGTATAAACCTGACTGTCGCCGATGGCGTATTCAATGTCATTGTTGGCGATGCTGCGCTGGGCATGAGCGCCATCAATTCCGCCATCTTCCAATCGCAAACGAGCCTCAAATTGAGAATCTGGTTTAATGATGGAACAAACGGCTTCCAGCAGCTTAACCCGGATCACAATCTTGTGAACCTGGCGCTTACGACCATCCAGACGAGTGAGCAGGATTTTACAATTTATGTGAATGGCACCACCGGCAACGATGCGAATAACGGCCTCAGTGCTTCTACCGCAAAGAAAACCATCCAGGGTGGCGTGGATATCGTCCCGGATCGGCTCAACTGCAATGTGACAATCAAAATTGCGGCCGGCATCTATAAGGAAACTGTGAGTGTGTATGGAATCTCATCTTCGGGAACGGCATACGACCAGGGGATCGACGGAGACTACCTGCGGATCCTGGGAGACGAAACCTGGACGACGACATCAGTCGGAAGCCCCAATGTCAGGATATTAGGTTCCGATGTTGATTCAGTAGGTGCGCCGCGCCTGCGCAGATTCTGTATTTCTGCGCACAATTGCTCGGCCGTGCAATTCGAAGGGCTTTCGATCGAAAACGCTGCCGGTTCGGGTGCGAAAGTGGAAACAGGAGCATATATTTTCAAGAACTGCAGAGCGAGTAATAATAGTTTTGCCGGGTTTGGGATTCTTCAGGGAGCGTTCGGCAACACTTATAGTTGCGAGGCAACTGGCAACGCGAATGGCATTTACATGGCGAACGGGATTCTCTATCTAAGCGGCTGCCGAACCAACAGCAACACGGCAAATGGCGTTGCCATACAGGGCCCAGGGTATGCACAGGTATACTCAGGTTGTATTTCCAACTCCAACACGGGTGGCAACGGTTTTGCCGTTCGCGATAACGGTTCAATCGGCATCAGTGCAGGTACCGTGGCGCAATCCAATAGTCGGTATGGTCTGGAAGTCGTAACAGGATCGACTGCAGTGGGTGCTTCGACAGCCAATTTTTCCCCCAATACGCTGGGTACAGTAGGCACCAGTTCTGGGGGAGCTAGTTACTAGTTTGGCGCAACCGCCGCAACCGCATTGTTGTTCATCGCCTCCTAAGATCGAGCGAGTATTTTCCGAACCCCCGATACCGCAGTGATAATCAGGAAGGCAAACGCTGTGAGAAAAAACGGCTCTATGTTCAGCCGATACCGATCATAACCTGCTACAAAAGCCGTAAGTCCGAAAAAATACAGCACGTTGAGGAGCATAAAAGCTGCCAGGCGGAGATGGCCAGCTTTCCACATTAAGAAAATACTCGGAATTGGAACAAGGATGTAAGCCCACTTGGCTGCCCGTTTAATTTCCAGGACAACGTGATAGATTCTGCGGTTTGCCGCATCTTCGCTCCAGGCGAACCCACGGGTTAGAGTTTTATACCACGCACGTGCGTGCAGCATCTCATAGAGTGCGTCAAAATGCGTCTGATCGATCAGCATGTGCTTTGCGTTCGCCAGCCAGGTCTGCGCAATTCCTAAGGGCGCGCGCAAAAAAGTATCCTTCGCAATTGCTGACAGTTCACGTGAAACTGCCAGGTCATTGCGGTAGAAATACTCGGTCCCGCGGTAGTAAACAAAGCTCATGGGGTCGGTCACGTTAGCTCGGATATATTTCTTCAGTGCGAGCCTATCGGGCGTCTCAAAGCTGTTAGGCTCCACCAGATGTGCATTACTCCAGAGCAGATTTAAACCTTGGTTCGTCTCAAGCACCAATGCTTTGTACATTATGGCGTTGCGTATTAGCCAGGGCGACAGCATCAGAACGAAGAAACCGATTGCTACAGTACCGCTAATCCATCTGCCTCGCGAGGGTTTGCCACAGAACAACCCAAGCCATAGCACTATAAACACCGGGTAGAGTTTCATAATCGGCCTAATGAGACATGCAAACCCGCAGGTAAATCCGAGAACAGCTGCACGACGGTTTGTTAACCGCTGTCCCGATTCCCATAGAAGCACTGCGGTAATTCCCGCTAGTAGAGCGAACGAAATGTCGGTGAGTACGCTCACTGACATGACCACAAAATTTGGATGCAGCAGCATCCCGAAAAACGCTACCCAGGCTGATTGCGTGTTCAGCAGACTGCCAAAATAGAATGCAATGCAGGGTAGAGCGGCTGCCAGAAATGTTTGGAGAATGCTAAACAGCAGGTAGGTGAACTCGCGTTGCGAGGTAAGCAGATCAATCACACCCAGCAACAAAGGGAAAATGGGCATTCGAAAAGCGTTCGGAACATACTCCCCTGTTGAAAGCTGGTACCCGAAAATCCCGTGGTGCAGCAGACCGCGCCCCATCTCCAAATAGGCGTCAGTGTCCGGCCAGGTGCGGTAGTTCAACAGCGCCCACATAAAATAGACGCCGAGCCAGGAAAGACCGTAAAGCTTAACCCATTTACGAAAGTTTATTATGCGCGTTGCGGAGGAGATCAAAGCTTCTGAAAGCGCATTATCAATTCAGCATGCCATACGTAAGCGTGATCAATGAATCGACATCCCAGCGACTCGATTTCTTTTTTTAGAGTTTCGAATGTGTAATGCGTAATGTGTTCATCCGCGTACCCGCCGGGATGCACTGCACCATAGATCTTTTCCACGGTAGTCCACCAGGTAGCGTAGTCCGGGGTGCCAACGATTACGTGACCACCCGGCTTTGCAACACGGACAATCTCCTGCAAAACACGAGGGTCCTTTGGCAGATGCTCGATCACCTGCGAGAAAATCACAGCATCGTAAAAGTTTGTTTTGAATGGAAGATCGAAGACACTGGCTCGGACCAAAACCCGTCCGGGTGCACGTTTGTGGCGAAGTTTGTTTAGCCGCAGGTCGCAGCAATCCGATTGAGGAAGTCCTTCAATTACCTGCGACGACCCGCAACCGACATCGAGAACTAATTTGGCATCTTGCGCCATTCGCACAAGCGCACGGTAGCGCCGACGCTGCCATGAGCGCTGGAACCAGATCCGACTGTTAAAAGCACGTTCGTCATAGTCCGCACAATCAATCGAGTTTCGGAGTCTCCACAGCCCCCCCAATGAACGTAAACAGCTCCGACCCGTACGCCATGTCGTAGCAGACGGTGCTTTTTGCGACGGATTGTAATGGAACGGGATTTCTGCCAGCTTAAACCCTTGTGCATATGCATTCACAAGAATTTCCAACAGGACATCTTCGTCTGTGAGCCTCAAGTCTGTGTTTTCGAATACTCGGAGATTGTACAGTCTGAAGCTGGAGGTCAAATCGTAAACGGGGAAGTCCAGCACCTTGCGAAACAGTGTGTTTCCGGAGCGGCTTAGAAATCGTCGCAGCCAAGACCCGTTGAAGTATCCATTACGGACGTAACGGGAAGCGATGACAATGTCGCCGAGATCCCGTGAAGCATAAAGTTCGGGGATAATAAAGGGGTTGTGCGCCAGATTCGATTCCATCGTTATGATGCACCTGCCACTTGCACGGGCAATACAGGCCTTGAAGTCGGCTGCGTACGAGCCTGTGCTCCGAATTGTTATTCCACCTATCCGGGAAACTATACTTTTTAATTCGGCCGTTTCCTCGCGGCTAATTACGAGCAACTCCCAAACTGTTCCTTTTGGAAGACGGCCGCACGCCACTACGAGTCTCCCAATGAGCTCTATGATCTTGGTCTCATTGTCGGATTCCGCGAGAATAACACTTAATTGTATGGCATCTCTCCTGGATGTTCGAATGAGCCTGTTCCTGATGTGAAAAGCTGCTAAAACTAGTGACTACTTTCCTTCAGATTGAAAAAGAGCATTGCGTCAACCTCACTCTGACTTCGTCTTCGCGCATTGCCCCTCGTCGGGTTACCGTGTTAACACATGCAGGGCCGTTCGATTAAAATCAGCGCGGGCTCTCAGTACTTAGAACTTCGATTATCGGCAACATGTCCCGTTGACTCCGCAGCTCGCAGGTAGTAGCTAATAACCTTCCTTGCAATTCTCTGGTCGCGGCTGAAGCTTCCTTGCCGTGCCTCAGGCATCCGATATTTAATCCTCCATCACCACTCTGCACGGCAGTTCGACGAGGTGCTGGGGGTAGTCGGAGTAGTCTGACTCAACTTCAAATGGTGCGGCTTCGCTTCGGGCGTAGACGGTGTCGCTCGCTTCTCTGGAAACAAGCATTATCGAGATCGCGAACTTGCCGCGCAGGAGCAGCAGTGGCTCGAAGCGGAGCTCGATGCAGATGGGCCTGTTCACATCCAGCGGCGGCAGCTCCATTGCGCGTTCGCTGAGAGTGAACTCATCCATGACGGCGCCAGTCTCGTGCACGACCCGCACGAGCAGGTCGATCGCTGCGGGTGCAGGCCGAAGCGTGCGGAGTGTGGCGCGCATGTGAAGTACGCCGCCGGTGCGGAAGATCGCCGTGCGCTGACTATTTCCATCCTCCAGTTCCAGCGGTGAAAACTCCGCCACGGTTAGATGTGCCTCGCGCGCCTCTTCAGCCGCGCCCATTTCATGCTCGCGCTGTGCGATGCGGCTGTTAAGATAAGTCTGGTACTCCTTCACCACTTCGCGGGTGTCGCCGTATGCGCGCGTTTTGCCCTTGTGCAGCCATAGCACACGAGTGGACAGCTCGAGGATAACCGTGGGCACATGCGACACCAGGATCATTGCCTTGCCCTCGTTTCGGAACTGCAGCAGGCGCCGCGCGCTCCTCGCCTGGAACTCTGCGTCGCCCACGGCAAGCACCTCGTCGATGAGTACCACGTCGGGATCGCAGCTGACCGACAGCGCAAACCCGAGGCGCGCGACCATACCAGCGCTGTAATAGCGTACGGGGGCATCGAGGTATTCGTGGGAGATGCCGCTGAATTCTACGATCTGCGGTAACAGCTCTCGCACTTCGTCGCGGGACAAGCCGACAATCGAGCCGCTGAGAAAGAGGTTCTCGTACCCGGAAAGCGTCGGGTGAAAGCCGGCGGAGAGGTCGAGCAGCGCGGCCACGCGGGGCTGCCGGCGCACCGTACCTTTTGTAGGTGTCGAAATACCGCTGAGTATGCGCAGCAGCGTGCTTTTTCCCGAGCCATTGGTCCCGAGGATTCCCAGCACTTCGCCGCGCGGGACATCGAAGCTCACCTCCTTAAGTGCCCAGAGGTCCGTCAGCCGCGTGCGTGATACAAGCCGGTTTACGAAAAACGAGGAGACGCGGCCAACGCTCTCGGTGGAGACGCGGTAGCATTTGCTCACGTCGCGCACTTCCAGGCCATTTGCGGGGTCTATCGGCGTCGATGCGAATTCGACAGCACGGGAAGTTTCAGCGATAGTCACGGCGCGGCATCACACGCAAAAATTTCGCCGTCCGCAATGTTCAATTGCTTGATTCCATGCCGCTGTGTTCGCATGGTCCATTCATGCTTTCCAACGAAGAACTTCGACTGTGGCTGGCAATTCGGCTGGTTCCGGATATGAGCCGACCACGTTTCCATGCGTTGATGCAGCGCTTCGACACGCCCGCGAAGGTCCTGGGTTCGAGTGCGAGGGAACTCGCGCAGCAGCGCGGAATGGACCAGGAACTGGCCCGCCAGGTACTGGACTCGCCGAAGTCCGCGCTTATCGACCGGGAGCTGGAGTTAATGGCCGCACACCACGTGCGCGCGGTCACCAGCCATTGCGACGATTACCCGGCCAACCTGCTGCAGTGCAGCGCGCCGCCACCCCTGCTGTACGTGCGCGGCACCCTGCACCGTGAAGACCGCTACTCGGTGGCGCTGGTCGGATCGCGCCATGCAACTCAGTATGGCCGTGCGGTGGCTCAGCAGTTTGCATCGCGACTTGCCCAATGCGGTATCACCGTTGTCAGCGGGTTTGCGCGCGGTGTGGATTCAGCATCGCACCAGGCTGCGATCAGCGCCGGCGGGCGGACTCTCGGCGTGCTTGGAAACGGCCTGTCGGTCTGCTATCCGGCGGAGAATCGCACGCTCGAGCAACGTGTGATCGAGCACGGTGCATTAATTACCGAGTATCCCATGAACACCAGCCCGGACCGCTACAACTTCCCCGAGCGCAACCACGTCATTGCGACTCTATCGCTCGGCACCGTCGTGGTCGAAGCGGCGGAGAAGAGCGGCGCACTCATCAGTGCGCGCGAAGCGCTGGACGAGAATCGTTTTGTTTTTGCGGTGCCCGGCGATATCACGCGTCTCAACTCGCGCGGCGCCAATGCGTTGATTTGCAGCGGCGCTCGGCTGGTGCAGCGGCCTGAGGAGATCCTGCACGAAATGAAAGACGTCCTGCGCGGATACCTGCGCGAAGAGCTGCTTGACGAATCCCTGGCGTCAGAGTCCGACAAGAGCAAGGGCGCTGTGGCCGTAACCCAAGCGGACGGCAGCTCAACAGTGCCATCTCGCAGTCAGGCTGGCACCAATGTTGTCGCGCAGTTGAGCGAGGAAGAACGTTACGTTCTGGGGCTTATCCAGCATGAGCCACAGGTATTCGATATGCTGGCGGCACAGCTCGATCCGGCGCGCATTACCGTACAGCGGCTGTCCGTGGTGCTGTTCGGGCTGGAAATGAAACGTGCGATCAGGCAGCTGCCCGGCCGGTGCTACGCCGTTTTATCCTGAGGTTTAGTGACGCGCATCGCCAGTTGACTGCCTCCGGGGTAGTCCGGCAAAAACCGTTTCGATGAACTATACACAGGAATTTGAACTGCTGGGCCGCGCGTTGTGGTCGGGCGTGCTGGGCGGGATAATCGGTTGGGAGCGCGAACACGCGGGACACCCGGCTGGAATACGCACGTTTGCAATGGTGACGGTGGGCTCTTGCGTTTTCGGGCTGGTGTCGCGGTTTGCTCCCGGAGCCGTGGATCCGACGCGTATTGCAGCGCAGGTCGTGGCGGGAATCGGTTTTCTGTGCGCGGGGTTAATTCTGCGCGTGGAAGGACAGGTTCGGGGCCTTACGACCGCAGCCACGCTGTGGGTCTCTGCCGCCATCGGCCTCGCCATCGCGTTCCAGATGGGGCTGCTGGGTACTCTTACCACGTTGGTCCTTGTGGCGCTGCTACGCGTACAACATGCAGGTTTTTACGAATACCTGGTGCCAAACCGGCGCAGCAGACAGACGCGTGTCAACCGGCGCGAAGCTGGCCTTAGTGGCCGCAGGCAAGGCGACAGGGATCGCGAAACTCCCGACGACGAACTGTCGCACCCGGATTAATCGCGGGTTTTTGATTTTAATTGGCAACGGTTCTGCCTCTACGCGTGTAGAGGCGTCATCATGTCACCCACGGTAAAATGGAGGCGCATAGGCCTCGCGCTTTCCGACGCACTGCTGGTCAGTATGTCGCTTTGGATTGCGTACCTGATCCGGCGGGATTTTCAGCCGTTTCGCCAGGACCGTAATCAGTACGTCGTTGTCGTCGGTGTTTTCATTGTGGTGCGGCTCTGTCTGTTTGCCGCATTTAACCTCTACCGCGGCATTCCGCGCTATGCAGGACCGGGCGAAATGCTGGCAACGATTGCGGCAACGGTGCTTGGCAGTGCTGTCCTCACACTGCTGAACTTTTGGTACACGCTGCTGCCGCCAGTGCCGTGGCTGTGGACGATTGACCTGGCAAACGGCGCTCAGCGCCTCGAGCGCGTTCCGTTGAGCGTGCTGGCAATTGAATGCCTGCTGACGATCATGGTCATCGCTGCGTCGCGCTTCAGTCGGCGCATTATCGTTACGCAGCTCCTCTACCCGACTGACGAGACGGGCACTACCACAAAGCGTCTATTGGTTGTGGGCGCGGGCAATGCCGGCGAGGCGATTGTGCGACAGATGATCTCAAGCGGGGTCCGCCGCTGGAAACCAGTGGCGTTTGTGGACGACGATGTCGACAAGCAGAACTTCCGGATCCACGGGCTGCCGGTTGCCGGCACGATCGCCGACATGGCTGCTGTAATCCATCGTACGCGCGCGGAAGAAGTTTTGATTGCGCTGCCAAATGTCCCGCCGAGCCGCCTGCGCGAAATCGTAGCGCTTTGCGAAAACGCAAAGGTGCAGTTCCGCATTCTCCCCAGCGTGCAGGATGTGATGACGGGTCGCGTCAGCATTAAGGAGATTCGACCCGTGGAGATCGAGGATCTTCTGGGGCGCGATCCTGTGACGCTCGAATTGCCGGACGAACGCAACTATGTGCGCGACCAGGTCGTGATGATCACCGGCGCGGGCGGTTCAATTGGGTCGGAACTATGCAGGCAGCTGCTCCAGTTTCACCCCCAGCGCATTCTGCTGTTCGGCCATGGCGAGAATTCGATTTACGACATCAGCCAGGAGTTGAGCGGCCCCGCATCCGATGCGCGCAGCCGCGACGTCGTGATTCCAATCATTGGCGACATCCGCGATTATCGGAAACTTTGCGCCGTGGTGGAGGAATTCAAGCCGACCATATTTTTTCACGCGGCCGCCCACAAGCACGTGCCCTTGATGGAGCTGCATCCCGACGAAGCGATTAAGAACAACGTGACAGGAACGAGGAATGTCGCGCGCGCGGCTGACCAGGGCGGTGCGAAACGTTTCATTTTAATTTCTTCGGACAAAGCGGTGCGGCCAACAAACGTGATGGGAGCATCCAAGCGCATAGCCGAGATGATCGTTTTTTCGATGGCGCGCAAATCCAGGACACAGTTTGTCGCCGTGCGTTTTGGCAACGTGCTCGGCAGCCGGGGAAGTGTGGTTCCATTGTTCCGTCGGCAGATCGCCAATGGGGGTCCAGTCACCTTGACGCACCCGGAGGTGGTGCGGTTTTTTATGACAATCCCTGAGGCCGTTTCACTGGTCATCCAGGCGGGATCGCTGGATGAACAGCGCCGGCTCTACCTGCTCGACATGGGACAGCCGGTGCGCATTGTCGATCTCGCGCGCAACCTCATCCGCTTGTGCGGCTATGAACCGGACAAAGAGATTCCGATTGTTTTCACGGGATTGCGGCCAGGGGAAAAACTAAAGGAAGAGCTGCTGACTGCGGGCGAGAATGTGAAGGCGACGGATATGGGGAAAATCTTTACGACTGAGCCGGAAGTCGTGGATGATGGCGTGATGGAGGCCGCCATTGCCGAGCTTGAGCGGCTTGCCGATGCACACGACGCGGATGCGATTCGCGCAAAACTGCGCGATCTTGTGCCTGATTACGGACCTGAGCACATCGCCCCGGCATAGAACCGGTTCCTCCGCTTCCTCATTGCAAAGCGGGTTGGGGCTTCGGTTGATCGCTGCGCAATGAAGTCCGTTCTGCTCTGGTACCTCGTGATGCAGCTTTTTGCGCTTTGCGCATGGCCGCTGGCTTTCCGGGTTTGCACCAGGCTCCATGACCGCGGCTATGGATTGAGCAAAGCGCTGGGTTTGCTGCTGGTCAGCTATGTGACGTGGATCCTCCTGTTTCTGCCCGGCGTTTCCAGTTGGGCGCCGTTTGGCCTGCGCACGGTAGCAATCGGATGGGGAGTAGTCGCGCTGGTTGGCATGTGGACCTTTATCCGCAACAGGCATGCGATGGTCGCGTTCGTGCGCAGCAGGATGGGCCTCGTGCTTACCTACGAGTGTGTATTCGCCGCGGCGTTTGCGCTGATGCTGGTTTTCCGCGGCATGGTTCCGCACATTTCCTATCACATTCCCGATCCCCTGGCGAACGGATTTACGGATATGGCCGCGGAGAAGTTCACCGACTTTGCACTGCTGAACAGCCTGCTCACGTCCAGCTCGTTCCCGCCGCACGACGCCTGGCTGGCACCGGTTCCGAGTATGACGGAGAGTAACGGCTGGCGCATGGGAGGCTGGCTCAACTACTACTACTTCGGCCATTTCCTCTGGGCGGTGTTGATTAAAGCTATCGTCATACGGCCTGAAGTTGGATTTAACCTCGCGCTGGCCGCCGCGTTTGCCCTCGTTTGCCTGCAGGCGCTCTCCATCGGTTATAATCTGACGCGAAGGCTACGGTGGGGATTTTTGGCGTTGTTCATGGTCGCCCTGGCCAGTAACGTCGACGGGTTTCTGCAGCTCCTGTCGATCGTGAAGGTTCGCGTGCTGGATGCGCCAGACGGTGCATGGTACCTGGCAAACGCGTGGTACCGGAATTACGATTTCTGGCGAAGTTCGCGTGCCGTTGAAAACACGATTACGGAATTTCCTGCGTTCAGTTTCGTGCTCGGCGATCTTCATGCGCACGTATCCGCGCTGGTTATTTTCCTGCTGGGGTTGGGCCTTATTGTCCAGGCATGGCGCAACGTGGGTGCTTACCGAAGCGTGTTCAGCTATCAGCTCCACAATTTGGATGAGCTGTTTTTTGTAGCATTGGTCGCGGGAGCGCTTTCCGCCGCAAATTCGTGGGACGCCATCACCTTCATCGCGGTGTTTGCGGTGGCGCTCTGGGCGGGCAACCGGCCGCGCGTGCCGCGATTTGCTTACGAAGAACCGTGGCGTGTTCCGGCGCGAAGCTTTGTGTCCGGATTCAGCAGCCTGCTGCTTGCGGTCATTGTGGGATGCTTTGGTGCGGTCGTGCTGTTCCTGCTGTTTCACAAGTATTTCCACGATCCGCTGCCGGGATTCCCGAAACGCGAAGTCCTTAAAGATGCGTTTTCGGAAGATGGAATTTCCGGGTTTCTGCGCGCCCTTTTCCTGTCTGGCCCGCTGAAATTAGTACAGAAAGTTAACCGCACGGATCCTTTCGAGTTCATCGCGCATTGGGCATTGCTGGGCCTGGGTCCTGTCATTCTGCTCGCGACGCTTTTTCGTCGGCACTACCGGCAGGCGTGCGCTGCTACGACCGATGCACGTCGGCGGCTTTGGGCATGGATCGCCATGGCCGCGGCTGCCGCGTGTGTGCTGCGTCCGCTTCTCGGCAGCTGGACCCCCATACTTCTCATGGTGTGTGCGGCACTGCTGCTGCTTGCATTGATCAACCATCGCCAGCCGCCGGTGATGCGGCTTCTGCTTGGGCTGCTGTTTACGTTCTTCGTCCTTACATGCTTTTGCGAGCTGGTGTACTTTGACGATATTTTTGCCGGCGATATCGAGCGCATCAACACGGTCTTCAAAATCTACTATAGCTTGTGGCCGACGATGGTCGTCGCGAGTATCCTCGCGCTGCGCCGGCTCATTCGATATGCGCCACAACGGTTACGGTCGCGAAGGGCGTTCTGGATTGTCCTGCCAGTCGTCGTGTTTGGAGGAGCATACCCGGTTGTCGCGCCGATGCAGCGAGTGTCGCAGGCCACGCGTCTTGGACATTGGACGCCGCCCGAGGGCATCTCGCCCGAGGAAGCACCGAACGAAATGCTACGCCCGGCAGCGCGCGCCCGCACGGTGGAAGATCGGCTCGACGGTATGCGATACCTCAAGTATCTGCATCCGGACGATTACGAACTGATCGCGTGGATCAGGAAACATCTTCCTGATAACGCGCGCTTGCTCGAAGCTGCTGGAACGCAGTACACCTACAGCGGACGCGTTTCCACCATGACGGGCCGGCCCAGCTTTGCCGGTTGGCTGTATCACGGCTGGGGCTGGCGCGGCGACCAATTCACGGAGGAGCGGATACGACGCCTGCAGGTGGCGCAGGAAATTTATGAAACCACCGATACGCGCACCGCTTATGATCTGCTGCTCGAAAATGGTATCGAGTACGTGGTGGCCGGTGACCAGGAGCGGCAGCAATATGTCGATATGAACGAAAATAACTTTGCCGAGCTCGGCACGCGTGTGTTCCGGGTCAATGACACGGCCCTCTACAAGATCGATTATCAGGCTGGTCCCCCGCGTGCACTCGAGCGCGAGCCACATCAATCCACCACGGATACAGCCGTAGATCCGGGCACTGAGGAGACCACCGGCTCGACAACAACGGAATCTCAAGAACCCCGGAATCCTGCGGAGCCGGAGCATACAACTGAAACGGTAACATTGCGCGAACTTTAGGGCGTCGTAGCAATGAAGAGGCCCGCAGGTTTTTTGCACCGAAGGTGCAGCGGGACAAAGCCCAGGGTTTTGGTAATCGCAGCCTTCAGGTTTTTTGCACCGAAGGTGCAGCGGGACAAAGCCCAGGGTAAGGATTCCGGCTTTTTGGAATCCGCAGTTCAGGTTTTTTGCACCGAAGGTGCAGCGGGACAAAGCCCAGGGTAAGGATTCCGGCTTTTTGGAATCCGCAGCCCTGGGTTACAGCAACCCATCTTTCGCGCCCTGAAGGGGCGCCCCAAACCGAAAATATAGTTCTTCCGATCTCTCGTAGACCACCCTACGCTTCCGGTGCTTTGCCTTCACGGCGCCCGCGCTTTTTTTCCGACAGATGCTTTTTATCGGCGAGCATTTTCTCTTTGGCGCGTTTCGATCGCTTTCGCTTCTGCCGCCGAATCTTTTCAATCCGCTGTTGCTCGGCGCTCGCCGCACCGAGCAATTGCCGTTCAATTTTATCCGCGAGAATGCGTCGCGCATGGTAGCGGTTCAGTGCCTGGCTACGTTCCTTTTGGCACTTCACTTCGATGCCCGTTGGAATGTGCTTCAACTGGACACACGTCGCCACTTTGTTCACGTTTTGTCCGCCACGGCCACCCGAACGGACGAACGATTCGGTTACGTCTTCCAGCCGGATCCCGAGGCTTTCCATCCGCTCCCGGAGCGCCGCTTCTTTTTCCTCACTTAAACCAAAGAGTCCCATGGAAAAAGCTAGGCGTGTTCTACCATTAGTTCGCAATCCGTTCTGTGTGCCGAATCCAGGTCAAGTCTGCCCTTGCGGTCTGGTAAAGAACTACGGATTCGGCACACTAGGCGTTGGGCCACATTTCATCGAGTATGCTGAGCAGCGCCTGCTCGTTGTCCGCGATATTGTTGTCACTGGTAGCAACGAATCTCAGGACCTGTTTGATTCCGCCGAGCTGTTCACTATCCAGGCTGGACTGCAAACTGGCGACGGAGAAGCCAATCACATCGGCGCGGCTGGTTTCGGCAATAGCCTGCTTTGCATTTTCCCCAAGCGCTGCTATGTCCTCAGGCGATAAACCCAGGCCAAACCCGATCCGGGTGAGCATTTCGCCTTCCTGGTCGGTGACTTTCCCATCGGCCATTGCCATGCATAAGGCGAGGCAGAAGACATGGTAGACCTGGTCAGCGTTCAGGTGAAGCAGTTTCATCAACTTCCGGGTTTCATTGGTCAGCATTGCAGCTTCCTTGGCGAGTCTGTGAGCGGCGAATTAAACTGTTCTCCAAATGGACGTTCAGGATCAAGTGGGTTCTTCTATGCGCCTTGCGTGCCTGAGCATTTATTACCTGAAAAGCCGTGATTCTGTTGCAATCTGTTTTCGCGCGCGAGAGTAACCGGACCAGTATTGAGCACGAACCACTGCCGACGAGGGAATGCCCGATGTTTACGATGACGCCACGCGTTGAACGGCTGCAGGAATTGATCCAGGCCGACAGTTTTAACCAGTCTGCCCACTATCTGCTGGGGCAGGAGTACCTTGCCGAAGGTCGGTTTATGGAAGCCGCCGCTAAGTTTCGTCGCGTCGTGGAGCTGAACCCGCAACATGGCGATGGCTGGATGCAAATGGGTGCTGCTTATGAGAAGGTCGGCATACAAAAGGAAGCAGTCGCAGCCTACACGACGGCAAATACGGTGTTTCGCAATCTGAAGAATTCCGCGAAGGCGAACTCAGCGCTGGCCGCCCAGGAGCGCGTAACCAACTCGCTCGCGATCTGAACGCATTGTTCACTAACTAGACAGGTGTGCAATGTTCCGAAGAGCTTTGTGGTATGCGACGTACGGGAAGTGACAGCCCGTTCCTGACCTGTTAAGACGTGCCACATCTCCTGCTATTGTGCAACCCCCCGGCGCGAAGTCTGTGCACCCCCCCGGCGCGAAGCGCTTTGGAGATGGCGTGGTTTTTTATTCGAGCGTGGCATGCTATGCAGCCAGTGCATAGTCGCGATTTTTCCCACAGCCTTTTTCCACAGTTTTCGGTGTGTGGTTTGGGTCAAAGCCCTTGCCGCTG
>JBPCLP010000019.1:0-66348 GCA_051003195.1 Candidatus Sumerlaeaceae bacterium | reverse complement strand
ACGGGGAGTGGCGGCGAAAATAGGACCAGGCAACGCGCAGCATGGGGCCACCAGCCTTCCAAAGCGAATAAAACTAGAAATGAGAACGCATCGTGGTGAGCCAGATCATTACTATTATTTTCCCGCTGCGCCGAAAATCTCTCTCTAACCGCACTTCTTCCCACCCGCAAGAACCCCGTGACAGCTGCGCGCGGCTTAATCAGGCACATGGCTGGCCCGCGCGCTCACTCGCTCTTTGCCTGGCCCTTAGCCTGGCCGCCGGCTCCGCCTGCGCGGCGGGATGGTCCACCAGCCCGCTAATAAACAATCCCGTATGCACCGCCGCCGGAGGCCAGGCCTTCTCCCAGATCGCGGCCGATGGAGCGGGAGGCGCCATCATCACATGGGAAGACAACCGCAGCGGAACAAACTACGACATCTACGCCCAGCGCTACGACGCCGCAGGAGCGCCCCAGTGGACCGCCAACGGTGTAGCCGTATGCACCGCCGCCTTTGACCAGGAATTCCCCCAGATTACGGCCGATGGCGCCGGAGGCGCCATCATCACATGGGGAGACTACCGCAGCGGAACCGGAACAGCAGACATCTACGCCCAGCGCGTTAACGCCGCCGGAGCGCCCCAGTGGACCGCCAACGGCGTAGCCGTATCCACCGCCGCCAGTGACCAGTTCGACCCCCAGATCGCGGCCGACGCAGCCGGAGGCGCCATCATCACATGGTACGACTTCCGCAGCGGAACAAACAACGACATCTACGCCCAGCGCGTTGACGCCGCCGGAGCTCCCCAGTGGACCGCCAACGGCGTAGCCGTATCCACCGCCGCCAGTGACCAGGCGTCCCCCCAGATCGCGGCCGACGCAGCGGGAGGCGCCATCATCACATGGCAAGACTTCCGCAGCGGAACAAACTACGACATCTACGCCCAGCACATCAGCGGCGGCGGAGTCCTTCCGGTTACCATGTCCGTTTTTAGCGCGGATTAATTGATGCCGGGCAAGCCACTCTGCTGGCTCGCCCTTATTTATCGCAGCCCCTGAGTTCCGAATGAAACAAGGCGGGGAAATTGGTAATTCGGGGAACACCGACCGGCAGCTGTATAAGTCGTTGCTGGCCCAAACCTCGCGCCAGTTCGGGCTGGAGATCTGTGCGTATTGCCTGATTACCAACCACATTCATCTGATCGCGGTGCCGCGCGATGAAAAGGCGCGGGGCCTGGCGCCCGATAGCGAGCGCAGGAATATACAAGAACACGTTCAGCTGACTACGGAGGCGGGTATACATCAGTTTTGGGGGTGCCTGTCACTTCCCTGGCGTACCCTTAAGGTGGGCTAATTCCAATAAAGTCGAAAAGATTTTTGGGTGAACGTGCGCTGGTGCGTGCGAGAAACTCCGGGTGAGGGCGCATAAAATCCTGCGCGCGCGATTGTATCTGATGAGAGAATTGAATCGTTCTTTCTCACAGGAGCCGTCCAGATGTATATCGTACTTCCCCCTCGCGCTGGTCACGCGCTGAAAGCTGCGTTCTGCGCAACAGCCGTATTCTTTATGGCTGCCGGCGCGCTCGCAGTTGCAAACCCTGAAATGCGTGCGATGTGGGTCAGCCGCTTTGAATGGCCAAGTTCCAGCGAGGCAACAGCCAAAAGCAATATTGATACGATCATGCAAACCATCGCGGCGAACAACTTCAATACCGTCCTCTTCCAGGTGCGCGGCCAGTGCGATGTTCACTACCCCTCGCCTTACGAGCCATGGTCGAACACTTATAACTGGACCAACCCGGGCTGGGATCCGCTGGCGTACGCGATTCAGAAGGCGCACGAGAACGGTCTCGAGTTTCACGCCTATATCAATACTCATACTCTGGCAGCGCCGGTACCGCCCGCAAACACCGTCCCGCAGCACAAGTATAACCTGCACGGCCCATCGGTTCCTCCCGCGCAGAGCTGGATGATCCGCACAAGCCCCACCGCCGCGGCGGGCCTTGTCGACAGCTATTACTGGATCAGCCCCGGCATCCCCGAAGCAAGCGCATGGACCCGGCAGGCAATCATGCATGTCGTAAAGAATTACGACGTGGACGGAGTGCATTTCGACCGCATCCGCTGTCCCAGTCCAAGCTACTCCCATGACCCTGTCACCGAAGCGCGCTTTGCGGGCGACGCCAATCCAGATGGATTGAACTTTGCCGATTTTATGCGCAGCCAGATCACCCGCGATCTCCGAAATATCTACGGGGAAATCGCTTACCATAAGCCGAATGTCAAAACCTCCGCCGCGCCGTTCGGTATCGTCTACAAGGACGCCACGACAAATTACCAGGGCACCGGCACGCAATCTTATCATCAGTGGTATCAGGACAGCTGGGGCTGGCTGAATTCTCATGTGCTCGATTTCATGGTGCCGCAGATATACTGGCAGGTGGGAAGCTCGCACCCTTTCGAGCTGCTTCTCCAGGATTGGATGGAACGACGCGGCGACCGCCACGTTGTAGCGGGCAGCACCACAAACTCGGGCGCAAAAACAGTGAGCGCCCTGCTGGACGAGCATGCTCAAACACGACTGCAGAACGCGCACGGGCATACGGTTTTTTCTTATAGCTCAATGGGCGCGTACTGGAACAGCTTTCTTACCCAGCGCTATCAGGAGCCGGCCCTTTTGCCTGATATGCCCTGGAAATCCGCTCCCACCAGCGGAATCATTACCGGCTACGTCGTCGACATGAACGGCAGCCCTGTTGTGGATGCGAAAGTCAAACGCGCAGGCGACAGCTATAACTACTTATCAGCACATGACGGCTTCTTCTCTATTCTTGATGTGCCGCCGGGCTCCAGTCACTCACTTACGGGTACCAAGAGTAATGTCGGTGAGCGGACAGTCGGTTCCATTTCCGTTACCGCCGGCAACGTTACATCGGTCACGCTCGTCCTGAAGCTCAGCCGGGGAGCAATCAGCCTGGACCGTAACAAGTATCCTCCAGGAGGAACAGCCGAAGTTGCCGTATTGGACGGAGACCTGGCCGGACAGCCGACAGTGGCTGTACTGTTATCAAGCACGTCGGAAACCACATCAGAAACAATTCTTCTGCCCGCAGACGGGCCTGCCGGTATTTTCCGAGGTAACGTGCCGCTTGCAACCGGGTCGGTCGTTCCCGCCGACGGCATTATCCAGGTGCAGGATGGAGACCTGCTCCTGGCCTCATACTTCGATACAGATGACGGCACTTCGAATAGTGCGACCGTTGTCGATTCGGCGCAGATCGACGGCACAGGGCCCGTGATCAGCAACGTCACGACGTCCAGCCTGTTTGGCGGCTCCGTAATTATTTCGTTCAATACGGATGAACCTGCTACCGCCACGGTGCGTTTCGGAACTTCGTGCGAGGCTTTGACTCAACAGAGCGCTGTCGGTTCGTTGAATACCACTCACACGATTTCGTTAGGCGGCCTGACGCCCGATACAACCTATTATTACCGCGTAGAGGCGGCGGACGAAGCCGGCAATTTGTCCACAAACGATAACGGCGGGACGTGTTTCCAGTTCATCCTTGTTCAGCCCGATTACTTGACCGAGCAGTTCACCGGCGACAATGACCTGGATAACAAAACAATTAAGTTTACTCCCAATTCGAGCAGCAGTTTTTACGGCGCTTGCTCGGATGCGGCTGCGGCTTATCCGACTGACCCCGCCGGAGGAACATCGCTTGCATTGCCTGATGACGGCGCGGCGCTTGTCACCCTTACTGGCGGAGCTCAGATTTACCTGTATGGAACCGCCTACTCGTCATTCTACGTCAATTCCAACGGAAACATCACCTTCGGATCGGGTGATTCAGACTACACCGAGGATCTGAGCAAGCACTTTTCGACTGCCAGAATTTCAGCCTTGTATGACGACCTGAATCCCGGAGCCGGTGGAGCCGTTTCATGGAAACAGAGCATTGATAAAGTCGCGGTGACCTTTAATTTGGTTCCAGAGTATGGTCTGTCCTCGACCAACAGCTTCCAGTACGAGCTGTTCTTCGACGGAAGGATCCACCTGACCTATCTTGCAATTGCCGCAACGGACGGAATTGCTGGTCTTTCTCAGGGATTTGGTTTGCCTGTCGGATTTGTAGAAAACGATTTAAGCTCATACATCGCCTGCTTGAATTTGGCGCCAGTTATAGCTATATCGCCCGAACTGTTCAACCTGCGCCTTGAGCCGAATACCGTCGAGACAACAAGCCTGGTTGTCAGGAATGAGGCTGCCGCCGGAGCCGTCGGCCTGCAATTCATTGTACAAACCGCGGCCACTATGACAACGACCGCAGTTCAGACGGTCGGCACCGGTGCCCTGGCTGCGGCCGGTAATAATCGTTACCGTGGATGCATATACGAAGCCACAGAGAATGGCATCCTGAAAAAGATCGAACCGCGCCTGGAATTCAGCGGCAACCTCTCCCTGAACTATGTGGTATTTGAGTCATCGACAACTTCGGGAACTTATAACAGCATCTACAACGGCAACGTATCACATACGGGAGCAGGATCAACTTTTTACTCGAGCGGCAACATAACCGTTCCCCTCACAGCCGGCAGATTCTACATCGTCGCGGTCGGCTGGACGGGAGCAACTGTAACGTATCCCTATAGCTCTGATGCGCTGCCGGCAAACTATGCCTTTGGTGTCCAGCGTAACGGCTACGGCATCGACAGCTATCCGCTGGGCGCAACCGCCTCGAATGCGAATAATATGAATACGTATCAGCAGCGGATCACGGTCGAGAAATCATGGCTGTCCGGAAGTCCCGCCACAATAGCCGCCAGTGTTGCGCCGCAATCGGCCGGCACGGCACTATTAACTGTCGCAACTTACGAACTCACAGACGGCTTTTACTCCGGATCGGCAACGGTAATAAGTAATGATCCCGAGAATCAGTACACGACAGCGACTGTGAACCTTGAGGTCAAAAGCCGCCCGTCCGCTGTAAACAATCCGTTCCCGCCCGACGGCGCAACGAACCTGCCGCCCACGTTTACGTTAACCTGGAACCCGGCAGCCGGAGCAGACAGCTATAACTTCTATTTGGGAACGAGCAATCCACCGCCTTTTGTTTCCAATCTGATCTCCACACAAGCCGAGGCTGCAAATCTCAACCCCGGAACTACATATTACTGGCGAGTGGACTCAGTTAACGTCATGGGCGAAACATCCGGTACGGTGTACTCATTCTCGACCGCCGCGGCATCCCAGGTCATCGATTGGTATCTTTACTGATCAGGGGCTGCAATAACAGCAAATTCGCAAATTCGGGGACGGTGGGGCTCGCGTCGCGGTTCGTGGTTATTGCTACCATGTCACGCTCCTATCGACTCGCGCGCGTCCACTGTCCACAGAACTGAAGCAGGTCTAAATTACCCAATTACCCTAATGGTAGAATACGCACCCTCTCGTTTTGAGGAGTCAGCGAGATCAGCGCGCCTCGTTCCAGCTCATTTCTGAACCGGTTCAGGCACCGCACAAGAACGTCATTTTCGGCCGAGGCAATGACATCCTCGCCGCGAACGAGCACTATGCTAGGACCGGCTGCACGCGAGAGCGCAAGGAGCGTTCCAAAATCCAGATCGTGCGTTATGATTGTGTAGCCCATGTTCACGTGCGTAAGACGCTATCTCAACGTCGGGCGCCGTGACCGCACCAATCTCCGCCCAATGACTACACTGGTGCCCTGCCGCGGCCAGCACCGGCACATAGGCCGGGCTGACGTTCATGCCCAGCAGCACTTTCAAATCGTGCTGATCGGAACCTCTAATTCTTCAGTACGCCAGGCCGCGTAAGACAGCGCCTGCAGAATATCCTCACGTTCGAGATACGGAAATGCCACCAGTATCTCTTCCATTGTGCGGCCTTCAGCCAGTTGCTCGACGAGCATTCCCGCGGTAACACGCATTCCGCGTATGCAAGGCTTGCCGCCCATCACGGCAGGATCGGATGTAATTCTTTCGAGTGTCTTCATCGAAACAGATTATCAATACGTGTCCTAATTCATTCGCTCAGCACACCTGATCGACCCATGGAATGAGGCTATCCAGCAGCCCTAAGGAAATCAATGCATAACCTGCCCCAAATTGGCCCGATACTGACGATGCGTTGCAAGGCAGTTTCCTGTGAGAGCGGGAGCTGTCCTCAGAACTCCGTCCCCAGAACTCCCAAACCGCCTTAGCTCCCGCTCGTGAAGGATACGCTCAACGCGCTGCTGCTCCGTCGTCGTAATTTGCACAGTCACTCGTAATTTGCAAAGTCACATTGCGTGAATATCTGATAGAATCACAGAAATCCATTGAAGTTCGTTCTCAATGGGCTCATGAATGGGTGTCGGGCTCAGCGAAATGACTACCATTACCACACCTACGTATCTAACGCCGACAACTAACGCGCCCGCGCCGATCATGCAGGCAATCCTTGTCACTGATTTCGTTCGCAGCACGAAGTTGACGGAAGAGCTCGGCGACATACGAAGCGCGCAACTTTGGATTCGCATTGATCGAGTGATGCGCGATCTTCTGGTTGCCAAATCCGGCCGCGAGATTGATAAGACGGACGGGTTTCTAATCCTCTTCGATCGCGCCCTCGATGCAGTGCGCTACTGCCTCTCGGTTCATGAAGCGATCGAACATATGGCAATGGAAGAGGGAATCTCGCCCGAGCGGTTGCGCTGCCGCGCGGGAATTCATGTCGCAGAAGTGATTCTACGGCGTAATTCGGATGCAGACATTGCGATCGGCGCAAAAGTGTGGGAAATCGAAGGACTGGCCAAGCCTCAAACCGCACGTTTAATGAGCCTCGCGCAAGGCGGGCAGACGCTCCTGTCTCGCACGGCATTTGATCTCGCCCGTCGTGCAGCAGTGGGCGACGCAAACCTTCCATCAGAGCTCTTGTGGCTTGCGCACGGTCGCTATATGCTTGCTGGCATCGAAGACCCGCAGGAGATTTTCGAAGCGGGAGCGCCCGGTAAAGCGCCGCTTGTACCGCCGCCAGACACGGACAAAGCGCGTAGGGTCCTGGCGCCGGGAGAAGAGGCAGTGCTCGGCTGGAGGCCGGCGCCGGGGCAGGCGGTCCCCGGGCGACCAAATTTCACGTTGGTGGACAAGCTGGGCGAAGGCGGTTTCGGGGAAGTGTGGCTAGCGCGTCACGCAAAGACCAACGACCCGCGGGTGTTCAAGTTCTGCTTCCAGGCTGAGCGGCTGCGCGGTCTCAAACGCGAGGTCACGCTCTTTCGTCTGCTGAAAGAAGCACTGGGCGAGCGTGAAGATATTGCACGCGTGCTCGACTGGCGCTTCGACGAAGCACCTTATTACCTGGAACTCGAGTACACACACGGCGGCAACCTTCTGCAGTGGGCCGAGCAAAAGGGTGGCATCTGGAATGTGCCGCTCGAGATTAGGCTCAAACTTGTCGCGCAAATCGCCAACGCG
This sequence comes from Candidatus Sumerlaeaceae bacterium, assembly GCA_051003195.1. Taxonomy (GTDB): domain Bacteria; phylum Sumerlaeota; class Sumerlaeia; order Sumerlaeales; family Sumerlaeaceae; genus JBPCLP01. The sequence goes on along the minus strand of JBPCLP010000019.1, from coordinate 58,894 downwards.
CTCGCGGCGGCCCACGGTGTCGGTGTGCTGCACAAGGATGTTAAGCCATCCAACATCCTAATCGTGGAAGGGCCTGACAGACAGCCGCGCGCCCGCCTGACGGATTTCGGAATTGGTCTCATTACCGACTACGAGCTGCTCGCGATGCACGGTATCACGAACACCGGGCTGACGGAATCGATATCCGCGATGGCGCCGGAAAGCTCGCGCACAGGCACGCGGCTCTATATGGCGCCGGAGCTTCTGGAAGGGAAGCCAGCGACTACGTTGTCAGATATTTATGCAGTTGGCGTCATTCTATATCAGATGGTGAGTGCAAACCTCACCACGGCGCTGGCGCCGGGCTGGGAGCGCAAGGTGCCAGATCCATTATTGCGGCAGGACATTGCGGACTGTGTGGATGGCGAAGCCGCGTACCGCCTGCAGCGGGCGGAACTTCTTGCTCAGCGCATCAACAATCTAAACGAGCGTCGAGAACGCGCACACTCACAACAAGAAGCAGAACGCGTAAAGAACATCGGAGTGCTTCCGGCAGTCATAGTCGAGCAGTCGGCGAACCGTTTTTGGTGGGTCACCCGTGCAGGTATGATCGTCTTACCGGTCGTCGCCCTTTTGGGCTTTGGTACCGTCCGGAAAAGTTTACAGCAAAACGGTGTTCTGACTCTTTTGTTGGGAATTCTTTTCCTGCTTGTTTGCTGGCTCGCGTTTCGGAGTGGGCAAAAACCGACTTCACGCCCTAATAAACGGGCAATTATGACGCTGCAGGCGTTCGCCCCGATCTTGGCTACCGTAATGATGGTGGGTTTTGGAGGAGTACGAAAAGCAATGCAAGAGGGCAGCTGGGTGATGTTTATCCTGTTCGCAATATATGTCTTTTTGTGCTGGCGGATGTACCGCGAACAGCGGTAAAAATCTCCATTTTCGGTCAAAGAAAACCCGGGACTGATAAAATTCCTTTTTGGCGAACGGCTGCCGGACGCCGTGTTAAAAATCACGCACGCTGCGGGTCGTTCTTCCATACGAGCCATGAGTACGTGACCGTCACAGATAAGATGATACCCTGACCTATACAACCATGGTTGAGTACTGCCGGAGTCTGCCAGCCCAGGCGGTTTCTTTACAAGCTCATACTTCCAGACTGGACATTGTCTTTCAACTGCTTCGGTAGGTGCATCTATGAAATTGAACCAGGCTCTTTTAATGGCACTTTTGGTAACTGCAGTATCAACGGCGACCGCACAAGCTCCCTGCGGCTCGACTACTTCAACAAGTCTGCGTCCGCCCGCTGTTCCACTCATCTGTCACGATACCTACTTCAGTATCTGGTCCATGTCGGATAAGCTGACCGATACACCTCCACGGCATTGGACCGGTGCAAGCCAGTCGATGGCTGGGTTGCTGCGCATTGATGGGAAACCTTATCGCTTCCTCGGTCCTGAGCCCGGAGATGTTCCGGCCATGGAACAGAAGTGTGTGTCCATCCTGCCAACGCGAACCATCTATACGTTTGAAACATCCAGTGTACAACTTGCGCTGACGTTCCTGTCTCCTATGCTCCCGGATGACCTCGACCTGCTCTCGCGACCCGTAACTTACATCGAACTGAGCGTCACGTCAAAGGATGGGAATGATCATGAGGTGAGCGCCTACTTCGACTGCTCGGGTGAAGCTGTAGTGAACCACCCGGTGCAGAAGGTTGCCTTAAGCCGCGTAAAAGTCGCTGGCAGGCAGGTGCTCCGTATTGGCAGCGTAGAGCAACCTGTGCTGCAGAAGGTTGGTGATGACCTGCGCATTGACTGGGGATACCTGTACCTGGTGCCGCCACCCGGTGCAAGTGACGTGATCTATGACGGCCGGCTGGCGCGTATTGCTTTTGCGCAGCACGGCACTATTCCCATCAGTGACGACCTGAACACACCTCGCCCCGCCAATGACGCCCTGCCGGTGCTTGCAACAGAGTTTAAGCTCGGCAAGGTTTCCACTGCTCCTTTAAGTGCCACGCTTATGCTCGCCTACGATGATGAGTACAGCGTAGAGTACCTGCAACGCAAGTTGCGCCCTTACTGGCGCCGCAACGGCTGGGGAGTGCACGAGCTTTTAAGTGCGGCATTAAAAGAGGCGGAACCGATTCGGGAGCGCTGCGAAGACTTTGATAAGCGTCTCATAAAAACCCTGGAAGAAGTGGGCGGGCCTAAATACGCGGCGCTGGCTGCCCTATCGTATCGGCAGTGCCTGGCAGCCAGCAAACTGGTGGCAGATTTTGACGGGACGCCGCTGCACTTCTCGAAGGAGAACTTCAGCAATGGGTGCATGGCGACCGTCGATGTCATTTATCCCGCTGCGCCACTCTTTCTGCTTATGAGTCCGCCGCTTTTAAAAGCGCAGCTGACTCCCCTGCTCGACTACTCCAGTTCAAGCCGATGGAAGTTCCCATTCGCTCCGCACGACCTGGGTACATATCCGCGTGCCAACGGACAGGCATACGGAGGCGGCGAACGCACCGAGGAGAACCAGATGCCGGTCGAGGAAACCGGTAACATGTTGATACTGCTGGCAGCACTGGCGCACGCTGAAGGTAACGCTTCCTATGCTGACAGATACTGGCCGCTGTTGCAGAAGTGGGCGAACTATCTGCACCAGAAAGGGATGGATCCTGAAAATCAGCTTTGCACCGACGACTTTGCGGGACACCTCGCGCACAACACCAATCTTTCGCTAAAGGCAATTATGGGTATCGCCGGCTTCGCACGGCTGGCAAATCAGCTGGGCAAGACCGAAGATAGCACCAGGTACCTTACTCTTGCTAAAGAGATGGCAGCCGAATGGATGAAAAAGGCCGATGATGGAGATCACTACCGTTTAACTTTTGATTCCCCTGGAACGTGGAGCCAGAAATACAATCTTGTATGGGATCGGGTACTCGGCTTTAACCTGTTTCCGGTTAGCGTCGCGGAGAAAGAGGTCGCCTGGTACCTGAAAAAACAGAACCGTTTTGGTCTCCCCCTGGACAACCGAAAAGATTACACCAAACTGGACTGGGTAGTATGGTCGGCCACGCTTGCAACCAAACGTGACGACTTCACGGCACTTGTGGATCCGCTGTTCGACTTTGCGAATGAAACACCAGACAGGGTTCCACTATCTGACTGGTTTGAAACAAAGGCCCCGAAGCACGTTGGCTTTCGGGCACGTTCTGTGGTTGGCGGAGTGTTCATGCCGTGTCTTGCGAAGCCTGCAATCTGGAAAGACTGGCTGACGAAAATGTCAGATAGTGCACACTAAACGCGAACATGACTTCTGGGGTCAGCTGCGCAACCATTCTTAACGATCCGGAGCTGTCTCCCGATCTAATCTCTTGATGGGTGCGGGGTCCGCATCCCGGTTCCAGTTATTAAACAGCACAATGAACAGTAGGAACAGGATGAGCCAAAGCGCGATCATGACAACGTATCTTCTGGTGGCTGCGCCGACTTCAGGGGGCGGTTCTTGCCCGGCGGCGAACGCGGAAGCGATGGCTTCCTGGCGCTTTTCGGAGTACTTCGCGGCAAAGTAGACCTTCGCGCCTCCCGCAAAAAGGCCCACTGCGCCACCAAGAAAGAATGGATGGAAGACCATCGCACCGTATAATGCCAACGCCGCGGCTTCGGCCATTAACCCAATCGCTCCTATGCGCTGCATTACGGTCGCGGACAAGCGGATGGTCCCTTCTATACGGCCGGGCTTTGCCATGTGCTGAAAGATCGCGATGTTTATCAGGTGCTTGCCTGCACTGTGTACATAGATACAACTGAGGAGACCCATGAACGCATCAAACAGGAAGTGCTGCGCGGGTAGGGGGGTCGAAGAGAAACTGCGCGGGGGTGGTGTGTGGCAGAAATACCAGATACATGAAACAGCGACGAGCCAAACCAGACCCCCACGTAGCAGGGTGACGTACGGCTTTGGTGCATGCGGTGCGCGTCGTGCATCATCCAGGCTGGTGTACCCGCTTTCGAGTACATAGTGGGATTGCATGTCATAAGCACGGCGAGCGTTGGTGCCGAGGATGAACTCCAGCACTTGTAATGCGGCGAGTAGCGCAAGCGTGGCCCAGAGATTGTCGAACATGTACGCAAGCATGGAGCTATGCTTTGCGGCGAGAATTACGAGTTACAATTTAAGAATTGATCTCTGACTAATCGGGGAGGGTGGGGTTGTCTAAGGCTTTGGCCGCGGTGGCGCGCTCATGAGATCTTCGATGACGGCCTCAAGCTCGCCGTGTGGGAGCAGCGGAATGACCCGGTAACGCGGAGGCTCGGAAACCGTGCCGCTCCACACGACACGAAACTTTTCATCCTGCTTCAGCGTTCCTCTTTCGACTTTGAACAGGTGGGGACGCGCCGCATAAAGGACGGCCACCTGGTCCCAGCTCGATCGGCCTTTCTTGAGCGCGCTGTCATAGTGCAGGTATGCCTCCCGCACCGGGTTCTCCTCCGGCGTCGAGGGCAGCTTGCGATGTCCGGTGAGAATATCGGCCCCCATGGCGGAGATGTAGTGCGGCGTCGGCCACTTCTTGAGGACATTGGCGACGTAGCCTTCGACACCAGGGCGGCACAGGTTCCATTCCTCCTGCGGAGTGTCGGGCGCGCCGCCCATCGAGACACACTGCTTCACCTTGCGCCGTACCAGGTCCAGGCCCTCCGCGTCATCGATCAAGTGGCTCAGACCGTGGAGGTGGCCGACGGTCACGATGGTAACGCTCCCATCCGGCTGGGCCTGCAACACATCCTTGTACACCCGAAGCAGGTCCGGCGCACTATCCACCACGTTGTGCCGATAAGCTTTCGTGTTCGTGGCGACAATGCGGCAGTAACGGTCGACGGGATCTCCGACATCGTCTTTCTTGTACTGGCCCAGTGGGAGTTCGCCGCGGCCGTAGTACGTGTTGATTGCGTCGCAGACACCAACGCCGTATGGATTCCGTCCCGAGCTGAAGATCACACCGAGCAGATTCACTTCGCCATAATCCGCCAGCTTGTGCAGCGCGGCAAGCGCGCCGGCATCGTCGCAGTCGGATCCCATGTCCGTATCGAACAGAATGTTCACCGGCGTCGTGGTATGCTCGCGACTTTCTGCCGCCCGTGCAGCGGGAGCGTAAAACAGGAGAATTCCCAGGAGAGACAGGAGAACTGCTGCGACTTTTTCCATCGAGCGCAAAATCCTTTTCATGTTTATGCCCGGCACTTACAGCTTGCATCATTTTCGGATAATGCAATGGGTTGTGTATCTCTGAAACAATCACGGAGCGACACGATGCGAAGCTTCTGGCTGATTTGTTTTGTTGTGCTGGCCCAATGTCAGGCCATGGCTGAAACCGTTTTTGCACTCCAAAAATGCGGTACTTTGCCGGAACCTCGCCAACGCCATGGCGCGATTGTGGCCCGGGAGCGCCTGTATGTCATTGGCGGCCAAACTCCTTCCGGGTGGACGCAAACGGTCAAGTCGGCTCCGCTACTTCAGGGCTACAAAACCGGCCCCTGGCGCGACGAGACTTCATTGCCGGAGCCACGTGGGCTCATCGCAAACACCGTTCAGCTCGTCGGAAACGCGATTTATATAGTTGGTGGCCTGAGCTTAAAAGGAGCGACGGGCGCGGCCGAAACTGATGAGAAGCAGCTGACTAAAATGAATGATACGATCTGGGCCAGCATTGGCGCGGATGGCGTTCTTAGTGCCTGGAAGAAAGGACCTGTTATTCCGACCGGGCGCCTTTCGTGCGCGGGTACATGCTCCGATGAACGTGCGTTGGTAGTGACGGGTGGTTCCGCGAAGGGCGGACCTTCCGCTGATGTGTTGATCAGCACCATTGCAGCCGACGGCACGCCCGGAGAGTGGCAACTTGCAGGCAAACTGCCTACTGCTCTGTGGTATCACGGTTGCGGGCTGGCAGGAGGGCGGTTATATGTATGGGGCGGATTGCCCACCCCCAAAAGAAATCTTGTTAATGAAAAGGTTTTTTCGGCCTCCTTTTCGGGCACAACAGTTGGAACATGGCGCGAGGAGCCAAAACAAATGCCTTCTCCCGTCTACGGAGCTGGTTACTGTTACGGCACTAATTTCCTCGTTTGTGTTTCCGGCAAATACGCCAACGAGTATTCAACCAATTCGATCTGGTTCTCGACCGTGCGAGATGGCACAGTCCAACCGTGGACGGTCCTAAAAACAGATCTCGCCGCATGGGCAGGCCTTGCTGTCGCCGTCGACAAGCCGACCGGCCGAACGTTCGTCACGGGTGGAATTTTTCAAAACGTGCCAAAAACTACAGCGGCGGAGGCGGAAGCCCACGCACTTGCTTCCATGGTAGACCAGGTGGCAGCTTTTCAAATACCCCGGTAACCCGTGTCGTGTCGCGCGTCCGCGAAAATGGGGGACGGAAAATGGGGGACGTATAAAATTGCCGGGATGCGTGATATGGCACGGCTCCACAGGCACAACCATCCTTGCAAATCGCGGCATACGTCCACCCGACACGTACGAATGAGGGGCATGCAGAAAGAAAACTACACGGCCCTAATTTCTAGACTGTTTTTCCGACGGAGTAAGGCTGCTTGCGTTCACGAAATTCGCGTTCCAAGTCGCCCTCTGGCTGGCTGCCAACCGGGAGGCTTCTCATGAAATCTTTTATCAGCGTGTCTCAAATTATTACCCCGTGGGTTCTGGCTGTCTGCCTGATCAGAACACCAATGCCGGCGACTGCTGCGGCGCAGCATTCTACCGAATTATCCACCGCCACTCTTCAAATCATTTCGGGGACCAACGCGACTGATGAGGAACTATACGCCGCGCAGGAACTTCAGCGTTACCTGCTCCACGCCACTGGTGAATGGTGTCCAATCAGGAACGATGCGGCGCCTCTGGATCGCAGCTCAATCATTCTAGGACAGCCCACCACAAACCGGCGCATTCAGGAGCTGACCACCGGCGCTCTATCGGTTGAATCGTCTCCCCTCGGTCCGCAGTCTTACCGGCTGAAATCAATCGCGCTTAATCAGGCCGCAAAATCTCTCCAGCCCAAATTACTTGTAATCGAAGGAGGCGACTCCATCGGCACTCTCTATGGAACCTACGCGCTTCTTGAGAAGTGTTTTGGCGTGCGATTCTATCTGACCGGCGACGTGTTTCCATCTGAAAAGCTTCCTTCAGATCTGCCGTCCGGCCTCGATGAAACAGTCACTCCCCGCCAGAAGATCCGCGGGTTTCTTCCATGGACCAATTTCCCGCAGTCGGCAACGAGTTATAGCTGGGAAGATTACCGGTTCATCCTTGATCAGATGGCTAAAATGCGGATGAACTTTCTCCACATTCACAACTATAACGGCGAAGGTTCCCACAATGAAATGTTCCATAACTTCACATGGAACGGACACCTTTCGCGAGTCTGGTTTCCGACTGCGCGCACAGGCCATGCCTGGGCCGGGCCCGGATGGGACGTAAATCATTATCTGTTCGGCGCGCGTGATCTGTTCGACGATTATGATTTCGGAAGCGACGCCGCGCTACATAACGAGGGACTTTCGAACGTCGAAGTGTTCGGTAAAAGCGTCACTCTGTTTCAACGGGTGCTGCGTCACGCACACCAGCGCGGAGTCAAAATCGGCCTCGGCATTGATGTCGATCTGCTGCCCTCTGACTACGGCACTTCCGGAGACAATCCTGAAGTTCTGCAAGCGCGTGCAAGCCAGATTGCAGGAGACTACCCGGACCTCGATTACTTCCTCGCGTTTCGTTCCGAGCGGTACCAGGCAGGCGAGAAATCGGAATACTGGGACAGGCTGTTTCTTGGACTGTACGAGCGCCTGAAAAAGGCCGCTCCGCATATCCAGATCGCCGTGTCTGGCTGGGGCCTGCCCCCCGAAGAAGTTAAAGCGTTTCCGTCGGACGTCATCGCAGCTCCAATTGCGCCTTACTCCGCCGGGTGGCAGGATGGCAGTCTTTATGGGAATCACGAATACTGGGCCTGCCCATGGCTCGAACGCGACTTTAACAGTTCGGTCTATTACTATCCCTACGACGTGAACATCAGCGAAACGGTTAAAACTTATCAGAACGCATCCACCAATACCCTGGGTCTGCTTTGCCTGACGTGGCGAATTGGAGATGCCGTTGAAGCCAAGATGAAATACATCGCCGATGCTCCCTGGTCCACCAGCGGCAGCATCACTTCCAGCCGCCAGGTTTACGAGGACTATGCCCGCGTAAATTACGGCGATGCAGCCACCAGTTCCATCACGGCAATCATTAATGAAAACGAGGCCGTGGCGATATTTGCAAGCGAGTGCGAGGGAACTCCCAGCTTTAACCTCAAACCGCGCACTGCAGACATCGCGACGGCAGTCGACCAGCAATCGACCATCACCCGCTGCATTCAGGAAACCACAAGTCCGGCCGGCAAGTTCAGGCTGAACCTGCTGAAAGAACGCCTTGCCGCTGTCGAAGCGTGGGATCGTCTCGACGAGAATTTCTTTAATCTGACCTGGGACCAGTTGCCCGGGGATTTTCCTGCCTGGGCCGGCTCCTTCATTTCGAGAACCAGCGACATTTCTTCGCTCGGAAATGTCATGAGTACTCAGAACCGGGCCGTGCAGATCCGCTATGCTGCGCGCGTTCTTCAATTGCGGGAAAGTCTTCCAGTCCAGCCGCCGTCTGAAGTCGAGTGCCGGGGAAACCCAGACGGTGCTGTCATCACCTGGAATAATGAGGAGTCCAGTGCTACCGGGTTTAATATTTATCGCGACGACAAGCGCATAACGGATCGGCCGCTGGCTTCTAATGACCGCAAATATGTAGATGCCGCCAACGGTGGTTTTCGCTACTCCATTACCGCACTTTCTCAAAGCGGACAGGAAAGCAGTCATTCAATCACGGTAAAGTGCGACGCCGGAACAGGCGACAAAAGTGCGCCTCAGATTTTTGTCATTTCTCCTCCCGGCTCTCTGCAACACGGCGAACCATTTGATCTGACAGCACGTATTCTCGATGGCCGCGCTTACGAACTGGTCTCTTCGACCCTGCACTACAAGCCACTTGGACGTGACGGAAGTAATTCCAAATGGACAGACGTGGCGATGTCCCGGCGTACCAAGGCGATCTTCGGCGCCAGGCTTGGAAGTGATCTCCTCGGGCGAGGAATTCAGTATTACGTCACCGCCTCTGACGGAAGCAATAAAGGCGCGTGGCCGGCTGGCGCACCCGGAAAAACGCGTTCTGTCATAGTGAAACCGGGACAGACGCATGAGGTCCCTGCTCTGTCCCATTTGACTGCTGAGCAGAATACAATGCGCTGGCAGATCGGAGAACCGGCTCCGTTCTGGTCGCGCATTTATCGCAGCCGCTCGATCGAATGTCCTGTCTCGCGCGAGAACCTTCTGACGTACGTCTCGGGGCAAACGACTGCCTTCTCCGATCAAGCAGACGATTACGACGGAACGCCTCTTTCCGGGACGTATTACTACCGTGTTGCCGCAGTGGACATCAATGGCTGCGAATCCGCGCCGACGGAATCCGTGGCGCTCAGTTACCACACATCAACCTGGGACCCGATGACTCTGACTAAGGCGACCGACTGCACACGAAGCGCGGTAGCCGACAAAGTCCCGTGCAGGGATGGCTGGTTCGCACGCCACATGAACCATCTCTCGTGGCTGGAATGGGGTCCGGCGGAATTCACAACCGCTCCCGCGACACTGATGGTGCGCCTCTCCTCCGAAACACCGAAGCCGGTCATACTCGAAGCCCGGCTCGATAATGCCTATATCGGACCCATTATCGCGACAGGCGAAATCAGTAATACCGGCGGCGCCCAAACCTGGAAAACATTCTTTCTTCCAGTGACCGCGAAGTTTTCCGGAAAGCACACCCTCTACCTGCGATTCAATTCCGGGTGGGGAGACCATGCAAACATTCACTATATCAAGTTCCGCAACGGAGGCACTCCCTTTGAAGCCGAAGAAGCCGAAGTGGAAGGCGGCAAAGTGTACGACGATACAGCCGCGTCTGCCGGTAAGGGAATCGGGTACTTTGGCCAGGCAGCGGGAAACAAGATTACGTTCAATGTTCCCGACACAAAAAAGGTTATCATTACCTACGCAAACGAGAACAGTACAGCAACCCAGTGCACCCTGTACGCCGGGACACAACGCGTCGGCGCAATCTCATTCCCGCCCACCGGTTCATGGCACAATTATCAGCAGATCCGGCTGGAAAACCTTCTCATGAGGGGACCCCTCAAGCTTCAGTTTGACGAATCCGATGTGAAGACTAATGACCTCGGAAACAAGTGCGCGGTGAACATCGACGCGGTTATTGTCGATTAACAGGAGCAAGCGGAGAACCGCAGATAAACGCTCATGGACAACGATAATTTTGGAGGTTTGCTGCCGATGCGCTTCGCTCAATTTATCTGCCCGACTGTATTAATACTTCTGTCATCTCTCGCGTCAGTCGCGGCCGCATCTTCATCGGTTATGCTCACCGATTTAAAATGCGAATACTTCATGGACCCGATCGGCATAGACGTGCCCAGGCCGCGCCTGTTCTGGAAATTGAAAACGGATGAACGGGGACAATGCCAGACCGGTTACCAGGTCCTGGTTGCCAGTACCGCGGAGTTACTTCGCAGGGACCAGGGAGATCTCTGGGATTCAGGGGATACAACTTCAACTCAGTCTGTCTTTGTACCTTACGCCGGGAAGCCATTGCGTAGTCGGCAGCAGTGCTGGTGGAAGGTGCGCATCCGCGACAAAGATGGTCACCAGTCTGCCTGGAGCGCACCTGCGCAGTGGACCATGGGCATACTGCAGCCCGGTGAATGGCGCGGCAGATGGATCACCTCTGACCTGGAGCTGATGGATTACCAGAAAGAGCTGCGCGCCATGTCGGATTTCGGGATGGAGCCGGAATCAGAAATCTGGCAGGTTGCAGAGCGCTGCCGCAAGATGACCGAGAACGTAACTACCGCTCCCGGTGTTTACCTGCGCCGTGAGTTCGACACCACCGCCCCGGTCCGCCGCGCCACTGCATACGTTTGCGGACTTGGGCTACATGAAATGTATCTTAATGGAGCAAGGGTCTCTGATCACCATCTGAACCCTTCCTTTACGGACTATCAAAAGCGAGTGCTCTACGTTTCTCATGATGTCACGTCGGCAGTCAAAACCGGACGCAATGCGATCGGCGTACTCCTGGGTAACGGATGGTACAATCTCATCATTCCCCACACCCTGCGCTTTTACGCCGCCGATTATATCGCCCCGCCACGCCTGCTCATGGAAATCGACATCGAGCACACGGACGGCTCGCACAGCTTTGTGGGAAGTGATACCGAGTGGAAGTTTACCACAGATGGCCCTCTGACATTTAATTGCCTGCTGGGGGGAGAAACCTATGATGCTCGCAAGGAATTCCCTGGATGGGATGCCGTGGGATTTGATGACTCCAGGTGGAAGAAGGCAGTTCCCGGCACAGCGCCTGACGGTAGACTTTGCGCGCAGATGCTGCCGCCCGTGCGCACTGTACAGCGCAGCGCGGCTACGTCGGTAACACTGGAAAAAGACCGGTGGCGATTCGATATTGGATTCGAGACTGCAGGTTGGGCCCAGCTCAAGGTTCGGGGCAAACCAGGCGAGGAAATTACTGTGAACTACCCCGGATCCGGGACGCACACGCTCGGCAGATATCAGACCTGTAAATTCATCCGCAAAGGCGGCACAACCGAAACCTTCGCTTCACGTTTTTCTTATAATGGATATCAGTACGTCGAAGTAACCGGTCTGAACTACCAGCCCTCGCCTGCCGACGTGGAAGCGCAGGTAGTTGTATCGGATCTGCCGTGCGCAGGATCTTTCTCCTGTTCGGATGAGCGCCTCAATAAACTTCAGCAGGTCCTGCTTCGAACACTGCAGAACTATATCATCCACATACCTAACGATCCGACACGGGAGAAAGCGGGGTGGACGCAGGATGTCGAGAACGGATTCTGGGAGACGGTTTATAACGTCGATGCCGCACAAACCTACCTGAAGTGGCAGCGGGATTTTCTGGATGCGATTCATCCTGACGGCTACATGCCCCCGGTAGCGCCCGGTCGATTCGATGGTCCGACTATAAACGGACCCTGGTGGGGCGGCGTCGTAGTCTATACGCCGTGGTACATCTACCAGTTCTATGGCGACACGCAGATTCTGGCTGAGAGCTACAAAGCGATGCAGATGCAGTTTAATTATCTGACCAGTATCGCCAAAGATCATATTGTGGAATGGGGATTGGGCGACTGGATGGAAGTGGGATCGGTTCGTCCTGTACGGACACCTGTGCCCATTACTTCCACGATTGCATACTACTGGTTTTCCGACATCCTGACGCAGACCGCACTACTGCTTGGCAGGAATGACGACGCGACCAGTTATGCGGCTGTTGGCGCGAAAATACGCGACGCATATAACCACAAATTCTTTAATGCAGAGACCGGGGATTATGCCAAAGGCAGCCAGACCAGTCAGCTATTATCGCTTTATTTCGGGCTTGTTCCCGACGACAAACGTGACCTTGTAAGGAAGCGTCTTCTGGAACGCATCACTGCGGATAATAATCACCTCTCCACAGGATTCGTTGGAACGCCGCTGCTACTGACCGGACTTGCGGAAATGGGGCACCCCGAAGTCGCCTGGACCATTGCCACGCAGGCCGATCACCCGGGTTTTATCGACGCGATTCTTAACCGCGGCCAGACTGTCATGAAGGAAGACTGGCAGGGGGGTCTTGTCCAGATGCCATCCCTGCAGGGACCCATTGGGACGTGGTACTATCACACGCTTGCGGGAATCCGGGTGGACCCGAAACTGCCCGGTTTCAAACATGTCATTCTGAAGCCGGAGTTGGCGGGAGATCTAACCTGGGCCAGGGCCGAACACGTAAGCCTGTACGGGACCATCGGCAGCAGCTGGAAGATAGACGGCGATAACGTTGTGTGGGAAGTTGTTATTCCCGCAAATTCGACCGCGACGTTGTTTGTGCCCACAACAGATGTGAAGTCCGTAACCGAATCAGGCAAACCACTTGCGGAGGTGGCAGGACTTAAGATGACGCGCAATAACCCGGGGAGTGTTGAACTGGAAGCCGAGTCGGGAAGGTATTCGTTTTCTAGCAAATGGGATAAATAGAAAGCACTGGAAGAAGCAAACCATCGGGGGTTATTCCGACGCTGATCCTGGATATTTCCAGTCGCCTGGGATTCAAGACACGCTGAAGCGTCTACGCCGCGTGGAGAACTCCTTTCTCCAACCCCCGTGATCCTTATCATGGATGTCACCAGGTTTTAATTGTTTTCAACAGCTCGAGGGACAGGCCGTGGGACAGCCCTTCATTGTTCTGCGCGCATGTCACAGGTGAGGTCTGCCTGTGCCGTGAATCCCACGCCGCAGCGAAATTTCATGTGTGTCGCTCACGGCCTGCGTCGCTACTCGATCCCACCACCGTCGCTCAGACCGAGCGTAGGGATGGCAGCCGACGTCTGACTTTCACCGCCTGGTGCTGACAAGCTCGCGTGACGCGATTGGAGCTGTTTCCATAAAATCGCGCCGCCGACAACGGCCAGCGCACCGGCAATTGCGAAGACGGACGGCGGATAACTCCGCAAGGCCTTCCACTCCTCCTGGTCGTACCCCAATACTCGCGCGAGCAGGGGGAGCAGGTAATTTGTGCCGAAATTTGCCGTTACGTGCGCAATAATGCACGGCCACAGCGAGCGTGTGCACAGAAATAACCATGCCATGAAAAGACCTAGCGGAAGGGCGACAAAGACCTGCCACGGATTCAGGTGAAATACGGCAAAGAGTATGGACGAAGCCCAAACAGCCTTTGTTACGGAATAGCGCTGCAAAAAACCGCGCAATACAAGGCCGCGAAAAAACAGCTCCTCCGCCAGCGGAGCCACTACGACCACCGGGAGAAACATAGTCCATTTCGCGGTCCCGGCCAGCAACTTCTCCATGGCATTCTTCCACCAGTCAGGAGCTGGTATTAATGTCGCAGTGCCCACGAGGAGCAGCGTCAGTCCCCAGGTTCCAATGACAAGTGCGGGAACGATTTGCACCGGAAACGGCCTGAAAGGAAAAGCTTCTTTGGCCTGTGCGCGGCTCCACCACAAGCCCGCCGGCAACGTAACTGACCACGCAACGACGTTTTGAATGAACATCGCCATCATTGTGTCCATGGTGCTTTTTGTGAGCAGCAGGAGAATCGCCACCATGGTAGCGACTACAATGTACAGCGCGCACAGCGCGATTGCCTGCCCGATACCAGGCCCCGGCTTCGCCGGCATTGCGTCGAATCCCGTATCTTTCACCGTGCACCTCCGCCCCGCTAAGCTGTCCCCCAAGCAGAGCACGACATAACAAACACTGCCATTGTCAAGCCTCAACAGGGCTGCGCATTCCTGATCCGCAAAGCTGGTACTAAACAACCGTGTAGCAACGCCAGAGAACCTGGTTATATCCATGATAAGGATTCATGGGTTGGAGAAAGGAGTTCTCCACGCGGCGTAGATTGTGAAATTGATCGTACACTGCTCCACCATGACAAGGCACTCACGGCCTTATGGGCAAACTTGAAGCCGTTGCTCAACCCGCCGCCGCCAAAACCGAAACGCCGTATCGGTTTTCGACCGGAGCGCAAGTGTTAACGCGTAATCCAGATCATCGGATGCGAATTCTATCCTTGATTTCTTTAGTAGCGGATTGGACTCGCTAGCCGTTCCTTCACGAATCGCCGTAGGCCAGCTTCCCGAAACCCTCTTCTGCAGCGCCGCGGCTCACCAGGAAATCCTGTTTTTCAGGAGGTATCGCGACAAACAAACTCGCGCCTGTTGACCAGGCGAACCTCGGCCTGTCGGTAAAATCAGTCCCCAACTCTCATTCGCCGTTAAGGCGGCACCTAACGCATCGAGGGAAACCCGTGACCGCTTGTGCGGCTCGGAAACCCACGTACTCCGCATGGCGGAGCAATCTCAATTATCCGGGGGTTTACCCGACTTATGAAGAAACTCATCGCTACACTTTTCGTATCCAGCTTTGCCATTTCGGCTTACGCAGCAACGCCTGATCTACCCAGTTGCGACGAATGGCGGCTTGCCTGCTCAAGCAACTATACTAATGCAAGCCGTCCGGGCAGCAACCCGATCAACTATGTGGTCATCCACAAGGTGCAAGGCTCCGCGGCAAGCGCCGCTTCCTGGTTCCAGAACTGCTCGGCAAGCGTCTCAGCACACTTTACTTTTAATAACTCGTCGGGTTACTGCTATCAGTCAGTATACGAAGCCGATATCGGCTGGCATGCAGGCAACTGGACGTACAATCAGCAGTCGGTAGGTATCGAGCACGGCGGTTATGTCAGCAGCAACGACACAGCGACGGTCTGCTACGACGAGTCGGCATTAGAGACCAAGAGCTGCATCATTTACTATACGGTGCGATACGATCGGGCGCACATTCTCGGGCACAGCGAGGTTCCGGGCGCCACTCATACAGACCCGGGACAATACTGGAACTGGAGCTACTACATGAGCAAGTGCAACCCGACGCCTTCAAGTGCCGGGACGACTGTTGTGGACAACAGCAGCGGCGGGTTCTCCGCCTCCACCGGCTGGGCGACGGGAAGTTCGGCCGCGGATAAGTATGGCGCCGACTATCGCTATCACAGCACCGCGGCTGCCAGCGATCCGGCCAACTGGACAGCCAACCTGACGGGTGGAACCTATGACATTTCTGCCTGGTGGAGCGCTGGCACCAACCGCAGCACGACTGCTCCGTATATCCTGCCGAACGGCGCCACCGTAAGCAAGAACCAGCAAGCCAACGGCGGTACATGGAACCTGCTCGGCACGATCGGGCTCGCAGGTGGCAACAACACAACCAAGCTGTCGATCTGGACGACGACCGGCTATGTCGTGGTCGCCGACGCCGTGAAATACTACGGGCCTAAATAAGACCTGATCCAAAGCGGCTTTGCGAGGGAAGGGCCGGTCGGCTCTTCCCTCTTTTTGTTTTGAACGAGGGCGCGGCTTCCTGCTTGCGCCCACCAGCATGCGCCGCAATGAAGCTCGTCCATGGATTTGCTTCCACTTGCCGCCCTCAATTTCCCGGGACACAGGGGCGCAGAGGCGCAGAAAAAAACAGGTCTCTGCGCCTCTGTAGCACGGCCCGTGTTTTTAACCATTTCAGCTTTCCTCTGGTTTTTATTAGCGCATCTGTATATGTTTCGGGATGTGTGGGCGCGGCCGACACGGCTGCTGGCGGGGCCGGCAGGGGACAATCTGATGATGTTGTGGAATCTGGGAGCCGTACGATACGCGATGAACCAGGGGTCGCCATGTTTCTGGTTCCGGAATGCGTATTACCCGGAAGGTTTTCTTTTTCTGTTTCACACCCATACATGGCTGGATGGGGCATTGGGATGGCTGGTCCAGCCGCTGTTGCCTGCGGGTATCGACGGAATTACGCTTTGGGCGAACCTTATACAGCTTTTCGCCACGATCGCCACGGGAATGCTTGCCATGGGCGCGCTGAAGGAATGGGGCGTAAAGAGGTGGTCGCTGCGGCTGCTGGGCGCCTCGGTTGTCGTCTTTTGCGCGTTCCGTTCCTTCGCCAGCATGGGGCACTACAATTTTTATGGCACGGAGTGGATGATCGCAGCGTTGTATGCGATGTCGCGGAGTCGGCGCCGGTTGCAGGCGGGGTTTGCAGGCGCGGGTATCCTTTGGGCAATAATTGGCGGCGCCGGGGTAGGAGTTGCGCTTTTAAACGACCAGACGCATGCTGTATTCGCGGGCCTTCTCGGCGCTATCATGTTTGGTTCGCTTTGTTTTTACCGGGGCCGAATGCGGTGGGACACACTCATCAGAGCAACGCTTGCGGCTGCTATCGCCGCGGCGCTGGTTTCGTCCATTCACCTTATTCCAATCCTGACCGCCCTGCAGAGCGGAGCCTTTGAGTACAAGGTTGAAATGCTGGACGTGCCGCGCATGGTGGACGTGACCAGCATTTTGCTTCCGCATAACCGCCACTTCGTTTTCGGGCAATGGGTGTCCGAGTTTCGCGCCACTTACGGTTGTATCGAAGAAGCGACATACCTTGGGCTAACCGGTTTTGTTTTTTTGTTCATATCCATCGCCAGCTTTTTCGCGACGTGCTGGCGCTGGAGGGAAGGAGGATATAATCCATGGGCGCGAGTCGCGGGGTGTGGCGCGGTCGGCTTGCTTTTCCTGACATTTGCTTGCGGTGAATATCTGCAGGCAGGCCCTGCTCGTTCCAGGATTGTGCTTCCGGGCAGCGTGCTGCGTCATGTGCCCATCGTGAACAACATACGCATCATGGCGCGGTGGATATGGCCTGCGTATCTTTGTTTTGCCATTGCGGGGTGCCTGGGTTTTTCGATTCTGTGGCGTAGATCTATGGGCGCTCTGAAAGATTCTTTGTATGTGGTTCTGGCGGCGTTTGCCTGTATGGAAGGCATTTACGATCCGGCGCCCATTCCCGTGGATTTTCGCGCGAATAAAATGATGAATCCTCCGGGGCTGGCGGATTCGGTTCGGGCCAGGTATGTGCGGGGCAGCGTGCTGGTCGCCGGTGGAGCCTGTGTCGATATTCACGCGAATATTCTCCAGATGTTGTGGGGGTATGGCATCCCCAGCGCCATGGTGCATACGGCGCGCGTGCCATTTCAAAGCGATATCACGCCGGCCAATGATCCAAGATGGGATCCACGTTTTGGCGCGTGGTTGCGGAAACATGCGGTGGTTATGGTGGTTTTTCCGTACGAGCCGGGAACAGGCGGCGCCTGGCGCGAGTGGATACAGAATGCCGAACGGGCTGTTCCAGGGCTTGTAGCGCTAAATAAGAACGGGCATCGCATTTAAATTCGGCTCGCCCACAGGAAAAAGTAAATCTAACGCAAAAACTTTGGCTGTCGCTAACACTTCAGGAAATTCGGGGACGAAATTCGGGACGGGTAACATTTCATTCCCAGTTGCGATTCTGCTCGAATCCCATCCGTCGTCCGCATTGCACTTGAAGCTCCACACCGCGACCCGCTGGTTGAACAACCAAGTCCGAAGGACGTCCCTGTGCTTTTAGCCCCGTACGCAGTGCGTGGGTCCCAATGAATGCATTCCACGTGAGCTGCTTGCAGCGACCCTAATGTTACACGCCGCCTATGGGAACTAGTTAACGCGACTGCTCTACCACTTCACGTGGAGCATACGACAACGCGAACAATGGATCACCTCCGGCCAGGAAGCTGAAACATACGCTTACCTCCGGAGTTCTTGGGTCCGTTCCGCAACCATTCTTAACGATGGCGAGCTTTCCCCACATCCGGTCCAATTAAAGAACGCCCAGCGCCTTCCAGTGGCCGATTACCGCAGGCGCGACGATGCCCTGTTTAATCAGCTCATCCGCAATCTCCCGCGCTGCTCTTAAGTCTCCCAGTAGTGCCAACGCAAAAGACCTGAGCCCGCGGACCAGGACCGAGTCTGTCGGAATTCCGGAGTCGCTAAGTATGGCTAGCAACTCCGTTGCGTGTTTGCGTTTCTCAGCTGGTGAATCAGATAATTCTGCTACGATGAGGTGCGCTTCTGCGAGCAGCTGCTGCCACATACGGTTCTTGGGCTCCGCCGCCAGCATAACCTCAGACAGCACCTTGTTCGCCTGCCGGAACGCTTCGGCTGGCGCGGTGGGGGACGTGCATTCTGCCAGCGCCAGTGTCGCGTACTGCAACTCGATCCTGCTCGCCACATCCCCGTAACTGTTTACAAGAGCATGCTCGAATGTCGCCCAGGATTCATAGTAAGGCCGGGCCTCCGATGTGTCATTCCATCTGTAGGCAGCGTCCCCGCGCAACTTTGCAAGTTCTGCAGCCACTGTGAAGCTGGGAGTTTCCTCTGCGGGCAGCTCATGCATGCGCTTCTCGACGAAGTCAGCAACATCTATGGCCTCGATGGTTTTGCCGCCGTTGACGAGCATCCCACCCAGCGCGCTGGCAGCCGCCCAAGTGGTATTCGAATCATCCTGAGCGAGTATGGACCGATAAACTGAGATTGCGCTGGTGGTGTTACCCGATTCAGCAAGCGCGTTCGCTTTCGTGTATTGGATCTCACCATTAGATTCCACTGCAGAGCCGGCAGAGTTGATGAGGTCCAACGTCTCTTTTAAGCGCCCATTCCAGTACAACGCATTCGCCGTAAGTCCAAGCAGCTTCTCCTGGGAATAGTCATCCGGTTGCGTGTTGTGTGCTTTTCGCATTACCTCGCCAGCTTTAGTCGCTACCTCACAGGCCTGAAGCATTAAGCCCGGCGAAGTCTGTGCATCATAACAAATATGCGCCATCGTCCTCGCAGTGTAATGCATGGCTTCGGCATGTTCGTTGGGCGACTGTAGGAAGGAACTAGTTGCTGTATCGTACGCAGGGCGAAGAGTGCGATATGCATCCTCGTACTTTGCCAGGTCCCGCATCTGGAGTGCCTTGTAAGCACAGGTATTTGCATACAGCTTTAGCGCCGCTGCATCCGTATGGCGAAGCGGCTGCATAATCTGGATAGATCGTTCCCAATGCTCAAGCGCTTCAATTGCGTTTCCCTGCTCTTCGTAGATGCGTCCGAGTGCGGCATGGTAACTCGCAAGCGATTGCAACTTGCGAGTGTCTGCCGTCGTCGAGGTCGCCTGCACCTGGAGAGTTACGGCCTGGCGTGCGAACATCACTGCCCCCCCGCTCTGTCCATTTTCGTTCATCGCCCGAGAAACATGAAAGGAAACAAAAGCCATATTTTCCAGCTGACCGATGGTAAGCGGTGCCGTCATCGCGCCAGAATAATATTGCTCCAGAAGGCGGGGACACGTGCGCAGAATCGCCGTCGTGCTCACATCCTCGATGGCGCGCCGGCACATAGTTGCAGTTATTGCCGAGTGATCCGGGCGCACCAACTCTGCCCCGACAGCAGCGAGTGCATTCCAGCAGCTACCCAGTAAAAGACTTAAGTGTAGCATCGACGGCAGTAGTCTCATGGCAAAACCGTTTCAGACGTGGCAGGGGCACATCAAAGAATTAAATCAGCTACAGCTTTAAGCCGGGTCAGTTCTAAGAAAATTGCAGTGGCATTCGGGACGGGTGACATTTCATTCCCAGTTGCGGCGCTGCTCGAATCCCATCCGTCGCACGCATTGCACTTAAGCTCCACACCGCGACCCGCTGGTTGAACAACCAAGTCCGAAGGACGCCGCTGTGCTTTTAGCCCCGTACGCAGTGCGTGGGTCCCAATGAATGCATTCCACGTGAGCTGCTTGCAGCGACCCTAATATTACACGCAGCCTATGGGACACTCGTTAAGATATTAACCGTTCATCCGCGGCTAGGTCAAGCCGTCCCGGTATCCCCAAAACCGCTAAAACCGGTCGTTTCTCTGACTTATGGCACGGGGTTCAGCGCCCCGCGCGGCAGGTCATTCCGCTGTGAAAGCGGACATGGTTACGGGAAGGATTCCGCCGCCGCTGATGTGCTGCGCGTAGATGTCGTTGTTGGTTCCGCTTCGATAGTCCTGCCATGTGATGATGGCTGCTCCGGATGCGTCGGCGACGATGTTGGGGTTGTCCTGGTAACCGGCGGCGGTGGATACGGCGATTCCATTTGCGGCCCACTGTGACGCTCCGGCGGCATTGACGCGCTGCGCGTAGATGTCTGGGGTGAATCCGCTTCGGTAGTCGCGCCATGTGATGATGGCTCCTCCGGCTGCGTCGGCGGCGATCTGGGGATAGTCCTGGCTATCGGCGGCGGCGCATACGGCGATTCCGTCGGCGGTCCACTGGGCCGCTCCGGCGGCGTCGACCCGCTGCGCGTAGATGTCGGCTGTTCCACTTCGGTAGTCCTGCCATGTGATGATGCCTCCTCCGGCTGCGTCTGCGGCGATCTGGGGGGAGTACTGCTGATTGGCGGCGGCGCATACGGCTATTCCGTCGGCGGTCCACTGGGGCGCTCCGGCGGCGTTAATCCGCTGCGTGTAGATGTCGTAGTTGGTTCCGCTTCGGTAATCGTACCAGGTTATAATGGCGCCTCCGGCTCCGTCGGTGGCGATCTGGGAGGAGTACTGCTGATTGGCGGCGGTGGATACGGCGACCCCGTCGGCGGTCCACTGGGGCGCTCCGGCGGCATTGACCCGCTGTGCGTAGACGTCGGCTTCTCCGCTTCGGTAGTCCTGCCATGTGATGATGCCCCCACCGGCTGCGTCGGCGGCGATCTGGGGGGATTCCTGGCTAACGGCGGCAGTTGATACGGCTATTCCGTCGGCGGTCCACTGGGGCGCTCCGGCGGCGTTAATCCGCTGCGCGTAAATGTCATAGTTGGTTCCGTTTCGGTAGTCCTGCCAAGTGATGAAGGCTCCTCCCGCTGCGTCGACGACGATCTGGGGTTGGTCCTGCCAATTGGCGGCGGTGGATACAGCGATTCCGTTGGCGGTCCACTGTGGCGCTCCGGCAGCATTGACGCGCTGCGCATAGATGTCTGGGGTGGTTCCGCTTCGGAAGTCCTGCCATGTGATAATGGCACCTCCGGCTGCGTCGGCCGCGATCTGGGGGTTTGATTGGTCACTGCCGGCGGTGCATACGGCGATTCCGTCGGCGGTCCACTGGGGCGCGCCGGCCGCATCGTATCGCTGCGCGTAAATGTCGTTGTTGGTTCCGTTTCGGTTGTCCCGCCATGTGATGATGGCGCCTCCGGCTGCGTCGGCGGCAATCTGGGGGTCGTACTGGTCATTGGCGGCGGTGCATACGGGGTTATTTATGAGTGCGCTGTCAGACCAGCCCGCCGCAAAGGCGGAGCCGGACAGGCCTGGCAGAAGCGATAGGGACAAAAAGGCAAACCACAAGCCATGGCGCAAGCGCGGGCCTGCTGCCGGGGCTTCGTGCGTAGCTGGCGCCGCGTGGCGTGAACCATACCCCAGGGCACGGCTTAAAAAGCCAAATAGGGTGTTCATTAATGACGTCCTCTTTACATATTTTGCTGCGAACTCCGGGACGTCCATGATAGGGGTTCATGGGTGGAGACAGAAGTTCTCTAGGTGGGTGTAGACTCTGACAACTGCGCGGCTGTGTAATTCCCATTGCCCGGCTTTTAGTGCGCTTTTTTGCTCCAGCCCGCATATCTCACGAAGTCCGTAGCGGGTAGAAGCAAGCGCACGCTTTTCCGCAGGCTTTTCACAAGACTCCCATCCGCGCAAAGCAGCCACCCGGACCGCTTGACTCGACCCCGCTCATGCCGATGAACTCTCGCATGGCTAAAATTACCTTCCTGGGTGCGGGAAGTACCGTTTTCGCAAAGAACATCCTCGGCGACAGCATGCTGTCGCCCGCCCTTCACGACTTTGAAATTGCGCTGTACGACATCGATCCCGAACGGCTCAACGATTCGCGGCTGATGCTCGAAAACCTCAACCGCGGCATCAACCGCGACCGCATGCGGATTTCCGCCCACCTTGGCGCCGACAACCGGCGCGAAGCGCTCCGCGGCGCGAAGTACGTGGTCAATGCGATCCAGGTGGGCGGTTACGAACCGGGCACGGTCATCGATTTTGAGATCCCGAAAAAGTACGGGCTGCGACAGACCATTGCCGACACCCTGGGCATCGGCGGTATTTTTCGCGGCCTGCGCACAATACCGGTTCTGCGCGAATTTGCCCGCGACATGGAAGAGGTGTGCCCCAATGCCTGGTTTCTCAACTACGTAAACCCCATGGCGATTCTCACGGGTTTCCTTTTGCGCCACACCAGCGTCAAAACAGTTGGCCTGTGCCACTCCGTCCAGGCCTGCGTGCCGCATCTGCTCAAGTGGCTGGAGATGGGTAACGATCCCGCCAGCGTGCAGTGGCGTATTGCCGGCATCAACCACATGGCGTGGCTGCTCGAGATCACCGATAACGGGCGCGATCTCTACCCGGAGATAAAAGAACGCGCCGCGCGCATTGTGTCCGAAGCAAGGAAACCGGGCGCCGCGAAACACCGCGACATGGTGCGATTTGAGATATTGCGCCACTTCGGATATTACGTGACCGAGAGCTCGGAACACAACGCCGAGTACATGCCCTACTGGATCAAGAGCCGCAACCCGGAGCTGATCGAAGAGCTGAACATTCCGCTCGACGAATACCCGCGCCGTTGCGTCAACCAGATCGAGGGCTGGAAACAGCGCCGCGAGGAGATCGTGAACAACCGGCAGCTCACCCACGAGCGCAGCCACGAGTACGGTTCGCTGATCATGCAGGCCATCGAAGACAACGAACCTGTCCGCATCCATGGCAATATCCTGAACTCTGGATTTATCCCGAACCTGCCCCAGGAAGCCTGTGTGGAAGTGCCGTGCCTCATCGATCGCAACGGCGTGCAGGGCTGCTACTTCGGACGCCTGCCCGAGCAATGCGCGGCACTGAATCGCACGAACATCAATGTGCAGTTACTGACGATCGAAGCGGCCGTTACCGGCAGTCGCGACACAGTTTACCAAGCCGCGATGCTCGATCCACACACCGCTGCGGAACTTACGCTCGACGAAATCCGCGCCATGTGCGATGACCTGATCACCGCCCACGGATCCATGCTGCCGGTTTTCAAATAAAGCGTGGAGGCGTGTCGCGAGCTTTTCTACTCGACCATGGCCGCCTTGCGTAATCCATCGGCCACGATCTCGGGAACAGTCTCGCCATCCCGGTTTACCCACACACCGCACGGGCCGCCCTCCGGCGCCGTTGCAATGGAAACCGAACTTCCGTCCATCCGAACGACTTTGCCGTAGAACCCCACCACCATTTCAGAATTTCCCTCGATATAGTGCGCGATCAAGGCCCGCCGAAAGCGGTCGGCGCTCCGGTTTGGAAAACTGCCATGCACAATGCTGCCGTTAAAGAACAGGACATCGCCCGCTTTCATTTCCACCGGGACCGGTGCAGCACCCGGCGGCAGTGCAACGGTGACATCGGTAAAACTCTGCCCGGTGTCTGCCTGCTGCGGGCAGAGGATCGGCCACTTCTGGCTGCCCGGCACCACCTGCATGCAACCGTTGTCCTGGTCGCAGTCGTCCAGCGCAAGCCATGCCGCCATGCAGGTACCCGGCTGCACACGCAGATAAAAATTGTCCTGGTGCAGCGCTTGTCCGCGAGCGCCGGGAGGCTTGAAGTAGAGCATCGTCTGCACGGCAAGTGGCGACGCACCCAGCAGCGCCGTCAGCGCTTCATCGAACCGGGGGTCCAGCAGCCACTTCAGGCTGGTTTCATCCCAGTGGTGCATATGTATCATACGCGGATAGCGCAGCAGCGGATCATCGGAAGCCGGGTTCACACCGACCGAATCACCGGGATACGCACCCAGCGCGCGCAGTTGCATGTAGTGATCAATGTAGGCCGAGCACTCCTCTTTAGAAAAGAGGCCTTCGACCACGACGTACCCGTTGTTGTCGTAAACATCGCGGTGGTTTGCAGAAATCATAATGCGGCAATATGGCGTCGCGCCCCGCGTGTGCGCAAGCTGGTTTTTTGTCACTTTTTGTTTGTCTGCACGGCAGACAGAAAGAGATTTGCAGGTTTCCATGATTAAGACGAATCTCACTACCGTCCTGTCTGCGTTTCGTGATCCGCCGGTGGAATACCGCTCGATGCCGCTGTGGGTGTGGAACGGCATGATGACGCGCCCGCGCATTACCGAGATGCTCGAGCAGTTCGCGCAACAGGGTATGGGTGGCGTTTTCGTTCACCCGCGCCCCGGCCTTATCACCGAATATCTCAGCGACGAGTGGTTCGACTTGTGGGGTTTCGCGCTGGTGGAATGCAAACGCCTCGGTCTGTTGTGTAACATCTACGATGAGAACAGCTACCCGGCGGGTTTCGCAGGCGGACACGTACCGTCGCGGATTCCCGAAGCGGCTGCGCAGTATCTGGATGCCGTCGTCGTCAAAGAAGCACCGGTGCGCATTGAAGGCGAGCTATTGCGCGCGTACAGGCTGGATGCGGGCGGTAACGTAATGGCCGAGGTCGCGCGCGATCAAATCGAGAACGCTGTGCGTGAAAGCCCGATTCTTTTGATGCAGCTGCGCAGGGTCGGGGGCACCTCATGGACGGCCGGGTTCCCGTACGTCGATCTTACACGGGCGGACGTCGCGCGCGAGTTTATCGCAACGACTTATGAGCCGTATGCCGCGCACTTTGGCCGCGAGTTCGGCAAAACAATCCGCTGGATGTTCTGCGATGAGCCGATGCTCGGCGTGGGGTATGGATCGCCGTGCCGGCATCCGATTACCATGTCGCGCGAAATACTGGCAGAGTTCCAGCGCGAGCACGGTTACGATTTGTTGTCGCGCCTGCACCACCTCGTCATAGACAGTGACAGTTGCGAAGCCACACGCCACGATTTCTATCTCACGCTTCAGCGCCTGTGGACAGCGAACTTCCTGAAGCCGCTCCACGACTGGTGCGAGGCGCACAATCTCCAGTTCACCGGGCATTTCATGGAGCATGCATGGCCCGAACCTTTTTTCCAGCCGAGCTCGATGGACGGCTTCCGCCACTTTCATGTTCCGGGCATTGATCTCCTCGCGCCGCAGTTCGATTACGAGAATCCCGTCAACAGCGGGCACTACCTCATGACAGTTCGCGAGGTTGCAAGTGCCGCGCGTCAGCTTGGCAAGCCACGAGTGTTGTGCGAGGCACACGGTGTAGGGGGATGGGAGGCGACGTTCGAACAGTTTAAACAGCTGGCCGACTGGCTGCTGGTGCACGGCGTGAATCTTATCTCGGAGCACCTGAGCTACCAGACGATCTGCGGCGCGCGAAAGTACGATCATCCGCAATCGTTCAGCGATCACAGCGCATGGTGGAACAAGTACCGTCCGCTCGCGGATCACATGGCGCGGCTATCGTACATGCTCACCCGCGGCGAACGCATCGCGCGCCTGCTTGTGCTGCATCCCACCACCACCGGCTGGTTGCACGCGAACGCGCTCGATACTACAAAGCTGGATCAGCAGCGCGAAGAATACGCCGATTTCATTCAAGGGCTCTCAGACCAGCAGGTGGATTTTGATTTGTGTGATGAGTTGGTCCTGCGGGACCATTGCGAGCTGCTGCCTGAGGGCAAACTGCGCGTTGGAAAAGCAACTTATGACACGCTGGTAATTCCGCCAGGTTCGCGCACCCTGATGGAGAGCACACGCCGTGTTCTGGAAATTTTGCAGCGATCAGGCGGCACCGTGTACACGTTTGCTTCCAGCGTCGCTGGTGCCGCTGCTGTTCCTGGCGTCCAGTTCGAGTCACTCGCCGAGCTTTGTGCACACCTTCGCCAGATATCGCCACCACTTGTCACGACGGCGACAGGTGCTCCGCTGCAGCCATGCATCGCCCACCACGCCCGCACATTCGATGGCGCAGTATTGCACTTTCTCGTCAACTCCAGCCACACGGCATATCGAGCCTCATTGCGGGTTACGGGCAGCCGTCTCTACTGCCTGGATACATTCACTGGCGACCTCCACGAACTGCAGGTCACCACTGAGGACGGACACATCATTACTGAGATCACGCTGCCGGCCATTGGACACAGCTTATTGTTAGCAACGACAGAGGCCGCAGGCGTTTCCATGCCGGTTCAGACTGAATCGGACGTTCCCGTTCTTGCAGCACAGCCTCTCAACTGGATGCAACTCTCCGCCGAGTTCATGTCCGCCCAACGCACCGCGCCGAACGTGCTCATGTTGGACTACTGCGACCTTGAGGTGAACGGCGCAACGCTTTCGGGATTGTACGTCACAGAAGCGAATCGCCGAGTATGGCAGGCGCACGGGTTTGACCAGGATGCCTGGGATCGCAGCGTGCAGTTCCGCCGGAACATTGTCGACCGCGCCTTCGCCGCAGACTCCGGATTTGTAATCAGCTACCGGGGCTTCACCATCGATCCCGAGGCCTTTGCGGCGATCCGGCAGGCGGGTCCCATCGAGCTCGCACTGGAACGCCCTGACCTCTACACCATCACAGTGAACGGGAAGACCATCGACTTTACATCCAGCCGTCGCTGGCTGGATGAAACCATTCGCGCCGCAGACATAACTTCGCTTATCCAGCCCGGCGTGAACGTAGTCACGTTGCTCGCGCAGCCCTTCAACATCCTTTGTGAAATTGACCGCGTATATATCCTGGGCAACTTCAGCACCGTGCCGGCTCCCGTCGGATTTAGTATTACCGCTTCGCAGGCGGTCGCACTCGGTGACTGGACTAAACAGGGACTCGTCATGTTCGATCAAAGCGTGCGCTACGACTTTGCTGTGGAATTGCCAGAATCCACCACACGCCTGAAATTGCGACTCCCCCAATGGCGCGGATCTGTGGTCACCGTATCTCTCAATGGCGACGAACGGGGACAGATTGCGTATCCGCCGTACGAACTGGAAATTGCCGGCCCACACGCCGCCGGACAAAACGAAATCACCGTGGAAGTTGTCGGCACCCCCAAGAACCTGCTCGGCCCGCACTTCGCCACTACGCCTCCGGCTGGACGATGGACGGGACCCAATGCCTGGGACAACGCGCCGTCCACTCCCCCACCCGGCAGCGAGTATGAGATATTCCCCTATGGACTGATGCAGGCGCCTGTAATCTACGTGGGCCACCGGAACTGACCATGCCCACCGGACAACAGATCAGCGTCGAGTTCATCCGTGAAGTGCTTTGGCCGCTGCTCGAGAGCGAACTCGGAAGCGATGCGCAACGACTCGCCGTCGCGGTCATTGGTACCGGGTCCGATGTCGTCGGCCTCGATGACGAGATAAGCCGCGACCACCACTGGGGTCCACGCGCGAATGTGATGGTGCTACGCGAAGATGCGGTAACGCTGCTCCCGCGCGTCTATGATGTTCTGTCCCAAAAACTCCCGCGCGACTACAATGGATTCCATATCGAACACGACCTCACCAGCATGACCGGCGTCTGCGTCACCGCAATTGATCAATTCTTCGGCTACTTCCTCGGCACGGACCAGCTACCAACCATTGACCTCGACTGGCTGCAGCTCTGCGAAGTCGACCTGTTGCACGTGACGTCTGGCGTGGTCGTCATCGACGGCCCCGGCGAGCTCACACGTCGGCGCGACACACTCGCCTATTATCCCGACCACATATGGGGCAAACGGATCGCCGACTGGTGCATGTATATCACGGGCCGCGACGCCCCGTATAACATCTACCGAACCGCAAAGCGCAATGATCTGCTCACCGGTACAATCTACAAATCGCAGTATGCAAAACAGGTGATGGAACTCTGCTTCACGCTGAACCGCCGCTACGCGCCTTATACCAAATGGCTGAACCGCACGTTCCGCAAACTGCCGCAATTCGCCTCCGACGTTGCTCCTCAGCTCGATGCGATCATGGCCACGTCCGACCTGCGCACCAACACACACCAGATGATCGAACTGAATTACACCATTGCAGAAGCAATCGCGGAACTCGGCGTCGCGCGCAAACCGACGCGCGTTGCGTTCGACGAAGGCCTGACCGATCTTACACTGTACGGCACCGCGGCGCAGATTTACGAAACACTACCGCCTGCGGTGCTCGCACCGAGCTTCAACCGCATCGAACTCTGGGAGCGCCTCGCCCGCGACGTCGTCATGGACCAGAACGACTATTTCCGAAAGAGGCCAGAGGCCCGATGAACCGGGACGAACTATTACGCGCGTTCGCCGAGCGTTTCATTCGTGAGTCTTTTCGAGAACGATTTTTGCACGAGATCAGCAAAAAGCCGATGAAGCTACATGAACGACTCTGTCACAGCATGGCGGATCTTTTTCTGGCAGAATTCAAAGACCAAAGTGCCACCTACAGCCTGCGCGACCCTTGTCTCGTGTTTACCGGATCCAGCACGCTTCAGCAAACGACTTGGCAAGATGCTCAGCGTGTCATGAAGCAAGGCGACGGCGTATTGATTATTGATGGTGGCAACCGAACGTTTTATGCAGAGACTGAAACTATGGCAGGCTATCCCTTCGAAGCATACGGCGGCGGATAATAATGTTGTGTGTTTAAGCTGTCATTCCCGCGTCGCCTTGTTCCACTGCAGCAGGCAGCCGTTTATACCAGGTAAAGTACATGACCGCGCACATCACCGCGGTGATCCCAAAACACAACGCCGCAGCTCCATGCCGATGAAGAATCACATACAGCGTGCCGACATAAAGGCAGATGATCCCCACCATCGCCAACACGGTATTGAGTGCATCGTAGCGGAACGGCGCGTCGGGAACAAAATCCGCCCGCTGCACAGCTTCGGCCCGCACCGTACCCCACGCACCCGTCGGCTGCACGTTGCTGTAAAACTTCACGAGCGTGTCACGCGGGGTTGGCTGCGTCATCAGCGCCACGACCACACATACGCATGTCGAAATTGCGGCGATCACGGGAAACCCGATGTACAGCGGCACCGGAGCAATCCAGAATTTTTCCGCGAGCACCTGGATCAGCGATAACGCCATGCCGACAAACACACCGGCCGCGTATCCGTGCCCGTTCAACCGCCACCAGTACCAGCGCAGCACATTCGGCGGCAGGATGCCGGCGGCAAGCGTACCAAAGATCCACGTGAATGCTCCGCCAATCGAATTACCAAAGCGCGATATCGCAAGCCCGACCGCGATGAGGAGAATCGAAGCCACGTAACTGCACCGCACTAGCGTCTGCGTGGACGCCTCCGGGTTTACATAGCGCTGGTATACGTCCTTTACCAGGTACGCCGCCCCGCCGTTTACCGTAGAACTGAAGGTCGCCAGAAAACCGGACAGCAAAGCAGCCAGCATGAAACCAACCAGCCCCACCGGCAGCGACTGCGTGATAATTACCGGCAGTGCCTTCTCGCTGTCGGTTGCCAGCAATTCCTTCAGGGCTGGATCCCCAAGCGCCATGACGGCAATCGCCATCGCGAACGGCCACCGCACGGTGTGGATCACGCCCCAAAGAGCACCGAGCTTCGACGCGTCGCGTGCATCCCGCGCAGCGAGGAACCGCTGGAAGTCATAGAGCTGTTCGGGTCCGCTGAGACACAGCAACAGTCCCTTCGCGACCCACACGGCAACGAACGCGCCGAAGAGCTGGAACTCGGTGCTTGCGAGGTCGGGTGGGCGCCACGACGGCAGGATGTCGCCCCAACCGTCCGGTACCCGCGCCGCAAATGTCGCCGGATCGAAAGACCGGTAACCAAGGACTGCCAGAGTGATCGCGCCCGCGCTCAGAACGATGGTCTGGATGATCTCCACACGCACAATGCCGTGGAAACCACCCGCGACCACATACAATCCGGTGACCGCCAGGATGACCGCCGCCGATTTAAACTCGCTCATGCCAAGGAAGATCGCGCCGAACTTCCCCATCCCGATCGCGCCGTAACCCAACAGTGCCGCAATGGTCAGGATCGCAAACAGCGTGTACGCCAGGCGCGCCGTATCGCCCGCGCGGCCTGTCCCGAACCGCGTGTACATCCACTCGGCACCAGTCAGCACGTTACTGCGGCGGATCCATTTGCCCATGTAAGCGAGATAAAATGCGGTGATCGGAAATCCCCACAGCCAGTGGATCCACATGCCCTTTACGCCCATGAGGATGAACATCGACACGATCCACATGGTGCCCGTGATATCGAAGTACGAGGACGAACCCGACATCGCAAGCGCCCACCAGGGCAACTGCCTGCCACCCAGAAAATACTGGTTCATGCCAGCAGCCGCGCGCCGCTTCATCGCGAAACCAATGATCATGATAACCGCGAGATATAGAACGACAATCAGCTGGTCGATGCCCGAAAGCTTCATATGCACGCCCCTGGCGCTTTAGTGGTAAATCGCCGCTGACGGTTTACGCCAAGAGCTAAAAAGCTAGTATAATGCATTGGATTTGTGAAATCCGTGGATGCTTTCAGTTGACGCTCCGGAACATCTGGATTCGGCGTTTGGGCATGAACAAATTAACAGGGAGCGCCCTCGTGCTCACCCTTGCGCTCACCTACCGCAATTCATCTGCTCAGCAACCCGCGACCATAGCTGCGGAACCTGCGACGATCCAGACCGAGCGCACTACCACCGCCTCCCGCGCCGATGGCGGCGAGGACCCGCGCCTTCGCCCGGCGCCGCGCACGCCGCCGCCGCCCGAAGGCACCGTTTGGCCCACAGCCGCGGGCAAGCTGGGCGGGGCAACCAGCGCAACTCAATCCATGCCGACCGACGTGAAGGGACTCATCGAATGGCGACGGCCTTTCACCAACCGCCCTGAATTCCGTGCTGCGTGGGTCACCCGCTTCGACTGGACTGGACGCGCCGGCGCAAACTTCAACGCCGAGACTGGCAAGGCAAAGATCGTTGAGCTGATGGACGCCGCCAAAAGTCTGCGGCTCAACGCCATCGTGTGGCAGGTACGCGGCGACGCCACTACTCTCTACCCCAGCAAGCTTGAGCCGTGGTCGCAACTCGTCGGCGGCAAGGATCCCGGCTTCGATCCGTGCAAGTTCGCGATCGACGAAGCACACAAACGCGGCCTTGAGTTCCACGCTTATATTAACCCGATGCCGTGCACCGAGGAGCGCACCACTGCCCCGGCCAGCAAGGAACACATCTTCTACAAGTACTGCATGCCGGACAGCTCGCCGCACTGGCTGGTTCACAAAGGCGGCCAGCCCATGGCGCCGAATGACAGCTACAAATGGTTCAACCCGAACCTGCCCGACGTACAGACTTACCTGCGTACTGTAATTCTCGATCTTGTGAAACGTTACGACCTTGATGGCGTGCACTACGACCGCATCCGCTTCCCCAGTCCTCAGGTCAGCGATGACCAGTGGAGCAAGGCCCGCTACGCCTCTTCCAATCCCAACAACTTGCCCTATCCGCAGTGGCAGGCGGAAAACATCACACGCTTTATCACAGACCTGTATGGTCACTTCATGGAGATTAAACCAAAGCTAAAGGTGAGCGGCGCGGTGTGGGGCATCTATGATAACACCGTGCTGCCGCAGGGCCAGAACCACGATACTGGCTACAGCTGGACGAGCTCGGGCTTGCAGGATTACGCGCAGGACAGCGTCGGCTGGATCAACGCCGGCGCGATGGATGCGCTCATCCCGATGATCTACTGGGACATGGGCGCGCGCAAACCCGACTACGACGAACTGCTGGCCACGTTCATGTCATCGATCCATAACGGACGGCACGTCTACGGCGGCCAGAGCGGCTTCTCGAAGGAAGAGATGATCCGCCAAGTGGTGGCGACGAATGTCATCGGTGCGCAGGGTACCTGCCCGTTCACATTGAACAGCATTCGGCGCGCGGGGACGGGCGAGTTTTACAAGAAGTACATCTACCCGACTGAAGTGAAGGTGCCCGACATGGCCTGGAAGTCGTCCCCTGTGGTCGGGCACGTCATCGTCACGGTCACAGATGCGCAGGGCGAGCCGATGACCGACGCGCAGGTAACCCTGGCGGGGCGGAAGTTCGTCTACCTTACGACCACTGAAGGCACGTGTGCAATTCTCGACATAGTACCAGGTGAAGTGAATGTCAGCGCAAGTACACCACACGGCAATGCGAGTGGGAAGGTGTTGGTGGAGGCTGGCAAAGCAGCTCGATTGAAGTTGTCAATTCGACAACAGATTGCATCTTCGTTTGCGACGGCTAGATAGTCGACAAGTGCATCCAGGCTATATCGCAATTAACCAGTGGGCGGCAAAATGACAGAACGCAATCTCTGGCCGCACAACAGAACCTACGAGCGACTATCGTGTTTCTGTTTGCCACCAGCTTTAGCTGGTGGATTGCATTTCGCCCAGTAAGTTCGAGCGCGCTTTAGCGTGCTTTGTAAGGAGCATACCGATTTGTCCTCGCACTGCTTTAGCGAAATATTCCTGCATATTAACTGGCACTGTACCGATGACATGAACCTGATTGGGAAATCCTGGGAAAATCAGCTTCATGATTTCTTTCATGCATACTGTGTCGAGCAGCAGGGGGTGTACTACTGCTGCTCCGGCGGAACCGAAGATCATGTGCACCTTGTCGTGCAAGTTGAACCTACCCTGCTGGTCAGCGAGTTTGTCGGAAAGATAAAGGGGGCAAGCTCCTTTGAATTTAACAAGCGGTTCGGGCGCAAAGCGTTGCTTTGGCAACGAGGATATGGCGTGGTGAGCTTTGCTAAGCGCGATTTGCCCGGGGTTCGGGATTATGTGGCAAATCAAAAAGAGCACCATGCGCAAGGCTCGACCAGGGCAATTCTGGAAATTGGCAATGCCTGCGTTGAGCCCGATGACGCGATTGCTGAAGCTTTTTACAAGCGCGCTAAAGCGTGCTTAAACTGGTCGGCAACCATGTTCCACCAGCTAAAGCTGGTGGCAAACAAAAGCACCGTAGTTGTGTACGATTGGTTGAAGCTGGCGAATCTTAAAAGCAGTTGGAAGATTCGCAGTAACGCCTTGCTGCTGGCAGCAGGAGTACTCTTCGTCTTTGCGTCGCAGTCATCGGCTTCGGTTTTTCAGGCGGGCGACGTCCTGATCCGCAACGGCAACGTCATTGATGGAACCGGTGCACCGGCTCGCGACGCCGATGTTCTCGTGCGCGGCGACCGGATTGCCGCCATTGGCAAATTCGCGGGCGAAACGACTTCCGGTGTCACTGTCATCAATGCCGCGGGGCGCATCGTCGCCCCGGGTTTTATCGATACCCATGCGCACGGCGACCCAGCTGAAACTCCGGAAATGCATAACTACCTCGCGATGGGAGTGACGACAATCTGCCTTGGCCAGGACGGCAGCAGCACCCGCGTCCAGGGCATGAAGCAGTGGTTCAATGACATCACCACGACCAAGCCCGGGCCCAACGTACTTACCTTTGTCGGTCACGGAACGGTCCGCACCGAATCCGGCGTAAGGCTCTCCACCGAACCCACGACACTGCAACTGCAGCAGATGGCCGATCTCGTCGAACAGGCACTGGAATTGGGCGCATTCGGCCTGACCACAGGACTGGAGTATCAACCCGGTGCGTTCAGTAAGCCAGACGAGCTCGCAATTGTTGCGAAACCTGTGGGTGCGCGAGGGCTTACCATCATGAGCCACATGCGGAACGAGGACGACGACCAGCTATCCAGTTCCATTCGCGAGCTCGTGGAACAATGCCGCTCTGCGGGCGCACACGCGCACATTTCACATCTGAAATCGGTGTATGGGAAAGGTACTGCGCGCGCCGAAGAAATTTTGACGCTGCTGGAGGAACTGCGCCAGAGCGGCGTCTCGGTCACCGCCGATATTTATCCGTACACTGCCAGCCACACGGGCCTGAGCATCCTTTTTCCACCGTGGGCGCTTCCACCGAACAGCTACGACGAGACGACCCGCACCCGCCGCGCGGAATTGGTGGCGTATCTGCACGATCGCGTCGCAAAACGGAACGGACCCGGGGCCATGCTGCTCAGCACCAAACCGCATGCGGGGAAGACGCTGGCGCAGGTTGCTGCCGAACTGAACAAGCCGTACGCGGAAGTGCTTGCGGACATGGGACCGAAGCGTGGGAGCGCGGCGTACTTCGTCATGGACGAGGAACTGCAGAGCCGCCTGCTGGTTGCTCCAGGCGTAAACATCTGCACGGACGGCAGCCCCGACATGCGTCACCCGCGTGGCTACGGCTCCTTCGCTCGCGTCATCCGAAAATACGTAAACGAAGATCGCGCTCTCACGATCGAGCAGGCAGTCCACAAAATGAGCGGCCTGCCCGCGCAAACCATCACCCTGGATAAACGTGGTCGCGGAACACTTCGGCCTGGTAATTATGCAGATATCCTCGTGTTCGATCCGGCACAAGTTAGGGACCTCGCGACATTCGATCAACCGTTCGAGCTTGCCGAGGGTTTCAACACCATCCTGATAAACGGGACAATCATCCGGGACGCCGGAAAGTTCACGGGTCAACGTACAGGTCGCGTCATCAAGCGCGATTTTCTGGAGGACAGGATTCCTGCGCGAAAGGCGCAGTCCAGGCTCGCGAAGCCGGAATGGAATGCAGCGTCCGGTGCGCCCAGGCCCGATGAAAACGGTTTTGTATCGCTGTTTAACGGCAAAGATCTTTCGGGATGGACCGGCGCCACGACGAGCCACACCGTGCAAAATGGTGTCATCGTTTGCCCGCACGAAACGCATGGAAACCTTTTTACCGAAAAAGAGTTCTCGGACTTTCACTTCAAATTCGAGTACAAGCTCACGCCTGGCGCGAACAACGGCGTCGGGATACGTTCTCCCCTCGAAGGCACGCCAGCCTTTGATGCAATCGAAATCCAGATACTGGATGACGCGCATGAAAAATGGCGGCATCTGCAGTCGTGGCAGTTAAACGGCGGGATCTATGGCGTCGCTGCGGCGAAACCTGGTTTTGAAAAACCCGTCGGCGAATGGAATGCAGAAGAGATCGTCGCGCAGGGAAAGCGCATCAAAGTCATTCTTAATGGCGAACAGATCCTGGACGTAAACCTCGACGATGTCACGTCTACCGCTACAGTCGACGCGCAGCCGCATCCCGGCCTTAAGCGCGTGAGGGGCCACATCGGCTTCCTAGGACATGGAGACCGGGTCGAATTCCGCAACATTTCAATCTCTGACTTTGCACCTGAACCACCGTCATCGAAACGCGAATAGCTCGCTCAACGAGGCAAAACATCGCGATGGCCGAAACGAGCGAATACTCAGGAAAGTATCACTATCTCAGCAATCGCGTCCCTGCAACGCTCGTGATGTTGAGCGTCGATGCGCAGGGCCAGCTGATTATCAACGAGGATTGGGCACAGGCCGTCGACGCCCCATTCTGACTCCAAGACCGGTGCCGGCCCGGTGCCAGGTATTTCCCCGGCCCGTAGTGGCAATCTTTACCTTATGTGGTCGGGACTTTGTGGCACGATCGAAGCCACATAACCCGGTTGGCGATTGTTACCAGGAGATAATTACGTGGCCTCGCCCGCCGGGGCGACCATCGCTTTGCCCGACGGAGGAGGTGCCGCCAGTTCCGCCGCCGCCGCTTTGCAGATTAGGCCCAGTGGATTCAAGAATTTCAACGCTGCCCTGGATAGGCTGCCCAGGAAACCCAAAACTTCCATCAACCGTTCCGCCCGATCCGGACTTCCCATTACGAGTGAGAAAGTTTGGAGCAGTTACAACCGGACCTGTGCCGCCACTGCCCCCCTGACCGGCGCTGGCAGGCCCTGCACCGCCGCCGCCGGGGGCAGATGCCAGGATGTTATTGGCTGCATCGCGTATTTCGCTGGAAGTACCCGCCCCGCCGGTGGGTGTTCCGCCCGGAGTTCCTGCGGTGCCGCCGGTTCCAACGGTTACGGTATAGGATTGTTTTTGCTTCACTGGGATCCATCCCCGAACGTATCCGCCTCCACCACCGCCCCCACCGCTGGCCCCGGTAAGGGATTCGGTTGGGAACCCCGCGCCACCTCCGCCGCCTGCGCCCCAAACCTCGACCATTACTGCTTTCACGCCCCGGGGTGCGACGAACGTCGATACCCCGGGCGTCTTGAATTCCTCGACGCCGTGCTTGAATCCAGCGGCATCGGCCGCGGACGCACAAAGGATTGTCGTTGCTACGATAAGTGTCCCCACAGATTGGTTCAAGTGAATGCTCCTTTTGGATCGGATGCCTAAGTACACTTTATTCCACGTGGAAGAGTCTAGGCGTATCGTATGCGGCAGGGCCGGCTTGCCCGCCGACGAAAGAAAAGCATATCCGCGAGCTTTGGTAAGAGCTGCGGCGCATAGGCTCGACAAGTGAGGCGATGGGAGCGTGTGTGGAACATGACAAGCGAGCCCGAAAAGACATCCTTGACGCCGAATGACAGCCAGAAGAGATAAGCGCTTCATGCTACGGAACCTGACAATTGTGACGTGTTGCGCTGCCGCGATGGCGGCATTGGGCGTGCCGGCGATCGCGCAGACCTCGGAAGTGCAGAAGACCAGGGACACGCTGCCAAAAAGCGCTACCGCGAAGCCGGGCAAAAAACGTAAGCCGCAGGCCTTCGACTCCGGTGCGCTTGCAAAACAGAATGCGGCCTTCGATGTCGCTGAGGCAGCGCTCAAGCGATATGACTACGGGACCACCGAGCCGGCATCAGCCATCTTCGACAGCCTGACGCGCGGAACCAGCGACGCGCCAGCCGCCCGGCGCGCATTTGTCGCCCGGCTGGTAGCGGTCGCAGCCAATCCGCAATACAGTGTCGCCGCGCGCGAACTGACGCTCCGTCGAATTCCCTACGTCGCCCGTGAAAGCGACGTACATGGGCTATTCCCTCTCCTGGGGGACACCAACGCGAAGATCGCCGAGATGACCCGCTACGCGCTGGCGCCCATTCCCGGCGCCTCCATTAGCAAAGCCTTCCGCGAAACGGCTACATTGAGCACCAACGAAACTTTGACGGCGGGGCTCATCAACGCGCTGGGTTCACGCAAAGATGGGGCATCGGTCAGGTTCATCGCCGATTATACCGGGAATTCATCGCCAGTCATTGCTTCTGCCGCGATGAATGCTCTCGGCAAAATCGGCACGCAGGATGCCGCGTCCAGGCTTCGCACGATCCTTAATGCGGCCGACGAAACGGCGAAAGGCCAGGTCGGATCGGCGCTGGCTGAATGCGCGGCTAATCTCGCTGCCAACGGCAATCGCGAGCCGGCCAGGTCGATATACGAAAGTCTGCTGAAGGTGAAAGGGTCGTACGGGTTTCGGCTGTTCGCATTCACCGGCTACGCCAATCTTTCCCGCAATCCCTCCGAAGTCGCTCTTAAGACGCTGCTTAGCGGGGATGCCGACCTGCATTCAGCGGCCGGCACTCTGTTGGCCACGGCAAAGGATCGGGCGCTGAACCAGAAACTTGCCGCAGCTATTAAAGGACAGAAACCTGAAACGCAAATCGCGCTGCTCGGCATTGCGCAATCACGGCATGCAAGGGAGGCAATGGTCCCGGCGCGCGAACTGCTTTCCTCGCAAACGACGGCAACCAGATCGGCAGCTATCGCGGCTCTTGGGACGGTCGGCGATAAATCTGTGGTCGTCGACCTGTTGAAGATCGCTGCTAACAAAGAGGACGAGTTCGCTGAGCAGGCGCGCACCAGTATCGATCAGCTTGCAGCCCCCGGGGTCGACGACTTCCTCATCCGTCTTATCGATCCGCACGGGGGACGCGAAGTAACCGGCGCTGCCATAGCCGAGACTGTGGAAGCGATCCAGGCGATTGGACGCCGGGAGGTGACTGCCGCTGTTCCCATTCTGCTGGAAAACGCTGAGGTACGGCAGGATGAATCGCTGCAGGCGGAAAGTTATAACGCGCTGTCAAAGTCGGCCAGGGCGGAGGACTCCAGGGTTTTGCTTGCTCTGAGCTATCAGATTACTTCGCAGACGGTGCGCACGAAAGCGGATAAGGCACTGCTTGCAGCTGTCCGAAAAATCGAGCCTGCAGAATCGCAATCGGCATTTCTTGTCGATGCAATCAAACCTGCCCCCAGTAGCGAAGCACGTATCTCGATCCTTAAACTGCTCGGAAAGCTGGGTGGCGAGAATTCCTACAGGGCGCTGAAAGAGTTCCTCACGTCAGAAGACCAGCCGATCAAAGACACGGTGATCCGCGCGATCGCGGACTTTCCGACTGCCGAGCCAATCCACGATCTCATGGCGATTGCGCGCGACGGCTCCGCCGAGGAGGTGCACAAGGTTCTCGCGCTTCGCGGCGCTGCCCGCATGCTGGGCATTGAATCGAAGCGGGAAACGTCTGAAACCGTTGAGCTCGCCCGTGCGATGCTGGAACTGGCCGCAACGGACGAAGACAAGAAGCTCGTTATCTCCAGCCTGGCAGAAGTGAAGCAGCCGGGCATCATCGAACTCATTGCGCCTTCGCTAGACACTGAAGCGCTTGCCGCGGAGACGCGTGCGGCCATCCTCAAGCTTGCTCCCCACGTTTGGACGTTTGCTCCACAGGAGACCAGCAAAACGCTGACCAGGATCAGCGAAGTCGATATGACCGATGGTCAAAAAGCGGACCTGAGAAAACTCGCTGAGGATATGGACAAGCTGACCACCGACGTCACAGGTAGCAAATAAGAGCGTCCTGTTCCGTCCGCGCCGCGCAAGCCCTCGACAAACTGCTAAAACACGAACTCATAGGCTCCAGGGCGCGCGGTAGGTATAACTCAGGTGGCGGTTTGCGTCGTCGTCGCCGATGAAACGTTCGGCTTGCGGGTCCCATTTGAGAGAACGACCGACAAGCATCGCGATGGTCGTGATGTGGCAAACAGACACCGTCCGGTGGCCGATTTCGGCATTCGCCACGGTGTCGCTGCGGGTACGGATGGCGTCGTAGAAATTCTGATGATGCCCCGGGCTGCGACCGACGGTCGTGTCCGATGGCTTGAGTTTGATTTCCAGCAGCTTTGGATCCGACGCCGTCAACTCACCTCCATGAACGTGGATATTGATCCAGCCATTCTCGCCGATGATCTTTAGCCCGCGCGTGTCATCGTCGCCTTCACTTGTCCCGTGCACGGTCACGCCGTCGGCGTACTTGATCGTGAAATCATATTTCATGAACGAGTCGAACTCGCCGCCGATCTCTCGCTCGCCATCGCCGTACACTTCGATTGGACCCGTGCCATCCTTGTCCAGAATGAGCTGAACGAGATCCAGGATGTGCGCGCCGCGGTCCGACATTTCGCCCGTCGCGTAATCGAGCTGATAACGAAACCAGAAGTGGGCGCGCTCGTAGTTCTTACTGTAGATCGGGTCCCTGGTGTCCGATGCGAAATAAGGTTTATATGGCGCGGGACCAAGCCACAAATCGTAATCCAGCTCAGCGGGAGGATCCGAAGGCACATGGTGCGGAATCGGCCGGTGGTTCGTGACCGGCATGCTCACTTCGACCCGCTCGATTTTTCCCAGGTAACCGTTGCGGACGAGATCGGCGACGTAACGCGGCTTCCAGTTCGAGCGTTCATTACTGCCCGTCTGGACGACGCGTCCAAATTGCTTTGCCGTGTCGGCCAGCGCGCGTCCTTCCGTGATCGTGAGCGTCAGCGGCTTCTCCGTGTAGCAATCCTTACCATTCCGCAGCATGGTAATCGTCGTCAGTGCATGCCAGTGATCGGGCGTGGCAATTAAAGCCGCATCGAACTCATCCCTTCGCTCCAGCAATTGGCGAAAGTCCTGCATGAAACCGATTCTGTCTATGGAACCGTATGCCTGCTTCAGCATTTCGCGTGCGATGTCCAACCTGCGCGTGTCCACATCGCAGACGGCAACAATCTGCACGTCGCTGCGCTTGCTCTGGATGTCCAGGTGGTAACCGCCCTGGCCTCCCACGCCAATATGCACCATCGCGATCCGATTGGACGGAGCCACTCCGCCATCCTTACCCAGCACCGTGGACGGCACGAAGTAAGGTGCAGCGGCGAGTGCCGCGGTGGATTGCAAAAA
The DNA here is from genome assembly GCA_051003195.1 of Candidatus Sumerlaeaceae bacterium. Taxonomy (GTDB): domain Bacteria; phylum Sumerlaeota; class Sumerlaeia; order Sumerlaeales; family Sumerlaeaceae; genus JBPCLP01. The sequence continues at coordinate 18,311 of JBPCLP010000019.1, read as the reverse complement.
CTTGCGGCGCGATACCTTGCCCGTCGTCATGGCAAGTCTCCTGAAATTTCTGGATTTGGAAACAGCTGGGTAAGCCGTAGAGCAGCGGACCACGCGGTCAACATATTCGGGACCGATATTCAGACTTACTTTAGCGCTCGTAAGGTACGTCGAACCAGCCTGTTAAGATTTCACTACGGATCCCCGTGAGTTTGGGCTGAGCGTTGATACTATTGTTCAATAAGGTGGGATAGTTCGCCAAATCTTTCGCATTCAGATTCCGGCAGATCCCGAACGTTTTACGTTTATTGATGTGGCCTCATAAGCGCGGTGTGCCGCAGCGAGAATTCGCGCCGGATTAATGTGCAAAATGCTCTTCTCACTGGTTATTGTAATAATAAAAAAGGAGGCCGACAGCAGTCGAGCCTCCTGATTTACGGATTAAGCGGCAGCCAGATTAATTCCAGCATCGGCGAGCTCAGTCAGTTTTTCATCCGCCGCGGCTTCTTCATCCAGAGTCTGCTGAAGAAGTTTTTCAATCTTTTTATCCCCGAGAACGCGAGCATACGTTCGTAAGCAGCCATAGGCGGCAATCTCGTAATGTTCAATGCGTTGAGCAGCAGAAATCAGCCCGGCGTCCATGACCTCGTCTTCGGCATCTTCGGACATCATCTCCGAGCCTTCTTCAACCAGTCCCTTCATGCCTTTACATACCTTGGTTGCGGGCTTCTTTCCCATCAAACTAAAGATCTGCTCGATGCGGGCGACCTGCTCTTCAGTCTCCGCAAGGTGCGCAGAAAATGCATCGGCCAGATCTTCTGACGTCGCCTTTTTTGCCATTTTAGGCAGCGCTTTCAGCAGTTGTTTCTCGGCGTGATAAACGTCTTTCAGTTCTGATACAAACAGGTCCTGCAGGCTTTCCAGTTCCATGATTTCCCTCTATTCGTGGATTTGATAGATTACATGCCATTGCAAATGGGGTGCCAGAGGTTTAGCCGGTACATTCCCAATCTAACCGAAAAGTATAACAATCAGCTGCGACCAGTTGATCGCGCCGTCGGCATTTTCTACAAGTTCAGATGGCCAGGCTGAGGAGGGTAATCAATTGACAGAAACGGCAGGTCTGAAGCACTTTTGGTATGCTTCTTCGACATGGGCAATCTCAGTCATGGTAAGCTCCCCGAATTCCTTTGTCTTCGCTCGTTCTGAAAATCGCCCGCCGTTGGATTGAAGAAGTCGATGCAGCAGCGCAATTGTCCTGGCAGGCATGTCCACGATCTCCTGCACACGCGCCGCGAATGTGTCATAGGCCTGGAGATAAGCCACCTCATCCGGTAGCTCATGCTCCACAGTTTGCGCAACGCATTCGTAAAGGAATTCTGCGTGGGCAGTTGCATCGAAGTAACGATAAAAATCTGCGGTTTCGTTTAGAACGTCGACATTCCCTTTTTCAGTGGCCACCCAATCAATCAGAGGCAGAACTTGCGCTGAATAGGATGCCAGCACTCTTCGATACCTCTGGATGTCGCGCAAGATTGCCGCGCTAATCGGGAAGACGACCCCTGGTGGATTATACCCGGCCCGAGCAAGGACATGATGAATCAGCCAGCGATGAATTCGGCCATTTCCGTCTTCAAAGGGATGAACATAAACAAACCCGAATGCAATCGCGGCGGCAGCCGCAACGGGATCAAATCCTCGTGAGGCCGTTCGTTCCGCGTACGCGATGAGACCGCCGACAAGATCTCGCAAATCTTTGTCTCGGGCGCTGATATGCTCTGGAAAGGGTTCTCCTGTTTGCCGATCATGATCCCCAATAAATCCTCCTTCCTGACGCAGTCCGAGGTGAACAAACCGCGAATCACCCAGGACCGTCCGTTGCAGTCGCTCCAGTTCTGCCACGCTTATAGGCGAATGTCCGGCCTCACCGATGGCTTTAGCCCATCTCATTGCCCGCTGCGGCGATAGTCTTTCACCTTCGATCGTAAAGGATGCCTTACTATCGCTTAACAGCAGAAATGCGGCTGCCCGCGCAATGACATCACCATGAGTTCGACCGATGAGTTCCCGGGCTCGCTCGTCAAAGTGCTCCGAGACGAATTTCTCAAGCATAGGCGTTCGACGTATGAGTGGACAAAATGCCCGGGTTCCTGGCAGGTTATTAATGACTTTGTGCTGAGGAGAAACGGTTCCCGTGATCAAGGCAAACTGTTGTTTTGAATCTATGGCAGGAACTGGTCTGTCTTTTTCTGATTTTGGAAGATCCAGCGATGTTGCAGTCAGTAATTCGTAGAGGAACCAGATGCGCCGGGCGTAAGAGCCTCTTGGTTTCGTTCGTACGTAATCCGCTATGAGCTCGGGTTCTACTTTCCTGAACAAAGCGGCCATCACGGAAAGATTTACGCCTTCCCATTTTAACGCGAATTCGAGCTGATCGCCGATGCCTTCACCTGGCGCGTGTTTCGGAGTGAGCATACGCCACTCTTCGGTTGAACGGGGATGGTGACGAGATGCGATGGCAGTATTGATTAAGGGAATCGGGACCCGTAACTCGTAATCGGTAATAAGACGTGCGTAGCCAGCCAGAACACCCTGTTCTGGAAGTGATTTGCCAAGATTCTGGTCATCCACGTTCATTACATTTCCGCGAAAAGTATGGGATTTTTGCGAAAAACACCATCTAAGGTTATAAATTCGTGAAAACTGCGGCTGCGTCGGACTGAATCCACATTGCGCAATTGTGGCAAACGTGAACAAAATGCGGCAATTCTCTTGCAAGCTGTGAAGAACTCGGCCAGCGGCCATCCAGCAACTAACCTGCAAATTACTTGCGAGGTCAACCCATCAACCGAAGCCGGCCGCCTATGGTCTTCATACAAAAAAGAGCCAAATGAAACGGGAGACCACTGTTATACGGAGGCGAAAAAGAATCTCTGTTCAGCTATTAAAGCTGAAAAAGAATCGGCAAGTTTCATCGGCTGCCTTCCTTGATCAGGGCCCCGGGGCGACAAGGGACTGAAGGCACTGCCGGTTTATTCTGCCTCATGGGCCTGGAGACTGACGATGCAAACTGAAAAGAGTCAGAGATCAGCAACCCTTCTTTCAGCAGAGTCGCGACCTGTTCCGCCGGCACCGGGCGGCTGAAAAAGTATCCCTGTGCCTCCTCACACTTATGCTGTCGGAGAAAATTCAATTCCTCGGCTGTTTCGACGCCTTCGGCTATCACCCGCAGCTTTAGACTTCTCGCCATGTTGATGATCGCTGTTACGATTGTGGAGTTCTCGCTGTCGGAGCTGATCTGACGCACAAATGACTGGTCGATCTTAAGAACATCGACGGGAAACTTTCCGAGGTAACTAAGGCTGGAGTAGCCGGTGCCGAAGTCGTCGATTGAGACTTTCACTCCTCGTTCTCTCAACTGCTGAAGAATGGTTGCCGTTGATTCGACGCGTTTCATCAGGACGCTTTCAGTAAGTTCCAGTTCCAGCCGACGGGGATCCATGCACGTCTCGGCCAGGATTTCAAAAATTCCATCCAGGAAGTTCTCGGCTCCAAATTCGACGGCGGACACGTTCACAGCCAACGTGATCTCGGGAAGCCCCATGCTTACCCAGGCCTTTACCTGTCGGCATGCCTCGCGTAGAACCCATTTTCCGATCGGCAGTATGAGTCCGCAATCTTCTGCAACGGGGATGAACTGGGCCGGCGAAACAAAACCTCGAACAGGATGTGACCACCGCATCAATGCTTCGACGCCTGTGATCATGCCGGTTTTCATATCAACGATGGGCTGATAATGCAGGGCAAGTTCCTGCAACTCGATGGCGCGCCGCAGGTCCTCCTCGATAGACTGGCGCTCGACCGCCCTGACATTCATTTCAGGTTTAAAGAACCGGTATGCATGACGTCCGTTTTCCTTGGCCTGGTACATAGCGGTATCTGCGTTCTTGATCAGAGTCTCGGCGTCCGCTCCGTCATCGGGGAAGACACTCACGCCGATGCTGGCGGTTACATGAAGTTCCCGGTTGTCGATCGAATGTGGTTCCATCACCGCCTTGAGCATTCGCTTTGCAACAATGGCAGCGTCATTCCATTGCTCTGCTTCGGAAAGAAGCACGACAAACTCATCCCCTCCCTGCCTGCTTACCGTGTCCGATCCGCGCACACAGTCCATAAGCCGGGCAGCAACGGACTGGAGCAACTTGTCACCGACAGGATGCCCCAGTGAATCATTGATGTGCTTGAAGCCATCCAGATCCAGGAAAAGTACAGCGACCTGTTTCCCGTGCCGCGGTGAGAGGGCAATAGCCTGCCCGATACGGTCATTCAGCAACATGCGGTTCGGCAAGCCCGTCAGGAAATCATGCTCGGCGGAATGAGCCATCTCGACGGACATGGCCCGGACCGCAGTGACATCACGCAATACAACAACGGTGCCGGTTCGTTTTCCTTGCCGGTCATGGATCGGGGCTATGGAGTCTTCGATTGGAATATGAGATCCGTCAGGTCGGAGCAGGAGGCAGTTAGCGGATAGTCTTACAGGTTCGCAGTTACTGTCATGCGGTTGCATCAAGTCGGCCAATGTGTCGGGAGTGGATGAATCGAAAATCCTGAAGACGTCAGACATGGGCCGCCCCATGGCACGAGTGAGCGGCCAGCCGGTCATCGTCTCCGCAACGAGATTAATAAAGGTTATATTACCATTACAGTCAGTGCAGGCAACGGCGTCTCCTATGCACTGGAGCGTCACTTCAGCACGTTCCTTTTCTATGAAAAGCGCATCCTCTATGCTTTTACGTTCGGTAATATCCAGGAGCATGTTAATCGCGCCGGTTACATTGCCTGCATTGTCGTAGATAAGGGTTGGATGCGGAAGCACGTCACGCCGGCTGCCGTCATTACGACCCACAATGATCTCCTGGCCGACCACTGCTTTACCGTCACGAATTGATACCGCCATGGGACATTGTTCGAGCGGTATGACATGGCCGTCCGGGCCGTAAATCTGCGTTGATCCGCACCATAAGTCCTGGCCGAGAACAGGTTTGCGTCCCCACAGGTCGGCAGCAGCCTCGTTGAACAGGGTAATCCGCCCTTCGGCATCGGTGGTATAAATGGCGACGTCTAAACTTTGAACAAGCTGCCGATACCGCTGTTCGCTGCTGCGTAAGGCTTCCTCGGCAAAATTGCGTTTTACCGCATAGCGCAACGAGCGCACAAGCCCACGATGTTCAATCTCGCCTTTAATCAGGTAGTCCTGCGCCCCTGCTTCAAGAGCCTGTGCAGCCAGCTCCTCGTCATCATTCCCTGTAAGCACCACCATGGGTACACCAGGTGCGACCTGGCGTGTCCGCCGAACCGCGTCCAGTCCCTGGGCATCGGGTAATCCAAGGTCCAGGAGGATAATATCCGGGGCCTGAACAGTAATGGACGATTCGGCTTCCCCCATACTCTCCACGTGCATGATCCTGATGCCGTGGGAGTCCTGCTCGTTCAGGATTTCGCGAAGCAAACGGGCGTCGCCCGGATTGTCTTCAACGAGGAGGAGCGTACGGATCATCTCGGTAGTCATTGGTCTGTCCTTCGCGCCTTCATTGTGCCGTTTGAAGATGCGACCAGCAGCGATTTTCCTTCGTGGTTGTTCCACATCTGCTGGGATGTTAATCCATGAGGGGGCGTTCTGTCGTTCACTCCATCGAGCATATTCGCGAGTCTATCAAAGGGGACCGGCTTGCTGACCAGGTAGCCCTGCATTTCATCGCATCGCAGCAGGCCCAGCATTTTTGCCTGCTCTTCCAGCTCGACGCCCTCGGCAACGACTTTAAGTCTAAGCGAGTGTGCCAGTGATATAATGGACTGGACCAGGGTCATGGTATCCGGGTCTTCGAGCATCCTGTTGATAAACGATCGATCGATCTTGACCGTCTGAACGGGAAGTTTGGTAAGATAGGCCAGGGATGAGTATCCGGTACCAAAATCGTCGATGGCGAGGCTGATGCCAAATTCGCGGATCTCCTTCAGCTTCTGGATACTGTCTGCGACATCCTCCATGATGACACTCTCGGTAATCTCCAGGTCGAGGGCCGTAGGATTGACTCCATCCATGGCAGCCTTTAAGATCGTCGCGAGAAAATCCTTTTTGCGCAGCTGGACGGCAGACACATTCACAGCCACGCGTGGAGCGTTCAGCTGCATCCGGGACCAGAGCAAGTGATCGGAAACTGCTTTTGAGAGAGCCCATGCTCCAACATCCATGATCATCCCGGTTTCTTCCATCAGGGGAATGAACTTGAGCGGCGGTACCAGGCCCAAGTCGGGACTCTGCCACCGGATGAGCGCTTCCACGCCGACGATCCGGCGGGTTGCAACATCCACCTTCGGCTGGTAATGAAGTACGAACTCGTCATTCTCCAGTGCCCGGCGCAGTTTGTTTTCAAATTTGAGAGTGGCGGTCGTCCTTTCCGTCATTTCGGCGGTATAAAACGCATGTTGCTCGCTGCCGGCCTTGGCCGTTTTCACTGCTGCGGTCGCGTTGTTCAGCAGAGTCTCGGCATTTACACCGTCATTGGGGTATACCGCTATTCCGATCTTTGCCGAGATATGGATTTCACTTTCTCCAACGCGAAAAGGGGTGCCGAAGCATCGCTTGAGCTTGGCATCAACCATCTGCAGCAACTGCTCTTCATTTTGAGCTTCCGTAGATACGCCGGCAAAGTGATCGCCTGCAATTCTCGACAGTCGTGTACCATCGCGCAACGGGGCAAAGCGATCACCTTCGATACCGGCGAAACGTGAATGGTCGCGGCCCTGTATCCGCAGACGATCCGCGATCTGCATAAGAAGAGCATCACCGTCCTCGCGGCCAAGCGCTTCGTTTATAGTCTTGAAGCGTTCAACGTCCAGAACGAACACAGCGATCATCCTGTTCGCCTCGCCGGCGGATTCCAGGTTCTGTCCGACCCGTTCCAGAAACAGCCTGCGATTGGCAAGGCCGGTAAGCGGATCATAGTACGCAAGGTAGTCCAGCTTTTCCGAATTCTGGATGTGCTCCAACCCGACGGAAATATTGCCGGCCAGTTCAACCAGGAGTTTCATTTCCTCCTCGTCGAAAAAGTCTACGCTTTCGGCATGCAGAACCAGCACCGCGGTTACCTGCCCGGATGTGACGAGCGGCAGGGCTACGATCGACCGTGATCCGCCGGCGAGTGACTGGACCTTGCCCAGCGGGCGGGAGTCGTTCTTAAGGTCATTAACGATGACCGGACGCCGTTCCCGGAAGCTTTCGGCGACGATGCCGTTGCCAAGAGGAAGCTGCTGTTTCAGTTCGCGTGCGAGTTCTTCATAATATTCCGATTCGATACCATGAGCGGCAACCATTTTAAAAAGCCCGGTTTGCATGTCGATGACTTCGATGAATGCTTTTGAGAAATTGCCGGTCTCAGACGCGATACGGCAGGCCTCCCGCAATAACTCTTCGGCAGAGCGAACCGTGACTATGAGCTTGTTAATTCCGCTCAGCATGGCGTAGACACGGTTCAGACGGGCGAGCCGGACCCTGGCTTCGGTTTTCTCAGTGATGTCTTCGCCGATGGCTGCCGTGCCGATTACGTCTCCCGAGCTCGAACGCAGGACAGAGTTGTTCCATCGAACAAGTCGCTTCTGGCCTGCACGCGTATAAATAATATTCTCATGGTGCCAGGATTTCGGGTGATTGTTCAACAGGGCTGAAAAGACCTCCCTGGAACTATCCGTCTCGTAGGGTATAAACTGCTCAAACCAGTTACTGCCGATAACCTCCTCCCGTTGCCATCCGGTTGTTTGAAGAAGAAAATCATTACAGTAAGTGATGCGGCCTTCAAGGTCCAGCATCACGGACACAAACTCAAGATTGTCCATCATACCGTTCAGTCGACGATCCTTTTCCCGGGATTCATCCTCGGCATGTCTGCGTTCCGTGAAATCGGACGCTACACCGGCTGTCCGGTATGGTTTTCCCTCTTCGTCCAAAACAGGAAAGCCGCGAGTACGAATCCAACGCATCTCGCCATCGGGTTTTAGAATACGGAACTCGTAATCGAAATTCCCCGTTAGTTGCCGTTCCGACTGCGCCAGCACATGTTCACGATCTTCAGGATGGACAGCCTCCATCCACGACTCGGGCTTGGCGTAAAGGCTTTCGCAGCTCCGACCCCAAATGTTCTTATAGGCCGGACTGATATAGAACATGGCCGTATTCGTTAGATTGGTTACATAGAAAACATCGCCAATGTTTTCTGCAATCTGCCTGAATCTTAACTCCGACTCACGTAACTCGCGCTCACAAATCTTACGTTCGCCGGCATACCGCAGGGCCCGGAACAGGGTTGGTGCTTCAAGTCCGCTTTTGATGAGGTAGTCCTGCGCACCTGCGTGCAAAGCCTGGGCCGCAAGCGACTCATCGTCAAGGGCGGTTAAGACAACCAGGGGAACACAGGGTGCCATTGTTTTAACCCGCCGCACCGACTCCAACCCCTGGGCATCTGGCAGGCACAGGTCCAGCAGGATCATGTCTACCGCGTGAACGGCAAGGTGTGTCTCCGCTTCGCCAAGGGTTTCACAGTTTATCACCTTAACATCGAACGATCCCTCCTTGAACATCTTGTGTATCAGGCGCGCATCTGCCGGGTTATCCTCGACCAGGAGAAGCACGTTTAATTCCCTTTGAGTCATCGCACTGCTGTTTGCATCGGCAAGGACACGGCGTTCCCCGGGAGCTCATCAAGACACTTAATGAGGGCCTGTATAGCCTCGACCTGGACGGGCTTACTCAGGTAACAGGTTGCCTGGAGTTCATAGGTTTTTACGATGTCCGCTTCCACCTCGGAATTGGTGAGAATGACGGTCGGGATTGTCTTGAGGCGCTCACTGGATTTGATATGTGCCAGCACGTCGCATCCGTGCATCTTGGGAAGGTTGAGGTCCAGAAGGATGATATCCGGGCGTGGGGCATTCGCATGCACCCCCTCATGCCTGAGAAAAGCGAGGGCCTCGGCACCGTCACAGGCCATGTGCAGCTCGACGTGAACGTCGGCTTCGCGAATTGCTTCCTTAGTTAGGCGAACGTCCGCCGGATTGTCTTCAACAAGTAATAATTGTATTGGTACGGAATGTCGTCCATTGATGCTCATAATCCCATGCTCTCTTTCCGGTAGTTCCTGTGTTATTCACGGCCGCCCGGCGGCGGCTTCAAGCTGCTGCGGCAGTTTGGCTTGGGTCAGCCAGAAATCGTTGATGCTTTTAACAAGTCCTTCAAATTCGTCGAGCTGGACAGGCTTGCACAGATAGCAGTTCGCCTGAAGCTGGTAGCTTTTCACGATGTCCGCTTCCGCGTCGGATGTGGTGAGAATTACGGTCGGAATCATGCGCAAACTTTCATCCGCTTTAATTTCACTCAGGACTTGTCGCCCGTCCATCCTGGGCAGGTTGAGGTCCAGTAGTATAAAATCCGGTCGTGGCGCATCGCTCTGCGTTCCTTCACGCCTGAGAAAAGCCATCGCCTCGACTCCGTCAGTCGCCACGTGCAGGTTGATCGACGTCTTTGCATCACGAAATGCTTCCTGGGTCAGGCGAATATCGCCTGGACTGTCTTCCACTAACAACACCTGTAGCGGCATCAGTTTATCCTCCTGTTACTTTCATTTGTTCGGGTTTACCCGGCCGCCAAAGCGAAACGAAATGTGGCGCCATCACCGGGACTGGATTCGACGGAGATGGTGCCGCCGTGTCGTTCAACGATCTTCTTGCAGATGGCCAGGCCGATTCCGGTTCCGGCGAACTCGTTCCGTTTATGCAGCCTCTGGAACATGCCGAAGATCTTTTCGAAATACTGGGGATCGATTCCAAGGCCGTTATCCTTTACCGAAAAGCTCCACCTGTCGCTCTCGTCGCGCACTGCAGACACATGAACCTCCGGCATGCCGGGATTCTGGTACTTGACGGCATTGCCGACAAGGTTCTGAAACAACTGGGTGAGTTGTGTCGCGTCAGCCATGACGGATGGAAGCGGGTCGTGAGTCACGACCGCATTGCTTTCGCCGATTGCACTTGATAGATTGCGGAGTGCGCGCAGCAGCGCGTCTTCACTCGATGTCTCGATAATAGTTTTCCCTTTAGTACCGACCCGCGAAAATGCCAGCAGATCCTGGATCAGCCGCTGCATTCGGCTGGCCCCGTCCACCGCGTACGCAATAAACTCATCGGCCTCGGCATCGAGCTTGCCGGAATAGCGCCTGGAAAGAAGTTGTGTATAACTCGCAACCATGCGCAACGGCTCCTGCAGGTCATGCGAAGCTATGTAGGCAAACTGGCCCAGTTCCTCATTCGAGCGGTTTAACTCAGCGACTTTCTGGAGAAGTTCCGCCTCGGTCTGTTTTCTGGCGGTAATATTTCGAATGGCTGCTGTGACCAGGACGGTTTCGTCGTCGCTTTTCAATGGACTCAGCATGATCTCGATTGGAAACTCGGTTCCGTCCCGGCGATGGCCGTTCAGCTCAATACCGGTACCGATCTGCTGAGAAAGCGCGTCCTCTTCCGACCGTAGTGCGTCGGCTATCAGTCGTTCTGCAAATCCGTCGGGAATAATATTAGTAACTTTCTGCCCGAGCAGTTCGTCGCGGCTGTAACCGAACTGCTTCTCGGCCTGGACATTGAGGAGGACGATTTCTCCGCCCTGGTTTACGACGACCATGGCGTCGGGAGCAGCTTCCAGCAAGCCGCGGTACCTGCTCTCCATCTGTGCCAGGTGTTTCTCGGCCGCCGTTCGTACACTGATATCGCGGATGGCTGCCGTGACCAGAATTCCATCTGCGCTTTCAAGGGGACTCAGCATAATTTCGATTGGGAATTCACTTCCGTCCTTACGCTGGCCTGACAGCTCTATCCCGGTGCCGATCTGTTGCGCCAGTGCATCCGCGGCGGACCGCAGGTCGTCGGCTATCAGTCGTTCTGCAAATCCGTCGGGAATGATGTTAGTAACTTTCTGCCCGAGGAGCTCGTCGCGGCTGTAACCAAACTGCTTCTCGGCCTGGACATTGAGGAGGACGATTTCTCCGACCTGGTTTACGACGACCATGGCGTCGGGAGCAGCTTCCAGCAAGCCGCGGTACCTGGCCTCCGCTTCCTTGCTTGCGCTCAGGTCGTGACTGAATTCAGAAAAACCACGAAGCTCACCAAGCTCGTCGCGCAAAGCCGTAAACGTGACATGAGCCAGAAACCGGGAACCGTCCTTTCGCACGCGAATGCCGTGTTCCTCGTGACGGCCGCCGGCTGCGGTCAGCCGCAACACTTCCTCCGGTCGGCCTCTCTGAATCTCACCCTTAGGGAAAAAGCATGCGAAGTTCCGGCCGATAATTTCCTCGGGGGTATATCCTTTAATTCGTTGAGCTCCTGTATTCCAGGTTACGACTGTTCCCTGGGGATCCAGCATGAAAACCGCGTGGTCCTGAAGTCCGTCGAGCAGCATGCGGTAGCTTTCTTCACTCTCGCGAAGAGCTTCCTCGGCAAGGTGACGTCGCCCGTCCATAAGGGCGAGAGGAGTTTCGGCTTCGTCACTTACTCGGGGTATTAATGTCTTCATAAACCGGTTCCTGACAAAGCGGATGTCGTTGCATGGATGCGGCCCGGGAAAATACCACGCTTACCGAATCGCCGATACCATGCATCATAATATCGGCACCATGCCAAGCGCCGTAAGTTTCTGCTGCTGCGTTGCAACCAGGTCTTCATCACATTGCAGGTATACAGCAGGTGAATACTGGTAGTTATCGGGCTAAACCCTAGGGGGAACACTGTAATTGCTTAGGCCCGGTTCGTAGCAATTGCAGGCAGCCGTGAGTGTGGTCCGAGCGTAGGCACGCCGAACGGCCGAATCAAAGTACCTTTAACGCAGTGGAGAGTTGTTTACTAACATTTTCAAAACTAAGCGGATTGTGCAGGTCGCACCGCATCCACGCATTTGTAAATGTTGCGAATCAGTCCGAGCAACCGGGTACGCTGCCGTTCAATATTCGCGCCATCTTCTGCCCCTGTATACTTTGCCAACGGCACAGTCTCCCTATACAGATCAAGGCAAAGCAGCGCCGCAGTCCTGTACTCACGTGCGACAACGAGGCTCCGCACTTCCTCGTCCCGCCCATCCAGATCAAGTAAGTCGAGGCTGCTAAATACAGACTCCTGAATTTGGCTGACCATCGTATCATCCTCTCATTGAGGTAATCGGCACGTGCGAGGTCTTGGTTAAAAGGGCTGAGTAGCACGTGCTCGATAATGAATACCACCAGATGAAATCTGCCGCTATCAGGAGATTCCCTGTTTCCGGCCTCTAAGAACCTGAGAACAGAATCGCACCAGTGAAGCCGCGTCCAGTGGAACAGGCCCGTGCAGATCGACCCGTCAAAGGCCACAGGAAGACCTGCATTGTGACTATTCGTTCGGCGTGATAATGCCTTCGCGCATTGCGTATCGCACAAGTCCTGCCACGTCCCTGATATCAAGGCGTGCCATCAGCTGTGCCCGATGAGTCTCCACGGTTTTCCCGCTGATGTTGAGCAGGTAGGCTATCTCCTTGGTTGAATGGCCCTCTGCAATGAGCTGCAGAATTTCTCTCTGCCGGGGGGTCAGCTTCTCCTCGGCCGCAGAACCGGCCGGTAACTGCTTCAGACAACTATCGATTACGCCTTTGGATATGGAAGGGCTCAAATACTGCTTTCCCTTCGCCACTGTCTGCAACGCGAACTCCAGCTCGGAGGAGGCCGCATCTTTGAGGAGATAGCCGCTGGCCCCCGCACGAAGCGCCCGCAGGACATAGGCTTCGTCGCTGTGCATTGAAAGTATAAGGACGCGCACGTTGGCGAATTCCTTCACAATTCGACCGGTTGCTTCCAGTCCGTTCATTCCGGACATGCTGATGTCCATCAGCACCACATCCGGCTTGAGTGCTTTGACAGTGGCGATTGCGTCCCGCCCGTCATGGGCTTCTCCGACAACTTCCACGTCCCTGATATGATTCAAAAGCATCCGAATCCCTGAACGTACGAGTGTGTGATCATCAGCCAGAACCAGACGTATGGGTTTCATGTCATCGCCCCGCCCCCTCTCAGCTGGACTGAAAGAGGAAAAGTTGCATGAACGACAGTGCCTGAGCCGCGGCTGGACTCCCACTCCAGCTTGCCGCCGGTGAATGCGACTCGTTCGCTCATACTTACCAGGCCCATGCTCAGGCCCTGGTCTGCACGGGCATGAGTGGCTTGTGCATCGAATCCCACTCCGTCGTCCGTGATTACCAGTTCGAGCGATTCCGGCCTGCGCTGAAGGCTCACATCTATTTTCTGAGCATTGGCGTGACGGATGACATTCGTGATCGCCTCCTGGGCGACTCTGAAGCAGGCTATCTCCATAGCCGGTATAAAACGCTGCTGGAGATCACACGTGAAAGTTATCTTTAAATTGGTACTTTGCCGGCATTGGCTCACGAACCATTCCAGTGCAGGTTCAAGTCCGAAGTCATCCAGCAGCGGTGGATGTAGATTAAGAGACAAGCTGCGGACCTGCTGGAAAAGTCGGTCCACGACAGTAACACTATCCCCCAGCCGCGAATGAAGATTATCCGGGTCCGGGTACTGCTGCAGCAACTGAAGATTGATCTTTATGGCCGTAAGTGCCTGGCCCATTTCATCATGAAGTTCCCGAGCAATGTGGCGGCGTTCGTCTTCCTGATGCTGCATCAGATGAGCCGAAAGTCGTTTTAGGGTCTTCCGGCTTCCGCGAACCTCATCGTACAACTGGGCGTTAGCTACTGCCAGTGCAGCCTGATCGGCGAAACTCTGAAGAAGCTGCAGATCATCGGGATCAAAGGAAGGTGCATCCGAGGGGCGCATCACACCCAATACCCCAATGAGCTTCTCGTCGCGGCGCATACTGGCCAACACGACGGACTGAACGTCCAGGTTCCCGAAAAGTGAGTTATCCTTTCCACCGAACGCGGGATGTCGCGTATCCAGTATCGCAGGCAACTGCCCGCAATCCGGGGCAGTCTGAAGTAATTCGCAGGAAATCGTTGAACCATTCAGTGGTTCGGTGATTCCGATATCTGCCGCGTATCGTAAAAGGTTTCCAGTTTTTTCGTACAGGTAAATAATGGCTATGTGCACATCCAATGATGCGGCGGCTTGTATGCAGATCGTTGAGAGCAGGGTGCCGATTTCAAGGTGCTGCGTCATGCCAGCGGCAGTGCGCAGCATTGCTTCAGAGCGCCGTGCCTGCCGAAGCAACTGAATCTCTGCTTGTTTTCGCTCAGTAATATCCTGTGCCATTCCGACCATGCGGACGGGGCGGTTGTCGTGGTCGAAAGTCACCCGGCACTGGGAATGGAAGAACCGCACAGCTCCGTCCGATGTAAGTAATCGGAACTCCACATTACACGGCATTCTGCCTGAAAGCGCCTCGCCGATGGCGGTTTGCACGAGTGGCCGATCATCGGGATGGAGCAGCGAAAAGAAAACCTCTCTCGTTGGTTCAACATCCCCTCGCGGCACCCCGAATAACCGATAGAGTTCATCCGACCACGTAATACGATCGCTGGCCACATCCCAGTCCCACGTCCCCAGATGCGCCAGTGCCTGGGCCTCACTTAACTGCAAATTACGCGTGACCAGTTCGGCTGCTATCATTTTGCGTTCTGTTAAATCGGTGCTGACTCCAACAGCACCTGCCCGATGCCCATTTTCGTCGTAAAAGACCGAAGTCGTTGTATAAACTTGGAAAGTGCTTCCATCCTTACGTCGAGTCTCGAACTCGCCTTCCCAGTAGCTTGTTTCCGGGAGCTTGGACATTATCTGTTCAGCCTGCTCACGGTTATGTGGCGGAACAAGTATTTCGGTTATGTTCCTGCCCAGTACTTCGTGCTCTTTCCACTGATATATGGTCTCGGCATAACGGTTCCAGTATATGATTACGCCTGCCGGGTCGGTAGCTATGACGGCGTTGCGAACCTGATCAAGGAGCAGGCCCTGGAAGCGGATCTGCTCTTGAGCACTGTTGCTCATGGTGTTGTACCCCGTCTCTTCCTGGAGTTACAACTACTTACAACGACTAGTGACTAGTGACAGGAAGTGGTTATGGGCGAAATGCAACGTCAAAGCCATTGCTATCGAATCAGCACAACCCAGCAACTACTCAACGCGCGATACTCGTTAAGCTGATAAATTGCGAATTCACAGCCAAACGCGCGTCTGCGAACCTGACAATAGTGCAGGGAAATCAAATACGTGCTTTCACCAGGCAACCTGTTGGTGGTAAGCTTTTGCTTCAAGCGCCCTATAACTGACGAAAGTTAATAAATTATTTGCACCCGGATTGCGGCCGGTGTGGGTGATATGCAGAACTCATTCAAACTACCTTGTTCACACCCTGTGCTTCAGCACCTTTCAGTGTTCGCCTGTTGGGGCAAGACGCAGCGCGAACCAAACTTTGCGTGAGAGGATGGCGGCCATGTGGCGGATACTCATAGTAGACGATCATCCCATTGTACGGCAAGGTGTTAAGCAGATTCTGGCTGAATATCCCGAGTTTCAAGTCGCAGGCGAGGCGGAGACGAGTCAGCAAGTGTTGCAATTGCTCGCCCATGGAAAATGGGATGCCGTTGTCCTGGACATCAGTATGCCTGGCCGCGGCGGTTTAGAGACGTTGGTGGAGATTAAGGCAAGGTATCCAAAGCTTCCGGTTTTGATTTTGAGTATGCATCCGGAGTCGCTTTACGCGACAAGGGCGCTTAAAGCCGGCGCCTCAGGATATCTTATGAAGCGCAGCGCCACGGATGAGTTGGTGGTGGCTATAAAGAGAATCATTAAGGGCGGGAAGTACGTAAGCGCTCAACTTGCGCAACAACTGGCAAGTGAGGTCGGCGAGGAATCAGGCAAACTGGGTCATGAACTGCTTTCCAATCGGGAATACGAGGTCTTTAAGAAGCTCGCTGAGGGGCGGCCACTTTGCGATATCGCCAAGGAGCTTTCTTTAAGTGAGAAGACGATCAGCACCTACCGAAGCCGAATCATGCAAAAGCTAAAGTTCAAAACCAACGCGGAGGTGATTACCTACGCTATCCGAAACGATTTGGTCGACATGTAGCGCCGGTCCTTCCTGTTACACGCTAAATTGGCATTGTTAACAGCACTTTAGTCCCGCCCGAAGGAATGCGATTAAATTCTATTTTCCCTCCAAATGCCGCAGCACGCTCGCGCATTCCGAGCAGCCCGAGTGACGGGCGCTGCATGAGCGAGGGATCCTGAATGCCAACACCATTATCTCTTATTTCCATTACAAACTTTTGATGCTTCTTTGTTAGGGTGATCTCCGCCTGTGTCGCCCTGGAATGACGCGCCACATTTGTCAGGCATTCCTCCAGGATTCGGAAAATAGCCGTGGATAAATCTGAAGTAAGGGAAAGTTCCGAGAGGTTCTTCTTCATAACACATCGGATTTCGGTTCGCTTTTGAAACTCTGCAGCCTGCCACTCTATTGTACTAATCAGCCCAAGATCATCCAGGATGCTCGGGCGCATATCGAACGAGAGTTTCTGCACGGTTTCAACGGTTTGATCAACAAGTGCGACCATCGAACGCACCTTCTCACTCAGCTCCTTCTGATCCGGCTGCAATCTCTTTAGTATCCACTGCAGGTCCATCTGAAACCCTGTAAGTTGCTGGCCAAGTTGATCGTGGATTTCACGCGCAATGGCCTCGCGTTCAGCTTCCCTGGCGTACTGCAGTTTTATTGCTAGAGCTCGAAGTTCTTCCCGTGATTCTACCAGCTGTTCGGTAACTTGTTTTTGCCGTGTAATGTCCTCGGCAATGCCAACAAACCGCTGACAGGAAGGGCTGCTACCCGAAACCGGAAAACCTCTGTCGAAGATAAATATGATTGTTCCGTCAGGCCGCACAATGCGGTATTCCTGTTCGTACGCGCCAGAAACCGCTCGATTCTCAATTGCCTTCCTCACACGCTGCCGATCTTCAGAGTGTATTCGATCAAGCCAATCTTCCATATCTACAACGGAATCCGACGCACCCATCCCCCATGTATGTTCCCACGCTGGACTGATATAGGAAAAGGCTAAGGGCTCGCACGTCGCGACCCAGAAAACCTCGCGAATGTGTTCAGCCAACTGCCGGAAGCGCTGCTCACTCTCCCGGAGTTGCGCGGCCTGCGCTACAAGCATCTTGTTGAGGAGGTTTAGACCATTTTGCGCAGCAAGTAGTCCTTCGCTTTTCTCAACTAGTTTTCCAACCAGCCGAGTGCTGTAATCCACCGTGAATTCGCGCAGATCAGTTGGGGAGCTCTTCTGGCCCGATCGCTCACGCAGATATAGTGGATCGGTGAAAAACCTCTGCAGCACAGCAACAATAGTCGCGTCAGGTACGGGCCTTTCCAGCACCTCATCAGCTCCGAGTTTGAAGGCAAGCTCGACGTCCTCGGCAGTGGCAAAGACGGACGTATATATTAAGACGGGCAGGCGCCAAAGCGACTCTGTCGCGCGGATTCTTCTCAGTAATTGATAGCCGTCGATGCGCGGCATTAAGATTGCAGAAATGACGGCGTTGACGGCCTGGTTACTGAGGACCTGCAATGCTTCCACGCCGTCCGAAGCCTCTATCACGCTAAAACCTTGAGATTGCAGCATTCCACCAAGTTGCGTTCGTGTCGATGCGCGTGCATCCACAACCAGTATCCTCCTGGCCTCAGGCGCCGGCAAATGCGTCGACTCCGGTGCGTTCATATCTGCTCCTCTGTTGTTTGGATTTGTCACGCGGCGCGTGACTGGAGTAGTGGTTTCCTGACATCGGTCAACGCCATTCCCTTACGCCATCTCGTGAGATAACCTGATAAGTAGCAGTGACTGCATGTCGTATATCCTCCTTGTAAGATCAAACCACACGAAGAGGAAACTACGATGGCAACCACCAGACAGTTCAACTCCAGCACGAGGGTTGCAATGTTTGCAACAATGTTAGCGGCTTCCGCACTGGCACACGGCGCTCCTGCGAACGATAACTTTCAGAATGCTGCCATACTGTCCGTTTCAGATGGCAGTTTGGCGGACAGCAACGTTCTGGCAACAGCCGAAACGGGTGAGCCTTCTCACGGCGGGCCTTACAGTCCCGCCGGCAAATCTCTGTGGTGGAGCTATACTCCAGCAGTAACCTCCACCGTGAACTTCACTACCATGGGAAGCAATTTTGATACGGTGCTGGCTATTTACACGGGCACCGAGCTGCAAACCCTCACCACGGTCGCGGCCA
>JBPCLP010000018.1:0-51997 GCA_051003195.1 Candidatus Sumerlaeaceae bacterium | reverse complement strand
GCTGCCGGGTCCCAAACAAATCGCGGCGCAGGGGAACCCATTTGTGTCGCCGGAAGACTACTATATGACCTCCTGCGCCGTCGAGGGAGGTTGCACGTTGGCCGGCCGACGGCGACTGTTGCGCTTTGCCGCGTACACACAGAACGTCGGCGCGTCAGACCTTTCTCTGGGTAGCCCGGTGGGCAATCCGATGTTCGAATTTCATGCATGCCACGGACATTACCACTTTGAGGAATACCTTAACATTCGTCTCCTCACCACCACCGGGACGGTGGTCGCAGGCCGAAAGCAGAGCTTCTGTATCCTCGACAGCGTGCGCCATAATTCGAGTGCCCCGGCAGCACCGCTGTACCATTGCGCTAACCAGGGGATGCAGGCAGGCTGGGGCGACATTTATACTGCCGGGCTGGATTGCCAGTACGTGGATATCACGGGCGTCCCGCCGGGCAGTTATGTACTCGAGCTACACGTGAATCCGCTGCAGATCCTTGCCGAGGCCAGCTACGCGAATAATGTGAGCACCGTCAGCGTGACAATCCCGGCACTGGCGCCGGTGCCTCAGAATGATTTATGTACCAGCGCGACGAGCGTTGCCATTGTCGGTGTGCCGTTCACGGGAAGCACAATGGAAGCGAGCGACGACGGCGATGGATGTGGAGCTTCATCTAATTCACACGATGTGTGGTTCCGTTATATACCGAGCGGCTCAGGTACAGCCACTTTTGCATCCTGCCTGTCTGGCTACGATACCGTGATATCAATCCACAGTGGCTGCCCCGGAACGCTGGCCAACATGCTTGCATGCAATGACGACAGCACGGGAGCAGGCTGCGGCGGAACCGACCAATCCGAAATCAGCTTGTCCGTAACGCAGGGAAACACGTACATGATTCGCGTTGCAGGCTTCCTGAGTTCACAGGGTAGTTACCGGCTGGTGGTAAACGGGCCGGGAGCCGTGTCTGCAGTTGAAACGTGGCAGTTGTACAACTGACCGGTCGGACTGTATGAGCGATACGCAGCCGATTGTGCTTACAACAAGAGACGGCTATGACCTGTGGTCGGAGTTCTACGATGGAGATGGAAACCCGCTGGTGCTGCTTGAGGAACCGCGGGTACGTGAATTACTGAGCGAGATCAAAGGGCTGAAGGTGCTGGACGTCGGCTGCGGCACAGGGCGCCACACGGTGCAACTGGCGTCGGCAGGGGCGTATGTCACCGGCGTGGATTTCTCGCACGGTATGTTGGAGAGGGCGCGGCGCAAGCCGGGTGCAGAGCTTGCAGTATTTGTGGAGCACGACCTGGCACAGGCGCTCCCCTTTGAGGAAGCGTATTTCGACCGCGTCATCTGTTGCCTTGTGCTGGACCACATGGCAGAGCTGAAAGCGTTCTTTGCGGAGCTGGCGCGCGTGTGCAGGCACGACGGCTTTATCGTGATATCGGTTATGCATCCCGCTATGATGCTGAAGAGCGTACAGGCCCGGTTTCACCACCCCGAAACCGGAGCGGAGGTGCGGCCTCAGAGTGTTGCAAACCAGATCAGCGATTATGTGATGGCAGCCGTTGCTGTGGGCCTGCGAATCGAACACCTGTCTGAGCACGCGGTGGATTCCGAGCTGGCGCAGCAGACCCCACGGGCAGAAAAGTACATCGGCTGGCCGATGCTGCTGCTGATGAAGCTGCGTCGGTAGAACGACGGTTTAGCGTTCCATTACAGGAATGGCGTTGTCGCCGGGCTGTCGGGGCTGCTGCTCCGGTGGCGGGTTCATTTGGCCGTTGGAAGCGGTCGAATCGCCGAATTCAAGTGCGTCCGGTAAACTGAGAACGCTTGTAAAAAAGCTCGCACGTGGTTTCCTGCCGCTTCCTGTGGTTGCTCAATGATCAAGTTGAGACCATGGCAATGAAAGTCTTCTGCGGGGTGCAGGCGACGGGTCGCGGGCATTTGAGCCGTTACATGGTGGTGCGCGATATCCTGGAGGGATTTGGCTCGCAGGTCTACGGCTTCGCGTGCGGTAAAGAAATCCCCGGGTATTGCACCAAAGACCTCTTCCGCCAGGGTCCGACTTTTTCGACGAAAAACAATCGTATCGACGTCCTCGGCAGCCTGAAATACAATGTGAGGCGGGCGCCCGGCTTCCTGAAAACGGTACGTGAGGTGACGCGACTTGTGCGCGAAGAGCGTTTCGAGCACGCAATCCTGGATTTTGAGCCGTTATCTATTCGCGCTGTGCGGAAGGCAGGAATCCCCTACACAATTTTTGACAACCAGACGTTTGCGCTGCTGTCGCTGCTGGACACCGTTCCGGGAATTGAGCAGCAGGTGAGAATGATGCGCAGGTTCGTGAAGAGCTACTACGGCTCCGCGCTGCCGCAGGCGAGCCACGTGTGGACTTACTCGTTCGTGCCGGCTGAACCCGAATTGCCGCGGCAGGTGATCGTCCCGCCATGCGTGCGGCAGGAAGTTCTGAACCTGGCGCCCTCTCGAGGAGAACACATGATGTTTTACTCCTCGGTTGGAGAGCTGCCGAGCGGCCTTATCGAGTTTGCACGTGCGCATCCGGACGTGGAAGTTCGCGCGTATGTTGCCCGGCTGCCGGATCCCGCGGAACTGCCACGCAATGTAAAGGTTCCGCAGCGCGACTCCGCGAATTTCCTGCAGGACCTTGCGAGTTGCCGTGTATTTATGACGGGCGCCGGCTTCGAGAGCATCGCGGAATGTGTGCATTTGCGAAAGCCGATCATGGTGGTGCCGATTGGTGGCCAGTGGGAGCAGTACATCAATGCCGAGCTTGTCCGTCTATATAAGGTGGGTGCGACCGCCACGGACTGGAGCCGCGCAACGTTTGAGGCGGCGCTTCAGCATGAGGCACCCGCGAGCGCGGAAGTGCAACAATGGGTCAGTGGCGGTCGCGCGGTTCTCACCCATGTACTTCGGGAACTTGTTACTACTTTCGAGAATGGAAATCCTCAATGACCTTTCGTGGACGCACACTCGCAACTCTGCTGGCTTTGGTTATCACTCCTGCAGCTACTGTGGAACCGGCAGGGAACAATTTCCCTGATGGTTCGACAACCGCAGGTTCAATTGAAAGAGCTTCAACCGCGCGCGCATCCGAAACGATTGCACACGCGACGCAGTGCAGTGGGAGCTTGTGCAAAGTTCCGTTTACGAACGTGACCATTAACGATCATTTCTGGCGGACACGACAGGACACCAACCGCACGGTCTCTATACCGTACAGCTTTGAGATGCTCAAGAAGGCCGGCAACATCAAGGACCTGGAGCTTGCGGCTGCAGGTGCGCGTGAAGGATATGAAGGGCCGGTCTTTATCGACTCTGATCTATACAAGGCGATTGAGGCCGCTAGTTACTCGCTGGCGACAAATCCAGATGCGGCGCTGGAAAAGCAAGTCGATGAGATTATCGCAAAGATCGGCGCAGCGCAGCGTCCGGACGGGTACCTCAACACCTGGTACCAGGTAAATGCGCCGAACGACCGCTTCACGAACCTGCGCGATAACCACGAACTTTATTGCGCGGGACATCTGTTCGAAGCGGCGGCCGCGCACCACGCCGCAACGGGCAAGCGAACTCTGCTGGACGTGGCCGCACGTTTTGCGACACTTCTCGATGCAACGTTCGGCGAGCCACCTGAGAGAATGGGTTATTGCGGGCACGAAGAGATAGAGCTCGCGCTGTTCAAGCTGTCCGATGCCGCGGGCGAGCCGCGCTTTGGTGACCTTGCGCGGTTTTTTCTCGAGAAGCGCGGCTCTAAGTTCTTCGCGGGCGAGCACCGCGTTGACCCGGCAAAATATGATGGAAGCTATTGGCAGGACAACTGTGCCATTCGCGATCATAAGCGCGTAGTGGGGCATGCGGTGCGAATGATGTACCTGATGTCCGGAGTGACAGACCTCGCGATGCAGAGCCGAGACCCGAAGTTGATCGAGATGCTGGAGAGGGTCTGGCGAAACACCACAGAGAGAAACATGTATATCACCGGCGGCATTGGTTCGTCGGCGCACAACGAGGGCTTCACCCGCGATTTCGATTTGCCGAATGCATCCGCCTACCAGGAGACGTGCGCATCGGTTGGGATGGTAATGTGGAACCACCGCCTGGCGCTGCTGCACGGAGATTCGCGCTACGCAGATGTGATGGAGCGAGCACTGTACAATGGATTTCTTGCCGGCGTGTCGCTGGATGGACGTCGATATTTCTACGTAAACCCACTTTCGAGTGACGGTGCGCATCACAGGCAGGAATGGTATGGTTGTGCGTGCTGTCCCCCGAATGTGACCCGAACGCTGGCACAGCTCGGCGGCTACGCCTATGCGACCTCGCCTGGTGCGATATGGGTTAATCTGTATATGGCCGGCGAGGCCAGGGTGCAGGTGGGAGATGACAATTTGACGCTGACCTTGCAGACAAATTATCCGTGGGAATCGAAGGTTCGCATCGCGCCTGTTGTCGACAAGCCCGTGACTTTTGCACTACGACTTCGCATCCCCGGGTGGTGTCCGGGCGCTCGTGTATCGGTTAATCACGATGAAATGCCTTCTCCACGCGTTGAGAAGGGGTACATCGTGATCGACCGCACGTGGCGGCCTGGAGACGAAGTGGAATTGCAGATGGAAATGCCTGTCACGCAGGTGGCCTCGAACGCCGGAGTCCTTGAGAACATGGGCAAGCTGGCAGTGCAGCGTGGTCCACTGGTATATTGCATGGAGGACGCCGACCAGGAGACGAGTGTCAGTGCAGTCGCCATCCCGCCCGGCGCTGGGTTCAGTGATTCCTACGAAGAGCATTTCGTAGGCGGCGCCGTGAAACTTCGGACGACCGGAGCCATTGCCGCGGCTTCCACTGCATGGTCCGGGGGGCTCTACGGTGCTGCGCCGAAATCGCGAAGTGTTCCGGTTACGCTAATCCCCTACTACGCATGGGATAATCGCACCGCAGGCGAAATGCGCGTGTGGATACCAACATCTCCTCCGCTGCGATAATACCTGTGGCACGCGGCGCGCGGATCGTATGGGCTCTTGTAGTTGTGTCGCTCGCAATTCGGATCACTTGCGCATTGAAGCTCGAGCTGTTTCTGGATGAGGCTGTTTACGCATGGATGGGTCTGCATGCACCCATGGACTTTGCGCCGCAGCCGCCTGGTACCGGCTTCCTGGCGCGGCTGGGTATTGCATTGATCGGTCGTGGCGAATTCGGTGTTCGCCTGCTCGCATTGGTGTTCGGTACCGCGGTTGTGCCGCTTGCGTATTTGCTCGCCAAATCGGTGGCTGGCGAGCGCTGCGCCGCATGGGCTGCCATTGGAATCGCCTGTGTACCCATGTATACGCCCATGGGTTTTATCATGTCGTGCGACGGCCCGCAGCTTGCCCTTTGGACGGCCGCACTGTGGCTCGCATGGCACGCACTTAATGGCGGAAAGATTCGATGGTGGCCGTTTCTCGGACTGGTAATCGGGCTGGGGCTTTATGTTAAGTATGTCATTGTGCTGTTCTTCCCGTGTCTTCTGCTGTGCATACTATTGGTGCCGGGATGGCGGCGGCTTCTGGCTACTCCAGGGCCATGGCTTGCGGTTGTCGTCGCGGGCGTGGTTTTCGTACCTGTTTTCCTCTGGCGCGAGCATTCCGCCGGCTGGAGCTCAGTGCGGTTTCACTTGAGCGACCGACACGCGCGGGCAGCGCTTCATATTGGCGATTTGTTTTATTATATCGGAATGCATTTCCTGTACGTCTCGCCGGTGCTTTTCGCGGCGTCCGTCGCTGTGATGATTTGGATGGGCTGGCGTGGCATGCAGTTGAAAGATCCGCGACTGCTGTTTCTCTTTTCGTTTTCCGCGCCTTTGTTTCTCTTCTTCCTGGTCTGGTGCGCCCTGACTGAGCGCATCACCGGACGCGAACACTGGGATGCTCCAGCGTACATCGCAGCTCTTATTGGCGCGGCGATGTTTGTGACAAGTCTCTCTGACGTCGCGCAAACCTTTCGCAGAAGCCGTAACATCCGAATTGTTGCCGCCGCGGGAATTGCAACGGGTGCACTGTTGCTCTCGCTGTTGTTTTCGGAAACCATGACAGGCATCGTAACGCGTGCGGTCGGAAGGCAGGTGCCGATGACCAATTGGTTCGTTGGATGGAAAACACTGGCAGACACTGCCGAGCAACGCCTGAAGAGTTCCCGTGGAACGTTTATTCTCTTCGATACATGGTTCACAATGTTCCCCTGTGCGTGGTATCTCGATCAGACGGTTCGTTACTATACTCTCACGGATTCGCGAGAGGTTGGCTGGGGAATGCGGCGTCCGATCGAGAGGTGGGGATTCGCTCAGAACCAGATGGCGCCGGAACTTGGGCATGACGCGCTGTTTGTTTTTGCCCGGCCGGTTAGCAAGCCGGGTCGGCCTGAACGGATGGAGCGAATCACGAAAATGTTCCAGAACGTGCGCGAAGAAAAGCCGGTCCAAATATTTCAATATGGCAGAAAGGTGAAGGAGTTCCGGATATTTCGCTGCCATAAACTGAAAAGCATCTAGTCGTACAGGACGTTCTCAGGGCGCGGCTTCTCCTTTGTTGACGCGTGGCTCTGGTTCCCAGAGCGGCTGAGCCATCTGCGCATTCCATTGGTTGTACGCGCGTTCGAGTTCCTCAAGCTGCTCCGGAACTGCAGACGCAAGATCATGCGCTTCGCCGATGTCATTGGCCAGATTATAGAGCTGGGTCCTTCCCCGGAAATGAAGCCGTTTCCAGTCGCCCATTCGAGCGGCCGACTGCGCTCCATACCTCCAAAATAACTGCGCGTGTGGCGGCCCGGCATTTTCTCCACGGACATAGGGCAGCAGATTTACACCATCGAGTCGGTGGTCTTTTTCAGTCACGCCCGCAGCCGCAAGGCAGGTAGCGGCTATATTGAGGGATATAACCGGATGTTCGTAAACTTTTCCTGCCTGCAGTTGCGCTTTCCACTGCATCAGGAACGGGATACGGATGCCGCCTTCCAAAAGCTGGCCCTTGCTTCCGCGCAGCGGATCGTTTCTCGAAGTAGTGCTGCTGGTGGGACCGCCGTTATCGCTGAGGAAGAAGATGAGCGTGCGGCTGTCCAGCTGTTGGGTTCGCAATTGCTGCAGCACCGCCCCGACACCGTCATCCATAGCAGAAAGGACCGCCGCGAACATGCGCCTTTTTACGTCTTTGATGTGCGCAAAGCGAGCGAGGTACTTCTGCGGCGCTGCAAGTGGCGTATGTACCGCATTGAAGGAAAGATAAACAAAGAACGGCGCAGAGTCGTGGCGACTTATGAACGCACAGGCCTCGCGTGCGAACTCTTCCGTCGTGTAGCCGACGCTGGTCGTCCTTTCCGTGCCGCGTAAAAGCGGCGCTTCGTCGTCCCCGCCACCGTACTCGCGCATCCCGCCGAGAAATCCATAAAACTCATCGAATCCTCGCTTCTGCGGGTGCATGTCAGGCCGATCGCCCAGGTGCCACTTTCCGAATGCCGCGGTCGAGTAGCCGAAAGACTTCAGTCGATCTGCGAGTGTTTTCTCGCGCACGGGTAATCCGAATTCCGGCTGTACTTTATTTCGCGTGGGGTTGAACTCGTGTCCAAAGCGCTGCTGGTATTTCCCCGTTAGCATTCCCGCGCGGCTGGGGCTGCAACTCGGGCAGGTGACATAGGCATTCGTGAATCGCACGCCATTTCCGCCGATGGAATCTATGTGGGGCGTGGGCACGTCCGTGCATCCCTGCACACCAAGATCTGCGTAGCCGAGGTCGTCGGCTACAATGAGTACAATGTTAGGTTTTCTGGTCTCGGCTGCATCGCCCGCTTGCGAGCCCGCTACACCGGTTTGTGCGCTCGCAACAACTACGACTGCAGCGAAAGCAATACAAAGCAGATGTCCTCCTCGTCTCATGAATGGTTCGATGCCGCGACTAACCTAGTGTGCTAGTCGAGAAGCTCTGCATCAATGCCGGGAGTTTGCGTCTGATCGGGCTCGCCCACAAGTTCGGCGTTTTGTACTTGTCGGGATCTGCCATACTCACCATGAGCGCTTGCGCCGATGCTGACCAGCAGAGTGAGGAAGCCAATCCCAAAGGCTTTGATAAGGTCGTACTCGTCCTCAAGCCGGGCATATCTGAGCCCCCATAGCATGAACATTGCTGTAACGCAGGCTATCAAAACGGCCCCCTGGATAAGCCCCGCACTGCGTCCCAGGCTATTCCATCTGATGAACCGGCACAGGACGAAGCAGAGCATGTAGATGGCAGCCAGGTAGACCGCCACCATTCCATATTGTGCCAGGTAGTCCTGCAGCGTCAGCGGCGCCGGTCCTGACGGGGCGATGATATCCTCTTCATCCATGCGAAACACGCACCTCGTTCAATGATTGCGAATCAGGAAGCAGAAATACTACTCAATTGCATATAAGCACCGATCTGCAAGACGATTTGCTGATTCGTTGCCATTCCTTGCGAGGCATATGATTGGTTTTTGACGAACACTCCGACGCGGACACGATTGCAGCGCCAGCCACGGCTATTGGCGGGGGTGTCGCCATCATTCGTCTCAGCGGACCAGACGCTGTCTCGATTGTGCAGGATCGATTCCGCCGTCCGGGAGTAGCGAGTGCGTTGGTGCCAAACGAATTGGTTTACGGGACGCTTCACGACGGCTCGGGCCAGCCGCTGGATGATTGCATAGTCGTCGTAATGCAGCGGCCTCACAGTTTTACAGGCGAAGACATAGCTGAGATCCACTGCCACGGCGGACAGGCAGTTGTTGCCGCGGTGCTGGATACGTGCATAACGGCCGGAGCGCGCCTGGCCGAGCCCGGCGAATTTTCCCGTCGCGCATTTCTGAATGGGAAGATGGACCTCGCGCAGGCAGAAGCGCTCGGAGACCTCATCGCGGCGCAAACAGAACTCAGCCGCCGGTCTGCACTGCGGCAATTGCGGGGCGGGCTGTCTTTAGAAGTACGAAATATCCGCGATTCGCTGCTCGACTCCGCAGCCGAAATTGAAGCGCACCTGGACTTTCCGGAGGAAGACATTCCCGCGCTGGCCCAGGATCGTATCAGCGCTGCGATGACCACGTCTCGCGAGGAGATCAGCCGGCTTCTGGATGGCTATCAGCGCGGACGACTGGTGCGCGAGGGTGCTCGCGTGGTACTGGCCGGGGCCCCGAATGCGGGCAAGAGCAGTCTTTTTAATGCGATGATTGGACGCGAACGGGCAATTGTCAGTCCCCATCCCGGCACGACCCGCGACACCATTGAAGCGACGATCGACATGTGCGGGGTCCCGGTCACACTCATCGACACGGCGGGTTTGCGTAACAGCAGCGACGAGATCGAACGGATTGGAGTGGTTCGCACGACTGAAGAAATGATGAACGCCGAACTCGTGCTGCTGGTCGTCGACATTGCCGGCCACACGGAAAGCGATTTTGCGGATATCAAGTTGTTCGAATCCGGAACTCCCGTGATGACGGTGTTTAACAAAGTGGACCAGGCCAATGCGTGCTCGCACGATCCTGGGGAGAACGGGGTTCGTGTATCCGCAAAAACAAAGGAAGGGCTTGGCCAGCTGATCGACGCCATTTCTGGACGGCTGATCGGCTCGAATGCGCAGATGGATGCCACCGTCACACGCGCGCGGCATGCGGAGTGTCTGCGGCTGGCAGACGATAGCCTGCAAAAAGCTGAGGAAGCGTTCGGCGCAGCGGCATCGGGCGATCTGGTTATGGTCGATCTACGTGATGCCATTATTCACCTTGGCGAAGTTCTCGGCGAGCGGCTGGATGAACAGATACTCGACCGAATCTTCGCCACGTTCTGCCTGGGGAAATGATAATTCCATGCGGCAGGAACACCGGGGCAACACCACGACTGTTGCGGCGTATTACCTGACCGATGCGCGTTGTCCGCGAGGCTGCGTCCGGCCACAATTCACGCGGCGCAAAACTCCTTTATCGAGCCGACAGGAATGGTTTCCACGTGCTTGGATACAGTGGCATGACCACCCAGGACCATTTCGAGCATTTCTACGCGATCGGCGACTTGTGGAAGCTGACGTCGCTCACCCACGCACGATAAGTGGGCCAAACGATTGCTCAAGTTTGCGTATGGAAGCTTGCCTCCTTAATCAAAAGGCGGATTGCCCCACCGTTTTAAAACAGTGCATACGCCTGCGCATCAAACGGTCGCTTCACCGGAGTTGGATGGATCAGACGCGTGGTGCGACCTGGCGCGAGGGTGGCTTGTGTAGAAGTGATCTAGTTACGGAATCGCATCGGTTCTCACTACGAGCGGTATGGTGTCCGAAGTAACGGCTGAGTGGAAGCGCGTGCTTAGTGCCTCGTACAACGCGACGTATCCCCGCGCGCCGGAGGCGGCGTCGCTTTCCATGCGCGGTGTCCACTCGACAGCGGGCGCCGGCGCCTTTAACCGTTCGGCGTACTCGGCCAGGACCTTCGTCGCGGGACGGCTCCGGCCGTCGGGTGCGATTAATCCGTAGTCGCTTTCCTCGCCCTTGCGGTATCCCCCGGGGAACCACCATGCAATGACGCCGGCGGCGCGAGACTGCTGCGCGTGCTCCAGCACGTTGCGGTATATGGCGCCCTGCCACTCGAGCTGGCGCGAGCTTGGCTGGAACGCATCGCCGGACCACGTATTGTAGCCGAACTCGGACCACAACACGGGTTTTCCGGGCGCAAGCGCCTGGCAGTACGACGCAGCGAATAACATGGTGCTGGATTTGGCGGGCGAGTCACCGATGCCATACGCCTCGGGCGAAAAGAAATCGACCGCCTGCGCAACGGCTGCGAGTTCGATTGGAAACTGGGCCGGGTCGACGAGTGGATTGGCGCCTTCGCTCTGTCGGAAACTGACGAGATGGTGGGGATCGATGGCGCGGATATTCTGGCGGCCGGCCTTGTACTCGGCGGCGATGCGCTGGTGCGCGAAGCGTCGGTAGTCGCGAACAGCCGCGGTCCATTGTCCATCTTTCTGGAGCTTGTCGTTGTCGGGAAAAGTGGCCAGGTTTCCGGGTGTGTATTTCCATGCCCTGGCGGCTTGCCCAGGCGAACCGTGAGTGTCGTTGACCCACTTCACCCAATCAGCCGAGTAACGCTGCTCACGAATGCCTTCGCTGCCCCACCATGGCTCCCAGGCAACATCGTATGCCATAATCTCGTCCTTCTCGGCAAGACGGTAGTGTCCGATGAGGCTTTCGACCACGTCCTTCGACGCAGGAAACGGCGGCTCGTTTGGCCGCAGCGAGAGGTTCACGAGAAGCCCGTGTGCGCGAGCGCGGCTGAGCAGGTCGAGCAGGTTGCCGTTCGAAATGGACCGCTGGTAAACGAACACCGAGATCATGTTCATTCCGAGCGCCTGGATGCGGTTCAGGTCGTGCTCGATGATCGCGGGATCGTAGGCCGGATCTTCCAGCCAGTATTCGAACTCCAGGTTGTGCTGTAGCGCGAGTCCGCTGGAGGGCATGTAGTTGACACCAAACGCGCGCCACGGTTTACCGCCGCGCCAGAATACTCGATCGCGCGCGGTAAGATAATTCGGGTTGGTCCGCGGGCCGTCAAAGCGCAGTTCCTGCGTGATGACGTCCAGCAGCCTGCCGCCGGATGTCAGCTCCGCGCGCAGGTGACGCACACCTGTGCATGTGGCGTCGGCGGGCAGCGTGGTGCGCAGGCGGTTGGGCGCTGCCGCGCGTGCCACACCGTCCACCAGCAGCCGGATGTCATAACCGGGCGGTTGGCTGGGCAACATGGCCGTCGCGCCGAGCACAATGCCGGTGGTTGGAATGTCGCGTATGTCGTACGTGAATTGCGAGCTGCCGGCTTCGCTGAGAAACGCGCGCTGCACCATGCGGCGAAGCATCTCCGCGGTAAGATCCATCCAGCTTTGGGACAGTAGCACGGCCGGATCGGGAATGCTGACGTATCCGTACAGTGCGTTGCGATACGGCGGCTGAAGGTAGAGCGTTAACGCGGCGACGGTACCGGCGCGTGTGCCGTCGGCGTTGCGGGCTGTCGCGACGGGAATGAACCGGCAGCGGCGCTGCTTGTCGATGCCGGAGCCCATCGGCCGCCAGTACGACGACCAGCAATTCGCCGGCACCGGGAGCGTTGAATTGTTGAGGGCGTCGGCATACGCTTCCGCTACGTCGATGCTGACGGGCGAAGTCGGGTAGAGGCTCGTACGTGGATAGAGGCCGTCGAGAAGTGGCAATGAAAGGAGGTCATGGAGTTGCGCATCGATCTGTGCGACGCCAACATCGCCGAGCCAGAATTCGTGCGGGCCCGGGCCGACTGGAGTGTGGGTAAGCGCAAGGCCGACGCTGAACTTCCGCGCGTTTTCAATGCGGACGCGGTCGCCTGGTCCGCCGCGGCCGCGGCTTCGCGCATCGTACCAGAACATGAACTGCTCGGGTTTGACGACGTGGTACTGCCACTCCGGCGTGAGGTCGATGGTCGCGATCCAGCGCGAGCGGTCCTGTTCGGTCCACTCGATAGCCAGCTTGTTTGTCTCGCTCGTGCCGCGCGCCCAGAACGTGGTGAGCTGCCCGCGCGGCATTGGCTGCCGCGGATGTATTTCAAAGGTGGACCATGAACGCAGATTCGTAATGCGGCCATGCAGGACTGGCACAGAAGCCGTGGAGCCGGTGTCGGCGATGACCGCGGACTCGAGTGTCAGGGTGGGGCTGGATTGCGGCATATCACTGGAGACGGCGATCCCGGCAGGCGTTACATTTTTGAGTGCGAGTGCGATTTTTGGAACAAATGCTTTCGCCAGGAAAGTCTTCTCGTCGGCCCAGCCGTCGTTGAAGGGATAGAGCATGGTTGCAAACGGCGGCCCGCCGAGCGCGAGAAACCCACCGCCCTTTTGCAGGTGTGCGGCGATGGCGCGATATGCGGATGCGGGGCATCGCTCGAGGTTTGCCGCGACCCACACATCAGCTCCCGCGCCGGCGGCGTGCGGCGTCTCCGCGATCGAAAGCGGGCTGACCGCGAGCCCGCGTGCCGTCAGCTCCGTCGCAACCGATGCGGATAATGTGCTTCCGTTATCGAGCACGCGAATGCCGGCATTGGCCGGAGCCACAAGCACGAGGCACACGGCGGTGGCGCATAGGCGCCTGGTTGTGGTAGTGGACATGATGGGCATCACTGGGTTGGAGATCAACCCGGGTGGTCAAAACCAAATCGCGGGGCGCGGTGGCGCCAGGGACCTTGAATGGCACACCTTGCGCCCGGTATTCATGTGCATCTTTCGCGTTAACGGGGTTTACATGCGTCCGTGGGTTTTTGGGCTTCTTTTCGGAAGCATGGCAGGTTCGGCTTTGGGTGCAACGGTACTCGTCAGTAACGATTCGCTGGGCCCCGGCGCGGAACACCGGCATTACACCACGGCCGACCCGAACCACATTTACCTGCTGATCATGGATCGCAACCAGTTGGACTTGTCGCTGCGCATGGCGTGGCCGTACGGTATCCGGGGTTTTCCAGCGCGCCAGCAGCTTACCACGATGGTGACGTATTACGACACGCCGGCGTTCGATGTGGTTGGCGCCGTCAACGCCAGCCTCTCGAGCACCGTCTCAGGACAGCACCAGACGATCACGGGCGTGGCAGGCAGCAGTAACACGTTCATTGCGGAGCCGACCGGCGATCGCCAAACCATTGCGTTCCTCGATTCCCGGGCGGGGATGGTAAACAACAGCCTGAACTGGAACAACAGCGCGGGCAATGAAAGCCGCGTTACTTTCTCGAACGCCTCGAACCTGCTGATCGACAATCTCAACTTCGCGCGTTTGTCAGATCAACTCGTCGTTTACATGCCCGTGTGGGGATCAAGCACGCAGACTTCTTCCGCAGGGACGGAGGTGGTGCTGACCAACGTCTCCTATCCCGCCCGCGCGGAGAAGGAGGTGTCGGGAATCGTGAGCCAGGTTGTGAACGGTGGACAGAACACGGCGATTCCTGCTGGCGGAATGGTGCTCTCGGCGCATGGAACCAAGGCGGCGACGCTACTGGCGAATGTCGCCGTGGGGCAGCGCGTCGGAGTCTTCCTCGACCATAGCAACCAGAACTATAATAACGCGCAGATGTGGGTCAACGGCCCCGGAACGCTCATCCTGAACGGCGTGAGCCAGAGCCCGACCTGGGGCGGAAGCACTATCACCTCGATTCAGCCTGACTCGCGTAATCCGCGTACCGTGATCGGGTACAGCAACACCCACTGGTTTCTAATGACGGTGGACGGCCGAAACACCGCTGTGAGTGTGGGAATGGACTTTGACGAAATGGTCACGTTCATCCTGGATACGGTGGCGGGCATCATTGGTTCCACAGGGCTGAATGCGGTGAACGTGGATGGCGGCGGATCGACCACGATGGTCGTCAATGGAGCGCTGGTGAATGCGCCATCCGGGCCACCGGTTGGACTGCAACGCGCCCTGCCCAATGCCGTCATGCTGGTGCGCCAGCCAGCCCAGGTGCAACCTGCCGCGACCGTGACGGATTCGTTTCCTGCTTCTGGATTTCGCCAGCTTTCCTGGGACGACAAACGAAACTACAACCGCATCGTTGCGTTCTCGCCCACGGCTCCGGGCGGCGACGGGTATGTGATGTCCGTCCATCGGCCCGCAGCATTGGGTGGAGGGATGGAGACGACGCACATCGGCCGGCTGGCTGACACGGACTACCGCATCAAATGCCAGGTTTATTGCGAGTATCGCCCAACACTGGCCAGTGGCAATTCCGAGACGTATGGAATTTTCGCGCGCGACGACGGCGACGTCGCCTTTACGACATCCAGTTTCCTGGGTGGCGATTGTTACGTGATGACGTACGACGCACGCAGCGGGCGACTTCGCTGCGGCGAACTCGTTAACGGATCGATCACTGATTTCCTACCCGCGACACAGAACATCCTGGCCAGCGGCTGGCACCAGTTCGAGATCCTGTGCGTGGGAAGCAACATCTCGTACTACATGGATTCTGTGCTGAAGGTGGCGGTGACCGACACCACACGGCCCAGGGGATTGGCAGGCATTGGATACAACGAAACCCTCACAGACGATTCGCTGATCCGCGGCACGCGTGTTGACAATTTCGAATTCAGCCCAGTCGTCAGCAGTGTCGCTGGCTGGGAAGTTTACTAACAACGCGGGGACAAAACCGGAATGCCGCAGAAACGTTACTGGCTGATGAAATCGGAGGCGGACTGCTTCTCTTTTGACGACCTGTTGCACGCGCCGGGCAAAACGACGTGCTGGGACGGTGTTCGAAATTTTGAAGCGCGCAACCTGCTGCGCGACCAGGTGCAGGTGGGTGATGAAGTGCTATACTATCACTCCAATTCGGATGCGATCGGCGTGGCCGGAATCGCGAAAGTGGTGCGCGCGGGCTATCCGGATTCAACGGCGTTCGACAAGAAACACGAGCACTACGATCCGAAAAGCAAAACCGACAATCCAACCTGGTACATGGTGGACCTGAAGGCTGTAAAGAAGCTGCCGAGGTTTGTCAGACTCGCGGAGCTTCGTGCACAGAAGTCATTGCAGAAGATGGCGCTGTTCACGCGCAACAGGCTCTCTGTGACGCCCGTGACTGAACCGGAATGGAACACCGTTTTAAAGATGGGCGGTTTGTAGCGAAGATAGGTCCAGGGTTCTACGAAGGAATTACGACTCTACTTCTATCTCCGGGATCTGGTCACCTTCGCGTGTTTTGCCACTGCGCGAATTCCAGCGGACGGATGCCGTAGCGCGCGAAGTTGCCTTCATTCATACGAGCGAGGTCCTGCAGAGTCATGCGCGTGAGCGCTTCGCTTTCATCGGGCTCGACCCCGGCCGCACGCACCTCAGCCAGTACCGCATCGCTGGTCGGGGCGAGTTCGCCCCGTACCAGCATTCGAAGTAGCTGATGCAGCAGTTCCCTATATTTGATCCTCAGCGGATCGGGTTGCGCCACTTCGGCTTTCTTGATCGGATAGAGCTGGCACGAGCGCTCGTACGCCCACATGAAGACGTCGCGCAGCAGCTCATATCGGTTCAACTCGTACACGCCAAGCAGGCCCTCGACATAGAGGTCGTTTGGCACGTCGATGAACGACAGCGGACACAGATTGTCCCGGATGAGCGGGATGTTTGCGGCCAGCCGGGACACCCGTTTGTTTACGTCTTCGAAGGGTTGCAGGTACGGGATGTGCACCATCGCAAAAAACGCCTGCTCGAACGGGTCGTTAATCGCGACGGCTTTGTCGAGCGCCTCCTGGAAGTATTGCTCGATCTGCTGGGGCACCGGTGGTGGATGATAAACCGAACCTTCGATCTCCACCACGCGCATGCGCAAACGTCCTTCGGCTGCCGGATCTGCCATCAGGCCTT
The DNA here is from genome assembly GCA_051003195.1 of Candidatus Sumerlaeaceae bacterium. GTDB lineage: Bacteria > Sumerlaeota > Sumerlaeia > Sumerlaeales > Sumerlaeaceae > JBPCLP01. The sequence continues at coordinate 35,590 of JBPCLP010000018.1, read as the reverse complement.
CTGCCAGGGTGGCGTGGAGGTTGCGCAGGGTAAACGCGTTGAACCCGATGTGCTCTGCGTCGTCGACCAGCAGCTCGATCGCGCGCTTGTGGTTGAGAATCATTTGTGCCTCTTTGGCGTTTTTGCCTGCGGCAGCTACTCCTTCCTCGATGAGGCGTTTAGTGTCGAGCAGCGTGTAGGTGTTACCTTCAAGCCGTGACGATGCCCATGAAAGATCGATGAGAAGGCGGCCCAATATATCGCGTGCGTACGTACCTGCCGGGCGCTCTTCCATGTTGCTGCGGCCAAGGTCGTGAAGTCGACGAATCTGTGTTTCGGATAAGTAAATAAACTGATTCGGCTGATACTCGGTCAGGAACTGCGGCTGGTACGGGACAGGTTTGCGCGCGGCGAGCGGCCGGCTTACGAGTGCCTGGACCTGCACTGCATCTGCCGTGAGCGGCACCGGCCCGGCAACAGTAGCACTGGTGGGGGCTGATGCCGGAGCGATTTTGTAGATTCGAGCTACACTTTCGCCTTCACGTGTGATCCGGCCGGTATCGACAAGCTGCGATAGATAGCGCCGGACGGTCGCTGGACTGGCTCTCTGAACCTTTCTCGCTCGCAACCGTGCCTCTATTTCATCGCGTTCAATTCCAAGCGGCTGCGCCGCTATAATTTTCAGGATGATGGCTTCGAGGTTTGGCATCGTTGTTTTCAATATTGTAAAAGCTCATCTTAAATTCATATTTGAGCGGCTTTTGAGCAGCTTTTGAGCGGCTTTTGAGCAGCTTGCGACAGCAAGAATTAACGGACCAACTGCCTTAATCCTAAAAGCAGGACCGTCCCCTGGCGGCCTGACCGGGGGATGAATTTGCCCAATCGGCGTCAGTAGTGTTTCTACGCATAACCCATGGGTGGCAAGTGGTCGCCGCGGTGCAAATCCGCGGAGGAAAGTCCGAACACCACAGGGCAGGATGCCAGGTAACGCCTGGGCCCGCAAGGGACGGAAAGTGCAACAGAGAGCAGACCGCCGAACGGCGCGCCGCAAGGTGTGTGCGTGGCAAGGGTGAAACGGTGCGGTAAGAGCGCACCAGCGGGCAGGTAACTGTCCGGCTCGGTAAACCCCATCCGGTGCAAGTCCAAATAGGGTTCTGTGCGCCTCGCTTCGGCGAGGCTTGGCGGCTGCCCGTCGCTATTCGCGGTTCGCCGCGACACGAGAACCGGGTAGGATGCTTGAGCCCCGGCGTGAGCCGTGGCCCAGAGGAATGGCCACTGGGCGGTTCTTCGGAGCCGCTACAGAATTCGGCTTATCGCCGCCCGTGGGTTGTGCATATTATTTCGTGGAGAGAAGCAGGGGCCATGCCGCGGGCTCTGCATACGGCCCGGCTTTCAGCGGCTCGACGTCGTCCAGCAACTTGCCGCCGTACCAGGTGAACTGCCCAGTCGGTGTAATCTCTCGCGCAAACTGGATATTGCGCAAGTAGTAGCTGGAGTGCGGAAGGTCGCACGAGATTGCGCATATCAGTTTATCTTTACGACCATCCAATAGCTGAAGCGCGCGTTTGGCAGTTTCGCGGATGTCGGGTCCGTACATGCTGACAGCGACGGCGTCAATGTAGCCGCGCTTCACCCACAGCTCCCAGCTTTGCGCTTTGTCATCCTTCTCGGCCGGGCCGACCACATAGGCAGTGATTGGCATGCGCGGCCGAAGCTTTCGCACCGCGCGGTGCACGACGCCAATACTGCGGGCGTTCTGTTCCCGCTTCCACTCCAGGAACTTGCGCGCCTCTTCGCTTCCGTCCGGGAACCTGCGCAGTTCGATTCCAACATCTTCGCGGAAGTGTTCTTTGCACCAGGCGCAATGACAATACGAAGAACTCGGGAAGCGCATTCGGTCGAGATTGACGCCGTCAAACTCGTACTTTTCGACCATCTCGGATATCAGTTGGGCGAGCAGCTGGTGCGATTTTGGGTTGGCCGGACAGAGTGAATAGAAGTCACCGAGTGACGGGTTGTGCAGGGGAGCTTTGCCGTCCGCGTCAAGGGATGTAAGGTCGGGATGCTTGTCAAGCAGCGGCCCGTTCGATTCGTCTGCTGCGGCGTCCTTTGTATAGTACGCGTAAAAGCCGTAGCTTGGCCAGGCGTCTACGCGCAACTTCCGCGCATGTGCCTCTTTCAGGATCCATGACAGAACGTCGGGATTTTTTTCAACGACGCCGGGATATTGCGGAACCAGTGCGCTATCGGGGTAAGCTACAAAGCCACGAAACCATGTGTCGACGGTGATCGTGTTAAAGTTGGCGGAGGCGACCTGGTCCAGCTTGGCGGTCAGCGCCTCCTTGCTCTCCTGCAACTCCTGCGACGTAATCCAGACTGCCCGCGCCTCGGTTTTGGGGTGCGACCACTGTGCGGGTAACTGCACGGGCTGAGTGAGTGTGGTCTGCGCTTCAGCCTGACCGGGCTCCAGCGTGCCCGACGTAAGAGAGGCCGCCGGCGCAACAGTTGCCATCATTACGAGCGCACCAGGAAGCCAGATACGGAAACCGTGTGCAACCAAATCAGCTGGTGCCCGCGAACAGCTTCTTTTCGATTTCCGCATAATATTTTTTCACCTGGGCTTCATACCATGGGTGCCGGGCGACGACCTTGAAATATTTCGCGGCGTTCACATAGTTGCCGCGTTTCATCTCGAGCTCGCCCATTTTGAAGTTTGCCTGGTTATCGACCTTGTTTTTTTGCAGGGCGGCCCGGAATGTTTCCTCGGCGGCTTTCAGGTCGCCGCGCTCCATTTGCGCCATTCCGATTTGTGTCGTAAAGTCGGTCGGTTCACGAACATTTCCCTGGTCATCATGCGCCAGGTTGGTGTTATACTGCTGGGCGAGCCGGTAGTATTTCTCCGATTTTTCGTAGTCTTTGGTGTGCATGTAGCAAAGACCCAGCTCAGAAAGATAAGTTGGGTTTTTCGCAGAATCCTGGTCCTCGGATTTGCCCGGTGTGTTGCTGTTCAGCAGCCAGTGCAAGTGTGTGATCGCGCCCTGGTAATCGCGCTTTCTCAGGTTATTGCCCTTCTGGTACTGGTGCCAATCTATCGTCCAGGTCGGCCACATGAGGATCCACACAATAATGCCAACGATCGCAAAGATGCCGATCATCAGCTCAATCTGGATAGGGTCCCGTGTGCCCTCGGGCGCGAAATGCGTGGGTGCTGCTTCAGCGGTATTGCCGGCCATGTTGCCCTTTTCAGCTTCTGGTATCAGTTGATGCGCCGGATCGCAAAGCACAGGCGCGTACCGCAACTAATATCTGTCAGCCGGCGTGTTTAATCAAAGAGCTGCCAATTCGAAGCGGCCGTGACAGCGGAAACACCATCCAACTCGGCGTAACGCAGCCGAATGGCGTCGGACCTGACATTCTGCCCCGAAGCGGTTGAAGCGTCTATTACAACGGAACCTGCAGCAGCATTGCGCCCATAGGCAAAAGTATACGTGCCCAGGCTGGTCCATCTGTGTCCAGTGCTCGCCAACTGATTGACGACGCGGAGACTTTGGCCGCCCGAGTGCTGGACCCGATAAGTCACACCCATCGCGGTCTCAGTGGCGCTCCAGGTTGCCAACACCTCATACTTCCCGGCCTGTGGAAGAAAGGGAATGAACTGCCCACTGGCAACTGCGCCTGCTGGTGTACGGAAGCTCGAGAAACCTTCGCACTTGGGCGCCAGGCTTTTTGCGACGACGTCACTCACCCAGGAGCCGGAGGTCACGTAGTCAGGTGGCAGCAGGCCGCCGGCATAGAAGTCGATGGTCTCCATCACAATGTCTCGAGCTTCCGTCACCCCCCCCGCACCTTCATGCAGTCGAATGTCATCTATATAAACTCCATCGCTGACAATGGCGTTGGAATCTGCCACCGTAAGAAAACGGAAGATGGTGCTGCCCGATGCCGCGACTTCATCCAACGGTACTATCTCCCTGCGAAAAGGCGCGTGTGCGCCATGGTAGCGCTTCAGGAGTTTCCATGTAAATCCGCCGTCGCTCGACGCCTCAACCTTCAGGCTGTCAACGCGATCCTGGGACATGGGAAAATAACGGCGCAGGTAAAAGCTGAGACGCGGCCGGGACATGGAAGCCAGGTTAAAAGGTCCGGCGCTGAGCGTTGCAACGGCCGACGGGGCGTAATCGGCCTCCGGGCTATCCTGCCACGAGAGTGTACCGGTGTGAGCAAGGCCGGGGGCGAGCGTAAATCCCACGGCTGTCCATGAGGGATGCGTGGTGTTGCAGTCGTCCTGCATCACAGTCGCGGGAAGCGGCACGGCGATGTTCAGCACGTTGGAAATCGCTCCTTCATTACCAGCGCTGTCCACCGCACGCACGGCAACGTTGTAACTTGTTCCGGATCGAAGTTCGTTCAGCAGTATGCGTTCCGTGTTGCCGCGCGCCTGGGGCCGCATGTGAGCAGGCGTGTAGGGTAGCGAATGCCAGTTCGCGGCGGTCAACGGTCCTGTCGTAGCCCGCACTTGATAAAATGTCGCGCGACCTGCGGCTGCATCTCCCCCCGGAGCGGTAAACCGTAATACTGCGCCGTTCCAGCCCACCGACTGCGTTGCCAGATCTGTAATGGCACCGGGCGCAATTGCATCGGACAGGCTGACTGCAAGCGCTGCATCGAGTCTCCCGTTTGTTTTATTTCGGTCGGAAAGTCCGACTTTCTGCGCCGCGGTTCCCATCAGCCGATATTTCAGCTGGGGAGCTGATAATCCGGGTGCGACACTTAAGACGAGTCCCGCTGCTCCGCTCACAATTGGCGCAGCGTAAGAAGTACCGTGGCTTGATCCGTACGATGAAAACCACGACGTGAAGGGGACTGCGAACGCCGCCGCCGCAATCTGCACGCGTTCGACACCGTAGTTGAAGATACGCGGGCCATTCACGCCATTATAAACGGAGTCATCGCGCTGTTCGGATCCGCCCACGGACAGCACGGAATCATAGGGCAGCGATGCCGGATAGAAGGGATACTCCTCGCAATCGACGCCTTCATTGCCGGACGCCGGTACCAGCAGCGCGCCGTTTGCGTGCGCATACAGGGCCATATCGTGCATCAGCGGCGACACGTCATACGCGCCCCAGCTCTGGTTCACGACACGCGCACCATTATCGATCGCGTACACAACGCCATCCACGAGAACACTCTCGGTTCCGAAGCCCGATGGAGCAAAACCGTTGATGGGCATCATGCGCGAGTTCCAGTTCGTTCCGGCGATGCCGATGCCATTGTTGCCAGCGGCGCCGGCAATACCGAGAACACTGGTGCCATGTCCGCCGCTCGGAATTGTAGTGTTTGTGTCCGAGTAGAAGTCCCACCCGTTCACATCGTCGACATATCCATTGCTGTCGTCATCGAGGCCATTGCCTGCGATTTCGCCAGGATTCATCCAGATCCTGCTGGCAAGGTCCGGGTGGTCGATCTGGCAACCGGTATCGCTGATGGCGATAGTGATCGCCGCGGAGCCGGTCGTCACATCCCATGCGGCGGTGGCCTGTATATCCGCGCCCGGGACACCACCGTTCTGCCCGGTGTTGTAAAGGTCGTATTGCGTCGAAAAGAGCGGGTCGTTGGGTAGTGTGGATGTGAGACGGATCCAGCGGTCGCGAGTGACATATTCTACGTCGGGATCAAGTTGAAGCCGCGCGAGGAGCGCCGCCGGCCTTGCGCCGCCATCTACAACCAGAGTTCGCGGAATCTTGCCCGGCTTGCGTAACCGGAGCCCACGCGAAACGGCGAACGCGCGCGGGGATGCATGAACCTGTGCGACGCCGGGCCGATACTTGACGATAATATCGGAACCCACGAATTGGCCCTGGCCGAACGATACCGCACACACACATGCAAGCAACAGTGACGCGATTCTGCGCTTTCCCCGGCTTGTCATGGTCATGTATACCCGCCACAGGGCAATGCAATCTCCGCGCCGCACGAGTCTTTAGCATTGATCGGCGCCATGTGCCGCCTGAAGATCGGTTCCCATGCGTATCCTGGCGATGCTGCCGACCTACAATGAGGCAGAGAATATCGGACCTTTGATGGACCAGATTCTCGCGCTCGGGCCCGAGTACGAGGCGCTCGTCATAGATGACGATTCACCTGACGGGACCTGGAAAATCGTGCAGGAGCTGTCACAAAAGGACGCACGTGTGCACCTGCTCCACCGTACGACGGAACGCGGACGCGGGACGGCAGGGCTTGCAGGTTTTCGATGGGCGCGTGATCGCGGCTGCGATGCCGTTGTGGAAATGGACGCGGATTTTTCGCACGCGCCGCGATTTATACCGTCATTGATCGAACCGCTGCGGAATGGAAACGCGGACCTGGTGATCGGATCGCGATTGATCAAAGGCGGAGGCGAAACTGGGCGTCACCCGATCCGGCGCTGTATTACGCTTGCTGCAAATACATATATTCGCCTTTTACTTGGGATCGGGATTCGTGACTGCACCAGTGGTTTTCGTACGTTTAACCAGCGCGCACTGCTCGCTATCCCATGGGAACGGATGCAGGCTCGGGGTCCCGAAATTGTGCAAGAGGTGCTGCTGGAGGCTCGCAACGCCGGACTGAAAATGTCGGAGCGGCCAATCCTGTTCGAAGAACGCCGCGCCGGTCAGAGCACCTTCAATGTAGGCATCATGTTGCGGAGCTTTGTATTCGTGTTAAAGGCGCGACTGCTGCGGTAAGGTCTCATCGGAAAAGTACAGATACCGTCGCGTAGAGTGGTTCAACCGTGAAGTACCGTCCGGGCTCGGGCTGCGGGCCGGCGACTATTTTACTTCTTCATACTTGCACGAGGCCGCAGGCGTCGCCACCATGCAGACAATGTCTATTGTTCTCCCACCTTTCGAAGATCGCTTGGGTGAAGCGATCGCGCATTATTGGACAACTCTTATCAAGCAGGCAAAGCCGCGAAAAGGCCGAGCATCGGACCGTGGACGCCGTTCTGCAGTAACCGGTGGTAAACAGATGGACGGCTTCTGCTCATTAATACACTGGGTTCTCAGCATTAATGGCATTGGTGACGCAAGTGTCTACGTACGCAACAAACGCGAACTGCCTGGGTTTTTTCGTCCGACAAAAGACTGGGACCTTGTGGTGGTACACGACAGGTTTCTTATTGCTGCCATCGAGTTTAAATCCCAACGTGGACCATCATTCGGTAACAATTTCAATAACCGTACCGAAGAAGCACTCGGCAACGCTACCGACCTATGGACCGCGTATCGGGAGGGCGCCTTTGGCACCGAACGGTTGCGCCCATGGCTCGGCTGGGTCATGCTGCTCGAAGATTGTCCGGGATCTACGCGCCCGGTTTCCGTGTGCGAGCCACATTTTTCAGTTTTCCCGGAGTTTCGAACCGCATCATATGCCGGCCGCTATGAACTTCTGTTACGACGGCTGGTAACTGAAAAACTATATGATGCGACAGCCTTCATTATGTCTACCGAACCCGAGGGAATGCACGGTATTTACACCGAACCTGCCGCAGACTTAACCATGAAAAAATTATTGGCCGGACTTGCGGGGCACGCCTCCGCTTATATGGCCACACTCCCGTGAGCTCACCTTGCAGTTAAGCCTTAACCTTCCCACCACGCTGCCAGCGGATGCATACGATTACGGTCTGCGGTCGTCCGGGCAAACTCACGGGGTCGTCCTGACAAAAAGCCATGTCGTAAAACTCATCCTAGATCTGGCCGGTTACACCGTTGATCGAGATCTGGCAACATTCCCACTACTGGAGCCCGCTTGTGGTCACGGCGCGTTTCTGGAGATTGCAGCCAAGCGGCTTGTCCAGTCGGCACACCACCATAAACGGCCACTCTCTGATCTTGTCGGCTCTATTACGGCGTACGACATTGACGACGATCACGTTGCCCGTTCGCGTCAGGCAACTGCGAACGCACTCCAAATGGAAGGCGTATCCAGTGCAGAAGCAACGCAACTCGCTGCCCAGTGGATTACGGCCGGAGACTTCCTGCTCGCTCCGCTGCAGCGCTCGTATTCCGCGGTTGTCGGCAACCCTCCATACATTCGCGTGGAGAACCTGGCACCGGAGTTACAGATTGAATACCGTGCTCGCTATACGACTCTGTTCGATCGAGCCGATCTCTACATCGCGTTTATCGAACGCGGGCTTTCATTGCTGGCACAGGACGGCTGCCTTACGTTCATTTGCGCGGACCGATGGGTTCGCAACAAGTACGGAGCACCATTGCGACGGCTCATTTCCGAGAACTACACTCTCGCCTGCTATATTGATCTCCAGCATGCATCCCCTTTCGAAAGCAAAGTCAGCGCCTACCCCTCGATATTTGCTGTACGTCCGGGGCAACATTCCGCTATTGTGCCTGTCCTCACACTTTTAAATGCCTCTCCACAAGAATGCGCGGATGTGTTACGCTTGATCCAGTGCGAGAACGGCGTGGCTGAAGGTGTGACTCTCACGAATCAAGCAAGTTCCTCGCTTGGTAACGGCCCCTGGGTGCTTGGCAGATCGGATCATCTGTCTACCCTGCAAGATTTGGAGGCTCGCTTCCGACCACTCGAACAACAACGAGTCACGCGAGTGGGCATAGGGGTGGCAACCGGGAATGACAAAGTTTATATCGTGAATGCCGATGCAAGGATAGAACGCGACCGCCTTGTTCCTCTCGTCATGCGTGCAGACATTAACAATGGTACTATCCGGGACGCTAGGCGCTTCGTAATTAACACGTTTTCTGACGACGGCAAAATCGTTTCTCTTACGGACTTTCCGCTATTATCCGCCTACCTGCAAAAACATGACTCCGCAGTTCGTAAGCGTCACGTTGCACGAAAGAATCCAACTAATTGGTTCCGCACGATAGATCGCGTGTATCCCGACCTTGTAACCACCCCCAAGCTTCTCATCCCCGACATTGCCGGAGCCAACGAAGTTGCATTCGACTCTGGCCATTTCCACCCTCACCACAACCTGTACTATATATCCAGCGAATCGTGGGACCTGGAAGTCCTCGGCGCACTGCTAAGTTCCCGTGTTGCCCTGTTCTTTGTCTGGAGCTATGCTGTCAAAATGCGTGGCGGGTATTTACGTTTTCAAGCCCAATACCTTCGCAGGATCCGCGTTCCAGAGCCCGATTCAATTTCGATCGATCTACGCTCGCGGCTTCTAAAGGCCTTCGCGGATCGCAACTTTCCTTTACTGGACGAACTAGCCCTCGAAGCCTTCGATCTTCCTCAACTCCCGGACTTTGCTTTCGTTGATACGCGCACATAAGCCCTTAAGCCCGCTCCCTGCTTGAACTTGTGGCATCACCGTAGGCGAGAAGCCCATCAAGCGGTTAAAACTCACTAATATTTGCCGCCCCTGCTATAGACAGATCCCGTGGGTGCTGTTCGCAATAGAATTTTCACCGGCGAGGGCGTAGGATCCTATCATAAGGGTAGTACGCGATTTTGTAATGGCGTTTAGCTCGATGGCGGTCGATGCTAATTCCGGACTGCCTTAATCGATCTTCCAAATGCGCTTCATTTTTCCGCGCGCGATTACAATTGGAGCACGGCATTGTTGCAGTCGCACCAGTGCGGATCTTTCCAGGGAATGGCTCGAAGTTTCTCGTTAGGCCATGGCATGGCGTGGTCGCCCCTTGCAAAGCCCGTCCAGCGGTCCCATGTAATGTTTCATGATTTCCACAGACTGCCAGCTGGACAACTATCGTCGCGACGGGTACCTTGTTGTTCCCGACCTCATTACCCCCGGCGAGATCGAACGTCTGCGTCGCGATTCGGCGGACCTGGCACGGGGGCGCTACCCGTCAGAGTCGCTGAAGCCGTTGCCGGAATCGATGTCCGATGATGAGGTCCAGCGGCGCATCCTCTGCATCCATATGCCGCACCACCTTAGTCCCGTCATCACTGAGTTCATCAAGCATCCAGCGATCGTCGAAGTGCTCACACAGATTATCGGCCCGGACGTGAAATGTATGCAGAGCATGCTATTTGTGAAACCCCCTGGATTCCAGGGGCAGGCGTGGCACCAGGACGAAATTTATATTCCGACCCGCGATCGCTCGCTCTGCGGGGCGTGGATAGCGATGGATGACGCAACCCAGGAGAATGGCTGTCTTTGGGTCATCCCGGGCAGTCATGAGAAGGGCTACCTTTATCCGCAAAAGCAGCACGACAACCCTGACGAATTCGACAGTGCGCAGGAGAGCTTCGGCTTCGACGATTCTGCCGCTGTGCCGGTCGAAGTGCGCGCTGGCGCTGTAGTGTTCTTCAACGGCTATTTGCTGCATCGCTCGCTCAGGAACCGGTCGAGTAACGACTATCGCCGCGCGCTTGTCAGTCACTACATGAACGCCTACAGCCTTTTGCCGTGGGAACTGAAGGAAGGCGAACGCGTGGCGATCGCGGACCGGCGCAGCATCATCCTGGTGGCAGGCACGGACCCCTACGCATGGAAAGGTTACGAACAGCCCGGGATGGAAATCTACCTGCGGGTATGCAAAGCGAACGAGGACCTGATGGGACGGTAAATCGCTTAAGCCGCGTATGGCTGCCTCACGCTCGAAAATACTACTCTTTAAGGAATATTAAACCATTGATTTGCGATGAACCGGGGTACACGGTGTATGAAGCTGATTAACCATATGCCGGAGCGAAGGGTGTACACTTTGTTTACAGCGGAACCCATGGCGCAGGCCAACCCTTATATCCTGGAGGATTTAACTGCATGATCCTGCAGTTGGCTTCTGGTCTTTATGGGGGTGTGGTTGAGGCTCGGCGAAGACTTTATTCGGCTGGTGTTGTACCATTCACGGCTCGCCATGCGCCGGTTCCTGTAATCTGTATTGGGAACCTGTCTGCCGGCGGCACGGGCAAAACGCCCATGGTCGAATATCTCGCCCGCCTGATGCCAAGCTGGGGTCTATGGCCGGCAATCGTCAGCCGCGGCTACAAGCGTGAAACACCCGAAGATCAGTTTGTACTGGTAAGCGATGGGTCGGAAATTCTTGCCAGTCCTGCAGAGGGTGGCGACGAGCCGGTGTTGCTTGCCCATATGCTGAAGGGTATCGCGGTCGCAGTTTGTTCGGACCGGCTGAAGGCTTGTGAAACCCTCGCCGACAGCGGCTTGTGTGATTCGATCATACTCGACGATGGATTTCAGCACCTGCGCCTGCACCGCGACTGCGACATCGTTCTCGTGGATGCGACGGTGGACCTGTCAAAAACGCGGCTTATGCCGGCCGGCACGCGTCGCGAGCCCCTTTCGGCGCTGCGCCGCGCGACTTGTGTGGTTCATACGAAAGTTGGACATCCCGAAGCAGTCGCACATAAGAAGGATTATTACCGGTCCAATCGCACCCGAGTATCCAAAATTGCTCCATGGGTTCCGCAATTCGCTGCGCGGTTTATCCCGGAAGGCCTCACGCGCCTCGGCGGGCAGTCGCGGAAGGGAGACATCGATTTCTCAGATCTTCCCGGGATGAAAATCGCAGCGTTCGCCGGGATTGCCAACCCGGATAACTTTTTCGGCACTTTGCGCGCGCTGGGTGCCGACGTCGCGGGCAAACCTTTCCCGGACCATCAGTCCTACGACTACCGTGACCTTGCACAAATTATGGATTTTGCAGTTGGGGAATCCGCCGAAGCTATTGTTACAACGGCTAAAGATGCGGTTAAACTGCTCGACATGAAACTCCCGGATTCACCGGCAATTTATCTGCTGACGCAGACGGTGCAGATGGACCAGGCGGAGGCATTCCAGGAGCTGGTCGTCGACGCCTTGCGGCGAGACTGAGCTGCATCATTAGACGTTCTTCGCCGGAAGTAGTTACTGGCCTGCGAGCACTTTTACGATCCGCTCAGCGGCATGCCCATCACCGAAGGGATTCTGCACGCGTGACATCCGGTCGTATACGGCGGCGTCGGTAAGCAGTTCTTCGGCGGCATCCACAATCTTCTTTGTATCGGTGCCCACAAGCCTGGCACTACCCGCGTTCACTGCCTCGATGCGCTCGGTTACCTCACGTGTCACGAGCACGGGTTTGCCGAGCACGGGCGCTTCTTCCTGCACACCACCGCTATCCGTGATCACAAAAGTGCACTGTTGCAGCAATCGCAGGAACTCCAGGTAGTCGACCGGCGCGATCAGCTCAACATTTGCACACGATGAGAGTGCAGATTTCACCGGCTCGAGCACGTTGGGATTCGGGTGCACGGGGTAAACTATGCGAACATCCGGATGTTTCGATGCAATCTGCCTCAGTGCTTCGCTGAAATCCTGCATGCCCCTGCCGAAGCTTTCGCGCCGGTGTCCCGTCACCAGAATCATGCGACGGTCAAGCGGGTCGATGTTCGGGCTGGGCAGCCTGGCCAATATTAACTGAAGCGCGTCTACGACGGTGTTGCCCGTCAGCCACACACGTTCGGATGGAATTTGCTCAGCAAGCAATTGGTCGAATGCATGTTGCGTGGGCGCGAAGTGCCAGGTGGCGATGGCGCTGATCAGCTTACGGTTTCCCTCTTCGGGAAATGGAGCTGCTAAATTGCCGGAGCGAAGGCCGGCTTCCACGTGCGCGACTGGTATTCGTTGATAGAAAGCGGCTGTTGCTGCCGCGAACGCCGTTGTAGTATCGCCCTGGACAATGACGGCATCTGGCTGCGCCTGTTCGAGAATGCCCGGCAGGGCGGAAAACAATCGCGACGTCAGGTCGTGGAGCGACTGTCCGGGACGCATCAGGTCCAGGTCAAAATTAGGACGTAAGCCAAACACCTGCAACACCTGATCCAGCAGCTCACGGTGCTGTGCCGTGGCACAAATCCGGGCCTGGGACCCTGGAGTTCGCTGCGCTTCCAGCACCACGGGAGCCAGCTTGATTGCCTCAGGCCTGGTACCCATGACAAAAAGCAGCTTGCGCACGCCTGTCACGCCTGATTTCCACTAGTTAAACGCATAGAATTTCCGTTGCCTGGGGGTAATAGGATACGGAAGCCAAGGGTTTGTTTGTCCTGCTGGTTAAGTTCTAAAACTGGAGTGAACCTGATAGATGGCTGAGAACGTCAAGTCGTTACGGCGGCGGCTGCGCTCGATCAAGAACACGAAGAAGATTACGCGTGCCATGGAGATGGTGAGCGCCGCAAAATTGCGGCGTGCGCAGGAGATGTTGATGGCGGCGCGGCCATACGCTGCCAAGCTGCAGGAACTCCTGGGCCGGCTGGCCGGCAGCGGATCCATCAGCCACCCGTACTTCGAAAAGCGCACGGTTGCGCGTCGCACCCTGGTTCTCGTGACGGCCGATCGCGGGAAGGCGGGCTCGTTTAACGCCCAGTTGATCAAAAAGGCGGAGCAAATCCTGCGCGCCAGCGACTCAATGGACCTGGTGTGTATCGGCAAAAAGGGCTACGATTATTTCAAAACTCGCCCGTACCCGATTTTGTTCCAGGTCAGTGACCTCGGCGGCAAGCTGTCGTCGGAGCGGACCAATGAAATCGCAGACCGGCTGGCCAATCTCTTTCTCAATGGCGAAACGGATGAGATCCAGGTGCTGTACAACACCTTCGTCTCGATGCTTGTGTTCCGTACAACGCTGAACAAGCTGCTGCCGCTGGACCCTGAGAGCATGCTTTCGAGCGATACCCCTGCTGCTACCGGCATGGCCGCCGATTATCTGCTTGAACCGGATCCCGAGACCTTGCTTGGCAGCCTGCTTCCGCGCTACATTAAGAGCAAAATTTATATCGTGCTGGCGGAAACGTTTGCTGCCGAGCACAGCGCGCGAATGGTGTCGATGAGCTCGGCCACCAAAAACTGTGAGGAGCTGATTACGTCGATCTCACTCACGATGAACCAGGCGCGCCAGGCGGCTATCACAAAGGAAATCCTCGAGATTGTGGGCGGCGCGGAGGCGCTCAAAGGCTAGTGTGGTCTACCGTTAATTCGTATTCGGTTCTGTGTGCCGAATAGAGCTCATCTTCCGCGCTCAAACTGGATAGGAACTTCTGATTCGGCACACCAGGCGTATTTTCGGCGTGCAAAATTTTACACGATGGGCGCCGCGGGAATGAACACTGTTCCTGCGGCGCTTTCGTTTTGCCACGCACAATGACCGCGCGGGAGAATAACGTCAGGCGCGTGCTCATCGCACATCAGTCGACCATTCCGCATTATCGTGTTCGGTTTTACGAACTTCTGGAACAGATGCGCCCAGCCACCTGGACTTTCGAGGTTGTCTTTGATTGCCGCGAGAGTGAGAATCCCACCATCTTCCAGGAGCGGGTGGATCATCGCACGTTCCGATTTCCAATCCTGGATGTTCGCACCAGTACGCTAACGCTGGCTGGCCGTAAACTCGTATGGCAGCACTTCTGGACGAGGGCACGTAATTACGATGTTATCGTCACGGACACCCACCTTTCCAACATCACGTACCCGGCGGCAAGCCTGTATAAGTTCGCCGGGAAGAAGCGAGTGTTCTGGGGACATGTGCGGGATATGAACGTGAAATCCGCCGGTATTGTGAAGCGCGCGAGCGAATCCGTAAAGGCAACGTACCTGCGTGGCTGCGATGCATTTTTTGCATACACGAACGGAGGCAAGCATGAGTTGCTTAAACTTGGTTTCGCGCCGTCGAAGATTCATGTGCTTAATAACACCATCGACATAAAGGCCGAACGGGCGGCCGCCGAGTCGCACGCGCACAAACGCGACCAGTTCCGGGCAAATTTCGGCGTCGGCGATCGCACGGTATTGCTGCACGTCGGAAGATTGCTGCCGGGCAAACGGATCGATTTCCTGCTGGAGAGCTTTGAACATCTCCTGCGAATGCATCATGGCAAGTATCATCTGTTTTCCGTTGGAACAGGCCCGGAAGAAGCTCGGCTCATGGAAGCGCGCTCACGGATGGGGAGTGATGCGATCACGCACTTTGGTGCGGTCACCAACAGGGAGCAGCTCGCCCCGATTTTCACCAGCAGTGACTTCTTCATCATGCCCGGATATGTCGGGCTGGCGCCTCTCCAGGCGTTCTGTTACGACTTGCCTGCAGTGGTGTTTAACCTTCCAGTGCATAGCCCGGAATGGGAATATGTGAACCCGCTGAATTCATACATACTTCCCGGCGATGCATCTGCCCGGGATTGTGCTGCGTCTTTTGCGAGCATTGAGGCGCGGTTTGCGTCACGGGAATCGCGGGCCGCAATTTATCCGACGATTCACCACCTCACGCTGGAAAACATGGTAGCGGCTTTTATTGGCGGGATTGATTCGGTGCTCGGGTTACAAGGAGAGATGCGTGCGCCCTGAAGAAGTTCGCGAAGCTCTTGCCGGTATTGCGCTGGTGCGTCGCATCTACGTATTTGACGAGCTCGCCTCCACATCCGACTGGGCCAAGGCACTGATCACGCGCGCCAATGGCAGTCTCGACCTGGAGGGAACGCTTGTTATTGCGAATTACCAGAGCGCAGGGCGCGGCCGCTTTGACAGGCGCTGGGTCGCACCACCCGGAACGTCTCTTCTATTCAGCTTCATCCTGCCTGCTCAAAACGAGCCCGGCTCGCTGCTGTCGGCGAGACAGCTTGCCATCGCCGTTCCAGTTGCAATTTGCGCCGCGATTGAGAATGAGACCCGGCTTTCACCGCGCATTAAGTTTCCGAATGACGTGCTTCTAAATCACAAGAAGGTGAGTGGCATTCTAATCGAGTCCGTTACCGTCCAGCAACGGACCTTTGCCATACTAGGTATCGGGTTAAACACGAACCAGGATGCATCGGAACTTCCTGAGGCAACGCGGATGGCGGCAACGTCGATTCGAATTGAAGCTGCCAGGGAAATTAACACAGCCCAATTGCTGGCCGCGTTCTTTCTACAGCTTGCACAACTACTGGCAAACCCGGACACGGCCCTGGCGCGCATGAATCTGTTATGTGAAACTCTTGGAACCCACATCCAGGTGAGCACCGCATCGGGTACCGCGTTGGGTGTGGCCTGTGGAGTCACGCCCGAAGGCGCGCTGGTGCTGCGGACCGAGACCGGAATGGAACGGGTGATTCATAGTGGAGACGTTTTGCAGGTTGATGGCGTTTGACATGAGGGACCTTGTACTGGCCGTCGACATCGGCAACTCGTCGTGCAAACTGGCGATCTTTGAAGGGGACGTTATCGCGCAAACGTGGCGGCTTCCAACGGCTGCTTTAAACCGTCAAATCCAGGGGCTGCTGGAGCCAATTCAGCAGCGCGTAAGCGCCACCGTTGTCGGGTCGGTTGTGAGTTCAGCAACATCGGTTTGCGAAAGTGCGCTGCAGGAACTTGGAATCGCACCATTCGTTGTCACTTCAGCGACTCGCCTGCCGATCCGTAATGAGTACGCAACGCCGCATACAGTGGGAGTAGACCGGCTCGCCAACGCTGTCGGCGCCTATGTGACACCAGGCGCACCGGCGATTGTGGTCGACGTCGGAACGGCCGTGACGATTGACGTACTGACGGAGACAAACGGTTTCGCAGGCGGTGCGATCTGGGCGGGACCCGATTTAATCGCGGCGGCTTTAACCAATAACACTGCCGCGCTGCCGCAGGTGGAAATCCAGGGTTCCGTCAATGCGATTGCAAAGACCACGGAGGAGGGGATTCGTGCAGGCATAGTCTTTGGGCTCGCGGGAGGGATCGAGAGGCTGGTGAAGGAAGTCTGCCAGCAACTTGGCTACACGCCGCTGGTTGTCGCAACAGGTGGCGGAGCCAGGCACCTCAAGGGCGTTTGCAGTGTCGTTGATCAGTTCAATCCCGACCTGACGCTGGTCGGTTTGAAGCGCATCTTCGATCACAATTCCGTCACCTGACAAAGAAAACGCGGGCACGGGGCCCGCGTTTCATAGCTGAGGTAAAGCAGGTGGTTTAGCGGGACGTCTGCCCCGTGGTTGCAGTGCCGGTACTTTCATTCGTCGTGATCTTCACACGGCCATTGTCTTGAAGCTGGCGGACGAGATCCTTGCGCGCACGACGATCATTTTCCATTTGCGCCTGCTGCATGAGCCGTCCCCGGACGCGCTCGAACGGTACAGGTTCGCCCGGATAGCGCTTTACCAGCTTAGCGACAGCCGAATCGTTACCAACAGGAGACACTTCGCTGATCTCGTTCTCCTTCGCACCAGCCGTCGCCTGGTCGAACGCACGACCCAGCAAATCTGTGGCCTGGCCTGACACGTGCCTTGCCACACGCCCTGTCGTCGTCTCGACATCCCTGGTTGCGACCTTCTTTGCCACGGATTCAAAACTCTCGTTCTGCTTCAACAGCTCGCGCGCAGCGGTCGCCTGCTTTTGAGCAAGCTCGCGATAGCGCCCTGCATCGGCTGGTGACGCTGCATCTTTAGCCTTCGCAACGAGAATCTCGCCCTCTGCTTCGGGTTGCCGCGTCTGCTCTTTTTGCTCCTCGTAAATCTGCTGGGCGCGTTCCGCGAGTACGGGGTATTGCTCAGCAATGATCTTCTGTATATGTTTCACTGCTGCGGCTCGTTTACCGACCATATCAAGTTGGGTCGTGTTCTCTGGGGATTTATCCAGGCCCGCATCCACGGCGGCCAGTACCAGGGCTTCGTCTTCCATGCCCTGCTTCAGCAGATCCTGAAGCGCGGCCGGATTTCCCTGTGCGCGCTGGTAGAACCTCGTGAACCGGGCGCCGTACAGGTTTTCCATGTCCGCGATCGTGTACGTTTTGCCGTCGAACTTGAATGCCGGTGTCTTCGTCGTGAGCTGATCCTGCGTGCCGGATGTGTTCGCTAGTTCGCCGTTATGTTTTTTTGTCGTCTCCGCAATCAGGCGCTTGATCTCGGAAGTCACATGCTCGTTCGACACAGCGCCCGGCAGAATTCCGCTGGTGACCAGGTCGTCGAGCGTGGGAGTTTGTGTTGTGCTTTTCTCTGAAATGTAGAGCAGGTGGAGGCCATGGCTGGTCTGTACGACATCGGAGACCTTACCTGGATCCAGGCTAAACAACGTGTTCTCGAGAACGATGTTCATGGGCTTGTTCTGCGGGCCGATCGGCATTTGCGGCGTTATGTAACCGATTTCCCCGCCGAACTTTGCGCTGGATGCCTCGCTGTTTTTCGAAGCAAGCAGCCCGAACGAAGTGCCCTTATCCGCGTCCGCTTTTACTTTCACTATCCGCGCACGCACCTTATCAGGCGCGCTCGACGGTTCATCGCGCGAAGTTTCCATGAACAAGTGGTACGCTTTCACGCGTGCCGGGGTAACGTACTTGCTTTGGTTGGTCTTGTACCACGCTTCCATGTCGCTGCGGGGCACCTTGATGTTCTTAGCGACCTCGCGCTGCATTGCCGATTTGAGGATCTGTCGCTGTCCCATTGACGAATACTTGTAGGGCGAAGTGCTGTCGGTTGCCTCCATGGGCACCGTCGTTTTCAGCTCCCGGTGCAGCTGTGTGAGAATATACTCCTCTACGAGCTCGATACGCTGCGCGGGCCCTCGACCCTCGGTTGTTTCCAGCAGCAGCGAAAAAGATGTAAGTTCCTCATCTGAGACCTGCTTGCCGTCAATGGTGACGGTGGGCGCAGGCGCTGTTTCGTCTGGTGAATCAACCTGGCCGGGTTGTGCCCAGCCGGTGGCCAGCATTGCGCTGAGCATGGCGGTAAGGAAGCTAGAACGCATCATCATGGAATTTGCACCTCGTTGTATCGGAAGTTTACTTGCGGCCCTTTTTGACCGCGGGCTTTTTGGCCGGTTTCGATTTTGCAGCACTTTTGGAACCTGTCGCCTTGGCAGTCTTGGCAGTCTTGGCAGTCTTGGCGGTCTTGGCAGTCTTGGCAGTCTTGGCAGTCTTGGCAGTCCTGGCCTTTGCAGGTTTTGCAGGTTTTGCAGCAGGTTTGGACGTCTTTGACTTGGCGGGCTTCGCGGCTTTCTTCGCCGCGGGGGCAGGTCGGGCAGCAGGTTTGGCGGCGGCGGGCTTGCGGGCAGCCTTGCCCGCAGCCAGCACCGTTGGTTTATTGAGCGAACCAACGGGCTTCTGTTTTACTTTTTTCGGCGTGGCTTCCGCTGGCGCACCGGGTTGCGGCGGCCGTACCGCCACAGGAGTCGTATCCACTACGACCATTTCACGGGTTTCCGGCGGCTGTGCAATGAAGTCCATTTCCGCAAGCTTCTGCAGTCCCTGCCGAATATCCGTGAAGCACTTCTTGAAGATTTCGAGTGTCCCGCCCATCGGGTCGGGGATCTGCACGTTTCGACCGGTGTTACCCACGTATTCCTTCAAAAGGAATGTCTTATCGCGTGCGTCCTCAGTCATGCGGATAGCTTTCTGCACGTGAATCGGCGTCATGCCGAGTATGAGGTCGGCCTGCCGAATCAATTCCAGGGTCAGCGGACGTGAACGGTGCCGTTTAATGTCGACACCTTCTTCGGCCAGCAACTGCACTACTTCAGGGGTGGGCAGCAGCCCGGTAGGCGTCATAACCCCTGCAGTTTTGATGTCGATGTACTTGATGTTCCGGTGGTCGAGCAGCTTGTGCAGATAACCGCTGGCCAGCGGACAACGGCAGTTATCTCCGGTGTCAATAAAGAGCAAAAGTTTTTTCCCGGTAACAAGTTGCTTTCTCAATACGATAGTCCTCCAGGTTCTAAGAGCGACTTGCGAAGAATGCCGGGCGCAGACGCGAATCAAGGAAGTTTTTGCAAACGGGAAAAAAGCGTCCAATTACCCGAAATCGGTGTTCAAGCGCCCTTGCCCCCGTTAAATGCTGCGCTCCAGATCCACACGCCGTATCGGCCGGCATAATAGATCCGAGGCGCCCTCATTCACCAGGTCGACCCACAGTTCTTCGTCACCGTAATTGGTGAGCATGACCACCTTAGTGGATGGGTGGCGCTGGTGAATGGAGCGCATGAGGCCCAGGGACGCTTGACGTGGCAGATCTACCTCAATCAGGGCGAGATCAAAGTCCCGTTCCGCCGCAAGCCGCGTAGCCTGTTCCAGGTCGTGCGCGACTGTGACAGCGTAGTCACCTGAGGCGAGTTCCCGCATAAGATTCGCGGAGTCAGAACTCGGCGTCTCCCATACTAATACCTGCTTTGTAGGAGTCGCTGCGGACACTGCCTGCATCATGAGATCCACCTGAGCTTGTCGGTAATTTTGACAATTGCGTGCACAGAAGAAGCAAAACTTAAGCCATGCCTCTGCGCCGTTTTTATGATTGATAACAGAGTTCCACGCCTTTGACTAATGTTCGGGCGCAAAGAATCCGCTCCCACCGCGACTGCCCACGGAAAGTGAAAGAGCCCGGCTCCATGGCTGGACAGATAGTTTACTACGATTACGCGCACTGCAGTGAATTCATCGAGCAGCGCGCGCGCGCCCTCCGCCAGAACGCGCAGGGCATTGATGCGCTTGCCATTTATCGTGAACTATTCTACAGCTTCTCTTATGAGGCACTTGAACAGAGCGCGCTAACGCTGGGACAATTCGACTCAGGGATTGTATATATGTTCATCCCCGAACACCTGACCATCCGCGAATACCCACAGGGACACGAGGTGGCGCGAAAAAAAGCGCTCGAGCTACTCGGAACCAGTGACCCGCCGCTGATCCTCGAACTTCTGTCGGCTCAGGGAATGGACCCGGAGGTTGGCGAGCGCGGCAAAATTGCGAAGTGGATGCGCAACGAGTTTCTCGATGAAGTGCTGCTTCCGGGCAAGATAGCCATTCAGCTCTATTTCGATGCGGGCACTTTCTTTCGGGAAGTGCTCCAGCCGCAACTCGAGCAGCAGGGATTCGAACTGGCAGACGATTATGTAAAATCCGCGCAGACGGGACAGCTTCGCCTTCGTCATCCCTCCTCGCCGGGTAAAATCTACAAACTGCCATGGCTGCTGTGGGTGCGCGAGATGATGGGGGGCGGCTACAGCGTGGTTTACCTGATGGCGTGTTTCGCTACTTATTTACAAAAGCTTCACGGGGCTGTCGGTATAGCTTCCTGACATGTTGAATTCTCTGCTGGTTTGCAGACGAGCGGCGGTTTTGTGAAGTCGCGACGTCCCCGTAACGATTTTATCACTTACTGGCGCCTCATTAGCTACCTGCGGGGCTATTGGGGTATCGTAGCGGTGCTGTTCGGCTGTATTATCCTCGAAGCGCTGTTTACCGTCGCGACGATCAGCACGTTAAAGCCGATCCTTCACCTTATCGAAAACAAGCCATTGGTGGAGATCGCCGACCAGGACGCTGGCATCGGCCTTGAGATAGGAACCCCTGTTGCAGGTGCGGATGGGACCATTGCGACACGCGCAGCCGGGGAACTGCAAGGCCACGATGCCGTCAAAAAATTTAACGGGGCTATACGAAGCCAGCTCGGGCACTCTGGCGGGCAGGTCCTGGTGGATTTGTCCGGTGTTCACGGCATCAGCTCCGAAGCGCTTGGCTCGTGGCTTCAGCTAAAGCTGGATGCCGGGATCAGTGGAGCTGATTTGACACTACTGTTGCCTGACGGCTTTTCACGGCCGGCTGAGCCGTCGGATTCGGATCACTTCCATCTCGCAGCGGGAGATGCAGCTTCCCAGCTACGCGCACGGTACTTTAATGGGGTCACCGGCCTGGTCATTCCCGGTTCTCACAATGTTTCGGGGGACGCCGTTTCGCTGAAGAAGCGCTTCGTGAACGCCGTCACGCCACACCTGCAGCAATTGCAGAACTACAGCGCGCAAAGTACTCGAAACAAGATACGTGTACTCGCGTTGTTCGTGGGCATACTTGTTGGCTCCGGGATCCTGACAGCACTTACGGGTTACGGCGTGGGTTACCTTAGTAAGTATCTCGCTTTTGGCGTGGTGCAGCGCATGCGCGACCACGTATTCCAGCACATCATGGGATTGGACCTGAGTTACTTCGCTGCGCAGCCGCCGGGGGTGCTGATGTCTCACGTCACGCAGGACGTGAAAGCGGTCGAGGGTGCCGTCGACCTGCTGTTTTCCAACGTGTTCAAAACTCCCGTTACCGTGATCACACTTGTCAGCTTTATGCTGATGATTTCGCCAAGCCTGACGTTTTTCACATTTGTAATCGTGCCGGCGCTTGCCGGGATGCTGTTCGTAATCGGGAAGCGAATCCGCCGGGTAAGCGGTCGCGTGCAGAAGAGCATGGGCATACTGAGTTCGATCATGGAGGAAGCGATCAGCGGCGTGCGCGTGGTCAAAGCTTTCAATATGGAGAAGCGCGAAGGCGAGCGGTTCCATTCGGAGAACAGGCGCATTTTCAAAATGGGTATGCGTACTAACGCGGCGGAGGAACTGGGCTCGAGCGTTACCCAGATGATTGGCATGTGCATGGTCGCAGCCATTCTGCTGCTGGGCGGGCGCTACATTCTTTCTGGCGAACTGAGCAGTTCCAATTTCGTTCTTTTTGTGGGCTTCCTGATGCGGCTGTTTCAGCCGATGAAGGGCATGAGCAAGGTTACGAGTCGCCTGCAGCGTGGACTGGCAGGGTGTGACCGTGTCTTCCATGTACTGGATCAGCATCCTGTGATCGTAGACTCACCCGGGGCCGTATTCGCGCCCGTGCTGAAGGACGGGATCGAGTTTCGGGATGCCACATTCCAGTACACGCCAGAGCGCGGGCCCGTATTGCGTGACATTAGTCTCAAGCTGAGAGCGGGCCGCGCCATCGCGCTCGTCGGCGAAACTGGTTCCGGGAAATCTACGTTCGTGAATCTTCTCCCGCGCTTTTACGACCCTACGGAAGGGGCCATCCTGTTCGACGGCATCGACCTGCGCCAGTTGCAGGTGAAGTCTTTACGCGACCAGATCGCCATCGTGACACAGGACCCCGTTCTTTTCAATGACACCATTGCAAACAACGTAGCTTATGGCCACCGCCGGGCGGGTAAACCGGATCGCGCGGCGGTGGAAGCGGCTACGAAGGCTGCCAAGCTGCACGATTTTATTGTAGATCTGCCCAACGGGTACGATACGATGATCGGCTCGCGTGGGTCGCTGCTGTCGGGTGGACAAAAGCAGCGTCTTGCCATTGCGCGCGCTATCTATCGAGACGCGCCGATCCTTATCCTCGATGAGGCGACCTCGAGCCTGGATTCAGAGACCGAGTCGCTGATCCAGGAAGCGCTTAACAACCTGATGGAGCATCGGACGACGGTAGTGGTCGCGCACCGGCTCTCCACGATCCAGCGGTGCGATGAAATCTATGTAATGGATAAGGGCAGGTTCATCGAGCATGGCACCCATGATGAGCTGCTGGTGAAAAATGGCCGTTACGCGCGTTTCCACCAGATTCAGTTCGCCGGCGCCGGCACCTGATGATCCGGTTCGCGGACGTGCGATTTGATTGCGCGTTGTACAACGGCTACAAACCTTGCCGTTACGGGAACGAATGCGCGGGCTGCCCGCATTACCAGCCGCAGGCACTACCGACATCAGCCCGAACATTTCGACCTGAGCCACAGCCGGAGGTCACGGGCCCGGCACGGGTATTAATAATAAAAACGGGTGCAATGGGGGACGTGCTTCGCACCACCACGCTGCTTCATGCAATAAAACGCGAGTGGCCAAAAGGTCGCATTACGTGGATAACCGCCGAAAACGCGTTGCCATTGCTGATCGCCAATCCCCTCATCGATGAGCTGCTGCCACTGACGTCGGAAAACACAGCTACGCTGGCCGGCCGCGAATTCGACGTTCTGCTTAATTTCGAAAAAGATCGCACGTCCCTGGATCTTGCTGGCAGCGTGGTGGCAAAGCGCCGGCTTGGGTATGCTCCCACAGCCTGGGGTACTCCTGCCGTTTTTAATCCAGAGTCCGAGTATGCGCTGCTGCTTGGCATTAACGACGACCTGAAGTTCCGCCTGAACACCAGGCCTTACCCACAGATCATCGCGGAGATGGCAGCCCTGCCTTACGGTCGAGATCCATATATTTTGGGACTGACAGCCGCGTCTCATCGCCGCCGCGCCGAAATCGAACAGAAAATACACTGGAGTGGCCGCACTGAGGTGTCTGCCGACGCTCGGGCTTTAAATGCGCGTGTCCGGGTGGGATTGAACACCGGCTGCGGCGAAGTATTTCGCACCAAGCAGTGGCCGCTCGAAAACTGGATTGCGCTGGTTCGCCAGCTTGCCGGTGCAAACCTGGAGGTCCTTCTAATGGGCGGTCTCGCGGAGAAAGAACTTAACAGTGCTATTCTCGCCGCGGTGCCACAGGTCATCGATACGGACACCGATAATTCTCTCGAAGAATTCTTCGGAGTTGTGGATGCCTGCGACATCCTGGTCAGTTCCGACACGCTGGGCATGCACATTGCCATCGCCCTGCAGAAATATGTCGTCGCGATGTTCGGCTCCACATCACACCGCGAGATCGACCTGTTCGATCGCGGGGAAAAAGTTATAACCGATTTTCCATGTAGTCCATGCTATCTCAAAATGTGCTCTCTCGAACCGATGTGCATGGAAGTGATGGGTGCAGAAACCGTAGCCGCTGCGGTGCTGCGGGGCGTTCACTCAATGCATGGCTCGCAACCGGTTCCGGCCCGGTGAGCACTTCCCTTCCGCCGCCGCTTCCCCCGAATTACGTCGACACTTACCTCAAATCGCAGCCAGTCCCAGGCTCTCCGGTCACTCCTCCGCGGTCCATCGCCGGTGTCGTGCTTAGCCTGCTGCTGGCTCTCTCGCTCGTGTATCCAATCGTTCAGCTGATGCCCATCAGCCAGCTTATTTCCAACCGCGCCGCGCTGGCGGCCCGACACGGTTTTTTTCAAATGGATAACGAAGAGGGCGCGCTGCTCTACCAGTCTCTCGAGCTCAACCGGGGACACAGTATCTATAAACCGCTTACCAGTTATCCGTACGTGGTTGGCACCTATCCGCCGCTTTATATGTTTGTCACCTCGTGGACACTCGACCGGGACACGCCGAGTTTTTCGCAGGGGCGGCTGCTTTGCTGGATCTCCTGCCTTGGCATCGCCGTAATCATCGCGCTTCTCATTGCAATCCGAACGCTCCATGTCACGGCCGGGATTACGGCGGCGCTGCTCTACCTTTCGACATTGGAAGTTTTCCAATGGGTCGCCTACTACCGCGTGGATTTTCCCGCCATTTACTTTTCGCTCATCGGCCTTGCGTTCGTTGCACTCGCACCGCGGTACGCTCCCGCGCGCGTGTTATCCATCGTCTGCTTCACACTGGCTCTGTATACCAAGCAAACTGTGATTGCCGCGCCGCTGGCGTGCGTGATCGCGTTGTGTGTGCGTGACTGGCGAATGGGTCTTCGCTACACGGTAATGCTCGCGCTGGCCATTGCCGTTCCGTTCGCAATCCTGACGGCCGCCACGCGGGGCCAGTATGCCATTCATACCGTGCTCTACAATATGAATGTCTATCATCCCCATGAGCTAAAGCACTGGTTTAAGCACGTCTGGTTTATGCACCAGTGGCTGCTCATGGCGGCAACGCTTTCGATGTTCTGTGCAGCGGTGCTCGCAGCGTTACGAGGCGGCCGCCCGCGCAGCGAGCCCACGGTTGAGCAATCCGCCGGCCCTGGCTTCTGGCGCGACTTTGCCGCGGATCCGATCTATCTCTATGCCCTGTTAGCCTGTCTCAGCTTTTTTGCGATCGCGAAATCGGGCACGGCTGAAAATTATCTCATCGAGCCGATTATCGGGGTTGTGCTGATGACCGGCTACTCGCTCGGCCGCCTTTCGGATGCAATCAGCTTCCGCACCCGCGGCTTCACGATCGCGCTGTTAGGCGCGATTGCGACAGTCCTTATTCTCTTCGCGCATGTAAGTACCGTTGTTACACCGGAAGCCAGGCAGATCCGTTTTAACCAAAGCAAGAACCCGACACGTGTCGACTTCGCGGCTGCGGACAAAGTCGCTCGGGTTGTGCGTGAGGAACAAAAACCGACCTTTACCGAGCTGGCGATGTTCAACCTTCGGGCGAAACGCGATCCCGTACTCCAGCCTTTTATCCTGAGCGAACTTGCGCGGCAGGGGCGATGGAATCAGCAGCCGTTTCTCGACGATCTTCGCGACCAGAAATTTGGTCTCATCGTCACGCAGTACGACGTCGAATCCGCAGAACCGACTGACGTTTTTACGAAAGAGATAATCCAGGCAATGAGCAAATACTACGAAGAAGAAAAGATGATTCGCGGGCTGGTGTGGCCCAGGTACCATCTGTTAAGGCCGCGCAAAGAACCGCGCGATGCGAGCTTTGATAAGTACCTGACGATGGCCGTGCACGAGATGTAGCCAGTACGTTGCGTGTATTGCACACGCAACGCCTTTACAAATGCCAGTATCTCATGAAGCTAAGCGCTTCGATCCAGTATTCCAGCCGGATTTAGTCTGAGATAGGGACAAGCAGCAGCGGAGTCGGGAGGCAACTCGCGCCTGGGGGAGTGTAGGTGATTTCGATCTCGTCAGTTGTCCCTTTCGCAGGTGGGGGGTAAACCTGCAGAAGTACCGCCTTATCGCCGCCTCGCAGCACGGGTTCTTTACCCGGCACCATCACAGGACCGGCTGCAAACTTTCCCGCACTCACTGCGGTGCAACCACTCATGGCTCCGCAGCCGCTTTTTGTCCGGGCGTTCCACGTCAGTAACGCGAGCGCCTTTCCATCGCTGCTCTGTCTTTTCAGTTGGATGTGATAGATAACACCATAATTGCCCGTTAGCTGCACGGGCTGACTCGTGGTCGAATCCCATCCCGTCAGCCACCGGTCCAGGGTGCCGTCCGCCAGGAAAATTTGATGGGGCCCCTCGGCTGTATCAAGAACGGTGTTCTTCGGCTGTGTCACAACATACTCGCTATACGAATAATAGCCTCGGCCCGCACCGCTATGGCTGCGCGGCGGCAGCAGTTCGGCAATTCGCGCATTCGCGATGACGCTCGGCACATCAGGCGCAGTCTGCAGGACCGTGATCCGTGCGGGCTGATCAATTTCGAATTCGTACCATCCGTGCATCAGCTCATCGGGCGCCACCAGCGCCGTTTCACAGGTTGTGTCGAAAACGTCCGAACCACGGGCCGGGATTGTACGCACTGCACCGAGTGGTTTGGCAGTGATGAATTCCCGGATCGCTTCCTTGCCAGCGCGCCCATAATCCAGCGTCACCCTCGGGGATACAGACCTGAGGAAGCGCAGATGCATTGGCTGGTCACCCAGGTTCTCTATCACAGGCGAGATCTTCGTTTTCGGTATCGAGGTTCCGTTGCACTCATACAGATAGAAGCGGTTCACACCGGGGTTCAGCACTTCCCGCAGTACCGCGGCTTCGGGCACACGAATGTATTCCGGGTCGTCCGCAAATATCATCGGCGGCCCTCCCGCCTGCTGCTGGATGGGAAGAATCGGCAGTATTTCCATGTCGTAACCGGCCATGTTGATGACATCTCCCTGCACGGCTTTCCGAATGGCCATTTCGACGTCCGCCGGCAACGTAATACTCGTGCCGCGCGCCTGCTGCGATCGCCGGATTATTCGTGGCACATCGGTTTCCAGAGTCAGGGTTGTATCCGCATGCGCAGAAGAGAGCACTAGAAGAAGACCGACTGCAGCATGCAGATGATTGAGCCTCGACATTCAGAATGGCTGGTACGTGCGCCGAATGACTGCAATACGAAACAGAGACGGGACAGGCCGCGTCGGAGAGTTGACATCGCCATACCCGGCTTTCGGGCTGAACAGGGTTTCCCATTTCCTTGCACGGCGGTGCCATAATGCCAGGACCTTTTCGAGAAGCGATCCGCAATACGCTCACACTTGTTGCGGTTTTGTTCTGCGGCACCACTGCCACGGCTCAAGTCGAACCTGCGGCTGGCGACTCGATTACAACCATGGTTCGACTCGAGGAGCTCGACCTTTCCGAAATGGAAATTGGTTGGGGCGAAGTGCATGCTAAAAAGTCCGTTCGCGGCAACCCGATCCGACTCGCGGGTACGACATACGAGCATGGCGTTGGCACGCACGCCTTCTCGAAATTTGATGTAAATTTATACAGAAGCGCCAAACGTTTCACTGCGACGGTCGGCGTGGACGACGAGTGCACCACGGAAGGAACCGTCATTTTCCAGGTGCTGGTGGACGGTAAAAAGCTGGCAGACTCCGGCGTCATGAAAGGCGGCAGACCACCAAAGCACCTGGAGGTGAATCTAACCGGCTCGGAGACGATGCGCCTGCTCGTGCATGACGCCGAGGGAAAGATTCACAAGGATCACGCGGACTGGGCTGACGCGATCATCTACCTTGCGGATAAGGCAACCACCCGGCCCGAGGCAGGCGTTACTCCGCCCAGCCCTCCAGCAGACATCGCGCGTCCCACAGCCAGTGATATCCCAAGGATTAATGGTCCGGACATCGTTGGCACCACGCCCGGACGTCCGTTCCTCTTTATGGTACCGGCAATGGGCAAGGGCACGCTTAGCTATTCGGCGACAGGTCTGCCCGCTGCTCTTGCGATTCATCCAATAACCGGCATCATCACAGGAACCGTAAAATCCGAAGGCGTCACCACGGCCTCGGTCAACGTTACGGGTGCGCGAGGCAGTGCCAGTCGCGACCTGACCATTGTTGCAGGGCAGCGTAAACTGGCACTCACGCCGCCCCTGGGATGGAATTCATGGAACGTCTGGGGACTTTCCGTCGATGATGCGAAAGTCCGGGCAGCAGCGGATGCCATGGTCAGCAGCGGTCTTGCCGCGCATGGATTCTCCTATATTAACATCGACGACGGCTGGGAAGGGCCGGACCGCGAGCCTGACGGACGCATCAAGCCCAATGACAAGTTTCCCGACATGAAAGCTCTGTCCGATTATGTGCATTCGAAAGGGTTGAAACTGGGCATTTATTCCTCTCCAGGCCGAAAGACGTGCGGCGGTTATCTCGGCAGCTATGAGCACGAACAGCAGGACGCGCAATCCTACGCCGATTGGGGTATCGATTACCTGAAGTTCGACTGGTGCTCATACAGCGAGATTGTCGGCAAAGAGCGAAACCTCGAAGATTACCAGAAGCCATACATCGTGATGCGCAGCGCACTGGACGCTGTTCCGCGCGATATCGTGTACAGCCTGTGCCAGTATGGGATGGGTGGGGTTTGGCACTGGGGCGGTTCGCCGGAAGTGGGCGGAAACCTGTGGCGTACGACAGGCGACATTCGCGACCGATGGAGCAGCATCCTGCGGCTCGGGTTTACAGAGACCGAACGCAACGATGCGGTGGGGCCGGGTAAATGGAACGACCCTGATATGCTGGTAGTGGGATTAGTCGGCTGGGGTCCGAAGCTTCACGCGAGCAAACTCACGCAACAGGAGCAGCTGACGCACGTCACGCTTTGGAGCCTGGTGGCTTCTCCGCTGCTGATTGGGTGCGACATGACAAAGCTGGACGAATTCACACTCGCCATGCTAACAAATGACGAAGTGCTTGCCGTAGATCAGGACCGGCTCGGAAGACCCGCTAAACGTCGCTCCCAAAATGGTGAGACGCAGGTGTGGTCGCGTCCGCTGGCGGATGACAGCATCGCGGTGGGCCTGTTTAATCTCGACGACATCACAGGCGGCGTGGTCGCGCAATGGGAAGACCTTGGAATCAAAGGTCCACAAGATGCACGTGACCTCTGGCTGCAAAAAGATATCGGCAGGCGGGATAATCGCTTCGAATCAGATGTGCCGGGTCACGGCTGCCGACTGATCAAGTTGACGCCCGCAAGAGCCCACTCAAAGTGAAAGAAGCCCGCCGGTGCATGGCACCAGCGGGCTTTCTCAGAATAGACCCGGACGGCATAGTTCCGCCGCCGGAAAAACCCTGCTGCAGATTAGCGGCAGGGATTACATACCGGCGCGCACGCCGGGCGGCAAGCCGGACGGCAGGCCGAAGCACAGCAGCCGCCGAGAACGCAAGCAGCAGCAACAAGCACGAATACGAACTTCATATCGTTACTCCCAAATGGAATCGTGTTACACTCCGGTTGATCCTTTTCCCTAAACGCCGCCAGCGCAAGCGAGCTTCCGCTGCCACACGTCCCCAACCAGCAATTCGGATCAACTGGGCTCAATTCGCAGGCAAGCGCCAAGCCAGTGCAATCAAAAACGACGCTCCAGACGCTACGTCCTTCAACTTGGCGCATAAACGCTGTCGAAACTTAACGACCCAGCAGCAGTTTTTCCACTTTTTCAACGTCTTCAGGGGTGTCAACGCCGACCGAACCGGATTCCACTTCGACCATCTGGATATGAAAGCCCGCCTCCAGGAAGCGAAGCTGCTCCAGTTTTTCGGCTTGTTCGTAGCGGGAAGGACGAAGTTTAATGAACTGTTCCAGCGCAGCCCGCCGATACACATACAGGCCGAGGTGCTTATAAGCTACCAGGCTCTGTTGCTCGCCTGCGGTCAGGCGAGAGCTGTCCGGTATCGGCGCGCGGCTGAAGTAGAGCGCACGCCCGGTTTCGCTCACCACCACCTTAACGACATGCGACGCCAGGTAGTCTTCGCGTGTATCGATGCGTGTCATGGCAGAAGAAACCGCGGCGCCGGGATTCCCGACCAATGCGGCCACACACGCGTCAACGGTTGCAGGCTCCATGAGCGGCTCGTCACCCTGGATGTTTACCACCACATCCGCATCACGGCCCTCCAGCGCAGCGGAAATGCGGTCGGTGCCGCTCGGGCATTCCGCCGGCGTCATGACTACATCCGCGCCGAACGCGCGGCAGGCGGCTGCAATGCGTTCATCGTCCGTGGCAACCAGGACGTTGTCGAGTCTCTGGCAGCGCTTCGCGGCTTCCCAGACCCATTGCACAAGCGGCTTGCCCGCCAACTCGATGAGCGGTTTTCCAGGCAAACGCGTCGATGCAAAGCGCGACGGTATTACACCGATAATCACTTTGCCAGGACCTGCCGGCTGGTCGCTTCAAAACGCATATTGTCCGTAACGCGTTGCGCGGTGCAACCTGTCAACCAATGATAGGCAGCGGAATCTCGCGACGCTGCTAATTGCAACCTTGTGCCTCCTGGAGTCCGCATGTTTTCGCTAGCATCTGTTCCCATACTTCCTCTTTTTAAGAGTACTTATGGATGACATGATGGATGTAGTAGATCAGCAAGGCCAGCCACACAAGATCACGCGCAGCCAGTACAGCGTACAATTGATGAACGCCGCCCGCCAGAACTGGAGCAACCTCGACGTGCTTCGGCAGATCGGGCCTCAACTTCTCACCGACGGGTTTCCGAAAGAGGCGCTCGAAGTTGCTGAACACGCCTGTGAGCTGTCCAGTGGCCACGTGCCGGACCTTTACTGGCGGTCGGCCGCCCTGGCGGAAACAGGTCGACTGGACGAAGCCGCGGCAGCTTTCGAAGAGATCATCGAGGACGCCGCGTACCCGCACGACATCGCACGTGCCACGCTTGGCCTGGCCAAGGTCCGCGCCCGGCAGAACCGCATCGATGAGACCATGGTGCTGCTCGATACCGCAGTCGACACGGATCCCGCCAACCCGCAACTGCTGCTGGCTGTGTACGGCTTCTATAACGAGCGCGGTGAAGCGGCTCGCGGCATGGAAAAGGTCATGCGTTTTGTGGAGAAGCGACCGCACAGCCCCGTGGGATATCGTGCACTGGCGCAAATCGCGGCGTCTGCCTGCGAAAAGGACGAGCTGAAACGCAGGATACATGAAGCATTATCCCGGGCATCCACGGAGGAGGAAAAGCAGGACCTGTTAGCGGAACTGACCTTCTTATTGGGACAACAGTCGATGCCGCACGAGATTATCGCGCTCGTGGAGCCACACATTCAGCAGGTGCATCAGCCGTTCGCGCTGCTGAACCTCGCCCAGGCATTGTTGGATGTGGGCCGTGTCGACCATAGCCGGCAATTGCTTGAGGCAATTAAGCATGCATCGCCTCCAGAAATGCACCCGATGATCGACCAGCGCCTTGGTCAGCTCGATCAGCACGAAAAACCAGCGGCTCCTGCTTAACGTTTTCGGTTGCGGCAACCGCTGGCCGATGGAACGCTACCGGGCTGCTGGCGTGCAGATGGGCGCCGGCGCATCCGGCTGGTTGCACAGGTATGTACCATGAAAACTCGGACGCTGTTGAGCGTAGCAGTAACCGCGGCGATTGCCGCAACCGCCGCTGGGCGGTCGAGCGTCATCACATTTTCAAAACAGGATCTCGCCGCGATCATAGCTGGTGCATGCAACTCGCCGTACGGTCCGCGCGGCGCTGTGCATGTACATCGCAACTCGACCGGCAATATGCTGTACGCGGTGGCCGAAGGCGAGCGAGAAGCCATTCTGTTCGCGCAGTCGCAGAATTGCAACGAGCTCTCCAGCGACACATTGAACATGTGGCGAAGCGACGCCGACGGGAAAGTTGTGGCCCAGATGGCGATGCGTTATGGCGATCGCCGCCTGCTTATTGGAAACGAAGGCGACGGGATCAGCGGCAAGCGCTTCGACATCGAACGCACGGGCCAGTTTGTCGTTACTTCCTTTGGCCAGACCAGCGCGCTCGCTGCGGTGAACAAGGCGTATCGGCGCCTGCTGGATTTTGATCTGGACGCCCAGCGTATTTTTCTCCGGCAGGGTGGGATCCTTATCGTCGGCAACAACATTGTAAATAAAACTCTGGAAGCCGTTCCCGTCCGCATTGAAGCCGGGAGTTACGTAGCGGGGGCTCCCATACCGGTGGGAAACATGCCGGCAGGCGTACGCGTGCTGGATTACAACGAAGCCGGCGACGAGCTGCTGCTGGGGGGATTGAACGCCAGCGGGCAGACATCGTTTGTGACGGTGGATCTCGCAACGGGCCAGGCCGCTGCCGTAGAAACGGCGAAGCCGGGAGATGAAACAGGACTATTCATCGCCGACGGTGCACTGCGCGCGCGTCTGCTGGGTGGTAATCCGGGCGCACCGCAGACTTCCCAGCAACCGGCGGAACCTGGACAGCAACCCGCGAAACGTCGCGGATTTCTTGGGCTCTTCGGGCGCAAGGAATAGCAGCAGCGGCCGCTCTATAGCCGACCCGTAACCATCAGAAACAGATAGAGCGCGGGAAAACAGAACAACAGCGAATCGATGCGGTCAAGTACTCCACCGTGGCCACCCATCCCGCGGCCACTGTCCTTGATGCCCGTGTCGCGCTTTAGAATCGACTCTGCCAGGTCGCCGCATGGTGCTATGAGGCCGACGATAAGCGCGACGACAACAGCCTCTCCCCAGGAATAGTCAAAGGCGGCGGTTGGCACCAGCGCTTTGAAAATCAGCGCAACCAGCAGGCACCCTGCCAGTCCGCCAAGCGCACCCTCGATGGTTTTTTTCGGGCTGAGTCGCGGCGCCAGCTTGTGCTGTCCGTATTTGCGCCCGGCGTAGTAGGCGCCGATATCGGAAAGCCATACCAACAGCAGCCCGAACATCAGGAACATACGGTCGCCCTGCATAATCTGCAGACTGAGCGCCAGCGGGATACCGATATAGATCGGCCCGAACACCGCAATCGGTACAACACTATAGGCACCTTCGTAACCATACACCGTCATGTGAACGAGGTACGCACCAACGATACTAACCAGGAGCACCGAGAGAAGCAGGCCCTTGAAAAGTTCCAGCGGCGCGGTGCCCGCGACGATCAGCGCGAGCGTCATCACGATGGCAAGCGGCTGGGAAGTGCGAACTCCAATATTGCGGCCCATGCGGTGGAACTCACGGATGCCAATGAAACCGAGAACGGCAACAATCATGCTGACCAGCCAGTGCAGCCATGGCTTCCAAAGGCACACCACCAGGACCGCCATGGCAAATAAACCGGTGCGCGCACGCGAAGTGATCTGTTTCATCTGGTTTGGTATCCCATTAATTCGCCCCAGAATTTCCGTCGGAATCTTTTTGCACCGAAGGTGCAGCGGAACACAGCCCAGGGTAAGGATTCCGGCTTTTTGGAATCCGCAGCCCTGTGTTACAGCACCCCATTTTTCGCGCCCTGAAGGGGCGCCGGAAACCGAAAATATATAACGAATCTCTGGGACACCACACTAGGCCGGCATCACCTTTCCGAACCGTCGCTCGCGCCGCTGAAAATCCAGGATCGCAGTATAAAGGTGCGATCTCCGGAAATCGGGCCACAGCACCGGGGTCACGTGAATCTCGGTGTAGGCAATCTGCCACAGCAAAAAGTTCGATACCCGCATTTCTCCGCTGGTACGAATGAGCAGATCTGGATCGCCAAGCTCCGGGTGATTCAAGTGCTGCGAAAAGCTGTCCTCGGTTACCTGGTGCGGCTGCATGGCTCCCTGTGCCACCTGCTGCGCAATCGCCTGTACCGCGGCCAGGATTTCCGCGCGGCCGCCATAGCTGAGGGCCAGGTTGAGCACCAGGCCGGTATTGCTGCTGGTGGAGGAGATCGTTTCCGCCAATGTGCGCTGCACGCCCTCGGGCAGATCCTCGGTGCGGCCCGACGTCACCAGGCGCACATTATTGTCGTTCAGCTCGCCGATTTCCGATTTGAGAAAATGATCAAGCAGGCCCATCAACGCGGCAATCTCATGCCTGGGCCGCTGCCAGTTCTCGACAGAAAACGCATACAGGGTGAGGGCCTTCAGGTGCAGTTCGCCGCACGCACGCACCGCCGTACGCACGCTCGTTATGCCGGCTTCGTGACCGCGAATCCGGTCGGCAAAACCTCGCTCGCGCGCCCAGCGCCCGTTGCCGTCCATGATCACAGCGACGTGTTCGGGCAGCTTCTCCGGTACGATCTGCATCAGCAGCGCGCGCTCCTCCGCGGAAAGCACATCCCTTGCCCTGGAAGCAAACACTTCGCCCGGCGTGCTGGTTGTCGAACTCACACGATGATCTCCAGTCGCCGGCACGAGCCTTGTCAATGAGGTGATTGATGTACTTTCCAATTGTTCAGAGAAGTATCAGGAGGATTCCCCTGGCACAGATGAAAGTCGAATCCGGATAGGCCAAACGGAAGCGGGCCGGTATTTAAAAGTTGTCTATACTCCACTGCGGTCGGGCGATGGACTATTCGTAATTACGGCATACGAGTTGGTTGGTAAAGCATTGACGGCGTTCCGCCGGAGGAGAAAGAAGAAGGGGCGATGAAAAAAGCCACAAAGAAGCGCGATCCTAATGTTTACCCGGAGGGTTGGAACCGCAAACGCGTTGAGGCCGTTATTCGACACTATGAGTCGCAGAGACCCGAAGAAGCAGCAGCAGAAGACGACGCTGCATTCCAGTCAAAACGCATCACATTCCTCGGCGTTCCTACGGAGATGGTTGCGCAAGTGCATCAGCTTGTTGAAAGAGAACTGCGCTCGGAGACGCGCACGTCGAAGACAAACCCTCAGCGCCGTGCTACCCGCGCCCGAACAATAGGAAAAAACGTCAACCGTCCCGAATGGCACTGACTTAATGGACATTTGGTATTTCTAAATGCCTGTATTTGAATAAGTTAGGAGATCGAAGCCTGAGTTTCTTTCCCGAAGGACGGTCGCAATTGCTCGGACTGGACCTAAACGCTTACAAATCAAACTCGTGTACTAAAAATCGGCAATCTTAAGTCAGTG
>JBPCLP010000017.1:0-105227 GCA_051003195.1 Candidatus Sumerlaeaceae bacterium | reverse complement strand
GTAGTCGGTGCGGCTGCCGTCGCCCTTTTCAATCGCCATGACATGGATCTTATCCCAGATCGGCGCGGTTGTGGAACCTTCGTTGAGATAGTAGTATGTTGTGGTACTCCCGCCGTCGTCGACCTTGATCTTGGGAAGCTGGGAGTCGCGCCCGCCACCGGCGGCGATCAGGAACTGCTGGGTACGATAGGAAAGCGTTCCGCCGCTGTCTTCGCAATTGGCGCCATCGCAGGCCTGAATTTCTATGCTCATTGGGTCGCGTGCGTGATTCATCGTCTGGACAACGCGCGTGCCGTCTTTGCGAACGGCGGTATTGAAGTAGGCAGAAATGCTATCTTCCCATTCGACATAATACAGCAGTTCGTCGTCCTCATCACGGACTTCCGAAAGAACGCCCGTCTCACCGTACAAGTAGCTACGCTTGTAATAGTAGGCGCTCAGGTCGCTTCCGTCGAATTTCCTGGAGCCATCGTTTCCTATGGCGTCAAGCATCAGCGGATGCTGATTGGTATTGTAGAACGGGCCGGGGCCGTTGCCGCGGAAATCCACCAGTTCGCCTCGTGAGTTGACGAGGGTTTGCAGCATGCCGTAGGTGTCGTAACCGTATTGAAGGTATGAACCATCCCATGCGGTAATGCGGGTAAGACGCTTGAGGGAGAGGCCGGTCTGCGGATATGTGAACGTGGTGAAGGTGTCGTAGTGGAAGGTGAGATAGCGCGTGTCAGCATCCAGGGACGGGTTTTCGTGGTCGAGGTCGATTTGGGTTAGCACATGGTTCACGTCCCGCGTAAGCGTGAGTGTGTGCCCGTTGTGCCCGCGAATTTTGATCAGCTTGCCAGCGACGTCGAAGGTATATACAATTCCCGGATCAGGCTGCGTCAGGGTAAACACCCCGCTGGCATAGACCAGTCGAACGGCGGCTCCATAGTCGCCGCGGCTCGTCCACAAATTATGGTCAGTTGCATCGCGAAACAGGACGTTATGGCCACCATTGGACATGCGCAGGAGCCGATCAGTTGTCCCGGATTTCCATTCGATGGCCATGTCGTAGTTGAAGTGCCAATATGGCCCCAAACATGATTTCCCGTCGATATTGTCACTGTTGCTAATAGTAAGGTTATTGTAAGTGCGGGAGGGCGCCATGGGAAAGCCGCCGGGACCTGCCGCGGCAACATTCATGTCGACACGACGATCCACGACCATAAACCGGCCGGGGTCAATTTCGCCAAGCGTTGAGGGACTGTAACTATACCCATTACCTCTATTGCCGACGATGAGCTGGGTTGTCATGCTGGGGCC
Organism: Candidatus Sumerlaeaceae bacterium; assembly: GCA_051003195.1. Lineage (GTDB taxonomy): Bacteria > Sumerlaeota > Sumerlaeia > Sumerlaeales > Sumerlaeaceae > JBPCLP01. Next base: position 103,928 of record JBPCLP010000017.1, on the reverse strand, counting down.
ACCAGGGCCTTCCGAGCAGTTGCCGGTGACGCACTGACCAGTATTGTGACCAGAGCGCTGCCCACCTTCGCCGGTGTCGCATGGGCAGGGTTCACAGCACTTGTCTTCCGGGCAGTCCGGCGGGTTCGTGTTTACGCAATCCGGGCCAACGTTACCTGAAGTCGACGCGAATGCAAACTGAGAAGCGGTTGCGATAGTGAGCAGTGCGGCAGCGATACGGGCGGCTGTGAGTATGCGAAGTGAGTTCCTCATTATTCCGCACCCCCAATTCGCGGCTCGATCACTGCACTGGCATAGGAAGTTTCCGCCGAGGGTGCAGCGGGGTACGAACCTATGGGTGGCGTCCAGGCGATACCGGTTTGCAACAGACTGGCATCCTTGCCCACCGGTTTAAATTTCGCAATCAGCGCGGGCCGCATTGCCTCAACTTGCACTGCGAGCGTGCGGTCCCGGGTGGCGAAGTGGCGACGGCGGATATTGGCCTGTTCGTTTTCGTAAGATAGCGGATACCTGATCCCGAGTTCTTCGAGCGCCAATGCAGCGCCAAGTCGATCACCCGAGAGGTCGAGTGCGCGCGAGTATTCGAGATAGGCGTTACGGAGGATTGCGAATCCCGGGTCAGCATCGATTACCTGCTTCATGACCTGGGCGGCCTCGGTCCATTGGCTTATACGCCCGAGCAGGAAGCCACGAAGGTAGAGGCAATGTGCACGCGTGTTGAGACTGGGTGAATCTTCCTCGAGGATTTTACCGGCCAGATCCATTGCCTCTTCGCCATAGCCTGAGTGGAAGTAGGCGTAAGCCAGCCGGTAGCGCATGTCGGCCCGCAGCTCGCTACTGACCTGCTGATTAGTGACGTAGTCCTGGTACTCCTGCTCGCGGGACTTGGTGATGATGCGCTGCATGTCCCAGAAAAGAAGATCGTAGTGGCGCCCGCTACGCTCGAAGCGAATGGCGCGATCGAACAGCGCTACCATCGCCTCGGTGGTGTTCGGATCGGTAATGCCCGTGAGCAACTGCTGAGCAGCGCTCTTGATTTTTGAAGAGGGGTTTTGCTCAATCAGAGACTGCAGCGCAGCGGCGGCTTCCTGTTCGCGCTCAAGTTGATACAGCATCGTTGCATGGTTGAGCGCCGCCCACTCGCGGAGAGCGTTTTCGAGTTTGGGATAGTTGTCGAGGACCTCTTTATAGAGCACGAGCGACTGGTTGAAGTCGTCCATCGGGAAGTTGTCGGCTGCGCGCAGCTTCGCCATGGCGCCAATGTCGGACTGGGCGAGTTCCGGAAAATCTTTGAAGGTCTTCTGGTATTCGCGGGCCGCGTGACGTCGCGCGCCGGGTCCGCGCACCTTGGCGTTATACTCGCCGCGTTCAAACTGCACGGCCTGCCGGATGTTCGGCTTAGCCTGGATGCCATTGAGAGCCGCCTCGGCCTGTTCGAGTGCGGTAATATCTTTGAGCGGCACTGCCAGCCGCGCCTTACCAACAACAGCACTGCCGGCGACATGGGAGGCTGGAAACTCCGTTATGACGCGATCATAGGTTTGGCGCGCGCTCGCAGGGATTTTGAGTGCTCCGGCCTGCAGCATTCCGATGCCATATAGCGCGCCGGGGGCGCTGTAGGCATCATTGGGGTAGGTGCTGAGAATTTCGTTGTACGCGGCGAGTGCAGCGGTGGTGTCCCTGGCGTTATCATGCAGGCTCTTGGCGCGCTCCAGTTTGACCTGAGATTCGAACGCGGTTGAGAGCGCAGCGGTCAGGCACTGATCATAGTTCGCGAGGACTTCCTCGTGCTGTGGCAGGTTACGATGTGCCTTGAGCAGGAGGGCTGCAGCTTCCGGCTTCTCCTGCGCGGTGCCTGAGGACAATACCTGTTCTGCAGCAGCCGCAGCGCCCGCGTAGTTGCGGGCTTCAAACGCAGCTTTTGCAGCTGAGATGTCCTCGGCGAATGTGGTGTGATGCAGGAGTGAGGCGACTGTGATAAAGAGAGCGAGAGGCAAAAGCTTCATTTTTCGAGCACCTGAACAAGAGTGGATGCGGGGTGGCTTTCTGTGTCGTCTATATACTTAGCACGCCAGGAAGGCGGTTTGTCGCACAAAACCTGAAAATAGTTTGCGATATTGTCATCCACTTCTGCCGCTGTGGCGTCTAAGCTGGGGACACCAGTAAAGTTGGCAGGGGGGAGCCGATGATGCTGCAGGACCTGTTTTTAGCGTATTTGAGTGATCCGACAACGGAGCGGATGGAGCGACTTGGCGCGGCAGCAGCCGTTTATTCTTATCGTATTTCATCACGGGTGCTCGGACATGGAGAACAGGCAGAGATTGCTGCACTGGAGGCAGTGACCCACCTTCTAAAGGTCGGATGGTTGTGGAACTCTCACCCTGAACGCCCGCTTCTGTTGGACTACCGGCTTGGTCCTGGTGCTTGTGAGCTCGTTCTGGTACCAAAAGCGGGATTCGATGCGAGGAAGTATATCCAGCTTCGCATGCTTCGCAAATCACGCCGGATGAAAGGCTATAATGAACGTGAGGTTTGTCGTCGTGACTACAGCGAAGATGGATCAAAAACGTTAACGCAGGATGACACCGAAGGGAGTGCGGTGTGGATGGAACAGCAACGCCAAGTGCAAGAGCTTCGGGATATGGTGCGACTGCTTCCAGCCAGTCTTCCAGAGATAATGCAGCTCACGTGCCAGGATGGGCTTAACAGCCGCGAAGTTGCTGATCGTTTAAATGTGCATCACTCGACCATTTCAAGACGGGTGCAACAGGGAGTTGAGCTTCTGAAGGAGATGAGTCGTTAAGAAATTGGTACTGCTTCATAAACGCGGATAGTGCAATTTACCGTGTCACCAGCAGGTAGACGGCGAGTTGGGCGGCGGCGTGAAGGACGTTGGCGGCTTCTTCGGGGTTGGTCTTTTTGAGGTTTTCGAAATCTTTGCCGTGGAAGTGCGTGTAGCGCCGCTGCTGGCGCAGCTCCATGTGATTGTAGAACGCGTACGTTTCCCACAAGTACCTTGTGGGCTAGAAAGCGGAGGGTCGCGCTACGCGCTTTGAAAAACTGCGGACAAGAGTTTATCTGCGACTGAAGCGCGGGTGACATTTCATTGGCTCGAGTGTGGACGAGGTGGAGGAAGGCCGCGTTGCGCGCTTTGAAAAGCTGCGAGCAATAGTATATCTGCAGCAGGAACGTAGTAGTCTTTGTGGAAACGTCCAGCCCAATCCGCGGTTTATGGACTTGATAAGGGCGGGGTGTCGCGTGCCAACCTTCAGACGATATGCATCAGAGCTGGATATTGTACCGCGTGCAGGCGCCGAATGTTTCGGCGGAAATTGTGAATGAAGCTGTCGCTACGGCGCTGGTGAACTTCTCGCATTGCGGGCTGGAGCAGGCGGACGCGGGCGACAGTATCGAGTGGCGGATCTACTTCGAACAGGATAGCGCGCCGGATAACCTGGCGGAGCTGCTGAGAGAGACGCTGAGGAATGTTGAAATCGATGGGGCGATAGTCAGCGGGCCGGACCAGGTGCAGCGTGAAAACTGGCACGACAACTGGCGGCAGTATTTCCACTCGGTGGAACTTGGGGAGCGGCTTGTGGTGCGACCTCCCTGGGAAGCGGGGCAGCCGGGGGAGCCCGGTGCAAAACAGCGGATGGAAGTACTGATTGAACCGGGCATGGCATTCGGCACCGGCACGCATGCGACGACTCAACTTTGTATGGTGCTGGCCGAGAAGTACGTGAGCAATGGCTGCAGTGTGCTGGATATTGGTACAGGCAGTGGGATCCTGGCGATCACCGCGATTAAACTGGGGGCGGAGCGTGTCACGGGAACGGACCTCGATGAGGAGGTGCGGGAGAATTTCGCGCAGAACCTGCAAATTAACGGCATCGCCGACGGACAGATTGAGCTGGTGGTGGGACCCCTGGAGTCTGCACCGGAAGGTCCATACGACCTGATTTTTTGCAACATGCTTTTCAATGAGTTCATGCCTCTGCTGCACCTGCTTCCGCCACGACTCGGTGCGACCGGCGCGTTGCTTCTGTCGGGTTTTCTGCTGGCCGAAGCAGCAGAGGTACGCGCGCGAATTGAGGAGCTTGAACTCGCGGTCGTCGAGGAGTTGTCGCGTGAGGAGTGGGGCGCTTTCGCTGTGAGGCGCAGAACGTGAGCGTGTTCAGCACCAGCCGCGCGAGAGACGTGCAAACCGCGGAGGCTGCGTAGCTGTGCGAATGACTCCGCGCCAGTTGCCGATTCCGCGTGGCTCGCGTGTGCTGGAGATTGGGTCGGGGGGACGCCCGCACGCGCGCAGCACCGTATTGCTGGACCGGTTTCTTGCGGATGACAGCCAGCGTGAAGGCCGGCGGCTTGTGCGCGACGGGCGCGCACTTGTGTTGGCGGATGGCCAGGCTTTGCCGTTTCGCGACAAGGCTTTCGACTACTGCATCTGCATGCATGTGCTTGAGCATGTGGAGGACCCGCCGGCGATGCTGCGTGAAATGGAGCGGGTCGCGCGGGCGGGATACATCGAGACGCCGACCGAACTTCATGACTGGCTGTTTGCCGTGCCGCCATATACCACGATTCATAAGTGGTACGTGAACGCGAACGGTGGCGAGCTGGAGCTCACGCTGAAGCGGGCTGAGCTGGCGGAGCATCGTTTTGCGCACCTGCTGGATCATCTACGGAGGGAGGACGCTTTCCTGGAACGGTGGATGGAAAAGCGGCCGGGCCTTTTCACCACCCAGTTCTTCTGGAACGGTGAGATTCGATGGCGGATGAGCGACGGATCGCCATACGAGCAGGTCACGACGGACGAAATGGCGCGGAATTTTGTGCAGGGAAGACCGACGCGGGCGGACACCTTCTGGGGATCGGGGAGCTGGGGGCTGAAGCGCTGGCTTTACAGCGGCCTGGTTCACCCCGCGTGGCGGAAAGCAGCCAAAAGGCTGCTGGGGCGGAGCTAGCAAAGTTCGTTTAGGATTGCTAAAGGAAACATGCGTTGAATTGGTATTGCCATAAGGCATTATTTTTTGGCATCCAGTGTATGAAGTAACTCAAAGTAACCTGAAAACGGAGAGATCACAAAATGGCATACGAACCGAGCTACTCGGAATACGGCGGCATGACTACTGTCGAGCACGCAAGTCCGGCGGCCCGCAGTGCGTTTTTGAACAAGGTATACCTGACGGTGACGGGCGGCGTGGCGGTAATGATGGCATCGGGCCTTGGGCTCATGATCGCGGCTATGACTTCACCAGCATTGCAGCGGCTGTTCATGGCTGTGGCGAATCCGATTGGTTTCCTGGTGTTGATGGGCGCGTTTATCGCGCTGACATTTGCCGTTCAATCGGCCGCGCGTGTTCCGAAGGTGAATGTGCTGCTGTACGGCGTGCTGTGCGCATTCACGGGCATTCTAATCGCCCCAATGTTCCTGGTGGCTGTTATACAGACGAAAAGCATGGTGATCATCTGGCAGGCACTGGGCCTTACGATCGTTACCTTCGGCGCCTTGACGGGCTATGTGCTCGTGAGCGGAAAGGACTTCACGTTTATGCGTGGGTTCCTGGTGACCGGGCTTATTGTGGTGTTCGTCGGTATTTTGGCCGGGTTCTTCATTCAGTCATCTGCATTTCACCTGGCGTTGACCTGCGTTGGCCTGCTCCTGTTTGCGGGCTTTGTGCTCTACGACACGTCTGTTATTATGCGGCAGCTTGGGCCGGATGAATGGGTAGCAGGGGCTCTGCGCCTGTTCCTGGATTTCTTCAACATGTTCATCCGCATCCTCAGCCTGCTGCTGAGCGCTCGTCGCTAAAAAGAAACGGTACATTGCAGCAAGGCGGGCGGGGCGACAGCTCCGCCCGTTTTCATTTAGCGGCCAGTGTCGCGCGCCTGTACAGCACATTTCGGTTCGCGGGTATGACGGTGTGCTTAACAAGGTCAGGACTACTCGAACCGGACGAGCTGGTTTCATACTCCTTGATGAAATGGCCCTTCTCGATGAGTTCGTCCATGCCGAGCAGCGAATTCACCTGGTGCTTGTCCTCGTTGGGAACATATAAATAGTAGTGGATACTCAGCGCATCGAGAATTGCCAAACGATCGGCTGCGGGTTTCCTGTAAGCCTCCTGCACCTCCCAGTCGTCCAGGTGGACGATCTTGAGTGTAGGGTCGAGCAGCAGGTGGCGGTTTTCGTGCGTGAGGATAACGCGCCCTTCCGGGAGTTCACTTAACCTGCCGAACATCTCCATGTCGCCGTCGAATTCCATCCGGTAATACATGTCGCGGTCCATGAACAGCATTCGCAGCGCCGTCACGTTCATCTGGGGTTGGCCCATCCCTTTGTACACGCCGGTATTCTTGAGCTTGAAGCCCATGACGCCCATGATCAACCCGGGCGCAAAGCCCACGAGGAGCACGAGTAAATGCAATGCACCACGCGCAGCCTTGGACTGGCACGCCTGGAACAGATAGCAGGAAAAGACGCCGAACAGCGGAAGCACGATGATGATCTGATAGAGATAAAAGTCTGCAATGCAGTACGCGTAAAACCATAGCATGAGGAAGAGAAACGCACACGGAACTGCAAAACGGAGCTGCACGCCAACGCCGTAATTATCTTCCTCGTGCAGGCGGTTGCGGCTCCTGGCATACGCACGAAGCACGATCCAGGACACCGATAGCAAAAAACCGGGGACTACAAAAGCGATGAACACGGGTGCCAGCTTCCAGTGGAGCGAGCTGGTGACAAAGTACGGCCAGGAATTCGCGAGCTTTTCGGTGAGTGTGGTGCCTACCCGCCCAAGGCCGTCACCGTTAAGCAGCCATTCGACTTCGGCGGATTTCATGACCTCAGCGTTTACACGTTTGCTGGTGCGAAAGATGTTGTAAAAAAACGCGTAGACCGGATTGCCCGTCAGCACGATGTTACGGACGTACCATGGCAGGGCCAGAGCAAGTGCGAGCAGAAAGCTGACGTAGAACTCGCGGCGTCGGAGGAGCTCTGCGATGCTGAACCGGTACCGCAGGGAAAGAAAACGAGGAGCCTTCAGTTCAAGCGCCCGTTGTGTGTCGAGCACATCGTATATGTCAGGATTTGCTTCGAAGTCGCTTTCAACTACGGGTCGACGCGCAATGTGCGCGACAACGATGACGACCAGCGCAACGGGCCAGAGGATCCACATCAGGTAATTGATGTGGACCGCAGCGGCTGCAATGCCCCACATCAGCCACCGGTAACCGACATGGCTGTCCAGCACGTACTTCAGCGAGAGGTATAGAAAGGCAGACGTGAAGAGGATTGCGATGGCGTAATCCGATGCAAATTGAGTGTAGCTGAGACCGTAGGGCACGGCACGGAACAATAGCGCTGAAGAGACGGCAATGAGCCTGTCACGCGTCAGCTCGAGGGCGGTGTAGAAAACAAGCAGAGTGCTGGCGATGCCGGCGACGGGCGGAAGGAGCTGCGCAAAAGTGTCGCTCCAGTAGCCAGCCAACGCGGCCGATTGTGCAGTAAGCACGGGATATAGATGCGGATAATTGGCGCCGAGTCCTATGCCTACCTGGCCGACAACCTTGTAGGGGAATCCGCCTTCCAGGAACATCATGCGCGCATAGCCCATGTAGAGAATCAGGGAATCCCAGTAAGTTTCAGGTTCGCCTATGGCGTGAAGCAGAAGAACGACCGATATCAGAGCAATGAGGGCAGAAGCGACGAAAAAGTGTGCCTGGCCGAGCGGTGTAAACGGCAGCGGATGAACGACCCGAAACCAGTCGCGCGCAAGGTTCACACGTGCAGCCCTCGAAAGGCGGGAGCCATCCAGCATCTGTTGCGGCATGTGCCACTCCAGTCGTAATCGGCTGCGCACGAAAATCACGAGCGAGAACATAGCGATCCAGGCGATCACCAGTATGGGGCGTCCGAGGAGGTGCAGCATACCGACTAATTCACCGATGATGCCGAATATCCCGCAGCCGACTGTGAGTGCCAGACATCCTTTTGCGAACAGCGGAAAGTAGACTTCGAAACAATCGATTATCAGCCAGCCGAGCGCCAGATACATGAGGATCATGATGATCGACACGGCAAGATCGAGAACGGGAATGTTTGAGAAGTTGAAGGAGTACGGACCAGTCGCGTTCTTCAGGATGGCAACAAATCCGCCAGCCCGTTCGGAGGGAGCAAAGCGGGGATCTGGCATGCCAAGATCCCGGAAAAAGCCTTTCGAAGCGGGCGCTTCAAGCCATTGCCAGTTGAAAAGCCCCTCTTTGTGCTCAAAATATACAACGAGGCCAAGTGCCCAGAAAACCAGGATGGCCTGCAGCAGCGGGTACCAAATTCTGTTCCGCTTCAGTTGTCCCTGCTCCAGCCATTCGCTCATAGGCTGAAAGGATAAACAGGCGGAATCTGAAAATGATATTAGAAACTGAAGCTGCCTGAAACGCATTTCGCGTAGTTTCAGCGGCTGCATTTTTCCGTAGCCATTGCCGAGTTCGGCACACACACTAAACGCCCAGACTAAAACCATGGCCAGAACGAATCGAATCACATCGCGCTACGCGGCACTGCCGCTGATTTCATTTTTGTTGAAGCTGCTCGGGTATGTTGGCATCCTGGGTGCGCTGTTTTCAGCGGGTCGTACTTTGTTCCAGGGCCGCGTTGCCACGGACCTTACCGAAGTCATCCTTGCCGCGGCGCTTCAGTTGATTACCGGATTTGGCTATGCGTTGCTGTTGATCGCCGCGTCGGAAATTATCCACGTCGTTCTCGATATCGAGGCGAACACGCGACGCGCGGTTGATGCGGCGCAGGGTACCGTCAGCGGAACGACGCCGCGGCTGTGACGCATCACCTGATCACGGGCGGTGCGGGATTTATCGGCTCGCACCTGTCTGAAGCGCTGCTCGCACGAGGCGAGGAAGTGACCGTGGTAGACGACTTGTCGACCGGCGCAATCCGAAACCTCGATGGATGCAAAGCGCATCCGGGATTCAAATACCACATCGGCACGATCATGGATGTTCCACTCATGGCGGAGCTTGTCGACCGAGCGGATCGGGTGTGGCACCTTGCGGCGGCGGTGGGCGTGAGGCTGATCGTGGAGAAACCAGTTCGCACCATTGAGACCAACATCCGCGGAACCGAGATTGTGATGAACCTGGTGGCCCGGAAGGCGAAGAAGGTGCTGATTACTTCGACAAGCGAGATTTACGGGAAGAGCACGAAAGTCCCTTTCAGCGAGGGCGATGACCTTGTATTTGGTTCGACCACACGCCCGCGCTGGGCGTACGCGTGCAGCAAGGCGATTGATGAGTTCCTGGCGCTGGCTTATCACAACGAGCAGAAAACGCCGGTGGTGATTGTGCGGCTGTTCAATACGGTGGGGCCGCGGCAGACCGGGCAGTACGGCATGGTAATCCCCCGGTTTGTGCAGCAGGCATTGCGCAATGAGCCGATCACGGTGTATGGCGATGGCTCGCAGTCGCGCGCGTTTGCTCATGTGAGCGATGTGGTGGGAGCGCTGATCGCGCTGATGGATGCACCCGAGGCAGAGGGCCAGGTGTATAATGTCGGTAATGATCGGGAAATCACGATGCGTGATCTGGCGAAGCTGATTATTGAGAAAACAGGCAGCGGAAGTGAACTGCAGCTGATTCCCTTTGAGCAGGCATACGATTCGAACTTCGAGGATTTAGCACGACGGGTGCCCGATTTAGGTAAGTTGAAGGCGCTGATCAGATATCAACCGAAGTACACGATTGAGCAGATCGTGGAGCAGGTGGCGGAGTACTTTCGGAGTTCCGCAGGTTGATCGCCGCCGGCAGGAACGATGGCGTGAGCAGGTCCTATATGTCCCTTGCGGCGATGAACTGCTCGTACGAAGCAAGAGCCGCCCATGGCTAAGAAACCAGTCAAACAATCCAAACAGCAGTTCTGGGGTGAGCGGCTGAAGGAATCGCCTGAGATGCGCAATATTGCTTATTGTGCGGGGCGTGATGTTTCCGAGCGGCCTATGGCCGACGCGGTGCTGGCGCCGTTTGACCTGTGGCAGAACCGTGCCCACGTGGCTATGCTGGCAAAGCAGAAGATCATCACGCCGGCGGTGGCGAAGAATATCTCGCGCGGCCTGAACGAGCTGGAACGACGGATGAAGTCCGGCAAGTTTCGGCTGAACCCGGACAAGGAAGACATCCACACGAACATCGAACACTTTGTGGCGGAGTTCGTTGGGGCTGATTTCTCGGGCACGATGCACACGGGGCGCAGCCGCAACGACCAGACGACGACAGTGGTTCGGATGTTTGTGCGTGACCGGCTGCTGCACTTTGGCGTGGCGCTGGCGGAGTTGATTGAGCAGATTTTGCGTGCAGCGGAGAAGTTGGTAGATGTGTCCGTTGCAGGTTACACCCACTACCAGCCAGCGAGCGTCACGACGATGGGACACTGGTTCGCGTCGTATGCGCAGGCGCTGTTGCGCGATCTCGAGCGGGTGATGGCAAGTTACGAACGCGTGAACGTCTGCCCGCTGGGGGCGGCGGCGAGTTTCGGCACGTCATGGCCAATCGACCGCGCGTACACGGCAAAGCTGCTGGGATTCCGAGCGGTGCAGGAGAACACGCTGGATTGCATCACGAACCGGTGGGAGATGGAGGCGGATGCTGCATGCGCGGTTGAGTTCGCGATGACGCACCTGAGCATCATCGCACAGGACCTCATCCTGCTCAGCACGCCACAGTTCGGGATCATCGAGATTGCCGACCGTTACGTGACTGGCTCTTCCATCATGCCACAAAAGCGAAACCCGGATTTTGCAGAGGTGACGCGTGCGAAGGCGACGCTGGTGCAGAACCTGACATCGTCGTTGTTTGGCATCGCGCGCGGAGCGCTGTCGGGATATAATCGCGACACGCAATGGACGAAGTACCTGATCCTCGACCTGTTCGATGAAGTGCAGGACGCGCCGGTAATTTTTGCCGGTGTATTTAAGACGCTGAAGGTGAACGCGGAGCGGGCAGAGCAGTCCGCGCGCGAGAATTTTGTGAACGCGGTGGACGTGGCCGACGCACTCGCGCAGGAAAGCGGACTCCCCTTCCGCACCTCTTACGAGATCACCAGCCGGGCCGTGAAGCTGAGTGAAGGGCAGGGTGCAATCGACATTAGAATTATGAAGAAGCTGGCGGCAGAAGCTGGCGCAAAGAAGCTGCGGCTGAACGTAGGATCACCCGCGCAGATTGCGTCTCGTAAAAAGCACGCGGGTGGGCCTGCACCGGCAACTGTCCGCAAGCAATTGCAGCAGATGCATGGTCGAAATGCTGAGCTTTCGGCTCAGATGAACAACAACAGAAACGACCTGCAAAGAGTCAGAAGCCAACGCCTTCCGTGAGGCACGGGAATGGGTCTGGATGTTGTCGAAATCGTTATGGCAGCGGAAGAGCGGTTCAGTATAAGTATTCCAGATGATGCTGAGGGGGATTTCTCAACTGTGGGCGGCTTACATGAATTCATCGTAAAGCAGCTGGACAAAGTCGGTAAGCCCGACATGTGCCTGAGCAGCTCGCTTTTCTACAGGCTCCGCAGAGCTCTGATCCAGCACGCTGGTGTGCCACGAAATCAAATCAGGCCTGATGCGGATCTGCGGCAGCTGGTGCCGTTTTTCCAACGCCGACGCGTTTGGAAACAGATCAGGCAATCTGCCGACATAACCCTCTATAACTTGCGGTTTTCGCCAATCGTAAATGTGCTGGCAGTACTAACAACGATCACGCTGGCCGCGGTCCTTCGACTTCGCTATGGCATCGATTGGCAGAGTGTCATTGGCCTCTCATTTTTTTCGCTTCTTCTGTGGCCGCTGCTGCTGATGCCGTTCCGCGCATACATTTCTGTTCCAGCACCCACATTACGCAATTTCATCGAAGAGCGACTTCCGCCAGCCTCTGGGAATGAGCAGCAGCGGTGGATACCAGAACTTGTGTGGACCGAGCTTCAGGAGATTATTAGTAGTCAGCTTAGTATCGATAAAACTGAAGTCACGCCATCCGCAACATGGCAAGAGCTTGGTGCAGGCTAAACCAGTGCCTACGCATATGAAGCAATTGCGGCCAAGGAAGTAATGGAAATTATGATTACCGTCACTTTCCCTGACCGCGAAACTGAAAAGCGAGCGCTGGCTTTCCTGCTTGGGCGATTTTCCGGTCGCGTATTGGCATCAGGCGAGCATCTCATTCCGGAAGCCGCCCTGGAAGCTCTAGCCGGCCAGAACATTCCATTCACCGCCAAGGGAAAGGCAACATATGACCAGCAGCTGGCGGCGGTTCGAGGTTCTGCTACCACTTCAGCGGAATGACGGTAGGGAAATTCCCGGCGAGTGGATCGCGGAGGCCGTCTTTGAAGTAGTCGACCGCTTCGGCGCCGCTAGTTACGAAACTCAAAAGGTGGAGGGGCACTGGCGACATGGCGGCGTACTCTATCGCGATAACTTGGTCCGTATCGTGGTCGACGTTCCCAATGTCCCCGAAAACCGCGATTGGATGCGAGCGTTCAAGGCGCGCTGGAAGACCCGCCTGGAACAGCTGGAGCTTTGGGTATTAGTTACGTAATCGATTTGGAATAGCGCCGAGGCTATCGCCCGTCTAAAACGGCGACGATCAAAATATACTGGCTATCAGGAGAAGAAGCAGCTTCGCTTTGAATAGCGTTCCCAGTAAGACACTATCTTACGACATGATCACTACTGTCTCCACCAAAGGACAAATCGTATTGCCGTCCGAGTTGCGCCAGGAGGACAGGATAAAACCTGGTGAGCAGTTCGAAGTCCGCCGGCTCGACGCGGGCGAATACCTATTGAAAAGAAAAGCCCCGCCATGCAACGCCGGGCTGGTCGATTGGCTACTCAGCTGCCCACATAAAGGATGCCTGGAGCCGATGAAGTTCCCAGATACGACCGATCACATCGCCGTTGATCTGTGAAATACCTGGTCGACACCAACGTGTTAAGTGAGGCAATGAAGCCGCTCCCAAACACAGGTGTCATACAGTGGCTGCGTGCACATGAACAGGAACTGACAGTTAACCCGATTGTGCTCGGCGAAATTCGCACGGGAATTAGTATGCTGCCAGCCGGTCGCAAACGTCGAGATCTCGAACAGTGGTTCGGTCGTGGCGTGGCTTCCATTGCGTGTCTGGCCATGGACGCGCAAACCGGGCTGCTTTGGGCCGCGTTAGTGGTTCGGCTGCGGCACAAGGGAACATCGATGCCTCTAAAGGATAGTTTGATCGCGGCATCCGCCCTGCAGCACGGACTGACCATGGTCACGCGGAACATGGAGGATTTCAAAACATCTGGAGTCAAAGTACTCAATCCGTTCTCATAAGTTACTACCTGTCGGATTGTCATGCTGTAGTTAGGCGATTACCTTAGACCGTGCGCCTTAGTCCATACAAAGCCTCGATTCCAGTATAGTGGCTCGGCCGATAGTGCCTACGATCACCCAACGAAAACGACAACGATATTCCACTGTATGTGGTTCCGTAATGATGCTGCGGAATGGAGAACATCTCAGTACCGGACTGCTCGCCCGGTGACTGTGTCGATGCGACGCGGGGGGAGATCGGGATAGCGCGGGAAAAGAGCGAGGGTGACGTGTGCATAAGTTAGCCACAGATTGGATTCTTCGCGGACGGCGGGGGTGGTATCGCCTTCGATGATTGGGTGGATAATTCCGCCGCTGCCGCTTGTCAGCAGGCGGGCGTGGCTGGTTTGGATATCGACTGCCCACAGGCGCAGGCCGCCTCGGGTTGTCTCCGTCATGAGGATGCGGCCATCGGGTGTGGGCGGAGTCCACTTTAAGCGCGGGTGGGCGTTGGCGGGGTGCTCGATTTCATACATGCGGTAGGGCTCACCTTGCGGCCGGGCAGGGGCGGGCAGGCGCCACTCGCCGGTAATGAGTTTCTCGCGCACGATCCAGTTGTGCATTATCATGCCGCCTAGCGCGACCAGCGCGAGTGCGGCGGTTGTAATGATGCCGGCTTTCGTCAGGCGGAACGGTACGGCGCCGACAGTGTCGGCCGAATTCCTCCAGCCGAGTGCAGTTGCGAAGTGGTAGATGGGACTGAAGAGAAGGGCGAGAGCCAGGAGCGGAGCGGAGAAATTAGATATCAGGAAGCCATCTTGCGGCATGAGAGATGGAAACAGCAGGTGGATGGACCAGAAGGCGGTGATCCTGGCGACTGCAGAACAGAGATAGAGCAGAGCAACTGGTAATGTGATCGCCAGCGCGACGCTGCCGATTCTGCGGAGATTCTGAACGGCGAGGCGAAGGGGGTCTTCCTGCGGCGCTTCGATCGCAGGCCACAGGTGGCGTGCTTGCAGTAATCCCGTCCATACCAGGCGTAGGGATCCTGCCGGCAGGAGCAGGGCCATCAGGAACCACGCAGCTACTGGAAGACTTTCTATGCTAAAGAAGCCAGACTGGCTTGCTATTTGACGCCAGATATCGATGAATTTGGGGAGGAATAGACCAAATGCAGCGAGCAGGCCGGCGAAGCCCAGGCCGAGTTGCGCAAGTGGCAGCGCCCAGTTGGAAACGATCCGAAGTCGGCGCGGGTACGACTTGTCGCGGCTATACCAAATTCCAATCGGAAGCAGAACGCTCGTCAGCGCGGCCAGTGCAGTGATGGCGAGTGGCAACAGGAAGAAGAGGAACAGCCCACCGCGTGTCAGCTTATCCCAAAGCTGATAGTAGGACGCATACGACGCGAGCACGATCGGGACGCAAACGGCCAGCACAGTTACGAGAACGCGCGTAAAGCTGATTTCGGCGCGAACGGACGTGTTCAGTGGCTCTGCCAATTCAGCTCCTCGAGTCTCCGTGGCCTTGCGCCAGTAGCTGCACTTGGGCAATAAACTCATTTATCTGCTGATGCTCACCTGCGACCTCAATGTTCTTCCTTACAGTAGCTGCAGCCGATTGTGGCGGCAAAAGCGGCGACCTGTGATTCGGGAATGCTGGTGTTCAGCTCCAGGGTACTTGCCCCGAAATCATAACCGGTCATCAGCAACTCGCCGTCACTGGACAGGTGCAGATGAATGCAGAATTCCGGCGCAGCGTGTGTTTCCAGGAATTGCGCAGCCCAGTCGGACACCGAATCAGTTAAATGGATTGCATGCTGTGTCGCCTTGGGCCATAGTGTGCCCGGTCTGACGCGAGGCGCGTTCGGCACTTCATGTTGTTCAATCCAGCGGAGTAGTTCCGGGCTCGAGCCAACTCCCTCCAGGTGCAAAATCGATGAGCTTTGTGGCGGCACGATCAGCTTTAAAGCACGGATTAATACGGCGGGGTTGTACTCGCCGCTCACGCGCCAGCGGGATGTGGACTTGAATTCGAGTCCCGACATGTCTGATTGGACCTGTAAAAAGTCGCAGATGCGTCGCAGCAGTTTCATCGAATCGTTGATCTGAGAGAGCCGCTTCGGCTTCTCTGGTCAAATGGGAAGCACGAGGCAGCGTACTCGGCTGCGAGGTTGCCGAACTACAACGCCCTGCTAAACCTCAGCTACGCTACCCGCTGCATGGCGTTTACGAAATCTTTACCTGTCATGGGCACAGGGAGTTGCCTGCCTTCCTGCTGATATACCGCCATCGTTTCGGCGACGATATCGCACAATTGCGCAAAAACCTCTTTGGGATCTTCCCCATGACACCCGCCATAGAAAAGTTCCGGGCAGCTACCGATGTAGCAGTGGTCCTGGTCGGACCACTCGACAATCTTAACATACTTGTCGAACGCCATTATTCCGGCTTTTCTTCGTGCTCACCTGTGGCTTCCAACACCAGCTTCACAACGTCATCGCTTAACCAAAACTTTGCGTTTACTCGCAGCTCGTATAGCACTGGCCATACTGTCGGGATGATTAAAGCATTTTTCGCGGCAATGAGCACGCCACAAAGACCCATGGTACGCAACTGCAACTGGTGTGCTGCCAAACGCGCTGCCCGCTCATCAAGAATGATAAGATCAGCTTGAACCTGGGCTGCCAGCGCAATCGCTTCCGCTTCTCCTGGATCAAGACCTTGCAATAGCTCGGCGAGTCGCTTGAGATCAGTAGCAGGTAGGATTTCAATCCAGGGCGATGCAGCGAGTAGTGCAGCCTGCTGCGGCAGCGCACTTAGCTCATTCGCCACCGCGGTGGGAATAAAAACACGCCCATATAGGCTTTCGAGAATGTCGAGCCGCTGAATTTTGGCGAGGTTCGTCAGCGGCGATGTATTGCAAACGACCCTCACCCGTGCGTCAGGTCACGCAGCGCCTGAAGGTCCTCGTGAAATTCTTCTGCTCCATAATGCAGCGTGATATTGCGGCTGGCGAGTATTTGCTGAAAGGATAACCGGTCCAAGCCTGCGAGTCGCGCGGCCTGGGCAAGCGTGAGCTTTTCGCCACTGAAGAGCATGACGGCGATTTCACAGCGCATCTCCTCCGGGGTCATGTGAGCGGCTTCGAGCACTTCGTCTGGTATCATAAGGCTCATGAACGATTCTCGCAGCAGTATATAAACAAGACTATATATAGATTCAAATAGCAAGGCCGCAGGCGATTGCTGGTGCGAGCCTCAGATCGTGCGGGAGTCGTCGCGGTGTTTTACGGCAAGGGACCGTCATTGTTGTGACTTCCTTTACCAACTTGTGAGCCCGAGAAGCATGGGAATAATGGGAAGCGTGGGAATAATGAAAAAGTTTGGCAATTAAGAACCGACTCGCGGTGTTCAACCGGTTGCGCCTGGTAGTTATGTCGTCACTTGGC
This sequence comes from Candidatus Sumerlaeaceae bacterium, assembly GCA_051003195.1. Taxonomy (GTDB): domain Bacteria; phylum Sumerlaeota; class Sumerlaeia; order Sumerlaeales; family Sumerlaeaceae; genus JBPCLP01. Next base: position 87,134 of record JBPCLP010000017.1, on the reverse strand, counting down.
TGGTTTGTCTCGGTGAGCGAGACGGACGCGGGTCATTCTTTCGCGTAGGCCGCCGTTCTTCGCGAAGTCGTTTTCCAGTCGCTGAAGTTGGTGGTCGATCAGGTAGTTGGTCTGGTGGATGAGGCAAATCGCGATGTTGGCGACAATGTAGGGGGGACGAGTTTCGACGAATTGGCGGTACAGCTCGAAGCTCTGAGGAGTTTCGCGCCCGAGTTGCCGAACAAAGTGCGCTTCCTTTGATTCTTTCTCCCAAAGCTTGAGGTCGCGAACACGAAGGTAGTCTCGATAGTCGGCGAGGAGTTCCTCCAGGCTGGCTCGTGCTACGCTGGTAAGTTTGATCTCGGTTTCTTTCGACGCCAAGCCCGCTTTGCTGCCCTCGAGTATGTTCTGCTTACAGGAGCGCGCAGCCTGGATCATTTGGTCGATGGTGCGGTCTCCCTTCGGAAGATTCGCGTGAGCGAACCGGAAGGTGATGTCGTAAATTACTTCGGCTTTTTGATAGGACAGGAGTGTTTGGTAGTCTCCGCGGGGCGGGAGGAGGCGCTCGGGCAGGTCGGGGTTATGCGGCTTGGGTGGATGGGAAGAATGGGAATTATGAGAAGCATGACAATTCCGGGAGTCAGGGGAAGCCTGGGAATCAGGAGGAATTGAAAAACTGTTCTTAGAACTCATATAGTTCCCAGGATTCGCATTCTTCCCATGATTCTCATTTGGCGCCATTGCGTATCGGAGTGCCGTTGCTGCGCTTACATAATCAAGCAAAACACTTTCAAATAGCAAGGCCGCAGGCGATTGCTCGGCTGCGGCCTTGTTGGCACCCGGGGCATTGCTGCTCCGGAACTAGTGTTTGTCTTTACGCTGCGGCGGTTTCTCCCGCGGGTTTTTTGGTGCGGCGGCGGGGCTTCTTAGCCTTTTCCTCCGCGGCAGGGGCTTCGGAGGCGGCGACCTCGCGGTCGACGAACTCGATGTAGGCCATTGGGGCACCGTCGCCGGCACGGGGGCCGGCTTTGACCACGCGCGTGTAACCGCCAGCACGCTGGGCGGATGCCGGAGCAACCTCGGCGAACAGCTTCTTCACAGCTTCCTTATTGTTCAGGTACGAGAAGGCCAGGCGGCGCTTGGCCAGTCCAATGCCTGCGTCGTCATTTGCCGCCAGACCATCCTTCGCGATCGTGATGATCCGCTCGATGTACTGGCGAAGCTGCTTTGCCTTCGGCTCGGTAGTCTTGATGATCCCATTGTCGATGAGTGCAATCGCGAGGTTGCGCATCAATGCAGTGCGATGCTCGACGGTGCGGTTGAGTTTGGAACTATGTCTACGGTGACGCATTTCGGTCTCCTACTTCTCCGAACCGGCGGCCACGGGCAGACCGGTTTCCTTGTCGATCTCCATGCCGAAGCGCAGAGTCATGTCCTTGAGGATGTTCTTAATCTCGGTGAGCGACTTACGGCCGAAGTTCCGATACTTGAGCATTTCGCTCTCGGTCTTCTGAACGAGGTCACGGATGGTCTTGATGCCGGCGGCCTCAAGACAGTTGAAACTGCGAACGCTGAGCTCCAGCTCTTCGATGGATTTGTCGAGCTTCTCTTCGAGAGCCGACGTGGCGGACATTGCCTGCTGCTCTTCTTCAAGAGCGGCGAGCTCTGCAGCCTGGTCCTTCATCGAGATGAACAGGTTCAGATGGTCGCGCAGCACCTTGGCCGCATAACTTACGGCGTCCTCCGGTGTCACGGTTCCATCGGTGTTCACTTCAAGGATGAGGCGGTCGTAGTCGGTGCGCTGCTGCACGCGTGCGGCTTCCACGGTGTAGCGAACGTTGGTGATCGGTGAGAAGACGGCGTCGAGGAAGATGGTGCCGAAGTTATCGGTCGTGCCATCGCCCTGCTCCTTCATCTGTGCAGCGCTGACGTAGCCGCGGCCCATCTGGACCACGCACTCCATACGCAGCTCAGCCTTGTCGGAGAGCGTTGCGATGTGCTGCTCGGGATTCAGTATCTCGATATTGCTGTTCAGCTCGAAATCGCTGGCCTTCACTTCACGGCCGCCTGTGACGTCGAGGAAGATCGTCGTCTCGCCCTTGTTGCCGTGCAGCCGGATGTTCAGGCTCTTCAGGTTCAGGATGATGTCGAGGATGTCTTCCTTCACGCCTTCGACGGTGTCGAACTCGTGGTTTTTTCCTTCGATTCGGATCTGCGTAATGGCGGCACCCTGGATGCTGCTGAGCAGGATGCGGCGCAGCGAGTTGCCGATCGTGGTGCCGAAGCCGCGTTCAAACGGCTCAGCAACAAAACGGCCGTACGACTCGGTCAGGCTGTCTTTTTCCGCGACAAGTTCGCGGGGCATTTTTAGTGGCTTAAAGTCCATTCAGTTTCTCTCTCTCTTCCTGGTGAGTGGCCCTGATCAGTTTCTGGACGCTCCCTAACGGTCGCGGTACAGATTCGATCAGTTTGGGATTACTTGGAGTACAACTCGACGATGAGCTGCTCATTGACGGTTACCGGAATATCTTCGCGAGACGGAATGCTAAGAACGCGTCCGGTGAAAGTCTCAGGGTTCCACTCGAGCCAGGGCAGGCGCGGGCGCCCGCTGCCTTCTTCGAGGTTCCCTATAATGACAGTCCTGTTTCGAGATGCTTCAGGCAGCGAGATCTGCTGCCCGGCCTTCACAAGGTAGGACGGAATGCTCACGCGGCGGCCATCTACATACACGTGACCGTGTCGTACCAGTTGCCGGGCCTGTGCGCGCGAGGATCCGATTCCAAGACGATAGATCAGGTTGTCCAGGCGTCGCTCGAGCAATTGCAGCAGCACCGTGCCGGTGACGCCGCGGTACTTGTCCGCCATGGAGAAATAACGACGGAACTGTCGCTCCAGGATTCCATAAATGCGCTTGGCCTTCTGCTTTTCGCGCAACTGCTGGCCATAGGTGGATAGTTTTTGTCGGTTCTGGCCATGCTGCCCAGGGGGGTAGTTCTGCCGCTCAATCGCGCACTTGGCGGTCATGCAGCGCGTACCCTTTAGAAATAGTTTTTCGCCTTCGCGTCGGCACAGCCGGCACTTGGCGTCTGTATAACGAGCCACTTCGTTCTGTCTCTCCTTATCCTGTCTGCCCCGTGGTCATTACCACGGGGTTCTGGTCAGCGCTTGCGCGTGACCGTTTCGGTTTACGGTGCGACGACCCAAACGGGCCGTTCTTTTTCCAAGGGAGCACCTTCGTCCCGAAAATCTGTCCTTCGAAATTCAAAATGCCGAATTCAAACTGTACTGCCTTACTCGCGTGGTCCGTGCTGCGACCGCGTTAAATACACCGCAGCCATGACCAGCACAGCGCTTCCTGCTACCACTAGTGCCACCTTACCCCAGTCAGCCTGGCCACGTCCGAGAAAGTCGAACGCGAGCAATCCGATGGCCAGTGAAACGACCACGGCCCGCTGGCGCGTACTCATCGGACGGCGGCGGAACCACAACGCTGCACCGACAGCTACGGCCATGAGTATAACCAGCAAACCACTTTCCTGCATACTACGTCAGTACGATCTAAACGATGCCGGGATCGGCTGCGTCAGACGCGACGACGCTTCGGAGGCCGACAACCGTTATGAGGGATCGGCGTCACATCTTTGATGATTGAAATTTCAAGGCCCACAGCCTGCAAAGAACGAATGGCTGCCTCGCGGCCGCTGCCAGGGCCCTTCACGTGGATTTCCACGTGCTTCAGCCCATGTTCCATGGCTTTCTTGGCGCAATTCTCAGCTGCGAGCTGGGCTGCAAATGGCGTGCTCTTGCGGGAACCCTTAAAGCCGGATGTGCCGCTGGACGCCCATGCAATGGTGTTGCCCTGTGGGTCGCTGATGTTTACGATGGTGTTGTTAAAGCTCGCCAGCACATGCACGACTCCGGTGGAGACGTTCTTGCGGGACTTCTTCTTAACTTTGGTAGCGGCTGCTGCTGCGCCGCCTTTTGCCTTTTTCTCAGCCATGGTGATTACTTCGTTTCCTTCTTCTTAATGCCGACAGTCTTACGGGGACCTTTGCGGGTACGGGCGTTGGTGCGGGTGCGCTGGCCACGTGCGGGAAGGCCCCGGCGGTGACGCAGACCCCGGTAGCAGCCGATGTCCATGAGGCGCTTGATGTTCTGGTTAACCTCACGGCGCAGATCACCCTCAACCTTTACCGCGTTCTGAATCAGGCTATTAAGGCGGCCAACTTCCTGTTCGTCGAGCTCGCGCACGCGCTTGCTGGCGCTGATACCAGCGCGCTCAAGCAAACGCTTGGATGTGGTTGGGCCAATGCCGTAGATATACGTCAGTCCCACTTCGATGCGCTTTTCGCGCGGCAGATCTATTCCTGCAATGCGTGCCATATTATCCCGTAATTAAGAAATCGAAATTCAAACTTCTGATGTTAACTGCCCAAATTTGCAAGCTGCAGCTGGGCAAACCACTCGTTTTAGGCCTGCCCACGTTCAAAATTCAGCTAAAAATCCACTTTGATTTTTTAGTTCTGAAATCTAAATGTCGAAACTAGCCCTGCCGCTGCTTGTGCTTGGGGTTTTCGCAAATGATGCGAAGGACGCCCTTGCGCTTAATGCGTTTACACTTATTGCAGATTGGCTTGATTGATGCCCTGACCTTCATTGTTTCATCCATCCATGAGGGCGTAAGCCCCTGTTTTTGTTCTACTTAAAGCGGTACGTAATTCGACCGCGGCTCAGGTCGTAAGGCGATAACTCGACCATGACCCTGTCTCCAGGCAGAATTTTGATGAAATTCATGCGCATTTTGCCAGAGATATGAGCTAAAATTTTGAGGCCGTTCTGAAGTTCCACGCGAAACATACAGTTCGGCAGGGGCTCGAGCACTGATCCTTCCAGTTCGATTCCCTTTTCTTTGGCTTGTCTCGTGGGGCGATCGCCGCCACCCGTCAACGCAGCCTTTGCTTGTGTTCTTTTAGTAGGCAATAGAGTTCCTGATCCCGCGACGACTACAGAGTTCCGGGAGACTCATTCATATCGCGGGTTTAGTCGTTCTGGACCACTCAAAGCAGCGACATTGTGCAGGTAAGGCAGGGTTGGTGCCTGGCGAAATCTGCAGTTTTTCATTCCACCAGGGTCCCTCCCTATCCAGATGACGCGAAACATTGATTATGCTTTGGTTGTGGCTGAACGCAGCAAGCTTCACTGCTCATCCCTTTCGGTCCCTCAATTCTCCTTGTAGTCGTAATTGGAGATGCATACCACCGCCGGCATGTCCAAACGCCTGATTCTTGTCACTTGTGCCCTGATAATGGGCTGTTCGCACGGCCTTGCTTACGATCTGATTATCAAAAATGCCCGGATCATCGACGGCACCGGAGCACCGTGGTTTCGCGGCGACGTCGCAATTACAAGCCGGACGGTAGCAGCGGTCGGCGTGCTGGAGGAGGGCTCAACCGCGCCGCGTGTGATCGAGGCGGCAGATCGGTACGTGGCGCCGGGCTTCATTGATGTGCACACCCACTGCGAGGACGATCTGCTGACCATGCCTGCAGCTGAGAATTTCGTACGGATGGGGGTCACATCGATCATCAGCGGCAACTGCGGGTCGTCCTATACGAACCTGGCAGAGGCGTTTACCTCACATACTGCAAAAGGCATCGGGATCAATTTTGCCTCTCTCCTGGGGCAGGGCACCATCCGGCGCAAGGTCGTAGGCAACGTTCGCCGTGAGGCGACGACGACAGAAGTGGCCGCGATGCAGGAGATCATAGAGCGCGGGATGCGTGCGGGTGCCGTGGGGATGTCGACCGGGCTGATTTATACCCCGGGCACTTATACGAAAACCGAGGAAATCGCCGAACTGGCAAAGGCTGTTGGCAAATACCATGGCGTCTATGCGTCGCACATGCGCAGCGAAGGCACGAACATCACGGAAGCGATCAATGAGGCGCTGAGTATTGGAAAGGCCGGCAATTGCCCGGTCGAGATTTCGCATTTTAAGATTACGTCGCCGCGGCGGTTTGGCCAGAGCACGCACACGGTGCAGATGGTGGAGGATGCGCGTGCCGCGGGGCAGGACGTGACGGTGGACCAGTATGTATATACGGCGTCGTCGACCGGGATCAGCACGATGCTGCCTGACTGGGCCAACGAGGGCACGAGCGAAGCCGTGAAAGCGCGACTGACGGATCCGACGTCGCGGGCGTTGATCCTGAAGTCCATCATCGAAGAACGAAAGAGCAGCGGCCGTCCGAACATGGACTACGCGCACGTGACCAGTTTCCGACCCGATCCCACCATTAACGGGAAGAGCCTGCTCGAAATTGCGAAGAAGTGGAAGGACAGCGACTCTTGGGAAGCACAGGCAGCGGTGGTCGTGGACATCGTCACGAGCGGCGGATCGGGAATGGTGTTTCACTCTATGGATGAAAAGGACGTCCAGAACATTGCGCAGTATCACAACTCGATGTTCGCGTCGGACAGTGGCGTGCGGGAATTCGGGAACGGGGTACCGCACCCGCGTGGCTATGGCAACAATGCGCGCGTGCTGGCGAGATATGTACGCGATATTAAACTACTGCGGCTTGAGGATGCCATCCGGAAGATGACTTCACTGCCGGCGCGTACCTTCCGGTTCATGGACCGTGGCATATTGCGACCCGGTATGGCTGCAGACCTGGTGGTGTTTGACCTGGAGCGCGTGAACGATCCGGCCACCTTTGAAGACCCGCACCATTACGCGGAGGGATTTGACTGGGTGCTCGTAAATGGTGAGCCCGTGATTGCGGACGGCAAGCTGACCGGCGCGCGTTCGGGGCAGATTCTGCGCGGCCCTGGATATCGAGCGGAGGCAGAGGCACATGAGCTCGACGAGGCGCAGAAGGAAAAGCAGTAGGAATTCATTTAAATATCGCCTATGATGTCGTGGCGAAAGGTTCACGGTGAAACCTCGGAATAGCGCCGAACTAGATTCGATTATAAATTCGACGACGTCCACGAGCGTGCACGTGAATATTTCATCGGCGCTGGCAGGTTTTGCATTGCTCGCGCTTGGCGCCGCAGTGGGGCTGTTGTTCTGGGTGCGAGTGCTGGATCCCGACGTGCTGATGCACTTGAAGACGGGTGAATGGATTGTGCGGCATCGGGCTGTTCCCAAAGTGGACATGTTTTCGGCAAATGCAGGGGGGCTGCCGTGGACGACGCACGAGTGGTTGTGGCAGGCGCTGGCGTACTTGTGCTATCGCGCCGGCGAATGGAAAGCGCTGTACGCGGCGCGGCTGGTACTGGTGGTGGGTGCGCTTGGGGCTTGCGCATTGGCAGCGCGCATATGCGGAGCGTCGACGCTCGCTTGTATTGCAGCCTGCATTCTGGCGACGGGGCCCCTGGCATCAATGGCGGAGATTCGTCCACAGCTTGCGAGCGAGTTGCTATTCGGTTTGGTTGTGTTCGGAGTACAGGCCCCGTTCGGAGTACAGGCCCCGTTCGGAGTACAGGCTTTAGCCTGGGCTGGCCGTACGATTCCGGGGATCAATGAACAATCAAATCAGCCCAGAATCAAGCCTCTACTCCGCATGATACTTTTGCCACCACTGTTCATTTTGTGGGCGAACCTGCACGGAGCAGTGCTGCTGGGGTTTATAGTTCTGGCATGCGCCGTTATTGATGCGGCGATTCGAAACCGGGCCGCGATAAAGCCAATCAGCATTACGCTGGTGCTTTGTATGCTCGCGGCGATGTTGAACCCCCACGGCTATGAAATTTACCTGTTCCCGTTTAAGGTGGTCGGCGAGGAAAGTTTTCGCGCACAGATCTACGAGTGGTCGCGGCCGGATTTTTCGGTGCCGTTCCGGCCTTTCTGGGCATTCGCGATTGTAGCGGTACTGCTGGCAACGACGGCGTGGCGAAGAATCAGTATCTTCCAGTGGCTGATGTTCGGCGGCTTCCTTGCCGGCGCTGTGATGAGCCGACGGCAGATCCCGTTTTTTGCGCTGGCGGCGATTGGCCCGGTGGCGATCGGCATCGAGAGTTTGATTGCGCGCATCCGGCTGCCGGAGAGGCAACGCTGGCTCGGACAGATCGCAGTGCTGATGCTCACGTGTGTGATGATTCCGGTTTCGATGACTTGTTATGCGTCCGCGGGACACAAGCTGGGAATAGGCCTTGCGCAGAATCGTTTTCCCGAAGTGGCGACGAACCGGCTGGCGCATCTGCACACAGATGGCGCGCTGCTGAATGATTATAACGATGGTGGTTTCCTGATCTGGCGCCTGTACCCGGAATGGCCGGTGACCATGGACGGCCGCGTAGATGTGTATGGTCCGGAGCTAGTGCAGGAGTATGAGCGCGTGTGGGCGGGAGCTCCGGGCTGGAAGGAAACCCTGGCTAAATGGCGCGTTCAGGCGATTGTTGGCCGATTCGAAATCACGCGAGCACTGCCGAAGAATAATCTGTATCATGAGCTTGCGGGCAGTCCGGAGTGGGCGCTTGTTTATTGGGACGAGGTTTCACAGCTTTTCCTGCGTCGCGGCGGTTCGCTGGATTCCTCGTCGTTGAAGCCGTTTCGCGTGCTCGCCCCCGGGTTGTCGTTACAGCACATGGCAGCTAGACTCAAGACGAACGACGATTGGCTGGCGCTGGGTGCAGATCTGCGGCGAAGTGTGTCGGAAGTGCCCGAGAACCGGCGGGCGGCCGCGTTGCTGAAGCAGTACGAGGCAGCGGTGAAGCGGTGAGGGAAATGGCGGTGGCTGATGTTCAAGTGTCGCTACGCGACACGATCGGGGGCGGGCGACGCAACCGGACCTTAAAAGATCCGGGGACCATCATTCTGTCGCCCCGCGACAACGGGCAAAACGCCCGAGATTGAAAAGTGGCCGGTTGTTTTACAGGCGTTTATCGCCATATTGGTAACCCGAACGTCCACAGTGTCCAGATCACAGGGTTATTCCCGATAATGCCATTGACAGCCTTACCACCCGTTCCTAGCGTCATGGGGATTTGATGCTGGCAGGTACTTGATTCTTCTGGAGGATTTTAGGGATGGCGGACGAAGTTTACGGCAATGCGCTGGGGCTGATCGAGACGCGCGGCCTGGTGGGCGCGATTGAGGCGGCTGATGCCATGGTGAAGGCTGCAAATGTGCGGCTGATCGGCAAGGAACATGTTGGCGGCGGCCTAGTTACGGTCATGGTGCGTGGTGACGTAGGTGCTGTAAAGGCTGCTACGGACAGCGGTGCTGCCGCAGCCCGCCGCGTGGGCGAGCTGATCAGCGTGCACGTGATTGCGCGTCCGCACAACGATCTCGAGAAGATCCTGCCCCAGGGCTGATCTCTTCGCCACAATTAAGGATTGGGACGGCCCGTTCGAAAGGACGGGCTGTTTTTATATAAAAGCGAAACATTTAACAGGGGGGAACAGAGGCGACAGAGAAAGATCTTCTGTTCTCTCCGTTGCCTCCCGTTAGAAAAGGCCTTTTGTCGGGGAACTGTTGGATATCTCTCAGCCAGAGTTAGAGCGACTGCGCGCGCAGATTCGCGAGGTGGTGATTGCCGTGCTGCGAAGGCGCGAAGCGCAGGGCGCAGCGGGCCAGGCGGGGCCCGAGGGTCGAACGCTGATTGTGCTCTTTACGTTGGACCTGATGCCGGGCGACGATTTTTTTGCCGAGGTGGCCAGCCTGGCGGGGCAGGGATATCGGATCGTCGCAGCGCCGAGCCATACGTTTTCGCAGTTTCATGGCAACTCGGTATTGGAGAAGCTGCCCAAGGGTACGGGGCTGCTGCAGGCGAATGACGAGAAACAGCAATCGGATGCGGTACGATCGGCGGATGCGCTGATTGCGGCGTTTGTTTCGACGAACACGGCGTCAAAGGTGGCGGCGGGAATCGAGGATTCGATGCCGTCGCGATTGATTCGCGGTATGCTCATGAGCGGCAAACCGGTTTGTGTCGCGACCGACCTGTCGGCGCATCGACAGATGATACAGGACGGCGCGCCGGGAGCGGCGCATGCGATCGTGCGCGTGGCGGACGATCATCTGCACAAGCTGCAGCAGATGGGCGTTCGCTTTACGTCGGGGAATTTGGCGAGTTGTATCGCAGAGATTTTCCGCCCGGAAATTAATGAGACGCCTGAGCGGCTCGCGAAACAGAGGATGGCGCCGAAAAGGCAGTTTATCACGGCCGAGGATGTATGGAACGCGATGTCGCGGGGGCAGAAGGAACTGCTTTACACCCCGGGAACGGTTATAACGGATGAAGCGCGGGAATACGCTGCGTCGCGGGGGATTGTGCTGCGGGAGAAGTAACGAAGGTCGTGTAGTATCGATCGCGTTACTGGATACGTTCCCTGGTTAGGTTACGTCGGCCCAGGCTAAAGCCTGTACTCCGAACGGGGCCTGTAAAATGTGCCGGTAAAGTTTTTTGAATTGCGTCGCGGGGTTAGGGGTTCAGCGTAGCGGGCCATGTCCCAGATCAAAACAGCTCTTCTAAGCCTTCACGATAAAACCGGCCTTGAAACTTTCGGCCGGTCGCTCACCGAACATGGTGTCGAGATCCTATCTACCGGCGGCACGCTGGCCTTTTTGCGCGAACGTGGAATTCCCGCGACTAGCGTGTCGGAGTACACGGGCCAGGCGGAGATTCTTGGTGGGCGCGTGAAGACGCTGCACCCAAAGATTTTTGCCGGGATCCTGGCGCGGCGCGACAACCCGGAAGACATGAAGACGCTCGAGGAGCAGGGGGTCAGGCCGATCGATCTTGTCGCGGTGAGCCTCTATCCGTTCGAAGAAACGATCGCGCGCGTGGGTGTGACGCTGGATGATGCGGTTGAGCAAATCGATATCGGGGGCGTCTCGCTGATTCGAGCGGCAGCGAAAAACTTTAAGCATGTGGTCGTTTGCTCGTCGCGGCAAAGCATGGAAGTGGCTGAGGCGATGGTGAACGGATCGTTTAATGGTGATGATGAAGCAGAAAGCCGGCAAGCCCTGGCATGGCAGGCATTGCTTGATACGTCGCAGTATGACGCGAAAATCTCGGAGTATCTGAACAACCAGATTGGGCAGTCGGTGGCGCTGGAGCAGGCGCTCGAGAATCGCGAGAAGGAGATTCTGTTTCCGGCCGACCTTCTTGTGGGGTTTGAGAAACTACAAGACCTGCGTTATGGTGAGAATCCGCACCAGCGCGCAGCATTTTACCAGAACAGTGTGGATGCAGAGACGTCTGTCGCGAACGCGAAGCAGCTTCATGGTAAAGAGCTGAGCTACAACAATATCCTGGACCTCGACGCCGCGCTGGAAATCGCGCGCTCTTTTCCGGAATCGCCAGCGTGTGTAATAATCAAGCATAACAATCCGTGTGGTGTTGCCAAAGCGGAGAAGCTGGTGGATGCATACAAAGCCGCGCGCGAGTGCGATCCGACGAGTTCGTTTGGCGGAATTGTCGGTCTAAACCGCGAAGTGGATGCGGAAACGGCGGAGGAAGTTGGGCAGCTTTTCCTGGAGGCGGTGATCGCGCCTGGGTATTCGGATGAGGCACTGGCAACGCTGACAAAGAAGAAGAATATACGCGTGTTGTCGACGGGTGCGTTTTCGGATCCGGCGCCGCAGATGATGCTGCGAAGTGTGGTCGGAGGATTGCTTGTGCAGGACCGCGACATGGGTGTGGTGATGCGCGAGGGGTTGAAGGTTGTTTCAAAAGAGCGGCCAACGGAAGAAGACATCGATGGCCTGCTGTTTGCGTGGCGCGTGGCCAAGTTTACCAAGAGCAATGCGATTGTTTACACCTCGAAGAGTGCGACAATCGGTATTGGCGCGGGGCAGATGAGCCGGATCGATTCGACTAACATTGGCGCGGTGAAAGCACAGCGCCCGGTGCGCGGAGCGTATATGGCGAGCGATGCGTTTTTCCCCTTCCGGGACAATGTGGATCGGGCGGCGGATATTGGTATTCGGGCAATCATCCAGCCGGGCGGTAGTGTACGGGATGAGGAAGTGATCACCGCGGCGGATGAGCATCATATGATCCTGGTGTTCACGGGGATGCGGCATTTCCGCCATTGAGATTGTATATGGTTGAGTCGTAAACAGAAAATCCGGGTTATTACCGCGCGCGATATGACCAAGGCGGAGCAAAGGAGCTATCTTGGGCAAATTGAAAACAATCCCGAAATTCAAAAATGAAGACGAGGAGCGGGCGTTCTTGGGATCTCATGACTCGTGCGATTATATCGATTGGTCCAAAGCTCGCCGAGTTACTTTCCCGAAGTTGCGTCCCAGCCTGAAGACTATATCCCTTCGGCTGCCGGTTACGATGCTAGAAGAGCTTAAGATAGCGGCGAATCAACAGGACGTTGCATACCAGTCGCTTATTAAGATTATCCTGGCCGAGCACCTCGAAAAGAAACGCGTGTCGCGGCAAGTGCAAATCGGCGCAAGGCGTCGTGTGGCAAAGAGTCCGAGGCCTTGATCTCACGTTTCCTTACTCATTTAGAACACTTTGGACGCACTGCTTAAAGTCCCGCCCACGCTCTTCGAAGTTGTTGTACATGTCGAAGCTTTTGCATGCAGGTGAGAGAACGATGATATCGTTTGGATCGGCTGCTTCGGCGGCGCGACGGACGGCGTCGGCCATGCTGTCAGCACGGTGAGTTGGGACCAATTCGCTCCAGGCGGATTCGATCAGGGGTGCAGCTTCACCGATGGTGATCAGGCGCTTTACGTAGCGCTGCACAAGATCATTGATACTGGTGTAGTCGCTGTGTGCGTCGCGTCCGCCGGCGATGACGATGATGGGTTTTTCGAAAGCCTTCAGTGCCTTTTCCATCGCATCGAGGTTGGTGGCCTTGCTGTCGTTGTAGAAACGGACGCCGTCGGCGCGCACGCCGCATAGTTCGATGCGATGCTCGACGCCCTTAAAAGTAAGGAGGCCCTCACGAATTGCTTGGTCCGACGCTCCCGCAAGATGCGATGCCACTGCGGCGGCGAGCGCATTTTCCAGATTGTGCCCTCCTGGGACAGGCATTTGGGCGGCCGGCAGAATTGGGTGTGAATGGTCTGGGCCGGTGCGCAACGAGATGTCGCCATTGAGCGTAAAAGCCCCGGGGCCCTTTATCAGTTCAGGATTGGAGCGCCCGAATCTCCAGACCTGAGCCGGACAATCGGAACCAAATCCCCGGCTGGCTTCGTCGTCCGCGTTCAAGACAAAGACGTCCTGCACGGTCATGTTTTTAAGTATGTTGCGCTTCGCAGCCGCGTATTTCGCAAGATCGTCGTCGTAGCGATCCATGTGGTCGGGCGAAAAGTTGGTGAGCAGCGCTATGTGCGGGTGGAAGTGCTCGATATCCTCGAGCTGAAAGCTGCTGCACTCGACGACAAAAACGGTTCGGTCAGTCTGGTTCTGAGGGAGGTCGGCGCTATTGCTCCAGGCATCGCCGATATTCCCTGCTAAGACAGCGTTGAAACCGGCAGCCTGCAGTATGTGTGCGATCCATGCTGTGGTTGTGGTCTTGCCGTTCGTGCCGGTAATGGCTACGATCCTCGCAGCAGGTGAAACGAAAGCCGACGCGAACTCAATCTCGCTGATGACGCGAATTCCACGGCGGCGTGCTTCAGTGACTACTGCATTGCCTTGAGGTATCCCCGGACTTTTTACCATAACGGTGCGTCCGGCGAGGGACTCAATGCCTCGCTCGCCCCAAAAGCTGCGTACGTCGACGGCATCAAGCTCGTTCAGCGTCGCGGTGGCTGCGCAGACTGCCTTTTCGTCTGCAATAACGACATCTGCGCCGCGTCGCTTCAGCAGTTTTGCCGCGGCAACTCCGCTCCGCGCTGCGCCGAGTATGACAAACTTCGCATGTGCTACTTCTTCGAGTCTCATGCGCGAGCGGAGCTAGCCAGATGCGAACCACTGACCCACTTCAACGCACAGAAAAGCAAATACGGGATTCTCTACTTCTCGGGTGCGGCTTCGTCCCACGCAGGTGCAGCCTTCTGCTGCGGTGCGGGAGCAACAGGAGCCATGACTGGTACGGTACCGGGCGGGCAGGCAGCTCCTGCGCCCTCGGCGTTTTCGTTAAAGAATCCAAAGGTACTGCCACCGCGCATTTGCCCATCATGTTTTTCCTGGGCCGGCATGACCGGCGTCTGCGTCAGGAAGATATCCATCTGCTTGGTCTCGTTACCTTTGATGTAGATATGGCACTCGTAGGGCAGGTAGCCTTCCTTCTCGAGCCGCAGGCGATGATAGCCGATTTCCAGCCTGTCGATGACCTGTGACGTACGGCCATAATAATCGGCGTCGATATAGATGCGTGCGTTGCTCGGATAGCTGTCGATGTCCAAGCGGCCATACCGCGGCGTCTTGTAAACCGGGGGCTGTACACGCTCGTTCCCCATTACATAATAAGTGGTGTGTTCGACTGCCCAAATGTTTTCTTTCAGAGCCGGACGCAGTGGATGCACTCCCAAGGCGCTGGGTTCCGCGCGGAATTGTTCGATCTGGCGCACCATGGCAGTCGCACCCTCGCGGCTGGCGGGATACGGGTCCTGCCTGGTGTAATAGCGGTACTCGTTGAGGAAGTGAAAATCCTGTACGAGTGCGACGATCGTCAGAGTTGAACGTCCCTGCGGGCCGGTCACTTCCAGGTCATAGCCGCGATCCGGAACATAATAGGTTTTGCCGGCGCGCAAATAGTTATCGGTATCATAATAGTTGGGGAATATTTGCCGGGTAATTCCCGCGGGATCCGTGTCGAAGACATATACATACGAATCGCGATTTACGGAGAAAAACACCTGCATGGGATCGTAAACGTGGTAGCGCGCCTTGTCGGTACGGATGTCGACCTTGAGTACTCCGCCTGTGGGTGGCGGTACGATACGGATGTTTTCTCCCGGGTCCGCGGGTTCGCGTTCAGTTGTATGGACGCGGTACGCACCGTCGTGTGCTACACCGACGGCACCTGCCAACGCAGCACTGGCCACTAAGAAAAGGCCGAGTACAAACCGTAATGCCGAGAGACGCATCTTCTCCTCCTGAATGCTACAGTGGTGCAGTCTCCCTTCCTACATGCTTCGTCGGTCAAGAGCTGCCATCACAACAGACCGGCAAACCGCGCTAAAGGTTTGATGGCGCCCCCAGCGAAACCCCGAGCAGTGTGCGCTGACAAGTGAAAAAGCGGCGGCAGACGGCTCTTAAGTGCGGGCTTCCTTAAAGTTAAGCCATGTGGTGCATTACTTAATCTGCCGAATTTGCACATCGCGAAAATGGATTTCAGCGCCTTCGGATTGCAGACAAATTCTGCCGTGTGAGGTTTCCGGGTGCCTGCCCTCGTTAACGACCTGACCATTCACCTTCAGGTGGATTGTGTCGCTCGTGCACGTGACGTCATAGCGGTTCCATTCGCCCACCGCCTTTTCAACACCTTCAGCCTTCATGCGGAAATAGTGAATTCCCGATTTGGGATCCTTACGCGCGGGATCTATTTCGAGTTTAAACTTGTCGATCAACCAGAAGTCGCCAGCGCTGCCCGACTGCAATTGCGCCTCGGCGCTTTTCGGCCAAAGTTTGTCTGCACCATTCACGTGGAGCAACACGCCACTGTTGCGGCTGGAAGTCACTTTATCGCCCCAACGCCATTGCAGGCGCAGCTCGTAGTTCGAATATTCTTTCTCGGTCGAGAGATAGCCGTTTGCATTTCCCTGGCAGATGATAGTCTCGTCCTTGATCGACCATACGTCGCCCGGCTTAAGCTTGCTGTCCGGCGGCAAAAACTGCGTCCAGCCAGTAAAGTCGGTACCGTTAAACAACTTCGTCCAGCCGTCCAGGTTGTCTTGAGCCAGACCGCAGGTCGAAACGCACGTGTAAATACTCAGCAACATGATTACAATTTTATGCATCCTCGTGTCCTTAAGCAGCACCATGATTGCGCGTATCCAGATCACGGATTGCGCCGCCTGCAACTGCTACTTTAGAATTTCGGAAAGCGTGCCTCAGAGATGCGGCGCACTAATGCATAAAGCGGTACGGAAAGGACGGTGAAAAGCACACCTTCCGCGATTAGTGCCGCGTAATAAGCGTACTGATCCGAGAAGTTGTTCCATTGCGCACCGGCAAGCCGGGCGATGGCGTGCATCAGACCGCCGGCGCGTTTGTCAGGATTCCATGCATGCAGGGATGGCTGCAACGCGTCAGCCATTTTGCTGACCGCCGACAGAGACAAAAAGCTGAGCGTCAGGATTGCAAAGTATTGCAGGACCAGCTGCAGGCGAAGCAGGTTCATTGCCACCAGAATGCAGCCGGTAAACAACGCCGCGATAAAAGCATAAACGAGCATGAGCATGTAGCCGAGCACTGCCAGGCCTGCGGGCTGATGGCCCAGTACGATATCGAGCAGCGCTTCGATTGCGGTGTCGGCAATGATGAGCACCATCAGCACCTCGAGCAGGGGGCGGAACACGTCCCACGCTCGAACGCCGGCAGTGCGCAAGTCACGGTAGATTCCTGAGTTTGCGTAAGTCTGAAACGTATGGTGAGTGAGGCCCACGAGGCACAGCAGGTAGAAGTCCACTGACAGCCCGAGGATCACCATAGTCATGTCTCGGTACCAGTGGAAGCGTTCGGATATGACGTCGAAAGCCCAGTAATGCAGGATAATGTTCGCGAGAATTCCGCAAGCCAGGACTGCGAGTGGTGCAGGGGCGAGGAACGCGCGAAAATAACGCGACCTGATAGCGCCGCGAAATTCGTGGTCCGCCGCGGGCAGCGCCTGCGGTGTCAACGGCGCATATTACAGTGCATCGTAACCTGGACTAACTGGTACGTGTGAATTGCTGGAAGCACTGGTAACCGAATTCACGCGCGGCGCGTATCTGGTCAGGCGAGCCCCAATGATCACGCAATCCTTCCTGCTCGGCGCGCCAGGCGCAGTCCCACACGAACGCGTATTCCATGGCGCCACCATTGACCTGGATCGTGCCCTCAAAGTCGCTGCAGCCGGAGCGGCCTTGAAGGACGACAGAGTCGATCGCCTCATTCGACGCGTCTTCGAGTAACTTGCTAATCGCCCGCAACGCCTTAACCGGAGGCACACCCCGATTATACTGAATGGCAGGGTGGTTGCGTCCAGTCTGAAGGTCCTGGACCGCCTGCTTGAAGTTTTCAGTGGCGCTGCTTTGGTCGAGTAATGTTTTTAGATCATTGATCACTACTGGCATGGCACACTCATCCTTGTCTGCTTACATCATTTTGTATCCGGGCGAAGGGCTGTTTATTTAAAAGTAGAGCGTGTTAAGTGCCAGTTGCGATGTAAGTGAACGGGCGCTTGAAGCCGCTGGGTTTGAGAGGGGTGATTGGCCTTTGACAAGGCCCAGGCGCATCGCAGGGTTCGTGTCAGTTAGCCTGTTTCTCCCGGAGTTTAGATGTTTAGTTTTAAGTTATACGGTTCAAATGTAAATTTGAGAAGATTTGCGACGTGTAGTGTTGTCCGTCTGCTCGCCTTGTTGCTGCTGTTTGCGTCGGTTGGCGATGCTTCTGCTGCTACAACAAAGACGAGCAAGGCAAAAAGTAGCGGCAAGACCAAAGCCGCCGTCAGCAAAGCCCAGACTAAGAAGCCGTCAACCGAGAGTACTTCGAAATCGAAGACCCGCAACCCGGACGATGACGACGCGGATGACAGTGGCAGCAAAACCGCACACGTAGAGGTACTCACTTCTACGACGCCTGCGAATGTGGCTTCAATTCTCGAGCCAATCGTGCGCGCTTCTGCAGCGGCCTCGTACTGGGGAGTGAAAGTCGTTCTGCAGCAGACAGGACAGACCATATTCGAGTACAATCCAGATGCTGCTTTTATCCCAGCTTCGAACCGCAAGCTGTTCACGGGCGCGCTCGCACTGGATCAGCTTGGGCCGGACTTCCGATTCCGCTCCTATCTATATCGAACAGGTGAGGTGGATAGCGGAGGAACGCTGAATGGCAACCTGGTATTGAAACCGTCCGGCGATCCCACGTTCTCGAAGACGATGTATAACTCTGCCAACTCGGACTGGGTGTTCCGCGATTGGGCAAAAAAGGTTTCCGACGCCGGGATTAAGTATGTGCGCGGAGACCTTCTCATCGACTGCTCGGATTGGGATATGGGCGACCTCTACCCGCAGGGATGGCCGGCGCGCGTGATGCAGGACAACTATGCACCGCAGACCAGCCCGCTGACCCTGAACGAGAATCTGATGACAGTGATCGTGAACCCTGGCGAAAAAGGGAAATCGGGGGTTATCACATTTTCTCCGCCCGCGCCAGGGTATCCCGTGATCAATCAAACTGTGACGGGCGCTAAAGGTGGCGTGAGCGTGCGCAGGCCGATTGGCGGGGGGGCGATTGCCGTGTCCGGGGGCGCCAACAAAGCCGGCCAGGGCGCGGAGCTGCCTTGCGATAATCCCACGCTTTTTGCGGCCGCGAACTTTCGACATCACCTCAAGTTGTTGAACATCGGCGTCCAAGGCTCGGTTCGTATCATCAGTGCCAAGAATATGGTACCCGGCTGGAACGACAGCACGCTGCTGGCCGCGGTAGAATCGCCGCCGCTTTCGGAGATCGTGCGGCACATGATGAAGCGCAGTGATAACCACATGGCGGAGCAGGTTTATGTAGCAGTGAGCGCGCACAAGCTGGGCAGGGGCGGCTATCGGGCATCGCGTAAACTTGAAGACAACCTGTTGCAGCGGGCCGGGATCAGGCCGGCCGATGTGCAGGCCTTTGATGGCTGTGGATTATCAGAGGCGAACAAAGTGTCGCCCAACCAAACATGCAAACTGCTGACATTCATGCTGACGCATCCTTCCGCACAGCATTTTTTCGACAGCATGGCAATCAGCGGGCGCGACGGCACATTGCGCGGACGAATGAACTCGGAGCGGCTGCGGGAGCGCGTTCATGCGAAAACGGGAACGATCAATGGCGTCAAATGCTTATCTGGCTACCTGCTGGTAGACCCTCAGCACACGCTGGCTTTTTCATTCCTTGTAAACAAAGCACGCGGGGGCTCGCCAAGCGGAACGCAGGATCGGCTTTGCTCTGTGCTGGCTGGACTGCAATTTTAAGCAGGGCAGCCAGATCATTCCATAATGAAGCACTGAGTGGGTAGCGTCGTGAAGATGGCTGCCATTCACAAAGCCGGTGTGCTACTGGAAATGATCAAGTTTCAGCATACTATCTTTGCCATGCCGTTCGCACTTATCGGCATGATGCTGGCCGCGCGAGGCCTGCCTGACACGGCTACGGTGTTATGGATTGTGGCTTGCTGTGTGTTCGCAAGAACTGCGGCCATGTGTTTTAATCGCTGGGCAGACGCCGAGATCGATGCGCGAAATCCCCGAACAGCAGCGCGAGCCATACCTGCAGGGCAGATGGAAAAGATGGTAGTACTGGGCCTTGCGTTGGTTTCCTCGGCGCTGTTCGTCGGAAGTGCAGGAATGCTGAACTCGCTGGCGCTGGCGCTGTCGCCCGTGGCGCTGGTGGTGCTGCTCGGCTATTCATACTGCAAACGGTTCACCAGCTGGTCACATTTTGTACTCGGACTCGCACTTGGCATCGCCCCCGTGGGTGCATGGGTTGCGGTGCGCGGGGATTTCGGGCTAATCCCAATATTGCTTTGCATCGCAGTACTGCTTTGGACGGCAGGGTTCGATCTGATCTATTCGTGCCAGGACGTCGAGGTGGATCGCGAACAGGGACTCTTCTCGATTCCGGCACGTTACGGCGTCGCGATTGCACTGTGGCTTGCGCGGCTACTGCACGTCGCATGCATCGCGTCGCTACTTCTGCTTGGTGCAGCGGCTGGGCTGCATGTTCCCTACTACGCCGGCGTGGCGGCAGTAGCATGTCTGCTGGTCGCCGAACATCTCGTGGTAAATCCACAGGATCTGCGGCGAATTGAGCTGGCGTTCTTCACGATTAACAGCTGGGTTGGCGTAGTGCTGTTTATTTTCACCGCGTCGGATATCGCGCTCTACAGATGATGCAGCGCTCTTCGATACCCGCCAACAGATTTCATCGGCCAGTTTCATAGCCACATGACGCGATGATCATACGAGAGCTGCAGGTAATTAACTTCCGAAACCTGGAAAACGTTCGAACAGAATTCTCACCCGGACTGAACCTGATTTTTGGTGCGAATGCCCAGGGCAAGACGAACCTGCTTGAGGCAATTTACCTGCTGGTCACAGGGCGCAGCTTTCGAACGGCCAGTGAACGGGAGATGATCCCGTGGGTGCGTGACAGCTATGAAGCGACCGTGGTACGCGCACGTGTGGAGAAACGCACAGGCGAGGAACGATGCCTGCTTACCTTTAACCAGAGCGAGAAAAACATCTTTGTAAACGGGGAGCCAATTTCGCGGCTGGGTGATCTGATTGGTCGGATAAATGCGGTGCTGTTTACTCCTGCTGATTTGGAACTGGTCCGTGGCGCACCCGCAGTACGGCGCCGGTTCCTGGATATAGAATCGAGCCAGGTAAGCCGCCACTACCTGTATCATTTGCAGAGGTATGATCTCGCGCTACGTCAGCGGAATGCGCTGCTGAAACAGCACGCGCATCGGGCCCAACTTCGCGACGAACTGCTTGTGTGGGACGGCCAACTGGCTCAGCATGGAAGTGAATTGATCCATTTTCGGCGCGGGATGTTGCAAAAGTTATCAGACAAAGCAGCTAAGCAATATGCGATGATCGCAAGCAGCCAAGAGTTGCTGGAACTGGTGTATCGTCCTTCGATTGCAATCAGCGCGGAGGTGTTTGATGCAAGTGATGCGCCCGCACTAGTGCTGCGCGCGTTGACCGGGAGTGTTGAGGAGGACATTCGGCGTGGTTCGACAAACCTGGGACCACACCGCGACGATTTTGATTTTATGCTTTCGACGCACAACGCGCGGGATTATGGCAGCCAGGGGCAGCAGCGCAGCTGTGTACTGGCATTGAAGCTCGCCGAGCTTGAGTACATGGAGGAAATCACACGCGAACCTCCCCTGTTGCTGTTGGACGACCTCATGAGCGAGTTGGATGAGAACCGACGGGCTGCATTGTTAGGCAGCCTGACGGAGCGGGTACAAACGTTTCTCACGGCCACTGAAAAAGAGCCGGTACTCGGGTTTGTAAAGGCCGAGAGCGTTTATCGCATGGAACACGGGAATCTGCAACACGGCAGCTAGATTAATAGGCTATTGAACGAGCGACTGAGCCAGCGCGTAGAGTCGATCTATGGCTGGACTGGATACTTCGAACGTCCTGTTCTTTGCGCTGGTGACCAGCGTTGTGGAACCGAGCCTCTTAGTCACATTCAGATCCAGCAATTCGCGATCGGCAGCACCGTACAGCCGGATTGACAGGGGCGGCCCCGCCTTGGGGGCAATGATTGTCTGGCCGGTTGCGGTAAGGTCGCGTTCATACGTGAGCTCATTCAGAGCGTCGACGACCGCCTGCATACGCCGTATGTCGATGGCGGCATACGCCGTCTGCGATGGCTTGAGAATCTGCCACTCCCCTGCTTCGGCACGGAGGGTGTACGTCTGCTTATCGACATCAATCTCGGCACGAACGAGCGCGCTGATGTCGGTCGCGGCGAAATGCTTATCGGCGATGGAGGCAGCCAGTATGTTAAGGTCCGACGAAAGCTCGACGGTAAAAACTCCATTGTCGCCGGCGCGCCGGGCGTAAACGGTTCCCGGTCGACCAGCCTCGGTACTTCCCGCCTCAAGTACTTCCGTCCTGGATTTATCGATACTGGTGACGGTGTAGCGGCGGCGCGGAACGTCGAGGCCATAGAGCCTGGGGTCGTTTGACTGCGCGCTGACGAATTCTTTAACTTTGATGCGCAGCAGCGCTTCCAGCCTGTCGTTGACGGCGGTCTGGTCAACACGGAATTCCGGGTCTCCCACCATTTCCCAGGCTCCCTTGTCATTACGAATGAGCGCTGCCGGGGTCGCCCGCCCAAGTTCCACCGTAAAAAGTCCTACGTCCGCCGGTTTCAATGTAAACAGGTCACGCGATCGGAAATATTGTGCGTCCTGTCGCAACTCTTCGATTGTTTCTGCCCGAAGCGCCATGATCTCCTGCTCTCCGGCGCGCTGCGCGACATAGACACTACCATTTTCCGCGGGAGCCTGCGCGACAATCAGCGTCTGTGGCCTGGTTCGCGCTCCTTCGAGCGTGATTGTGAGGCTGGGGCTGGTAAGCGCCTGTAGCGCCGTTGCCATGCTGGTCGGTTTGTCGCTTGCCTGACTGAGAAAACTGTTCGCACGCAACAGGCCGATTTTGTTCAGGTGATCCCGGACAATACTGTTTTCCGCAGGAGCCTCAAACGGTGATGTGATTTTCCACCGGCCCACGTCATTCCTGAGTGTTACCTCACCCGTGGGGGTTCGCACCGAGAGACTGCTGTATTGTTCGAGAGAAGAGGTATCGATATCAAACAGCCGCGACCTGCGGAAATCACCAGCGCTCCGCAACAGCGCGCTCTTCACCTGCATACCGACCGTAAACACGTTAGGTTTATCGGGATACTTTGCAAAGACCAGCCCAGTATACGGAGATTCATTACCTAGCTGGAGAGAGAAGCTTGTCGGCAAATCGTTGCTAAACTTCTTACCCGGCATGGGTGCGAGGGAGATTTCAATTTCGGGATTTGCGAGCCCGTATTCCGCTAAATTCTTCACGTGGTTCTCGTTGGTGCGACGGGCGGCGGTAAGATTGATGAGCGTGGTCTCGACAGTCTCCGGGTCGGCAGGTGCATTCGCAGGTTCAAGTATACGCCAGCCGTCGGTCGTGCGCTGCAACCGTATTCGTCCACCAGGATTCTTTAACAGGATTTCGCCCACCGCGCTCACGTCCACACCCTGTGCGAGCGAAACCGCGTTCGTGATATCGACAATTTTCTTTTGGCGCAGGACTACATCGAGCCGATAGGCCATACATACCAACACCAGTGCGACGGCGGCGAATATCGTGCGTTTCCAGCTCATCATACGCCGAGGTTTCCTCTGCGCGAGATGGTGTAACCCAGGCCACCCAGGCCGATTAAGGCAGGTATTGCGATCACCAGCAGGATAAAGAGGAAGCGAGCCTGTTCGTCCGAGATGACCACCGGTGTATTTTCAATGCGGCTGCTTGGAATGGCAATAAGGTCTGCGGAGTTGGTCATCCAATTGATCGCGTTCAGGAAAAAAAGCCAGCTGTTCTGGTCGACGTAGCGGCTGGTGACAAAGTTGCCATTTCCAATGGCGACTATGCGCGTTGCGTTCTCGTCGCCCTTGCCGGGCGTATTATGTGTCGCCGCAACCGCAAGCGTTTGAGGTGCGAGGTCCTTCACATTCGCACCGATGCTGATTTTCTCACCGCCAAGGATTGCTTTCGCGAATTCTTCCACGGGAATGCGCCAGCCTTGCGGCCCACTCACCAGCAGAGTTTCGAGGAACGTGTTTTCAGGAATCGCCTTCGATAGAGCCAGGGGACGAGCCTGGCCAAAAACCAGGGTGTTGTTGCCCTGCAACCTGGTGATGCTGTGGGGCTTGGCTGTCGCTGTAACGGTATAAATATCGCCGCCGCCCTTGGACGGCTGCAAGGGCATGACGACAATCTCCGGCGGGCTCAGAATTCCGTATCGTTCCAGTATAGCGGAGCAGTTTGTAAGGGAAGTCTGGATTTGTTTACCAAGTTGCGGTATGTCCGGGTTGAGCATGAACATTGCCCGGCCGCCTTTATCCAGGTATGAAAGCAGTGCTTCGCGCTCGTTTACAGTCAGATCCATTCGCGGTGCCGCAATAACGACTGCGCTTGCGTCTGACGGGACGCGGCCGCGATGGCCCAGGCTAAGAGGCAGGACCTTAATGTAACTGCGCTGGAGCTGCTCCTTGAGCCAGAAGAGATCGTTCTGCTGTTGGCTTGCCTGCCCCATGGCTTTGGCAACTTTGTCCTCTTCAAGTTCGGGCTCGCCGTGTCCCGTAAGAAAATAAATGGTAACATCGCTGCCTCGTAGCAGCTGCACGATCCCGTTGGTAATGTCCTCTTCGGCTGCTTTGCTGACTTTAATGGTGCGCGCGACCTGTTTACTGCCCGTGGTAAGCTTCTCGAGATAGATGTCGCCGGGAGAAACATTAAGTCCGAATCGACGCGTCTCAGCGACATCCGAGAACGGATTAAAAATGTCATAGGTAAACTGTGGCGCATATCGCGCATACTGGCCGAGGATGAGCGCATTTTCGGTACGCTCTGCCTTGTCGCCATAAAACGCCACGGCATGGACGGGCTCCTGCACGCGGGAGAGAAAATTCTTTGTGATTGGAGACAGGCTAAACAGCTTACCGGAAGTTGCATCGTACACCGCGGGGTGACGAAGTAAGATAAAGTAGAACACCAGGAGCGTAGAACAAACCAGGACCGAATACAGGGCCATGTTGAGATAGAGCCACCTGTTCCTGGTAACCCGTGGTAAGAAGAGAAACGAGCCCGCAGCCATTCCAGCCAGGCAAAGCACGGTAGATACTGTGGTAAAACGGCCGAACAGACCTGTGACCACGAGGCCGGTCAGCAGCAGCACCAATCCGATAAACGTGACCGTTTTCTGGTAATTCATCGCTGCGCTTTCACACCAGACAGACGTTCCATTATACGCGCCACCTTCGCAACTCGAGGCTGCGGCACGTCAGAAAAAGGAACACCGCCGACAGCATCACAAAGTAAGCAACGTCTTCAAGGCGCAGGAGCCCACGGGCGAACTGATCCGTGTGGTATCGCAGCGAAAGAAATTCCAGGATCCGACCCCAGCCGCCCGACGAAGCCGGTACTATCTCGCCGACTAAGAAGAAGCCGAGTAGAGCAACAAAGGCGACAATGGCTGCAACAATCTGATTTTCACTCAGCGCCGAGGCAAATACACCGATGGCAGTGTACGCGGCGGCGGAAAGCAGGGCCCCGCAAAGCGCGACTCCCACAACCGGCAACTCAGGCTTGCCAAATCGCATCATCACAATCACATAGTAGCCGGTGCCGAGCAGCATGACAGCCAGCAGCGTGAAGGCGGACAAAAACTTGCCGATCACGATGTTCCAATCGGTAAACGGGAGCGACTTCAGGAGTTCAAAAGTACCGGTTTTCTTTTCTTCGGCGAGCAGTCGCATGGTGAATATGGGCACCACGAATACCAGAAGGAAGTTGAGGGCGAAGTACAGTTGCTTCACGACGAGAAGCGTGAAGTTCACCTCGTCGATATTGCGCTCGCGCCGGTACTCTGCATCGGCGCTGGCGCGGCTGAAATCGACAAGAATACCGTAAAATATCAGGCCGCTTAGAAAAAAGAAAAGTGCCATGCAGACGTAGACAGCGGGCGATGTGAGGTAGCTCTTCAATTCGCGCCGGTAGATCGGGAAGAATCGGAATGGATTCACTGGCCAACCACCACGCAGGTTAGGCCGCGAAACTGTTTATGGTTTAACATCGGCGTCCTTTTGGTCTTCCGCCAGCAGATCTGAAGAAGGCTCAGACGGTTGTGAAGCGATGCGCGGCATTCCGTGTGCGGGTGTTTGGTCCGCGGCCGCTTGAAGCGGGCCTTCAGCCGCTACGGGAACAGGCTTGGCAGCCTGCTTTTTCTTCGACTTTGGCTGCACGGCAGGCTGCTCCCCTGCCACAGCTTTGAGGAAGATATCCTCAAGCGTGAGTCCGATCTGTCGCAATTCCACCAGCGTCCATTTCCCTCGCACAATGGCTTCGGCAACAGCGGGGCGTATGTCCGGGGTCTCGATACCTGAATGGACTACGTACTCATGCGCCTGTCCGTCGATGCCTCGTACAAAACCCTCGTCGGCATCACGCGGATCGCGATGATCGACCTGCAAAACGCCTGCGATAGCAGCCAGGGATTTTCGAATTTCATCGGGAGGACCGACGGCACGAGCCACGGTTTGGAATCTGTTCTGGATGCGAGTTGTCAGTTTTTCCGGCGTGCCGCTGGCGGCTATCCGACCACGATCGATAATAATTACACGGGAACAGGTCATCTGTACTTCGGGCAGGATGTGCGTACTGAGGATGACGGTGCGCCGGCCGGCCATTCCTTTGATGAGCACGCGCATGTCGGCGATCTGACGGGGATCAAGGCCGGAAGTTGGCTCGTCGAGGATCAGGACCTTGGGTTCGCCAAGGATTGCCTGCGCCAGCCCCACGCGCTGGCGATAGCCTTTCGACAGCTCCCCTATCACGCGATTGCGTACGTCACCCAGATTGGTTTCGCCGATGGCAGCGTCCACATAGGTGCGCCGCTTCGCATGCCCGTATCCCTTGGAATGCCCCACGAAGTCGAGGAAGTCGGTCACCGTCATCTCCCGGTATAAGGGCACACCCTCAGGCATATAACCGATAAGCCGCCGCACCTCGTCGGGCTCTGTGAGCACATCGTAGCCGGCGACGGTTGCAGTTCCCGAGGTAGGCGGGAAAAAGCAGGTGAGTATGCGCATGGTTGTCGTTTTACCCGCGCCATTGGGACCGAGAAAACCGAGTATTTCACCCTCGAACAGCTCGAAAGACAGGCCATCGACGGCGTGCACGTCGCCATAGTGTTTGGTTAGATTATCTACTCGGATCATGTGTGTACTGCCTAGTGTGGGCTACCGTTAATTCGTATTCGGTTCTGCGTGCCGAATTGAGCTCATCTTCCGGGCTCAAACTGGATAGGAACTTCTATTCGGCACACTAGGCCTGCGCCGGGCTGAGGGATGCGTCAAGAGCGCTGTGCGTTTGTGATTCGAAAAAATTAGGAATGTGGGTCAGTGGCTCAACGGTGCATCGCATCGAGGCCGCGCTTGAGGGCCATCAGCATCCCGAGATGAATGCCGTCGTGCGCAAGGCTGAAGTTCAGTGCCTGGGCAGGCGTGTGAAGCACCACGCCTGTGGACGTGGTGTACGGCTCCATGAAGGCATCATCCATGCGGCTGCGCATTGCTTCGAAGAGCCTCCCACTGGCAGGTAGTAGATCGTCGCACAAGTCATGGTAATCAGGAACGGAATCATTCCCCCATCCTGCCGGGCTGCTGCCCTTGGCAAACCAGGTGCGAAATTCCTCGGGAACGCCCAGCGGTTCTTTGAGTATTCCATGGGTGAGCATCGCAGGCGTTACGACCAGGTGGCCCGCATGCCATCGAGCATTGTTGTGCCACGTCGGGGGGATGTTGTCCGCCTGCTCCAGCGGTATGGATTTCAATAGCTTTACGATCAACTGCCGAAGACCGAGTGTTTGATCAATGAGCGTTTCTGTCGAAGTCATAAGACTACTTCATGGGGCAGCAACAGCCGAAGCAACGCAAAAAAGCTATTCGAAGCTCGTGCCGAGCGTCGCGCAAATCATGTCAACGCGATGGTGCACCAGATCGGCGTCCGGGGCATCCGGGCAACGCTCGAGGTAGGTTGTAAGATCGACCAGTGCCGCGCGATACCTGTGAGCGGCGAGGTGCAGAAGGCCCCGCTCCTTGTATTCGTCCGTGGATTGCGGGTTCAGTTGGATAATCTGGTTGAGAGCACGCACAACGCGCTCGGCATCCGACTGGTGAAAGTAAATGACCTTAAGGTTTGTGAGAACCCGAATCAGGATGGACCTGTTGCCAATGGGCTGAATGAAATGCCCGAAGCTGACCGCATGATGTCCGCCCAGCGAACGCAATACCAGCTCATGGCAATCGTCGGAAGTAAGCAGGCGGCCTCCGTTGAATGGATCGACAAACAGGTCGATGCGTGGCGCATCGTAACGCACAACGAAGTGTCCCGGCAGCCCAACGCCTCGAATCGGCAGCCTCAACCGCTTGGCGATTTCGATGTACAGAATGGACATCGTGATGGGAATGCCGAGGCGCCGGTCTATCACTTCGTTCAGGTAGCTGTTGCGCGGGTCGTAGTAGTTTTCGGCGTTCCCGCGGAAGTGCCGCTGGCGAAACAGGAACTCATTGATGATGGTGACCTGCTCAAGAGGGTCGGCACCCGAAGGCATTCGCTCGGCAACACCGGCACTCAGCATATCGAGGCGACGCATGTAAGCTTTTATGTCGAGTTCCGGGTATTCGCATGCAGCGATCAGCAATGCGGCATATCCGATGTCCAACTCGGCTTCCGGCAGACCTGCAACCCGGGCAAACTCGTCTAAATGAGCACTGCTGGACACACAGACATCCCTTCTGCCAGGTAAGTCATTCAGCAACTGCTACTTCATACCAGCCATTTTTATTTATCGCGGCGATCAGCGAAAGCGTCAAAGGCTTCGGGCGAGAGCTTCTTTAAAGTACCGCGATACTCGGCGACTTCCATGTAGCTGCTCAGCATTTCCAGAAAGCGGGCAGCCGGCAGGCCAACCACATTAAAGAAGTCACCGTCAATTCTCTGGATGAGCTTCCGACCTTCACCCTGCGCGGCATAGGCGCCGGCTTTGTCCATCGGTTCACCAGTGGCTACGTAATCCGCAATCTGCTCTGGGGTGAGTGGCTGAATGAAGACCCTGGATTCGACTGCATCCAGCAGGCTCGATCTGGCGGCTTCCTGAACTGCGATGCCAGTAATAACCGTATGAGCTCGACCGGCGAGCTGCGCTAGAAATTCGCGCGCCTGGGATACCGTCTCTGGTTTTCCGTAGACGGTGTTCTCAAGAACCACAATCGTATCAGCCGCGACCACAATAGTGCCTGCGGTCTGCCTGCTCGCCACTTCGACTGCTTTCAGGAATGCCGCTTTTATTGCGAGTTCACGCGGCAGGCGATACTCAATCGCACGCTCGTCAACGTCGGCTGCTTCGACACGAAACGGAATTCGGAGCATCTCAAGAATCTGGCGACGGCGCGGCGAGGCGGACGCTAAAACAATGGGTGACTCGGGACTCACTCGCTGCGATCCTTTCGCAACGTCAGCGTTCGCTCCAGGAAGCCAAGCATTGCCCCGCCAAGCACGAGTGCAAATAACAGGAGCGGAATAACCACCAGCCCTGCCGTCACAGACTTTTGCCTGGCGAGAACGGTGAGTACTGCAAACAGGTAGCCGATGAACAAGGTCCCGCCGCCACGCAACGGCATCCGCGCGGGATACAAATGGAACCGGAGGGATCCGATCACCAGTCCCATCAGGATGACGCTGAACGCATTAAGAAAGTACTCGAGGGTTGAGGCAGTGGTATAGTAAACCACACCTGCGCAAAGCAAGAGCAGCATAGACGCGGCACCATCAAGACCATCCAGCAATTTTACAATCAGTGTCGCGAGCACCAGCCACACGATGGAGGCTGCAACAGAGTATTGGCCCAGCTCCACCACCTGTTCTCGACCGACAGAGACCAGCGGAAATTGAATGCCGCTGGCAGCTCCACCCAGCGCGACTGCCAGCACAATCACCAATATCGCAGGCAGGCGCCAGGCGCTGCTCCCCACCCGCTGACGGGTAAAGGTATTGCGCACCGGGGCCAAACCAGGCGGCAATATAAAGTCCACGGTGATGAAAGCCAGCCCTGCAACCAGTGGCACCAGCGCAATGCGGATGGCATCTGATATGGGATAGAAACGATCTCCGGGTAGAATCTCGCCTGAGAGGATCAGCAGCGCGATAAATCCGCCGCTATACCCCAGAAGTATCGGCAGAGTCGAAGAAAGTGCAAGCCACCTGCGATAGTTGAGGCTGTCCTCGGAAAAACGTGCGCGAAGCTTCTCGGGCCGGAGATATTCCCAACAGGCATAGCCGGACACAATGGCCGCCGCGAATGCAAAGAAGCCGCAAAGAACTTCCGCAGTAATACGATTCATGGGCGTTTCTCTCCTCCAAAAGCCGAATGCACCGCATTGCGCGTGAGCATAAGCACGAACCTTGTAACGATTCCAATAAACGTGGCGACATCCAGGAGCATGATGCCACGGCTGTAATGTTTCATGTAGAATCTCCACATGCTGCGATGGCGCTGGAAGTTCATACGGTAGGGCATCTTTACGGCAGACTTCTCGTAGTGGTGCAGCACCTGCGCTTCCGGCACGTACACAATGGCCCAACCGGCAAGCCGCATGCGATAGCACCAGTCCACATCTTCAGCGTACATGAAGAACTCTTCATCCAGGAGGCCGACCTGCTCGACCACGGCGCGTCGCGTCATCAGGCACGCGCCAATCACCCAATCGACTTCCATGGTTTTGCCGTGCCCGATGCCGGTCATCAGGTACTGCTGCGAAAATCGGTTTCGCGGAAACAGTTTTGTAATCAGAGACTTCCGGTGGAACAACGCGGTTTTGTAAGATGGAAAGGTTCGGCAGGAAAGCTGTACCGTGCCATCCGGATTGAGGAGCTGCGGCCCCAACGCGCCCACGGTTGGGTTCTGGTCGAGAAAGTTGCACATCGTTTCCAGCGCATCGCCGATGATCTCCGTGTCGCTGTTAAGCAGCATCAGGTACTTGCCTCGCGCTTGTGCCAGGGCGACGTTATTACCTCGGCTAAAGCCCAGGTTCTGGTTCAGCGACAGGAGGCGCACGGCAGCAAATTCCGTACGGACCATCTCAACGCTGCCGTCCGAAGACCCATTGTCGACGACAAGAACCTCGTGTCCTGGATCATCCAGAACGCTTCGCAGGGAATCCAGGCAGGCGCAGAGCAGATCGCGTGTATTCCAGTTCACGATGATAATACTGAGCCGCACCGTGCCGTGCTGCGGTTCCGGTTCGCCTGGCTGACCGGCTGGTTGCCCGCTCACCTGGTAGCGGACCCACTCAGAGTTTCGCCTATTGTCCGCTCGTAGTCCGCCGCGACCCTGCCAAACGAGAAGTGTTCGATTGCGTACTGGCGCCCACGCGCGCCCATTTTCGCTCGAAGTGCAGGGTCCGCTTTCAGGCGAAGGATGAACTCAGCCATTTCCTCGGGATCACGAGATGGGGAAATGAATCCTGCACCGGACTGCAGAAGGATTTCGCGAATGACTCCCTCTACTCCAGCCACAATGGGGCGAGCAATGGCGAGGTACTCGTAGATCTTCGATGGGACAGTGATCATTGTGATGTCGGTGGTCTTATAGGTGACGATCAATACATCGGACGCCACAAGCAACCCTGGCACTTCGGCACGGGGCTGATAGGGCAGAATGCGCACATTTTGGAGCGACTCCCTGTCTACCCGGTCCTGCATCATTGGCAGTGCAACACCTTTACCGACAAAGAGAAACAGCACGTCTGGAGCACGATCTCGAAGCCGCTGAGCAATATCCAGGATTGCCTCGAGGCCCATCAGCAGCCCGAAGTTTCCGAGGAATGAGACGACGAACTTTCCATCCAGATCATACTGCAGGCGCGTGGCTTCGCGGTCAACTTTGGCTGGATCATAGATATCGGGGTCAACCCAGTCGGGCAGCAGAGAGATCGTTTCGCGTGGTATTCCCTTACCGGCAATATTGTCGGTGAACCCAGGGGTTACCACGCCAATTCGGCGCGAGTTGAGATATACTCGCTTCTCCAGCCATTGCGCAAGGCGCAGCATGGGTGTCCGGTTTAGCATGCCGACCGCCACCGCGCAATCGGGCCAGATGTCACAAACGTCGAACATCAGCGGCAAGCGCCGCAGCCTGCTGACCATCCATGCCGCGACACCATTCGGAAGTGGGCTGATCGCAACCAGCACATCGAACTTGCCACGAAGGAAAAGCGCCTTGAAGCCCCCGAGGATCATGAAGCTGCCATAGGTCAGCATGCGCCGAAGAAATGCGTCACGTCTACTTGATCCATATGCCCATGTGCGGTACAGATGCGCCCCACGGAATTCCTCGAACCGCGGCTGGTCACGTGAGACCTCCGCATTCGTCATTGTGGATGGGTGACTTGGAATTCCTGTGACGACAGTCACATCGTGGCCATGCTGCACGAGGTATTCGACGATCTCAACCGCGCGCGTGGAGGTCCCAACGGTTTCCGGGTGGAAATGCTGGTGTAGAAAAAGTATCCTCATGCGCGCGCGTAACCGCGGGCCTTGGCGATCAGCCGTACAAGAGAAGGATCGAGCTCCAGATATTCTACCTCGTCCCACAAGAACCAGCGCAGATCATCCTGCTCGTCCAGATGGCACGCCGGCGCGGCATCGGCGGGTGCGCGCAGCAGGAACCGAATGTCGAGGTGCAGGTGTTCGGGGACGTCGCAACGTGCCGGTATGGTGTGGACGTCCACGTCAATGGGCGCAGGTGCCCGGCTGTCGAGGCGGAGATCGTGGACACCGGACTCTTCACGCGCTTCACGCATCGCTACGACTAAAGGATCAGTCTCGCCAGGTTCGCCATGGCCGCCCATCTGCAGCCAGCGGCTCAGCTTACGATGATAGCCAAGCAGCACGCGCGTGCCGTCGAAGGAAACAATAAGCGCGCTGCCGGTGAGATGCGCGTGCAGGTGTGCGCGGTCGAATGGGTCGTGATGGGATTGGAGGAACGAGAGAATTGTGCCGCGATGCTGGGACTCGGTACTACCGATCGCGCCGTATTCTACTACACGGTCATATGCTGTGTAGCACCTGTCTGACTTATCGTTCAGCATTGGAGAGGTTGCAAATGACCTTCACGCAGCGAAGAGAATGATTTCAAGCTCGTGTACCTGGATTTCCTGCGCCCCCGCCGCGACCGCGGATAACCGATGAATGGGGGCAAGTACAGGTGCCTGAGCAGTGCCCTCTCTTTAATAAACGCGATCGGGTCGTCTGGCAATAGTCGGATCATAAAGCTCTAAGCGGTGAGAATCATCGGCCCGTTTTCGGTGACGGCGATGGTGTGTTCGAAGTGCGCCGAAAGTGCCCCATCGGCAGTGACGACCGTCCAGCCGTCCTTCAGAGTTTTGGTTTTGTAGGTTCCTGCGTTTACCATCGGCTCGATTGCCAGCACCAACCCAGGACGCAGACGGAAGCCGGTGTCTGCATCGCCGAAGTTCGGTATCTGCGGAGGCTCGTGCATGGCGCGTCCGATGCCATGACCCGTATAGTCGCGCACCACTGAGTAACCACGCTCCTCCACGTACTGTTGCACCGCGGACGACACTGTGCCGATACGGTTGCCCACCACCATGTGCTCGATTGCGCGGTCCAGGCTTTCACGTGTGGCCTTGAGCAACTGCTGTGCTTCTTCGCTGATGGTGCCCACTGCGTACGTCGTCGCGGTATCGGCGTAGAATCCATTTAGCACCAGGCCGCAGTCAATGGACACGATGTCGCCCTCGTTCAGCGTGCGGCTGCTGGGTATTCCATGCACCACTTCCTCATTCACGGACGTGCACAGCGTGGCAGGGTATCCCAGGTACCCGAGAAAGGCGGGTTTAGCGCCGCCATCTTCGATGCACTTACGTGCAACCTGGTCCAGTTGTGCTGTTGTAACTCCCGGGGCGACACGGTTACCGATCTCGTTAAACACTTTACGGAGCAGGATGCCGGCTTCGCGCATTTTTTGAAGTTCAGCCTCGGACTTCAGCTCGACTTTCTTCGCCATCAGGCGTGTTCCCGGCGCGCGCGATCGAGATTATCGAGAACTTCCGCAATGCGCATCCCTACGTCGTTAACCGTTCCAAGGCCCTCGATGGGATAAAGCTGCCCGCGGTTCTTGTAGTAATCCAGCAGCGGCTCGGTGGCCTCGTGGTATTCCTCGATGCGCCGGCGAACAACCGTCTCATTGTCGTCGTCGCGGTGTACGAGCTCGCCGCCGCAGGCCGGGCAACGCGAAAATGTGTTCAGGGGATCAAGCGAAAGATTAACGATGGTGTTACAGGTAGAGCATGTACGGCGCGCGGTGATGCGCGCAATAAGTACCTCTGGATCCACCATCATTGCGATGACGCCGTTTAGCATCAGGTCGGCGACGTGGAATATCTGGTCTAGCTGTTCTGCCTGCGGGCGGGTTCTCGGGTAGCCGTCAAAAAGTATGCTGGCGCCGTGACCCTTCAGCTCGCAGAGTTTTTTTTTACCATGTCCCCGATATATTTGTCAGGCACGAGCCGGCCTTCACGCATGAAGCCGCTGGCCAGCCTGCCCAGCGCGGTGTTACTTTTAGTCTCTTCGCGCAGGATATCGCCGGTCGACACGTGAGTAAAACCATGCGCCTTGACCAGGTGCTTGGCCTGCGTGCCTTTGCCCGACCCTGGAGGCCCGAACAGGATGACGTTGAGTGGGTCGTTGCCGTATATTTTGTTAGCGGAAATTTCCAAGTGGGATAGGTTCTCGTCAGCGCCACTTCGCCGTGGACGTACGGCGCATTGCAAAGCCTTCGTAGTGACGCATGAGCAATTGCGACTCGATCTGCTTGAGCGTGTCAAGAAGCACACCGACGACAATAATAAGCCCGGTTCCACCCACAAAGGACATGGCCTGATACGGCATATTAAAGGAAACCTGCAAAACGAGAGGCGTCACCGCAATCGCGACAAGAAAGAATGCTCCGACAGTCGTTACCCGCGTCAGCACATAATCGATGTATTCGCTGGTCGGCTTTCCGGGACGCTTTCCGGGTATGAACGAGCCGCTCTTCTTCAAATTGTTCGCAACATCATCCGGGTTAAAGGCCACAGCCGTGTAAAAATAGCAGAAGAAGCCCGTAAGCAGTGCGAACAGCAAGATATGAAGATTAACGCTCTTGAAGAGGTTAAAAAATCCTCCGCCCCAGTTCTCCATGTTCGCCGCATTGTAGAGATTATAAGATGACTCCAGCCGGAATAGATTCCCGAGCACTCCACCCGTCTCATCCCCGCCACTGAATAATGAGGCCAGGAAGGTTGGAAAGGCGAGAATGGCCGACGCGAAGATCACGGGGATTACACCGGCCGTGTTCACCTTCAACGGCAGATAATTTGTACCACCCGACATGACGCGCCGCCCCACCACGCGCTTAGCGTGCTGCATGGGGATGCGTCGTGTTCCGTCCTGAATCAGAATAATTGCCATTGTCGAGATGCCGAACAGCACCGCGATGGCAATCAGCCAGATCCACTCAAGCGCGCCACTCTGCATCAATGTAATCAACTGAGTGAGATCAGAGGGATAATGCGCCAGGATACCTACGGCGATAATCAATGAAATACCGTTGCCTATGCCTTGTTCCGTAATGCGCTCACCAAGCCACATGACAAACGCAGTGCCGGTCGTCATCGCAATCATCGTGGTGAAGAGGAATATCCAGGAATAGCTGCCAACGAAATAGGTCAGCCCCTGGGCCTTCAACGTAACGGCGAGCCCAAAGCTCTGCAGTAGCGCAAGTGCGATGGTAAACTGGCGGGTCATACGGTTGATCTTACGCTGGCCCAGCGCGCCTTCCTGCTGGATTTTCTGAAGCTTCGGATAGACGACCGTAAGTAACTGGAGGATAATCGAAACACTGATGTAGGGCATGATTCCAAGCGCGAACACGCTCATCTGTTCAAAG
Source organism: Candidatus Sumerlaeaceae bacterium (assembly GCA_051003195.1). Lineage (GTDB taxonomy): Bacteria > Sumerlaeota > Sumerlaeia > Sumerlaeales > Sumerlaeaceae > JBPCLP01. The sequence continues at coordinate 51,750 of JBPCLP010000017.1, read as the reverse complement.
GCTTTTCCACTGAACAGATCCATCACCTGGAACAGGCCGGCGCCAAGACCCGTGCGCTGCCGGTCCACGAATTCAGCCAGTTGTGCTCGATCCACAAATGGCGTTGGAATATGCGCACCGATGCGGTAAACGAACAAGATCATCAGGGTGTAGAGGATCTTACGCTTCAGATCCGGAATCTTCCAGACGTTCCGTAGTGCTCCAACGCTTCTAATCACGATAGCGGCCCTTTTTCAAATGCGACAGGCCGAAGGTCCCATGAAGGTCCTCCGGCCAGCCGATACTTTACTGCCAGAAATTCAGTTTCACTTAGCTTCGGCTGCGGCTGATGCGACCACTTCCGCGGTTCCGCCCTTTGCCTCGATCTTCTCTTTAGCGGACTTTGAAAAACGGTGCGCCTTCACGTTCAGCTTCTTGGTCAATTCGCCATTACCCAGCACTTTAACAATCCTGGCGCGGTTGCGAACGGCGCCCATGGACTTAAGTGCGTCCATATCTACCGTGGCGTTTGCATCGAAGCTGTCCAACGTGGATAGATTTACGATTTCAACTTCCTCACGGAAGATGTTCACAAATCCGCGCTTTGGCACGCGACGCTGCAATGGCATCTGCCCGCCTTCGAAGCCTCCGCCGTATCCCTTGCCTCGTCCACTGCGTGCCTGCGAGCCCTTATGCCCATAGCCCGACGTTTTGCCGAGGCCGCTGGCCTCGCCACGTCCTACCCGCTTGCCCTTCTTGGCACGGCCCGGGTCTTTTCCTAGGTCCTGAATCTTCATTATCGTCGTTCCTCGTTAACTCTGCTTCTCGACTTTGCACATGTAGCCGACCTGGTGCAGCATGCCTTTGATCTGCGGCGTCAGCTCGTGCTCGCGGGTCTGGTTGAGATGTGTAAATCCAAGCGCACGCAACGTACGCCGGTGGGCATGCAAGCGGTTGATCCCGCTCTTCACCCACGTGATCTTAACTTTGTCTGCCACGGGTTTTACTCCTTACCTTCGCCTTCGCCTGTGAAGGCGGAGGTGTCATATTCCTGCTCGGCGGGTGCCGGTGCCTTCGGCGCTTCCTTGCCAAAGAGTTCCTGCACGGTGCGGCCGCGGAGTTTCGCGATGCGCTCTGCGTTGTACAGCGCGCCGAGGCCCTGTAGTGTCGCTTTAACAACGTTAATTTTATTATTCGTGCCGATAACCTTCGTAAGAATGTCGTGAACACCTGCCATCGTGAGAACCGTGCGTACGCCCGGACCCGCTATAAGACCCGTACCTTCGGAAGCCGGCTTCAACAGCACACGCGCGGCGCCAAACTCACCGATGATGGAATGAGGTATGGTACGGCCACGCATTGGAACCTTGATCAGGTTCTTCTTGCCGTCTTCAGCCGCCTTGGAAATTGCCTCTGGAACTTCATTAGCTTTTCCAAAGCCGACCCCGACGTAACCGTTACCGTCACCCACGACCACCAGCGCGGCAAAGCTGAAGCGGCGTCCACCCTTCACGACTTTCGCCGTGCGGTTGAGCTGTACCACTTCTTCCTTGAGGTTCAGTGACTTCGGATCAATTCTCTCCGGCTCCTGCCACGAGGAAACATATGCCTCCTGGGGCTGTTGCTCGGCGTTGGGCTCCGCGCCTTCCTGGCCTGGGGCCGGGTTCTGTACGTTTTGCGTAAAACTCACGTTTTGCGACCTTTTCCTTTTAGAACTTCAATCCAGCTTCGCGGGCTGCTTCCGCCACCGCTTTGACAATCCCGTGATAGGGATAGCCGCTACGATCAAACACGATAGACTCGATGCCCGAGGCTTTTGCCTTGTCGGCAACCGTGCGCCCGAGTGCCTGCGCATTGCTCACGTTTGCAAACGACTTCTTCCCACCGGCCTTGTTGGCCTTGGTGTTGGTCGTGGCGGCCGCAAGCGTGCGTCCCGTGGCATCGTCAGTCACTTGCACATACAAGTGCTTGAGGCTCTTGAAAACCGACAGGCGGGGCCGCTCGGCCGTACCTACAATCTTCTTGCGGATCCGCAGGCGCCGCTTCTCGCGCTTCTCTTTTGACGTTGCTGCTATCATTTCTTCTCTTCCTTTTCGCTCTCCGAATATAGGAGGGCTGCCTGGAGATCTCCGGTCAGTCGATCTCCTGAAACTTGTTCAGCGGTGATTACTTGCCGCTCGTCTTGCCAACTTTGCGCCGCACGTATTCGCCAACGTAACGGATACCCTTGCCCTTGTACGGCTCGGGCGGGCGGAACCCGCGAATCACGGCCGCGACCTGGCCGACCTGCTGCTTATCGTGGCCAGTGATAATGACGGACGTGGGCTTCGGCACTTCAATCTTAATTCCTGCCGGTGTTTCAAAAACAACGGGATGGGAGAAGCCAAGTGACAGGTTCAGTCTGTTGCCGTCCACCGCAGCACGGTATCCGACGCCCTGGATTTCGAGTTCCTTACGGAAACCGTCGGTTACGCCGATGACCATATTCCGGACGAGACGCTGAACCAGGCCATGGTAGGCCTTGCTCTGCTTGTCGTCGCCGTGGCGCATCACATGCACAGCGCCGTCCTCCTGCTTCACCGTCACGCGAGGCGGGAAGGTGAAATCGAGCGTACCCTTGGGACCCTTAACGTGGATCTCGTTCTTATCAATTTTTACATCGACGCCCTTTGGAACGGGAATCGGAACTTTTCCTATGCGGCTCATCTTAGTGTCACTTTCTCTCTATCTCAACCGATGTCCAGCCGGTGGCGGGACAAGGCCAGTTGGCAGCCTACCAAATCTTGCACAGAACTTCGCCGCCGACATTCTGCAGGCGGCAGTGGCGGTCGGTTAATAGTCCACGACTCGTGGAAATGATGCTTACACCAAGTCCGTCCAGCGTACGCGGAACTGCGGTTGCACCCGAGTATTTGCGAATACCGGGCTTAGAAACGCGCTGCAACCCGTGCAGAACACGCTCCTGGTTCGGACCGTACTTCAGGTAAACTTTGATCGGGGCCTTTTTCTTGCCCTTGCTGTTCCAGAAGCAGGCCTTGATAAAACCCTCTTCTTTAAGGATGCGCGCAATTTCCCACTTCACCTTCGAGTAGGGGATTTCGACTTCCTCATGACGCGCAGTGTTGGCGTTGCGGATGCGCGTCAGCATGTCTGCGATGGGATCGGTTACCGGCATGTCAGCTCTTTTTCTTCTCTCTGTTTTCTGGTGCAGTATCCCCGGTGGCTTGGCCCCGGCAGGACTTACACCGCTTCGCCCCGCTCGGTTGCGGGGACTCGGTTCTCTTTACAGCTACTTTGGTTCGGTTCAGCTACCTGATTACCAGGAGCTCTTGGTGACGCCGGGAATGTGACCTTTGCTTGCGAGGTTGCGGAAGCAAATGCGGCACATGTTGAAGTCGCGGATGTAAGCACGGCCGCGGCCACAGATCGGACAGCGATTGTGCTTACGCGAGCTGAACTTCGCGGGCGACTTCGCTTTATACTCTTTCGCACAGGTGGACATCGATGCGTTCTCCTTACTTTTCGCGGAACGGGAAACCGAACTGGCGCAGCAGTTCCAGTGCTTCCTCGTCCGTTTTTGCGCTGGTTACGGTGGTGATATTCATGCCTTTGACGGCGGTCACCTTGTTATAATCGAGTTCCATGAAGATCAGGTGTTCGCGAATGCCCAGCGAATGATTGCCACGGCCATCAAAGCTGCGGGTCGGAAAGCCGCGGAAGTCACGCACGCGGGGAATGGCGACGTTTATCAGCCGCTCCAGGAATTCGTACATCATGTTCCCGCGAAGCGTTACGAAGCAGCCAACCGGCATACCCTCGCGCAGCTTGAACGCGCTGATCGATTTCTTGGCAAGCGTGCGTTTAGGCTTCTGGCCGGTGATCTGCGCCAGTTCCTTCTCGGCGGTGTCGATCAGCTTCGCATCGCGCGAAGCTTCGCCGACGCCCATGTTCACGACGATCTTCTGGAGCCGCGGTGCCTCGTTAACGTTCTTGTAGCCAAAGCGCTTGATCATCGCGGGAACGATTTCATCGCGATATTTGGTCTTATAGGCAGGAATATAACCCTGCAGTTGTTCGCGCTCGGCACCATCGTCGGCGTCGGCCACGGCCACGCCACCGGCTTCGTCAGCCTCGGCCTTGCGCGACTTCTCTTTTTTATCCTGCTTTGTCTCAGCCATTTCTCAGTCCTTCTTCTATCCAGGCGACGGCATAGTACGTCGCCCAATTCCAATTGAGCCGCTTACTCTACAGCGCGACTCCGCACTTCTTGCACACACGTACCTTTTCGTTGTTACGCACTTCACTGCCGAACCGGACGCCTGTTTTGCACGCTTCGCAATACAGCGCCAGGTTTGACAAGTGTATCGGTGCTTCCTTTTCAATGATCCCGCCAGGCTGGCCCTGGCCGCGCGCACGGGTGTGACGCTTGACCATGTTCACATGCTCAACAAGCGCCCGCTCCTTTGCCGGCATCACAGCCACGACACGTGAAACGGTTCCCTTGTCCTTACCGGAAAGCACTTTTACCCGGTCGTTCTTTTTAATTCTAAGCGACATTTCTCGTCCTCTACCTCAGATGACTTCCGGAGCCAGTGAGATGATCTTCATAAAATTCTTTTTGCGCAATTCACGTCCGACAGCACCGAAGATACGGGTACCGACGGGCTCGTTGTTGGCATTGATGATCACAGCAGCGTTGCCGTCGAACTTCACAAACGTTCCGTCTTCGCGGCCAAGCTCCTTGGTGGTGCGAACTATCACGGCCTTGACGACCGCGCCCTTTTTGACGGTCGCGTCCGGGGTTGCCTCACGTACGCTGGCTACAACCACGTCCCCGATGCGTGCATAGCGCCGACGGGTGCCTCCGAGCACCTTAAAGCAACGAAGCTTCTTGGCGCCCGTGTTGTCCGCCACATCCAGCATTGTATATTCTTGAATCATCTCAGTGTCCTCAACTCGTGTGCCGTGGCGCGGGTGGTTGGCCCATGTCTACGGCTGCTTCTACTGTTAAACTATTTGGCTCTATCGATAACTTCCGCAACGCGCCAGCACTTGAGCTTGCTCAGTGGACGCGTCTCAATCACGCGAACGGTATCACCCTCCCGGGCGTCGTTCTTCTCGTCATGCGCGTACAGCTTGGTCGTGCGCTTGATGTACTTATGGTAGAGCGGATGCTTTACCATACGCACCACCGCCACAACGATGGTCTTGTTCATCTTGCTGCTGACGACCTTGCCGACGCGTGACTTGCGGCGCCCACGATCGCTCGTCTCCGCGGTGTCAGTGCTGGCGATTTTCTTTTTCGTTTCCGTTGCCATGTCTTTTCCTATGTTCTTCCGGTTACTTCGAGGCGTTCTTGCTGGCTTCGCGCTGCTTGTCGCCAATCGCCTGCTTGATGCGGGCAATATCGCGGCGGCCCGCGCGAATGTCTGTGGGACGCTCAAGTTCTTTAGTGGTGGCGCGCAGGCGCATCTGGTAAAGGTCTTTGATTTGCTTATCCAGCTTCTCCTGCAGTTCGTCCAGGGCCAAAGCTTTTAGTTCACTATTCTTCACTGGCTATCTGCGCCTCCTCACGCTTCAAAAACTTGGTCTTGAGCGGCAGCTTGTGAGCCGCCAGACTCATGGCTTCTTTCGCCAATTGGGGCGAAACGCCTTCCAGCTCGAACATGATGCGGCCAGGCTTCACAACGGCCACCCAGTGCTCGGGGTTACCCTTGCCCTTGCCCATGCGGGTCTCGGCCGGTTTCACCGTAAGTGGCTTGTCGGGGAAAATATTAATCCATAACTTGCCGCCACGTTTGATATGACGCGTCATGGCCACGCGCGCCGCCTCAATCTGGCGGTTCGTGATCCAACCGGCCTCCAGCGCCTGCAGACCAAACTGACCAAATGTCAGCTCAGAGCCACGGTACGCCTTGCCGCGTCTGCGGCCTTTCTGCACCTTCCGATGTTTTACACGCTTTGGTAGTAGCATCGCCTTATCCGTTCACTTTGGGGAACGCTTGGTAGCTCCCCGCTAAATCCTTGTACTCAACTTTACCGCTTCACCCGCATGACCAGGACGGCCATTAGTCCGAACTCTACGCCGCCCTGCCGCGAGTGATACTCCACCTGCTCTACTTTCAAATCCGCCAGGCTCTGATCCCTGTGCTCCTCGAGGAATTGGTTAACCTTTTCCTCGAGCGAGATCTCGTCGCCCGCGTTGAACACCTTGATCACTGCCGTCTCGTCAGGACCGAAGTGCATGTTTTGTTCTCCGTTATGCTGTAGCTGGCACTGCCGCCTGGCTCTTGCGCGGCTCCTGCGCCTCTTCAAATACTTCGCCGCGGAAGATCCAAACCTTGATGCCGATGATGCCGTACTTTGTCTTGGCCTCGGCGAAACCGTAATCGATGTCGGCGCGGATGGTGTGCAGTGGCACACGGCCCTCGCGGTACCATTCCGAGCGCGCAATTTCAGCACCCGCCAGGCGTCCACCGCACTTGATCTTGATTCCAAGTGCGCCAGCCTTGATCGACGCGAGCACCGTCTTCTTCATCGCGCGGCGAAACCCTATGCGCCGCATAAGCTGGCTGCCGACGTTCTCGGCCACAAGCTGGGCGACCACATCGGCCTTCTTGATTTCCTCGATGTTGATGATAACCTGCTTACCGGTCTTCTTCTCGAAATCCCGACGCAGGCTTTCAATCTCAGCACCCTTGCGACCGATGATAATGCCGGGGCGCGCTGTGTGGATCGTAATCTTAGCACGTGTGGTGGCACGCTCGATGTCGATACGGGCAATCCCGGCATGATAGAACCGACGCTTGATCTCCTTGCGCAGCATCAGGTCTTCGTGCAGGTATTCCTTGTAGGTCTTCTTGTCGAAGTACCAACGGCTCTCCCACTGCTTGATGACTCCCAGCCGGAAGGCTATCGGATGTACTTTCTGTCCCATTGGTCCCTCTTACTCTTCATTCAGCCGAATAGTGATATGACAAGAACGCTTGCGAACCTTGACGCCGCGGCCCATCGGGGCTGCGCGCATGCGCTTCATCATGGCCGCGCCGTCCACGAACACAGTGCCGACCAACAGGTTGTCCGGCTCAGCAACTCCAGCCACGTCTTCGGCGTTCTTGCGGGCGCTTTTGAGCACGTTCAGCACGGCCGGGCAGGCGCTCGGCTTGTGCGTGACCTGCAGAATACGCAGCGCTTCGCCGACACTCTTGCCACGAATCAGATCTGCGATGAGGCGCGCCTTACGGGCCGGCATGCGCGCATGGCGCAGCCTGGCTTCGCTGACCGCTTCATAGTTCTTTGCTTTTTTCTGCTTCGACATTTCTGTGTCCCTTACTTCGCGCCAGTGGCCTTGGCCGTTTTGCCGCCGTGCGCGCGAAACAGCCGCGTGGAAGCAAACTCGCCAAGCTTGTGGCCAACCATGTTCTCGTTAATGTAGATCGGCAGGAACTGCTTGCCGTTGTGTACGGCGATGGTCAGTCCAACCATGTCCGGCGTCACAGTGGACGCACGGCTCCATGTCTTGATGACCTTTTTGTCGCCGACTTTCTGGGCCTGCTCGACACGCTTTGCCAGGCTCTCCTCGATAAACGGACCTTTGGATACGCTACGTGCCATGTTACTTCTGGTTCCTCCGCTTCAGGATATACTTGGAGCTGGCGTTCTTCTTTTTGCGCGTCTTGTAGCCCTTGGTAAGCTGCCCCCAGGGTGAAACCGGATGACGTCCGCCGGAGGTCTTGCCCTCGCCGCCACCATGTGGGTGATCCACCGGGTTCATAGCCACACCGCGAACCTCAGGGCGCTTGCCCAACCAGCGCGTACGGCCTGCCTTACCGATTGAAATATTCTCGTGCTCTTTATTGCCAACCTCGCCAATCGTCGCACGGCACTCACGGTGAATCTGGCGAACTTCTCCGGACTGCAAACGGATCGTCGCGTAAGTTCCTTCCTTGGCCAGCAGCTGCGCTGAGACGCCGGCACTGCGAGCGATCTGCGCGCCCTTGCCAGGTTTCATCTCGATGGCGTGGATGATTGTACCGACCGGCATGTCCTTGAGCTTAAGCGTGTTGCCGGGCTGAATTTCAGACTTCTCGCCCGAATCGACACGTGCGCCAACCTGCAGGCCCATCGGCGCAAGGATGTAGCGCTTCTCGCCATCGGAGTACTGCAGCAGTGCGATGCGCGCGCTGCGGTTCGGATCATACTCGATCGACACGACTTTTGCCGGAATGCCTTCCTTATCGCGCTTGAAGTCGATGATACGGTAGCGGCGCTTATGGCCACCACCGATCCAGCGGCTGGTGATGCGTCCTAAGTTGTTGCGGCCACCGGACTTCTTCAGCGATACGACAAGCGACTTCTCAGGCTTGGTACGCGTAATCTCGTCGAAACTGGCGACCGTCATCTGGCGCCGGCCCGGGGTAGTTGGTTTAAATGTTTTTACTGGCATGGTTTTCCTCGTATCAACACAAGGCTACAGGCTCGCGCCTACAGCACGTCGATCGTCTGTCCTTCCTTGAGCGTTACGAACGCCTTCTTCCAATCCGATGTCTTGCCAACATTGCGGCCCTGGCGGCGTTTCTTGCCTTTAACTACAACGGTATTCACGTTGTCCACCTGCACGTTGAATACCGACTCGATCGCCTTGCGGATCTCGATCTTGTTGGCGGTCTTCGAAACGCGGAAGACGTACTGCGGGCCTTCCTTGTTCTCGGCCAGCAGAGTTGCCCGTTCGGTAATTAACGGGCGCTGTAGAATCTGGTACGGCGATTTCATGCTGCTTCCTCCTCAGCACCGAACTGCTTCTCGAGCGCCTTCAATGCTTCGGGCGTGGTGATCAGGTGATCACAGGTCAGCAGGTCGTAAACGTTTACATTCTGTACGTCCGAGACAAGTACGCTCGCGATGTTCGCAGCGCTCTTCTTAACGTTATCATCCGAACCCGTGGTCAGCACCAGCACGCGCTGAGCTTCACTGACACCGATACGGCCCAGCAGAGAAATGAAATCCTTCGTCCTTGGGGCTTCGAAACCGAATGCCTTCAGCACCGTGATTTTGTTTTCATTGCGCAGGTCGCTCAGCACGCTGTTCAGCGCAAGCCGGCGAACCTTCTTGTTCACCTTCTGGCGGTAGTCACGTGGTGTGGGCCCGAAGATGATCGCTCCACCGCGCCACTGGGGCGAACGGATCGATCCCTGCCGCGCACGGCCGGTACCCTTTTGCTTCCACGGCTTCCTGCCGCCGCCTCTTACAAAAGCACGTGTCTTGGTGGAGTGCGTGCCCTGGCGCTGATTTGCCTCGTAGGCGATCAATGCCTGTCGCACCGCGTTCTTGTTGGGTTCGACGCTGAAGATCGCATCGGAGACATCAACTGTGCCTGCGTCGGCACCCTTTGCATCGCGGACTGTTAACGTAGCCATCGGTTACTTACCACCCTTCTTCGACGCCTTGAGCGGGTTCACAACCTTGCTGGCTGCTGCCTTGGCGCGCTCTGCAGCTGTTTCCTGCAACTGGAGCTGACGGGCGGCCTTCTTGGCGCGAACCGTCTTGCGGATCATTACGAAACTATTTGGATGGCCGGGCACACTGCCGCGTACCAAAAGCAGGTTCTTTTCTTTGTCCGTCTTCACGACGACCAGGTTAATAACCGTGCTGCGCGCCGCGCCCATGTGGCCCGCGCCCTTTTTGTTTTTCCATGTGCGTGAAGGATAACTCGAAGCACCCTGCGAGCCTGCCCGACGATGGTACATAGAACCATGGCTCTCCGGCCCACGGCTTACATGCCAGCGCTTGATTGGCGACGCGAAGCCGCGACCTTTACTCACGCCGACGATGTCGATGTGGTCGCCTTCCTTGAACAAGTCGACGTCCAGTACAGCGCCCACTTCGGGCACATCGCCGTTGCCATCTTCGAGACGAAACTCGCGCACGTAGCGCAGCAGCGGAACATTGCCCTTCTTAAAGTGGCCCTGCTCCGGCTTGGTGACGTTCTTTTCCTTCTTTTCGCCAAAGCCCACCTGCACGGCTTCATAGCCGTCGGTATCCTTCGTCTTCTTCTGGACAACATAGCACGGCCCGGCCTGGATATACGTCACAGGCACAAGCTTGCCATCCTTGTCGAAGATCTGGGACATGCCCAGTTTTTTTCCCAATAATCCGAGAGACATTTCTTTTCTCCAGGGAGGGGGCGGTCCGGCGTCGCCGCCGCGCTTTCCCCTCCGCCAACTGTACGTCTGTTTCTTAGGTTAGCTTTATTTCCACGTGCACACCAGCCGGAAGATCCAGCTCGGTAAGCGCGTCGAGCGTCTTCTGCGTCGGGTCGACAATGTCGACCAGCCGCTTGTGACGCCGCATTTCAAACTGCTCGCGGCTCTTTTTGTCCACGTGCGGCGAACGAAGTACGGTGTACTTGCTCGTGCGCGTCGGCAGCGGAACAGGCCCTGCAATCCTGGCACCTGTTCGCTTTGCCGTGTCGACAATCTCCTGCACACTTGCATCAAGCAGGCGGTAATCGAAGGCATTTAGGTTAATTCTGATCTTCTGTCCGGCCATTAGTCTGCTTTCATGAAGAAGCCGCCGGTGCCTTTTTCAGACACCGGCGGCCTCGCCGTTGATTTCCTTTACTCGATTATGTCCGCAACCACGCCGGCGCCGACCGTACGGCCGCCTTCGCGGATAGCGAAACGGAGTTCTTTTTCCATGGCGATCGGGTTGATCAGCTCAACTTCACAGGTGATATTGTCACCCGGCATCACCATCTCAACACCCTCAGGCAATGTAACCACGCCGGTGACGTCCGTTGTGCGGAAGTAGAACTGCGGGCGATATCCCTTAAAGAACGGGGTGTGACGTCCACCCTCTTCCTTGGTCAGGATGTAGGCCGTGGCCTTGAACTTCTTGTGGGGGGTGATGGAACCGGGCTTCGCGATGACCTGCCCGCGCTCGATATCCGTACGCTCCACGCCGCGCAGCAGCAGTCCTACGTTATCGCCCGCTACGCCCTCATCCAGCAGCTTGCGGAACATCTCGACACCGGTGACGACTGACTTCTTCTGCTCGGCCGTAGGAACGATGCCGACGATGTCGACGTTGTCACCGACTTTGCAGATACCGCGCTCGATACGTCCCGTAGCAACCGTGCCACGTCCGGAGATCGAGAACACGTCCTCAACCGGCATCAGGAATGGTTTGTCGAGAACACGAACCGGCTCAGGAATAAAGCTGTCCAGTGCGTCCAACAACTTGGTGATCGACGGCTTACCGTACTCGCCGGTCTCGCCGTTAAGCGCCTGCAGCGCCGAACCACGAATGATTGGGGTGTCATCGCCGGGAAACTCATATTTGCTCAGCAACTCGCGAACTTCCAGCTCAACGAGCTCGAGCAGTTCAGGGTCGTCCACCTGGTCACATTTGTTCAGGAACACGACGATATAAGGCACGCCTACCTGGCGGGCGAGCAGGATGTGCTCACGCGTCTGCGGCATCGGTCCGTCAGTCGCGGCAACCACCACGATAGCGCCGTCCATCTGCGCTGCACCGGTGATCATGTTCTTAATATAATCGGCGTGGCCTGGGCAATCCACGTGCGCATAGTGACGCTTGGTGCTCTCATACTCCACGTGTGCCGTGGCGATCGTGATACCACGAGCTTTCTCTTCTGGAGCCTTGTCGATCTGGTCGAATGCGACCGCCTGGCCGAGTCCAGCCTCCGCCTGCGTCTTAGTGATGGCAGCCGTCAATGTGGTCTTGCCGTGGTCAATGTGACCGATCGTGCCGACGTTTACGTGCGGCTTTTTGCGCTCGAACTTTTCTTTGGCCATAGCCCTTTTTTGATCCTCCCAAATTGGTACAACTTACCCAAACTTCCGCCGACAGTCTGCCGCGCTTTTGCAGGGGCACCCCCCGCCTGCGCCGACAGTACCGCCGCCGGTTGGACGCGAAAGCGACCCACGCAGGGACGCACGCACCCAAAACTTGTCACCAGTGCAGTTCCCGTCGGACCAGCCGACAGGCTTACGCCGTTTACTACACCTGCTCATTATCGGTTCGGTGGACTCGCCAGCTCGCCAGAAAGGCCCCGCTCGCGCGTCGTCACTTGCCGCCGGGGTTTACCCGACGGCCCCTTTCCGTTTCGGAAAGAGTGCCGAAGTCGCCCTCGTCTTCTTAGATCCCGTTACACGGGCAAGTGATACAGTTTGATACAGCCTGCCAGTCGAGGGATCCGACAGACCGCCTTTAAAGCCTGAGCCGTAAAGGTTTATGTTGCGGTTGGTGCCTCTGCTTCCGCCGTGGTAAACGCAGTAGACGCAACAGCACCGCGCAGTTCTACTCAAAGCCAACAGTGCTATTCAGCAGAATTGAGATTTTATGTCGCGAATCGGCAACTGCTAATCCCAAGGATTAAAAACATGTACACCTGTGTGGGACAAAATCACCTGTGTTGCGCGTAATGCGTGGTTGGCCGATATGCAGAGGAAGCAAGATCCACGAGCAGCAAGCGCTTCTCCAAGGGCCATGAGTTCCAAAAACAAAACCCCGCGTTTCCGCGGGGTTTCGAGTTTCTAGATTGTTGGTCTTATTGGGACCTACTAGTAAGAACGCGGCCCTGGAGGCGGCCCACCGTAGCTGGGCGGTCCCGGAGGGGGCGGCGGATAAGCCTGCATCTGTTGCGCACGGTTCTGGTCGACCGCGTTGCCGGCCATCGCACCGACACCAGTTCCAACCAGGGCACCGGTCAGCGTGGCTTTCTTGCCGCCAGCCATCGCCCCAATGCCTGCACCAGTCAGCCCGCCCAGCAGCGCGCCATTGGCCGTGTTATTCTGCCCGAACGGCCCTGCATTACTCGTACTGCCACAACCGGACAGGGCGAGAGCCATCGACGCGAGCAGTGAAAAGATCATCAGCTTCTTCATGAACTGTAGCTCCTATTGCCTCGTAAAGGTTTCAAAAATCCCCAGCACGTTGGCGAACCTGGCCCCATATGGCAAGCGGAAAAGATGTGAGCATGTAAGAAAACTCCAGGAGTTCTCAGGCCTGTGTGGCTCGTTTCTGGTCTATTGCATTGGAAACAAACGTAATAACCTGGGCTGTGACTTCCGTATGCGCCTGGGCCGCATCGACCCTTAGCAGGTTCGGCATGTTCATGCCTTCAAAGATATCGCGCACCTTTTCCTGATAGCTGCGAATTTCGAAAAGGTTATGTCCTTCAGGCCGCGACGCGAGTATTCGCCGCAGGCTTTCCGCAAGCGGCAGGCGAAAATAGAGGATAAGATCCGGCCGGGGTGCGATTTTCTCGTTCTCGGTACGGATAAACTCCGGGTCCAGGCCGAGTGCGCCCTGGTAGGCCATGGACGAAATATAATATCGGTCGATACACACCACTCCCCCGCGCTCCAGCATGGGGCGAATATTGAGCCGCACATCTTCGGCGCGATCCTCAAGGAAGAGCCTGAACTCCTCCATATAATCCCGATGCTCCTTATGAACCATCATGTGGCGCAACTTTTGACCGATTGGCCCGTCCGTGGGTTCCTTCAGGTAGACAGCCGGGTAACCGTTCTGCTCAAGCCATGCCACCGCCGCCTTTGCCTGCGTCGACTTCCCCGCGCCATCCGTACCCTCAAACGCGACCAGCAGGCCACCGGGAAGTCTGTTGTTAATGATTAGCCCTCACGATCAAACTATGCTGGTGCGACACCTGCAAAAGGACATCTGCATATAGCCACATAAAAGCGCAAATTGAACAAAAATGACGTCTGCAATTTTGTGCGTTTTGTGCTTCTTTGCGGCTACAACTGGCTGAATAACCATTCGCTGCATCCCTAATTGGCATCACCGGTAGCTGCGCCCTCGCGCCCAGCCGCCGGATTACACACGCCGGATGGATTCGACATCGGGGTGCCCCCATCTCGTAATGAGCCGAGGGACCGACGTCGAGACGAAGTCCAGCGGAGGTAAAACCAAATCGTACGGAGGCAGCAAACGTGGTAAATATCACGATGAAGCAGCTGCTGGAGGCCGGTGTCCACTTTGGTCACCAGAGCCGCCGGTGGAACCCCAAGATGAAAACCTACATCTACACCGAGCGCAATGGGATCTACATCATCGATCTCAAGAAAACGCTCAAGATGATGCGCGACGCCTGCAAGTTTGTGCGCGACGCCGTTGCAGATGGAAAGACGGTTCTCTTCGTTGGGACCAAGAAGCAGGCGAAGGACTCGATTTTCGAGGCTGCCCGCGACTGCAACATGTACTATGTAAACAACCGCTGGCTTGGCGGAATGCTCACGAACTTCCGCACCGTGCGCCGCTCTGTACTGCGCATGATCGAAATTGAGCGAATGGAAGCCGATGGCACCATCGCCCACTATACTAAAAAAGAACAGTCGATGCTGCTCAAGGAGCGCCAGTCGCTCGAGAAGAATCTCGGCGGCGTAAAGAAAATGGATCAGCTGCCCGGCGTCATCTTCATTGTGGATCCGCACAAGGAAGAGATCGCCGTTAAGGAAGCAAAGAAGCTGAAGATTCCAATCGTGGCGATCGTCGACACCAACTGCGATCCCGACGTCATCGATTGGGTGATCCCCGGAAACGATGACGCCATCCGCGCCGTGAAGCTGATCAGCCAGAAGATGGCCGAGAGCGTCGCCGAGGGTCTCCAGGCCCGCGCCGACAGCGGCCTTGCACTGCAGGCTGAAATTCCAAGCGCCACACTCGGCGTCGACATTGAAAGCCTTGAGAAGAAATACCGCGACGTTGTCGGTACTGAAGACGAAGAAGAGATTAATTACTTCGGTGATACGGGCGAAGTCGATGCTGCGGCAGGCGAAGTGGCTGTCGAAGCGGACAGCGGTGTGCCAGTTGCAGAGACGGAAGTCAGCCCTGCCAAGGGTGACCAGCCCGATGTAGTACTCGTTGGTGCGCAGCCCGATGAAATCGGTTTGCAGGCAGACAACGTTTAAAAGTACAAAAGTAGACGAGTAAAAAAGTACAAGGCCCCGCGGCGACGCGGGGCTTTTTCAGGTTTAGACCATTGCTGGCCAGGTGCGGGCCAGCAATTACAGCTGTAAGACCTCGCGGAATTCTTCAGGCGAAACTACGGAAATTCGAAACTTGTTTTTCAGCACGCGCAAATCCGGGTCGCCGCTCACAACATAGTCTGCACCACCGACCACAGCTGCCACTGGAAATATTTCGTCCGACCTGTCCCGGCAGTGTGGAACCCGCGGTAAGCGCGGCGGAAGTTTTACAACCTCTGCAAACGGCAGGTATTCTGCCAGTAACAACTCGACATCTGCCGGCAACAGTTTGAACTTCGGATAATATAAAACGCGGATCAGCTCATCAGCACAAGGGCGGCTCACGAGTGGGATGATCTGGCCGCTTTGCCAGGCGCTGCGCAGCCAGGACAAGCGCCCCTTAAAGACCAGCGCGGAAACAACACAATTTGTGTCAAACACCACTTTCACTTTCGAGTGTTTTGCTTGCCCCGCGCCCATTTCACCGCTGAGTGGATATCCGACTCGCTAATGCCGAGCTTTTCGAGTTTAGTGCGTACACTCGCCGCGCCGCGAGGGTTGACCGGGGTAAGTAAAATGCTGCCGTCTTCCGTCCGGACTTCATAGTACTCTGAGGAGCCTATAGACTCAATAATCGCCTTGGGTATGGTGATCTGATTTTTCGATGTCAGCTTGGCCAGCATAGCTCAATCCTTCTAAACAGAATTCCTTACTTCCTTACTACTTTGCCGTAAGTGTAAAAATCTATACTTTTCACTTGCACCTGTTGTCCTAATGTTACTAGGACAATGTGCAAATGCTCTTCCAAGTCGATCTCGCCGGCGCTAAACCTGTCTACCAGCAGCTCGTAGACCAGGTGAAGTTTGCCATCGCGTCCGGGCGTCTTCTTCCAGGTGACCGGCTTCCACCCGTGCGCGACGTCGCGGTACAGGTACGCGTCAACCGCAACACCGTAGCCCGCGTTTACAGCGAACTCGAACGCGAGGGAGTACTCTACACTCGTGCCGGCCAGGGCACCTTCGTCAGCGATCGCGGCAGCCAGCTCACCCGAACAGTTCAGCGCAAACAGTTGCAGGCCTCGCTCGATGAGTTGCTCTCGCAGGCCAAACTGTTCGGACTCTCGCGCGAGCAGGTGCTCACGATCTTCAGCGAACGCATGGAGACGATTTATCCAAACGGAGCGGCGCCAGCACGCAAACACGATTCAGGCAAAGGAGGCGAAGCATGAGCGCCACGATAGAAGTGCAACCGCGGAACATGGATCTGAGCGGCGGTGATGCAACGCGCTTTGCGATCCAAACCTTCCAGTTGAGCCACCGCTTCGGCAAACAATGGGCAGTGGATCACCTCGATCTCCAGGTACCCAAAGGCTCGGTGTTTGGTTTTCTCGGCCTCAACGGCGCCGGCAAATCCACAACGATACGAATGCTCATGGGGATGCTTAGCCCAACAGCAGGGTGGGCAAGTGTGCTCGGGCTCGATCCGGTTGCCGACGACATTGCGATCAAACGCCGAGTCGGATATGTGCCCGATACACCCAGCTTCTACGAGTGGATGACCGTCGAGGAAACGCTCGCGTTTGTTGCACACTATCGCAAACGGGAATGGGACGACACCCGCGCCGCGCACCTGCTCCAGGTTTTCGATCTGCCAAAGATGCAACGCGTCGGCACGCTCAGTAAAGGCCAGCGCGCAAAGGTGGCACTGACTCTCGCACTCGCATTCAACCCGGACCTGCTGCTCCTCGATGAACCGACGCTCGGCCTGGACCCGGTCGCGCGCCGACAGTTCATCGAAGGACTTCTCGCCGAGTTTATGGAAGGCGATCGCACCGTGCTTATCAGCTCGCACCTGATCCACGAAATCAGTGGCATCGTCGACCACGTCGCAATTCTCAAGGCGGGTTCGCTTGTCCGAACGCAACGCGTGGATGAATTACTGGCGCAGATTAAACGCGTGCGACTGACCTACGCCGATACCCCACCGGAAAAAATTGAAATGCCGGATACTATTCGAACACAAATGGACGGGCGCGAACTCATTCTTGTCCTCGACCATTTTACCGAGACCACGGCTAGCCAGCTTCAACAGTTCGGTGCGTCGCGCATCACAATCGAAGATCTCTCGCTCGAAGAAGCCTTCGTCGAACTCGCAGGACGAGGCGAAGTGCTATGAGGCTATGCTCGAACGTAAGGCAGTGCGCTCATGCCTGAGACAAGCTCAGCTCCCGTACCCGCAGGCAGCATCTGGGATAAACGCATTCCGATGCCTGCTCAAGCTCCCCTGCTTCGTTCCGGCGGCGTTTTCGCCAAGGACCTGCTGCACCATTTCAAAATCGTCGTCACGATGATCCTGGCGTCGTGTTTCGCGGTGTACCTGCCGTGGCTCGCCGAGCTCTTCGACGGCCGCAATGCCACCCCGCCGATGCAGAAACTCCAGGAGAACGCGGCCTCCATTTACCTTGCCCTCCTTATCACCAGCGCGTTTGTTTTCGGGCTGGTGCTCAGCGCGGATGAAGTCGAAAACCGGACGTTATCGTTCCTGGATACACTACCCTGCTCGCGCATGCAGCACTTCATGCACAAGTTTGCCGTAGGCGCCGTGATGCTGCTGATATGGACCATAGTGGCGGCGCTGCTCATGGGATGGTTAAGCGATAACGGATTCGCGTTGCTTCGTTCGCTCGTTCGAGACAAAATTCAACTTTTCTCCGTAGCACTCGATTTTCACAGCAGCGGACCCATAACCCTACTGCGGTGCATTAGCCTGCTCGTGACCGGTCTCGCCTGTGGATTCCTGTTTCAGAACCTGGCGCCGTCCGCAATCCTGGGAATACTCGTCTACTGCACCTACCTCGTAACAGTCGGCAAGCTCTTCGTCCGGAAAAACCATACCGATCAGACCATCATGCTGATCAACGGCGTCAGCCTCGCCGTCTGGACCCTGCTGATGGTTGCTGCATATCCGCGAATGTTCCGGCACACCCACACCTATCGCGCCGATGCCGCCGCACGGGTCGAAGCGTCCAGCCCGTGGTGGCAGCGAATCACGAGTTTCCTCCAGTACCGCAGAACACGCCACACCAGGGTGCCGTTTGATCCGCCGCACCGCTACCTGTTGCGTTTGCCGGTCACGCTGCTATGCGTCGTCTGCGCGATTACGCCTGGTGTGAATGCACTCACGAAGGTCGAAGCTGACAATGCCCCCAATTTATACCTCATGCTGATGTTTGGTGTTCCCGTAACAGTCGCACTCATCGGCAGCGGACTATGGCTGCCCGAAGAACGCGTGTCACCGCGATTTGCAGTGTACACTTTGCCCATCACTCGCCAGCGCATCTTCTGGCCACGTATCGCAGCCGCGGGCGTGGCACTCCTGGCCATTTATCTTAGCTGCCTCGTTGGGTTCAGCTTCATCGCGATCTCCAAATTTCTGGAGAACGGCTGGCGCATTGAGTCCTTCCCGCTGGAGATGCCACTGTTCACGCTGGGCGTCTTAGGTGCGCTGATGAGCTGTGGCGCGATGTTCCGTTTGTTCTACAAGAGCCGGCTCATTGCGACAGTGTTCTCCTGCATGGTGGTATTCGCATGGGCGCTGGTGGCCGCTCAAAGTTGGGTGGGCTATGCGCATACACTGGGTTATCGGAGTCCGCCACGGCTATATGATACCTGGATGGGCTTCGCCCCACTACTGTACGCGCTCTGGATCATGCTGATCGTAGTCGGCCTGCCGGTGCTGGTGTCGTACCTTGGCTTCTGCCGAACGCGACTGCTTGAGACTGCGGAACGCACGCGCGGTTCCATCAGCCTCGTACTGTTCGTCGTGCTGATTGTCTGGGGAGCTTTCCTCATCAACACCGTTCCCGCGCAGCTTATCACAATGCTGTTTGTCCGCTGAGGAGACGCGACAATGAAAACATTACGCTTCCTGGAAAAACGCAGCACGTGGGTGTTGATGCTGTGCTCGCTGCCTCTCGCGCCGATCATTGTTGTCAGCTTCCCGCGCATGCCGGTGGTCGAGAACTTCCCGCGCATCGGTGAAAATATAAAGCAGCACTATCACCCGTCCGACAAGCCGGACGCTACCGCGGAGATCCAGCGGCTTCTCATATTGGAACCGGCGCAAGCAACACGCCTGCGCACCATCGGCTTGCTGCAGCTTGAATCAGGCGAGCTGATGTACCTGCAGGCGCTGCGGCAGGTCGTTGAAAAGGCGAATGAGGAATTCGGATCACGAGTCGAGTCCTATGGGAAACTGGCGCAGCAAGCTTCATTCGACACCGGCCAACTTTTCACCAAATCTGCCGAACAAAGCAATCTCTTCTCAAACATCTGGCCGAACCTTAACTATCTGTCGCAGTTCTCACGGCAACTCGCCTGGAAAGCGATCGCCGAAGGACAAACTACGAGCGCGCTGAATTACCTGGCTTCATCGGCTCGCACGTGCGACCCGTTCATAAATACCGCATTCTCCGGTTGGGGGGCAATGTACGCGCGCGGCCAGGCCATCGCAATGGCCGAGGATCTTCTGCACCGGGCTGGATCGGATTCACTGGGCGCAAGCATCGAGCAGCTCGACTTTTCCAGCATCAACGCGGTCGCCGCACTTTCCACCTTCTTCGATCAGTCCTGGGTGTTGTGGAACGAGGGCTCGCTGCAGTCCGCTATTATGCGTTTTACCCTGACAGGTCTGGTTAACCAGCAATATGTTTCAAATGCCGTGTGGTACCTTGCGCAGGATGCACAGCATTTCACAAGCCCTGATAATGTACGCTGGGCGAAAGCTGTTACTGCGGCTGCAACGCGGATCCAGGGGCCGCAGGCAGGGCAACTCGCCCTGATGCCAACTGCCAATCCCTACACACCTGGCGGAATTTTTGCGATGCACCCGTGGACAGAAGTTCCGGCGCTCGCCGCTCAGTTCAAACGCGTAGTCCGCACCGAGCCCAACCTCCTGCCGCCACGCATGAAATTAGAAAATCTAATGACAGGCGTACCACCCGAAATGGCGGCGTTGTACACGTATGGTTTCCTGCTGCAGCTGCGGAATGGCGAGAATTTGTATACAGAGCTGCGGGCAGTCGAAACATATCGCCAGGCGCTGAGAGCAGCTTGTGCGGCGCAGCAGTTTAAGGCTGATCGCGAACGCTGGCCCACCAATATCGAGGAGCTTGTGCCCCAATACCTCGCCAAGGTGCCTGAAACTCAGACGACAACTTCGACGCAGGACACCGCGCAACTGCTGATAACGCCAGGAAAGTTTCCCTATGGTCCCCTTCATTGTGAAATGGTGCCCGTGAACAAGAGTAACTTGCCGCGGCTGTTGGGCCTCATACGGGCAATACATGGCCGCACTGGCATTGAGAACTGGAACTGCGAAGTCTTTGCGGAAGAAACGCCGAGCACTACCTCAACCGAGTACCGCGCGAAGTTGCGCATCCAGTCGAGTCACGGGGGCGACAATTTGAGTCCGCTGGAGCTCCTTGGGCTGGCGGAGAAGCTGAAAGCAATGCGGGTGCTGCACAATGTTCGCGTCACGCCGGAAGCCGCCGCTGGAGAGCAGAACATCTGGCGCGCGTACCGCACGGCTGCATTTCGCGACCCCGCGTTCAAGTCCCTGTTGTATGATGCCGGAGCCGCCGCGATCATCGAGCCACCTCCTGGCAGCGAGCCCAACACCGAGCCTGGCCCACTTGCCGTGGAAGCCGACGTCGTCATGCCGCGCGAGGCATTTATCATCCGGTATACGGCTGACAGCCGGGGCTGGACAACCGCCAGGGCGCAGCTTAACATCGATTCGCTTTCCGAAGGCAATCCCGCCGGCGAGCTGGTCGTCTGCGCAGAGAAGTGGTATTAAGCCTATTTGGCGCTCTCTCCGGCCCCTCAGTAAAGCGAGAATCGTCGTGCCGCGTTACGAGCAAGTTCCATCCCGCCTGGCTGGTTTGCGAGTGTTAGGCATCGGGCACTCCCTAACGGTCGCGGTACCGATCCTTAGAGCCGAGCCGCTCTGTCATCCTTAGAGCCGAGCCACTCTGCCAACCTTAGAGTCGAGCCACTCTGCCTACACCACCTTTATTCTAATTACTCCCGTACTTCTCAAGACCGTCAGAAAGTTTTGCGGCGGTGTCTAAGTAAGATTGCAGAGCGGCAGAATGAGTGTGTTCTGGAAGAGCCGGCAACGCGTTCGCATGAAGCAGCAGCGTGCGCGACGTATAGGCATCGATTGCGGCGACGGCGAGCCGCGCATGGGCGGACTTGTAACCTGAACCCGCACCTGCCCGTTCAAGTTCTTCAATGCGCCCAGCCAGCTTGCGCCGCTGTTCCGCAAGAGACGGACTCGTCATGGAGTCCCCACTGCCCGGCGAGAATCGATTCTGCGCGGGCGATGGCATCGGCGCCTGCATGCTACCGCCCATACGAACCAGGACCCTGGCGTTCTCCGGCAGGGCGTCGTACCGCAGGTCAATGGACGCGCTCGTGAAATCCCGCCACGGGGTTCCGTTCACTTCCACCGCGGTGATCGTCCCACTGCCAACCGTGTGCAGGTAAATGCGCTTTGCTCCCAGGCGCACCGGAAGGCGCTGCTCCAGCTCGGTAATGCCTGGAGGCACATGCGGCAACACTGTCACACCGCGAGCCGTGTACAGGGTCTCGAACAGGCCGCGCAGAAAGGCCATTGGCGGGCCAAAAGAATCATAACATAAATTGATCGGCTGTTGGGGCTGATAAAGGTCGGACCCGAATTTGGTCAGCGGGTTATCCAACCGAAAGCGCCGCGCAAACCCGAGGATGTGCTCCATCGATTTTCGCGCGTCCGCAAAACGGCCCGTCCTGTAGTACGCCAGCACCATGCGCGCTTCACAGGTCGACCAGTGCCCGCCGTTCACCCATGTACCAAATGTCCAGATGTTCTCGGACGTCGTATACATGTCGTCGTAAGCCGGATAGTTCGCGATGATGGCGTGGTGCGGCCGCAGTCCGGGGATCGATTCGATGGTTTTCAAAATCTGCTCAGCCTGCGCATCTCTTACCACGCGAAACGCAATCGCATCGTGGTTGGGCGACGCCTCAAAGTACCCATGGCGAGCCGCACCGTATGCACCGTGGCGCGTTCCGTCAGGGTCAAGCGAGCGGATAAAATATCCCTCCGGCTGCTGAACGTGCGCCAACGCCTTTTGCGCGCGCTGCTGCAGCTCGCGGTACTTCGATGCTTTCGTCCTATCGCCGGCGAGCACGCACAGTTCACTCAGTCGTTCGAGCGCCGCGATGTAGGTGACCGACAAACCGGTCAGCCACGCCTTACCGTAAGTGCCGTCCGGCCGTTTCCAACCTGCGTAGCTAGGCGCCAGCAGGTTGGCTGCCGGACCCGCCAGGAACAGGTCATTCGAATCCCGCCGTGTCTCGATAAACGCGGCCGAGCGCTCGAGCTTCGGCAGGTATTTCGCAATCGCCTGCGGATCACGCCCGATCAGCAGCAGCTCGCTCTGCAGCAGAATGCCGGCCGCGGTGAACTCCATCGCCCAGTCGTGAATGTCGATGCGGCCATCGCCCTGCTTATAAATCACCTGCCCCGGCCGCGCGCAGTCGCACAGGCACCCATCAGGCGCCACCCAGCCATGCTCGCCCGCACGTTTGCCGTCGCCCATCTGGTCGAACCACTGGTCGTGCGAGTTCTGAAGGAAGGTCAGAAATGGCTCCTGCAAAAACGGCAGCGCGCAATACGTTGTGCCGTAACTGTTCTGAATCCACCAGCTGTTCCAGGTAGGACCCTCCACCAGCCCGTTCCACTCCGGCGTGTAAAGCATGGAGAGATTCTGGAACTCGGGATCGGGCTGGAGCATACGCGCGGCAATATCGAGCAGTTGCAGATATTCCAAATCGCCACGGCCGCTGAACTGCTGACCGTGAAACTCCTTCGCGCCGTCGGCACACAGCGCCAGGCGTACTACGCCGAACACCAGCAATAAATGAACAGCCCGACACCGATACGTTTTTCGCGATTTGGTTGATCGCCCGGCCATTCCGCACACATGGCGTCGACCGTGCTCCTTGTCAATGCGCTGTTTGTTGCCGCAGGTGGTCCCAGGCAAACAAGCTTGCCGCACCGCGGCGGGGTGTTCGCCGGATTTAAAGTTACCGAATAGCGACTGTTGTTTCCCTGCTGGTTGTTTCGGAGATCCGCACACGGAAAGGCCAACTACGCAATGAGTTAGAGAAGTCTACTCCGCCAAAATTTGAGCGACTGGTCCGATTACGGCTTACACACAGAGCACGGCGCAAATCCTTTTCCTTCGGCCTCTTTTTTGAGCAGCGGTGTTGCCGATCCCTTGAGGTAGGAGCAGCCAGGTCGATGAAACTTCTCGCCCGACTCAGTGACGAACACCTGGTCCCCGGGTCCGAGTATCGGATGCTTTGCATCGCCGACGATGCCGCCATCGATGGTTTTATCGCCGGGTTGCGAGACTTCCGTCGGTGCGGGGGGACTACCTGACCTGGTGGTGGCTGCTGGTGTCGCGACGGCGGGTGTCGCGTCGGGCTGCGTATTGGTCTCGCGCCTGAGCCACTCGCCAATGCCGCCTGATTTGCGCGTTGGTGAGGCCGGGACCTCCGGAGTGGCTTGCGGTTCTTCGGTGGTCTTTACAAAGCGCCCGTCCTTGCCGCGTGGCCGTGCAGTTGGCGCAGGGGTAGCGTCTGGTTCAGGCGTTTCGGTGGTCGTCTTGACGAAGCGCCCGTCCTTTCCGCGCGGCCTTACAGTGGGCGCAGGGGTAGCGTCTGGTTCAGGCGTTTCGGTGGTCGTCTTGACAAAGCGTCCGTCTTTGCCGCGCGACCGTGCAGTGGGTGCTGGGGTAGCGTCTGGCTCAGGCGTTTCTGCGGTCGTCTTGACAAAGCGTCCGTCCTTGCCCCGTGCACGTTCGGTGGAGGGAGTCGCGTCGGTTGTCTTCACGAAACGGCCGTCCTTGCCGCGAGCCCGTTTGTTGGTCGATGCACTGTCCGAGTCGGCCGGGCTGGACCTGGGAGCCGTGGCGGCGGTCACCGTTTCAGTCGTGCCCTTCGCGCGGCGGGAACGCTTTGCTGGGGAACTGTCCGTTGCAGTGGCCTGCGCAAAGCCTGACGCAGTGATGCTAATTAGCAAAACCAATAATGTTAATGTTTTGCGCAGGTTAGCCATTGTACTGCCTCCCGAAATGTAGTGATCGGGTCTTGGCGTGCAATTCCCGCGCCGAAGTGCTGGTTAGCGCGTATTCTAATTGAAGCCTGGGGCGACGCGCGACAGACAGTGCCCCTCCCTACACGACGAAGGGCGGGCGGTTTCGTGAGGTTTCGCAATGGCACAATGCTTGACGAACACATGGACGGCCTCAGACTTGGCCACCATGTTCTGGTTCTGGCTTCTCCTCGCGGCGGGCGCGTTTATCTACTGGGTTGTTGCGATCGTATCGGGATTTCGCGGCGCGCGCACCGTTTCATTTCTGTCAAAGCTGCCATTGCCGGATGACCCGGCGACGCTTCCGAAGCTGAGTGTGGTGGTGCCCGCACGCAATGAGGAGGCCGGCATTCGTGCATGCCTCGAAAGCCTGCTGGCGCAGGAGTACCCGAACCTCGAAATCCTGGTGATGGAAGACCGCTCGACGGACCGCACCCATGAAATAGCGGACGAGATTGCCGCACGGAGTAACGGCCGTCTTGTTGTCGAGCACATCACGGAGTGCCCGGAGGGCTGGCTGGGTAAATGCAATGCGCTTTCCACGGGTGCTGCAAAGGCCACTGGGGAGTACATCCTGTTTGCTGACGGCGACGTGATTTTCGAACCAACAACGCTCGCCCGCGCAGTGCATTACATTCGCCAGGAAAACGCGGACATGCTCGCGGGGCTTCCGGACATCCTGACGGCGACGCCCGGCGAACGCTGCATGATCCTGACGTTTGCGCAATGTTTCAGCATCGCCTTCTCCGCTTCCCGCGCGCAGGACGACAGCAGTCGCGCGTTTATCGGGGTGGGCGCGTTTAACATGGTTCGCGCCGCGCACTATCGGAAAGTGCATGGGCATCGGTTCCTGCGGCTGCAAGTGATCGATGATGTGGGGCTCGGCAAACTTTTCAAGCTCAGCGGCGGCAGGCTCCGGGTCGTATATGGCACTGGAATGATCAAGGTGCGCTGGCAGACCGGGCTGGCGAATACCATCAAGGGACTCGAAAAGAACGGCTTCGCGTCGTTCAATTACAGCGTGCTGAAAACGCTGATCGCGTCGTTTGGCCTGCTGTACGTTTACTGGTGGCCGTGGTTCGGAATATTTTTTGGACCGCTCGCGCCCCGGGTAATTTGCGGAGCTACGGCGTTGGTGCTGCAGCCACTGCTTGGCGTGGCGCTGAACAAATTCTCGAATACCAGTCCGATATATGCGTTCTCCGGCCCGATCGGCGCGCTGTTCATGTTCGCGGCAATGATGCGGTCGATGTTCGTCACATTGCGGCAGGGGGGCATCCGCTGGCGCGATACGTTCTATGCGCTGAAGGAGCTGCGGCAGTTCAAGATTTAGCCGGGGCTCACAGCAGATCCATGGGATCGACGTCGGTAATGAGCTGAATTTTGGACTTTCCGGGGTATTCGGCAAAGCGATCAAGCGCCGCCTGCAGCACGTCGCGCATCAGGCGGTGGTCGCGCCCTCGCAGCAGCACCCGCCAGCGATACTCATCGTTGATGCGTGCGATGGGTGCGGGCACCGGGCCAAGGACCATGACCTCGTCCTGGAAACGGAACGCCGCGTTGCGCAGCATGCGGGAAAACTCTTTAAAAAGTCCGGCAGTATCTTCTTCGTCCTTGCCGGTGGCGAGCACTCCCATGAGCCGGTAATGCGGGGGGAAGCGTAGCACCTGCCGTACACGAATTTCCTTCTGGTAGAAGCCGATGTAGTCATGCGTTTGTGCAAAGTGGATGGCGTAGTGATGCGGAACGTAGGTTTGCAGGATGACCTGGCCCGGCTTGTCCCCTCGCCCTGCACGGCCGGCAACCTGGGTGAGCACGCTGAACGCGCGCTCCGCTGCGCGGAAGTCGGGCTGGAACAGCGAGACGTCGGCGAGCGGCACTCCCACCAGTGTGACGTTCTCCAAGTGGATGCCTTTCGCGATCATCTGCGTACCGAGGATAATGTCCACCTCACCGCGCTCGATACGCCGCCACGCGTCCAGGAATGCGTTGCGTTTGCGGGTCGTATCGAGGTCCATGCGAATGACACGCGCCTTCGGGAAAAGCTGCTGTACGTGCTCCTCCACGCGCTGAGTACCGGTGCCGAGCAGGGACATCTCCGGGTTTTCGCAATCCGGGCACTTCTTCGGCGGCACATATTCGCGGCCGCAGTAATGGCACAGCAGCATGTTCTTCGGCCGATGCATGGTTAGCGTGGCGTCGCAATGTTTGCAGCGCACCGGCGTATTGCACTCCATGCAGATCATGAAGTTGAAGAACCCGCGGCGGTTGAGGAACAGCAGGACCTGTTCGCCACGCGAGAGAGTGGTCTCGATGGCAGTGCGCAACGGCTCGCTGAACAGGTCAGGATTACGGTTTTCTTTCGCTTCGAGTGTCATGTCGATTACGCGAATCGGTGGCATCGGCTTAACATCGATGCGCTCGGGTAATGTCAGCAGCTGGAACTTACCCGACTGCGCTTTGTAGTATGTCTCAACTGATGGCGTGGCACTGCCCAGAACCACGACCGCTCCTGAGTCATGCGCACGCTTGATGGCGACGTCGCGCGCGTGGTAGCGCGGTGAGCTGTCCTGCTTGTAGCTGTTCTCATGCTCCTCGTCGACCACAACGACGCGAAGATTCTCGAACGGCGTGAAGATGGCCGATCGCGCACCGACCAGGATTTTAGTGTAGCCCGATTTGACAGACCGCCAGAGGTCGAACTTCTGGCCCAGCGTAAGCCGCGAATGATAAACGCCGACGATGTTGCCGAAGCGGCGACGGAAACGGTCGACGGTCTGCGGCGTCAGCGAAATCTCGGGCACCAGAACGATCGCTTCGCCGCCCTCATCGAGCGCTTTGCGTATGGCCTGGAGGTAAATCTCGGTCTTACCGCTTCCTGTCACACCGTGCAGCAGGAACGTCCGGGGCTGGCGGCGATCCATTGCCTCGGAGACGTAGGCAAAAACCGCCTGCTGAGTCTTGTTCAGTCGCAGCGCGACGTCGGCGTCGGGAAGTGGGCCGTAATCGTCAGCCCGTTGAATGGTTTGCTGTTCAGTCAGGATTAAGCCGGTTTCGACGAGGCGGTGCAGCGTGGCCGCGTTCGCGCCGGTGACGAGTGCGATCTCGGAACTGGTCACGCTCCCGCCCCGCTGCTGCAGCAGGGCAAGCACCGCCTTCTGTTTAGCACCGAGTCGTCCTGTTTGTATGTCCGCCTGTGGGGCCAGCCTGTACCGCATTTCGGACTGCACTGCGACATCGTTGAACCCGATGAAGGACGCAGTCGACAGCGCGTCGCCGGGCGGCGATAAGTAGTAGTCAGCGATCCACAATGCGAGCTGGATCAGTTCCGGTTCAAGGCGATACTCGGGAGACAGATGCTTTGCGATGGGCTTGAGCTTCCGCAGGGGTCCTTCCGGATGCTCGGCGGCAAACTCCAACACACAGCCGCGAGCGGTTCGGCCGGAAAACGGAACTTCGACAATGCTGCCCACCTGGAGATCGGCAGTCATGGATTGCGGGATGCTATACCAGTAGGAATGCTCGATGGGCTGATTAACGGCTATCCGCGCAACGGCGTTTGCCGCCGGCTGTAGTGCAGGCTCACCAGGTTGGGGCCTGTTTAAATCTTTTACTGGTCGCTGCACCAACGGTCGGCGTTAGCCGGATGCCGGCTGCTGGACAATAGGAACGAGGTGCGCGCGCGGAACAGCCGAGCCCGCGCTCACCCCCGGAAAAACTTTTTCACCGCGTACCGGTTCACTTTTGCGTTCATGTCGAAAATGGATTCGGTGAGAGGAATCCCCTTCGGGCATACACGCACACAGTTCTGCGCCTTGCCGCATGCCTGGACTCCACCGGGTCCCATCAGCGCCTCAAGACGTGCGGTGGCATGCATTGCGCCGGTGGGGTGAGCGTTAAAAAGCCGGGCCTGCGCAATCGCAGCCGGGCCGATGAAGTCGCTGTGGTCATTCACTTGCGGACACGCCTCGACACAACAGCCGCACGTCATGCATTGCGAGAGCTTGTACATCTCCGCACGTTCTTCTTCAGCCATACGCGGGCCTTCTCCCAGGTCGTACGTGCCATCGATCGGCACCCAGGCCTTTACCCGCTTAAGGTTGTTAAACATCGAGCTGCGGTCGATCACCAGGTCGCGCACAACGGGGAATTTTTTGAACGGCTCGAGCACGATCGGATCAGGCAGACGGTCCACCAACGCACTGCAGGCCTGGCGTGGAACACCGTTAATGTTCATGGAGCAGGAGCCGCAGACTTCCTCCAGGCATGCAGCATCCCAACTGATCGGAAGTACCTTTTTGCCATCCCGCGTGATCGGCTTCTCGCGCAAATCCATCAACACGGAGATAATGTTCATGTTGGCGCGATATGGGATGGAATACTCCTCCCAGAAAGAAGCACTCTTCGCGTCGTGCTGGCGCTGGACCCGCACATTGATCATCTTGCGGGCCGAGGGCCTTGGCGCGCCTGTTTTAGTGGCTTCCGGCGCTTCCTGGGTTGCAGTCGTCATGGTTTCCTTAACTATTGCCAAGCCAATCCGACATTCGGATTATAGAGCTTTGAGTGGTAAATGGAACTAAAGCTGAAAGGCGCTGATCAAGCCTGTAATTTGCACCATTTAACGTTTTACAGAAGATGTACGAGAGCCAGCGCGCAATGCCGCATGTGAGTATCCATTACGCGGTTAAAGTCGTACTCTGTATCCTCGCAAGTCCCCTTGTACTGGTCTACTTTGTGGCATCGGCTGTGCGTTCACGGATGGGACGTGGAAAGCAGCGGCAAGGGATCGTCTTGTTTTCGTTTTCGCAGGTGATCTGGGACGATGTGTGGCAGCGGCCCCAGGAACACGCGTGGCGATCCGCCGTAAAGCACGACGTCGTTTACTGCGCACCTGTACAGCTACATAACTGGTTCTGGAATCTCGGTCGGCGGTTCCGACAGGTGAAGACTTACCAGCGTGGGGCCGGCTCACTGCTGGTTTTGTCACCGTTGGTGTTCAGCGGTCATTTTAAGAGCCGGTTCGTGCACGAGGTGAACTGCGCTATTATTGCATGGCATGCGAGACTTTGGATGGGGCGGCACACCGCGGTTCATTGCGTCGCAAACACTCCTTTTGCGCTCCGGCCCATTCAACGGCTGTTTTACAGGGATGGCCAGCGGAGCACGTCATTGCGGCGGCTGGTCTATGATGTTATTGACGACTTTACCGCGTTCGACTGGTCTCCGGATTTCGGCAAGACTTTCGATTCAGACATGCTCAAGATGGCCGATGCCGTTCTTACGGGCACGCACCAGCTTGCCAGGGCGCTGATTAATTCCACATTCATCCCGTGCGGTGTAAACTTCACGGAATTCTCTACTCCGGCGCCTGCACCTGCGGACATCGCAAAACTCAGAAAGCCTGTGATCGGTTATTTTGGGACGATCAGCGAGCGAATCGACCTCGACCTGATCGCGGAAATTTGCGAGGCATATCCGCACGCTGCCGTAGTCCTGATCGGGCCCATTCATTTTCAGCAGGCGGGATTGCCCCACAAGCCCAACCTGCATTACCTGGGGCTTAAACCGCATGAACAGATTCCGGCGTATGCACAGGCTTTTGATGTCGGGCTGATTCCCTTTCGTCTTACTCCAGCGACGCTTCAATTGCATCCGGTCAAAACTCTCGAGTACCTGGCTGCCGGGATTCCCGTGGTCTCGACCGCGCTTCCGGATGTGGAGCATTTCTACTCGGGGATCGTGGACGTCGCTCATTCGCGACATGAATTCATCGAACTCGTCGGAAAGCGACTGGATCGTGTAGACCCCACGCGCATTGCGGCGGGTATTGAACGTGCACGGCGCGCGAGCTGGGAAGCGATGACGGATCGCATCAATGCATCTCTCTTGACGGAAAGTACAGGTGCCGGCGCGGCTGCAGAGCACGAATTCAGACGGCCCAAGTCTCATTCCGCGGAGCCGGTATAGTGCGTATCATCATCGACGCGCGATACCTCAAAGCCGATTACTCGGGGATCGGCACCTATTCCGCGGAGCTTCTGCAGGCTCTGGGCCGGCATGACCATTCCAACGAATACATCGTGCTGGTGCATAGCTCCTATCATGGCGATCTCGAACTGCCGGACAATTTTGAGATTATCCAGGAAGGTGCGCGCCCGGTCTCCCTCCGCACGGTGAGCACCCTGGGCCATTCCATCAAACAGCTTAATGGTGATGTACTGCACTCGCTGCTGCCTATCGCGCCTCTTACCTGGCGCAAGCCGCTCACCATCACAGTGTTCGATCTGCAGCCGCTGCTCGACCCGCAATTCACCGCCCGGCGCTCATTGCTGAAAAAGCTCATCTACGATGCGTTCTATCGCTTCATCTATCCAGCGTCCCTTCGGCGTGCGGACTACATTCTGTGTATTTCACACGCGACAAAGAACGATCTTCTGCACCTGTTCCCCGATTGCGCAGATAAAGTACTCGTAGTGCCGGCGGGAATAGCAGAAGAAAGTTTTCAGCTGCCCCCGGAGGAACAGATCGAGCGTGTGCGCGAAAAGTATGCGCTGCCGCAACGTTACCTTCTCTATCTGGGTTCAACGCGCCCCAATAAGAACCTGCTCCGGATGGTGGATGCATTCGAAGAGTTCCTGAAGCACAATCCCGGGCACGACGATCTGCACTTTGTCATGATCCTGAAGCCGGATCGTTTTTTTGATCCCTTATTCGCGGAGATTCGGCAGCGCGGGCTGCTGAGACGTATCCAGATTCATGAACAGGTCAACGAGGCGGAAAAACGGGTCTTCATGAAAGAAGCATGGATGCTCTACTTCGCGACGAAATACGAAGGGTTTGGACTTCCAGTGCTTGAAGCCCAGGCGCTCGGTGTACCTGTGCTGGTGTCGCGACATTCCGCATTGCCCGAAGTCGCGGGCAAGCATGCCATCTATTGTAATCCCGATGAGACGGACAGTATTGTGGAGGCACTTGAGCAGGCGCACAATGACCCGGAACTTAGAAAGTCGCTGATCGAGCACGGTCCTGCGAATGCTCGCAGGTTCTCGTGGGAACACGCCGCCAAGGAGATTCTCGACATGTATAACCACCTGCTATCTTGAGAATGGGCATTACACTTTACGACGTGGCATACCTGGCTGCTACCCCGGCGGCAGCCAGCTACATCGCCTATAAAGCATGGCGACAGGGAAAGTACCAGGAGAGCATTCCGGCGATGCTTGGTCGAAGTATCGACCAGGAAGACCCGGCGATGTGGCGCGATGGGAGCGTTTGGGTGCACGCCGTGAGTGTGGGTGAGGTCATGGCTGCCAAGGCAATGCTGCCATTGCTGAGAAAGGAATTCCCGCAGTGGCCAATCCTTCTGACGACCCATACCGAGACCGGGCAGGCAGAGGCGAAACGGATGCAGGGTGGTATGGCGGATGCCGTGCGTTACTTTCCATTCGATTACTCATGGACCGTCAGGCGTTTCGCGGACGTTTACAAGCCGAGGCTTTTCATTCCAATGGAAACGGAGTTATGGCCGAATGTCCTGAACCTGTTCGCTGAGCGCGGGGCGTCAATTTTCGTGCTCAATTGCAAGATCAGCGAGCGCTCGTTCCGTAGCTATTCCCGCATACGTCCGCTGCTGCACGGGCCCCTGTCGCGGGTCGCGGCGTTCTGTGTGCAAACGGCAGAGGACGGTGACCGGGTGCGTTCACTGACGAAAGGCATGCGACCGGTACATGTGACGGGAAACTGCAAGTTCGATACGCCGATTGCAGATTTTTCGGATGCGGAGGCTGCACAATTGCGCCAGGCCTTCGGCATATCGGAGGGGCAGCCGGTTGTCGTCGTTGGCAGCACACATCCCGGCGAAGAGCAAATCATACTTGATGCATGGAAATATGTACACTCGGCCGTGCCCGGGACCGTAATGCTTCTCGCGCCCCGTCATCCGGAACGGTTTGATGCGGTTTGGAACCTGCTTTGTGCCAGCGGATTCCGGGTGCGACGCGCCTCGACGGGCCAGACCTGCGGCGAGCCGCCTGCTTCCCTTGTCCTGGTTGATCAAATGGGTATCCTCGCAAAACTGTATGCGCTATCAAATGTCGCGATTATAGCGGGGAGCTTTGTGCAGGGAATCGGCGGGCATAATTTACAGGAAGCTGCGGGTCACGGCGTGCCGGTGATACATGGTCCATACATGCGTAAACAGCCGGATATGGTACGGATACTCACCGCTGAAGCGGGAGGCACCATGGCTGAGGACTCTCACATGCTGGCTGAGCAAACTATTGCGCTGCTTAAGGATCCGGAGCTTGCGCGCGACAAGGGTTCCCGGGGACGCGACGCTTTCCAGCGTAACCGCGGCTCATCACAACGAAATATCGAAATTATCAGGCGCTATTTTAAATGAGCACTGGGAAGCCGATCAGAAACCTTGTCGGGCTGGCGCGTCGCGGCGTACGTGCCGCGAAAGTGTTCTTCGTCCGGTGGTTTCTGCCCCTGCCCGCGGTAGATAAGCTCGAAGAGCATGATCGCTGGAGTTTTGACGAGGACGAACGGGAAGAACCTGTGTCGTCGGCAGCCGGCGAAGCGACTACGGACGCATCAATACCAGTTGTGCCGACAATCGCGCCGGCCGCTGCTCCGGAAGTGCGTGCGCCAGAGGGAGCGGACGACCGCCAGGGTCGCCAGCTCAACATGCCGAATCCTTTTGCCTGACCGGTTGTTCTCTCATAACAAGCATCGATTAATTTTCAATACTGACCCGAAAGTACCACAATGGCTATCCCGAAACTAAAATACTTTCTTCAATGTGACGAAGTGCGAAATGAAGGCGGAAAGTTTTCTGCTCTCGGCATGTTCGATACCATCTTTTCTTTTATTTTTCCGGCGACGCATCGGCGTTTTTTCCTGCTGCTTGGCTTCGTGGGCGCTGAGGGCAAATACGACGTCGAGCTCCAGGTCACCGGGCCCGATGGGCGGAATCTCGGTAATACCAAAGGTGAAATTAATTTGGAGGCCGCCGACCAGGTGGCAAATGTTGTATTCGCCTTTGAAAACTTTCCGCTGCCACTTGAAGGACGCTACACACTTTCGGTGTTTCTCGACGGGGATTTCCTGACGGAGCAATATTTCAGTGCGCGTCCGCCGTTTCCAAGGCGCCAGCGTCCGGCGGACGAAATCGCGCAGTTGCTCATCCAGCCCGATATTATCCGCAGTGCAAACGCGGACGTGCAGTGCGACCGCTGTAAAGCGGTGTACCGGTTTCAGCAACAGCTCGATCCGAATGCGCAGGTTGACGCGGGCTTTATGAAGCTTCCTCCGGGCGATATTTTTCTCTGTGCTGCTTGCGGAAACCGCATCTCGCTCAACCAGGTGCGCAATAACCTTGAGAATATTGTCGGTATTCCCAAGCAGTGGCTGACGCCGCAAGGCCAGGGTGAAGCGGCAACCCAGCCACCGCCAGCCCCCGGGTCTTCGCAACAAACTACACACGGTGGGCCGGCTTGAGCGTACGCCCGCGCTCCAGTGAACTTTTCGAACGAGCAGGCATCCGCATACCCGGCGGCGTTAACAGTCCGGTTCGCGCATTCAAGGCAGTCGGGGGTACGCCTCCCTTCATAGTCAGCGGCAACGGTGCCACTCTTACCGATGCAGATGGCATCGAATACATCGACTATGTGGGCTCGTACGGACCCTTGCTTTTCGGCCACGCGCCGAGCTTTGTTGTGGAAGCCATCTCGAATGCAGCAGCGCACGGAAGTACCTACGGGGCTCCAACGCAACTGGAAGTCGAGTTGGCAGAGCTGGTCTGCGAGATTGTACCGAGCATCGAAATGGTGCGCTTCGTGAACAGCGGTAGCGAAGCGACGACTTCGGCCGTGCGGCTGGCGCGTGGCGTAACAGGACGCAGCAAGATCGTCAAATGCGCGGGATGTTTTCACGGAAGTGTCGACGCCTTGCTCGCGACTGCCGGCTCTGGTGTAGCCACTCTTGGCATTCCAGAAACCGCAGGCGTGCCCGCCGTTCTTGCTGCTGAAACCATTGTCGTCGAATACAACGACGTCAGCGAACTCCAAACCGCATTCGAGAAATACGGAACAGAGATCGCCGCGTTTATCGTCGAACCAATCGCCGGCAACATGGGTCTGGTTGCGCCGGCACAGGGTTACCTCCGGGCCGTACGTGAGATCACCCGCAGCCATGGCGCCCTCCTCATCTTTGACGAAGTTATCACCGGCTTCCGCGTTGCCCCTGGCGGAGCACAGGAACTTTACGCGGTCCAACCTGACCTTACCTGCCTGGGTAAAATTCTTGGAGGCGGAGTACCGTGTGGTGCTTACGGCGGCAGCCGGGAACTTATGGAGAATCTCGCCCCTGTCGGTCCCGTGTACCAGGCGGGAACGCTGTCCGGCAATCCGCTTGCGATGAGTGCGGGGCTGGCAATACTGCGAGAAATCAAGAAGCGCGGGCCAGCGCTTTACCACCAGCTCGATGCCCTCGCCGCACAGCTTTCAGGTGGTCTCACCGCTACGTTCGACCAGATGGAAATACCCGTCCAGGTTCAACGCGTAGGTTCTCTGCTGACTGCCTTTTTTTCCGATCAGCCTGTCACGAACTATCGCGACGCGAAACGCTGCGACATCTCTGCATTCCGGTATTTTTTCCATTCCCTGCTGGACCAGGGAATCTACCTGGCCCCGAGCCAGTACGAATGCGTGTTTGTTTCTGCGGCACATACTTCGGCTCACGTCGAAAGCACTTTGGAGGCTTGTCGCAAAGCGCTGGCCCAGATCGTGGCCTGAGTAGTTTACTCGGGTTTCATCAATCCGCCGAGCACTGCGAGCGGACTCTGTTTTCCATCCGACATCTGATCGATTGTCTGCGACCGCACCCTGGTGAATTGTCCAAGATCGAGCGCCGGCAATTCAAGTGGCTCTGACAGGACGCCAGAGACCTTTTTCGCCTCGACCTCATCCGCGCGTTCCATGGTCAGATTGCCGACGATTTGGCGTCGGAGCGTATTCCCATGCCTGTCCACCCAGCAGTACGATATAAAGTCGTTTAGGCGCATCTCCACTTTGTAGCCCATTAAATCCCTGCCAGACACAGTCAGTTTCTCGCGATCAAGAATTCGGATTTCCACCTGTCCGTGTTGCATGCTGAACATCGGGTCAGCGACGGGCAGTACGTAGACAGCACCGGGACGTATGACGAACTTCTGCATCAAGGCCGGACGCACTGCCTCCAGAAGGGAAATGCGCCGTCCGAGCTGCAGTCGGGACAACGCATGGTGACCGTTCTTTTCCACATCGAGAAACAGCTCTGTACCCCGCGTCGCTCCCCGTACGCGCAGGCGCAATGTAGCGAGGTTTGCGTCAACGAAGAATCCCTTCAGCTCGAATTGCGAGTCCAGCTCGCCGATGGCTTTAATGGTGATCGTCTGCCGCAGCTTCGCAAAGCCCAGCGTAGCACCGAGCCGGAAGTTCGCCACATAATGGACGCGCGGCCCTTCCAGCCTGTAAACAACTGTGGATGCTGCACCCAGGATCGCCTTCCCATACATAAGCAGCATGTATTCTCGCATGTCGCGCCAGCGGTGTGTCAGGACCGCGGGGTCTTCGATCGCTGATTCATCCAGCGGAGTTCGTTTTTGCGGCAAAACATGACGGGTTAACAGAGACGCCATCATCACCAGCCACGCCAGCGTGATTACACCTCCGACTGCGTATGGTCTCCACTTTGCGCGGCGGAAAATGTCCATTGCGCCTTGTGCAGCCGCAGGGCTCGGTTTCCGCAATGAGAATCT
This sequence comes from Candidatus Sumerlaeaceae bacterium, assembly GCA_051003195.1. Lineage (GTDB taxonomy): Bacteria > Sumerlaeota > Sumerlaeia > Sumerlaeales > Sumerlaeaceae > JBPCLP01. Next base: position 15,753 of record JBPCLP010000017.1, on the reverse strand, counting down.
CAGAGGCGACGCGAACTAATTCCCTAAATGCATCGCCGTCCTGCCATGAGGTTCATGCTTACGAATATTTCGCAGTTGGCGGCGCATTACGAATCAGCCGATGCCGACCAGCCGGAAATTAATGTCCACGGTGCAGCGGATCATGATTCTGCTGTCACTGTCGTTTGGAGGGCCCGCTATTGCAGTGGCATGCAATTGCGACGGCACAGCCCCGCCTTCTACAGCTCAGCATTGTTGCTGCGCCCAGAGCGGCTGCAGGCAAGCTGACGGACAGCATGCACCGATTTATTTGGATTACGGGAATCCTTACGTTGCGCGATCGATAAATTGACTTGAACTTTTCACCGGAGACTCTGATCTCAGCCTTTATGATGCGGCGATATTTTTCAATAGTGCTTGTCGTGCTCACCACGTCTTTTTGTTGGAGTCTTGCCGACTACGCAGCGGAAGAAGCGTCGAATAACGTCCAAATTACTGCGGCCGAGACACACGGTGCCTGCTGCTCGTCGCAAGCTGTGGCCGCACCTGCGGTAGGCAGCCATGACTGCTGTGCTCAACAAGCAGGCACTGATGCGCAGTCCTGCTGCGGGTCCGCAATGTGCCACTGCAAAAGCTGCTTCCACCATTCAGGGTCAGGTTCGGTCTGCGAGTGTGGATGTGAAGACCAGAGAAGCTTTCCGGAACCTCTGTTACCATCTAGTGGTATTCGCCTTGATAGTGCAAAGACGCAAGTTGCGAATCGCCTAATTTCACTCTCTGATGACCTGTTGAATCATGGTTCTCGGGGGCTTTGCCTGGATCAGCACGCACTCGCTACAGGTGCGGCACCACAGCTGTATCTTAGAAATCTCTCCATTAGGATTTGAGATCCCCCGCACCGGGAGAAGTGTGCCCAGCACAAATCGATCATGTAGTATTTGACGCGCACTGAAGCGCGATAGGTCGGTCTGCTGATTGGTGCCGCTCCCGAGACTCCGACGTGTTGCCCAGACCTGTTGGCGCCAGTATTTGGCAGAGCGTCGACGCCTATATCTCGCAAAACTAAGCTTCGTCCTGCAGACTGAAGCATTTACATATTCTTTACAGGAGTTTGAACTTGTACCTAAGCACCCATGTTGCCCCGAAATGTTTGATCGCCATTGCTGCCAGCGTTTTATTTGCCGGTACCGCGATCTCCCAAACCGATACAAAATCCAAGACAGAGCAGCATAGCACTGATGCCGCTGGCCAAGACGGCCGTCATGGCCACACATATGGAGGATCGGGTGAAGCCACAATTTCCTCTCACGTTTCCTCGGAAGAGCCCCCGGCTATTGGCAAAACCTCGCAGATGATCCTGACCTTAAAAACAAAGGACGGGAAACCTGTTCCCGTCGGTGACCTGGAAGTTGTCCATACGGAACCAATCCACCTGCTGATTGTGGATCCGAGCCTTGGCGATTACCATCACATCCACCCAAAACCCATGAAGGAAGTAGGTGCATACGCATTCCCTTTCGCTCCAAAAAAGGCTGGCAAATACCTAGTTTATTGCGATCTACACCCCAAAGCCACTGGCATCCAAGAATACTCGGTAGCAGCCATTGAGGTTCCTGGCGGAAGCCCTGGCTCAGTACAAAAAACTTTTGAGCGCAAGGTCACATCTGACGGATACACCTTCGAACTGAAGTTTGACGACCCCAAGCTGGTCCAGGGAAAAGCTACTGGGGCGACGGTGTTGGTCACCGGGCCGGACGGCAAGCCTTTCGACAAGCTTGAACCGGTAATGGGCGCTTTCGCTCACATGGTTGGCTTCAGCGACGATCGCCTGAATGTAGCGCATATTCATCCCCTCGGTAAAGAACCGGAGAAAGCCGAGGAGCGTGGCGGCCCCGAGTTGAAATTTCACGTCGGCCTTCCACACCCGGGTTACCACGTGCTTTATTCGCAAGTGCAAATCAACGGCAAGGATGTCTTTGCTCCTTTCGGCGTAGAAGTGGCACCGCGCCAATTGCCGGAAGATCCTAAAGCGATTATGACTGAAGTGGACGAAACAGTAGAGAGGCTCGACAACGTCGCGAACTTTGGCCCGCTTCACAAGGTCCATGAACTTGCTTTTGCAGCACGCGATCTCATGATGACGCTACCCGAAAAGGCCAAAGACCTTGATGCCGATAAAAAGCAAAAGCTGGAAACAGCTTTGAAGCGTGTGAAGTCCCTGGCGGGCCTGCTCGACAAATACGGCGACAACAAAGACCAGGAGCAGACCAAAGCGCTGATGCCCAAGTTCAAAGCTGAGGTCGCTGCCGTCCATGAGATTGTCGGCACAAGTGCAAAGGCAGGCGAGGACGTCAAAGTGCTGGGTAACACAAAGTGCCCGGTCAGTGGAATGGCAGTCGGCTCCATGGAACCTGGCGCCGCGCTGATTCACAACGGGACTAAAATCGGTCTATGCTGCAATGGCTGTACGCAGATGTTCATGAAGGATCCCGAGGCCGGCTTTAAGAAGGCGCAGGAAAGTGCAAAAAAATAGTCCGAATGAGAGAGGGACGTTCCGCCGTTTTCGGCGGGACGTCCTGATTTCCTACATATGTTGTGTAGTTTTTACCGGCACGCATGTTGTACTCGGCATTACTTCTTCGCGTGTATACGCGTCAGAGGGGCATGATGATCGCCCAGCGGACTCTCTTCCCGCCTTGCGGGTGGCCAGCCTCGATGAGGCGGTAAATGCGGTCGCATACTTTCAACGTCAGGTAGACGCTCACATTGCGGGCGGAGCTTTGACCAAGGTGCACGGATCAGCGTTTTCAGCAAGGGACGCGGCCTCCAGCGCAACACAGTACACCGATGGTTTGCCGGAATCTGCACGCTCCGAACTCACGTCAGCGATTCAACGAATCGGAGCTATTGCGGTCCAGCTGGACAAATACGGCGACGCCGGCAAGACGGACGAGACGACTGCATTTGCCCGCAAGCTGCAGGACGAGGTTAATGGACTGCAGCGAATCACCGGCATAACCGTATTGACGGATTGGAAGCCCACGTTTCTGGAAGCCGCAGCAGTCCCGGCTAGTCATGGACATGCAGCCTCGAAGTGTCCGCACAAAGCAAATCACGGCGGACGTTTCTCCATGGCCCTCAACGACGTATACCATGTTGAGGGATCTTATCCTGCGTCTGGCGAGTTCCGAATGCACTTTTATGACAAAGACTCCTGTCCGATCCCGGCGCAGGGGTTTTCGGGACGCCTGCTGCTTCAGGACGGACAGGAGCAGATCGAACTGGTGCAAGCCTCCGATGGCACGCACCTGGTCGGTCGGCTTGCGACAGGTCTCGCACCGCCTGTTAGTGTCACTGCAATCCTTCGGCTGCCTGATTCCAAAACCGGGGCTGTGGCAACGGAACACTTCAGCTACAACTTTTACAAGCTGTCAAAGCCGCCGTCCGATACACACGGAAGTAACTCCAATTTGACCACGACCACCCAGGAGCGCCCTTCGATCGGGCGCTGAGATCAATCCCAGAACGATCAACAAAGGAGAAGAAATGAAAACCCATCCGGTCACAACCAGCTTTTGCATTGCGGCAGCCGCTGCGGTCGCATTGGCATTCGGGCTAGGAACAAACACTAACGCGCAGGCGGCGGAATCCACCGCGACGGTCCAAGCGAAAGGCAAAGCTAAGAAACCCTCCGTTAAGGTAGTCAACAATGCCAACTGCCCAGTCGCGGGGTCTCCGATAGGTTCCATGGGTGAAGGATCCAAGGTGACCTACAAGGGCTACCAAGTGAGCCTATGTTGCGGAGGCTGCTCAGCAAAGTTCAATGCTAAACCGGATGAATATCTGAAGATCGCTCTAGCTGACGCAAAGAGAAAGTAACGCCCCGAATGTCTGGATCGTATCGAAAACATCAAGCCGGAGATTTGGCATCCGCCAAAACCTTCGGACTCTTTACCAGTCATGGAATCTGTCACAAAAGGAAAGAAACGATGAAACATACCAGGGGCATCCCTAAATGCGGCATGCAGATGACGGCCCGCTAAAAACCATGGGAAACCGCGTCGGCCAGTGCCTGGCGACATCATGCCGACGCAGGTTTTCAATGGGATCGTAAGGCACTGCCTCAAACGGCCTGGCTTCAAACTGAACAGAAGGATTTTATGTTACTCCACGATATGGCAAAAAGAACACTCGCCGTCCAAGTGGTGCTGCTGCTATGTATAATGCTGCCGATCGCTTCGCGCGTCTCGGCCCATGCTGGACACGACGAGGCCCCGGCGGCTCCCAGTCAGGCGAGTGCAGTCGCTTCGCCACGCTTTTACTCTCGTTCAGATTCTTTGGAGGCTGTACTCGTCTTCCCGGAGCATGCCTCCAAATCACAGGACCCGACTCTTTACCTGATGCGGCTGGATGATAGTCATGCCGTCGTGGACGCACAGGTTGTAACCGAGATACTGACCCCCGAAGCCCGTAAGCTGGAGACCACCACTGCGTCCATCGCCGGAACTTATAAGATACTCGGACTCGATGCCAGCAAGACAACCCATACCCTGTCCATTGAAGTCTCCGCAGGCGAAATCAGTGACTTTCTGACATTTGATAATGTCACTCTCGCCGGAACGGAAGCGAAGTCTGACCAGGAAGGGCATGGTCATGGGGACAACACCGCCGGGCTGATCCTTGGCCTGCCCCGATACATCTTCTGGGCGCTTGTCGCTGTAGCAGGAGTGCTGGCTGTCGCCAACCTTCTCGTCGTGAGTATATGGCTGGTACGCCTGGCTCGCGGGCGTGCTCGCCCTCAATCAACAGACTTCAATAAAAAGGCTGGGATGTCGTCTGAATCTCTCGCCTCTGACACAAGCGCAGCCGAAAAGCCCGCGCACGGAAAGGGACGCGATGTCGCCCTGTTTTTTATGCTGATAGTCGGCGCTGTGGGCCGCCTGCAGGCGCACGCCGGCGAGGATCATTCCGGTGCGAGCCTGGCAGCATCCGCTGTTCAGTCGCCGGGTTCTGCTCACTTTGTTCCAATCGATACGCAGTTTCAGGCCGACATTCATACTACCCGGGTGCTGGAACGCAACTTACCTCTTTCCTTTCGAGCGCTCGGACAGGTTCAGATACGTCCTGACCTGACAGCAGACGTGACGCCGCCTGCTGAAGGCAAACTCAAACCCCCGGTGGAGGGCGGGCGTCTTCCCATTGCCGGTGCGTATGTTCAGAAAGGCGATATACTCGTCATTCTGGAGCAGCTGATACCGGCAGCAGAGAAGATCACGCTAACCAACGATCGCGCCCAGGTCGAAGCTGACCTTGGCCAGGCGCAGCAGGAGCTGACCCTCGCGACACAAAACGCGCAGCGAACCGAGCGGCTTGCCTCAGTCATTGCTGCCAAGGAAGTCGACCAGGCCCGCGCGCAGCTCAAGATCGCGCAGGACAAAATCGCAGGCCTTCGCAAACGCCTGGCGACGTTAACCAGTTCGTTGTCCACGGAGGGGATTGCAACCAGCGTAAAGGATATTCAGATCAGGGCTCCCTTGTCCGGAATCGTTGCCGAGAGCCATGCAACCGTCGGAGAGTACGTTGCCTCTGACAAGAAGCTGTTTCAGATTATTAATCTGGACGAGGTCTTCGTGCAGGCGGACATCTTTGAATCGGACATTGCCGCGGTGCGCGAGGCCAAATCCGCCCGAATAACCGTGGAGGCATTCCCGGAGCGTTCTTTTCAGGGAACTCTCCATACTTTCGGCCAGCAGATAGATCCGCAAAGCCAGACGCTGCGCGCTGTCTTCAACGTACCGAACCCCGATCAACTCCTTCGCGGCGGGATGTTCTCTAAAATCGAGATCGAATCGGGCGAGGAAAAACCGCTGCTGCTGATTCCTAAAACTGCGCTCTTTACTCAGAATGGAGTGCGCCAGGCGTTCCTTAAGACCGCCCCGGAAATCTACGTTGCCACTCCTCTGAATGTCAGCGGATTCCGCGAGGAGTGGGCAGTCGTAGCAAGCGGCCTGAAGAAGGACGACCGTGTCGCTGTCTCGGGACTCTATCAGATTCGGATGTCGCCCGCAATGCCTGCCGCGGGAGCCAAATAGACGCATGCTGCATAAGCTGATCCACTTTTCCATTCAGAACCGGCTATTTGTTCTGGTCGCAGCGGTGGTGCTGGTGCTCTATGGCTCGTATGAAACGTACCAGTTGCCGGTCGACGTCTTACCTGATCTGAACCGGCCAACGGTCACCATAATGACCGAATCACCCGGCCTCGCCCCCGAAGAGGTCGAGACTCTTGTCACCTTCCCAATAGAAACGGGTCTAAACGGAGCAGCCGGCGTTCAGCGCGTTCGCTCCACCTCAGGCATTGGTCTTTCCATTGTCTTCGTGGAATTCGGCTGGGATATCGACATTCTGAAGGCTCGCCAGCTCGTGGCGGAGAAACTGTCCCTGGTACGCGAACAGTTACCCGAGGGTATTTCGCCTGAGATGGGTCCGATCACGTCCATCATGGGCGAGATTATGCTCATGAGTGTGCAATCCAGTACGCTGGCCCCCATGGAAGTGCGCAGCATCGCTGACTGGACCATTAGGCCAAGGCTTCTTACGATTCCCGGGGTGAGCCAGGTTATTCCGATCGGCGGCGGCCGGATGCAGGTGCATGTCAAAGTGGTGCCCGCGAAACTGAAGCAATTTAACCTCACCATGGAAGAGGTCGACAAGGCAGTTAAGAACGCCAATCAGAACTCAACCGGCGGCTTTCTGGTGCAGCAGGGGCAGGAATGGCTCGTACGCAATATTGGTCGCATCACGAAACTCGATGAACTGGCCCATTCGGTTGTCACGTATCGTGAGGGGAAACCGATCCTGCTCAGCAGTGTGGCAGAGATTACGACTGGCGTTCAGGTCAAGCGGGGAGACGCGGGCGAAGGCGGAAAGCCCGCAGTTATTCTGAGCGTGCAGAAACAACCGGGCGCCGATACAGTGGAACTGACCAAACGGGTGCTGGCAGTGGTGGAGGAGCTTAAATCCTCACTGCCTCCTGGTGTGACGATTAATCCAAACCTCTTCCAGCAGCGGCACTTCATAGAAAGTTCCATCGATAACCTGGTTGAGGCGATCCGCGATGCCGCGATTCTGGTACTCATCGTTCTCGTCCTGTTTCTTCTCAACGTGCGCACCACACTTATCACTCTTACCGCAATACCGCTGTCCTTTATTGTGACGGGCCTGTTCTTTCGTATGGCCGGGATTTCCATTAACACGATGACACTGGGTGGTCTGGCGGTCGCTATCGGCGAGCTGGTCGATGACGCCGTCATCGACGTCGAGAATGTATTCCGGCGCCTTAAAGAGAACCGCCAGCTCGCTCATCCGCTGAATCCTCTGCTTGTGGTCTACAACGCTTCAAACGAGGTGCGTGGAACCCTGGTCTACGCCACGGCAATGATGATAATTGTCTTCATTCCGTTGTTTCAGTTAAGCGGAATTGAGGGTCGGATCTTTCGCCCGCTTGGGATTGCTTATATTGTTGCCATCGTTGCGTCACTGGTTATCTCCATCACGGTGACACCAGCACTAGCGTCCTACCTGCTGCCGGACTCCAGGCTTGGAGGCCACGATAAAGACTCTTGGCTGGTGCGCCAGCTCAAGCGACTTGATCTTGTGCAGCTGCGCTTTACCCTGGCTTTCCCCAATATCGTCATGGGGGTTTTCTATGCCCTGGCTATCATATCGGTTGTGGTCTTTCTCAACTTCGGCAAACAGTTTCTGCCTTCTTTCAATGAAGGAACGCTTACCATTAATCTGAAAGCCGTACCCGGAACGTCGCTGGAAGAGTCGAACAATATCGGTACTATAGCCGAACGCCGGCTACTGGAGATTCCGGAGGTAATTTCCGTGGCTCGCCGGACAGGGCGTGCTGAACTCGACGAGCACGCAGAAGGCGTGCACTCTTCCGAAATCGATGTAGACCTGAAACCATCCAAACGCCTGCGCGAGGAAATTCTCGGAGATGTGCGCGAAAAGCTCTCCGCACTCAAGGGAGTCATCCCTAACATTGGTCAGCCAATCTCCCATCGCATGGACCATCTTCTTTCCGGCGTGAACGCACAGATAGCGATAAAGGTCTTCGGAGACGACCTGGACGTACTGCGCCACAGCGCCGAGGAAATTGAGGCGCAAATGGCCACCGTGAAAGGGATCGTCGACCTTTCCGTGGAACAGCAGGTTCCGATGCCCCAGCTGCAGATCAAACTGCTGCGCGACGAAGCGGAGCGTTATGGAGTGCAGGTAGGCGATCTCGCCAGGACGCTCGAAGGCGCGTTATACGGCGAAAAAGTATCGGAGATGATTGAAGGTCAGCGCCGCTATGATATCGTGGTGAAGTATACCGACGACTCCCGTCGTGATGCCGAAGCACTTAAGGAACTTCTGATCGACACTCCGACAGGCGGGAAGGTGCCGCTCAAGGCCGTTGCTGATGTACTTGAGGGCACGGGCCCGAATACCGTAAACCGGGAGAACGTGCAGCGGCGCATTGTTATCCAGGCGAACGTTGCCGATCGCGATCTGGGAACGATCATAAAGGAAGTGAGACGTAAAGTGGACGAGCAGGTTGGGAAGAAGCTTCCACCCGGCTATTTCATCACTTACGGTGGACAGTTCGAAGCCCAGCAGCAAGCGGCGCGGGTTATCGGTTTGCTTAGCCTGTTGTCGCTGGCGGTTATGTATCTGCTACTCTACAACCTTTTCCGAGTGCATCGTGTGGTATTGGCAGTTCTGTTTAATGTGCCATTAGCGATGATCGGCGCTGTGGCGGCCATAGCCTTTGGCTCACGCGTTTTCTCCATTGCGTCCCTGATGGGTTTCATCACACTCACCGGCATCAGTCTTCGAAACGGTATAATGCTCATCAACCACTACATACATTTGCTCAAGGAGGAGGGTGAGACGTTCGGAAAACCAATGATCATACGTGGCTCACTGGAGCGATTAATTCCGGTGCTGATGACATCCATCTGCGCGGCGCTTGGATTGATTCCATTTGCCATCAGCGCAGGTGTACCGGGTAAAGAGATACTGCAGCCTATGGCCCAGGTAATGCTCGCTGGACTTGTAAGCTCCACAATATTGGACATCATGTACACCCCGGCATTTTTCTGGCGCTGGTGTGGTCCCGTAATTCCGAGACTGCTGTCTGCACGAGGCGGCGATTTCCTCTGTGCAGATCCGCAGAACAGTGTCCAAAAGCCGGCCGTTTAAAAGTGGTAGAGGAGACGATTCAACCGCTGCCGGCGAGCACACCCTCGTGGGTAGGTACTTCGAGAGTGAAGCTTGCACCCTTGTTAGATGGCGGGCCCGCAAAGATGCGGCCGCCATGCAGCTCAGCAATGGATCGCGCCATAAACAGCCCGATTCCGGTGCCACCGCACGATCGCGTGAGTGGGTCCTGTGCCTGGAAGAATTTACTGAACAGTTTCTCGTGCGAATCGACAGTGAGGCCGCAGCCGTTATCTTCCACTGTGATGCTGGCACGATCTTCAAAGCTCTCCAGCGTCACGTAAATCGTTCCCCCCTTGGGAGTAAACTTGATCGCGTTATCAAGAAGGTGACATACAGCCTGGTGAAGACGATGCCGATCAACCGGTGCTGTAGCATCGGCGAGTTTTACATTTAGCTGAATGCCCTTGGATTCCGCAGTCGGTTTGTAGGCCGTAATACACGCGTCGATCAGGCTCTGCAGGTGTTCCGGCCGGCGAACCACCGTCATCGTGTGATTTTCTATGCTTACCATGTCGAGCAGATCGTTCACCAGGCGAATGAGACGTTCAGTGTTATTATGAACGATTGTCGACAGCATCTTTTGCGGCTCGGTTGCCGGTCCACCAGGCGGGTTCAGAAGCAGATGCACAGCCCCCTTTATAGCTGTTAGTGGAGTGCGAAGCTCGTGTGAAATCAGACTCACGAAATTCGACTTCAGTTCATCCACCCGCCTGAGTTCGGTAATTTCGCGGCGCAGGGAAACATCCAGCAATGTGACCAGCGTGCCGTTCACAGTTCCATTGGCGTCGTTAATCGGGGCTACATTTATTTCGACCGGGATCGTGCCTGCAACCGCCGACGTAAATTCCAGTTCGCGCCGCGTTTCCACGGCATAGTCGACCGATTCACGCTGCATTGCCTTCACGGACGATAGCAATGGCTCCGGCAGCAGATCATCGATATCGCGCCCTTCGGTCGGAGCATCCTGTGGTAGTGCAAGCATCCGAACCAGCCGCATATTACACAAGGTGATCCGCCCCGCCAGCGTAACCGTAAGCACCGCCTGTGGCAAAGTCTCGACGATGTTCTCTAGCTGCGTGCGCATATCGCTGGACGCGGAAAGGAGCCTGGCGTTGTCGATCGCCAGCGCGACTAGCCCGGACACACTGCTAACCAGTTCCAGATCTTCTGGCTGAAACGGACGCTGGTGTGGCTGATTGTTGACGTTGATCACGCCGATTGTCCGGCTTTTCACGATGAGCGGCGCACAGATAAAGCTGAATGTACCGTAACGATTTTCGTCGGCATAGGAAGCGTACTGCGATGCCCGAATATCCGCTACCACCAGGGCTTTTCCTGAGGCCGCAACGCTACCGCTTATCCCCTCCCCCACTTTTACACGAACCTTCGCCCATTCGTCGTACGGTATTCCCGAAGCCGCCTTCATCCTCAGCACATTTTTCACTGGATCAACGATGAGAATGCTGCACCGGTCCACATTAAGTGTAGTGCGCAACAGATTCACCGTCGCGATCAACATTGTATCGAGGTTCTTGCTGGACGAAACGATGTGCCCAACATGATTCAGTAAATCAACGAGACGCTTGTGATAGGCGGCGGCGGTCTCTGTCATGGGCGCAATAGTAGCATTGTTGCCGCAGCAGCAAAGTATTCGCAAGCCGGATACAGCTTCATCATGTTATCTTAAGTGCGCTCAAATCCGGATGCAAGTGCGGAAAACAAATTAGTGGAGCAATTCCCAGTCTCCTACTGCGGCACTTCCCGGGGCCTGCCCAACCGTAAACTCGGAAAAGCTGGTTTGCCCACTGGAGCAGAGTGCAGTTGCGGCACGCGACGTGTTAAGTGCCACCCACGGGCTCGAGCTGTTGCTGCGTTTAAGAACAACAAGCCTGTCCAGGTCACCAGCCAGGCCGAACTCCTCCATATCAATGGTTATGGCATAGCTGATGGTCGACAGGCCGCTGGCACTGACCTGCCACACTGCTGGTATGCTGAATTGCGATGGGGTAATTGAGGAGCCATTAGGGCCAGTTGCGGACGCGCCAGAGAAGCTGCCTGTCGGAGTCCCGTTTACGCGAATGCAGTTGAGGCTCCCGGCGGTACCCGTGTTCTGTACAAGGTTTACGACCACGCCTTGATCCCCGAGGGTGTAAAGCCCCGTATCTCCCGATGCAATAGAGACACTGGAGGAGGTCTGGAGGGCAGTCTTGTTTTTTCGCGACAGGTAGCTGTCGACAGCCAGACGGTGTTCGGTAGACAGCATACGATTGAAGACGAGGACCTCGACAAGGAAGGCCTCGGCCTTTTCTCCCAGGATGTAGCCATCGTTAAACGAAGCAGTCGCACCCGCTTCTGTCGGAAGGGCGCGCCCGAGCACGTATGGGTAATGAGTACTCCCGTCGTGAAGTGAACTAAGGAGTATGTTCTTCTCATAGTAAGGCATAAGGTCGACCTGCGTATAAGTGCGCGTGGTATACCAGTCTGTTCCATTGCCCATGCGGGTGCTATAGTTCCGCTGCATCGTAAATTGAGAATAAGGACAACGCAGCAGAAAGTCGTTTTCATTGCGTATAAGAAACTGGTTAAGGTTGCCCTCGCCTGGGTCGGCCACTACTGCAATTGAACGCGCCGCGCCGCAGGAGAGAGAGCCGTTTAAAGTCCATGACGGCTCGAAGGTGTTGCTTCCCTCATGGAAATAAACACCCAGGCTGACATCAATGCTCGACTTCGCTCGCCAATGAGGTCGATTATTGCTGCCGGGGGAGATTGCATGATTGCCGTTGCCTGAAATGTCAGGCCAAACACTCAGCAGGGTCGGAGAAAATACTGCGGTAGGTACTGTGTCGGTGACCAGCGCGTCGTTTGCGGAAAGCCAGAGCACAGGATCTTCATTCGCACTGTTACCACCAAAGAAATGTCCGCCGAAGCCATGCATGACAGCGCGAAAGGCGGGGCGTGAACTCGAGTTCGTGTTGATCTCAAGTCGGGCGATGGCTCGGCCAACACCGGTGGGATCAAATACTATATCGATGGAGCGACTCTGGCCGGAAGGCAGCGGCGTGGTTGCAGGCGAGTTGGTGATCTGGAAGCTTGAGGCGCTGGCACCACTGATCTGGATGCCAGGTGTGCTGAACACCAAGTCGGCGTCACCAACGTTACTAATGATGAGGGTCTTGACCGTCGTGGGCCCCGCACTGCTCGACCGAAACCCGAACGTGAGCGGAGCGGTGGTAACACTGATTGTAGCCGCAGTAAAGCCGGGTAGCACTGCGGTGACGATAATGGCTGCAAATACTACGGTTAAATTCAATTTCAATTAAGGAACTCCATCATTTAGTCATCGTCAGCGTTTTATGTCATTATTTAACCGGAACAAACCTGAGGGATGCAAGGATTCTCAATACTGCAAGCCAGTTGTTACGCTTCGTACTAAGCGGCTAAAGCGCTGCGAGAGTTTACCGCAAGCGCGAACAAAACAGTTGCACCCCTACCTGGGGACTCCCCTTTTGGGCGGGATCAAAGCTCCGGCCTGAACAGCTTGTGCCGTTAACGGTTTCCGATGCCGGATACCGTCGCCGGCGGGGCGGCTGCTGCGGTCGCAGACGCGGTGGTTTGCGCGGCAATTGCGCCGTGTCCACCCTTTGAAGGAAGGCTTGGCAGTTGGCGCAACGGCGTGATATTCAGAAGATCCTGGTAATTGGCAGCGGTCCGATTGTGATCGGTCAGGGCCCGGAATTTGACTACTCCGGCACCCAGGGCTGCAAAGCCCTGCGCGAGGACGGATATGAAGTCGTACTCGTAAATTCGAATCCCGCGACGATTATGACGGATCCGCAGTTCGGCGATCGTACATACATCGAGCCCCTGACAGCAGACGTGGTGGAAAGCATTATCGAACGCGAGCGACCGAATGCTGTTTTACCAACTCTCGGCGGACAGACCGCGCTAAACCTCGCAATGGAACTCTCAGCGAAAGGCGTACTGAAGAAATACGGCTGCGAACTCATCGGCGCGAACGAGGCGGCTATTGAGCGCGCTGAAGACCGGATGCGTTTCAAGGAAACGATGCTCGAGATCGGACTGGACGTGCCGCGCAGCGCGATCATCAGGGCGGAAACCGGACGTGAAGAACACATCCGGCGCGCGGCGTATGATGCTCTGGAAAAAGCGCAGGAACTCGAATTCCCAGTCATCATTCGCCCTTCCTTTACGCTGGGCGGCAGCGGTGGTGGGACGGCTTATAATATGGAAGAGTTTCTTGAGATCGCGCAAAAGGGTCTCGGTCTTTCGCCCACCCATGAAATCATGATCGAGCAGAGCATCCTCGGCTGGAAGGAATTCGAACTCGAGGTGATGCGAGACATGTACGATAATGTCGTGATCGTCTGCTCGATCGAAAATCTCGATCCCATGGGCGTTCACACGGGCGATTCGATTACAGTGGCGCCAATCCAGACACTGACCGACCGCGAATACCAGGCAATGCGTGACGATGCCTGCAAAATCATTCGCGCCATCGGTGTTGATACTGGCGGCAGTAACGTACAGTTCGCAGTCGAACCATCAACAGGTCGCCGCGTTGTGATCGAGATGAATCCGCGAGTCAGCCGCAGCAGTGCTCTCGCAAGCAAAGCGACGGGCTTCCCCATCGCAAAGATTGCGGCCAAGCTGGCGACGGGGATGAGACTGGACCAGTTGCCAAACGACATCACCAAGAAGACGCCGGCGTGCTTTGAGCCGACGATCGATTACTGCGTGGTAAAGATTCCCCGGTTTGCGTTTGAGAAATTCCCGGGCGCGCAGCCATTGCTGGGGACGCAGATGAAGAGCGTCGGGGAGACGATGGCAATTGGCCGTACTTTCAAGGAAGCGATCCAAAAAGGATTGCGCGGCCTGGAAATCGGCCGCGCGGGGCTGGGGGCCGACGGAAAGTTTAATTATGATCCCACGGCGGACGACATTCGTACACAGTTGCACTGGCACCTGAGAAATCCGAATCCCGACAGGATATTCTGGATACGCGCCGCTCTGCGTGGCCGTGTGCCGAATGCAAAGGGCAAGCTGGAGGTGTACGCAGCAGCTGGAGCCGGCGACGCACCCGACCAAGTGGGCAAAAGTACTCACGCACTAATGTCCGTGGACGAAGTTTTTCAAAACACGCACGTGGATCCGTGGTTCCTGGAGAACCTGCGCGAGATCACGGATTTCGAACACCAGCTCGCCGGCGCGGCGCAAAGCGGTGGTTTTACGATCAGCGGCGGTAAAAAGAAATCCGCAGCAAAAACCGAGGCCGAGCGCTGCTGGTTTATGCGTGCGAAGCAGATGGGGTTCTCGGACCCGCAGCTCGCATTTTTACTCAGCGGCCGAAAATCCCGATGGACCGAATGGGACGTGCGGAAACGCAGACAGGAACTCGGCGTGCGTGCGGTCTTTAAAAGCGTCGATACGTGCGGCGGTGAGTTTGAAGCCCAGACTCCATACTTCTATTCCACATACGAGGATACGAATCTTAGTTTTTCAAACGAGGCGCAGCCGACTAACAGGAAGAAAGTTATTATCCTCGGCGGCGGCCCGAACCGGATCGGCCAGGGAATCGAATTCGATTACTGCTGCGTGCAGGCCGTTTTCGCGTTGAAGCAGGCTGGGTTTGAGACCATCATGGTAAACTCAAACCCAGAGACGGTTTCGACCGATTATGACACGGCTGACCGACTGTACTTTGAGCCGCTTACTGCGGAAGACGTGCTCAACATCATCGAGAACGAGTGCGGTAACGGCGAAGTCACCGGCATCATAGTGCAGTTCGGGGGGCAGACACCTCTTAAACTTGCTCACGCGATTGAGACTTACATACGCGAGAACAATTTGCCAACTCGAATTGTTGGCACCTCGCCCGCTGCGATTGACCTGGCGGAAGATCGTGAACAGTTTGGTGCGTTGCTGAACCGCCTGAAAATCCCTTCACCAGACAACGGCAGCGGACGCAGCTTTAAGGAGCTGAAGGAACTCGCCACTCGCATAGGTTATCCAGTCATGGTCCGGCCCAGTTATGTGCTTGGCGGGCGCGGAATGCAGATCGTTTACACGGATAAACAGCTGAAGGGCTTCATGCAGGCTGCACTTGAAGTCACACCGGAGCATCCCGTGCTCGTGGACAAGTTCCTGGATGGCGCAATTGAAGTAGATGTCGATGCGATCTGCGACTTTAGCGGAGTTCCCGGCGAGAAGAATGACGCGGGCCGTTGCATAGTAGCCGCGGTAATGGAGCATATAGAGGAGGCGGGTATTCACTCGGGCGACTCGGCTTGTGTTATTCCTACTCGCACGTTATCGGATAAAGTGCTTGGCGATATTCGGCACTACACCCGCGAGCTTGGCCGCGCGCTCGGTGTACGCGGATTGATGAACATCCAGTACGCGGTAAAAGATGAAATCGTTTACGTGCTGGAGGTGAATCCGCGGGCAAGCCGTACAGTTCCGTACGTCTCCAAGACAGTC
>JBPCLP010000016.1:0-101085 GCA_051003195.1 Candidatus Sumerlaeaceae bacterium | reverse complement strand
CCCCCGTCAAAGCCACCCTTCTTAACGATTACTTTAACTCAAAATAACCCAAGGCGTCTTGATCAGTCAGATCCTTACGCTAATCAGCTTTTTACATCACAACGAACTCCTCGCTTATCGAGCAACTTAAAGGCAGACCCCGAACAACAAGCCTCCCCCAATCGCTCTCATCGAGAAATTCTACACACACAATGTTTCCAATTGTCAAAGAACGGGTGCTGCTTGTGGAAAACTTCACCGCGCTTAGGGCGCAAAGTGCCGCCTTCCAAAACTTGTACCGATGATGAAGCTCGTCTCCGGCGCTTCGAGGAGCCATTGGTCCTCGGCCTCGCCGTACCTCGTTTGAGGGAGCTGCGCTGTCCGAATTGCCGTCAGGGCTTTTCCGGGGCGCGTCGAGTAATTACTTCGAAGCCCCCCTGCTATTCGAAAGAATTTATTTTTTCTTTCGACCTGCGGCGCTGGCGAAGCATCACTTGAGCGGCTTCGTCGGCAGCCGGCTCTATTACGAAATGCGCCCGAGGTTATTCTAAATTTTTTCGATCCACGCTAAAGTGCTGCAATTTATAGCCATGTAGAGCGGGCAGCAGGTATGAATGCGCAAATGGAAAGCTGATAATATTATAGTTAGATATTTCCTAACCCGAATGCTATGGGAATGCAGCCAGCAGCGACACTTTCATCTTTCGTTAATGCTGACTATGTAAATAAGTGAACCCCATGAGGCTGCTGCTGGTTGAAGATTCACGAATTCTGCGAGAATCGCTGTGCGAAGGTTTGCGACGACTCGGCCACGCCGTCGATTCCGCCGGCGATGGCGAGGAAGGACTTTGGCTTGCGGAGTGCAACGGCTACGACGTGATCATCCTCGACCTGATGCTTCCGAAGCTGGACGGGCTGTCGGTGCTGCGTCGGCTGCGCCGGCAGGGAAAGACGGATCACGTCCTAATCCTGACCGCCAAAGATGCAGTGCCGGATCGGGTCGCCGGCCTGGACGCGGGTGCCGATGATTATCTTCCAAAGCCATTCGAGTTCGATGAACTGCTGGCCAGGATACGTGCACTGGTGCGCAGGTCGCATGATACCAAATCGCCGGTGCTGGAGCTGAGTGATAGCCTTTCCATTGATACAGTAAGCCGAACGGCGCTGTACCGAGGCGAGCCATTACCGCATCCGCTGACGGCACGCGAGTATGCGCTGCTGGAACTGCTGGCGCTGAATGCGGGCAAGATAGTCTCGCGCACTGAGATTGAGCAAAAAATTTACGATGAACGCGCGGAACCGATGAGCAACGTGGTCGATGTGGCGATATGCACCCTGCGGCGAAAAATCGACGTGGAGGGTTCGCCGTCCCTCATTGTGACACGCCGCGGCATGGGCTATCTGTTGCAGAAGACGGTGAAGGAATCGGCGAATACGTGACCCGACCACAACGTTCGCTGGCGCGCGACCTCATCACGCGATTGATCATTGGAGTGTCACTGCTTTCTCTCACGATGGCAGCGGCGATGTATGCTTTCGTGCATCACCGCTTTGCGCGACAATTCGATGAGGGACTGATTTCGAAGGCTCGCGCGCTGGCCTCGCTGGTGCAGGAAAGAAAATCCGGGCAGTTGGAGTTTGAGTTTGCGGACGAGCTGATGCCGGAGTTTAACCCCGGTCAGGAACACCATTATTTCCAGGTGTGGCGGCCCGACGGAAACCCGCTCGAAAAGTCGCATTCGCTTGGGTCTGCTGAGCTGCCTAAATTTGCCGGCACGTTATCGCAGCCTGAATTCAAGAATTTGCAAATCGGGTCCAATCACAGTGTGCGCGCGGCTGGAATTCGTTTTGAACCCGAACTGACGGATGACGCTGAAGAAGCAATGAAGGCTGGTGAACGCAAGCGGCCGGAACACGTGACGCTTGTCGTGGCGCAGAATAAGCTTCCGCTGGAACGCACGCTGGCAACGCTGTTCATTGCGGGACTGACAGGTGCGATCCTTTTGCCGATTGGCGCGGCGGTACTGGTGTTCTTTGCGGTAAGGCGCGGACTGCGCCCCGTCGTTGTCCTGGCGGAGAAGGTAGAGCAGATTGGCACCGACAGTCTCAATTCACGCGTGGATGTTCCAGAGATACCACGTGAGTTGCAACCGATTGAGAACGGGATCAATGGATTGCTGGATCGACTATCGGCGGCGTTTGAACGCGAGAGGCGCTTCACTTCGGATGTTTCACACGAGTTGAAAACACCGTTGGCTGAAGCAATGGTGGCTCTGTCCGTGGCGCAGAACTGGCCCGACGACCGTGAGTTGCAGACGAGTTCCTGCGCGAATGCACTCCAGGCGCTGCGGAGCATGCAGCGGCTGGTAACGACGCTGTTGAGCCTTTCGCGCAGCGAAGCGGCAGAGCAGACAGTGGAGCTCGCCGATGTGAATATGCGCTACGTGGTCGAGCAGTGCGTGGCGTCGCTGCAACACAAGTCCCAGCAACGCGGGCTGCGCACATCCGTAGAAGTACCGGCAGAAGAAGTGATCGTATCAACCAGCGCACTGTTGTTGAAGTCCATCATTGGCAATATAGTCGGGAATGCGATCGAGTATGCGCCGGAAGGTACGATGGTTCAGATGCGCTTATCGTCCAACGGTCGTGTCGTCTTCGAATGCAGCAATGACGCGCCGGACCTCCGTCCGCTCGATGCAGAACACCTGCTGGAACCATTTTGGCGCAGGGACACCGCACGCACCGATGCAGCTGAACACAGTGGGCTGGGACTCACCATTGCTGCATCCTTTTGCAAACTGCTCGGAGGCACACTGAAAGCTGAACGAAATGGCAACGGCCAGTTGATATTGCGCCTGGATTTACCGAATTTGAAACCCCGACAATCGGCCGCGACAGGCACAACAGCGACAACCCCATCATCTTACGAACAGGTTATCCAGAAAAAGCAGTAAGCAAAATGCACGTGAAGTTGGGTGCGTGTTCTTAATGCTGTGCTAATGTTGATTGTGTCAAACGTGGGCATCGTGCTAATAAACTGTGACAGAACGCGGAATGGGAGACTCGGCGGCACTGCGCCGCGATTGGTTCACGCCTTTACGCTGATCGAGCTGCTGATGGTTGTGGCGATCATTGCAATCCTGGCACTGATTGCATTGCCAAATTTTCTGGATGCGCAGGTGCGGTCAAAGGTGTCGCGCGCCCGCGCGGACATGAGGACCGTAGTGACGGCTGTCGAGGCTTACGCAGCGGATCAAACCAATTACGCTCCTCCCATTTCCTATCTTGGAGCAGGCCCATACACGGTCGAGGACCCCGCCCAGGATGAATTTGAAGCGTTTGTTCCGATGCGCATGACGACTCCTGTCGCATATCTCACGTCGTTGCCGTCAGATCCATTCTGGATTGAAGGCCGGGCCGAGCATCCGCCGCGCGTAACATTCCATTATTCGGAGCAGAAGAACAACACCGAAATGGAGGAAACGCGCGAGACTTTCATCCAGGATCGTATGGAGAAGCTCGGTGCTGGCGCCGCGGAAAACTGCCGGTATTTCCTTGCCAGCCATGGGCCAGACTTAAAGGACCCCAGTGGGAGCTCTGCGGTTCTGTATGACCCGACAAACGGCACAGTCTCGCCGGGCGACCTTTATTACTTTGGGCCGGGACTCGGCCCAAGATGACAAGCAGTTTAATGAAAAACATGGGAGAACTGAGATGACGAAGAGCAAGTACCTTGTCGCGATGTTGGCCGCGTTTTCGGTAAGCGCATTTGCAGCGACCAGCGGCAAAGGCCTCGTAGAGAAGGAGTTCACCGAGGATTTTTTCGAAGAGAAGTCGGACCTGGTTTCCACGGGCTACAATCCATACTTTATTCTGGAGCCGGGGTATACGCTGGAGTTCGCCGGTAAAGAGGGGGAAGATGGCGAAACGGTGAAGATCACTGTGCTTAACGAGACGAAGATGGTGGACGGAGTAGAGACGCGGATTGTGGAGGAACGCGAGATGGAAGGCGGCAAGCTGACGGAAGTCTCGCGCAATTATTTCGCCATCAGCAAACGCACGAACAACGTGTATTACTTTGGCGAGGAATCGACAAAGTATAAGGACGGGAAACCGGTGGCAGACCCAGGCTCCTGGGAAGCGGGCAAGGATGGCGCCAAGTATGGTCTAATCATGCCAGGCAGTGCACTGATCGGGGCCCGCTACTACCAGGAGATTTCACCCGAACACGCCATGGACCGTGCTGAAAATATCTCCACCAGCGGAACGCTTAAAGTTCCCGCCGGTGATTTCACCAACGTGCTGAAGGTTGAAGAGACGAACCCCCTGGAACCCGGTCACATTGAACATAAATATTATGCGCCGGGGGTCGGGTTGATTCGCGACGGAGAAGTCGTGCTGGTGAAGCATTCGTCGAAAAAAGGTGAGTAATACCGGGATGCTGCCAGCGAGCTGAATCTTTAGTCTGCAGTGTTCCGTATTAACGCCGCAGTCGAACTCAGATGTTTATCAAAGAAGGCAATCATTTCTGGCCGCAGGTCGCGCGGCAACGAGGATGCGTCGAGAGCAAACGCGTGGCCGACGCCAGGCAGTTCGATGTACTCATGCTCAACGCCATGTTCGGTTAGAAGACGATTGAGTTCGTGCGCCTGGTCGCGATCGACGGTAGTGTCGCCCGTGCCATGAATGGTCAGTGTCGGCGGACAGTCGCGCGTCACATATGTCACGGGTGACGCGCGTTTCCATTTCTCCGGTGCTTCGGCAAGAGTTTCGGGAAATAGTGCAGAGACGTTGCGGATCTTCCCGTCGGGTACGCCTTGTTTATCGGTGCCTTGCCGGGTTGCGACATTCGCGATGCCGTACAGGTTGACGCACGCGGTAACTTGATTGGAAATGCCTGGATACGGCGAAGCAGGTTCAAGCTCCGGCACTTTGGAAGTGTAGGCGACCATCATGGCGAGATGGCCTCCAGCTGAGCCGCCGATGACACCGATACGATCGGGGTCGACCTGAAGCCGGTCTGCGTTAACACGCAGCCATCGCACTGCGTTCTTGCAGTCGTGCAGGTTTGTCGGCCAGCGCCTGCCTTCTTTTTTCATGTACTCGACGCTGACACAAACGTAGCCGTGCGCGGCAAGGGCGCAGCAGCTCACGTATTCGCGGCGACCTGCCTTATCTCCGCCTGACCAGCCGCCGCCGTGAATGTTGAGAATGGCGGGAGAGCGCGCGATGGCAGCTCGATGCTCCGGCAGGTAAAGGTCGAGTTTCTCCGCTCGGTCCGCAGGCAGATACGCAACGTCCTGTTGGATAATCACGCCTGGCGGGGCGACAAGCTTGCGTGTGGGCGATGTACTGGTGTGGTCTACCGTTAATTTATATTCGGTTTTGTGTGCCGAATTGAGCCCATCTTCCGCGCTCAAACTGGATAGGAGCTTCTGATTCGGCACACTGGTGTCATGCTCAGCGGATTGCGTGCTGGAAGTGGCAGACGGGGCTGGTAATCCCGACGCGGTGTCCGTCACGACGGCGTTCAGGATGAGCCCACCAACGCAAAGCATGGCTGCGATTTCAATCCGGTGATTCATGTCGTTATCATGGAGCCCATACGAGCGGCCGAAATCGGACGTCTATCTTTGAGCAAGTGATTCAATGTACGGAAGGGCGATGCTTCTTCAGCGCAGCGCCACGGCGGCTGTAACAGGCAGGTGATCAGAAATCCAGCGTCCGTCGACCTTATCCCTCACGATGTCGGCCTGGTGAACCTCCCAATCATCATCGACGTACACGTAATCGATTTTGTTCGGTTCAGTCGTTTCTTTGAAGGCGTTCGTGGTTCCTACCTCAGTCGCATCGGGATGAATGACCCGAAAGGTATCGCGATAGCCTGCTGCGCGGATGGTTGTGCTGACCGGGTTCGATTCGGAAGTATTGAAATCCCCGGTCAGGAGCACTGGATCTTTGGGTGCGCGTTTCCTGATGCGGTCCAGGATAAGCGCAGCGCTTTTTTCACGACCCGGCTGTGACTTGTGATCGAGGTGAGTATTATACAGGTAAAAGAATTTGCCTGTTTTCAAATCTTTGAAATGCGCCCACGTACAGATTCTTACACAGCCCATCCCCCACTGGTTAGAAGCGGGAATCTCTGGCGTTTCAGAAAGCCAGAACGTGTCGGAGCGCAGCGCCTGCAGTCGTGTGGTGTCGTAGAAGATCGCCGAGTATTCGCCTGCGCAACGCCCATCATCGCGCCCAACGCCAAGTGCGCTGTACGAAGGAAATGAGGTTAGCAGATCGTCCACCTGGTTGAGCAGCGCTTCCTGCAGCCCGATGACGTCTGGCTTGAGGCGGGCGAGCACCTGCATCGTGCGTGGCTTACGCTCATACCACCGGTCAGGTCCGTCTTGGGGATTGTCGTAGCGAATGTTGAATGTCATCACGCTGAGCGCCCTGCTCGTGGAACTTTCGCCTGTGTTCTGCGCGCGCGAGGCGCCGCCGCCGATGAACAAGAGTACTAATGAAATTTGAACTGCTAAACAAAATATGGCGCGCTTGTCATTGTGCGCGGCATGTCGACTCTTAGTCATTTGAGTGCACGCTGCTGTATTTGAAACTCCGGTGCAAGGCACATTCCTTAGTTGTGTAAACGAGTAAATGCATTGCCGACCAGCAGGTGCGAGCGCATAAAATCACAATGGCGGAGAGGCAGGGATTCGAACCCTGGTTACCCTTGCAGGTAAACTCGCTTTCGAGGCGAGCGCCTTCAACCACTCGGCCACCTCTCCGCGTCGGCTGAACGTGGTCGGTTCAGCGCGATTTTGTAGGCCAATAGCTGCCATCTTATTCGAGAGCGAGGCGCTTTCTCGGCTCAGGAGGTAAAGGGATGGCGCGGCTTTCGTCGGCCGGACAGAAGCAGGCAAAGGAAACCAGCGCTAACTGAGAGTCCCGAGATAACTGACCCTGTTATCAGCCATGGTGTATTGAAAGACATTTGTATGGTGTGCCTGCCCGCGGGGACAGGCATCCCGAGGAACGCCCCGTTCGTACGTACGACCTGCTGGGTCCTGCCATCCATAGTTGCAGTCCAGCCAGGGTACCACGATTGTGAGAAAAATAGCCAGCCGCGCTGGTTGGAGTCGGTATGTATCTGGATGCGTGCCGGGTTATCGGTGGGAAGAATGTTTGCGGCGCCCCGGAAGCTTTCAGGCTGGGGCGCATTGAGGTTTCCCAATGCGCTTGTGGTAAATTCGGCACGATTGACGAAAAGATCGCGGTTGGCGTTATACCCTGGAGACACCAGTCGAGCGGTCACGTGGTTCATTCGCTTGTAACTGGATGGATGCGCAGTGGGCAGCAACCGCGCAAGGGGGGGAGGATTATCGCGATGGAGAACGCGCCACTTGGGATTGCCGGGACGTATATCGCGGAAGGCGGCGCTGATGCGTGGTCGGAGGGCGCGCGTCCCGGTGGTGGTTTCAAGTAACACCTGGGAAACGTACAGATCGACCGGGCTGGCGAGGGCCGTTATTTGAATTTCGCTGATTGAGGTTGGCGGATCGAGGGCGAACGAGGTCCGGCAAATGTCCCGCTGGGCGGCGTAGTCAGCCATCATATTGACGAGCTGTTTGTAGCCGACGGTTGCGCGGGAGTGTTGGGCCGCGTACTCCGGCAAAAAAGTGTCATGGTCGAGATCGCTGATGTTCGCACCGAGGCGCATATCAAAGGAATGCCGAGCTGCCGTTCCGGTGGAAATGACTTCCAGTTTTCCTACCAGCAGCCCGTCACCGAACTCAAGGGATCCACTCGTTGCGCCGAGAAAGTGAATGGCCTTAACGACTTCGGTTGTGCCGCTGCTGAGAACCATTGTGGAAGGATAACCCTTCTGGAAACCGCTGCTGCTGGCGGGTTGTAACAGCGTGCCGCCAGCATCATATACGCTGACCGAATTGCCGGACAGTTGCACGCGCTTCCGATAAATCGGATAGATAATATCGGAAACGCAGGTGAGGTCCAACAGGGTTTCATCCAGCGGCAGGCGCCAGGGCGGGATGACCCAGCTCATCATGGCGGACGTCCAGTTTGGCACGGTGGCGCAATAGCCGGTTGCAAGCTTCGGCCCCGTGATACCAGCCAGGTTTATAGCGCCTGTGCGGTACGCGGGGCTGAGGGTGTGCACGCGGCCGGCAGGCGGTCGGGCGGGATGAAGTGCAGTGAAGGCGCTTGGAGGATAGCCGTTGCCGGGCGATGGGAAGGGGGAATAGTTCAGACAGAAGCCATAGAGTGCGAGCTCGAGCGCCAGTACCGTGACCAGTCCCGCCCGAGCGGTTGTTCGCATCGCGTTGGAACGAATGGAGCCCGACAGGGCGAGAAGCCCCATAATGCAGACAAGGATAATTCCGCCGAAAATCAGCTGTCTATGGATCGCGCGCACCAGCACGGGAATGTTGTTTTCGAGCTGAGCACGCACGCCGGGTTCAGGATCGATGACAAACATCCTCAGGAATGCCTTAGTCCAATCGCCGCTGACGTAGCGTGCGAAAAAGAAAGCCGCGGCTGCGGCGAGTGCGCTCAGCAGGACGATGAGGATCCCGCGCAAAGCGATGCGTCTGCAGGCGGGACTATATGTGCGGGTGAACAGCGCATCGCAGCCGTATCCGGCCAGCAGGCTCCAAAGGCAGAAGAAAATCCACAGCAGGCGCGCGGGTATTCTCACGACCTTAATCCCCGGCAAATAGTTATACAGCAACCAGTAGAGTGTCGGATTGGTTGTGAAAGAACACGCCACGAGAAACACGCTGACCCAAAACAGCGCCTGCACCGTGGACTTTCTAAAATGACCAATGTAGCCAACGATGCCTAGTACGAACGCGGTGAGACCGAGAGGGTAAAAACGCTCAACCGGGACGGAGCCGAGCCAAAGGAAGCCGCTCGGTCGGAAGAACAATGGCGCGTCGAGTTCCCACGGCAACAGTTTGTAGAAGCCCGGCAGCAGGAACGACGCGAGTTGACGGATATCCCCGCCGTTGGCAGACGCGATTGCGCGTGGAAGGTCGAGACGTTCGCACACCGCCAGCAGCTTAACGGTTGGAAGGAGCTGAACAGCTGCACTGAGAAACGCAAGCAGCACGGCGACGCCTGCATACAACAACAGTCGGCCGGACACCTTAGCGTCACGCTGAGTGAACCACAGCAGTATTGCCCCGATGACGGTCCCGAAACCGGTCGCGTAGAACAGGTACATGACCGTCTGAGAATGACCTGGCAGAATTGCTGCGCCGAGAAACAGACCAGCCCCGACAGCGTAACGCAAAGCCCCGGGGCCTGCGAGTGGCATTCGACGAAGCAGCCCGGCAGCCATCATGCCACAGGCAATGGTCTGATAAAGATTCACATGGCCGATGTGCTGGCAGATGTAGCCGTTGTAAGAGCACACCAGCGCGGCGACAACGGCGGCGAATCGCGAAAGTCCGAAGCTGCGTGCGAGAAACGTGCTGGCCAGGGCGAGAAAGATCAGATGGCCGAGAACATAGTAGTCGACCTTGTTCTGAGTGTCCGGAAAAAATCCGGCGAGGGCGAGCAGCAGGTTGGATGGGAAGAAAAAAGCGACTTCGGAGGCGGAGAAGAACGGAAAACCACAGAAGAGGGCGTCGGTCCATTCTGGCAATCTGCCGTGGCGCACCGCGTCCGCGCAGATTTGGCGATAGGGCGCGTGGAGCGTGTAAATATCGTCCCATTCACCTGTCATTCCGCCTACGGGAGACGCTAATGGAAAGTGGAAGAGGAGGGTGAAGAGGAACGCGAACGCATAATGCCAGAAATGCAACAGTCGGGCGCCAGCGCGCGGATGCCGGTCTGGTCCATGCGCGGGATGGCTCATCGCGGGCAAGCCATCGGGGCCATGATCATGTCTGTCAATACGGCATCCGCATGAATGACTGAATAGCGCGTATTCCAGTGCCTAGTCTCAAAAGCCTGAAGGGTGGTCCAGGCTCAACCTAACGTCAAAGCCTCACGCCTCTCCGACACGAGGGGTGTGGGGATACGCGTGTTTACGGGAACTATGAACGGATTACAGAAGCTTCTCATTGCCGGTGTAAAAGAGTCGCCGGCCTTTGCGCGCCTGGCGGCAGGGATTGAGTCAGCCAAGGCGGGAAAGGCGGTGGCCGCAAAGGGGCTGCGCGCATCGAGCTTCAGCGCGGTTGCGGCGGCGCTGGCGCATGCCGAGGAACCAGTGAAAGGAAACGGATCGGATTCGCGGCTTCAGCATCCGCTTATGCTGGTGGTGACTGGCAACTACGAGCGGTCGGCGGAGATCTACGACGACCTGGAATTCTTTGGCGTCGAGCGCACGTTTCATTATCCAAAATCCCAGGCGCTTCCCTACGATGAGGATGAGCCTTTACTCGAAGAGCAGGTTAAACACCTCGAGTTCCTTCACCATCTGGTGGACTGTGCAGAAGCGAAGAAGGAGGATTGCCGGGGTTCGGCTGTTTGTGTGACATCGATTGAGGCGCTGTTCACCCGCGTAGCGCCGCTGCCAATATTGAAGAGCCTTATTCTGCAGATCGAGTGGGGACAGCGCCTGGAGCCGGAAGCATTTGCCGAGCGCGCTGCGGATCTGGGATTCGAGCGGGTGCCGACGGTCGAGGCCCGTGGTGAATTCGCAGTGCGTGGCGGAATCCTGGATATCTTTCCCCTGGATGCAGAGAACCCGTTTCGCATTGACCTCTTCGGCGACGAGATTGAATCGATGCGTGCCTTTGACGTCCACACGCAGAGATCGTTGCGTGGCAGCGATAACATCGAGCGGCTCGTAATTTTGCCAGCGCGTGAAAGCGTGCTCATCAGTTCTGAATTTAAAAGTCAGATTTCGCAATTACCTACACTGCTCGACGTTTTGCCCGCCGATACTTTGCTTATTTTTGATCATCCCGAAGTTTACCAGGTGCTGGACGACCGGTTTCAGCAACTGGTTGAGCGCCAGTACAAAGAGCATTTGAAAGAGCATCCTGACCTGCCGCAGGGCGATTTCGTTTATGCCAACCTGAAGGATGTGCAAAAAGCAGCGGGGCGGCTTGTGCAAGTTCACCACAGCCTGATAATCGAGGGCGTGGCGCGCACCGGCGTTACTTTCGAAACGACCAGCTTCGAGACGACAAAGCCTTCGCTGGAACACTATATCACCCAGATTCGCAAGCGCATCGCCGACGGATATTTAGTGGGTATCATCTGCGACAACGATGGCCAGGCGCAGCGAATGGACGAGATGCTGCGCGAGAACGTCATCGGCTCGATGATCTGCATGGATTCTAACCCACGTCCGATATTGGAAAATGCGGACACCACTCGCGACGTCATCGTTGCGGTAGGAATGCTGCACAGCGGCTTCATTATGCCGGAGGGGAACCTGTATCTTGTAACAGACCGCGAGATTTTCGGTCGATACAAGAGGCGACATGTTTACCGAAAGATTTACAAGGGCGCACCGATTGCCGATGCGCGCGAGATTCGCAAGGGCGACTACGTCGTGCACCTGGAGCATGGCATCGGGCGATTTGAAGGAATTCGTACACAGAGCGTCGACGGAAAGGTGACCGACTTTGTCGAGCTGAGTTACGCGGACAACGACAAATTGCTTGTGCCTGTCGAGAAAATCGCATACGTGCAGAAGTACTCCGTCGCTGAATCGGCACCGCCTGCGCTGGACAAGCTGGGATCAAAGAAGTGGACGCACCGCCGGCAGAAGAGCGAAGAGGATGTAAAGAAACTCGCGGGCGAGCTGCTTCAACTCCATGCGCGCAGGGCCGCAGCGCGTGGTTATGCCTATGGGAGTGACAGCGTCTGGCAGAACGAATTTGAGTCATCCTTCCTCTACCAGGAAACGCCCGACCAGATGCGCGCGATTGAGGATGTGAAGCGGGACATGGCGAGCGACAAGCCAATGGACCGCCTGGTGTGCGGCGACGTAGGATATGGGAAAACGGAAGTGGCGATCCGCGCGGCGTTTAAAGCGATTACCGACAACAAACAAGTCGCCTTGCTGTGCCCGACCACGATTCTTGCCCGGCAACACTATGATAACTTCCGGGAACGCTTTGCCGATTATCCGATGAAAGTCGAGATGCTTTCGCGATTCCGCACGCCGAAGGAAACGCGCGAGGTTCAGAAGGGTCTCGCCGACGGAAGCGTGAACATGGTGATCGGCACGCATCAGCTTCTGTCCAAAAGTGTGCAATTCAAAGACCTCGGCCTGGTCGTGGTGGACGAGGAACAGCGGTTCGGTGTTTCGCACAAGGAGCGGCTGAAAGAGATACGCGCGAGTGTGGACTTCCTGACACTTACGGCAACACCGATCCCGCGCACGCTATACATGGCGCTCAGCGGGTTGCGCGATATGTCGGTTATCAATACTCCACCAGCGGACAGGCATCCCATAAAAACGAAGATAATCCACTGGGACCGGGAGCAGATCGAGGAGTCGATTCTGCGCGAGCTTAACCGCGGGGGTCAGGTTTACTTCGTGCATAACCGTGTGCAGAATATCAATGCGATCGCGGAGAAGATTCGCGAGATTGTTCCGACTGCGCGCATTGTGGTCGCACATGGGCAAATGAATGAGCATGATCTGGAACAGATCATCCTCGATTTCGTTGACCAGAAATATGACATTCTTGTCTCTACCACGATCATCGAGAGCGGGATCGATATCCCGAACGTGAACACGATTATAATCAACCGGGCAGATGCGTTCGGCCTGGCGCAGTTGTACCAGTTACGTGGACGCGTAGGGCGCGAGAACCGGCGGGCCTATGCTTATCTTGTCGTGCCTGCCGGGCAGGCGATCACGGAGCACGCGGTGGCGCGGCTGCAGGCGATCGAGGAATTTACTGAGCTCGGCGTCGGATTCAATATCGCGATGCGCGATATGGAGATCCGTGGAACGGGAAATCTGCTCGGCAAAGAGCAGCATGGCAGCATGAACGCGGTGGGCTTCGAGCTTTACTGCAAAATGCTGGAAGACGCCGTGGAAGAGATGCGCGGAGAGCAACGCGAGGAGCAGAGTCGGGATGTTGAAATTCAATGGAAGGTGAGCGCATACGTGCCGCCGGAGTTTGTCCCCGTTGAGAGTCAGCGCGTGATGCTGTACAAACGAATTGCCGAGGCGCGAACACTGGAGGAGCTGGACGAAATTGCCGCGGAAGTGCGGGATCGCTATGGTGAAGTTCGTCGCGAAATTCCGCAACTCGCACTGGTCGGGGCCGGCACAACGAAAGCAAAACCGGCCCGCAAAGCGGCAGTTGTTGAAGACCTCCCCGAAGCTGTCGACAACCTGTTCAACATTGCACGTATGCGGATTGTGGGGCGAAAGCTGGAGTTGCGCAAGGTGGTCGGACTAAAGAACGGGTTTAAGCTTCATCGTCCGGGCGTGTTGCAGGATTTGGGCGCGCGAGGGCAAAGGCTTATTAAAGGCGACAACCCGAAGATCTTCGCCGATGATCCGAACGCGCTGGAATTCAGTTACAAGGACTGGGACTGCCGCCGCCCGCTCGCGGAGGCGGTTCGGGTGATGCAGGCGCTTGGAGCGGTGTAGCAGGCAACATTCGTTTCATAGCTCATCCGCCTTACTGCCCGCAGCCTCAACAGGAACGGGCGGCATCGCCTCCGGGTTATACCCAGATGAAAGAATGCCTTCAGGAGTAAAACCCGCGGTCTTCAGATCCTTCATGAGCATTTGTCCCTCACGCTCAGTACGCATCTGCCCGCATCGCACTTCGAACTTTCCATCTTTTGTCGGTGTGACCTCGACCGTTTTATAGCCTTCCATTTTCAACTCGCCGGCCAGCGTATCCGCCGCCTGTTTTTGCAGCGCACCGCCGACGCGAACACTGAAGCCGCCTTTGCCCTCCGCTTTATCCAGGCGCTGAATTTTAGCTAAAAGCTGGCGGTCGGCCGGAGCGAGTCTGCGCACGTCTTCAAGTTTCTCGCGCGCTGCTTCGTGACTGCCTGCCCCGAGAAGCGTTTCAAATTCTCGATAGAGGGTGTAGACACGTGGCTGCGATTCGGCGGGCTGAGGGGGCGACAAGTTCCTTTGAGCAAGCGACGCCATGGGCGGTTGCGAAGTGCCAGATTTCGGCATTCGCATTTCCAGCAGCGCAGCAGGTCGGGAACTGCCGAGTTCGTTAAGTTTCGTCAGCTCCACGACACTGATTGTGCATCCCTGGACCTGCAGACTACTCAGCTCTTCCAGCACATGGACCTCAGCCATGGGCCCAGTGCGCACAAGCAGCTCAACCTGCCCGACCGATTCAGGGACATCCGTCTTTTGGCGAATGTCTTCAAGGCGCATCGCCACATCACCAAAACGCATCGTATCGCCTTTTGTCAGGACACGCTCCACGGCTGTGGTATCGCCTTCGTCCTGCTGGAGAACCGCTCGAATGCGCGGCTGGCGCAGAAAATTTGCGACCTTCTCAAGCTGCTGCGGATAGTCGAGAATTGTGAGCAATCCAGCTTCAGAATCATACCAGAAACGGCGGTCCGGTGTTTCATTTGCCTGCACCTTGCCCGGATAAAGCAGCTTTTGAATCTGGGCCGCAATCTGGCGTGAGACAGCTTCGCTTGAGGGCTGACCACCGACGGACTGTGCGAGATTAAAAACGCGCGAAACCGTTGCTGGCGAGGGGCCGGCTTTGCCGTCGGGACCTGGCACTGCGGCTTCCATTCCTGGTACCGGTCCAAAGGGCATCTGAGCTTCCGGAAATCCCGGAGACACTGGCGCCGCCATCCCTGGTGCGGGGGCGGGCGGCCCACCAGATGCACCTGGCAGGGCCATAGGACTTAGCGCGGCGGGCGCTGCCGGGCGGAGAGGAGGCAACGAGAGTGCCGATACTGGCGCAGGCGCTGCGCCACTCACTGCAGAACTATTGAGCGGCAGTTGCGGCGCCACACTTGTTGCAGGCGCATTCGGATCCGAGGGTGGAATGCCTGGCAATGGACTGCCATCCAGGGGCGCCATCTGAGCCGTCGCATGAAGTACCATGAGCATCGCGGCAACAGCAATTCCGCCGGCGAAAAGTACTCCGCCTGCACGTCCACCGCGTGCGCTTGAGTTCAAGTTCGAATCTGTTACGAGCCGCCGGATGCGCAAAAGCAGCGGCGAGCCAGATGCTGCCAGCGTCAGATCTCCAAACGAAGTCCTGCGCTGCTCCATTCGCGCTAATGCCCTGGCAAGGGAAGGCGCTCCACCGGTGCAGGCACCTGCGGCGAGGTGATCACAGCACAGCTCCCGTTCCTCTCGAATCCGCGCGGATATCCACCACACCGCAGGGTGATAATAAAAGAGCGTCTCGGCAACTGCCTGGAGCAGGTTCACAACGTAATCGTGCCTGCGAATGTGCGCGAGCTCGTGGGCCAGCAGTGCCTCAATTTCCGGTGCCGGCAAGCCGCTCAGCAATGTTGCAGGAAAGAGGATGATCGGCTTCAATAACCCAAAGCTTATGGGAGCGTTTCCATGCGGCGAGAGGAAGATTCGCACCCGCTGGCGTATCTGGAGGGCGGCTGCGAGACGTATGAATGCTTCCTCAATTTCAGCGCCCGCGAGCAGATTAGAACGTGCGCAGGAACGGCGCAGTAGCAGCCAGCCTCCAAAAAGACGCAGGGCCAGCAAGGCAGAGCCGATCGACCAAATCGCCACTAGCCCGGCGATGTGACGGTCCAGCGCCAGTCGAACTTTTGCGGACAGGGTTTCCGCCAGTCGAATGCCTGGCGCTGGCTGCACTGTCGAATTCCGTGAAAGCGCGAAGCCGGTAGTTTTTTGTGTCGTCGACTGCGGAAGCGACGAAGCGTTCGAAATCGGGACAGGCGCCAAGGTTTCCTCCGGCCCAGTCAATATGGACCGTGATGCCTGCTGCAATACGGTATCCGGCGCACCAGGAAAGTTTGATCCTGTCAGCCACAGGAGGTTTGCCACAGGCAGTACAGAAATGATAAACAAGGCGGAGCAGCAAACGAGGTAACGAAGGTTTGCCGACTTACCGGCCAGCAGAAACAGGCAAACGGACAAAAGGGCAGCAATGCCGGCGGCCTGCCACAGGAGATGCAGCAACGACCATCCGATTGCATGGACGATGGAATTTACCCACTCGGCGTTCATGACCGTTTCTCCTCCAGCTCGTCCAACAGCTGGCGAATTTCTCGGAGTTCCTTCGCACTGGATTTGCGCCCGGACAACGCGTGCATCACAAGATTTGAGGCCGAGCCTGCAAACACGCGGTCAACCAGGTTTCGCGCGATGTGACGCTTGGTTTGCTTCTCCGCGATGGCGGCGTGGTAAACATGCTGGCGGCGCGAGTCGTCGCGTTCGAGAAGACCTTTCTCCAGCATCACCTGCATCGTCTTGAGAACACTCGTATAGCCGGTCTGCCGGAGATGCACAATCTGCTCGTGCACCTGCTGGACGGAGCGGGGCCCTTTTGACCATAGCACCTGGAGTATTTCGAGTTCACCATCAGTGGGCTGTCGTTCAATTGCCATGTGGGCCTCCATCAAGCATCAATGACTTGAACGTAAGTACGATGATTGTCGTACTTGCAAGCTGAAAGTACGAGTCCGTTCGTAAATAGTGCAGGCTTCCGAATTCTTACGGATGGTGGTCGCCCGCGGACCATGACCTTGGAAACGGCTTGCCAAACGTGCCGATGAGCCTGGCTGGAGTTGTTTCGCAAAAGAGAGACGGGAGCGTGAGTCCAAGGGGGAGGAAGACTCACGCGCGGACCAGCACCTCGAAAGGTACTGGCGGTGCTCGCGCAACTCCCGTCTCTCCGTAATATCACAATGCGCCAGTTAAATAATTTGCAAGGGGAAACCGAGAACGCACCGGTCTCTTATTCGATAGTACGCGTGTTCCTCAGTGGTTAGCTCGTACGCGAGTGCCCGCTTAGGGCAGCTCTTTAAGGAAGATGTTACGCCAATAGACGGGCCAGCCGTGTGTTTGGAGCTCGATTTGACCCGCGGGGAAGATCGGCTGCGCGCGATCCCAGTAGTTTTCCTGTATCACGTTGTCGACAACCCGTTTGCCATTCAAGTCTACCGTAACGCGGTCGCCTTCCATTTTGATGCGGAAGTGGTTCCACTGACCAACCGGATTGTCGGCGACGGTTAGCGGGGTGCTCGTGTGTTGTTGGTTATTGTACAGGCCGCCGGAACCCTCGGGGTGGTTGCGCGGATCCCAAATCTGCACTTGGGGCGTCCCACGAAGGTAAATGCCGCTGTCGCCGCCCGGTCCGATTTTCCAGTCTGCCAGAAGCTCAAAATTACCGTAGTCTTTGGCCGTGCACAGGTGTGTCCCGGTCCCATCAAAAACCAGAATGCCGTCGCGGGCGGACCAGTGCTCAAGCATGTCCGTATCTGCTTTTTGCTGCCCGGCGGATAATTCCTGCGGCGTCATCTTTGCCCGCTTGAGAGGATCGCCGACGAGCCCTTTCCACCCGGACAAGTCTTTGCCATTAAAGAGTGCGGCGTAGCCTTCGGGTGGTTCGTTGCCCAGTTGCTTGATTCGAATGTTGCGGAATTCCAGCCGGTGGCCGCCATGACCAAGAAATCCGATATGGCCGGAGTTACGCTTCACGCCCGGATGGTCGCGGCCGTCCGGTGTACCGGAGGTCATCGCCTCATCCAGTGTCGTATCGACAACCGTGGTGCCGTTAACAACAACCTTCATGTGATTTCCCCGCGCGGTAACCTCCTGGGAATTCCACTCGCCAAACGGTTTAAGCGGGGTCTTTTCTGCGGGCACCACACCGTATATGGATCCATGAACCTGCCAGGGTTTTAAATCCGGGTTAGCAGTGTCGTCGATTATCTGGACTTCCATTCCCTCGAATGCCGCGTCACCTTCCAGCGGCGCGCGAATTCCGAGGCCGTTGTTGCCGCCAGGCTTCAGTTTAAAATCAAACCGGATCGTGAAATCTCCGAATTGCTTCTCTGTCATCAGCTTGCCGGTGCCTTCCTTCAGGCATATGAGCGAGCCCGCTTCGGCACGGTAGCCTTTCGTCTCTCCGACCCATCCCGAGAGATCCTTTCCATTAAACAGGGGCGAGAAGCCTTCCTCATCGTTCGGCAGTTCTTTTTTCGCAATGCCCAGTTGGATGGCGTTTATGTGTAGCTCAACTTCCTTGCGCAGTTTTTCGTCGGCAATTGCGGGTAACGCCTGCGTCAGGATGGAGGCGGCTTCGGCGCCTGCGATGCCTTTCTTTCTCTTCCCGCCGGGGAGCGCAATCTTCGCGGCGGCGGCGGCGCTCTCTGCTTTTACGCCTTCCGTGTTAAGGAAGGGTGCCACCAACTTGAGTGCCGCCATGGACTGGATTTCGCCGAGCGCCGCTACTGCCAGTCGAATTTCTTCCGGGCGCTTGGCGGATTTGAGCGCGGTTTCCAGCAGGGTAATTTTTTCGCGTGGTGCTTCTTTGCTTTGCCCAGCCAGCCGAACAATTCCGCGCAGGGCAAACACCTGGTGCTTTTCTTCGGGATCCGACTTGAGGACATTGATCAGCGCAGGTATCGCGATGGTTGTCTGCCAGTCGGACAGCGCACGCAGCGCAGCATCCTGCAGTTCTGGAGTCGCGCTGGTGCTTGCCTCTGCGACGACAGTGTCCAGCGTGGCAGGCGAACTGAAGGCGGCGATGGTTTCCAGCAATGCAGGTTTTTGCAATGCTTGCGCTTTGCCGTAGTGTTCCAGCAGTAGTGCGCTGGGTTGCTGCTTGTCAGCAACAGTGCGGGCAGTGGCGACAAATGCTCGCCGCGCGGCGGCTTTGTCTGCGCCTTTCTCCGCCGCGAGCATCATGTCAAGCAGCCGCTGGAGATCGTCAGCCTCAGCGAGTGTTTCCAGTGCTTTATAGGCTGCAGATCGGACGGTAGCCTCCCCGGACTTCGTCAGCTCATACACAGACGTCTTCTGCGCAGTCAGCCGCCGGTTTCCCAGCACCTCCACCAGCACCACCTTCCCGGCAGAAGAAGCTCCGTCAAGGCCGGCCAAAAGTCTCTTTCCTAAACCTTTCTGGGGCGCACGCGCAAGCTGTTCGCTGACCGCGGCAATTACCGCCGGGTTATCGGATTGCAGCGACTGCACCAGAACTGGCAACGCTGTCGCGCGATCGATAGCCCCAAGCGCTCGCACTGCGGCAACACGTACAGCCGTATCATCCGACTTCAGCGCCTCCAGCACAGCCGGCAGGGCTTCGGTTGCGCGGCTTTCACCGAGCACGACCACCACATCCGCCGCGACTTGTGGAGCGGGTGCGGTTTTCAATTTTTTAACCAGCGCTTTCGTCGCCTGTGGGTCTTTCATGCGGCTGGCAAGACGCAGTGCCGGCATGCGCACTTCCTCAATTTCCGAATCCGCCGCCTTCATGAGGCCGGGCAATGCCTTTACTCCCTCAATGTTCACGAGCGAACGAAGTGCATTGGATTTGGAATGTGCCGTTCCGGTCGTATCGCGTGCAGTGATTAGTTCGCGGCAGATTTCAGCAGCCAATCGACTTTCCCCTCTGGAATGCAGTCGGTCAGCGTAGGCCAGATACCTCGAAACGGCGAGACCGCCATAGAAGCCTTGCGTTGAATTGTTACTTTCCTGCAGCAACTTGCGAGACTCAGGTTCCCCGATCGCAGCGATCGCGTCGAGTGCGGCCGCACGGATTTCTGAATCGTCCTTGGCCGCGAACGGCGCAATTTCCGAAGCGCCGCTGTCTGGCTTCAGTTGGGCCAGCGCCTGCAGGATAGCCACCTGTGTTCTCCGGTCGACGGAAGGCAGCGCGATTGTAAGTCGCTTTGCCAGATCGGGCGGCGCAGTGACAATGAGTGTGCGTAGCGCCTGATGGGCCAGCGGTTCTTCAGGTAGATACTTCGCAATCTGGTCGGCAAAGGCCGGATCGCTCGTGTATTGGAGCTGCTCCAGCAAGAACCGTTTGGCGTTATCGCCTTTCGCTTCCGGAATTGCGCTCAAGACGCTTTTCCCGACGGCTTTCCTCGCTGACTTATTCCCGTATTTTCCTACGTGCCAGATCAGACCCTTGATCGCAAAACGGGAAGTGGTGTCTTCATCGCCTTTTTCCGGGCGCAGCCGCGTGGCAAGTTCGGCCAGCAGTTGCGGGGCCTGCCCGGCGTGCCGCGCGTATGCCTGCTGCATGAGCTGCGGTGTGCTGGTCGGCACCTCGCGCAACAGGGCATCCGTCTCCAACTTCACATCCTGCGCCTGCGCCCCACCACACATCAGCAACACTGCAGAGCAAACAATTCCGATTTCCCGTCTCAAGCTATAGCCCACCTTTCGACCCATCAGCCTTCATTTCTTTCGCAACGGACACTGGATAAAAACCACCACTGCCAAACACCTGGACCCAAACAGCTAACAGCACGAGGTCAGATCTGCCAGGGCGCTCGCATGGGCTGATCAATCAGCGCGTTTGCCTGCTCGTCATCGATGAACCGATACTTGTCCGGATCAAAGCGCAGCCGGCGCCCCGTTTGCAGCGCGATCTTGCCAAGATTGATCATCGTGCAGGATCGATGAGCGACCTGCTCGTTGAGCGCGAAGATCTGCCGGTTCCTGATGCATTCTTTCCAATCGGTATTCATCGGCTCGGGGTCCGGCAGTTGCGCGAGTTTCTTCTCCCAGTCGGGAATGTCGCAACGCAGGCTGGAATCGACACCGGGGCGGCCAGGCCAGATGTTGCCTTTTGGGCCGGCGAACATCGGCGTCATTGGATCACCCATTTGCGCGTCAATGGTGACTTCGCAGCCATCAGCGTAGCGCATCCAGACTTTCCGGAACGGCTGCACGGCATCTGGATGTTGTTCGAAACAATCGGCCTCAGCCTCAACCGGGCTCGTGTCGTCTTTGCCCAGCGCATATTGCACGGGATCGACATAGTGCTGCGCCTGGTCCCCGAGGCCGCCGCCATCGTAGTCCCAATACCCGCGGAATTTCATGTGCACGCGATCGACGTGGTACGGCTTGTATGGAGCCGGCCCCAGCCACATGTCGTAATCGAGTTCGGGCGGCACCGGCTGCTCGGGCAGGCCCGGGATGCCGCTCCACATGTAGGTCTTCCACTCGAAATCGTGAATCTCGCCCAGGTATACTTTGATCGGGTGACCCAGCATGTCGTTCATGATCATCTTTTTGACGGTCTTAATTGGCGCACCGAGGCCGATGTAGTTGTCCTTAAACCGCCACCAGGTGTTTACCCGGAAGAGTCGCTGGTTGCGCTGGACGGCGTCGACTAGCTTGAGTCCTTCGCCAATAGTCCGGGTCATCGGCTTTTCGCCCCAGATATCTTTGCCGCTGTTCGCGGCGGCGATACCAATGGCGGCATGCCAGTGCGGGGGTACGGGAATGTGGACAAGATCGATGTCGCGGCGCTCCAGGATCTCACGGAAATCGCGGTAAGGCTTTACGTTCTGGTAGCCTTTCTCGGCGGCCATTTCCATCGCGAGGTTCAGGTGATTCTGGTCAGTGTCGCACACGGCGAGCAGCGGGCCGATGTCGTAACTGATGTGACCGCGTCCCATGCCCCCCGTGCCGATAATGGCACGCGTAATCTGTTCGCTGGGTGGAGTATAGCCGGGTCCGCCGAGGACGTGGCGCGGCACTATTGTAAAGCCTGCCGCGGCAGCAAGACCTGTCTTGAGCAGCTCGCGGCGCGTGAGTTTCTTTTCCATTACGGCTCCTGGATTACGGAGTGGGTGCGTGTACCGGATGCAGCGGTCGAGAGGACGCAAGTGCCGACGATGTGGCGCGAGAACATGCGCGCAACGGAAAACGGCGGTAACGCCCGACGGAGCGGCCAAGCGGGCCAGTAGTGTGGTCTCCCGTTCGTTCGTAATCTGTTCTGTGTGCCGAATCGAGGTCCAGTCTGCCCTTTGGTCCTGGTAAGGAACTACTGATTCGGCACACCAGGGGTACGTTGGCGGGGGGGCCTCCACTATGTATCCCAGGCACCGACCGTTTTGACGATTGGGAGGTAGTCGCCAGGTTCGACGAGCAGCGCGGCGATGCCCTGATTTTCGGCAATGTACTGGTGGACGCCATCAGGCGACATGATCATGAACGCGGTGGAGAGAGCATCGGCTTCGGCGGCGGTGGTTGCTCGGACCCAGGTCGCCAAATGGGCCTCCGCGGTGGCGCCGGTGCGCGGGTCGATGATGTGATCGCCCTGCACTTCTTTGCCTGAGCTACCGAGCGCCTGATCGCCGAGCCTGATTTCGCGAAATGGCGCGATGTGCGCCCAGTCTCCGGCAACTCCAACACGCCAGCCGGGTGCGCCGGGTGGACTGCCGACGGCGAGCACACTGCTGGTGCCGCTGTGCAGCAGCGCAGAGGCGATGCTCCAATCCTGCAGTATCTCGCGTGTGCGATCAAGTGCGTAACCTTTTCCGATGCCACCAAGATTAATATTCAGGCCGACAAACTGCTCACCCTTTGCAGCCGGATGAACGGCGACAAAGTACCCAGCCGGCGCCAGCGAGGATTCCGGCTGGCTATCGCCGCCCAGCACGAGCCACTGCATCGCGGAAATGTGCGGGGTAGCAGGGTTCGTCGCAGGGAAGGTTATATCAAACGCGCCGTCGGTCGCGGCGTAAAAGCGCGATGCCATCGTGAGACATTCGAACACCTCGAAGCTCACACGCACCGACTCACCTGGCTGCAGCGCGTTAAGCTGGGAAATGTCGCTGCGGGGATCGAAGCGGCTCAGCAGCGCTTCAAGGCGATCGATCTCTTGAAAGACCGCAACGGATACCTGCCGCGCGTATTCATCGCGGTCCTCCGGAATCTGGATTTCGAAGGTGGTGTTCATGGCCAGATGCTGGAAGCGGTGTATCGAGCTTCCTTGAGAGTATGGCATGGCTAGTCCGGTCTACCGTTAATTCGCAATCAGTTCTGTGTGCCGAATCGAGGTCAAACCTGTCCTTTGGTCTTGTAAGGAGCCACTGATTCGGCACACTAGTGTGCTACCAAAGTTGCGTTCTGGCGCTGGCGCAGCAGCGCGTTCCATAGATCCTCCTGTACATGGACGCTCAGCAGGACGCCGGGACGCAGCCCGAAGTACGAGGAGCCATAGTTGCCGCCCAACTTCGCCGTTACCTCCTCGTCCAGATTTGCCGAGCAGATGACAACGCTCGCGTCCAGCGTCGACGGAATACTGTCAAAGTAGCCGGTGTTAGGGAAGCGTCGGAGGTACCACGGGAGAGGCCAGTAATCGGAACCGGGTGCGATCACATCAATGCGCAAGGCGTGTCGATCGCCGGAGACGGCAGCGACATTTTCCATTTGCCGCGCGAGATTCAGCAGATCGGACGACGTGCCTGCATAGACGTAAGGATTGCGAGTGTCTGCCGGGAATACAAAATTGGCGCGATAGGATTGCCAGGCCAGGTGTGCACAGCCGAGTGCAAAGAGTCCGCCGGCAGCCTGGCGCAGCGAGCGGTTTGGCAAGGCATCGACCAGCTGTATCGTGCCGATACCGGCCAGCAGGATCCAGCCGTGCAGAAACGGCACGGCGTTCCACGGCGTTTTGTACGGAAGCGCGGAGAAGATGATGGTCAGCAGAAGCGTGTAGAAGGCCAGGAAGGTGACCAGTGGTGTGCTGGATCTGCGGCGCAGCAGCGCCGTTCCGGCACCAACCAGTCCCAGAAGCAGGATGATTCCCTCACTCCAGAGGAATGCCGGATGTTCGCGAAACCAGCCCAGCCGTTGCAGATAAAAATACCAGGGCTGCAGATGAGCTTGCACGCCGTGGGTGTTGCTATCGCCGGTTGCCGCACGCGAGGCGTAGTTCGCCATGCCGCGAATATACTCCAGCAGAGCAGCGGGATTGCGCAGAAAATTACTGATGCACAAACCGCCAATCAATAGACCCACGAATGCGGCGGCCAGCAGATGCCCCGCGGCAAAGCGAGCATCCATTTTTTCATGCGGATAAGTCCTGTCCCGCAGTCGCGTCAGAGCCGCCGACGCAAGCATTGCCGTCAGCAGTACAAGTGACGTCTCCTTTGTGGCGAGCATCAGTCCGGCAAACGCCCCGACAGCTAATGCGTAAACTGCGCGTGTCCGGGTGGGCGCACCGGTGCGTGTCGCCTGGACGTACCGCCAGCCGAACCCTATAGCAGAAAAGGCAAAAAAGGCCAGCAGCATTTCCTGGATATAATAGCGGCTGTAGTACACCATCGCCGGCGAGATGGCTGTGAGTACCGCCGCGATCGTGCATGCGCGCCATCCAAGGCCGTCCTGCATCAGCAGCAGTGCCGCAATAAGCAGTGCTCCAAAAATCACCGGCACAACGAGCAGCAGGCTCTGGCCGCCAAACTGGGCGAGGTTCTGCACCCGTGCCGCACGTGCGAGCGGCCAGGTGAAGTAAACCAGTGTTGGCCCGTGAAACTCCAGCGGATTGTAAGTATAGACGCCGTGCTCCAGCAGCTCACCCAGCTTTACCGCATGTACGGCCTCGTCGGTGTGAAGCGGGCGCAGTTCGAGTTGTGGCAGCCGGAAGGCGAATCCGCCGAGTGCGACTAACAAAATAATGAAGGCGTGTCGGTGTGCGTGCATTAAACGCGCCACGGCTGTTCCAGAACCATTTAGTTCATTGGCAGATGTGTGCTGTACGGGCGCAGAGTTTCCGTGCTCCCCGGGAAAGTACTTCTGGTTCAGCACATCGATGTTATTTGGCGGCCCTGCCGTAAACTTCCACCTCGATGTAGTGGTTCATCTCGTTGCTGGTGTTGCCTTTGCTGACGAGCCGAATGTAACGCCCCTTCACGCCCTTCGCGTCGATCAGCCTGCCCTCGTTTGTTTCAACGTAGGCCTTATCTTTACCGATGCCCAGTTGCGCAGTGTTATCGTGGTCGTTATTAAAGATCGTCTGCACGTTTTTTATAAAGTCAGGATCGTCGGCGGACTGCACAACCACATCATGGTAGACCCTCGCCTGCTGATGGAAATGCCAGATGACAACTGCGGAGATTTCGCAAACCTGGCCGAGGTCAATCTGCACCCACTGGCGGCCGGGGCCAAGCTCTACATAGTTTCCATCGGCGGCTTCCTTGTTGCCGTCAGTGATCTGTTCCAGCTCTCCGATGACAGGTTCGTTGTCGCTGGAGGTAACCTCTTTCTTCAGCGCGAGGTTCACGGCATCGGCAGGAGCGAGAAAAGCATCGCGACTCTTTCCGCCTACTTCCAGGTTTTCCACTTTTATGTTTTTGGGCGTACCGACAAACACCGGCTTGGGAAGTTTGATTTCCAGTGGTTTCAGACTGCCAGACGCAGCAGCGGCGGGCACTTGCGTAGCAGTTTCGGTAGTCTGGGCGGTTACGATAGATGCGGTCCCGACAATAACACTCGTGATAACTATATGAAACCCTCGCACTATAAAAGCTCCTTTAGAATGAGTTTTAAAACATGAATGCCTATATCTTAAGTTCACCAACCGTTGCGGCCTGCGTGGCGCTGGTGTCGAGGTCAAGCGCCCAGATGTTTCGGAACTGTACCGGATTCCCATGGTCCTGCAGCATGAGCGGCATTGGTACTCGTGGGTCTTCCTTGTTCAGGCCACCCGGCGTTGCGTTTGCGGATTCAGCGGCATTATGGATGCAGACGCCATTGTGCAGGACGGTGAGCTGTGCGTTGCTCGTCTTGGTATCGTCTGCGCCAAAACGGGCTGCACGGAACGTGATGTCAAACGTCTGCCATTCCATGGGCGGCATGCACATATTGATACGTGGGGGCCCAACCTTATAGATTCCGCCGCACTCGTTATCTTTGCCTTCAAGTCCGTAACTGTCGAGCACCTGGATTTCGTAACTGCCCTGCAGATACACGCCGCTGTTAGCGCGATGCTGTCCCTCTTTATCGGGCATAAAAGGTGTGCGGAACTCCACGTGGACCTGGTGATCGCCGAATGTGCGTTTTGTCTGTAGCGAGCTGCCTTTCACCACTTCCATCGCTTTATCTTCCGTGAGCTTCCAGTGCGCGGGCTCGCCGTTCGCCTTCTGCCACTGATCCAGATTGCTGCCGTCAAACAACACCACCGCGCCTGCAGGTGCCGGCGCGCCGAGACTTGGCGGAATGCGAACAATCTTCTTCATTTCAAAAGCGGGATTGGTATCGCTATTAAAGGACTCGTTGCCCTGCATGACGGCGCGGAAATCGTCGGCGGTGAAGACCACCTGGGGTTTGCCTGGGGATTCGCCCTGTAGTGCTTTGAGCGGCGGCTCTTTTACGTAGAGGGATCTGACGAGGTTTGCCGTGTATTTGTTGCCCCCGAGAATATTGACCTGGGCATACACGGGGTCGCCACCGCTGGTGAAACCCTTCCAGTCGCCGGAAATGAGCATCGCAGATTCGGGTGCGGGCTGCTCCAGTTGCTGTATCGTGAGGTTGCGCCAGCGTACTTTGAGCGGCGTGGTAGACATGGTGGCGTGCACCTGCAGGCCAAAGAAGCCGCTGGTTGTAGTGGCGTCCACGACCGCGGCGGCAGGAACATCGTTGACCCACGTTCGGAAAGTGTCACCGACGGCTTCCAGGCGGAAGTGGTTCCAGTCGTCGGGCTTAAATGCTTTGCGCGCAGCTTCGTTTTCCTTCAGGTCCTTCAGGTATTTTGCACGACGCCCCTCGTCATAAATGCCGCCACTCCATGAGCGAGCGGAAGGATCGATTTCGAGCTGGTAGCCGTAGACACGATCGATCTGTCCATTATTCCGACTCTGGCTGCGAAACTGAACGCCGGAGTTCAGCTGACCATCTACTTTGCAATCGAACTCCAGCACGAAGTTATCGTATTCCTCTTTCGTGCAGAGGAAGGTGTTGTGCTTATCAATGACGGAGCAGCCCACAATTGCGCCGTCCTCGACAGCATACGTAGCCTGTCCCCCGCGTTGCACCCAACCTTCGATGTCTGTACCATTAAACAGGGGCTTGCCGTCGGCTGCGGCAGAGGCGCTCGAATTAAAAGAGCCCGCAACCACACCCAGCGCCAGCGTAATTAATAAACGCAGTCTGCTTACATCCATTTTTTCTCCCGCTACAAACAGGTGCTCGTAGAGCGACCGCAACATTACACTGGTGTGGTCTACCGTTAGTTCGCAATCTGTTCTGTGTGCCGAATCGAGGTCAAGTCTGCCCTTTGGTCTGCTAAGGATCTACTGATTCGTCACACTTGAAATTCCTCAGGTTTGTACTCCAGCTTTCGTGCTGCCTCCACTGCCTCGTTCACTTTTAGCACGGTCACAGCGCACTCATAACCAACTTCGGCTGGACAGTTCAGGGGAGTGCCGTTGCGGATGGCGTCGAAGAAGTTCTCGAGGTGCGGCTGGTGCACGGGCTTGGCCAGATAGACAGGGAGGATCCAACTGCCGACCGCCTGTGTAGCTCGCGCGTCGACAGCGACCTCGCCGGCATCGGAAGCAGGCGCGGGAGATCCTTCGATCAGCAGGCCTTCCGCCGCGTAGTCGACCCATGACGGCGCGTGTGCTTCGGGCCATGCGCTGTTGCCACTCTCCATGACTTCGGATAGCACGAGGGCGCCCTCGTCGCCCATGAAGGTCTCAAAGAACTGTCCCTGCGACGTGGTGGTGAGAACCTGGTAAAAGGCACGCGCGGTGCCTGCCTTGGACGGGTATTCAAAGATCGCCATGACATTGTCGTACCACTCGTGCCCCTTGTAATAATCGCATCCGCCGCCGGCGAGCACGGAGGTTGGTCCGCCGCCAAAAACCCAGTTGAACACGTCAATCTGGTGCGAGCCGAGATCGACGATGGGGCCGCCGCCATACTTCTTGTACCATCGCCAGTTACGAAACTCGTTCATGGATGCGTAGCCATACTTCTCCAGCTTTTCCTTCGAGATTTCGGATCCATCCGGCCAGCCAAAATCGTCGGACTTAGCGCGGTTCCATTGCGCGTTCGCGTGGTTAAGCCGGCCAAGCAGGCGCTTCTCCCGCATGAGCTTCACGGCGTGGAGATACCGCGGATTGCTGCGGCGTTGATGACCTATCTGGAGAAGCTTTTTCGTCTCGCGCGCGGTATTAACCATGCTTTGCGCTCCGGCAAGGGTGTTGGACATTTCCTTTTCGCAATAGACGTGCAACCCCGCCTTCAGGCATGCATTTGTGTGGGGAGCATGCATGAAGTCGGGCGACGCAATGACCACCGCGTTCAGCTCCTTCTCCTTCGCGAGCATCTCCTGGTAGTCTTCGTAAACGTTAACGATGTGATTGTACTTTTTCAGCATGCGCGAGGCGTAGCGGCTACTGTATTCCCAGACATCGCACACCGCCTTGATGTGGATGCCTGGGATGTGAAGGCATGACTCAAGGAGTACCCGGCCCTGCAGGCCTGCTCCGATAAGCGCGATGTTCAGGGGCTGGCCCTTAAATTCCGGCTCTGCTTCCGTTTCATCCGTTGCGGTCGGCGTAGTCTCTTCACCTGCACCCGCCGCCAGCGCAAGCCCGGCACTGGTTGCCGCCGTCGCCAGTAGGAATTCGCGCCGCGTCATGAACTGCGGCCCGCGCAAAATGTTCTTCGTGGACACTAAAGATGCTCCTTCTGTTTCGGT
The DNA here is from genome assembly GCA_051003195.1 of Candidatus Sumerlaeaceae bacterium. Taxonomy (GTDB): domain Bacteria; phylum Sumerlaeota; class Sumerlaeia; order Sumerlaeales; family Sumerlaeaceae; genus JBPCLP01. The sequence goes on along the minus strand of JBPCLP010000016.1, from coordinate 72,511 downwards.
TTGTTCAGGATGCGTCATTTACGTATGTACCGCTGCTGTCCAGCGCGTTGTATTTCAATTCAGGAATGGGTCCACCACTGGGGCTGACCACGCGTGCCGATGCCTTCCAGTCGCCACTGGTCTGGCCGATTTTCAACATGAGATAATTCCATCCCTCGTTGAGTGCGACATCTACTTTGTCCGAAGCCCGGTGATAGCCACGTGGCTCTGTTGTCGCATGCACGATTTTGCCATTCAGCCAGGCGCGGACTGCGTCGTCGCTACCGATTTCCAGGCGTGCATGCTGCCCGGCGGGCGACCAGATTTTGACCCTAAGATACGCTGCGCGATCATTTCCGCCAAGCGCTTTCAGCAGGTCGACGGCCTCACGTTCGTCTATTAAATTCGAGACGGCGATGGGTTTCCAGCTTGTACCCTCGGCCTGAGTCTCTGGCGCGAAGGCGTGCTCCATGATGTCCAGAAGGCTGGTAGTGTCTTCATCCAGAAATGGACCGGCAACCTGCCAGCCGGTGATGGTATCGGACGTGAGGCGAATGTCTCGAACGACCTTCCGGGCATCTTTGCGGCGTGCATCGCTGTCCGTGGTGTCGATTACGAGCTGCGCTGCCGAAGTGGCCTCGTCGGGCAGGAACGCCCAGCTATTCTCTGCGAGTTTCAGCGCGGACACCTGCGCTTCGTGTTTCAACTCCGGGTCCTCGATGTACGGCATAACCAGTTGCAGGACACCGGGCTGCGTAACGTCTGCAAGCGCACCTAACACCATTCGCTTGTCGTCCGGCGTGGAGGCGAGCTTTAATGCCTCTTCACAGTACTGCATCGTTTTGCTGGTGTCGCGATCCGCAGGGACACCAAGCATGCGAGCGAAACCCCGCAAGGCGAGTGTCCGATAGATCTCGTTATCCCCCGAGCGTGCGAGCTGGAGAACATCTTCGATGGGCGCAGCATCCGGATATTCGATAAGGGCACGTGTGGCTGCATCGCGAATGACCTGTTCCGATGCACTGCTTTGCGCGTGACGGATCAGCGACAATGTCCGATCATCGGCAATGTTGCCGGCTACGCGCAGCAGTGATGCGCTGGACGGAGCATCGCCCGCCTTGTTTAAAAGACCGAGAATCACGTCCGCCTGATTCTTTTGGTCGTCGGATGTCTTTCGCACCAGCGCCAGCAGCGCCTGCTCGGCTTCGGTGCGAACGCGGTCGCTCTTAATCTCCGACAGCAACGCTGCGACGTCCGGGGCGCGGGTGGCATCCCCTATGTCCGAGATGGCCTTGAGCGCGGCGGATCGCAACTTGTCGTCAGATACTTTTGCCGCCCCCAGCAGCGCCGGCGCAGCAGCCACGACTCGGCGGTCGCCGGCAGCACGAATTAGTTCCAGGTGCACAGCATCCGCTTCTGCTTTTGCAGCATCTGTATGTCTCTGCAAAAGGGCGGCAATCTCCTCATCAACTTCTGTCGGCTTTAATGTACTCAGACTTGCACGCGCCGCTTCGCGCAGGCTCCCCGTTTGCGTGGCAGCTGTGTTTGCGAGTAACTGCACGACTGAGCGATCGCCGAGCTGTGCGAGGGCGCGCAGCGCGGCTGCACGTACAGTCTCGGTCGTGCCCGGGTCAGTAAACTTTAGGACAGCCGGCAGCGCTGCGCTGTCGCCTCTTTGCGCGAGAACATCGAGAAAGACTGGCCGCAACTCGTCCGACGTACGGGCGAGTCGGTTGAGAATCTGCGCGGTGCTGACAGCAGCTTTAGGCCGGAGCAAGGTGCCAATAGCGACACTTTGCAGTCCGGGATCAGCTCCTGACACCGTATCGAGGATGAGTTCGCGCGCGGAGTTTCCGGGCAATGAAGCGAGGCCGTTGAAGGCTGCCAGCCGGGCAGGACCAGGCGGATCGGACTTCAGGATTTTGTTATAAATTGCCTGCGCACGTTGGGTCTCGCCGCTGGAGGCAAGTCGTTCGGCTGCGCGCACTGCGGCTTGTTCAATCGCGGTTCTTAATGGGGCGGAACTTTTCTTGATTGCAGAAAGCAGAACTTCGGCGGCGGCGCGGGTGCCGATATTGCCAAGCGCAGTTGCAGCCGCTTCTGCGACGGCAGGGTTACTGTCGCCGATGCGTTGCGCTAACAGTGCCACGGCGTTGCCTTCGCGGCGCTGGCCCAGCGTGTTGATAATCCCGATCTGCGCCGGCCCCGAGCTTTTCTGAAGCGCCGGGATCAGTGCGTTGCCCGGCGCCTTGCCGGGAACCCGCTCGAGGACAAGCCGCGCCATATCCGCGACACGAACGTCCTGATCGTTCAGCATTGGCGCGAGCGCTGCTGCGTCCGCGTCGTTTCCTAAATTAGAAAGGCAACGACAGGCGAACTGCCGACCGGCCAGAGTATGACTGGTGTTCTCACCTGTCGCAGCAGCGAACTGACTGAGTTCGTGCGCCAGATGGCGACGAGCTTCGCGCAATCGGGCGGTCTGGCGAATGTACATCTGCACCATTCCGGCGCCGCGGTGGTTCTGCTCCACCTCGTAATCGGCAAGTGAGCCAATGACGTGCGGCAGCGAATCACGAAGGGCAGCAGTCGCTTCCCGGGGCTTCGGAGAACCATCGGCCTTGAGGTCGCCCACGGCGTACTGAATGCCGTCGAGGTAGTGCTGCAGAACCGTGGAATTCCAGAAGATCTCCTTGTTGTGGCCGAGTGAACAGTAAAACACGCGCCCCTTGCCGAAGTCCTGCACCCAGCTGACCGGGAAATCGTTGTCCGGGCGCGCCAGACTTTTTTTGTTCATGTCTGTTTTAGTAACGTCAAGACTCGTCAGCACACGCACGGCCATGCGGCTGTACGGTTCCTTGAACTGGTAGATTTCATCGACCACGGTGAAAGGCCGGCCTGCAAACGCAGCTGCTGCGGGATGCTTCGGCGCATCGATTTTTAGCGTAACAGTGCTGTCGGCATTCCATGGATGGCCGTTAAAATAGCCGCCCATCATATCGCCATACGTCTGCCAGCCATAGCAGGCGTCTGAAGCGCTGTGGATGCCGATCACGCCTTTGCCGCCACGGACAAAATTGATAAGGCCGGTCCGCAAAGTTGGCGTCGTAAACAGCTCGCCGGTTGTGTTGTTGAAGATCACGGCGTCAAACTTCGCCAGGCTTTCCGGTTCGAACGACCGCAGGTCCCGACTGAGAGTGGCGGTATATGCGCCCGTTTTCTTTCCCAGGATTTCAAAAGCCTTTTCGCCATGCGGAATGGAGGCGTGCTGGAAACCGAGAGCTAGGCTAAAGACCAGTACATTCCGCGGGCGGGCCGGCTGCACAGATGCCTTCAGTGGCATCGCCGCTTCCATTAACGCGATCTCCTCGAGAGATTGTGCCGCTGCGGATTGCGGCGACAACACGAGAGTGCAGTAGAGAAGCAGTACCGACGCGACTGACGGCGTTTCACGAATAAGCATACGTTTGATCTTCATACCTCCAACCGCCAGGGGCTGCGGTATACTTTGCCGAGCAGGCGCTGCGCTTCGGGATCGTTATCAAACAGCTCGGTGGCGGGATCCCACCGCAGCTTACGTCCAACCTTAATGCCAACCATTCCAATATGTGCGACGCTTGTGGAACGATGTGCAATTTCACAGGGTGTAATCGTCTGCTTGCGCGACCGCACGCACTCCAGGAAATTATCGTAGTGGTCGTTGCTCTTTGTCAGCCGGATTTCACCCGGCCCAATTACCTCATCGAGGATTTTTTGCGAACTGGCTTCGAGCTTGCCGCGGTCGACAAAGATCCACTTGCCGCCCTCACCTATCCACTTGGTCCCGTGCCTGACCGCGCTGCTAACCTGCATGGTTATACCGTTAGCATACTTGCAGTGAACATCGTAGTCGGTTGGCGTGTTCCACAGGCCAACCGGCGAAACGCCGGTTGCCTCAACTTCGACCGGTCCGGTTTCATCGAGCCCGAGGCCCCAGTGAGCGATGTCGACGTGATGCCCGACCCAGTCAGTCAGGAGTCCGCCGCCGTAGTCCGCGTTCCACCTCCAGTTCTTGTGAATCTTTGCAGGCGCATAGGGAGTCCATGGGGCGGGGCCGAGCCACATTTCATAGTCGAAACCATCAGGCGGCTGGCGCGGGGCGGTTTCATTCCCGGTGCCATCGAAGTCGCTGTAGCCCTGGCCGAGGCCCACCTCGACGTGCGTGACCTTCCCCAGGCGGCCATTGCGCACCAGCTCGCACGCGCGGTGAAAATTCCCGACCGAACGCTGCCAGCTGCCAGTCTGCCACACGCGACCGTATCGCTTTACCGCGTCGCACATGGCGCGGCCATCCTCCAGTGTGTGCGACAGCGGCTTCTCGCCGTAAATATCGAGCCCGGCACGGGCAGCCATGATAGCTGGGATGGCGTGCCAGTGATCAGGCAGCGCGAGTGTGACCGCGTCCAGGTCCGGACGCGCGATGAGCTCACGGAAATCATGATGCGTTTCACACGGCTCGCCATAGCGCTCCGTCGCTTTGTTTTGGGCATTCTGAAGGTGCTTCTTTTCAATGTCGCAGAGTGCCACAACCCGAACACCCTCCTTCGCGAGGAAAGCTTCCAGATTCGCCATCCCCATCCAGTTAAGCCCGATCGCACCGATGACAATCCGGTTACTTGGAGCTTGCTTACCATCACGGCCCAGCGCCGCCGCGGATACTATAGTGGGGAAGCCCCACGCCGCACCTGCTGCCGCAGCCGCAACTGCGTTCTTGCCTACGCATTTTAAGAAACGACGACGATTCACAGCTTGCCCCCTGCCCAATTTCAGAAGCGCGTAAATTCAGTCTGTGTTGAAGAACGTGTCAACACTTAGGGCGGGTGAAAAAAGCCCATAACCGGGAGAGCGGGAGTAATCGAAGAGTGAGAACCGTACTTCAACTATTTCAGCAGCACACCAATAGCTGGAACAATGGATTGCAAATGCGCGAAGGGCTTCTAACGTCCTGCGGTTGATGAAGTCTTTGTTTTCCATCGGGCTCGCTGTGCTGACTGCGCTTTCGGTACTCGCGTGGGCAATGAAGCCGCGAGCACCTAAAGACGGTCGTACGCACATGATCTGGATGGCAGACGATGCGCCTGCACGCCGCGAACAGCTCGCGCTGTTTCATCGCCAGAATCCCGATTGTGCTATTTCGCTGGATCCATCGACACCTGATATGGCCTCCAAGGTCGTCATTCAATGTCTTGCCGGTGTTGGGCCCGATATCCTATGCGCCTTCGACGGTTTTCAGGTACTGGGGTATGTAAGGTCGGGGATAGCGTGGGATGTAACGGACCAGCTTGCGGCACTTGGAATCGACATGAAACAAGACGTTTGGCCGGCGGCGGAATGTACGTTCCGCGTAGGGGATCGCGTTTTTGGATTCCCGTGCAATGCCGCCGCGGACGCCGTTTGGTTTAACAAGGACATTCTGGACAAGCTTGGCGTGCAATATCCCACGGGACCATGGACCTGGGAGCAGTTTGTACCATTCGCGCAACGCCTCGTACAGCGGGACGCGCAAGGCAAAATAGTGTGTTATGCGCTCGCCTTCGACTGGATCCAGCAATGGCGGCTTTTCGTTATTCAATGGGGGGGGCACTTTTATAGCGCGGATGGTACCCGCTGCGTCACGGACAGCCCGGAAGTCATCGCGGCTACGCAATTCATGCATGACCTTGTCTACAAGTACCATGTGACGCCGAACCCTAATGAAGAGCTGGCGATCGCGACGCAGGGTGGTTGGGGCGCCGGCATCATGACGCTTTTTGGCGAAAGCAAATCGGCGATGGCGGTGGGCGGAAGATGGTGGCTCGTGCGGCTGCGGGAAATCAAAGGACTAAGACTTGGAGCCGTGGAATGTCCGCACGCGAAACGCCGCGTGTTTTATGGCTACGGTAAAAGTATTATTATTAATAAAAGCAGCCCACGCCGTGAGCAGGCGCTAAGATTCATGCAGTACATGGCCTCAAAAGAATACAACCAGTTGATCAACCACCAGGCAGACGCCGTTGGACCCGTGAAAAAGTATAGCTACACGGATGATTTCTTACACGATCCGGATTACCCGGACGAAGACTTTAATACAGTCTGGCGTGAGGTCATGAACCACACGGAACAGGAAGCGGTCAGCCCGTTTATCGATGCGGTACAAGCCTATGGCTGGCTTAACAAACAAATCGACCTGGTAAAAATAAACCAGAAATCGGCGGCGGATGCCATGCGCCAACTGGCGGCCCAAATCAACGCGCAGATCCAGGAAAACATCGCGAACAATCCCGACTTGAAACGGGAATACGACGCACGAGTGGCAAGGCAGCCAAAGTGAGAAGTACGCGGAGAAGCGATTATGCCGCAGCGGCAGGGTTTCTCGCGCCAAATCTAGTCGGCTTTGTCGTCTTCACGGCAGGTCCAGTGCTCTTCTCGCTGGTTGTAAGCCTCTCAAACTGGAATCTGCAGCGCACAGTCCCTTTCCGATGGATCGCGCTGGACAACTTTACAGCACTCGCTCATAATTCCGAGTTCTGGCTTTATGTAATCAACACGATCTACCTGATGCTGGGTATTCCGCTGGCGATTGCTGGCTCGCTGGTGCTGGCGCTTCTGCTCAATCAGCCCCTGCGCGGCGTTACCTTTTACCGAACAATCTTCTACCTGCCGAGCATCACGAGCGGAGTGGCTCTGATGATTTTGTGGAAGGCTCTCTACAACCCTGAATTCGGCCCGATCAACGCAGGGATCAATTGGGCACTTCATCATCTGCATGTGAACGATCTGCTGGGCGCGTTAGGAATCTCGCCAGCTCGAGCACCGCAATGGCTGCTCTCTACAAGAAATCTACTCGGCCTGGAAGTGGAGCGCGTAGGTCTAACCAGCCGTCAATGGGGTGTTGGAGCTCGCGATGCGATTGTCGTTATGGGAATATGGATAGCCATTGGAGGCAATAACATGCTGCTCTACATGGCGGCGCTGGGTAACGTGCCGCGGGATCTGCTGGAAGCAGCTTCCATAGACGGTGCGAGCCGATGGCAGATGTTCCGGAATGTCACATGGCCACAGCTGGCACCGACCACGTTTTTCATCGTCGTGATGAGTTTCATCGGCGGGTTGCAGGGAGGTTTTGAACAAGGTCGCATCATGACGGGAAATGGTGGGCCGGCGGGTACAACGACAACGCTGACTGCCTATATCTATAATAAGGGGTTCGAGGAGTTTCAGATCGGGTACGCTTCGGCAGTCGCCTGGGTAGTCTTTGTAGCCATTTTTGCCGTGACGCTCTTGCACTGGCGCTACGGAAACAGCGGGGAAACTGAATGACATTTTTGTTTTCCCATCATGGTGCGCAGCTGCTTCGTCAGGCGGACTCGATGAATAGCTGGATGCAGCTCAGTTGAAAACAGGTGATCAAATGAGACGAGGCCGGTCAGACATACCCTTGCTGCGCTTGTGGTGGATATACGGCCGGTTCCTGCTGAGCCATGCGGTTCTCATCATGGTCTCACTGGCGATTCTCCTGCCGTTTGCCTGGATGCTGCTCGTGAGCTTCAAGCCGCTGGAGGAGGTCTCGCGCCTGAACCCGTGGCCGAGAAACTGGCGACCCGATAATTACGCGGATGTTTTCCGAGACATCCCTTTTGCGCGCTACTTCTTCAACAGCATCTTTGTCGCACTGTGGGTTACATTTCTACAGGTCTTCACAAGTGCCATGGCAGCCTACGCGTTTTCACGCATTCAATGGCCAGGGCGCGATGTTGTGTTCCGGCTGTACCTGACAACACTTATGGTGCCGAGCGTGGTGGTCATGATTCCGAATTACACGCTCATGGTGAAGCTTCACATGCTGGATTCTTATATCGGGCTGATCGTGCCGTCTGCATTCACTGCGTTCGGGACGTTCTTGTTGCGCCAGTTCATGCTTACGATTCATCGCTCGCTTGATGAAGCCGCAGCCATGGACGGAGCAACCCACTGGCAGACTTTCTGGGAAGTGATCATGCCGCTGGTGCGCCCGGGAATGACCACCCTGGCGGTTCTCACCTTCATGGGAAACTATGGTTTGTTTTTCTGGCCGCTCGTGATGATTAAGAGCGAATACCTAAGGACGCTGCCAATTGGCATGATGTACTTCGATACGGTCTATGGGCGCCAGACGAACCTGATCATGGCAGCCAGCCTGATGAGCCTGCTGCCGCTAATACTCATGTTCGTATTTGCGCAGAAGTTTATTATACGCGGCATCCAGCTGGGAGCGGTAAAAGAATAGCTGCTGCGCGTTAGCCGTGGCCTGGTGTGGTGTCCCATTAATTCGTTCACTGGTTTTTGTGTGCCGTCAGCTCGAAAGCTTCCTGAAGTATAGCTATGAACTTCTGGGACGGCACATTAGTGTTTTACGTCAATGTTAAGGTTTTTGAGCAGGCTGCCGAGACTGGTGGTCGCCTTCGCAGGGCTGGACTGCTTGTACTGCTGAACTTCCCGGCGTTCTTCATCATGCATTTGCGCTTTGCGGCTCAGGCTGATCTTCTTAATGGGCTTCTCAACCTTGATAATTTTGACCGTCACCTCATCGCCCGGCTTGGCTACATTTTCAAGTGAGTCCAGTTTTTCATTCGACCACTGCGAAATGTGCAGCAGACCTTCGAGGCTGGGCGCCAGTTCCACAAAGGCGCCAAAACTGGCAACGCACTTAATTTTGCCCGTTACCGTCGAACCGCTAGGATGTTTCTTAATGAAAGCGGTGAACGGATCTTCCTCAAGCTGCTTCATGCCGAAGTTGATGCGGCGGGCTTCTTTGTCGATCTTGAGAACCAGGACCTCAACCTCGTCTCCGGGCTTTACCAGTTGTTTCGGGTCTTTGAAGTTCCGGTCGTAGCTCATGTCAGAAATGTGAATGAGCCCCTTTGTGTGTTCGTCGAGCTGCACAAAAGCCCCAAACGAAACGACATCGGAGATCGTAACAGTCTGGCGCGATTTAGGGGGAAAGCGTCCCTCAATGTTCTCCCACGGGTCGCTGGTCAATTGCCTCACGCCGAGCTCCAGCAAGCGTTTATCATTATCATAATCCAGGACAGTGGCCTGCACTTCGGCGTTCTTCTTCAGAAGGTCGCTTGGTTTTTTTATCGATGGGTTCCAGCTGAGATTATTGCGGTGAATGCGCCCTTCAACGCCATCCGCGAGTACGACATACGCACAGTTATTGGTGAGGTTCGTCACAGTGCCCTTGACGGCCAGTTCGCGCGGATAATCGGTCTCGATCTTTTGCCATGGATCAGGCTTCAGTTGCCTGCGGCTTAGCGTCACTCTTTCCCGGTCTCGGTCTATGCCAATAATCTTGAACTTGTAACGGACTCCCTGCTTTAGTACGTCCGACAGATTGACGCGTTTTTCCCATGCGACTTCTTCACGGGGCACCAGTCCATCGATGCCTCCCATATCTACGAAAACCCCGAAATCGAGTATGCTTTTGACGCGGCCTTCGAGCGTCTGGCCCTCTTCCAGGCCCGCCAGTATGTCGGCGCGTTTTTTCTTCTGCTCTTCTGCCAGAAGACGTCGGCGAGATAGCACCCCCCGCCTGCGCTGGCGATCGACGTCGATGACATAACATTCAACATCCTGACCAACGAACGTCTCGAGGTCTTCGACGCGGTTCACGTCCAGCTGAGAAGCTGGGAGAAAGCATGGTACTCCCGCATCGACGAGCACCCCGTTTTTAAGGGCCCGCACGACCTGTCCGCGGATGGTATGACCTTTCTCGAACGCTTCAACGACGCGGTTCCACTCCACCCGCTGGCGCGCCTTGCGGTAGGAGACGTTTACCTGGCCAGTATCCGCATCCCGGCTCTCAATCACGACCTCAATCTGCTGGCCAGGCTGAACCGTTACGTTGCCCTTGAAGTCCGTGAACTCGCGAACGTCCGCCACGCCTTCTGCCTTGTCGCCAACATCGAGAAGAACCTGGTCCTTTTTGATCTCGACCACCGTTGCCTTGGCGAGCTGCCCTACTTCGAGCTCGGACATAGACTCAAGGTAGTCGGACATGAGGTCGTCGAACTGTTCCGATTCGCCTCCAGCTAGTGTGCCGGCATCCAAAATTGGATCGATGTTCTCGTCGGTAGGGTTGGTTTCTGGCATGGGCGGACATTCTCCTGCGGCAATGCGGCCGCTACGTCTGCCGACAGCTTCACCGCCCGAGGTCGGAAGCTCCCTTGTTTTGCGAGCAAGCTTTCAACCACGGCCGGTGAGTGCGGACGCAAGGAACTTGAAGCAGTTCGTTGAGTCGCAGCGAATCGCAATGCCTATGCAATTCACATATGCTTTACTGTTTACGATTAATTGGCTACGATACGCGAAAGCGTTCTGGCAACAGCTTTTAGCAGGTTTTACTCAGTGTAAGTTCGAGCTACAGAGGCCGCCAGTTTACGTACAAGTAGACGGGGAGCGAACTTGGCAGCCAGCACCTGCGCGTGACTGCGTGTAACCAGCACAGATTTACCTGCGTCGCTGGCAATGAGCGACCTGCGAACCACTTCCGCAGCAGACTGCGTGCGGGAGAAGTGCTTTTTACTAATGCCATTATTGGCGGCGAAATTCGTGGCCGTGTATCCGGGGCAGACACAGAGCACACGTATTCCCTGAGGCTTTAGTTCCTCGTGCAGGGCGTCGGAAAAACTCAGCACATAGGCTTTGCTGGCGGAATACACATTAAAGTAGGGTACAGGCTGAAAACCCGCTACACTGGAGAGGTTTATTATCCGCGCGGTTGCTGGTGGGGCAGCTTTCAGCACCGGCAGCAAACGCGATGTGAGCTCCGTAAGTGCGACGATATTAACCATGCAGATGTCACGCACGCGTTCTGGTGAAAGTTTCTCGAACGCGCCGGCGTCGCCAAATCCCGCATTGTTGATCAGCCAGTTGGGTTGTAAGTTTTCGAGGGCAAGAAAATCGACGATCTGCTTTGCTGCTCCGGGGGCCGAGAGGTCGCACGAAAAGACGTGAGTCTGCACGGCACCGCGTAGTTCCTGCGCCACAGAGTTCAGACGATCCGTGCTGCGGGCAGTCAGGACAAGGTCGACTCCACGAGCGGCCAACTGCCGCGCATACTCCTCGCCAAGGCCCATGGAGGCACCCGTAACCAATGCGAGCTCGCGGGTGCGTGGTGATTCTGTCTTTTGCATTTGAGTCTCCTTCATTTTCTGCGTGTCTGTACTCTCGCCCGCGACGATGCTGATGTATGTGAATTCTATGCCCGAATTGCCATTGCACGTCCAACTGTGCCATGGCGTCATTCGATTTGGAAAAAGGCTGGAAGGAACATAATGTCCCGATACGACGAGCTACAGAAACTGCAGGAACTCAAAAGCCAGGGCGTGCTGAGCGAAGAGGAATTTCAGACCGAGAAGCAGCGATTACTCAATTCCCCTGAGCCTGCATCGACCTTCTCCAATATCGCCCCGCCTCCGCCGCCACCGTTCCTGGGAGCTACCCCGTCTGAGGGGAGTCCGACGTCCACAGACGGAAAGATTTGGGGAATGGAGCCCAATGTTTACTGCATGCTGCTACACCTCTCCCAATTTGCAGGATTCATGATTCCGTTTCTTGGCCTGGCTCTCCCCATCGTCATGTGGGCGGTGAACAAGGAACAATCAGCCGAGGTCGATGCGCATGGCAAAGTCGTTCTAAACTGGCTCATCACGGAACTGATTGCGGGATTTGTATTCTTCCTGCTCTGCTTCGTCTTCATTGGCGTCCCGCTATTGATACTGCTGGTATTCTGTGGAATTCTGTTCGCTATAATTGGGGCAATCAAAGCCAATGATGGCCAGGTGTGGCCGTATCCGGGCTCGATCCGGTTCCTTTAGAGGGCCCTTAAGGACCGGGAACTTCAGCAAGTGCAGCCAACCGCTGCTTTGGTCCGGCCAGCCAGCTTTGATGATGCAGGGCTTCCCGATACGCGGCGACTGCCGACGCAGTGCCGCTCTCGGTTTTTTCAAAGCAGAGGCCCAGCCCATACCAGCATTCGCCGTTGTTAGGCGTCCATTGCAGAGCGCGCTGGAAATCTTCTTTTGCGAGCCTCCACAGTTCGCGCTGATAAAAATAGCCGGCGCGTTGCCAGAATGCCAGCCCTCGGGCCTCGCGCTCCAAACGGTGCACCTGGCCTTCCGGCAGCTCATATGTTTCCGGAGACTTTCGTCGCCCTTCCAGTTCGGCCTCGACAATTTCCTTGTCAGTAACCGGGTGGTCGGTCAGCAGGAACATCATGCCTGCCGGAAGCAGGTTTGGGGAAAGCACGCCTGCACCGTCCTGGTGATCCGCAAAAACCGGCGCATTGCGCAGCCGCTTATCGTCGATCTTCGGAAGCTTCAGCGGCTGGATGTCAGGGTCGTCCAGCGCGTCGAGACAGGCAACTTTTGTCTCAGTTGTCCAGGTGCCATCGCGGGAAGGCACGGCGGCAGCCAGTTCGGATAGTTGCCCGTGAAAGATTCGCTGGGGCTCGACGGGTTTACCTGTCCGGCAGGAGTAGTAGCTGAGCATCATGGAGCCGTTGTCCGTGCCCGCCAGCACAATACTGTCGGCAGGTAGTGCGCTCCACATCTCCTGAAGGAAACGTTGTGGTGCAGAGAAGTCGCGCAGGGACGCCCTTCGCACGGATAAGCTGGCGGAGGTGGCGCCAATCAGTAGAATCAATGCAATGGCAGCGACCGCAACGCCACGACGTTGCATGGGGCGCCAGTGCACCGCTGCCGCGGTGCCAATGCTGGCAAGAAGCGCGGCGCCGGCATACAAGGGTAAATGCCAGTCACGCACCCCGTAGAGCCTGAGGTAAAGAACGTCGAAGTTATGGCGCACAAACGCCAAAAACATCCCTGCGCCGAAACCTGTAATTACAGCGAATGGCAACAATGCTGTCGTAGTACGTCGGACAATGAGCGCGGCGAGTCCAACCAGCGCGAGTACGAATCCAGGCAGGCTGATTTCACCAATGAAATCATAGCTGAGCAGCAGTTCGGGCACGAACTGCTCCGGTAAGGCGGACCATTGACGGCGGTCATAGACCTGCCTCGTGAGGGCTGCCGCCATTCGCTTCCAGGACGTCGCACCGACGGCATCGAGCACGGGGCGACGCACCGCGCACAGCGGCAGGTACAGGAATACCAGTAACCCTGCAAATAAACCGGACGCGCACCACAGGCCAACGCTAACCGCGGCTTTGAATCCGCGATGTTTCAGCGCGATGCCGATGATCAGCAGCGTTCCGATGGTTAAACAGATCTGGCTGGGATGGTTGCCAATGGCCAATCCTGTGACAGCACCCGTAGCGAAGAGCAATCCACGACGTTCGCGTATCTGCGTTGGATTCCGGATCGCAACGCAGCTCGCAACTGCGCACAGAAGGAACAATATCATCAGTGCGGTGAGCAGTGTGTACTGTTCGGCCACGAAAGATTGCTCGAGGAAGCTTTCAGAATTCAGCAGAAACAGCGGAGCCACCAGTGCGCATAACATCCTGCGAGCTGGTCGGAGGTTGCCGAACAACTGGGATAAGACCTGGTCCGCGAGAACAAACAGGAGCGCCAGCGCCGCTGAACCCATCACCGCGGAAAAGCAGTTTGCGGCACGTGCGAAATCGGAGAATCCGAATATGTGTGCAAACGGAGCAGCCAGCAGTGTGTAGGTTGGCGCGCCTGGTGGATGCGTCAGGCCATAAGAGGCCGCCGCGAGTGAGAACTCGCCGCTGTCGTGAAAGCTTAACCCCGGCGCGGCGTTGTGAATGAGAACGGGCAGAGTAGTGGCGAACACAAGGAGTGCGATCCACGGAGGCGGGTTCCGGTGAAAGCGCTCGGCGGCTGTGGCCAGGACGGGCATGCATGTGCAATTCGATTCTGACGCAGAAGAACGCAATCAGGTTTCGCAAACATTGCACCTGCGATTAGCAGGAAGATTTTACTTCAGCAGTTCTTTGTCCTCGGGGTCCTGGTATTGTTCGCGGAGCGCTTTGAGCCTGGTTTTCAGCAGCGCAATATTTTCCACCTGCGCCGGATCATCATAAACGCTACGCAGCTCCTGTGGGTCTTTTTCCAGGTCGAACAGTTCCCACTCATCGACGGGATGGTAGTAGTGGACCAGCTTGTAGCGATCCGTGCGGATACCGTAGTGCCGCGCGACCAGGTGGTCATGGTCGGGGTACTCAAAGAAATGGTAATAGACGGCGTCGCGCCATTTCGCGGGCTTTTGAGCGCGCAGCCATGGCCGGAACGATTCGCCCTGCATTTCCGCGGCCCTGGGTACTTGCGCGAAGTCGAGAAGTGTTGGGCCAAAGTCGGCATTAATAATGAACGCGTCCGAAGCGCTGCCCGCCTTTATTTCCTTCGGGTACCGGACAACGAACGGCATCCGCATTGATTCTTCGTACATGAAACGCTTGTCGTACCATCCGTGGTCGCCGAGGAAGAATCCCTGGTCGGATGTATAGATCACGATCGTGTTCTCGAGCAGGTTGTTCGCCTTCAGGTAGTCCAGCAGTCGCCCGACATTGTCGTCCACGGATGCGACGCAGCGCAGGTAATCTTTGATGTAGCGCTGATAGTGCCAGTTTTTGAGTTCTGCGGCGGCGAGTCCCTGCGGCGGCGTGGTCTTCACGTCGGTGGTGCTCAGGTCGCTTTCAATCCGCATCTTCGCATTGCGCGCTGGTGATGCGCGATGCGAATAATCGTCATCAAAGGTAGGCGGTTTTGGAATCTCCTCATTCTCATACATCGTGGCGTGTTTTGCATCCGGAGTCCACTCGCGATGCGGTGCTTTGTGGTGGCACAATAGCAGGAACGGTTTGCCCGGATCGCGCTTCTCAAGCCAGTCGATGCTGAAATCGGTGATCAGGTCGGTTGCATATCCTTTCACCGTGCGCGTGGTACCCATGTCGATAAAGCGCGGGTTCACGTACTGTCCCTGGCCGGGCAGCACATTGTAATAATCGAATCCCATCGGATTGCTTTTCAGGTGCCATTTACCGATCACTGCGGTCTGGTAGCCAGCCTGCTTCAGCATGGTGGGGAAGGTAACCTGTGTTCCATCGAACGGCGGGCTGCCATGGGATCGAACGCCGTTCAGATGGCTGTATTTGCTCGTAAGAATCGTTGCACGGCTGGGAGCGCAAAGGGCGTTTGTCGCAAAGCAGTTGGTCAGTCTCATGCCCTCCGCGGCAATGCGGTCGATGTTGGGCGTTTTGTTGATCTTGCTCCCATAGCAACTGATCGCGTGCGCGGCGTGGTCGTCCGACATGATGTAGAGGATGTTGGGACGTTTGGACGACGGCGAAGTAGTTTCCGCATTCGCTCGCGTACAAGCGCATAATACCGTAACCAGCAACAGTGCCGAATAACCGTTTATCACTGCGAACCTGATCATTGTATTCCTCCGGAGATTTCACACATCCAGCGGCCGCGTCATCTCTTCAGGCTTCACCCACGCATCAAACTGCTCACTGGTGACATAGCCGAGTTTTAGCGCTGTCTCTTTCAGGCTGCTGCCCTCGCGATGCGCCATGAGGGCAATTTTCGCGCATTTGTCGTAGCCAATGTGTGTGTTGAGCGCGGTGACCAGCATGAGGCTTTCTTCGAGATGCCGCTTTATAATTTCGTGGTTCGGCTCGATTCCCACAGCGCAGTAATCGTTAAATGCGCGGCAGCCGTCTGCCAGCAATTCGATGCTCTCGAGCACGTTGTGCAGCATGACGGGCTTGAAGACGTTAAGCTGAAAATTGCCCTGCGATCCGGCAAAAGCAACTGCTGCATCGTTGCCGAACACCTGCACTGCAATCATGGTCACAGCTTCGCTCTGCGTCGGGTTTATTTTGCCGGGCATGATCGAAGACCCTGGCTCATTCTCCGGGATCTTTAGTTCGCCGATGCCTGCGCGCGGGCCGCTCGCGTACCAGCGAACATCGTTTGCGATTTTCATCATGGCGCCCGCCAGCGTACGAAGAGCTGCGCTCACGTTCACCATGGCATCATGCGCGGAAAGCGCGGCGAATTTATCTGCTGCCGAGACGAACGGAAGCCCGGTTTCCTGCGCGATATATCTCGACGCAACTTCGCCGAACATGGGGTGCGCGTTGAGGCCGGTGCCGACGGCGGTGCCGCCGATGGCGAGTTCGCACACACCGGGTATTGACCGGCCGATTGTATCGATGGCCTGGTGAAGCTGGGCTGCCCAACTGCCTATTACCTGTCCCAGCGTTACCGGCGTTGCATCCTGCAGATGTGTGCGACCGACCATGATCACATTTTTGAATTCGCTGCTCTTAGCCGCGAACGTGTCGTGCAGTTGCCGCACAGCCGGGAGAAGTACACGTTGCAGCTGCTCGACCGTCGCGATGTGCATGGCTGTCGGAAACGTGTCATTACTCGATTGCCCGCGGTTCACGTCGTCGTTTGGGTTAATCGGCGTTTTGCTGCCGACAAGCCCGCCTGCAAGCTGGATCGCGCGGTTCCCGATGACCTCGTTTGCATTCATGTTCGACTGCGTGCCGGAACCGGTTTGCCACACTACGAGTGGAAATTCGGTGTCGAGCTGGCCCTGGATGACCTCGTCCGCCGCGCGAACGATCAGGTCGACCTTCTCCTTTGGCAATTGCCCCAGTGCGCCATTTGCGAGGGCGCAGGCCTTCTTCAGGATTCCCAGCGCACGTATCACCGGGCGGCCCCACACGAATCTGCCTACCCCGATCGCAAAGTTTACAGTCGAGCGCTGCGTCTGCGCGCCCCACAGGTGATCGGCGGGCACCTGCACCTCGCCGAGTGCATCCTTATCAGCCCGAAATGTACCGGGTTCCGCCCCGGTCAATGTCTCTGCCATACCGTGTATTACCCCAAGTCCGCCATCGGCGGCCATTGATTTGGGGGCACGCTGTGCGGCACGAATCGTTCACGCAATCATTTCATGAGCGGGAATGCGGTTGATGTGCTCCTGTAGCAGATCGCGCTTCTACTATTAATGAATCTTCTTTCGGCCCAGGAAATTTCGAAGTCCCACGGAATTAAGGAATTATTTCGTGGAATCTCATTCGGTATCGAAGATGATGACCGGGTCGGGCTGATCGGCGCCAATGGAAGCGGAAAGTCCACCCTGCTTCAGGTGCTTTCCGGCGGAGAGAAGCCGGATACCGGGCAGGTTGTTTTGCGCCAGGGAGTGCGAGTGCAGTACGCCGCGCAAAACCCGGCTTTCGACCCGGACCACACGGTGCTGCAATACGTCTTCTTCGCGCACACAAACCTGGCCGATACCGTGGGTGAATACGAACGGGTTCTTCTAGAACTGGAAGCGAGTCCGGAGGACGCAGGAAAGCTTCAACAGCTGGACGAGCTTTCCCAACGAATGGACGCGCTGCAGGCGTGGGAGTATGAGAGTCGGGCTCGTGTGGTGTTGGGAAAGCTTGGCGTGCGCGACCTTACTGTGAAGGTAGGCAAACTCTCAGGTGGCTACCGCAAGCGCCTGGCACTGGCACGCGCGCTACTGGCCGAGGCCGACCTGCTGATCCTGGACGAACCGACGAATCACCTCGATGCGGACACGATAGCGTGGCTGGAGAACTATCTCAAGCGGATGCCCGGGGCTTTGCTTGTGGTCACGCACGACCGCTATTTCCTGGATCGCGTTACGCGGCGCATCATCGAGCTGGAGAGCGGCCGGCTTCTCAGCTACGACGGTAATTTCAGCTACTACCTGGGAAGAAAACTGGAGCAGGCCGCATCAGAAGTCCGCGCAAATGAACGAGCCCGCAGCATTCTGCGCAAGGAGATGGACTGGCTGAGCCGAGGCGCGCGCGCACGCCGAACTAAAGAGAAACACCGCATTGATAGGATCGGAGAAATGCAGGCCGCGGTGCCCGGCCGAAAAGCGGACGCACTGAAATTTGAATCGGGAACACGCCGGCTCGGGTCCAAGATCGTTGAGATGGAGAATGTCTCAAAGTCGTTCGGGCATAAGCGGGTCATCGATGATTTTACCTACACGTTTCCCCCGGGTGAGCGCGTTGGTCTTATTGGGCCGAACGGCGCGGGCAAGTCGACGCTGGTGAACCTGATTACCGGCGGCGTGAGGCAGGATGACGGCAAGATCGAAGTCGGCAGCACGGTGCACTTTGGCCTGTTTGACCAGGAGAGTAGTGAACTCGAGGGTGGTGAGCGCGCGCTGGATTTTGTAAAGCGCACCGGGGGCGAGTACCTGCGCGCAGCAGATCGCGCCATCCTTTCCGCAGAACGCATGATGGAGCGCTTCGGCTTCACAACGCAGATGCTCTATCAGGACATCGCCAAGCTTTCTGGCGGAGAGAAGCGGCGGCTGCACCTGGTGCAGGTACTTATGAAGGATCCTAATTTCCTGATCCTCGACGAACCGACTAACGACCTGGATATTGCGACGTTGCAGGCGCTGGAGGATTTTTTGGACGACTTTGCCGGCTGTCTGCTTGTCGTGAGCCACGACAGGTATTTCCTGAACCGGACGATCGAACATGTGCTCGCAATCGAGCCGGGCGGCAGGATAAGAGATTATCCAGGGGATTACTCCGTTTACCAGCAAATGCACGAGCAGCGGGAAGCTACAGTGTCACCAACCAGCAAAATGCCCTCGGCGGCACCCGCCGTTGCTTCTGTTGTCGTCGGCGCAACAACATCCAGAAAGCTGTCGTTCAAGGAGCAGCGCGAGCTGGCAGATCTTGAGAAGAATATTCCTGCGTGGGAAGAGCGCCAGCAGCAGCTCGAAATTGAAATTGCAGCAGCAGCAACCGATTACATGCGCCTGCAGGAGCTGACTCATGAGCAGATGGACTTAGGAAAACGTCTCGAGGCAGCAATTGTACGCTGGGAAGAACTGGCCACACGGGCCGGCACGTGAGAGGCGCTGTCGGGGCTCGCGACGTACCCAGGGGTTTCTTCGCCCGACTGAAAGAGCAGATGGACGGTAGATTAACGAAGTGCATATGTCTGAAGAAAACTACAAACTGTGAAAATCCGAATCCAGGACAACTCCGTCAGGTTTCGTATAACGATTAAAGAGCTCGAGACGCTCTTGGCGGATGGAGCCATCATCAGCCGGACTGCATTTCCGGGAACTCGTGAAGCTCATGTGCTCAGTTATGGCATTACTTCGGTGCGCGATGCGCACGAAAGCCGCATCCGGTTTACGGGTGACCAAATCATCGCGGAACTTTGCGAACGCGATTTGCAGTTGTTGAAGGACGATAGCCGCGAAGGAGTTTATTGCCCCAGCGAACTGCCTCGGCTGGACGGCGAAAGATTTATCTTTTTTATCGAGAAGGATCGGCCTGGCTCTGCGTGTGAAAAACCGGAGCACTGGATTTACGAAGAAAGTGCGGGCAAACCGACCGGCTTTCGGCCCATCAAGGGCTCCGCGCAGTAGTCAGGTATTTGCATGAAACTCCCTGAGCTCCGCGGGTGTGTTAAGATTCTGTAAAAACTGACCCACCTTATCGTATTTACGCCAGGTTTCCGGCGGCATTACTTTGCACTTCAGCTGCTTGAGCACCTGCGCGAGTTTTAGTTCTCCGTGTTGATGTGCTTCCGTGAGAACGTTCGCAGAGTCCCGGCGCCAGAAAGCGTGAAATGGCTGCATTTGGCCGTTGGGATCGCTGCAAAGAACTACCTCGGTTTGGTGATCCACAGTGGCGGCCATTTTCCTCAGCAGTGGAATGCACGGCATGGGCGCATCGCACGCAAAGATGGCTGTCCAGGTGGTGGAGCTTGCGAGAATTGCGGTTAATACGCCATTGAGGGAACTGCGATCCTCGAAGCGGTCAGGTACCTGACGAAACCTGAAGGCATCCCCGAGTTCCCCCTGCAAAACCAGCGAGCCAACGATAACCAGCTCGGCAAACTCAGGCTCCAGTGCTCCTGCTATATGGCTGACGAGGGGCCTGGCGTGCAGCTTCACAAGGGCCTTGGGCTGTCCCATGCGTCTGCTTTCGCCGCCGACCAGGATGGCTGCACAGCAATCCGAGAGGTGCATCTATGCGCCTTATCTACCGCATTTTAGAAGCATTAAATGTTAATTGATCCGCACAAATTCGAACCAAATGGTATACGTAAAGTAAGATACAAGTCCAGGTTTTGTGAGCTGTCCCCACCATTTGACATGCGGGGGCTGACTACAAACCTTGGCCAGATGACAGAAGGAACATCGCCTGTGCCCGAGATGAACAACGCCGAGGTCGATAATGCTCTGAGCGAAGCAGTTCAGCAGCTTCACGCCCTGAGCGTCCCATCCGATCCAGACCACCCGTTCGTCGTACTTGTCGTGGACGATGATCCCGACTGTCGGGAGTTGCTGAGTCGACGCCTGGGTGCCCGCGGATATGAACCGCTTTCCGCGTCCAGCGTTGCCGCGGCCCGGGCCATTTTAGATAAGAGAACGCCGGACGCAATTCTGCTCGATCTTACCATGCCTGGCACGGATGGATTGACTTACCTGCAGGAGCTGCGGCGCGAGCAGCGCACCCACTCGATTCCAGTATTGCTGATCTCTGCCCGCCACGAAAGCAGCACGCAGGTTACCGGCCTGGAATTCGGTGCGGACGATTACGTTACAAAGCCGTTCAACTATCCGGTGCTGTTTGCCCGGTTGAAGACACACCTGCGGGTGCGCTCATTGATGACGCAGCTTGAGGACCAGAAACGGCTGCTGCAGAAGATAGCTACGCACGATGATCTGACCGGTATTCTGAATCGACGGGCGCTCCTCCAGGCGCTGGATATCGAGATGAACCGCACGTTGCGATACGGGAGACCGCTGTCCGTGCTCATGTTGGATCTCGACGGATTCAAGGAAGTGAATGATTCAATGGGACACGCCGCGGGCGACGAGGTGTTGCGGCAGCTGGTGGATCGTATTGCCTCGAAACTGCGGGATCCGGACCTTCTGGGCCGATTGGGTGGCGATGAGTTTGGCATCATCCTGCCGGAAACCGACCTGGATCATGCCATACGCGTTGCTCAACGTGTGCGCCTGGCGATTGGTGGACAACCGATGAGCACACACAGTTCAGCTATCCGGATCATGGCAAGTATCGGTGCCTCTACCCTGCCGCTGGGTTTCGATATGACGCCTGCGCGCCTTTTCGCGCGAGCTGACGCGGCACTGTACGAGGCGAAGCGACTGGGCAGGAATCGGGTATGCTGCTACGACCCCGGACTTGGGCGCGTAAAAAGTGTGGATGAAACACAGAGCGACCAGACCCCGTTCGACTGAAGCCGCGCTAATGGAACCTCAGGTAAGTCGGGTCCTGCAATCCGCGTTCGTATTCGGCAAGTAGCTTCATTCCTTCGTTGGGTCGCAGGGTGTTGGCTTTAATTGCTTCGTCGATCTGACCTTTCATTCGGCGCGCCAGGTCGATGCCGTGGTACTGCACCATCTCAAGGACCTGTGTGATGGAGTGCCCCGGAATGGTTTCCTCCACATACCAGCCACTCTCTTCGTCATCGTCGAGGAACACGTGCGCCTCGTTTACGCGCCCGAAAAGGTTGTGCAGGTCGCCCATAATGTCCTGGTAGGCTCCGGTCATGAAGCATCCGATGTAGTAGGGCTCGTCACCGCGTAGTGTGTGCATGGGCAGCGAGTGGCGAACGTCTTTCAGGTCAATGAACTTGCTGACCTTCCCGTCCGAGTCGCACGTGATATCGACAAGCGTTCCCTGTGCATTGGGCGGCTCGTGCAGCCGGTGCAGCGGCATGATGGGGAAAAGCTGACCGAGGGCCCAGTGATCGAGCAGGCTCTGGAACACGGAAAAATTACAAACGTACTGGTCCGCCATGTGCGGGGTAAGGTCGGCAACGTCTTCCGGGATTTCCTCCGGCTCCAGTTCGCCGCTTTTCGCACGCTGGTGGAACAACTCCACGATCTCCTCGACAATGTGCCAGTAAAACGTCTCGATCTTGGCCTTTGTGCGAAGATCGAGGATGCCGAGGTCAAATGCGCTTTGGCTGTCCTGCTTGATCTGCTGAACGTCGTGCAGCGTCTCTGTGGGGTTGATCTGAATGCGCTCGTTACTCTCGGCGAGTTGCTTTACCCATTTGTGGTCATCGGGAGCGACACTGAGATCGTATTGTGCTTTCGTTTTTTCGATCGAACCAAATACCTCGACGACCAGCATGGAGTGATGCGCCACGATGGCGCGTCCGCTCTCGCTGGTTACGTGCGGGTGGGCGACTTTCTCTTCGTCGCAAACATCCATGATGTTGTAGATGGTGTCGGCCGCATATTCGTCGAGCGTGTAGTTGGAGGAAGAGTGGAAGCTGGTGCGGCTGCCGTCATAATCGACTGCGAGCCCGCCACCCATGTCTAGGTACTCCAGCCCGTCACATCCCATCTTTCGCAGCTTGGCATAGTAGCGCGCGCCCTCGCGGGTGGCGCGTTTGATGGTCAGGATGTCGGGTATCTGCGAGCCAATGTGATAATGCACCAGCTTGAAGGCGTGCAGCATTCCGGCTTCGCGCAAATAATTAACGGCTTCCATGAGGTCCATTGTGCTGAGCCCGAATTTGGCGCTCTCGCCGCCCGAAAGCGCCCAGATGCCGGAACTCTTTGCGCCCAGCCGGACTCGGATGCCGATGATCGGCTCGACACCCATCTCCTTTGAGACGGTGACGATGGCTTTGACCTCTTCGACTTTCTCGGCGACCATGATGACCTTCTTGCCGAGACGGTTTCCGAGCAGGCCGGTCCTGATGTACTGTGTGTCTTTGTAGCCGTTGCAGATGAGGAGTGCGTCGGGGTTATCGTGAACGGCAAGCGCTGCGAAGAGCTCTGGTTTTGATCCGGCCTCGAGGCCGTAATTAAACGGTCGGCCTGCATCGGCGATCTCCTCAACGACTTCGCGTAGCTGGTTCACCTTGATTGGGAAAACACCCAGGTACTTGCCATTGAATTTGAGGTCCTCGATTGCGGAGACAAATGCGGTGTTCAGCGCGACTACCCGGTCGCGTAACAGATCCTGGAAGCGCACGACGAGCGGAAACCTGAGTTCCTGGTCTTTCGCTTCGGCTATGACATCCATAATATCGATGGCGGCGCCGTTGCGTTGCGGGTTTACGGTTACGTGCCCGTGCTCGTTAATCCCAAAATACCCGAGGCCCCATCTGTCGACGTTGTACGTCTTTATGGCATCGTCGACGGTCCAGTCACTTTCACGTATTGCAACCTGGGCAGCGCCCACAGCGGTGGAGTTGCTACTCAACTGCATAGGATTCGAGTCTCCGCCCGGTTCACGGGTGAGCGGATCGGCGTTCTGTTCCATGGTTGCCGATGGAAGGGGCAGTTCGGGCAAAGCATTACTCCTTGATGCGGGTTAGGCGGAAGGATTCTACAATTGTCAGCAATTTTCATCCCGGCCGCTTCATAATTTATCAGATAATAAGAGTGAGTGAGCAGCGGGCATTGCCGAATCATGACGCCTGGCTGCCGGTGACAGCACGGCATCGCCCGTGGTTCGTGATATTGTCGCTTCGCATTATTCTTGGTTGCGTGTTGTGCCCGTGCTTCGCGTTTAGCGGATTTTAACTAAGATCATTTACACTCATACAAAGAAGGCCCTGCAGAATGGATGAGCGTGTGCTGGTGATGCCGCTGGACGGAGACGACTGGAAGCTACTTGGGCTGATGCCCCGCGAATGGGAGCAGCAGAAGGTATGGAAGGAAGACTGGGAGGCTGATAAGTCCAGTCCCGCGGTCGGCCAGTGGATTCGTGGAACCGTCCCGGGCGATGTAATTGCCGATGCGCTCGATGCCGGGTTGATCCCGCACCCGTACAAGGACCTCAACAGCCGTGCATGTGAATGGCTGAGCGAGCGCGACTGGCTGTACCGCAAGGACTTCACAGGGCCGGACCTCGCAAGCGGCGAGGTGTTGCGGTTGTATTTCGAGGGTGTCGACTACGCATGTACCGTTTATCTGAACGGCGAGTTGCTGGGCGAACACGAGGGCATGTTCGCACCTTTTGAGTTCAACGTGACGCAGAAGGTGCGTGCGGGTAAGCAGAACCGGCTGGTGGTGGTTGTGCAGCACGCGCCCTCGGTTGACCTGGTCCAGGGGCAGATTGGCCGCACGAGCAAGGCGCGCATCTGGAAATCGCGTTTTGCCTACTGGTGGGACTGGTGTACGCGCCTGATTCCGGTCGGTGTTTACCGCAGTGTTACGCTGGTGCGTACTGGCCCGTTTTGGGTTGAAGAAGTGTGGCTGCGCCCGCGCGTGAACAACAATGGCGATGCTGAGGTGGAGGCTCGGGTGGAGGTTGGCGCAGCGGAGGGCATGGCTTCATCGGCAGTCCGAGTCGAAATCCTGGACGGCGACAAGATCGTAGCCTCAGCGACGCATCCAGTTGTGGGAGAAACGGATCACGTCGCGGAGGTAAAGCTATCGGTAGCCGGTGCGAAGCTGTGGTGGCCCAACGGGATGGGCGAGCAGCACCTTTATACGGTTCGCACGAGCGTGCTGGCTGGGTCCACGGTTAGCGACACGCGTACCGAACGGATCGGCATGCGCAATCTGCGTATGGTGCAAAACGAAGGCGCGAAGGATGCGCTTCCTTACACGATGGAGGTGAATGGGGAGCGGCTGTGGATACGCGGCTGGAACTGGGTGCCGATGGACCATATGTATGGCCGCGACCATGGGGACAACCCTCCCGCGCAGCATCCGGTACAGAATCGGTACGAGCGCGCGCTGAACCTCGCTGCGCACGCGCACTGCAATCTTTTGCGTGTGTGGGGCGGGGGCTTGCAGGAGTCGCGAAAATTCTATGACCTTTGCGACAGCCTCGGCATCCTGGTCTGGCAGGAGTTTCCTCAATCATCTTCCGGAATCGATAACCGCCCCCCCGAAGACGAAGCGTACCTCACATACATCGAGGAACGGGCGCGGGAAATCATCCCGCAACGACGCAACCACGCATGTTTCGCGGTGTGGTGCGGTGGCAATGAACTGATTGCTGACGACTACACACCTTTGTCCGATGCACATCCCGCACTGGCGAAGCTTAAATCGGTTGTCGCGGAGCTGGATCCAGATCGCGCCTGGGTGCCAACCTCGCCGTCGGGGCCGGAGTGGTCCACTTCGATCGAAAAGGCCGGCACTGGGCGAATGCATGACGTGCACGGCCCCTGGAAATACGCCGGGTTGGAGAATCACTATGCGCTCTATAATGCGATCGATCCGCTGCTGCACTCGGAATTTGGAGTCGAAGGCGCGGCGAACCTTGAGACAATCCATCAGTTCTTCTCGCCGGAGCATCAGTGGCCGGCGGATAGCACGAACCCGGTATGGGTGCACCATGCGTCGTGGTGGCTGCAGCGCGAGATGATCGAGCAGGTGTTCGGGAAAATAGACAAGCTGGAAACGTACGTTCGCGCGAGCCAGTGGCTGCACGCGGAAGGATTGCGCTATGGTGTGGAAGCGCATCGACGGCGCAGCGGACCATGCAGCGGGGTGCTGCCGTGGCAATTCAATGAGGCGTATCCCAACGCGGTTTGCACGAACGCGATCGATTACCTGCTGACCAGCAAACCCGTGTACTGGTGGGTGCGGCAGGCATATGCGCCGACCTCTGTCAGTCTGCGCTATGAGCGGCTTACATGGAAGCCGGGCGAGCAATGGAGCGCGGAGGTGTGGGCCGTCAGCAGCGCGCCAGCGGAGCAGCCGTACCAGTGGCGGTTCGAGTTGTACGATTTATCGGGTGCCAGACTACAGGAGGCAGAAGGGCAAATTAATCTCTCCCGCGACAAGGCTATAATGGCGAAGCGCGTGCAGCAGGTGTTGCCCGCCAAGGCAGGTACGGTAGCAGCCTTCCTGACGCTGAAGGATTCTAAAGGGGGCATCGTTGCACAAAACGAATACGTGTTTTCAACGCAGCAGCCTGCCTTTGAAGCCATGCTGAATTCACCGGAGGTCAGCCTTCACGCGCGAACGGATGAACGTTTGCTGGTGATAGAGAACGAATGCGATTTTCCAGCTCTCATGATACGTGTGAGGGGAGACGAGACTTCATTGCAGCAGGGTTACTTCTGCCTGCCGCCGAAAGGCAGCCGCGCAGTGGCCGCAGCCGGAACTAAATGCACGGTTTCTGCTTGGAACGCGCCTTCAATCCAAATATAGATTTCGTCGCTGACTTGGTTGCGCTTTGCTTCCTCTTGCGCAGTTCGGCATTGTGATTGCAGCAATAAGCGCCAGCCTTTAAAGTTTTGGATGGATTGATGAGAACCAGGTTTCTATCTGCCGCCTTGCTGCTCCTAGTCTTACCTTCGCATGGGCGTAAAGACGAAGGGAAAGCAGGCGGGGATGAGTCGCGCCGGAGCGACCGCGAAAGCGCGGCTCAATTGCAAGAGCGCAAGCCCGCGCCTGTGGCGACGCCGCTGGTTGTATTGCCGAATCTCACGCCAATTACGGTTCCCGCGAAGGAGTCTGCCAAGCGAAGCAAGGCGGATAAGCAAGAGCCAACCGCACCGGGGCAATCATCCACATCGGGCGAGAGCCGCAAAGGCGACCGTGACAAATTCGGCAAACAAAAAGAAAAAGAGAAGAAGCAGAACCGACCTGACCAGGCAGCGGGACCTCTCGTGACGACACCAACGGGCCCCGATGTCGTTCCCGAGATCACGGAGCCGGCCACGGATTTTACACCCTCAGACGATGCGACTCCAGGCGAGACTCCTCAACCCGATCATGGGACAATTAACCCGGGTGCTGCCGTGATGATAGAAGGCACCGCAGAACAAGAAACGGAAGATCCTCATCCTACTCGCAAGTCCCGTCGAGACCAGCGGAGGGCACAGCGCACGCCTGCCCTCGCCCGCCCTACCGTTTTCGTGCCGGCAGGCATGCCGCCTCCCTCGGCAGGAGCAACCCCGGTACGGGGCATCGGACCACGACCCAGCCCAACTCCGTCGGTTGAGAAGCAGCAAAAGCTGAAGAAGCGCAAGCTGCAGCCGACGCCGGGTCCTACTCCTGTGCCTACGCCGTCCGCTGCGACACCGACCCCGGCCAACTTTCACCCGCCGGACCAGTGGAGGCCGCCGTCCGGCTGGGTTCCTCCCGCGGGCTGGAAGCCTCCATCCAATTGGGCCCCTGCAGGCGGGTGGGTAACTCCCCCAGGATGGAAACCGCCCAGGAACTGGGTACTACGGCTCTCCAAGTGGGGGTGGTGCTATGTACCCAGGCGCGGGTGGGTTATACCGCCCCGCTGGGTCCCGCCGCCGAGTTTCGTCACTCCGCCAGGCTGGTACTACCTTCCACGCCAGGAGTACGGGTCGTATCAGGTATGTGATCCGGCGATTGTGGTAGTGACTCCCGGCATCGCACGGCCTGACCTGGTAGAGGAGATCGAACCCGAAGAGCCGTACACGCCGTCCGATCTCGTGGCGGAGGAGATCACCGAGGAAGATGAGGAAATGGACGAGGAGTGGCAGGCCGTTGAACGACCACTTCCGGAGGAGCCGCCCACGCTGGAAAGGAATACTACGGTAGACGATATCATTCGGGCCCTGACTCGCGAGCGGGATCCGGACAATCGCTATGCGGGTCCGGTGTACGCGACACAGCAGGTGCAGTTCGAAGACGACGACTACGCGATTCTGCCGCAGAGCTTCGAAATGCTGAATGCGCTTGGTGAGGCCCTGCTGGATGAGCCTCTCGAAAATACGCTGGTGAGTATTGAAGCGCATTTGAATGACAGCCTGGACGATGAGGAAGCCCGCACGTTGACTCGCCGCCGCGCATGGAGCGTGAAAGGATACCTGGTGCAGAAGTTCGGGCTCGATCCGGAACGGCTGATTTTCATTGGCTACGGAAACGATGCGCCGATCGCGCCGCATGATACAGATGATGGGCTCGCGATGAACGAGCGCCTGGAAATCGAGAATGTCTCGGATCTATTTGCGACCCAGGGGGCTGGCAGTGAAGCGGTGCCTTCACAGGATGACGAAACCACTTCGACTGAGGAACCCGCGCCTGTATCGATCACCGGAACCACCGGCACGGCTGTGTTCCTGAATGCAACGTTGACGAGTAGTACACTGGACACGAGCCTACCGATTCGGCACACTGGGGATATGTTGAGCAGCGCCACGGTGAGCACCAAAGGTGGGACGAGCTCCACGATTCGCCTGAATTTTGCTTCCAGTGACAGCTTAGTCCAACGGCGGGATCATCCAACTTCCAACACGAAATAGTGGGTTGTGGGCCTCTCGCAGGAGAGTTTGACATTGCGCTCTCGGTTCGCGCACGTCGCGCTCGCTCCTAGCTGATTTTTTCCGAGGTTTAAGTTTGGCCGCAGTTTCACTACGCGCATCGTTGGTTCGCACTGCCCTGCTTTGGGGGGCCGGGTTTCTGGCGTTTTCGCTCTTTGTTATCCTCAACAAGGACCTGGCGACGTACCTGAGGTACCTTGCGCTAGGACTGCCGCAGGGCGCCATCATTGCGCTTCTAGCGGTGGGTTATTCCATGGTCTATGGAATTATCCAGCTCATCAACTTCGCGCATGGCGAAGTCTTCATGTTCTCTACGTACTTCACCCTGATGTTCCTGGTGCCGACGGGTTCGCACGATATTTTTTCCATGAAGGTGGTCTCCGCCACAGTTGGGCTGTTGGTTGCCTGCGCAATCTGGGTAGCGGTTTCCGGGCTTTTGCAGTCACGCTGGCTGCGGTTGCTGGTGGCGATCGGCGCGGGCGTAGCGTTTGCGGTCGCCAATTTTTATCTTCTCCCCAAAACAGGCGGTCGCAACCCAATGCCGTTCTTCGCCGCCATTGCCATTGCCGTGGTGTACTCCTGCTGCCTTGGCGTAACCATGGACCTTCTGGCATACCGCCCGCTGCGCAATTCCCCGCGCCTGATCCCGCTGATCACGGCGATCGGAATCTCGCTATTCCTGCAAAGCTATGCGCAGTCAATCTGGGGGTCGGCCAGCCGGGACTTTCCCGCCAACGCACGCCCACACCTCTTCTGGCATTACGAGCACGCATCCCATACTTCGATTCCCATCCAACAGCCTGCAATGATTAAGCTTTTCAGCGCGCAGGGTCGAAATGGCGAGCCGACGATCATTCAGATGCCGCTCCTGGATCTGACAATCATTATGACAGCCATCGTGTTGCTGGTCGCGCTTCAGCTCTTCATCCATCACACGCGCACAGGGAAAGCCATGCGGGCATGTGCACAGGATCGCATCACTGCGAGCCTGATGGGCATCCAGGTGAACCGGGTGGTGGCACTGGCGTTTGCCCTGGGTGCGGGGCTGGCTGCCATTGTGGCGCCGCTCTACGTGTTGCGCGGCACGTTCATCATTCCCACAATGGGATATATCGTAGGCATTCTCGCGTTTGCTTCAGCCGTACTCGGTGGCATCGGCAACATCAGTGGTGCGATGCTCGGAGGACTGATCATCGGAACGATTTACAGCTTTGTGCCGCTCTTCGATTCCTTCGATACATTCCGCATTTTCGGCACCCTCGAGAGGTGGGGATGGCTTACAGAAGAAGGCTGGAACCGTATGGGCACTAACCTTGGACGCCCAGGGCAGTACCAGCTTGGCGTCGCCTATGCGTTTATGATCCTCGTAATCGTCTTCAAACCAACCGGGCTCTTGGGCAAGGCTTCGGCAAAGCGCGCATGATGGACCAGGCTTCTCGAAAGCTGCTGGTGCTGCGGCGCGCACTTCCGATCGTTGGTTTTGTCGCCTTTGTTTTTGTCGCACCCTGGATGCTGCACAGTCTTCTCTCCCCCACCGGCTACACCAACGGTATTAACATTCTTATCCTCGGCGGCTACTCGGCCATTGGTGCACTGGGATTAAACATTATCGTTGGTTACTGCGGCTTATTGAACCTGGGGTTCGCCGGCTTCATGCTGATTGGCGCGTACACCGCGGGCATTCTGATGCGCGATTTTCATTTTTCGTTCTGGCTCGCAATGCTGGCCAGTGTTGTGCATGGGGCATTCTGGGGGGTGGTGCTTGG
The DNA here is from genome assembly GCA_051003195.1 of Candidatus Sumerlaeaceae bacterium. Lineage (GTDB taxonomy): Bacteria > Sumerlaeota > Sumerlaeia > Sumerlaeales > Sumerlaeaceae > JBPCLP01. Next base: position 42,504 of record JBPCLP010000016.1, on the reverse strand, counting down.
GCTGCCGACGCTGCGTCTGACGGGCGATTATTTTGCGATCGTAACGTTCGGATTTGGCGAGTTGGTCAACATGGTCGCACGCAACTCGGTCAGCATAACGGGCGGGCCTCGCGGTTTCCCGCGTGTGCCTAGGCCCAGCCTGTGGATTCCGGGTGTTGGTCATTACGAATTTTCCATTCTCGGGACGCACCGCAACGCGTACTGGTATCTCGTGGCAGCGCTGCTGGGGGTGACGATGTTCGTGGCGCATCGGCTGCTACGTTCGCGGCTTGGCCGCGCGTGGACCGCTTTGCGCGAAGACGAAGTCGCCGCCGAAGCCTGCGGGATCAATGCGATGTGGTATAAGACGATCGCGTTTGCGATTAGCGCAGCCATCGGCGCCCTTGCGGGCGCATTTGTGGTCTCATACTTCACCATGGCCGATTATCGTAACTTCGATTTCATGGTAAGCGTGTCGGTCCTCGCCTACCTGGTGCTCGGAGGCATGGGAACGGTCATTGGCCCGGTGGTTGGAGCGGTTGTTCTGGTCGCGTTGGGTGAGCTGCTGCGACAGAGCCCGGCGATGTACCTGGCGGACGTAATGAAGTGGTGGCCGGAAGGCGCAACGTGGCTGCGCGGCCTGCCCTGGGTGCCCGATATGCGCATGATTTCCTACGGCATCATCCTGGTGCTGATGATCCGTTTTCGACCGGAAGGCCTGCTGCCCAGCGGTTCACGCCGGCGGGGACTGCGTGGAACGCGGCCCCGCGGAGGAGCCGAAGTTTCGACTTCGCTGTTCGAACTGAGGGAGCAGTAACAAGCAGTAATACACTACATGAGGAGAAGCATAAGCCAATGGCTGAGAGGACATTGATATTTGTAAAACCCGACGGCGTACGGCGCGGGCTTGTTGGAGAGATTGTCTCGCGCTTCGAGAAGAAGGGCCTGCGTCTCGTCGGAATAAAAATGCTGACGTTTACAAAAGACCTCGCGCGCAAGCATTACGAAGAGCACGTGGAGAAGGCATTCTATCCGGAGCTTGAAGATTTTGTGCTCAGCGGCCCTGTCGTCGCAATGGTGCTCGAAGGTGATGATGTCGTCGCCCTCACCCGCGCCATGATGGGAAAAACCAAACACACCGAAGCGGCGTCTGGAACCATCCGCGGCGACTTCGCATTCAGTACCACCGAGAACCTGGTGCACGGCAGCGACTCCCCGGAACGCGCCAAAATCGAAATCGCCAACTTCTTCAAAGACAGCGAACTCGCGTAATTACGCATACAAGTCCGTAGCCGCGATAGCAGAAAAGAATGCGTAAGTGGTCGAACATCGAACCTGGAGTGCGGTCCGCACCGGCGGACCGCTTTTCCATTTTAGTGAAAGTCGAACTCCATGCAGGACAATAGCCGCCCCCGCCAGCCTATCGACGTCCTCATAGTCGGCTCAGGTCCGGCCGCGCTGGCCGCGGCCGCGGTACTGCAGCAGGCCGGGCTGCGGGTTGCGTGCTATGAAAAAGGTGCGCTGGCGCAGGCGATTACGCAGTGGCCGTATTACATGAAGTTCTTCTCGACCGCGGCGAATGTGGAACTGCCGGGTTATCCGCTCGTGCTGACGGAAGACAAGCCCACGCGCGAGGAGTACCTGAATTACCTTCGCCGCTACATGCGTGACAAACAAATCCAGGTGCTGACAGGCCATCGAGTCGACACCCTCGAACGTGAAACGGACAGCGGCTTCGTTGTGCATGGAACTGATGAATGGGGGCGATCGTTTATAGTCCGTGCGCAATTTGTCGTCGTAGCGACCGGCGCGTACGAACTTCCGAAGCTCATGAACGTTCCCGGCGAGGAGCTGCACAAGGTCTCTCACTACTACAGGGAAGTGCATCCGTACGTGGGGCAGAAGGTGGCGGTCGTGGGTGGACGCAACGGTGCGGCAGAGGCCGCACTTCTGCTATGGCGGGCCGGCGCTGAAGTCACGCTGATTTACCGCGGCGAAAAGCTGGAGCCGCTGAAATGGTGGCTCCAGCCCGACCTCGAAAATCGCATCAGGAATGGCGAAATTCGCGCGCTATTGGGGACGACGATATGCGAAATTCTGCCGCACGAAATCGTCGTGCAAAACTCGCGTGGCACGACGCAACGGCTCGAGAACGATTTTGTGCTCGCGATGACCGGCTACCGTCCAGAGACGGGCCTGCTGAGCAGCGCCGGCGTGGTGGTGGATCCTGTAACGCGCCGGCCACGGATCGATCCCGACACATTCGAGACCAATGTTCCCGGCCTGTTCGTTGCCGGTGTCATTGCCGCGGGTGACATCAGTAATGAGATCTTCATCGAAAACAGTCGCGACCACGGGTATAAAATACTCGATGGCATTCGTAAGTACAATGGCGCGCTTCCGCACCTGGATCCACCCTTATGGACTGGCGCTTCGGCCTGATGATCTACGGCATTGGCCTCGATATGGTCGAGGTCGCGCGAATCGAGGAAAGCCTGCAGCGTTTCGGTGAGCGTTTTCAAAAGCGCATCTTCACAGAGGTCGAGCGTGCGTACTGCAACGGGCTGCCGCACCCGCCGTTGCACTTCGCGGCACGTTTCGCGGCAAAGGAAGCATTTCTGAAAGCGCTGGGGACAGGGCTAAGCAATGCTATCAGCTGGAAAGATGTCGGAATTGAAAACCTGCCCAGTGGCAAACCCGAGCTGCGAGTAATTGGTCGCGCCCTGGAACTGGCCAACGAACGGGCAATCACGCACATGCACGTGAGCCTCACCCATACAAACAGCCACGCCGCAGCAGTTGTGGTACTGGATAATGCTGGTGTGGTCGACCGCTAGTTCGTAATCAGTTCTGTGTGCCGAATCGAGGGTAAGTTTGACTTCGGTCTGGTAACGAACTATTGATTCGGCACACTGGGATAATGTCAGAGTGCACACCGCCGGAAACACCGTAAGCCTGTACCAATTTCAGTGGCTCCTTCTTAGCCCCCGATCGGCGCTTCCGCCACGGCGCCCGGCTGCACCTGTGCCGATCTACCACCGATAATTCCCTGCGCATCTTCGGCGCGCACCTGTACCTGCCCCGCGGGCACTCGCGCAAATGCATAGAAGCCTGTACCGTCCGTCCGGGCACTGCGTCCGCCCATGCGCACGACTGCGCCATCCGCCGGCATACCGCCACGAGTGACGATTCCCTTCACCAAACCCTCGGAAGGCCGGCTGAGCCACATCGCATCCGGGACGTCGATCACATCCGGAAACGCCTGCTGCCGGATGGTGTTAAAGAATTCGATGTCGGGTGTTGGCCTTCGCCCGGACCCGGCACGCGGCTGCGCGTAGCAATATGTGATGATGCCATCGATACCCGGCAAACTGCGCGTATCCCGAATCTGGGCGAGGATTCCGTCGACGCTATTGAGTTCCTCACCGTCCACGCCGTTCACACCAAAGCGGCCCGAACGTTCCGCCACTTCTCCAAGAAAGCGGGCCCAGGTGCGATGCGACCGGGCCTGCGCCGATACCTTCTCCCGTTTGTAGTTCATGGGAAAGATCACATCCAAAAAACCATCCTGCGCCATCTGCGGCCAGTCCTGCATGATGTTAGTGTACGCGCTGCTCCGCTCAAATCCCTTATCCACATCACCCCAGGTAATCGCGGCGACGCTCACCTTCACGCGCGGCCGCCACGCACGCACATGTGCGTACACCTTTCGCACCTGGTCGTAAATCTGCTGCCTCCGAAATTCGGAGAACTGCGGATCATCCGCAGCAGGCTTGCCGGTGCGGGCGTACTGCGCATTGAAGCGCGCCAGGGAAACTGGATTATACCCCCAGGGATTCCCATCGCCCTTTCCCTCTGGGTAGCGGATATAATCGTAGTGAATTCCATCGATATCGTAGCGCGAAAGAATGTCACGCACGACGCTCAGATTATAATCGATTACCTGTGGAATTCCGGGATCCAGGTAGTAACGACCTGGGTTCTCGCCCTTGTCCTCACGCGATCCGTCCGCCCGCATGCCCAGCCACTCCGGGTGCTGTTGGAAGATGTGGTTCGGACTCTTCCACAGATCATCGTTCGGAAGACGTGTGCGGTACGCGACCAGCCATGCGTGCACCTCGATGCGCCGTTGCTTGCCCGCGGTGCTGTGCGCCCGCTGAATGATGTACTCCAGCGGGTTGAAACCGGGCTCAACGGCAGGGTTTTTCGGTTCCACTCCACTGTCGTAATAGGCGTCGCACGCTTTGCGCACCTGGATGACGATCGCATTGTAATTTGCGGCACGCGCGGTCGCGAGCATGTCGTCGGCTTCCGCGCGCGTGCGCAGGCCTTTATGAAATACATCCACCCAGAGCGCGCGATATTCCGTGGGGGCTGCGAACACCCCGGTACAAAAGCAAGCCAGCAGCGCGGCAACAGCCGCGCGTAACGTCAACAAGTCAGCAAACCTCCAGCGGGAACGTGAGCCCTTTGATAGACACCTCTAAGTAATAGCGGTTCCCAATACAATAGCTACTTTCCGGAGTTTAGCTGGGTCCATACTCAGCGCCCCAGCGATTTGCCAATGAACCCACTCACATCGTTCGTCAGTTTCTGCCGTCCGGCCTTGTCTATATACATCATGTGCCCGCCCTCATAATCGGTCGTCTCAACGTTGGCCTGCACAGCGGGATCCAGCCCGAGGTGACCGAACGTGTAGGCGGCAGCGAAATACGGAGTCGCGAAATCGTACAATCCGCGCGCAACCAGCACACGCATTGCCTGGTTGCGGCTCATCGCGCGGCGCAGATTCTCGGTCATGTCCATGAAATCATCTTCGCGCGGATTGCCGTAATCCCATGCGCCATTTGCCTTCCCGCTGATCGTCACGTATTCCGCGTCAGTCTTGTAACCGAGCTCATTGCGAACGTAATCGTTGAACAGCATCGTGAACGGAGCGCCCATGACGTTGAGCAGCGGATCATAATCGGGTGCGTCGCCGATGGCGTGCGGCTCGATGGCCAGCAGCCGCGCATCATAGGCCGATAAGCTGCGCCTGGTCTGCCGTAACAGTTCTTTGCGGAAACGCCATTCGTCGATGCGCTGATCACAATCGGTAATGAACTGCGGCGACAGCCCGGTGTAGCGCGCCAGCCCGGTGGTGATCGCGTCGCGTTCCGCAGGAGCAAGTCCCGCCCCTTTTACCAGCGCCAGCGTGTAGCTTGTCATGGCCCACTGCTCCGCTTCGCGGAGTGCTTCGTTCAGGCTGCGCCGCTGCAGGTCAGCGGGCAGCTTCTTGTGCACCCAGGCTGCCGCCGTAAATGTCGGCAGATAGATGGCATAAGGCACCTCGTTGCCGCGCGACGCGCTCTGCGGCCGGAAATCCAGGATCGTCGAGACAAGCACGATTCCATTAAGCGCAATATTCTTATCGAGCAGCTTGTTCGTCAATCCCGCGGCGCGAAACGTTCCATAACTTTCACCCGCAAGGAAAAGCGCGGATCGCATGCGACTATTACGCACCAGGAACAGCCGCACAAACTCGCTCATCGATTCCAGATCCTGCCGTGCGCCCCAGAAATCCTTACCTTTCTCAGGTTTACTCGGACGGCTGAAGCCGGAACCTACCGGATCAACAAACACCAGGTCCGCGTCGCGCAATAGCGTCTCTTCGTTGTCGACAAGCTCATACGGCGGCGGGGGAAGCGTACCGTCGTCCCGCAACCGCGCGCGCCGCGGACCAAAAGCACCCATGTGCAGCCAGATGGATGAGGAACCCGGCCCACCGTTGAACAGGAACACCAGGGGTCGCGTGGTGTGACCCTCCGGCTTGTCGCCCAGAGCGTAAAACATGTGGAACACTTTTGCCTCGGTATCCCCGTTCTCGTTTTTCAGTGGCAGAAATGCTGCCGTGGCCGTGTAATCGAGTGCCCCCGAACTCAGCTTGAGTGTGTGCCTGGTAACGACCGGCTCCTCACTGGCCGAAGTGCTGGCGTCCGATGCTTTTGTTTTTTCGTCTTTCTTCTCGGCACCCTTGCTTGATGTCGTATCAGCCGACTTCTCCACCGGTTGTGCACCCAGCGGTATTGCGGGCGTGGAGACCACTTCCCCAGGCTTGGGAGTGGGCGCGGGTGTCTCCAGATCCGACACGCGGGGCGCTCGGCGCCGCTGGCCAGTCGTCGCAGTGGTCGAAGCCCCTGCGGCCGATTGCGCAGCGACGTCGTGCAGAGATGCCGCCAGGAAAACAGATACCCAGAAAGTCCGCGATAAACAACCACGAGACGAAATCAATATATTCAAGACAAGCCCCTCCAAAAGCTTCGCGACTCAGATCATTTCGTCAATTGCGCAATCGCCAGTGCAAACATGTAATGACGTAGATGTGCTGTGGCAGCCGTATCGAACTGCACGCACCCCCGCGAGACGCACTTGCAAAGAGCCGGCTGTTGTGTAAATCCGTTTGATATGGTCTCCGTCCAGACCGTACGAACCTGAATCCGAACAGGATGAGATGTTTTGAGTTACGACTGCATCTACATAGCCGGACCGATGCGCGGCATACCCGGGATGAATCACACCGCATTTCATGAAGCCGAAGAGCGCCTCACCGCGCTGGGCTATGTTGTCATTAACCCTGCGCGGATTGAGGACGAGTTCTCGGGCGTCGATTGGGCGGGATGTCTGCGCCGCGACATCGCGCTCATCGTCACTCGGTGCCAAACGCTGGCGGTTTTACCCGGATGGGAACACTCCCGTGGAGCATCGCTGGAGGTACACATCGCCCGCGCGCTGGGCATGAAGGTTATCGAGCTGGACAATGTGCCGGCGGCACCGGGTTTGACTGGGGACCGCAGGCCATAGTGAGACTGCCGGACGGTCGGACAAATACCGGTTCTGCTATTTGCTTGTCACCCGCAGTTGGGCTGCGGATAAGTGCTGCCAAACAACAATGCGAGGAGCACACGTATGAACCCGCAGTTTCCTGATATAACCGGTCTTCTGTTCGTCGTGTTTTTGATCCTGGCAGTCTATCTGCTCATGTGCGTTCGAATCCTGCAGGAGTACGAGCGCGCCGTCGTTTTTCGGCTGGGCCGGCTGCGTCCGCGTGCCAAGGGTCCGGGCGTAATTCTTGTGCTGAAACCCATTGATACCATGGTCCGTGTAAGCCTGCGTACGGTGGCGCTGGATGTGCCGCCGCAGGACATCATTACGCGCGATAACGTCTCTGTCCATGTCAACGCGGTCGTCTATTTCCAGGTGGTAGACCCGGCCAAGTCCATCGTCGCCGTGGAAGATTACCTGTTCGCGACCAGCCAGATGGCGCAAACGACATTGCGAAGCGTGCTCGGGCAGCAGGAAATGGATGAGCTGTTGACGGAGCGGGAGAAGCTGAACCTGGAGCTTCAGACGATCCTCGACCGCCAGACGGAACCCTGGGGTGTAAAAATCAGCACCGTGGAGATCAAGAAAGTCGATCTGCCGCAGGAAATGCAGCGTGCCATGGCCCGCCAGGCCGAAGCCGAGCGCGAACGCCGCGCGAAGGTAATCGGCGCGGAAGGCGAATACCAGAGCGCCGAGAAACTCGTGATGGCAGCCGACATGATGGGCCAGCATCCCATGGCCATGCAGATGCGCTACCTGCAGACGCTGGTGGAAATCTCAGCCGAAAAATCCAGCACCATCATATTCCCGGTTCCGATGGAAATGCTGCGGGTGTTCGGAGGAATGAAAGAGAACGATCTTCGTGCGCGGGGCCCCGAGCCGGAGCCCGGTTTATCCGCCAAGGTGGAGCCGATACCGCCCCGGGCGTGATCGTGATCCCGCAGGTAGTCATGTAAGTGTAGCTGCCCGGTTAGTCGTCCCCGGTTAGTCAGACTGCGGTGAGGCTTTTCAAAGTTTTCAAAGAGTTTTCAAAGGAATTCAAACTTGCGGCGCGGAAGCTTGAAAGTGTTTCAGATAAATCAAACAGGCGAAAACGGGTAATTTCGCCCTTTGATTTCCGTCCGGACTCGGAATCGTCGGCGGCAAGGACGGCAGTAAGGCGCGGCGGTAGTTTTTATCCACGAATGCACACGAATATGCTGGAATGATGTGAGGGTGCGAGGGCGCGGGCGGTGGTGGTGGACGCTTTCAAGTTTTCAAGTTTTTCAAGTTTTTTTTCAAGTTTGAGGTGTAGAAGCTTGAAAGGGTTGGACATGTATTCAAGTTTTTCAAGTGGGGTAATTTCGCCACTTGAAAAACGGTAATCCTCGCGTAAGAATTCGCCAGGGCCCAGTGGTGCCCTGTGTAGTGGGGCTTGCCGGATGCGCGGCTTTTTCCGCCAGTCGCAGGGACGCAAAATGCCACGTGGATTGGGCGCAGAGGTCCCTCTGCCGTCGGTCACGGCGTTCGGGCTGCATAGTTGTCAAAGAACGTGTTCAGCTTTACTACGTGGTCACGTTTACACCAGTTTGGGGGGACGTGTCACTTCCCTGGCGTCACCTTAGGGTGGGCTAACTCCAATAAAGTCGAAAAAGATTTTGGGACGAACGTGCGCTGGTGCGTGGCTGCAACTCCGGCTGAGGGCCGTTGCTCGTCGTGCCATGCTGATGAGAGCTTCAGTAAGAAAGTTTGATCGTCGACGGTCGCCGCGTCCCGGCGAAAAATTACTTACGTACCACGACCTTAAACCCAAGCTTTCTTACCATGTCCGGGTAGTGGGCCTTCATGCGCTTCTTTATCGCGTTAGCACCGTGCTTAGTCATCGACCATTCTTGGATGCAGTCAAATAGAAGTAGCTCAAAAGCAGTCGAGACCGTCCAGTCGACCTGGGCTTCGTAGCCCATCAGCGCCACAGCACCGGTTGTTCTAAGAAACGTCTGCACCCTGTTGCCATGCCACATTGCGGAATCGCAGGCGCCTATATGAATCATACGCCGGTGGCACTTGCCTTGCAGTAGCGTCTCCAGATCATCCAGGCTAACGCGTATACTCCCACCACGCGTTGCCTCAACGCAAAGCTCCCCGCAGTCGCCGTGGAACGCGAGATAAAGAATGGGGTAGTCACGGTACTGCTTTTTCCTCCACTCGCGCAGGTAGTATTCAAATTCTTCTACGGTACCCAGTCCACGATAGATATGCTTTGGAGCATACGGTTCCGTCCTGGAAAGCAGTTCCAGTATCGGCCGAACGGAATTTGGCTTCTTCAGGTTGCCTGACCAATCACCTTCGAGGCAGAATATGTTGTTTCCGGCCATCCGCTACCGCTCGCGCTGGCTGAGCCAGTCCTGTAAATCACGACCGGTCATTCTTATCCACGCGTATCCAGATATTTTAGTACGGCGCTTTGTTCTTCATTGGAGACTCCATACAAAGCGTAGATGTGCGTGTCGAGTTCCGCATCAAGCAGGTCATATGACTCATTTGCAGCTACTCTGCGCTCGATCGCGCAGACAAGTTCCGCTATTGCACCCCTCTGAGCTCTGCTCTCTGGCAGAGGTAATCCGCGGATACCTTCGAGTGTCACTTGACGGAAGTCATCCTTCTGAGCAGACGCTGAACGTGACAAATACAAGTAGGACCACAATGACGAATTCAGCAATCCAAGCAGGAATAGCAACATCTCCGTACCTTCCGTTCTAACTATATACAGATCTTTTTTAACGACTGCATCGAAGTTAACTCGGGCTGCCATCAGCCGATTTGAACGGCTGACCAAACGTCTTAAAAGAATGCGCTCCCCGCAGTGCAGCTCAACCTCCCTAGGTTTTGGCTGGACCCATTTGTCTTCCATGAGCGAACCGGCGTAATAGCGTCGCACCGTACCTTCATAAAAAGGCAACATGGATGGCGTGGTCGGCTTCAGGGCAATTTTATAGTTGTAGGCCTCGATCCCGCGCTTTACGACTGCCTTACTATCTAAGCGCGAACCTACACTGACCTTAGTTATCAAGTCGACGGCGTCTGGATTTACGACGATTCGAAGGCGGGAATCTGACTCAATGGCTTTAAAGGGTAACTTCCGTAGAGCTGAAGCAATATCCTCCCGCCTATACTCCGCATGCTTTGGAAGAACAGCTATCGATATCTCTCTACCGGATACTGTTCGCGCTCTGGCACGGAATGTAACAATACACGTATCAACATAGGCAGCTGCAAACATATCATAGGGAAGATTGACCACTGAATGCACGATGTTGTTTCCGAACAACCAACTTCTAAATTGGAAAAAGTGTTCTCCAGTTTGCCAAGAGGTGGGTACGATAAACGAGCACGTTCCGCCGGGCGTACTAAGTGCGTGAGCCAATGCTAAGAATGCTGCGTAAGATTCCTTGCTGTTGATCGAGACTCGGTATTGTGACTCGACGGCAATACCGTAGGGGGGATTTGCTAAGATGATATCGAACCCCGGTGAATTGTCAAAGTTCGGATCAAAGACTTCGGCAAACTCGACCTCCCAATCGAATGGATTTTGCGCAGCGGCTCTGAACCTACTGCTTGCGAGCTCATGCTCAAATGCAGCTGCTATTTCGGCACGTTTGCGGGTAAGAACTTCTCGTTCTGGACGTGTATTGTTGGATGGGTGGAACCATCGCTGTTTAAGGACCGTATAGTCCTGAATCGTATTATGAGGATACGCTAATCCTGCCTCGTTTTGTTCCACTGGCGACGCCAGTGAATCACCGCACATGATCAGAAAGTCGAAACTCGGCAGCGGCTCGGGTATGATCCCTTTGTTTTCGATGACCAGCGACAACCATAGGCGTAGGCGCGCAATACGGATGGCAATTTCGCTGATGTCGACACCGTATATGCATCGGTGCAACAGCCGCAGTTTTGTATTATAAAAATGTCGCGGGTCAGTATTGCGTCCTTTGTCGTGCACGACTTCCAGCCGGTCCACCAGTTCGAACAGCCGCTGCAGTAGCGTAAGTAGATACGCGCCCGATCCGCAGGCAGGGTCAACGGCACGCACTTCAAACAGCAAGTTCAAGGTATCCTGCATCTCGGAAGGCTTGAATGACAACTCGTCGGACTCCACGTTGTCCTCATCCACGAGGAGTGCGGCTTTATCCGCTGCTAACCCTTTTTCGGTAAGGTAGTCCTTGAGCACCTCGTTTACCATGAACTCGACAATAGGACGTGGTGTGTAATACGTGCCCGTGCTGTGACGTTCCACATCCAAAATAATACTTTCAAAAATTTTGCCAAGCATTTCCGGATCGACTGCGACTTCCTGGTCGAGCGGTGTGGATTCCGTAACGGTAAAGTTAAAGCGGCGGAAGAGGCCGCCGTCAAAGCCAGGGCGTCTATCGCCGAGTATCAGATCGAAGACTTCATCTTGCACTGACACGCCAGGAACGTCGAGCGTGGCTTCCTCTTCGAACAGTCCGCCGTCAAGATATGGCACGTCACCCAAAAGCTTGTATAGCGTGTGGCCGTGGGCAATCCCGCCGGCGCGATTTAGCCCATCGAAGAAGAGTTTACCTAAAACGGAGTTGAAGGATATCGGGGCGAGGGATGGTTCTACGACACTTTTGTAGTATGCCGCCGGATCCTCTTCCTGCTGGTGCCGTATCCAGAGCGCGTGCATATAGTCGGTGGTAGGTTTGGTAGCGTCAGGCCACGGCAGCTTGAGCCAGCCCATGCGTTCGATAAATGCGATAAACAGCATGCGATTGAGGAGCTGCTGGACATAGGCATGTTTTTTTTCGTTGTTGCCGGGATGAGTGGTTGCGGCTTTTACCGCGTCGAAAACTTTGACGAACTCCTGGTAGAATTCATCGGTGAGCGCCTCGACGTCCCAGGCAGATTCCCATTTCTCACGGCTGCTCCATACGAGACGCCCCAGGTTGTGCGTAAGAACGGTGCGCCCAATGTGCGCGCGACTCCAGCCGAAGGAGCGGATGCGCGGGAGCCGGCGTTCACGTTCCTCGAACAGAACAAAGCGCACGTCGTCGTATGCCGGGCCTGCGACAATGAATACGGTATCGCCGATTCCGGTGTGGTCGGCGAAGCGCTTGGTGTCCCGAATATGTTTGCGCAGGGAGGCGAGGAGTTCGCGCAGGTCGCGTCGGACATACGGTTGTGGGAATTCCGCCAGTAGCACCAGGTGTTTATCTTCCGAAGAGGCCGGAACCAATCGCGAAATAGCTACGTTTAAACCGCTTTTGATGCCTTTTGCGATCTCTGGTTCAAACTGGAACGGCGCGTCGGGATCCACCGGCCAGCCGAGCCCCTGCTGGGTTTCGCTTTTCTTGAGTAGTGCTACCAGCGAATCGCGGTCGTGTACGTCGTGAAGTAGTTGCGGGTCAATCATCAGGTTTGAAGTTCCATCCAGCACACGAGCTCCACGGTTACGTTCTGCGTACGGTCGGGAATGGAGGAAAGCGCAGCGGAACGCAGGCGCTTGAGATTCTTTTGAAGCGCTTCAATGTCGCGAGGGAACCCGCTCTTTTCTTGCGGGCTGACCTTCGCGAGTAGCTCAAGCACGGAAGGAGCGTCGGTTTCAATTTCGGGTCCTGAACGGCCAAGCAGCAATTTGGGGGCTCCTATAAGTGAGCGGAAGCGCTTCAGATCGGCTTCGGGTATGGTCTGTTCCGGATTCCAGTGCTCAGGGGCAGCCTCAGGTTTGCGCCACACAATTAAAAACAGGGCAAACACGCCATCACACGGAGCCCCGGACCAGACGCCGAGCGCACCTGGCGGGAGTGCTTCAGCGATTGCCTTCTGCTCGCTGCTTAACTCCACCTGGCGCACATACTGGATGAGCTGCTTGTCTCGGGGACTCTCTTCGCCCTCGTAAAGCCGGTTGAACTCTTTGAGAGTGTCTTCCTCATCGGTCGCCTTGAAGAATGAAACATCAATGCCAAGCAGGTGACTGATCTTGCGCTTGCGATGCTCAACGGTGTCGACCAGGGAGATCACTTCGTCGATTGCTTTTGGCGGGAAGACGTTCAGAATGTCGAACTCGTGATCGGGTTCACCCTGTTTGAGGCGACGGTCTACGCGACCGATCCGCTGGATCAACCGGGTTGGGTTCCAGTGCAGATCGTAATTTAGAACGCAGCCGGCTTCCTGCAGGTTGACGCCTTCGGCAAGCACGTCCGTCGAAACAAGGATGTTCAATTCGTCGAGCGGCTTCATATTACGCGTGTGCAAATCATTATAATGCGGCGAAAAAGCGTTCAGGATGCGTGCGCGTATATCGCCGCCGATCTCCGAGGTGACCATTGCGACTTTTTCGCCGAGGATTGCTTCAAGCCCGGACTGGATATATTGCGCCGTGAGCCGGCTCTGGCTGAAGATCAGCACTTTGCGTCCGAGCGAACGCTGCTCCCTAACGTGCTTTGAGATTTCGACAAGCTTCGCGTCCTGCTCTTCGCGTGCATGAAGACATTTATCGTGAATGCTTTGCAGGTGTTCGAGATCATTAAGAATATCGTTTCGCCACCGCGCGACGTCGTGTGTTTCATTGCTGAAACCGAGGGCCTTGAGACGCTTAATCGCGCGACGTTCTTCGCGGCAGATATAATCGTCTGTTTCACCACCGCTGGCTTCATCCGCGACGGCGTCTTCAGGTTCATCTGAAATTTGATCGTCGGGCTCAACGTTTGCGGGTAGCTTGACCCACTTTTCATGTCGGCGCAGTGCAGCCTGCACCTTTTCTTCGTCCCCACAGAAATGGCGCAGCCGCAACGCAAGGCCACGACCCAGAGACTCGATGATGGACTGAAACGCGGGCGTTGAACTTTCCAGCTGTTTCATCACGTTCACGAACACCATGGCTGCCAGGAATGCTTCCACCTGCGCCTGGCGATTTGAAATCGCCTTATTGCGTGAGAACAAATTCGGAAGGTAGCCGCTGAATTTGAGTCCGTGCTGCGGTTGCTTACCGAAGGTCTTCTTTACTGCACGATCTTTTTCAGAAGCCTCCGTCACTTCGTCGCGATAGGCTGCAATGTATGCGCCCAACTCTTTGAAGCGAAGGCTGGCTTCCTTAATCAGGGACTCGTGCCCGTAACCAAGTTCGTACGATACTTCTGTCGGCTTCTGTCGTTTAGGAAAACGCAGGTGTCGCCCTGCGGCATCAGCAAGTCCCCTGCAGGTTTTACGGGAGCGTTGAATGGCGACAGCCTTGAGAGCGATGCCAAGCAGGTCTTCCAGCATGACGCCTTGAAGGTCAAGGAAATCGCCTTGCTCCAGCGGCTCGCCCTTCTTCATGATCTCGCGATCTTTGTTACGCGCCAGCTTATTGATTTGCAGCCGGGGGATGCCTGAAATTGCGCCCGTGTCATGGGTGAGGATCTGAAACTGGCTGGATAGATCCTCGTAACGCGTGTTGATTGGAGTGGCCGTCAGAAGGACGATTTTCTTTCTGCCGCGCTCGTTTGGGGCAACAACGCGGTAAAGGTTCTCGTACCGCTGGCTTGCAGAATTTCTAAAATTGTGACTCTCGTCGATAATGATCACGTCCGCCTGGGTGGCGTATTCGACTAGTTGCTCAAGGTCGTTAGAATCCTCTTCAGGGTCGAAGCCAAACCAGGTCATGGGCTTACAGTGGAGGTTTGTGAAACCGCGGCTGTACCTGGATAGATACCTCCTCAGGTAACCTTCCCACGAGCTTTTCAGGATAGCCTTGGGGGCAACCAGCAGTACACGCGATCCTTCGGACAGCCAGTGTTCCATCAGAGCCAGGGCGACGAAGGATTTACCAAGGCCAACGCCGTCGCAAATCATGACGCCGGGTTCCCGCTGGAGGATGCGAAGCGCCTGCCGGTATGCGTGCTCCTGGTGCGGGTCAAGCAATGGTAAGATCTGAAGCTGCTTTAAGGGATCGCGGCCCTGTACATAGTCTCCCCATGTAAGCAGCGCTTTAAGATAAATGGCGTACGGAGCGTAGAGGCGAATCTGGCGTTCAATTTCGGCTTTTAAGACAAGAGTTACGTCGTCCTCTTCTGCTTCGTCCCAGCGATCCTGGTACCAGGAAATCAGCTTCTCTGTCTGGTCCTCGATAAGGCGGACGTTGAGCTCGATATTCTGTGTCAGGCCCGAGCGCGTAAAATTGCCACTGCCTACAATACTGGATGCTGGCGGGTAGCCGGTACGGTGGGAAATGTACAGCTTAGCGTGAAACTTTTCGCGTGTGTACACGCGGGCTTCGAGCTTTCCGTCGTTGATGAGCTGTAAGGCGCGCCGAAGCCCCTGAAGCAGCGCGTCCACATCGCGCTGGCGCAGCAGGTCGGCATCGGAACGGTTACGCATCGCGGCAAGCAGCGCGTTACGCTGTTTCGCGCTGGCGTCGTCGCCGAAGAGAAGACGAATGCGCTCAGCGGATTGCAGATTCTTGCCAACCATATTAAGGGCATCGAGTGAGAAGAAGGCGGTGGCAATCCACAGCTCGCGTCCGTTCTCCGTAATTTGATCGATGGCATTGCAGAGCGTGTTTTCACCACGGTTATCAACGATGCTGGTTAGCGTATAACTTTGCGCGGGCGCCATGGACATCTGATGCTTGGACGAACCTCTCTATGCGGCGGTCAGCGGGATGCCACCGTGCTAACCAATGTGATTGCAACCCTGCATTATAGAGAGAGACGGCAGGGCCGGTACAAAGACAAGAAAAATGCGGGGGCTACGTCCGTGCAGGAGTTTGAGGCGACGGGAGATCTGGGGTCAGCTCCGGATCAGCTTCAAAGTGCAGAAGGTCGATCTGGATTACTTTGGAGAGTGACGCAAAGGCTGTCATGAGGCAACCAGCCGCAGAATAGTTTGGGAGTTAACCCCAGATCCGATTTTGGCGCGAAGCCAAAAAAGCAATTGAACCTGTGCTTCGACAGGAACCGCATTGAGGGCTGAGATTCTAAAGGGAGTAATTGGTATGTCATCGAGCGGACCGGTATGGTACCTTGCACAAAATGGACAGACACTCGGGCCTATGAGCCTCGACGAACTGGTTCAGCGGATCCCGGGGGCGGGCGGAAACTCGGCGCTCGTGTACGGGCCCGGCACTCCCGAATGGAAATCTGCGTCAAGCGTGCCAGAAGTCGCCGCGCGTCTGGCAAATTCCGGCCCCGGCAGCGCGCCCCCGCCGCCTGTTCCAGCTGGATCGACATCTTCCACCCAGAGTGCCTCCGGCAAGCGCTCTGACGAGATCGATTATAAAATCCATGGCGGCGAAATGCAGTATGTGGACGTAATGCTCGACCCGGGCGAAATGGTGATCGCTGAGCCGGGCATGATGATGTACATGACTCCCGGCGTAAAAATGGACACGGTGCTGGGTGACCCTTCCGCGCAGAACCAGGGCGTGATGGGCAAGCTGTTGTCCGCAGGCAAACGCGCGCTGACCGGCGAATCGCTGTTTGTGACCACGTTCACCTGCACCAGCGGAAGCCGCGAGGATGTCGCGTTTTCAGCACCTTATCCCGGCAAGCTGATCCCAATGCACCTCGATGAACTTGGCCACGAACTCATCGTGCAGCGCGATGCCTTTGTTTGTGCCGCGCGCGGAACGACCATCAATATCGCGTTCCAGAAAAAGATCGGTGTCGGGCTCTTTGGTGGTGAAGGGTTTATTATGCAGCGCCTGACCGGTGACGGAGTCGCGATTGTGCATGCCGGCGGAAATATCATGGAACGCACACTCAGTCACGGCGAGACATTGCGTGTCGATACTGGCTGCATTGTGGCACTTCAGCCGAGCGTCGGATATGACATCCAGATGGTGGGCGGCATTAAGAACACGCTGTTCGGCGGTGAGGGACTCTTCTTCGCCACGCTCACGGGTCCTGGAAGAATTTGGCTGCAGAGTCTGCCATTCAGTCGGCTTGCCGGCCGTATCGTGGGCACCCGCGGCGGCGCTGCCAAGGAAGAGGGATCGCTTCTCGGCGGCCTGCTCGGCGGCGAGTAGCCTGAAAACTTTAAGAAGTCGTAATTACTCGCGCTCTTTCTCGTACGGGATCCCGTCCGCCGCTGGGGGCGAGCTGCGCCCAATGAGACCTGCGATCACGATAATCGTCAGCAAATAAGGAAACGCCTGGATGAGTTGGGTCGGAATAGCTCCACCGCCGCTATGCACCTGCATCTGGTTCTGTATCGCTTCAGCCAGTCCAAAGATAAGACAAGCCGCGGCTGCACCCCATGGGCGCCACTTGCCAATAATCATGGCTGCAAGCGCGATATAACCGCGTCCCGCCGTCATGTTGCTCGTAAACAATCCCTGGTCAGAGGCAAGCCACACACCCCCGAGACTCGCAACTGCCCCCCCAAGCAATACGCCCGAAATGCGGTAGCGGGACACATTAACGCCGAGTGAATCTGCCGCCTGGGGGTTTTCTCCGACCGCTCGCAGGCGCAGACCGAAACGCGTGTAATATATCAACCAATGCATGAGCGCAAACATCAGGATAATAATCAATATCAGCGGGTGCAGAACCTGGTTGAGGATGTGCAGCGGCGAATCGGCCGAGATCAAATTCCAGTTTGTGAATGTGAGGCATTTCTCCGAGTTGCTGGATGATCCAAAAATCTTCTTCAGCAGGAAATTCGTAACGCCAAGGGAGAAAATATTGATCGCAAACCCGGAGATGATATTATCCGCTTTGAACAGGACCGTCGCGACGGCATGGATGAATGAAAGCACGACGCCGGTCGCGACCGCGGCAAGCAGGCCGGCCAGCGGGGCAACCCAGTAGATCCAGCTGCCGGTTGGTGGCGCACCTGTCGGAAAGTAGTGCGTTTGCAGCGCCCAGGACGTGGTGACGAACGCAAAGGCGCCGCCCAGCATCAGCCCTTCCAGCGCGATGTTCACCACCCCACCGCGCTCGCTCATCGTGCCGCCAAGCGCGCCCGCAGCGTACGGCATCGAAATGCGGAGCGTGCTCACACCAAGGGCGGCGAAGTCGAACATTTCGAAATGGCCTGCCGAAGGCGTTCGGCATGTACAAGCACAACTTGCCTGCACGTCGGCGTCAAGCTGAGCGGTGCGTAGTTCCCGTGCGGGAATAGGCAAGCGCCCGCAGAGTTGCCACGTTCCTCCTAAAACAAGGAGAAATTCGATGGCTTTGGCATTCAGAAGCGGAGCGAGCGGGTACCTGGTGCGGCAGCTCCAGTCGCAGTTGAAAGTGAATTGCGACGGTCGCTATGGGGCACGTACCGAGGCTGCGGTGTCAGCCGTACAAAAGGCGCATGCACTCTCAATCGATGGTGCAGCGGACGAGTTGACCTACAGGGCCATTCGGCTGCAATGGCCGGAAGAGTTCGAGCGCTGCCTCAACGTCACCTCGTGCCTGGAAGGGACAAGTTTCGGCGACTGTAACGCAACGGATATCGACGGCGCCGGTTTAACGATGGGGGTAGCCGGATTCACCACAGCGCATGGTGAAGTGCAGGAAATTCTACGCGACTTCTTCGTTGCGAATCCCCGAGCTGCAGAATTCGTGTCCTCGGAATGCGACGCAAGCTTGCGAACTCTGCTCGCCAGTGATGCAGTCAATGCCGAAGCGTGGAAAAGCCTCTTCTATGCAGGCGAGCACGTGAAGAATGAATGGAAGGCAGCTATTCGCGCATGGGGCGATACGCCGGAGATGCAGAGCGTGCAAAAGGGGCTCACCCGCAGGTGCTTCTGGGAACCCGGGCTTCGCATGGCGAAGAAATTAAAACTAACCTCAGTCTCCGCTCACGCGTTCCTGTTCGACGTCGCCGTGCAGAACGGCGGCTGGAGCTCACGGCATGAACGCGCACTGGCTTCGCTGAAAGTAACAGCGACACACGACGAGAGCAGGCGCCTCGCAAACATGGCCGAAGCAGTGGCGCTTTGCTGCGCGCCGCAGTGGCGATGGGATGTCCGTGCGCGCAAAATGCTGTTCGCTACAGGCAGCGGTCTCGTACATGGCCGTCATTACAAGTTACGCACGTATGCACTCGCCCCGTAGAAGCGAGCCCGGCAATACGGTTGGTTGATGGCGTCTAAACACGGCTCGATGTCGATTGCCCCGAACTCAAATTTATACGGAAGTTTTTCCATGCTGGCAACCGGGTTTAATCCAAATCAACTAGCCAAAGATGAATTAATCGACTTCCCTGGCGTGGAGATCCCTACCTTAAATCCAGCTTTTGGATCCCCGCCTAACCACTACGAACCCAATAGCACTGACTTAGTTGCCTTTGCTGAAACGGGGTGGCGAAAAAATTCGAACATAGCTACTTATTTCAACAAAAAATATACAATACCTGGACATGGTTCGACAAGGCGTTTATGGAAAACTTACTTGAGAGGAAACACTAATGAACGCGACGTGGCTGCTTTCGGCTAGTTTGTGTTTGCTGAGCGGAAATATTGCGGCGCTCATTCATCCAGACCACGGGGTCTTAACCACTCAGCCTCTATGTAAATCTATTCACGCTTTTGGTGACGTGCGTGATTCGTCTGGCACACTACTTACGGAAGTGACTTGCGGAGTACGCACTTTTGGGCTTAATAATGACGACTCATACGATTTAGCTATCAATGGAACCTTTGAAATTAAGCAGACAAAACTAGCCGAGCTAGAATTGCGGTTTAGTAAGGATGGCTATTATACATCAAAATATGATATTGATCTTCAACACACCGACCGCTTTACGACCGACCCAATTTGGGGGCGTTGGCAGCGGTCCGTGGTCCTCTGGCCACGAGAACCGTCCCTCCCTAAGCTTTCTCACGTAAGGACTTTGTTTGGGGCAGTTCGGGATAGGGTTCAACTGCTCGCGATCAGCTCTACTGATTCAAAGACCTCGTTCTCTGCTGTAGAGCTTACAACTAGTGTGCGACGGCTTAGCTTTCCGTTTACCGAACTTGAATTGTTACCCACCACTGGACCCCTGCTTGCTCTCGATGCGACCATGCTAACGAATACATCATGGCAGCTCCAACTGAAGCTGGCAAATCCTGGCCCCAAAGACGGTTTATTCATCCAATCTTGTGGTGCTGGTGCAACAAACAATCAAGTATTTCCACCAGAGACATCGATGGCAGTGGATACAGGCTATACAACCCAAGTCAACGTTCCAACAGCACTTCTTTCAGCCAAACCGGTCTTTGTATTTTTTCGGGTAACTGGCTGTTACGGCAAGATTGGATTATGGTACGGTAAGAAGTCCGTCCTAGAGATCCTACCATTGGTTTCGCTAGATGCCTTTATTCAGCCTGATGGAACCAGAAACCTGCGGACAGCGCGCGGCGAGTTCCATGAACGCAACTAGAAACTAGAGTGAGTTTGTTTAAAGCGTATAAACAAAATAGCCCAATGCCTAGTCTTTTCAGCGGTGCTGAGGCCGCATTAGCGCACGGTTTTACGGGAAGCGCGGAATCGCTAACACTGCCTTCGTAGTCTGTTGGCACATTTAGTTGGTTATTTGTCCCGAACCGGGATGCAGCTCCATATGGACCTGTCCAGTCAGGATTGGCGGCACACTGGACTACGATGACGCCAATGTACATTCAGCGTTCTGCCGCGCCCGTAGAACACCCGGTGCTGTTAAGTCACGGCGCGCAACGTGATGTGCAGGATCTCAGCCGGCGCATTTACACGCAGCGGAAACCAGTTGCCGACGCCGTTACTTACGACGAGCGCGGCATCGTCGTTGCGATAAAGTCCCGACCAATACTTGAACATCATCGGACCCGCGCCAAAGTCCGGCGTCAGCATAAGCTGGCCACCATGAGTATGGCCCGCCAGCGTAAGCGGAATACCGAACTCGGCCGCCGGGTCAAACGCGTGTGGATGATGCGCCAGCAGAATCTGGAACGCGTCGGGATCGCGCAACGGCTGCATGCGCTCCAAATGCCGGCGATACACTGCATCCCATTTCATTCCGAGCATTTGTACATCGCGCCCCCGCACGCGTATTGTCGCGGCCTCATCGAGCAGGAGTGGAACGCCACTGTTCTTGACGCCCGTCTCGAAGGCGGTGCGGCCCTGGAACAGGTCGTGATTGCCCTCGCACATGAAGACTCCGCCTGGGCTATCCATCTTTTTAACGTGCTCAAGCGCTGGCCCGAGATCACCAAGATCGAAATCGATGAGATCGCCCGTCATCAGGATCACGTCGCTCCGCAGATCGTTCGTACGCGCGACAATCTGCTTTAGAACTCTTTCGTCTGTGAACTTGCCCAGGTGAATGTCTGTGACGTGGGCGATCGTCATGCCATCGAGTTCACGCGGCAGCGCCCGCATTGGGATTTCGACGCGGCGGGTGCGGAAATTATCCCGACGGCTGATTCCGTACCCGGTTGCTGCGAGGCAAAGCGCGGGCGGAGCGAGAATGCCGGCGGTCAAAAGAAACTGGCGCCGGCTTATCGCGGGTGAACTTTCGGCAATCGGGACCGTCGCAGGTTTGTTTGCTGTGCGGCGAGTAATGCTGCGAACGCCCCGCCAGCCCGCGCTCAAGAGGAACACTGCAAAGGTGCAGGAGGCCAGCACGGGAAGAATGATCAGGTGCCACAAATACGCCGAGCCAAGCAACAGCATGGGCGATTGCAATTTCACGCCAAACCCGCGTCCCATCAGTAAATAAAGGAACTGCGCGATCTGAGCAGTGATAAACACCGCCAGCAGAATACGCAGCCAGCGCTTCGCCGGCAGTTTGCGAAGCCGCACATCCGCCCAGCGCCACCACGCGAGGTCTACCAGCGGCATGGAAAGAAACACGATAAAGAAGAGGCTCACCTGCGAACCTTACGTTTACAACCGATACACATTAAGTAGGGGATATAACTTTGCGCCGCAAAGCTTCGGAAAATAATGCATTTAGTGCCAACATTGTCAAAAGTCCGGGCCACGCGAGCGCCGCGAGCAACAAACTGAAGCGAAGCCCAACCGGCGTATAGCGAAACTCCACCTGGTGCTCGCCCGCATCCAGGATTGTGCTGACCATCCAACGGTTGGCGCAAAGGGCGGTGTTCCAGGGTCCGTCGTCCACCTTCACCTTCCACCCGGGCAACCACGTGGTACGGTACACCAGCAACGCCGGGGCTTTAAGTTTTGTGTGCAAGCGCATCAGATGTGGCGCCGACGGCCCGCTCACATCCAGAGTTTCGCCTGCCACAGTCCCATGTCCATCCGGGGCTGTGGGCAGCACATGGATTGCCGCGACCTGTTTGCGAACTTCCGCCCCCACTTCCGGCGGCTCGCCCGACAGCCACTCCGCGGTGCCCTGGGCCACATAATTCAGGTTGTCGGTTCTTGGGCCGAATGTCTCTGCGCGCCCGGGAACTCCAATAGTTACCTTGCGCTCAACGTCTACGATTTGCCCGCGGCCCGCCACCCGGTGGCACGGGGATGAGGTTGCAGGGGAATCGACTGAGTCGAAATATCCGGAACAGTCCACGCGCCTTCCGATTGCGGTGTGTACCAGGTCCATCGGCGGTCTGATGCCTCCCTCCGGAACGAGCGGCTCAATGACGACTCGCGAGTTCGCACGCGCCGGCATCAGCGGATCGTAGCCGCCCGTCTCGAAAAGTCCTTCCACGTGGTGGGATTGGTTGGCTGCCTGCGGCGGCAGCATCACGCGCCACGGGACTTCCTTGCGGGATGAAGACTCTGCCAGCCTCGTCCTCAGGGCATTGCGGATAACTGGCTGAAGCTCGACCTTTTCAAACTCGTGCCGTGCATAAAAGGCGATCCAGTGTGACGCCCCGAGGTCGCCGCAACAGAGTGCCAGCAACGCTACCACTGCAATTCCATGTGCGGCGCGGCGCGATGCAATGGCAACGAGAACACCAGCGCCCGTTGCGATGGCAAACATGACGGTCCACGCCGCGGCATGCGCAAAAGGCCGGCTGCCAAGTTCTGGATTTGCGAGGACAGCGCCAAAGAATTTCGAAGCAGTGGGGTCGAAAGGATTCGGAAACCGACGCAACAGTTGTTCAAACCAACCCGGCTGCGACGCCCGCCACCAGAACCAGAGAGCGCACGCCGCGATGATCGCTGCAGCAGTGACGTAGGGAATGCAGATTCTTAGTCTGCGCCTGCGGAAGTGTTTCCACAATTGCAGCAGCGTGTGGAACTCCACGGCGGCGGCCCATGCCATTCCCAAAGCGACAATCGCGCGGGCCTTGATCGGTTCACGAAAACTCGCAAACCCAGGCAACCACCAGCCCATCATCAGATACAGCCCGAGAAAGATCAGAATCGCACACAACAGCCGACGTGCCATGGCATACGAAAGCTCGCGAGACTGCAAAGGCTGCTGCTCCTCGAGCTGTCTTTCATCGGAAGGAGCGACCGCTGATGCGTCCATCAGCATCCGGGGAGGCGAAGCCATTTGCCTCTTCACACCCACGATACCAAGCCGGCCCAAATTACCAGCCGTGCGCCAGAGAAGCACACACGTAAGCACCAGCGCCAGAGTACCGGGATACAAGCATGTTTCCCATGCGGCTTTTTCGTAGAGATGCGGCTGCGCCAAGTCATCGCCAAGCGGATGCGGCATCAGCGTTTCGAGACCAATGACCATGAGATCCATCACGGCGGGTCCCAGCATCGAACTGCTGCCGCTTTCTCCACGCCCTGAAAACGGCAGGTACGACAGCGTGGGCAACCACTGTGGCGCGGACAGGCATAGCGCTATTGCCCAGGCAAAGCCACTGGCAATCATAGCTGCAATGCGTACGCGTGAAACTGCGGCAACGACCAGCAACTCCATCCAGAAAAGATAGACGACGTATTGGGGTCCGCCTGCCAGGAGCGCCATTGCGTTCACAACACCCAGCAGCAGCACTGCGTTTCGCGACGTTGAGTTGCCCCACGAATTGCGGATCAGCGCCCCCAGGCCGAACGGCTGAAAGCGCGGCCGCAGAGCTCTCGCCAGGTTAAACGCGAGGCCCATTGCCAGCGGCCACCAGCACAAACCCGCAAGCACTGTGAAGTGTCCCGCTCCGACACGAATGGTGAAAAGCCCGCCGAACACATACACCACCGTTCCAACCATCGCCGCGGGCGCCGAACATCGCATGAAGCGACGCAGGCTGATCCAGCTGCCAAGCGCGGCAATCGCGACATAACCCGTGGCCTCTGCCAGCAGGCTGATGCGTGGGGTCAGCAGAAACGTGAAGAGGAGGCGAATCGGATTCAGCGCAAACATCTGCTGCGTCTCGAGCACCGGGTAGCCGCCGAACACGTGCGGATCCCATAGTGGAATCACTCCGCGGTCCAGCCACCGCTTTACGAACACCCGCCAGGGGTAGAACTGGCTGACGAGATCCGAATCCGCACCGCCGAAGTAGTAACTGCCGCCTCCGTGCAGAAGCAATGCCGCAGCAACGCCGATCAGTGCAACCACGGCACCACCGCACCAGAAACCCGCACTTCCAGCAGACCTGCTGAGGTCCGGCCGCTCAGCCATTTTCATTCGTAATTTTCGGGCACGATGTAGCCAGGAAGTGCCAGTAAAGCCGCCCGAGGCAATTCAGCTGCTTCTGCGAAAGGGGTCAGGTGTGCCTGTATTCGGCAATCTGCATTCCGCAATCCGCACTCGCGATCACTCGTTCTCTTCCCGCAACTTGGCCAGCACGCTGTAATCCTCCAGCGTGGTAGTATCGCCGATGGTCGCATTGCCGGCAGCGATATCACGCAGCAGGCGTCGCATGATCTTCCCGCTGCGGGTCTTGGGCAGCATCTCCGTGAAACGGATATCGTCCGGCTTTGCGAGCGATCCAATTTCCTTCGCCACATGCTTGCGGAGTTCCTGCTTCAGTTCGTCGGTCGGGTCGTATCCCTGCTCCAGCGTCACAAACGCGCAGATCGCCTGTCCCTTCAGGTCATCTGGCCGCCCGACGCATGCAGCTTCGGCGACCTTTGTATGGCTGACGAGCGCACTCTCGATTTCCATCGTGCCAAGGCGATGACCGGACACGTTGATCACATCATCCACGCGTCCCATGATCCAGAAATAGCCGTCGCTGTCACGCCGCGCGCCATCGCCGGTAAAATAGATGCCGGGAAAATCCGAGAAGTACGCTTTCTTGAAACGCTCGGGATCTCCGTAGATCGTGCGCAGCATACTTGGCCACGGTTTGCGGATGATCAGCAGGCCGCCGGTGTTGGCAGGCAGGCTTTTGCCCTCACGGCTCACCACGTCCGGAACAATGCCAAAGAACGGCAGCGTGCCCGAACCTGGCTTTGTCGGAGTCACACCCGGCAGCGGCGTAATCATGATAGCTCCCGTTTCGGTCTGCCACCAGGTATCGACGATCGGGCACTTGCCATGGCCGATCACATCGCGGTACCACATCCATGCTTCCGGGTTGATCGGCTCGCCCACGGTTCCCAGCAGGCGTAGCGACGAAAGGCCGTGTTTTTTGGGCCATGCTTCCCCCCATTTGATAAAGGCGCGAATAGCGGTCGGGGCGGTATAGAAAATCGAGACCTTGTGCTTGTCGATGATTTCCCAGAAGCGGTCCGGCTGCGGATGATTGGGTGCGCCTTCATACATCAAGACAGTGGCGCCGCATGAGAGCGGTCCATAAACTACATAGCTATGACCCGTCACCCAGCCAATGTCCGCTGTGCACCAGTAAACGTCATCGTCCTTAATGTCGAACACGTACTTCGTGGTCAGATGCGTACACAGCAGGTAACCGGCAGTCGTGTGCACGACGCCCTTTGGCTTGCCGGTTGTCCCACTGGTGTAGAGGATGTAGAGCGGATGCTCGCTGTCGAGCTGCGCTGCGGGACAGGCGGCGTCCGCCTTCGCGATGAGATCGTGGTACCAGACATCGCGGCCCTCCTGCCACGTCACGTCCTGTCCCGTGCGCTTGAGCACGATGCAGGTCTGCACGCTGGGCGTACCCGTAAGCGCGTCATCCACATTCTTCTTCAGCGCGATGACCGTGCCGCGACGGTAGCCGCCGTCCGCCGTGATGACCACCTTGCATTCGGCGTCGTTGATCCGGTCCTTGAGCGCTTCGCTCGAAAATCCGCCGAACACAACGGAGTGCGTGGCACCGATTCTCGCGCACGATAACATCGCAACCGCGGCTTCCGGAACAAGCGGCATGTAGATGGCCACGCGGTCACCGGCTTCCACGCCAAGGCCCTTCAATGCGCTGGAAAACTTTTCGACTTCCGCGAGCAGTTCCGCATACGTGAGAGTACGCGAATCGCCGGGCTCGCCTTCCCATATCAGCGCCGCCTTGCCTCCGCGCCCGGCCTTTACGTGCCGGTCCAGGCAGTTATACGAAATGTTCAGCTTGCCGCCGATAAACCATTTCGCAAACGGCGCCTCCCATTCGAGCACCGTGTCCCATTTTTTGAACCACTCCAGTTCCTGCTCGGCCTGCTGCGCCCAGAATCCCTCCGGGTCATCAACCGAATGCTTGTACATCCGCTCGTACTCGGCGAACGAAGAGATCCGCGCGTTCTTTGCGAATTCCTCCTGCGGTTGAAATTTGCGGTCCTCACGGAGAACGGATTCAATATCGGTGCTGCCCGTTGTGGTAGACATGCTTAGCCCTTTTCTAGCGCCCAAATGCGGAGCAGTTTCTTTCACCCGCGTTGCGCGCGTGCAATTACTAAATGGCGGCGGGATGACAGGCATAAACCGCCTGTGGATTTCGTTGGCACGCACATTGCCCCTAGTAGCCCGCATCGTTACTCAGGAGCCCAGTATATGTTTCCGAAGATGCCGGTTCTTAAGTGGGAGGCGGCTCCCACTGGAGTATTTAAGATGGCCGCAGCGTACGCGGACTGCCGAAGCCAGTTGGGACCGCTGTACGAAGTAGAAGCAGAAGCTGCATCGAACCTCGTGGAAGAACTATGCGGTCCGCTCCGCAAAAAACTGCAGACCGAAATCGACGGCCTGGACAATACGTTCGGCGAAATTCCGCAAGACGGGCCGGTTGTCGTGTTCATCCGTGCGCTTGCGCTGATGGGAATCGTGCGAAAGGGCAAGCTGAGGTTTCTATAACACGCCGTTGGTGTGTCGATATCGGCATCGCGTTCAGATGGAAAGCGATGCCGATGTCGATAGATCGGCGTGAGGTGGTGACGGTATCCGATTTATATGCCCAGGGCGGCCTCAAGGTCAATCTTGTGGTCCTGCTCCTGCCGGATGATCTCTCGCAGTTCCTCGCTCAGGGCATATTCCTGTAACGCCTCCGCCTGCTGGATGCGATCCCGGTAATTCTGGATCGTTTCGTTTTCGGCGTCCAGGTCGAACTGCAGCATTTCCTTCGCGTCGTTCGAGTAGTAATAACTGAAAAAAAACCCGGCGACGCCTGCTGGTGCAGTGCGCCGCCGGGATTGTGTTTTCAGTTTGCCGGGAAGTTTAGAACAACTGCCACTCCAGGACACCTGTGCCTGCGATGACTTCGTCGGCTCCTGGCAGCGGAGCAGAAGCGCTGCGCGGCTGACCGTCGATGTCGGTTGCGATTCCCGTTGTTGCAACTGGAACGCCACCGCTGATCCCGACTGGAACAGTGTGAATCGGTACAAAATGCAGATCGATTGCGTCAGCTGAAACCCACTTCGAACCCGTTGTAGCCGCTGGATCAACGGTTTGACCAAGAGCTTCCTGGTTGTTGGTGGCCAATTTCCACGCTGCGAGCGTTGCAGCATTGGTGCCGCCAAATCGGCCGAAGTTTGTAGTAGCACCAACCAGCGCGATGTCATTGCCATCGGTGATGAGTTTAGTGGTGTCATTGGTAACGTGACTGATCCCGATCCCATTATCCTGCGCCAGTCGGACCAGGTTGTTGTGTACTCGCGAGATGCCGGTTCTTGCAGTCGATTCGATAAGGATCGCCGCAACAAAATCGGCCGTCGCAGCCGTGGCGCTCGTGTTCGAGACGTTGATCGAGTTGTGCCGCAGATTATAATCCGAAGCGTTTGCTCGGCAGAAAATTCCGTGATGATGATTATTGCCGGCACCGTTCGTGAAGCCCGCCATCATGTTGTTGGACACGTTGTAGGTGCCGGCGCCCTGTGCCGCAACACCCAGCGCAATTGCGCCAAGCCCCGAACCCGTGTTGGTTCCGGCAAGCGACGTAATCCAGTTCTTCGTAATATCGATGGTCCAGCCGGTGCTGTTAAAGCTGTTGATATGTGCGATGCCCGATGTGCCAACACCACTGTATGCCGACGAGCTGTTACCCGCACTGACTGTATTACTGGTGATCGTACCACTCAGCCCCAGGCTTAATGCAATACCACGGTTGCGGCCAACTACCGTATTGTTGCTGATTACATAGCCAGCCGCGCCGCTGCCTGCCGCGGGGAAGTTCGTTGTATTGAGCTGCCCATCGTAAAAGGCGTTAAACAGTATGCCGGCGGCGGACCCGTTGCCACTTGCCGATATCAGATTGTTATCGATAACGGTATTCAGCGGACTGGCTACCGTAGTAGGAGCACCGGTGCTGGAAATCGGTAACTTGACCGTAGTGACAAACACACCCACAGAAGGCGAGCCTTGCGCGCCATTGGTGATATTGCAATTCTTCACGACGCAGTTGTTGCTGCCGAGAATGTGGACGGTCCGGCTATTGATAAGCCCGGCATTCGGCGTTTGAAGTGTCAAATCCCGGGTGGTACCACCGTTCGTATTCGAGCCATCTACGACGAAATTGTTTGTGGGTACAAATCCGCCCTCGATTGCAGCGTTCGTATTTGCCAGGTTGTTAAGGCCGACGATAATCTGGCCCGGGCAACCCTGCGTCTGCCCAAAGGTGCTGGCGTTGTTGTTCTGTGTCCCGTACGCGAAGGTAATTGTCGCCGTCGTTGCGGGTGCCGGCTTGATGGTTATTGTGAACCCGTTCGTCGCTTTGCCGAATGCCATCTGCCGCGTTTCGGTCGTGCTGCCGGTGATAAAGAAAGTGTAGTTCCCGGTTACTGCCTGCGAGCCGGTTGTAAAATCCTCGGCCGCCGAGGCCAAATCCGGGTAATCACCTCCGGGGCCCACGTTGGAAGAGCCAACGCCAAGGTTGGCCGTAAACGTTGCCGCGCTCGCTTCGGCTGGCGCAAAACCGATTGCCGCCATCGCCAACGCTGCTGAACTGATAAAATGCCTGAATTTCACATCAGACCTCCTGAACAAAGTTGGGGTGTATCCACCCGAGTTGTAATTCCGTGTACCGCCCACCAGCGACCAGAAATGGCCCTGACCCTGAATCCGATCACCACCCCTTGCCAGCTTTCGGGTAGCAGGTAACTTCTTAGACCGGTTAAAGAGTAAATTATTTGCTCTCCCATGAAGGGAGGGACGTCAACATAAAATGTGTAAACTCAATGTGATAACCTCTATAAAATGCCTAGTCTATGGGTTAATGCGTGTGGGAGTACGTCCCGCCTTCGTCGCACAAACACGCCAGACTCAAGCCTAAGGCATCGCGACTACCTTACATTTCCTGCGTCACAAGGGCGTGAGTGATGTACACTATCTTCAGGCAACCCATGAGCGAGCACTCAAAGTGAGTACCGGCGGATTCGAGGTCCACGGCGACCTTGTGGAACTCGCTCGAAAGTTGCACGAGGCCTGCGACCGGGTCGATTCGGCCAGCACGTCCAACGTCCTGGATAGCGCGCGCAGTTTCATCGTGCAGGGTGAGGGATGCCGGGATGCGGCCGCCTACTGGCTCGGTACGCTGGGCTCATGCGCGCGCCGAACGACCTCAGTGCCGGTATGCCAGATGATCGAGATGGAGATCGCTGCGATGAAAGCGGCGAAGCAGCAAAAGCTATCATGATTCGCGCAAACATCATTGCATTCCGCGCCGTTGGCATCCTCATCTTCGTCACCCCAGTTCACGTCACGCACGGGCAAGTCGTCATTGTCGATCCCTACCTGAACTCGAAGGGCGTCATCTCGCTTGGTACACTGGACGCTGAGATTTCGAAAGCGCGTCTTGAGGCCGCGAAAACCAAAGAGCCCGGGCTGGAATTCGAGATGGTGAAGCTCGCCATCAAAGACTACGTGGATGAGCACCGGCTGAACGACTACCAGACCGTACGCCTGGCTGCACCCGAGCGGTTCCGTTCATGGGTACGTGATGCCGCAAAGCGTGCGAATCGTCGGCCGGACGATCTACTGCAGGAAATCGTGGATACCGTGGCTCCAAACCCGATCCCCGACCTGACGGGTGACGTCTACAGTTCCAACCATACGTACCGGCGTGACCGCGCGATGGACAACGTTCAGCGAAATCGCACGAACGCACAAGGCCCGGAACCCCCGCCGATCATCGGGCGCAGCACACGGACGGACGGCGACGAGTCGGCCGCAACCGCTTCCGTGGACACGAGTACGCCGGAACCCGAACCAACATCCTTGCGCCCACCGGGCAATCCAGATCTTATCAAAGTCGAGTTTGTCGAACCCGCGACCACAGATACGCGCAAGCAAACCGGCAAAACGCGCCGTGCACGCTGACTGTAACCGTCGCATCTCCCATTAAGCCAAAAACTGCTCAACGATTTCGCCGTTGCGATGATCGAAGACTGCACGCACGCATCGCACGTTAATGCATGCACTACTTCCACTCGCCGCGCTCGGCGCGATGATCGTCGTGATCTGGTACCTGGGCACAGGGAAATTTGGCCGCGCGCAAACGCAGGCGATCATCGACCGGATGCGCAACCACCCCCGGCTGTTCACTTTGCTGGACCGCCACCACGGCAAAATCCGCGCAGCCGGACATTACTTCGAGTTTGGTGGATTGTTCCTGGTACTGTATTGGTTGTACGACGCCCTGTGGGCTCACGCGCAACTGAGGTTTGATGCCGTGCCCGCAGCTATCATTGCTACTTTGTGCGCCATCGCGGCGCTGCTGGACGAGCTTCACCAGTTGCGTAGCCGAACCCGGCAATTCCGGCGTGTGGACTTCCTGCACTCCTGTTGCGGCATCGCCCTGGCGGCGCTGGTTCTGCAGTACCAGGGCCTTTGCGGGGGATTGTAGCTGTTGGGGTCCCCCGCTTTTACGCATCACCTGCGAATTTGCCAGGTTCGCAGAGCAACCGCCCCGGAACTTCTCCTCCGCTTCCTTGGGGGTTAATGAATTACCACCCTCGCGCCAGGTCGCACCCCGCGTCTGATCCATTCAACCCGGCGAAACGACCACGCACGCGACCAAAAATCCCACGCCGCCCTGGGAGTGCGTCACCGCGTGCCGCACCGAACAACCCGGGCATTCGCGGTACGCGTCCCTGTGAATTTGCCTCGACGTGTCAGGCTGGGCAACAAGCAAATTCGGAAAAATATTAACGTATTTTACCACAGAGGCACAGAGTCACAGAGTATGCCACAGAGTATGCACCGAGTTGCTTATTGTGCATAACGTGGTAAGAACTCTTACAAATTGCAGAAGTGTTTTCCTCTGTGAAAGCTCTGAGTCTCTGTGCCTCTGTGGTAAGGGGCGGGCTAAGTGCCTTCTGTGAGAAGTTTGATCGTCGAGCGTCGCAGAGGGGACGGTCGCCGGTTCACCCCGCTCGGTGAGGTGACATGCACGTAAAAAATCTCCCGTAAAACAATTGCGTATCTCTCAGGCAACGGCTTTAAATCGGCCCATGGATCACGATGAAGTAAACGTCTACCGGGTCGGCGCATCAACCGGACACCAGCGTTCTCAAATAATTGAAATTATCTACCAATGCACATTAGCATCGCGACCTTATTTGGCGTGGAACTAAAGCTGCACGATCCTCTTCTAAATCAATGGGCCGGTCCGCAGGCTCGCAGTCAGACTGATCGACAACAACTTGCGAATCACCTCCTGAGACGGCTGCGCGCTGAGCTTGGAGAAAACCTCCTGGCCGCAGCGGCCTATGGCTCTTTTGCTAAAGGAACCGACAAACCCTATTCCGACTTCGAAATGTTTGCTGTCGTCAACTCGCCAAAGGTCAGTGTTAGCTATGAATGGGTAACCCGTTGGGGAAAGGCGGAGTTAAACATTTATGGCTTGGATGTAGTGCGCTGTAAAGCTGCTTCCGTTCCACTGAATTGGTCGCTTAGCCACTCGCGATTTGTCCGGTGCCTTCCCCTGACTGAGGAACTGACATTATTTGAAGAGCTTCGCGAGACGGTGTTGAATGCGGCCCAGCCGCTCTTCATTGCTGCCATACGTGAGATCATTCTTGCCGACCTGTACGAGGGTATGGGTAAGCTTCGCAACCTGGACGGCAGCTGTGACAGTGTTTCGCTTCCGTCGCTGGCCTGTGACGTTACAAAGTCTGGCGCGCTCCTGTTAGGCCTGGCACACCGGTTTCTGTATTCCAGTGCTTCCACCATGCTGACAGAATCGGCTACGCTGCCCCGTATTCCAGATGGTTATAAGCAACTATGCCGGTTAGTGTCTCAGGGTAATATCAGCGATCCAACAGAAACCACCCAGGCAATGGAACGGTTTTGGGCTGGGATTAAACCGTGGCTTCAGGAATCCAATATTATCATCGACTTATGTAAGGAACCAGAGTCTTTCTAACTGCTGCTCCAGAAGGTCAGCTTTTGAAGGGCCTGTCCCCTCGAACTCCAAATCCCGGCCACTTAACCCTTCGCCGTAACTGATCTTGTCGCGAAGTATTTGCTGACGCTAGCAAATTAATTAGTGATAACGTCAACCGCCCCGTTATTCGGTATGACTACGGCCCCTTCGCAACATTACCTCACAGCCACAGCGTCCAGTCTGCTGCTGAGGTAAAGGACACAAGCATTCCACTGCCGTCCAGTCGACTGGCGTAGATGTCGTAGTTTCCGCTGCGCAAGTCGCGCCAGGTGATGATGGCGCCTCCCGCTGCGTCGGCCGCGATCTGGGGGTCGAGCTGGTCATCGGCGGCGGTGGATACGGCTACGCCGTCGGCGGTCCACTGGGGCGCTCCGGCGGCGTTAACGCGCTGGGCGTAGATGTCGGAACCTGTTCCGCTGCGGTCGTCGTGCCATGTGATGATGGCGCCTCCCGCTCCGTCGGCCGCGATCTGGGGGTCGCGCTGGTGATTGGCGGCGGTGGAGACGGCTACGCCGTTGGCGGTCCACTGCGGCGCTCCGGCGGCGTCGTAGCGCTGGGCGTAGATGTCGTAAGTGGTGGTTCCGCCACGCAAGTCTTGCCATATGATGATGGCGCCTCCCGCTCCGTCGGTCGCGATCTGGGGGCGTTCCTGGTTATTGGCGGCGGTGCATACGGGATTATTTATTAGCGGGCTGGTGGACCATCCCGCCGCGCAGGCGGAACCGGCGGCCAGGCTAAGGGTTAGATAAAGAGCGAGTGAGCGCGCCGGCCAGCCATGTGCCTGATAAAGCCGCGCGTAGCTGTCACTGGGTTCCTGCGGGTGGGAAGAAGTGCGGTTAGAAAGAGATTTTCCGCGCAGCGGGAAAATAATAGTAATGATCTGGTCCATCACGATGCGTTCTCATTTCGAGTTTTATTCGCTTTGGAAGGCCGGTGGGCGACAAATAAGATTCTGCACATACCACATGCAAATCTGAAGATCGACATCGTCTGAACTCCTATATAGAGATAAAATTATAGAACCGCTGATTTAGACGAAAAGTTTCGTCGCAGGGTTGACCATCAGGATACAAATAAATCTCTTATCACACCTTATATTGTATTGATTGTTGTATTGATTGCGCTTTGAGGGGACGCTTTGAGCGGACAGGTTATGCATTGAGCGGGTCAAAGGGGTCAGGGGTCGCGTCGGGCTGCTCGAGTTTTGGTTTTCGACCTGTCTTTGGTGGCTGAGCAGGCGCCCCAGTGCGGCTTCTAGTTTTTCGACAAATGGCGAACGAATTCGGGTACGGTTGACGTATTAACTAATTAATTTGCTATCATTATGGATGCTTCGACACAAGCTCAGTTACGAGTTTTGAGGGGACGGGTTATGCATGCGCCGGCTCCGTGAAGGCGCAGATGTTGGCGCTGATTTCACAAACCCGCTTGCCGCTGGGCCAAAAAGACGGGCCGGGCTTTACATTCGGCCAGGCGCAGGAACTCAGAAAAGCGCTTTTTGCGGAATTGGGAATCCCGTCTAAATCCTACTACCACGCGGAGTTTATACGGGAACCTCATGGTGGAGGTTTTGTCATTTTACACGATGACAGCCTGTAACTTTGTGAATCGCGCGGCAGTTTAACGCCCGCAATTTTGTGAGGTCGTTTGTCCAGGCTCCAAGGGTCGCTGCAGGCAGCTCAAGTGGAATGCGAACATTGGGTCCCACGCACTGCGTACGTGGCTAAAAGCACAGGGACGTCCTTCGGACTTCGTTGATCGTGCAGCGGGTCGCTGTGTGGAGCTTAAGTGCAATGCGTACGACGGATGGGATTCGAGCAGTATCGCAACTGGGAATGAAATGTTACCCGTCCCGAATTTCCGTCCCGAATTTCCCCCGAGTTCAGTTGCGCACGCAGGCTTTTAGCGTAGCGCACTGCTGCGCCTTGCCGGGGCCGTGGGGGCGGATGGTGTAGGGGCCGACCGCCGCCGGGACGATGAAGGTTTCGGCGTAGTGGATGACAAAAGGTGCGAAGGCACCCGTGGGACTTTCTACGATGGCCTCTTCACCTTCGACGAGGTTCAACACGTTGACGCCGCCGTTGGTGTCGTGCGGTACGGTGCCAGTGAACCAGTGGCGGCGGGTCTCGATGAACTCGCGCTCGTGCAGGCCCGTGCGCTCTTCGCGCCAGCCTTCGCCTTGAGCGATTTCGCTGACCGTGTTGATGAGTTCGCGCTGCACCCAGGCAGTGGTGCGGTCCCACCCGATGTTCGCGATGCCATGGGCGAGGTGCACGGGTCGCGGTTTTCCATCGAGTCCCATTCGGCCCCAGTCCCACATTTTGAATGTGAAATTGTAAGGGGTGGCGCTGATCTCCAGAACCATGGCCTCGGCACCGGAGCAATGCACAGTGCCCGCCGGAATGAGAAAGTGGTCGTGCTTTTTCGCCGGATACCGGTTCACGTACTTTGTATCATCGAAGGTGCATTCGCCTGTTTCGGCGCGCACCAGCTCCAGCGTCATTTCGCTGCGGTCAATGTCGTCTTTCAGCCCGAGATAGACACACGCATCCGGGCCGGCATCGAGCATGTAATAGCTCTCGTCCTGCGTGTAGTGCATTCCGAACTTTTCCTGGATGTACTCGGTGAGCGGATGCACCTGGAAGCTCAGCTTACCGCCGCCCATCGTATCGAGGAAGTCGAAGCGGATTGGGAACTCGGTTCCGAAGCGGCCGTGCACTGCTTCGCCCAGTAGCTCGCGAGGTCGAAAGAACACGAGATCGATGCTGGGGATTTCGACCGTGTGCCCGCCGAAGCCAAGCAGCAGGCTGTTTTCTTCGGGCACGCAATCGAAGCACCAGCCGTAGTTGGGCGCAGAGCGGTCCAGGTCGCAGACTTCTTTCATCCACTGCCCACCCCACGGCGCAGGATCGAAGAACGGCACGACGCGGAATGGGCGAGAAGAAACCTGGTCGAGTGCGCCGCGAAAAGCTTCGCGTGTAATGAGTTTGGGCTGGCCTGCTGTGTTGGTGTCCAGGACGAAGTCGGCGCGCTTGAGCGCGTGCTTCTTATGTTTGTCAGCGACACGCCAGTCGACGAAGAATGCGCGCTTATACTGAAGCGACCACTTCTCGTCCGCGTTGTCCGCTCCCAGGTTGCTGATCTCGTTGCGCCGCATACGCATCTGGAGTTCCCAGCGGGCGAGGTCGGCGTAGACTAGAATGTTGCTCTGCGGCTGTGCCGAACTAAAGAAGGACGCACCCGCACCATACACGAGCATTAGTCCTGCTCCATTTTGCACCTCGCGAAGCTGTTCAAAGAATTTTTCCGTATTAAAACAATCAAGTAGTTCGAGGCTGCTTAGATAGCCAAAGACTGGATCGTCGGTGACATCGCGCTCGACCAGCTTTGCGATTTCCTCTGGCGGCAGCAGCAGGTCTCGCATGTTTATTACCCGAGCCGCTTTCAACTGCTGGCTCAGGGCTGGCAGCAGTTCATCATCGTGAGCTCCCGGGTAGCATTCTATAATGACAGCCTTAGTACCACGTTGATCGACTGTTGCGCGCAGCTGCGCCCCAATCTCCTCCCACCCGGCCCAGCACTGGTCATCAAAACCATCGATGTGGCAAACCGGAAACTTGTCGTAATTGGATTGGCGCATTACTCTCCGCGGTCCGGGCGCTGGTAGTCGTCCTCGTAGCGCGTGATGTCTTCCTGCTGCCAGTTGCCGAATGCGACTTCCAACACGCGCACCGGCTTGTCACCAGCATTGGCCAGGCGGTGCTTCTCCGTCGCCGGAATCCAAATCTCATCACCCGAGTTATACGTGCGCACGTTATCCCCCACCTGAACCTGCGCTTCATCATCCAGCACGATCCACAACTCCGCACGGCCCATGTGCGACTGCAGACTAAGCCGCTGACCCGGCTTCACTGTCATCAAGCTGACCGTGGTGTCCTGGTTAAATGCGTATTGTTTAAAGCTACCCCACGGCCGTTCCACCAACGCGACGTCTGGCTTCTTTTCCGGAATGGGTTTAGTAACGTAACTCATACTTGCGGCCGCTCCAGCAGGACCGGACGCCCCTCGCGTTCAACCACTATCATCCGAAAATTGCGCTCGGCGATTGCGCCGTAGTCGTGGCCGGCGGCAGAGGGGTAGACGCCGACATACACCAGCGGTTCCGTGCCGGTGTTGATGGTGCGATGCGCGGTGTGCCCAGGCACGTACACCACCTGGTTCGCGCCGAGTGGCTCCATGCGTGTCTCGCGAGTCGCTTCGTCTTCCAGCAGCATGCATCCGCCGCCGCGCAAGCCGATGTAAACTTCCGCAGCGGGCCTCCACGAATGGTAGTGGCCCCTGGTCATGTAGTACTCGTCGCCAATCTTGCCAGGCATCAGCACACCCAGGCCATAGTGCAACTGCCCGTCGCCGCTGGCCCTCTCCCATGATGATACTGTGTAGACCACCGGGTTTCCTTTTCCCCGCTCCGCCTCGTACGCCGTCGCATCCAGGAACGACCCACGCAGGTCCGACAGGTAACGCGTGGTGACGGGCGCACCGGCGATGCTGCCGCTGTCCAGATCTAACGACGCAGCCAGCTCCGCTGAAATCATGACGAACTCCTCAAGTTGCTCAGAACCTCCGCTGTAGTCTGCACGCCTCCCTGCTCCATGGCCAGTAGCACCGCGCCTGCGGTCGGGCTCATAAATAGTTCGCTAATTAAGATCGTGGGCAACTCACGTCGCAACGCAGCCTCCAGTTTCTCACGATAAATCGTACGCGCAGTACCCAGCCCACCGGTAATGGCAAGGTCAGGCCCAGGGCCGGTCGGCAGGCGCCTGTGATTCGCCGCAACCAACTCCGCCAGTTCATCCGCCCCGCGCGCGAGTATTTCCAGCGCCGCCTCATCGCCGCGTTCCGCATGGCCGATCACCTGCGGCGCAAACGCCGCGATCTCGGTCCGCGTGATGCCATCCTCATACAGTCGCTTTAACACTTCCGAGACATCCGAGATTCCGAGCCACTCGAAAACAGCAGCGCGCAGCGGTGACTCCTCCATTCGACCGTCCGCCATGCGGACCGCAGTAATTATCGCGTTGAGCGCCAGCCAGTAGCCGCTTCCCTCGTCGGCAATCAGCGATCCCCAGCCGCCGGTTTGGCACGTGCGCCCATCCCCTGTGCGCCCATAGCAGGACGATCCGGTTCCAACGATCAACGCGATGCCCGGCTTACCGCCCAGCCCGCCGGCCAACGCAATCCGGATGTCGTGATCAACACCAATAGTCGCGTGCCCCAGCCCGCACTCGCGAATCAATTTCTCAAACCGCGCAGCCGTACTCGCCACCGTTACCCCTGCCATGCCGGCAAACACCGAGACGCATTCTGCTGGTTTCGCACCAGCCTGTGAGAACGCGGCCGCGAACGCGGTGTTAAGATGCGCGCGAACTTCCTCGTCGCTGGCGTGGTGCAGGCTGCTAAGTCCCGCCTCGCCGCGTCCGATGATGCTACCATCCGCAGCAGCAAGAAATGCGCGTGTGCCAGTACCACCGCCGTCAATGCCCAGGTAGTAGTACACCCGGTTCAAGCGGCAGCAGAGACGGTGATTGCCGTGGTCGACGGCGCGGGAACCCGCTGGCCTCGGCGGGTCGTTTCTTCAAGGTAAGCTGCAATAGCTTCGCGTATATTGTCGCGAATCTCGGATGCAGTTTCCCCAACAGTAATGCACCCGGGGAGGTCAGGAACGCAGGCACTATAGTTTCCCGGTTCGCCTTCGATTACTGCCAGGTAATCCATTTATCCCCTCTGCGCCCGCTCTGTATCTCTGTGACTCTGTGGTTCATATTGGTCGAACTACTTTCCGCGTCTACAACTCTGCGCCATCCGAGTTTTTTGCGCCTTTTGTGCCTTTTTGTGGCTAATGCTTCTGCCTCCGCCAGCTCTGCGCGATCTCCTCCAGGCTCCGGTTCTTCGTCTCCGGTACAAACACCGCGACGAAAATCATGCTCAGTAAGCTGCACACCGCGTAAAACCAGAACGTCTTTGCCGGGCCGATGCGTTCAAGGAGGATCGGGAAAGTCTGCGAGACAACATAGCAGGCAGCCCACAGCGCAAGAATAGCGATCGACATCGCCCGTCCGCGCACCCGATTGGGGAAAATCTCCGCGATCACGAGCCATACAATCGGCCCCATGGCCGCCGCGAACGCCGCGACATAGAGAAGGATGCACGCGAGCAGTGCCCATGGGCTACCATGGGTGTGGAACAGGTAACCCACCGCCCCAAGTGTAAGCACCTGCAAGCCTGTTCCGGCAATCAGCAATGCCTTTCGGCCGGCCTTGTCCACCCACGCCACCGCAACTAATGTGAAAATCAGGTTCACCGCGCCGACGCAAACCGTCTGTAAAAACGCACTGTCGGAGGATGAGCCCACCGACTTAAAAATCTCCGGCGCATAATACATGATGGAGTTGATGCCGCTGAACTGCTGAAAAACGGCGAGCATTACGCCGATGACCAGTGCGACAAGATAGCCGCCGGAAAAAATTTCGCGAATGCCGCCCTCTTCCTGCGCGATTGTCGTCTCAATCTCCAACATTTGGCGCTCGGCTTCGGGGCGGCCAGCCACACGCGTCAGAATGTCCATCGCCTGCTGCCGGCGTCCCGCCTGTACCAGCCAGCGCGGGCTCTCGGGCACAATCAACGCCAGCAATGCGAACAGAAACGAGGGCAGCGCACCCACGCCAAACATCAGCCGCCAGCCAGTTTCCGTATTCCATGCGTCGTCGCCCATTCGCTGGATGAGGCTGTTTACAAAAAACACCACGAAGATACCCGTCACAATGGCCAGTTGGTACAGCGAAACCAGTCGCCCGCGCACGCGCGTCGGTGCAATCTCCGCTATATAGATCGGACTGGTCATCGACACCGCTCCAATTGCAATTCCCGCAAGGAAGCGTGCCCATACAAACTGCGTCAGTGTCTGCGGAAAAGCAGTACCCAGCGACGAGACAACGAACAGCACCCCGCACAGGATAAGCGTTTTCTTACGCCCGATCGAATCATTTACCATCCCGGCGAACGCCGCTCCCACAATGCACCCGATAAGCGCGCTCGAAGCCGCCCAGCCCTTCATTGCGGCAGTCAGGCCAAAATGCTTTTGCAGAAAACCTATGGCGCCCGACACGACTGCCGTATCATAACCAAACAACAGCCCGCCAAGTGCCGCGACAATGCTGATCATCGCAACGTAGCGGTAGCTGACAGCACTCTCGCGCGGAAGATTGCCGCTACTCAGCGTATCGGAACCCAGAATACTCTCACTCACGAAAAACGCCCTCCTCGCATTAGCGCTGCCGCCGGAACTGAACATGCGCATACACAAACGCAAACGTTAATCGGGAGATTCTGTTATAGCCCTGGAAACATGGGGACTGGAAACATGGCAACAGGCCATCAGTTAATTTGTTAGCACAAAGTCGGGAAACAGCGGAAGATTTGGGGTCAGCTCCCGATCAGTTTCTTTTCATGGCCGCGGCTGCCCGGCGAGTGTACCCGAAACTCCGGCATTTTAATGTGCCCGAAGGGTCTCTAAGACGTCGTGCGGGAATACCATTGTCCAAAAGCCTGTGCTACACAGGTCCACATGATGATAAAACAACCGCAATTCCCCGACCCCGAAAGCAGCCCGAGCGACGCCCCACTCGCCGCAGACGTCTCGAATCCGGTTTGTACTCCGAAATCCGCAATCCGCACTCCAAGAACCGCTATTCAAGTGGCGAAATTACCAACTTGAACTTGAAAGCAGAAAGGAGACATTGTGATGACCCTGGCAACGCAACCGCAGTCCTTGCCGACAATCTAATTTGGAGTGCGCGCGGCTTGCCGCCGCTTTGGGGCTGGACGCAAAAAGTTCAGCCACGCCTCCGACGAAGGCAACATGACCTGAACATTACGGAAATCAAAGGGCGAAATTACCCCCCATCGGCCTGTTTGATTTAAATCGTGAAATGGCAATGAGCGACGCCAGTTGTTTGATTAGCTTTGATTAGCTTTGATTAGCTTTGATTGAGGCTCGGAGCTGGTTTTTGAAGTGCGTGCCGCTTGCTGCCGCTTTGGGTAGCGCAAGGCTCGAGTCATTTACCCGGGCTTCTCAGACTGGTGTGGTCTACCGTTCGTTCGTAACCTCTTCTATTCGGCACACCAGTGTGCCGAATCCGTAGTTCCTTACCGGACCAAAGAGCAGATTTGAGCTCGATTCGGCACACAAAACAGATTACGAACTAACGGTAGACCACACTGGCTAATAATCCACAATCCCGGAACTCCTCGGTGCTATCGCAGTCAGAGTTCCCCGGAAGGCGAGAATTTCATGGCAGCAGCCAGCGATGTCCGCATCGCCGGGAAGCTGTGCAAAAAGTTCGAACCACCACCGGTTATTCCTTGATTCTATAAGGGGATGCAGCCGTAAACTGTGCCTTGGCCGTGATGTTGCGCACAGCACTCAGGGGGCGTGGTCCGGCCTAGTTCCCGAAAGGTAATTTTGATAAATGCAGGACATCCAGTTTGAGAGCGATTACAGCTCATGCGCCAAGATCAAGGTTGTGGGCATCGGCGGCGGCGGCACCAATGCT
Organism: Candidatus Sumerlaeaceae bacterium; assembly: GCA_051003195.1. Classification (GTDB taxonomy): domain Bacteria; phylum Sumerlaeota; class Sumerlaeia; order Sumerlaeales; family Sumerlaeaceae; genus JBPCLP01. Next base: position 1,482 of record JBPCLP010000016.1, on the reverse strand, counting down.
GTGGAAAGCATGGTGCAGGCAGGCTTGCGCGGCGTTGAATTCTATGTGATCAACACCGACGCGCAGGCGCTGACACGCAGCTCGGTGCCGAGCAAAATCCAGATCGGCAACGACGTAACAAACGGCCGCGGGGCGGGGGCTGACCCTACCATCGGCGCAAAGGCAGCAATTGATGCAAAGGATGAGATCACCAAGGCGTTGGCCGATGCCGATATGGTGTTCATCACTGCGGGTCTTGGAGGCGGCACGGGCACGGGCGCAGCGCCGGTGGTCGCGGAGATAGCCAAGAACCTTGGCATCCTGACCGTGGCGGTAGTGACCAGGCCGTTCCGATTCGAAGGCCCGCAACGTATGCGAAAAGCAAACGAGGGGCTCGAGCGTCTTCGTGAGTTCGTCGACACGTGCATCATCGTCTCCAACGATCGGCTGCTTGAAGTCGTGGGTCCGAAGGCAACTCTGCAGGATGCGTTCACGATTGCGAACAACGTCCTGTCCATGGGCGTTTCGTCCATCTCAGACCTGATCAGTGTGCCGGGTCTGATTAACGTGGATTTTGCGGACGTGCGCACAATTATGAACGAAACCGGCGGCGCTGTCATGGGCGTGGGGGTCGGCAAGGGCGAGAACCGCTCGACCGAGGCCGTGAAGAAGGCGTGCAGCAGCCCGCTGCTGGATAAGATTGTGATCGACGGTGCACGCGGTGTACTCATCTGCGTGACGGGCGGCGCCGACATGACGCTGTACGAAGTCAACGAAGCGACGACGATGGTTTACGAGGCAGCAAGCCCCGAAGCCAACATCATCTTCGGCGCGGTAGTGGACGAACGGCTCAAGGACGAGATCCGCGTGACCATTATCGCCACGGGATTCGAAGACAAGCATCTGCGCGGCAGCGATTCGGGACGGATTGAACACCGGAGCCCGGACGATTTACGCAGCTCCGGCGGCGGATCTGCAAGCCTGAAGGATAAACTGGAGAGCATGTTCCCGAGCGGTTCGAATGCGCGGGCAAACACCGCTCCGCCGCCGGCATTGAAGCAAGGTCCGCCTCCCGCACCGGCTGCAGGCGCTGCGCAGCCGGTTAAGGCATCTCCCTCTGCGGGCACTGCTGTCATCGACCAGACACCGACGGCATCGGCGCTCTTCGGTGGTCTGAAAACCGACAACGCAGCGGATGCACGCAGTGCTTCGGACGTGTTTGATTTCAACCGTCCCGACAATCCTTTGCGCGGAGCATTTGAGCCCGAAGCAAAGATAGCGGTGGCGCCCGAGAAAACCGAGGGCGCCAATGGCAACGGCAAGGCTGTCGGTGCACAGGAACCGTTTGAAGATGAGCTGGATACACCTGCATTTCTTCGCCGCCGTCGTAACCTGTTCGAATAACAATTTCCGTTAGCGGATTGTGGACCGGGGCGGAAAGGTGCCGGGCCGGGTTTTTTTTTGGTGCCGTCCTTCGCACCGACGGGCGGTTTTTGTTTATCT